>JANQQF010000043.1 GCA_028285035.1 Phycisphaerae bacterium
GTTGAGGTAGTATATCAGGGTGAAGCCCATTGCGGCTAAAACCAACGGTGCCGCATCTATCAACCCGATTATGATTGCATCCGTCAAAAACGACATGTTCATTTCCTTGAAAATGATGAGTGAGAAGTGTAGTTCACTCATCATTCATCATTGGCTAAATTTTCATTCTCGACGTCGTCCCTTGGGGGACTTGTCCGAGGTGCCCATTTAAATATTGCCTAATTTGGATAAACCAGAATCAAACAAGTGAGCTGAAAGATTTCTTGCTCATCCCTTCCCCTCATTCCCGGTTAGAGTGTCTAGAATGTGGGAACAAGGGGAAAACGATGAATTTATTGCTCTGTAAAAACTAGATCCGCTCCATTGAAGGTGGTCACCTGAGCCACCATCAGCCCATCCTCGGTAACGTAAGCGTCAGAGCCACGATAAGGTTCGGCCAGGAAGGGCGCATCGGCCACCCACTGCACATTTAGAACACCGGCAGCTTCAAAGCGAGATTCTTCGGTAAAGGTTATGCCACACAGACCACCTTCTTCCGGCGGTTTCACAAACCCAGCAAATAAGTCACCAACGGCTTGCCGACCTTGAAAAAGAACGCCGTCTGGTAGGTGGATCTCGACTTGATCAGGGTATTGGGCCATCAACCCTTCCCAATCACACGCATTGAGGACACGGATGTGCTCTTCGTAAACATCAACAGGCGTTGCTTCACGAACTAATTCAGCCGAGACCTCACCTGTATCAGGGTTAACGATTGTACTCGCGGCGTCGTATTCACCTTTGAAGACCAAATCGGCCCCGTTGAAGGTTGTCACCTGGGCCACCATCAAACCATCCTCGGTAACGTAAGCATCAGAGCCACGATAAGGACGAGCTAAAAATGGGGCATCTGCCACCCATTGCACATTTAGGGTTGTACCAACGGTGAAGCGGTTCTCTTCGACAAAGGTCATCCCACACAAGCCGCCGTCTTCAAAGGATTGAACAAATCCAGCAAACAAGTCACCCACATCCTCTCGGCCTGCTACAACGACACCGTCGGGTAAATGAATCTCAATCTCATCGGGGTACTGGGCCATCAAACGCTCCCAGTCGCAGGCATTTAAGGCCAAAATGTGTTCGTTGTAGACTTCCCAGGGGGTGTTTTGACGAACAAGCTCATCTGATACTTCGTTGTTTGGATTAGTCACGGTTGTAACGCCACCTTGAGCTAAGGCAACGGCGGCAACACCAACCAGCAAAATAGATAAAACGAAACTAATAATTAATACTTTTTTCATTGTTAGATTTCTCCTTCAGATTTGTCATTGCTATTTTTTAATCGCGGGGAGTCTATTTTGATCGCATTCTGGAACAATCTTGGTACATTCCAATATCTTTCAAGTTCCCCACCCCCGCCCGCCCTCTTGTAGTCTTTGTTTGATTTTGCCTCCTCTCCTTGAGTTACCATTAATTGAGGTGCGACAACTTCTTCCCCATTTTTTGGGGTCGTCGGATGAAACGCGTAGTAAATGAACTGGCAAATGTGGTTAAAATCATAAAGAAGGTCGCCCCGATGAATGCGCCTTCAAAAACGTAGCCCAAAGTAAATCCACAAAGCGATGATGATCGCAATGAGGACAAAAATTAATGAGCAGCCACTGTCTACAATAAAAAAACAGGGCAGCTAGGGGTAAACTGTTAAGGGTGACCACTAAAAATTGGGGCATACACGTATCCGCTTCTTTGAAGGCACAAAATGTTACTTCAACTTTGAAATAAAATGAGTAGGGTTTTACCGGAGATTGCTTGGAGTGGATATGTGGCAAGAAAGATCTAAGCTGTTTTCTTACCCTAAATCTGAGTACTCCTGTCGGTTGGCAAAAGTAGGCAACAAGGGGTAGTTATGTTATATTTAAACATAACAAGGGACCCTACTCAGGGATGATGAATGAAACGCTCCGTATTTTGCAGGTCTTGGCGGGCCGTAAATACAGAGTTGTCTACCTTGTTGCCTTAGACGCTGGGGTAGTTACCGCTACCATGGCGTCTTTTTTATACATTTTGTATTGCTCCGAAATCACCTCTTTTTTGCTAATGTTACTACTCTAATTTTGGCCGCGATGTGACATCTGCCTGATAGTAAACCTGCTCATTTGTGACCGTAATTACATCAACATACGGCATCTTGTGACCGATGTCAGACCCAAATGCCAACCTCAAATAGGCTCTAAGATTACCGGAATGAGTCACCGCCACATGACGCTGTGGCGATTCTGCCACAACGGGGCTGTCAAATCGATTTTCCACAAAAGCCAGTGTACGTTGGTTAACCGCCTTCACCGATTCGGCACCGGGGCCGGAATAATCAAGCCAGTACGCCATAGCATCATCTGCTGTGTGCCACAAATTGTAAAGGAAATCAGCACAGGCTTGAGCATCGGCGGGCGCGTTCTGCTGACTTTGCCAGCGTGCCGCATCGAGCAGAGGGTACATCAGATCATAATGTAAGCCGTCCAGAATACATTGGCAGTTTTCCAGAATATCTTCGACGGCAATAGTTGGCCGAATTGTAACCTCAATATTTTTCTCGGCTAGGGCTGTTTGTAGGCCCGCTTGCACCAGTGCCGCCGTTTGTCGGGCGCGGCGGGCAGGGCCGCTGTAGAAGCTGATGGTTTCACCGGAAATAACAGTTTCGGCCAGCTCCCGACCCCTGGCAATTGCTTCTTCTCGGCCTTGTGGGGTGAGGTAGTGATCCATCGCGTAATCAGGGATGCGGCCATGCCGAACCAGATTGATAATTGGAAACATATCCCGGCTTGTTTTTGGTAAATTTAGATTCATCGTCAAGAATTCGCGGACTTCAGTCCGACCTCCAATTTGCGAATAGAGGCTAATGTTATCGGGCTTGCTCCAAAACATAGATTTGGAGCGACCCATTATTTGGCAACGTGTCTGCCGTAAAAGTTACCTCTGAGCCTTTAACCCAAGTAACTCGTTCTTTAGGATAGCGGGAGGTGAAGGTTGTCACCGGTTCAACATCTAATACACCACGTTCATGCCAGTAGTGCATCGGGATAACAACTTTAGGCCGAATGGCCTCTATGGCCGTATCCAAATCATCCAAAGCGATGGTAGCGTGTTCCCCGGTCAGGGCCAGCATCAAGTCAACTTGATCAATCAACGGGGCCAACTGCTCATCAGTAAATGGATTACCTATGTCACCCAAGTGCAACACCCGGATGCCGTCCAGAGTGAAGGTATACATGGCGTTATCCATCGGCGGGCGACCAAATTCGTAGGTTAGATTTTCCATGACTGGAATTGTTTTGATGTACAATCCCTTCACTGATATTCCCTCCGGCGGAACCTCTGGGGCTGTTACCACCTTCGGATTGCCGGTGATATGACTGGGGTCGTTATGAAAGCGGTCATCAGATGAGCTGCGAATAACGATGTCGGCGGGTTCATTAATTGGGTCAAACCCAGCTCCTTTGGGGCCTGGCATATAGGGGTCGGATACAACCGTCAAGCCATTACCTTCAAATCGAAAACAGGCATGGGCATAGAATTTAACTTTCATTTTACATTCTACTCCAGTACGGCTAATGGGTCTTCAATAAACTGAACCAGCGTTTGTAAAAAACGTGCGCCTCTGGCCCCATCTATCACGCGATGATCACAAGAGAGAGTCATCTTCATCATCGGTTGGACCGTTGGTTGACCGTCAATCGGGACAACTTTGTCGCCAATCCGGCCCAAGGCTAAAATAGCGGCCTGGGGTGGATTGACAATGGCATTAAAGCTATCAACCCCGAACATACCTAAATTACTGATGGTAAAGGTGCCGTGGCTCATATCATCCAGTGACAATTTATTGGCTTGGGCACGGTCAACAACCTCTTTACGGCGGGCAGCCAAATCGTTTAACCCCATTTTGTCGGCTTGATGAATAACGGGCACCAACAACCCCTCCTCAACCGCCACGGCCAAACCGATATTGATGTCTTCATTGGCAAAGATCGTGCCATCAACCCATCTGGCATTAAGCCGAAGATGTTTACACAAAGCCAAAGCCACCACTTTTACGAGTAAATCGGTGAAGGTGAGTTTCTCAGCAAGCCGCTTTTGGGCACTGGCTCGCCACAGCTTCAATTGGCTGGCGTTTGCCTCGGCCTCCAAATAAAAATGAGGCACTGTCTGCCAGCTTTCGGTCAGGCGTTGCGCCATTACCTGCCACATTCGACCCATTGGCAAGGCTTCTGGGGTAAGAGCTGGTGTTGGAGAAGGCTCTGCCGCTCTCATTTTCGCCTTATCGATTGTGTCTAATACATTGGCGGCCAAAATGGCACCCTCAGGCCCACTGCCATTGATTGTTGTCAGATCCAAATTCTGCTCACGGGCCAGCCGCCGCGCTTTGGGCGATGCCAAAGTACGTCCGTTCGTTAGGGATACAGCCTCCTTTTGTTGTAGATGGGCCAAAATATCATCTTTTTGAATCCGGCTTCCGACCGGGTTGACTTGCCCCAAATCAATATTATGCTCGGCAGCAATACGGGCCGCGACCGGGCTAACCGGCAGACCATCCCGACCCGCCAAATCTGTTGCCGTCTCCGCTGATGCTGCGGCGGTTGGCGGTGGTGGGGTAGCAACGGAGGAGACCACTCGTTCCGCCACGGTTTCTCCAGGAGCCAAAATCAATGCGATAACCTGGCCCACCGGAATTTCATCACCAGGGTGGGCCGTGATGTTGGCCAGGATACCAGCAGCGGATGCTTCAATTTCAACCGTCGCTTTATCGGTTTCAATTTCCATCAATGGCTCACCCTTAGTAACTTCATCTCCCTCAGATTTAAACCACTGTAGCAAAATACCGGTTTCCTGGGCCATACCCAGGGCAGGCATAATCACGTCTTTTGGCAAAATCAATCTCCTGTCAACAACAATGATAAATTAAGGCTTTTCCAAGAAATAAATTGATCAAAATATATTAAAACCTTAAGTCCTTTAGGGTTAGGCTTTTCCAAGAAATAAATTGTCCAAACTATATAAAATTACAACACCTTTATCTTTAAGCTAATACTCGTCAGAAAAGCTTTAAAGCCAGTCTAGAAATATTTGGATTATGCTCAAGGTGTTCCATTCCATCTAGCGTTTGGTTAATTATTTTTCTGGTCTGGCCTTAATCAAACGATCGTTAGAAAAGGGCTTTTGTTTTCCAAAAGCTTTAAAGCCGTGCTAAGGTCGTCTGATACATTGATATACGCTTTTACAAATGTTATCTATTGGTTATTTATTTTTCTGGAACGGCCTAACTGCGTCCGCACAGAGTTTTCGCCATGGTTGAAACGGCTTCGGCGGTTGGTATAGTTAAATCTTCTAACGCAGGTGAAAATGGAACGGGAACGTCCATTGCCCCCATACGTTTGACCGGTGCATCAAGATAATAAAATGCACCATCGGCAATAATTGAGGCGATTTCCGCCGTTACCCCAAAGCTTTGGTGGCCTTCATCAATGACAATGGTTCGGCTTGTCTTTTTGGCTGACTCGACCAAGGTTTCTGTATCGAGGGGAGTCATCGTCCGAGGGTCAATCACTTCGGCCTCAATTCCGATTCCAGCCAATATGTCAGCCGCTTCCAGGGCCACCTGCACCATACTACTGGTTCCCACCAGCGTAATATCTTCCCCTTTGCGCTTGATATCGGCGACACCAAACGGAATAGTATAATCTTCTTCAGGCACCGGGCCTTTGAGTTGAAACAACATCTTGTCTTCAAATGTGACCACCGGATTATTGTCTCGGATAGCCGTTTTCATGAGTCCTTTGGCATCGTAGGGCGTCGAGGGAACAGTGACTTTCAAGCCGGGAATATGGCTCAACCAGGCGTGAAGCGATTGCGAGTGTTGGGCCGCAGAACGGCGGCTGGCCCCCATTGTCGTACGGAATACCATTGGTACCTTGAGTTTGCCCCCCGACATGTAGTGAGTTTTAGCCGCTTGGTTGACCATTTGGTCCATGGTTAGCGTAATAAAATCACCAAACATAATATCAACGATGGGGCGCATGCCTGTCATCGCTGCCCCAACCCCTAGCCCGGCAATTCCTGCCTCAGAGATGGGCGAATCGATGATACGCTCCGGGCCAAACTCATCAACCAGGCCGCTTAAAACTTTGAAGGTCGTGCCTG
Source organism: Phycisphaerae bacterium (assembly GCA_028285035.1). Next base: position 6,172 of record JANQQF010000043.1, read on the forward strand.
CCTCAGCGACATCTTCCCCGATGATGAAAACCGTTGGATCGCGGCGTAGTTCTTCGGCAATCGCTTCTTTAATGGCCTGCCCAAAGGTGATTTCTCGAACATTTTCAGGCGTAGACATGCTGGTCGACCTCGCTTTTGTCAGGATACGGGGCATTGAGGGCAAATTTAACAGCAGCATCAATTTCCTCAACCACTTCTTTTTGAATCTGTTCAAACAAGACGGCTTCGGCTAGGTTCTGCTCAATCAGCCAGTCAGCCAGCATTTTAAGTGGGTCTTTTTCCGTTTTCCAGTGGTTTTCTTCATCCTTTGAGCGATAGTAACTACGATCAATATCACCAACGTGATGTCCGTGAAAACGATACGTGTGACACAATAGGAAGGCCGGTCCTTCACCGGCTCTAGCTCGGGCCACCAACTCGCTCATGGTACGATGAACAGCGCGAACATCTTGTCCATCAACCTCTACTGTGTGGATGCCAAATGCTTCGGCCCTAGCGGTCATACTGCCGGCGGTAGTTTCAGAGTGATGGGTATATTCGTTGTAAAGGTTATTCTCGCACACATAAATAATTGGGTAGTTCCAGAGTTGGGCCATATTCATCACTTCGTACAACAACCCTTGACCCAACGCGCCCTCGCCAAAAAAGCAGACGGCCACTTGGTCAGTTTTGCGCATTTTGATGGACATAGCCGCTCCGGTGGCAATTCCGGCGCTCCCACCGACAATAGCGTTCGCTCCCAAATTGCCGCGTTCCTGATCGGCAATGTGCATAGAGCCGCCCTTGCCCCGACAAAATCCTGCTTCTTTACCGAGGAGTTCGGCAAACATCTGGTCAACCACAGCGCCTTTGGCTAAACAGTGGCCGTGGCCGCGATGGGTGCTGGTAATGTAATCGTCCTGGCGAAGGGCTTCACACACCCCAACCGCCACCGCTTCTTCGCCGATATAAAGGTGGGTCAGCCCCGGCATTTTGGCACTGAGATATAATTCATTGGCTTGCTCCTCAAAGGAGCGGATTTTGCACATCTGTTGGTATATGTGGAGCCACTGTTCTACATCAGTCGTTTCTAATGTTTCATCTTCTACTGTAGTTGCCATTCTTTTTCCTTATTTTAATACATCGCGATTCCAGAGGATGCGTTAATATCTTCGCCAGTGATTGATCGGGCCGAATCGGTTGACAAGAAAATGGCTAAGTCTGAGACGTTATCGACATCGACAAATCGATTTAAGGGTGAATAGTTCATCATACGTTGTCGTGCTGCCTCAACTGTGATGCCATCTTCTTCAGCTTGGGTCTCAAAAACCCATTTAAGGCGCTCGCTTTCCATTGGCCCCGGCGAAATCAAATTGACTCGAATATCATAGGGGCCGGTTTCCCAGGCCAGCGTTCTGGTTAGGCCAACCAGGGCTATTTTGGATGCGGCGTAAGGGGTACGGTTGAGTAAGGGGCGTTTTCCCGTCATTGAGCCAATGTTGACAATTGAACCTGACTTACGCTCAATCATTGACGGGAGAAAAGCACGGCAACATAGAAAGACCCCCGTTGTATTGATATCAAACGTTTCCTGCCACTCGGTAGGATCAAGCTTCCACAAGGGGCCTAACGGTCCACCAGTAGCAGCATTGTTAACCAGAACATCAATATATCCAAAATAGTCTAAAATCTGCTTACTTCCTGTTGCAACACTATCGGGGTCGGACACATCCATCGACACCGCGATGGCACGTCGTCCCAGTGCTTCAATCTCTGCTTTGACCGCCTGTAACGGTTCGATGGAACGTCCGACCACCGCAACATCAGCCCCTGCTTTGGCAAAAGCGAGCGATAGAGTGTGGCCAAGGCCGCGCCCACCACCGGTAATCAACACAATTTTATCTTGAAGCAGCATCAGCTATATCTCCTTAACATCGTATTTTTGATACTTATTACCGACCTGATGAAAAATAAACTTTAGCCACCATTGGAAAAGAATGAAGAGAACAACAACGCCACCAAGAATAAATATTGGCCGTTGCTTTTCCGGCACTAAATGCCGCTGCTTTTTCGGCACTAAATCTTCAAACCTGTTTTTAGCAACACTTATGGCAAACTCTACTTGTGATGACGGCTTGGTTCCAGATTGAGATTTTGAAACAACCGAGCCAGCTAATGGCTCAGTTTCAGCCTGCACCTGAGCTTTAACTTGTTCATGAAGGCCGTCCAAACTTTGTTGGATTATGGCTTTGGCCGAACTTTTAAGCAATCGTTGTCCGACACTGGCAATCCGCCCACCAATTTGGGCCTGCCCGCTATATTGCATTACAGTTGACGTGTCTTGCTCTGCCAACCGTATCTGCCCTTTGCCTTTCATACAAGTGGAAGACCCTTTACCGGTTACTTGAATGATGTAGCCTTCCGGTGCCTCTATATCTGAAATCTTAATCCCGGCCTGAAATTCACCCTGGACAGAACCAACTCTCATCTTCATCACTGCTTGGTAATCGTTCTGGCCAACCTGCTCTAACTTTTTACAGCCAGGGATGATAGAGGCCAGGATTTCCGGATCCATTAAGGCTGTCCACACCTCATCACGAGGGGCATCAAATGTATAAATACCTTCAAGTTGCATCAAAATATATCCTTAGGGTAGGTGTCTCGGATTTAGCCGTGTTGATCAGCCAGCTTTTTGCTTGCCAGATGTACGGCTTTCAAAATATTGATATAACTTCCACAGCGACATAAATTACCGGCCAAATACTCACGTGCTTCAGCAGACGTTGGCGTGGGGTTTTCCATTAGCAACGCCTGGGTTGATAGTATCATTCCCGGTGTACAGTAGCTGCATTGAAAGCCCATCTCCTCAACAAACGCTTCTTGTACTGGGTCAAGTTCACCGTCCCGGCTCAACCCTTCAACGGTTTGAATCTGCTTGTCTTGTACCATCGGTCCTAACATCAGACAGGCGGAAAGTGGCTGCCCATCGATGAGGACCGTACACGCACCACATATCCCAATACCACAGGTTTCGCGTGGTCCGGTTAACCCCATATCTTCACGCAATATTTCTAGTAGGGTGCGGTGGGGTTCGACCTCAAGTTCGTACAGTTCATCATTAATCTTTAGGCGAATAGTTTGCTTCATGTGTCGTTACCTACTTCGGCGGCTTTAATGGCTCGGAGGACACGCTCTGGTGTCAGAGGCAGATCATATATTCGTATGCCTAACGCATTTGCAACAGCGTTGCCCACCGCAGCTGGGATTAAGGGCAATGCTGTTTCTCCTAGGCCGTGAACATCGGCATCCGGTATCTCAATCGTCGACTGGTTCATTTCCTCGGCCATATCTAAAAATGAGGGAATCATATAATCCGACAAATTCAAGTTGGCCGCTTGCCCATCATTAAAGGCAATCTCCTCAAAAAAAGTGCTGCCGATACCCATAATCGTGCTACCATCGGTTTGCATAGCTGCGCTTTGGGGGTTGAGAACCCGGCCCGCATAGATAGCGGGATGGCAACGCAGCAGGCGAACAAAGCCAGTTTGAATATCCACTTCAACTTCCACCCCAACAGCTCCTTGATGCCAGTGAGATGAAGCAATTCCTTTGCCTGTTTCCGGGTCAAGCCCACCTTCATTATGGTACTGACCATCACCCCGTACCCGTGCTAGCCCGCTCTGTTTAACCACTTCACCCAATGAAATTTTCGAATCGGGCGTTCCGACCACCTGGATAAAACCGTCTTTCAAAATCAGATCGTCTGGGTCAACTTCCAAGGTGTCGGCGGCCAAATCAAGCAGCTTTGTTTTTAGATCTTGGCTGGCCACTGTAACGGCCTCGCTCATCATATGGGCCGACCGGCTGGAGGATGTCCGATTATCAAATGGCGTTACAGAGGTATCCGGGTCAACTACGCTAATGGTGTGGTAGGGAATATCTAACACCTGGCCCACGCATTGGGCCATTACCGTGCGACAGCCCTGCCCAAGATCAATAGTCGCCATATGCAAAATCATATTCCCGGCATCATCCAACTCTACAGCTGCCTCTGAACGGCTGGGTGTGGTCATCCCCTTAAGGATAGCTGCAAAACCTTTGCCACGTACGGTGGGTGGCAATGCCTCTTTAAATTGCTGGGGAGGCTCATCTTTTAGCTGCCAATCGATGCCTACCGCCGCCGCTTTAAGGCAGGCTTCATATTGGGTATCGTGCATAATCTCTTCAGTGGGATACTGATCACCATCGCGTAGCACGTTTTTTAACCGAAATTCAAGGGGGCTCATGCCAATCTTTTTGGCCGCTTCATCCATCAATGCCTCCGAAGCCCAGGCCACTTGGGTAACCGCGTAGCCGCGATAAGCTCCATTAGGAGGCAAGTTGGTATAAACACAGTAGGAGTCGGCGGCGAAATTAGGGATTTTATAGGGACCGACCGAACCAAATCCCCCTTTCATGGCTACGTTGGGACCGCAATCGGCGTAAGCCCCCGTGCCGTAGTAGGCTTCGACCTGTTTGGCAACAATTTGGCCTTTGTTGGTGACACCCAATTTCATGGTGGTTGTCACAGGATGACGATTGATGGTTAGAAATTCTTCGTCTCGTTCAAGAGCCACCCGTATGGGCCGTCTTGATTTCTTGGCTAACATCGCCGCAATCGCTTCCAGCCGAACAAACATTTTAGCTCCAAAACCGCCCCCCAAGCGAGGAACCACTACAATTATTTTTTCGGCAGGCATTTTGAACATAGCAGCCAAATCCTTGCGTACATTAAAGGGGGACTGGGTACCGCTGTATAGGACCAGTTCATCATCTTCAAAATGGGCCACAACCGCATGCCGTTCCATAGGGACGTGGGCGGCTGTGGGGGTGGTAAATCGCCCCTCAACGATGTGGTCAGCTTGGGCAAAGCCTTGTTCGATGTCCCCATAACGCATTTTGAAATGGTTACAAATATTGGTATTGTCGATGGGCCGAATACCAAAATATGCATTACTGCCCAACTGCGTATCCGACATATCATGCACCAGTGGGGCATCGGATTGGGCTGCTTCAAACTCATTGTATACCGCCGGAAGCGGTTCAACTTCAACATCAATATATTGCATAGCCTCAGCAGCAATATCTGGTGTAATAGCAGCCACAGCCACAATCGGATCGCCGACGTAACGCACCCGATCAATCGCCACAATCGGCTGGTCTTTAATTTGTACGCCGTAGGTGGGGTCAATATCGGGCCGATCAACAATGTCTTTACCCGTAAGCACAGTGATAACACCGGGTAAGGCTTCGGCCTGACTTGTATCAATTTTGGTAATGCGGGCATGGGGGTATATGCTGCGGTATATCTTGCCGTGCAGCATGCCGGGAATAAAAATGTCTTCCGAAAAAGTGATTTCGGCTGTAACTCGGTCATAGGAATCGATCATAGGAAAACGCTGGCTCATGTTACAGCCTCCAATTGGGCTATGTCGGTGATGGCTCGTTGAACTAGTACTTCTGATACCTGGCGGCGATACCAGGCCGAGCCACGCAAATCGTCAATGGGGTCTAGGGTTTCAGCATATCGGCGAGCAATTTCGGTGATGAGAGACGGTGTTATGGTTTCCCCTTTGGCTAGGGCCAGAGCTTCTTCATTAATGTGTGGTCGTTCAGACGCAGCCCCAATCACCACCCGCAAATCGGTACACCGGCCTTTTTCATCCGTCTGTAGTGTGGCGGCTACGCTGGCGCAAGGTCTATCTTCGCTGGAGCGGCTCTTGTATTTCACGTAGGTGCAGCGTGTGTTGAGAGGTGGTTTGGGAACAATAACCTCGGTTAGTAGTTCACCTGGTTCCATCGTGGTGGCATAATGACCGGTAATCAAATCGCTTACCGGAATGACTCGCTCGCTGCTTCGCCGCACCAATCGCACCTGTGCATTCAGCGCAATTAAGGCTGAGGGTGGATCAGAGGCGTAATCGGCTGCTGCTAAATTGCCCCCAATTGTGGCTTGGTTGCGAATACGGACATTGGCCACTTTAGCATAGGTTTGGGACAACAGTGGCCAGTCTTGGCGGCAAAGGTCGCTCATTTCCACCTCACGGTGGGTGGTCAGAGCCCCCAAGCGCAAGGTCCCATCGGAAGAATCTTCTTTAATGTACTTCAGGCTCAAAATGTTTTGGAGCGACACCAAATACTGTGAGCTAATTAACCCTAACTTCAACGCAATGGTCAAAAACGCGCCCCCGGCAATCAGACTGCTCTCTTCGTGATACTCATCTAATACTTCAAGCACCTGGTCGATGCCGGTAGGGGTCAAAAGCTCAAAATTAAACATAGTTATTTAGGTTTACCTAACTCTTCAATATGATGCTGCATCGCCGCAGCGGCTTTATCAGGGTCGCCCGACACAATGGTTTCCAACAAATCTTCATGCCGATGGGCCAGGTACTCCAGATCCATACCAGAGATACGGGTGGTTGTAATTGTCCATAAGCCAAACCGTAATGAGAACCAGAGTTGGTACAACAACTGATTATCGGAAATTTGCAAAATTGTTTCGTGAAACTTGTTGTCTAGCCGAGCCATCTCATTACCATCGTCATTGCGAGCGGCGGCAATCATACGGTCTAAAATGTCTCGCAAGGTCTCTTCATCCTCATCAGTGATGTTTTGGGCCGCGTTGCGGGCGGCCAAGGCTTCTAAGGCCGCCCGAACGGAATAGACCTCGAAAAGCTCTTTGGCCGAAAAAGAGCGAACAAAGGTTCCTTTATAACGTTCATATTCCAGAAATCCTACCATAGTTAAGTCGCGAACAGCCTCACGGACAGGGGCTTGGCTTACGCCCAATTCACGGGCAATCGCACTTTCAACCACCTGTCGGCCGGGTCTCAACTCGCCGTCCAATATTCGGTCAACGATCAAGTCTTTTATCTGCTCGCTGATAAGTCCTTCGCCTGACAGCAATTGCTTATTTCCTTTAGGGTTAACTGAGGTTGTCATTTTATGCCTCGCTGATATATTTGATTACAAGGCAAAATTAGCATAAAGCTTAAAAGTTGTCTATTTTGATAGCGATGCAATATAGTATTCTTTCCAGTTCATTTTTGGTTTGCTACAAACTGGTAATCGGACGGCTTTGCAACAGGTAAAGCGTGTCACTTTCAACTCCCCACTCGATGTCCTGTGGTCCGCCAAAATGTTTTTCTACTTTGTTCCCCAAGTCGACCAATTCTTTGAGTTCAGAATCACTTAGTACCCGAGCTGCCTGATTTTCCGGCGGTACCGCAACAGTACTCACCCCATCAGAACCATTCTTGCTGATCATAATGGTCTTTTTAGGGATGTATTCGTGAATAAGGGCATAATCTTCCCGGTCAATTTTGTAGCTATCGGGTGTGATCTGGCCCGAAACAAGCCCCTCGCCCAGCCCCCATACGGCTTCAATCATCATTTGAAAATGATTACCCATAATAGGGTCTACAGTAAAGAGGACTCCGGCTTTATCGGCCGTAATCATTTTTTGTACGACGACCGCCATGGAAACCTGAACATTATCAAACCCTTTTTGATGACGATAGAAAATTGCCTGTGAGGTAAACAGCGATGCCCAGCAGTTACGCACCGCTTTACGGACCGCGTCATCGCCCCGCACATTTAGAAATGTTTCTTGCTGTCCAGCAAAACTAGCCCCAGCCAAATCTTCTGCCGTGGCACTTGAGCGCACAGCAACTGGTACATTATCTCCTAGGGTGTGGTAATAGTCTGATACCAGCCGGGCCAATTCAGTATTCATTCGGGTCTGCTCAAAAAGGCGATGAATCTGCTGTTCAACGTGCTGGAGTTGAGTGTTGTCATTACGGTCCAGATTCACCATCAACTGGTTAATCTCAGCCTCAATTCCACTGGCTTCAACCATTTGCCGATAAGCGGACGTGCACACCACATAGCCGGGAGGAACGGGCAACCCGGCTTGGACCAAGTCCCCCAGATTGGCTCCTTTTCCTCCCGCTAAAGCAGTGTTTTCTCGTGAGATTTCGTTGAACCAAACACATAAAGTTGGATTACTCATCCGTTTAGTCCTCAATGATGGCTACGGCACGAACAGGCGCACCGGTTGTCCCTGTCCACTTAATGGGCATAACCGATAACTTAAAGCCGTACGGCGCGGGCAGCGCATCCAAGTTCATTAAATTCTCCATGTGATAGTACTCACGGGTGAGCATCACCTGATGGGCCGGCCAAAATTCTTTTGTTTCAAACATGGATTTTACGGGCCGGTCGTAAGTAGGGGCGTCAATGCCGGTCATCTTTATACCCTGATCAAGCAGCCAGTGAGTAGCGTCGCCGGTCATGCCGCAATGGTCGGTCAGATATCGCTCCTCGTTATTGTATCTGGAAGCGCCAGAGTGAATCAGAACGATGTCAAGTGGCTTAAGCGTATAGTCGATTTTGGCAAGGGCGGTTTGCAAATCCTCAACCGTAATACCATACCCTACTGGTTTATCCGTAAAATCAAGCACCACACCATCACCAAAGCAATATTCAAGCGGGATACCTTCTGGGCCGGGAGCATCTTCTCGCATATGTTTTAAGGAATCCATATGGGTTCCCACATGATCGCCCAACACGGTTAAATAATGAGCCGTAAGCCAGGTGGCCCCATACTCAGCTGCGCCGATACCAGTAGCAAACTCTTCCCAGCTTTCCAGCATGGTCAAGATGGGGCGGGCCACACGAGGGAAAACAACCATATCCCCATTCACTTCCATACTTAGGTCGATCAAAGTAGTCATATGTTTTTAACCAAGATATCCTTTCCAATGTAAGTAAATGATCAACACAAATTACCTATACATTCAAAATATCAACGACACCTGTACTACCGTTAACCCGAATGCGATCGCCGGTTTTGATACGCTGCGTACCATCGATGGTTCCAACGACAGCCGGAATACCAAATTCGCGGGCCACCACCGCCGGGTGAGCCAACGCGCCTCCAGCGTCTGTTACCAAAGCGGCAATCTTGGTGAAGACCACCACCCAGGCCGGGTTGGTCATTACGCAGACCATAATTTCACCTTTTTGAACCTTATCAAAATCTTCTGGCCCCTTAACCAATCTGGCCGTGCCTTCAATTGCTCCAGCAGAACCGGGCAAGCCCTTGACAACATCTTTGGCTTCGGTTGCTTTTTCTTTTGCTAATTCAAACCGCTGCGGATAGCCCCACAAGGTATGGTAGGGTTCCTCATAAACAGCCCAGTGGTTAGCCGAACCCACCCAATCTCTCGGATGCACTTGCCAGGCCGCGTCACGCTCTCGGCGAGCTTGCTTGATAACAGCCCGACCATCAAACCCGTCAGGATTGTCTTCTGATTTGGGGTTGAACACATACCAGCGCAGTTGCTCGTATTCCAGGTAGAAAATATCTTCGGGGATATCCAACAGGCCAATTTTTGTCAGATGCCGGCCAATATCCAGAAACATCAAGCGCATGCGGGCATAGGTTCCCTGATCAATATAAAAGTGATGATCTGGGGTGAGGGGCATCATCTTTAGAACCAAGGTGAGAGCTTCCTCAAATTTCGCTCGTTGTTCATCGGAGGCCGTATCAGGCACAAGTGCTCTTAATTCTTTAATGGCCGCAGCTTGGTCGGTGCGGACCTGTTCCAGTTGGGCCGGTGCGTCGTAGTCTGAGGCCAAGTAGCCTTTGATGGTTTCAATAATAGGGGTAATATCCTCAACCCACAGTTTGTTGATATATTCGTGGCTATGAATAGCCCGGTAGCCAAACTCTTGGGCATATTCCTCTACGGAAGCGAGGAAAGCTTGCCCTTTTTGGCTGCTTTCCAGCACTGGACGAATAGCACTAGCCGTCTCGCCGCCATCAAAAACAGCTTTCAGATCGGCGTCCTTTTTGACCTCCTCTTTAAGTTCCCACAGCCGGTTGATTGAATCCCAGTTGCGGTCTTCAATGGAGACCATAACCCGCCCGGTCAGGCTGGGATCTACATCGCCAATCACTTCAGTGACCACGCCGCCAAAATCGATGGAGGATTGGAATTGGGCTAAATTTAGAATCCAGTGAATACGGAAATGCCGTTCTTGAATATCAAGTGATTCTTCAAGGTGAATCATCAACTCTGGCAACGTGGCCTCATCTGCGGCAAAGTTATCCATATATTCAAAATTTCGTTTAATTTCAGGAAGGTAACGGGCGTTCCACCAATCCAGGAAATTTGTGGCGTAAGTGGACATAACGCTACCATAATAGGGGGCAATTCGTCCGGCTTCTTCGCCCTCTTTGGGGATAACGGCACTATACACGTAACCGTTAACCTTTTTGGCCAACCATTCTTTACCAAATGGCGCACCGAACCGTCGATATAGATATTCACAAGTTGGCCCCCACCAACCGCCCACATCAAAATACATTGGCGAAATGGGGTTGGGGCAATGCAGATCATCGTAAAACCAAAAATGTTGTTTCTCGGCTTCGTTTTGCCAAGTTACGGGGTGGGTATCATCCCCAAAAAACATGTCATACACTTTATTAGAGTCTGCCACGGTTTTACTCTCCTTAATGATAATAATAAAATCGCAGTGCTATCGATTACGTTATCGATTACGTTATCGATAGTATAATCGATAACGTAATTGTGTCAAATCTCTCTTCTTGATTTGTGAGGCCAATATTTTCTAATGAGAATGCTTGCAACCAAATTCTCAGCTAGTAGGTGTGAATACTGTTTATGGAATGGCGCGTTAACCATAAGTCTAAATTCATATAGGTTACAATTCAAAATATTGAGATAGAACAAAAAACATTTCTGGATTTGGTTCACCAACTTGAGAGTCTCTGATCCCATATTTTGGGGCAAGCGATCGGAGGGCAATATCAAGGGGTGCGATTGAATTTTGTTCCGGCCCTGCATACAAAGTGGTCTAGTTGGAAGGAACACAATTGGCTCAAGTACCGACACCTATTCATTCTGGTTTGGCTGGATTGACTATCACATTGAAAGTACGGTGTATGTATGGGATGAATCGGTAAACATATGCCTAATCTATGGGGTAAAGCAAAAAAGTCAGCCGCAACTAGCTGACTTTTTTTGTAAATATTCAATTCACTTGAAGGGATTATGAGGCTTGTGGTAATCGCTTCATTACAAAAACAGCTCAAAGCGATTCAGGTCAGGAGTCACCATTTTGGGGGTGCTCACTTAACCTACCAATTTGTATAAGAACCATCACGACGATGGAGTTGAGGGGCCATTGAAAATTTAAATTCTTCTTGCTCAACTAGACGCGCCTCATTAACTTCAATCCCCAGCCCCGGTGTGTCAGGAACATGAAGAACGGGTCCTTCAAGCTGAGCCTGAGTTGGAAAAAGGTCATCGTCATAGAACCTCAAATCTTCAGTGGGAGAAGTCCGTATTTCAAGCCAAGCAAAGTTTGGCACAGCAGCAGCGAGGTGGGCCGTAGCTGCGGTACAGATCGCGCCTAGTGGATTATGTGGCATCAAATCGATGTAGCGAACTTCGGCCATCGCCGCAACCTTCATTGCTTCGGTTAGTCCGCCTACATTACAAACATCAACCCGAGCAAAATTTGTTAAACCCTGCTCTAAATAGGGCGCAAATGTCCATTTGTTAGCAAACTCCTCGCCAACAGCGAACGGAATATCAACCATTTGACGTAGGGCTACATAGGCGTCAGGGGACTCGTCCCGAATAGGTTCTTCCAGAAAATCGAGGGTGCCAGACGGCATCCGTTGACAGAACGTCGCCGCTTCAGCAACACTCAAGCGATGATGATAGTCAATACCTAAAACTGGCTCTGGCCCCACTGCTTCCCGTAATTGAGTTAACCAAGCAGCCATCTTGCCGATTGACTCACGTGGCTCAAATAAAGTAGGATCGGCCGGGTCTTGTATCTCAGCCGCCGCGTTAATACGGATGACATTCCACCCCTCCTTGAGTAACAGTTGAGCATTTTCAATTAGTTGTGGCTTGGAGGGAGCTGGGGTTGTGGCAAAGCAAGGTACAGTATCACGCTGTTTGCCACCAAGTAACTCATAAACGGGTACACCTAACGCTTTCCCTGCAATATCATACAACGCGATATCAATGGCAGAAATTGCCGCAGTGAGGACCCGTCCTCCTTCAAAATATTGACTGCGATACATTCGTTGCCATAAGGCCCCTCGTTGCATTGGGTCACAGCCAATAAGAAATTCGCGATAATGGCGCACAGCCCCAATCACAGCTAGTTCTCGACCAGATAACCCAGATTCACCCCAACCAACAATACCTTCATCCGTCTCAACTTTAATAATCAGTTGATTACGAGATCCAACCCAAATCGGATAAGTCTTAATGTCCGTAATTTTCATCGTATACCTCAATAAGAGATTGGGAGCTTCTCAGCAATTTCAAGCAGGTGGTGTAACACCCTTTTTCAAAATAATATTACCATATTTAGCGGTCTCTCCGGTCATTAACACAGCAAAAGCGTTTTTAGTGCGATCATAGAAGGCAAACCGTTCGATACGTTGAATGGGTGGCGTATTGGGCCAATGTTTGTCAATGGCTTGGCGATATGAGGCTTCAACGGTCGGGTCAAGTTCATCACCCGCAACCGCAGCCATCATCATCACCGGGCTATCAACATAGTTGTCCAATACAAATAATGGCAAAATAGCATCCAATAAATCGGCCACCTTTAAACCGTCCGCTCGCAAAACATTTTCATTACAGGACTCACCTGGAAAATGCGCATCTGCTAATACAATCTCATCACCGTGCCCCATACGATGCAAGACAGCGAGCAGTTCAGGTGAAATTAAAGGAGAAATACCTTTTAACATAGTGTATCCTTTTCAAATTATAGATTTTGAGGTCATCATTCAATATGTTCTAATGCAGTCTGCAGGCCAACAGTGTTGATCAAGGTTAAATAATGGGTAAGCGATGATTGTAACTGGGGAATTTGGCTTAAATCTTGCCCCCATAATGCCTCTTCCCTTAAGATTTTGGTTACACGCTGATCACCCGATAAATCGGCCCGCCATACTTCCTGCCAGAAGGTCAACACTTCAGGATCATCCTTAAGCGCAATTTGTTCTCCAGCCCAGTCACCTTTGTAAAAGCGAATAAGCGCCGCCAAAGCCAAACAAATCCGCTGCGGGGGCTTACCAAATTGCGCCACATAATCGAGCAAAGAGGGGAGCAAACGGGTCTTAAATTTAGCGGTTGAGTTGAGTGAAATTGTAATGAGTTGGTGGTACAAAAATGGGTTGCGAAAGCGTTGCAGAACATCCTGGGCCATCTGTTCTCGCTCTGCGCTTGGAAAATCAAGAACGGGTAACACGTCCTCATAGAGCAGGTTGGTAATAAACCGTCCAACCACCTCATCCTCAATTCCCTCTCGCACCGAGCGTAAACCATAGAGATATCCGACCGGCACCATTGCAGTGTGCGCTCCATTCAAGATACGCACCTTTAGCTTTCGATAGGGGGCAGCATCCTCAACAAATTTCACATTTAGCCCGATTTGAGGGGCGGGAAATTCAGCTTGCACCCAGTTTGGCGCTTCAATAATCCAGCTATGGTACAACTCTCCTTCAACCAAAAGTGTGTCAGTAAAGCCGATTTCCTGCTGAATATCGATGGCTCGCTCATGTGGAAAACCGGGTACAATGCGGTCAACAAGTGTATTACAAAAATAGTTGCTGTTATTGACCCAAATGCTAAACTCAGAGGGAAGCTGCCATTTTTCGGCACACTGCAAAACACATTGTTTTAAGGTATCACCATTCTGCTTAATCAATTCACAGGGCAAAATAATACAGCCCTTATCATTAGCTCCCTCAAAATATTGAAAGCGCTCATATAAAAAAGTAGTCAGTTTAGCTGGGAAACTGTTAGGTGGCTGGTCTTCTAAATGATCATTAGGGTCAAGCTGTATGCCTGCCTCAGTCGTATTAGAGACAATAAATCGAATGTCTGATTGTCGGGCCAAGGCAGTGTAAGCATTGTAGTCAAGATAGGGATTAATCGTCCGGCTGATACAGTGAATTAGTTGGGTATCGCTGACAGCTTCTCCAGTCGGACTTCCGGTTAATATCAGATGGTACAATCCATCCTGGGCATTGAGTTTATCATATGTTGTTGAAGACCCTGTGTTTGATGAGGCTTTAACGACCACAACACTTCCAGCAAACTCAGTTTCTTCATTGAGCCGATTGATCACCCAATCAGCAAATGCTCGCAAAAAGTTTCCAGCCCCAAATTGAACAACTTTTTCTGGGTAAGGAAGAGTTAGGTTAGTTGTTGTTCGGTTTAGTTGCTTCATAAATAGAGGGTGTATCTCCTTAATATGTAACAGACTAAGTGGTAGCAACCAAAATTTTGGTAAATACGGCAGGCTGGCTATCCCAATCCTGAAAAGCTTGGGCCGTTTCTGAAAATGGATACGTTGTTGTGATCAGATCACGGAAGGGAAACCGTCGTTGCTCTAACATTTTGATTACGGCGGGAAACACATGTAAGGCATTCCGTGATCCTAAAATATCCAACTCTTTGCGGACAAAGTCTGTCGTGTCATAGGTGACGGGTTCTTTAGCATAACCAACATAGACCACCCGTCCAGCATAAGCCACAACCTCAATGGCAAGCTGATAGGTGGAGGACAAACCAACTGCTTCAATAACAACACTCACCCCTTCGCTATTGGTTAAAGTCGCAATTTCAGCCTTGACATCTTGATGCTGTGAGTTAATGGTATGGTGTGCCCCAAATATTCGGGCTGCCGCCAATTTATTGTCATCAACATCCAAAGCAATTACGGTCGCGCCTTTGCGCACGGCTGCGACCAAAGCCCCCATCCCGATTGCCCCACAACCAATTACTAGTACGGTATCGATTTCCGACACCCGGCCTCGATTGGCCGTATGATAGCCAACGCTAAGGGGTTCTACTAAAGCCAATTCTTCCAATGTCAAAATGTCACTGGTAAACAGTTCGCTATAATGGATTGTCAACTTCTCTCGCATCGCGCCATCACGCTGTACCCCAAGCGTCTCATTGAATTGGCAGCAGTTTGGGCGCCCGTTTCGACAAGATGGGCAGATACCACAGGTTGTATACGGGGAAAGGGTTACCTGATCGCCAATTTTAATGGTATCCGGGACTTTACTGCCTTTTTCAAGGATGGTCCCACTGATTTCATGACCCGGAATACGTGGGTAGGAAACCAAAGCAAGTTTACCCCGATAGCTATTGAGATCACTCCCACACAAGCCAATATATTTGATATCAACCAAAACATCTTCTGGGCCGATAACAGGGTCCGGCACCTCAATTTGTTTAACAGCGCCAGGTTCAATAAGTGAAATTGCCTTCATAAAAACTCCTCAAACATCTTTAGCCCAAGTAAGGGTAACCGGAGGCAATAAGCCCCTCTGTTTTCAGCGCGTGCCAAAACTCTGCTGGAATTGCTGCGGTAACCGACGCGATATTTTGAGAGACCCGTTCAGATTTTGTGGTATTGAGGGCCACACTAATGACCCCAGGTGGTGACATGCCAAATTGCACACAGGCTTCAGCAGGTGCGACATCATACTGCTGGCAAATGCGAAAAAAGGTTTCACGCCATTGAAAAATCACTTTATCTTCGGCATCGCTGGGATCTAATTCACGATAGTTGAAGTAAGCCCCACCAGTTAAAAAGCCAGCATTAAACACGGCAGAGTTGATGATACCGATCTGTTGTTGCTGTAGCTCATCAATAAACTCCAATAGCTCGGATGGATGGGAATAAAGAGTCAGGCTATTGGCAAACATGACCCAATCCAAATCAACTGATTCAGATAATTCACGGATAATCTGCCAATCTTTTGCCCCGACCCCAACAGCTTCAACAACGCCGTTTTGTTTAAGCTCGAAGAGTGCTCGATAAGCTTCAATGATATCCTCATATCGCTTACTTCGATCCTGTTCAGTCGTGGCCAAGGCTAAATATTCATCAGGGTCGTGAACTGAGACCATTTGTGGTGAATATTCCGCTCCTAAAAGCTGACAACCTTGTTCCCAACAGCGCAGAATACCGTCATAACTCAAATCCTGTTCAGCATCATAGGCTAAATCTATCCAGACTCCCGGCTCAAAGGTTGGCTCCGGGGCGAGCAGAGGAGTGCGCCGCCAACCAAGTTTATTGCTGATGATGACATTTTCACGAGGGATATCTAACGTCTTTAAAGTCTCACCAATTGCCTCAAGAGCTAAGCCTGCTCCATATTTTCCAGCCGAATCCAAAGCCACTGGCCCATCCATATGTTGGAACATTGCTTGCACAATCTCGACTTTGGTTTGATCGGAGAGTGCCTGATAAAGATTGCCCAAGCCACTTGTGCCAAAGATAATCGGCGGAACTTTGATCTTTGTTTGGCCTAACTGTTGATAATTCATAACCATTTATGTCCTACCAAGCATATGCTTCAGGGGCTGGTCCCGGCTGAAGGGGACGACCTCGATTGATATTGAAAATCTCATCCAACCGCTTCATCGTAGACGGCTCTAGCTCCAGCTCAGCGGCTCGTGCCAGCCCTTCCAGGTGAGCCAAGGTACGAACACCGACGATAGCCGATGAGACCGCAGGATGAGCCAGGGTCCAGGCGATGGCGACAGCGGTTTCCTTCTCCCCAATCTCGCGACATAGGGCAGAGTAATCGGCAAATTGCTGATCCTCACTAAGATTGAGGTTGTACTCTTTCTCCACATCGGAGGTTCGAGTACCAGCGGTCGCTGATTTCTTGCCTGTCAATAGCCCCCCAGCTAGGGGCATATACGGAATCACCCCAATGCCAAAATCTTTAGCTGCTGGGAGAACCTCCAATTCGGGTATCCGATTTAGCAGGTTGTATTGGGTTTGCTCAGAGACAATGCCCATAAAACCTCGTTGTTGCGCTTGCATCTGAAACTTTGCCAAGCCCCAGCCCGGAAAATTGCTAGTCCCCATATAGAGAATATCGCCCTGATCTACCAACCCCTCGAAAATTCCCCAAAACTCTTCAGGCGTAATTCGGCGGTCGATATGATGCACCTGATACAAGTCGATATGATCCGTTTGCAACCGTCGTAGCGAGTCGGCCACGTGTTTACGTACCTTGTAAGCTGAGATACCACTCTCTTCATTTGGCATATCTCGGTCACGGATCATCCTGTTATAAACTTTGGTCGCTAATACGATCTGCTCTCGACGACCACCCCCTTGATTGAGCCATCTGCCAATCACCTCTTCAGTGGCCCCCGTTCCAGCGGGACCACCATACACATTGGCCGTGTCAAAAAAGTTGATACCCATATCAAGGGCCTTATCCATAATTTCAAACGCTTCTGCTTCCGGCGTAACCCCACCAAAATGCATCGTGCCTAGACAGATGCGGCTAACAGTGAGATTAGAACGGCCGAGTTTTGTATATTTCATTCGATATTCCTTTCAAAGTAAAATAGTCGTTGGATTGTATTTAATGATGACGCAAATTCGACTTACTGTCGATACCTATACCCCGCCCAACAGTTGCTCTCGGGTCAGAACCATCACTGGCGGTAGGTTGTCGACCATTCCTGCGTCAGTGCGCCGTAGCTGGTCTATCGCTTCCTGACGACATTGCGCTAGCCGTGCGTGGCACTCAGGCTGCAAAGCGAGGTTCTCTAGTTCCTCAGGGTCCTGCTCCAGATCGTACATCTCCTCGATTTCGCCGGGAATAAGCCAACGAATGTATTTGTATTTCCCCGTCCGTAAGGATATCCACCAAGGGATGCCGTTCTCGGCTTCGCCGCAACCGACATTGGTGTCTTCACCAAAGCAGTAGCGCGTGTTCTCTAGCAGCAGGGGGCGATCCCATTTAGTATCGGGATTGGTGAGCAGTGGCGTTAGGTCATGACCGTGCATCTTCCACGGCTGTTCCATTCCGATTAGCGAGAGGAAGGTGGGCGGGATATCCTGACCGCCAATCGGGGTCTCGCATACGGTTCCGGCAGGGATAAGGCCCGGTAAGCGCATAATCATTGGTGCCAAAATATTGGCATCGTAGGGGGCAAATTTGTGCTGAAAGCCGTGCTGGCCCCAAGCATAACCTTGGTCAGAGGTGAACACCACTAGGGTATTATCTAACTGCCCCATCACTTCTATGGCATCGATTACCCGACCAACCCCTTCATCCAAAGCGCGCACTGCCCGATTGTACTGTTGCACCCAGGCAGTCAGGGTACGGCCGTCTTGGATGCCCACCGGCTGGCCGCTGTCTGCCTCACGCCAAACACCATAGACGCGCATATGGGCCGCTTTGGTAGGGCGTGGCGGATAAATATCTTCAGGGGTAGGAACTTGAGGAGTATCTAGATATTCTTTGAGATGACGATCCGCTACCGTAAATGGGCCATGTACCGCATCATAGCAAAGCCATAAATGCCAGGGTCGATCGGGCTCTTCGGCCCGACCGCGCAGAAATTCTAGCGCGTAATTGGTGTAGTTGTCGGTGGAGTAGCCGCCTACGGGTTGCGGCGGCGCACCGTTGATGCTCATATTTTGGTTGGTATAGTATGGGCCGTAGAGTTCGGGCTGGCTGTGATCCCAGATGGCTGAGAAATCCCAATCACGACCGTGTCCATGATCTGGCCCCGTATGCCATTTCCCAACGATGCCGGTGTACCAACCGTTTTCACGAAGACGTTCTGGCCAAAAGGGAGACGCTTCGACATTGCGGACAAAATTTGGATACCCGGCCGGTAGGTGCATATTGATACCATGCTGTAACTTTCCGGTAAGAAAGGTAGCGCGAGATGGCGCACACCAGGCGCCAGTGTAGCAGGTGGTAAAACGAACCCCCTCTCTTGCCAGACGATCAATGTTCGGTGTTTTCACCCAAGGGTGCGCCCCAGGATAGCAGCTCACAGAGCGATAACTTTGGTCATCTGTGAAGATATATAAAATGTTTTGGGGGCGGATAGGTCGTTCATCAGTCTGGGTCATTTTACACTCCTTTGTCCTCGCTCAAGCATAATTCTACATAGACGTAATACGCTCCGATTACATTTCCAATCTCATCGACCAGAGACGTCTGCAGCTGAACCTCACCAGCTTGAAGTTCAACAATAAATTCGCTGTACTTGTCTTTTTGCTTAATCTGGGCCTTCATTGCCACATCGGCCACCCGAATAGATGCACTTTTCAAAGGAATGGCCCGCCCACCACCATAGCCAGTTTCGATGTCATCGTAGTCAACCAACTCACCCGGCAAGCCTGCCTGTATCGGTAAATCTGCCTCACGGGGCCAGCGCCGTAGTTCAAACCGATACTGTCTGGCTTGAGCCACCTCAATTTCCCAATAGCCATTGGCAATAAGTCCGGCTCGAATTTCTGATTGATTCCAAGGGCAGTGTGAATCCTTATTACGCCAGTCATGAGCTGTCAACACAGTTGTTTCCTTGACCCCAATCGGGATTGGAACTGTCCCATCAAATTGTTGTGAGACAAGATCCCACCAAGCTTCATAATCGGCCCGAAGTTGAGCGACAACCTGCGGGTGCTGATCAGCAATGTCCTGTCGTTGCTCTGGGTCGGTCTCAATGTCATACAATGCTTCCCCATTGATAAGCCGCCATTGTTGCATCATCGTAGCACTTTGTCGCCATTTGATTGGTTGGGCCACGCGCTGCGAATCAGTGACAAGTGTTCGATCTGGCCAGTCAGTGGCAGTATCATACAACAAAGGCACCAGACTTTTGCCATCAAAGTCGCGGCTATCTTTTAGACAATCATCATCAGAGATGTCACAAAGCTCCAACAAGGTGGGCATAACATCAATGTTGGCAGTGAGGATGTCTACATCGCGGCCCTGATTGAGATCACCACCGGGCCAATGCAAGAAAAAAGGAACTCGATGCCCCCCTTCGTATGGCGACCCTTTGACCCCACGCATTCCAGCATTGTAGCCTCTTACCACAAATTCGGTGTCATCCAAACTAGCCCCCATCGCCGTCCCATTATCGGTCATAAAAATCAAGATGGTATTCTCTGTCAATCCGAGCGTTTCAAGCTGTTGGCGTAGTAATCCGACATGTTCATCGATACAGGTAATCATTCCGTAAAAATTAGCCCGATCTTGATGTTCCACTAGCCCTACATAAGGTTGGCTGTACTTGCGATCCACAATAAAAGGGGAGTGTGGGGCATTCGTGGTGATAAAGCAGAGAAATGGTTCGTCTTGATGCCGCTCGATAAAGCGAAGCCCTTCCCGAAACCAAACATCCGTACAGTAGCCACTACAAAGTGTCCAAGTCCCGTTGGTAGCGTAATGGTCATCATTGTAGTTATTCCCCCAATAATCAGGCGTTTGACCAACCCCGCCCCCGCCGTGACTGACTACCTCTTGAAAGCCTCGATCCTGCGGGCGATAGGGGTAATTATCGCCCAAATGCCATTTACCAAACAACCCCGTGCGATACCCTGCCGCCGCAAAGGCATCAGCCAAACTGACCTCATCCTGCCGCAACAATGAGCGGCCACCAATCGTATGCCAAACCCCAGTGCTGTTGTGGTAATGTCCGGTATACAGTCCAGCCCGGGTTGGCGCACAGGTTGGCCCAACATGATAATTCGTCAGTCTAACACTTTCCGAATAAAGCCGATCGAGATGAGGTGTTTTAATGATAGGATTGCCGTGACATCCCAAATCTCCATAACCTTGATCATCGGTTAGAATAAATACGATATTAGGTCGCTGCATCATGTATCAACTATTTGGTTGATAGGTGCGTGGCTCGTTTACCCACAAGGTCATCAGCAGCCCGCCAATAAGACTGATCACTGTCGCCACCAAAAACATTCCCTGATAACCTGCCCCGTTTGCTAAACCAGCCCCTAATAATGGAGCCAGAATGATGACGGGGGCCAGCAATGTGTTTGTTAATCCAATGTATGTTGGGTGGTCTCCGGGCGGCGCAAATTCCAGAATGATGCTAAATTTTGAAACTTCATCCGCAGCTAGGGCCACTCCTAACAACACAAATGTCACAATCAAACCGAACATTGAGACGGCTAGCCAAGCGGATAGTGCTGCCAAAGCCAAGGTCAAGGCACTCCCAGTGAGTACAACTTTATGACCGATATGGTCTCCAACCCAGCCCCAAGCCAGATTCATCACCGCCTGACTACCAATCAAAATGGCGGTTAGCAACCCAACCTGCTCCCCAGTCAAGTCAAGGATCGTATTACCATAGACAATAAAAAAGCCAATCGACATCGCCCCCAACTTAACGATGGCATAGCTAACCAGATAGCGTGTGTAATTTGTGTTGTTTCGCAATACGACAGGTAACTGTTTAACATAACTGCTAAACGGAATCGATTGCTTAACGATAGCACTATCTGGCTCACGATTGAGTGCTAGTCCAACCCAGGAAATGGCCATAAAACCAGATGCTAAGAAAAATAGTAGGGCAAAGTTAAGCGGATACACTTGATTTTCTAATATTTGCCCAACAAAGTAGGCGCCGAGAATACCCATCAAGGCCCCAAGCCCAGCTCCAACTCCAAAAAAAATTCCTCGGCGGTTAACAGGCAACACCTTGCCTATTAATGTAAACCAAGCCGGTGTCGCTATTCCAGCAGTAAAGGCAGTAATCGTCAGCAGCAGAAAAAATAACACTAACGTCAATTGTGGACTGTTCACTGCGAACAACAGGATCACCGCCCCCATCAGTAAATAGGGCACGCGTTCACCCAATCCACCCAGCCACATCACATAAGGCTTTTTCCGGGTTAATCGTTCCGTATAGTTCGCCGTTAATAGCTGGGGGAGATAAAAGCCAAAACCATAGATCGCTGGAATTAGACCAATGGCAAACTTGGAATCGGTTAGCTGACTAACGAGCAAGGGCATAATCGTTTCTCGTGAAATGAGACTTAGCCCCAGAGTGATAAAGGCGATATCAACCAAATTAACAGAAAAATTCCAAGGCAGATTTTGTTGTACATATCGCTGCATATCGGTAACGTTGGTCATAGGCTGAATTCAAGGGACACTTGATGATCTACTTTTGAAATAATGGTTATAATAAGTAGGTGCATATTCCTTATCAGTACGACTGTCTAAAGCGTGGTCGATTATTTTTTGTAACAAACCACACGATTTCTCTGATTTTCAAGCCTTTTCGTGTTAATTCGATCAATTCATTGCCAATTTTTAAGCAAGTCGGAATATCACGATTTAGTTTAATACGGAGCTACATCTACACTTGCTCGCGCCAAGAGTATTGGGGAGCGTATCCCAGCAGCCTGCGTGCCTTATCAATCGCCAGCAATGTCTCAAACTCTCCGGTCTCTTCGCGAAGCGGTACATTAGGAAAGACCTCGGCCATCAGTTCACTATTGGGGCGGTTCATGGCAGTATCGGCAGCGGCAATAATAAAAGCCTCGGCCCCTTGAATGTCAGCTTCTAAGCCCAGGCGACAACTTTGGGCGACATCACGCGCATCAACATAGCCCCATAAATTCCATTTACGGATCATCGGATCATCACTGTAAGTCGGAAAGTACTGATAATCTTCCGGCTCCATCACATTTGAAAGCCGCAGCCCTACAAAGGGTATTCCGCTCCAGCGATTGAATTGTCGGGCCATTTCTTCGCCCAACACTTTAGATAGGGCATAGCTGGATTCTGGATAAAGCGGGTGGGCCTCATCAATCGGGGCATAAGCAGGTTGCTCTCGATCAAATGGTAATCCCAAGGTGGTTTCGCTTGATGCCCACACCACACGCCTTAACTGCAATGTCACCGCCGCACTAAAAATGTTGTAGGTGCTAGCCATATTAACCTGAAACGTGACCGCGTCGGTTTGCAAGCCAGGAGCAGGGATAGCCGCTAGATGAACCACACCATCCACGCCTTGCAACGCCTCGATAGTCTGTCCTAAGTCGGTCAAATCGGCCTTTAGGTAAGGGGTCAAGGGTTCCTGAGCGGGGGCAAGGTCAACATTTAAGACATCATATCCATGATCCAGCAAGTCTCGAGCTACAGCCCGCCCCGCCTTACCGCTTCCGCCTGTCACAACGATCTTTTTTAGCATCTAATTTATCTCACTTGTAAACTGCCATCTACATTAATTCAAAACACAAACCACAATCTATCCCTTTAGATCTATCTTGAATGTGTAGGCAAAATCGCACGGCTTTTCAGTAGGTGTCTGAATAGTTAAACCGCTTTCCGTTTGCGACCACGCCAATGTCCCTGTTGTGCCGAGCATACTAATTTCGGCAATATTGTCAGCCTTGATCCCACTGTCAGGGCCTAAGGACGTAATCTTAGCCTCGCCTTCCGGCCAAGCTAGACAGGTCGCATAAAACGTGTTTTCTTTGGTGGTAAAGCGAATATCTTGACTAGTGAAAGGCTGACGTTTGGTATCGGTGAAATGGCCTTCAAGGATTTCGGTTGGTCCTTCACCATAGATTTTCCAAGGGCGGGTGCCATAAATTGCCTCGCCATTAACAGCAAGCCACTTCCCGATGTCACGCAACATCTCCTGCTCCGGCTCAGGGATTATACCGTCGGCACGTGGTCCAATATTAAGCAACAACGCCCCATTTTTACTGACAATATCCACCAAATCACCAACAATCGACTCAGACGTCTTGTAATCCTGCTCAGTCACATAGCTCCAAGAGTTTTTGGAAACTGAGGTGTCTGTTTGCCAGAAAAAGGGTCGTACATCATTAAGTTGACCCCGTTCGACATCAAAGACCGCCGCCTCTTTAGGGAAGGTATCATTTTTGTAGTTGATCGCAACACCACGCTGCCACTCCAGTCCGCGATTATAGTAATATTCGGCAAACTTTTGCACATACGGCTGAAAGACAATCTGCTCAATCCACCAATCAAACCAAAAAAGTTGGGGCTGATATTTATCAACCAACTCACAACAGCGAGCCAGCCAGTCCTCTAAAAACTTAGCATCGGGACGAGGCTCCCAATCTCGGCTACGCCAGCCTGCTGAATGCTTTACCTGACCGGGCCTTGGTGGACCATAAAAATCGGCGTAGGCGGGATCTTGCACATCAGAGTCATACTCAAGCCCACCATTAAAAAACCACCAGTGTTCGGCCCGATGGCTGGATACACCAAAGACCATATCCAAGGCTCTTGTTGCTTCAGCTAACTCGCCAATGACATCCCGTTTTGGTCCCATTTTTCCGGCACACCACTCGGTCAAGGCGCTATCATACAGAGGAAAGCCATCGTGATGTTCCGCGACAGGCACCACGAATTTGGCGCCTGCCTCCTTAAACAGGGACGCCCATTCCTGCGCATCAAATTTCTCAGCCTTAAACATCGGGATAAAATCTTTGTAGCCAAATTCAGTGTGTTTCCCCCAAGTTTCAAGATGGTGCTTATATTCCGGGGCATCTGAAAGATACATATTGCGAGGATACCACTCATCGCCAAACGCAGGCACCGTGTAGGCCCCCCAATGAATAAAAATGCCAAACTTACCATCAAGGTACCAATCTGGCACCGTTTGGTTTACGAGCGACTCCCAAGTTGCTTCAAACTTGGCTAGGTTTCCATTTTCCCGTTGCATTTTTAGTTTCCTTTGTTAGATTTAAGGTGTTTTGTTGTTACAAACGATTTGCAATAATTCAGTAAAAATATCTATTTTAACAAATCCCAGGAGATTACATTACTACATTTACTCAATTCCCGATTACCTAACCTCAAATAATGATGACTTCCCCTGTAAAAAGCCCTGCCATCATTGGATGACCACCCCCGATGCCGTGCAGAGCGGTGAAGGAGGAAACCTGCTCCGCAACGGCTGGGTCTAACGGGTATTGCGCCCACGATTGACCACGATCTAGGGAGATGTGCAGCGTACTGTCACATAAAACCAATAGGCTGGGCTCTAAAGCAAAGTCAGATGATAATACAATCGAATCGATACTCCCCATCAGCATTGACGCACCTTGCTGTTGCCAGCTTTGCCCGTGATCTGATGAAGCAAAAAGCCCCTGCTCCGTACCCACAAACAACGTACCATCCTTTGCAAAATCAGATGAAACAGCCAGACTCAACACTGGTTCAAAGCCAATTGGCAGTGGCACCTCGCGCCAAGCCCGTCCGCCATTGGTACTGCGAAAGAGACCGCTTTCCGTTCCGGCAAAGACGGTTTCATCCTCGGCAAAATTGGGGGAGATGACCAAACACACGACTCGTAAATCCAGCAAGCCAAAATTCCAAGCTGACCAATGTCGGCCCCGATCCGCCGAGCGATAGATACCATCTTCTAAGGTGGCAGCGAGCAGGACACCATCACGCGTAAAATTCGGGGATATAACCAAAGCCGACACGGCTGGGGGTGGTGCAGGTAACAACGCAACCTGCCAAGTTTGTCCCCCATCGTTGGAGCGCAACACCCCACCGGGTGCCCCAGCAAAAACACTCTGATCGCTGGTAAAATCAGGGGAAAGCACAACGGCTGTCGTACTTAGAGCCTCGCTCAGGTTTAGTGATTTATAGGCAAAGTGCCAATGCTGGCCGCCATCGGTAGAACGATACAAGCCAGATTGTTGAGCAGCAAAGCATACGCCATCTTGCCCAAAATTGGGCGAGGGTGTCAGGGCATAAACGTAGTCTTGTTGAATTTTAACGACAGGTTCGATCATATCTATTATCATTTTATGGCTCCGTGGATTGAACCGGATTTTTAACATGGACCAAAACATCAATGGTGAGGGCCAAGGCTGCGCTTCGAATAGCCCGCTCGGTGGCCTCCTTTTGTACCGCAGCCACATCCAAAACTCCGGCGGCTGTGGCATCTACCACCTGTTTGTCTCGAATATCAAACACCAGTCCAGGCTCAGCCCGCTTCAATTGGCCCAAACATTGGGCAGGCTCGTGCCCTGCATTTTCCATCAATGTGCGGACCGGGGCCTCCATTGATTTGGTCAAGATTTGGTAGGCTGCCTTCGCTTCCAAGGTTGAGGCTTGGGCTAGTTGATGCTGCAAAGCACATTGGCAGGCTAATAAGGCCGCCCCACCACCCGGCAACACCCCGGTCGTGACCGCCCCCCTTAAAACACGGGCTGCTCGTTCTGCAATATCTTTGCGTGTTTTTATCTCCGTTTCGGTTACACCCCCAACCCATAAAATGGCCGTGCCACCCATCAATTTACCAATACGAGTTTGCAGATGGCGGCGGGTATCAGCGTTGCCGCTGCGGTCAAACGCTGCTCGTAAATCAAAGATATGTTGACGCAGTTGCCGAGGATCACCTTTGCCACCAGACAGACCAAAATAGTTCAAATCGGCCCAGCCACGCCGTGCTCTACCTAAGTCGGCCACGGTCACGCTTTGCGCCGTTTGCCCAGCTACGGCCACTACTGGACGTCCACCAGTTAGAATCGCCAAGTCCTGTAAAGCCGTCATTACTTGGGTTTGATTGTAGTTATCCAGCTTTACGGGAATGACCTTGACTTTATTCTTGACACTATCGGATTGCAGCAGTCCAATGAGTTCATCACTAATGCTTTTGACCAGAAGCAGAATATTTTCAACCTTGGTTTGGCTGGCAACTTGTAGAATATGAAGGAGGTCCGCCCGGCTTTGCAAGCTCAAATCGCTGATGAGGACACTAGTATCCTCCAAGTTGATTTTTTTAGATTGTTGAGCGCTAGTTAAGAGGTAGGGGGAGGTTAGCCCACCTTTCCAATACATTCCCTCAAAATACTCGCGTTCTAGCTTGCGACTACGCCCGTAGCGGATCTCAAGATGACCGTGTTCACCAATAATATCGAAGATTTCACCCAGCATTCGGGCTAAGGCAGGATCGTGACAGATTGTTTCTGCTAGACCAGATAGATTTTCCTTTCCAGTTACAGAAAAAGTTTGTTTATCCAACTCAGCTAAGATAATTTTTAACCCCTGCTCAAGATGGTGGCGCAACTGCATCGCATTGCCCCCAGCGGCAATGACTCGTAGGCCTTCATTAAAGACACTTTGGAAGAGGACAGCCGCCGTGGCCACACCATCACCGACGCTTTCCCGTACCTGCCACAGCAGTTGCCGGACATACATCGCCCCCACATCCGCGTCGCGATTGGCGATTTGGATAATTCGGCGAGCGATGGTGCCCCCATCATCCAATAACTCCAGTCCCTTGGCGGTATCATTATAGGCCACCAACCGAGGGTAGGGGCCCAACGTTGGCTTCACGGTATTCAACATTTGGTTGATACCCCGTTGTAGACTGGGCGAGGTGTTGGGTTGAAACAACACTTTAGGTTTTTGCATAGAGCACACTCCCTATGAGTATGTGACAATACTTCGAGTAACAAGAAAGTCGCTTTAGACTTCCTTTAATTGTTGATCTGCAATTTCAGCAGCATTCTCTCGATCCAATTGAGACCAAATGTAATAACTCACTAGCCCTAAAATAATAAAGGTGCTGTGTTCCCACAGCTCTGTCCGGTCACCAAAGAGAGTGTCACCAATAGTGAAGAAGACAAAGAGCAAGATGCTACCCTTAAAAGCAAGCCGATGCAGAGTTCTATCCGCGAATAACCCTGTTGATTGTCTTTTCTCTGCTGGCTTAAAATTCCAACCCAGTAGCCCTAAAAAGATCAAGCCAAGAATAATCTCTACAATGGCAATACCATACAAGGCGGTCAGGGCAACTTCTTTGGGGAAGCTTAATTTTTGAAAGAAGTGGATCATTTGCTGGTCGCGATTCACCCCATAAAAGCCTTTGGCTTCGGTCGGATGCAGGGTGTAGGCGATATCGCCATTGGTATCGACCAAAACACTCTTGGCGGACCAATCAGCCACATTGCCACCAAATTCGCCGTTAAAAAATTTATCACCGCCATTGAGGAGCCAGAATAATGCCCAAAACGAAAATAGAATGGCAATCAAGCTGGCGTGACTGTCAATACCTCTCAAAATCCAACTGATGAGGCCAGGCTTTGTCGTTTTCGTTTTGCTAGGAAAGACACCGCTGATGCCTGAGCCGACCGCCAAAACCATCAATTTGAGGACTAAAAACAGGGACCATCCGAAGAAGAAGATGGAAGCCAGATAGGGCTGATCGTTCAGCCAAGTTGTAAATTTTTGGCTACGTGCCGCGCCGGTTGTTTGATTGTAGTATATATTGCGAATACCCAAGGTCGTTACGGTCCCAATCAAGATGACACCAAAAATACCCAATATCATCCAGCCAGCGATAGGCAAAATCTGTTGATAGAAGGTGAGGTATTCAATCTTCCAGATTTGATTGAGGGGGGCATCATCATATTTGGTCAGGGTGCCATCGGGCCACAGGACAGTGACTTGAGCCACAGTGGCTGCGCCTAGGCCAAAGTGAAGGGCCATATCATTGCCCGCGCCCAAACTAGAGCCACATTTTACTTCCTGCATTTGGGTGCGACCATTACTGTCGGTCAAATAAACTCTCGCCCCAACCGCGTCACGGTTAATGGAACCACCACCCGTCAGTCGCAGCGTCAGCCAGTTATGGGCTTCTGTTCGCTGGTTTTGGTAGAGGGCATACCCCTCATTCCATTTACCCAGCGCAAAATCGGTCCAACCATCATTGTTGTAATCGGCATAGGCAAAGCCCATACTGGGGGTTGGATTTTGGCTCCAGGCGAAGGGCGAGACATCGGCAAACCCGCCAGCCCCGTCGTTTTTGAAGAGGTAGTCGGTGTGGCCAAAATGCATCCCTTGTGGGGGTTGGTCGAGAAATTGTTGTAGGAATCCGGTTGTGGCTAAAAATAGATCTTGCCAGCCATCATTATCGTAATCAAAGAAAGCGGTACCCCAACCCACAGCATTACTGGGCCCAACCGCCACACCAGCGCTATTAGCGACATCGGTGAACGTCCCACTCTCATTTTGCATTAAGGCCATCGGATTGACCATATTGGAAAAATAAAAGTCCAGATCAAGGTCATTATCATAATCACCGACGGCCAAACCCATTCCATCAATTTTGACATCGGTCCCAGTTTCGGCAGAGGCATCAGCCCAACACCAACCATCACAACCTGGCCCATCATTACGCCACAGTACATTACCGATGGGGTTCTTCAGCGCATCATTGACCACATAAATATCGGAGTCACCATCATCATCAAAATCGATAAAACTGGCGGTGAAACCTGCGCCTAACAGCTTTTCGTGAACCAGCAAGTGCGTGGCATCGGTAAAGGTGCCATCACCATTATTCCGATACAAGCGGTCGCGGGCTAACTCCGGGTCAAGCGGCTCACACTCTGGGTAGCAGGCCCAGTTGACCACGTACAAGTCTAGATAGCCATCCTTGTCATAATCGCCCCACGTGGCACTCGAGCCTTTGCCCGGATCACCTATCCCGGCTTGGTCCGTCACATTGGTGAAGCCTCGGCCGCGATCATTGTGAAACAGAACGTTTGCGCCGTGGGCCAACACGTACAAATCAGGCCAGCCATCATTATCATAATCGGCCCAAATGGTCCCCCCACTTTTTACCCCTGGTAAGCTCACACTGTCGGAGAGGCTGGAAACGCTAAAGGTGCCATCCTGGTTATTTTGATAAAGTACGTTGTCTTCTAAATTGCCGGAGACATACAGATCAACCCAACCATCCTGGTTGTAATCAGCCCAAGATTGGCCGATGCCTAGATAGCCGCTGGCAAAATCAGGGTTAAACATATCCCACACCCCTCGATGTGTCGCCAAAATACCTGCTTTCTGGCTGACATCCTGAAACGCGGCAAAGTAGGTCGGGTGCCAAATTTGGTCTGTTGGAACATCAAGAAACTCTTGGGAACGCCCATCGGGCCAAATGATGGTCGCTTTTTCCACCGTCGCCTGACCAAGGCCAAAGTGAAGAGCGATATCGTTACCTGCCCCTTGACTAGAGCCGTTCACAATTTCTTGCATTTGGGTGCGGCCATCACTGGTTTGAATGTAGACCTTCGCTCCAATCGCATCCCGATTGATGGGGTAAGTGCCGACTGGACGTACCGTGAGCCAATGATTTGCTTCGCCAGCCCGTCCTTCATTGCGGTATAGGGCGTATCCTTCATTCCAATTACCCAGCACATAGTCAACCCAACCATCATTATCGTAGTCGGCGTAGGCAAAGCCCATCGTTGGGTGCATGGGGTCGGCCCAAGCTGTTTCGCTGATATCCGTAAATGTGCCATCACGGTTATTTTCAAAAAAGTAATTGGGGTAAGTGAAGTGCATTCCTTCTGGGCCAAGTTGAACAGTTTCCTGGACAAATTCTGTCGTCCCTAGAAATAGATCCAGCCAGCCGTCGTTGTTATAGTCAAAAAATCCGGTACCCCAACCAACCGCACTACTTGGCCCAACAGCGACACCAGCTACATCCGCTACATCTGAAAAAGTGCCATCACCCTGATTTTGTAACAACACCATCGCATTGACCATATCAGCGAAGTAGATGTCCTGGTCCAAGTCATTGTCATAATCCCCAATGGCGATACCCATCCCGTGTTTGAGGAAAAAGGCACCCGTTTCGACCGATGCATCTGTCCAGCACCAGCCATTACAGCCAGGACCATCATTACGCCAGAAGACATTGCCGATAGGGTTCTTAAGTATGTCGTTGACCACGTATAGGTCTGGGTCGCCATCGTTATCGTAATCGGCAAAGGTGGCACTAAAGCCCGCCCCCAAGGTTTTGTCATACACAAGCAAATCAGAGACATCGGTGAAGGTACCATCACCATCATTGTGATAAAGCCGGTCACGGGCCTGATCATTGTCCAGTGGCTCACATTTTGGATAGCAAGACCAGTTGACGACATACAAATCCAGATGGCCGTCCTGATTGTAGTCGCCCCAGGTCGCCGCTGTGCCTTTCCCTTTGTCCCCAATGCCAGCCCGCGCCGTAACATCAATAAAGCCTAGCTCACCGCTGTTACGAAATAGCTTATTCTGGCCATAGTTGACGACATATAAATCACGCAAACCGTCGTTGTTGTAATCAACCCAAGTTGCCCCACCACTCATTGTGTCGGGCAGGCTCAGTTGGTTCGAGAAATTAGAAACGGTGAAGGTCCCATCCTGATTGTTATGATAGAGCACATTCGCATCAAGGTTGCCCGTCACATACAAGTCAAGCCAGCCATCATTGTCATAATCGCCCCACGCCTGGCCCACCGCCATATAACCGTCGGTGAAATCAGCCTTATCCTGGTTGTATTCATTCCAACTGGCTTGGTGGGTGGCTGTAATGCCAGCCTGTTGACTGACATCACGAAAGTGTGGTGTTTGCAGATAGGCTTCGTCCACAATCAGGAGACTTAGCAGGTAAATTGTGATAAGTTTGATAAAAAATGATCGTTTTTTCATCATTCACCCGGATATAATGACTTGCCGTAATTAACCTTTCATTCCAGACAACGTAATCCCCTGAACAAAGAGGCGTTGCCCCAAGAAGAACAAAATAAGTACCGGAATAAGCATGATGACCGCAACGGCCATCATATGGTGGAATTCACTGACCCCAAATTGTGATTGAAATTGAAGCATCCCGATGGGTAGCGTTAAGAGTTCATCGTCCCGCAAGTAAATCAACGGGGCGAGGAAGTTATTCCAATTGCCGATAAACGAGAAGATAACGATGGTAGCCAAGGCAGGCTTTGATAGGGGTAAAACAATGTACCATAAGATTTGAAAGGAGTTTGCCCCATCAATTCGGGCTGCATCATCAAGATCCCTCGGGATCGTCATGAAAAATTGCCGCAAAAGGAAGATGAAAAAGGGCCAACCTAACCAAGCCGGCACCATCAAAGGCCAATGGCTGTTGTTCCAGCCAAGATTGGTGAACAACAAATATTGGGGCACAATGGTTACCTCGACAGGTAAAATCATGGTGGCCAGAACTGTAAAGAAGAGAATATTACTAAGTCGAGATCGCAAGCGAGCAAACGCATACGCAGGTAGAACACACGAGACTAAATTACCAATCACGGCATTAATCGATATTTTCAGAGAATTAAACAGATATGTGGTGAAAGGCAGACTACCAAACCAGCCATTATAAAAGTTTTGCCACTGAGGCTCGGCTGGAAAGAAATTTAAAGGAAAAGCAAAAATCTCCTTTGGCTGCTTGAGGGCAGTGGTCACCATACCTAAAAATGGTACCAGAAAAATTGCAATGCCCGTTAGAATCAGGGTATAGACGACAATATAACGCAGAATTTCTTCCCATTTTCGGCGACGCTGATACCAGGGTTTATCAGTCGTAGAAATCACGACCTCGCCTGATTGTCCATCAAGTTGTTTATTCATTGTACTCATAATCTTATCAACCTCCTTCGTAGTAAACCCAACTTGTACTACCCTTGAATTGCAACCAGGTAAAAAACCCAATCACGATAAACAACATCCAAGCTAAGGCTGAGCCATATCCCATCCTGAGATAGGTAAATGCATTTTGATACAGATAGTAAACATACACATAGGATGAAGTGCCAGGTCCACCCTGAGTCATCACGCGAATGTTAACAAAGATTTGAAAGGAGTTTACGGTAGCAATAACAATGACCAAGAAAAGGGCTGGGGAGATCATTGGCAAGGTGATATGACGCAGTTGGCTCCATAAGTTCGCCCCATCAATTCGGGCTGCTTCATAAAGTGTTTGGGGGACACCCTGCAACCCGGCCAATAAAATAATGATGTAGGTGCCCGTTTGCCAGAGGCTCATCAAAATTAAAGCGGGCATGACCCATTGCGTGTCTTTCAACCAAGCTGGCCCCGTAATACCAAATAACCCTAACAAGAAATTAAAAAGGCCAACCCGTGGGTTAAACACCCAAACCCAGACAACGGCCATGGCCACCCCAGTGGTGATTGATGGCAGGTAAAATAGGGTGCGAAAGAGGCCAGTCCCCGGCACATTTTGATTTAATAAAATCGCGATGAATAATGACACAATAATACCGAGCACAACACTACCAACGGCATAGTAAATTGTGTTGACCAGCGATATCCAAAATAGGTCATCATTCAACATGGCCCGATAATTTTCTAAGCCAATATATTGTAGGGACTCAAGGGAAACCCCAGTCCAACTGGTAAAACTTAAAGAGAGTGATGCTAAAACTGGTCCACCAAAAAGAAATAGTAGGCCCAAAATCCAGGGGCTGGCGAAGATATAAAAATCAAGTTCTTCTCTTTGTCGAATACTTAAGGGGCGCTTACGATTGAAGAGTAATCCCATTCCAATGTCTCCTTCCTATACGTGATGGGAGGTTAAGGAAGCACTTTTTAGGTAAAGCGCTTCCTTAATTACCTAACCGAAATTATGAAACTTTTGCGATAGCGTCTGTACCATCAGACATCATGGCCGCAATCGCATCGTCAACTGACTTGTCACCACTCTTAATCAAGTCTGTTTCTCGATTGATAATGTCATTGATTTCAGCCGCAGCTAATGTTGCGAAAGGCGGATCTGTCTTGGCATAGTTGACCATCGCATCGACATAGAAGTGGGCACTGGCTGGAGCCACAGGTGAGTCCAGCCAAGATTGTAGGGCAGACTCACGAGCAGGGCTACCACGACCGGTGCTACCCCACACAAAAATCATACCATCTGTTGAGAGGTATTCACGCAGGTAGGACCATCCAGCATCAGGATTTTCGCTATTGCTGGTGATACCAAATCCACTACCAAATGCGCCAGTCCCTTTACCTGCCGGACCTTCTGGCCAAGGCGCAACATCCCAATCAAATGTAGCCAAGGCTGTAATGCTAGGTGTATTCCAAGAAGCAACCATATCCATCGCGACGGCACCAGCCAGGAAGGGGCCACCACCGCCTTCTTGAGCACCAGGCATCCCAGATGCCTCAGCTAATGTGGGTGCAATCCCTTCAGCATGGATCAAATCTGCCCAAAACTGAATGGCTTCTTTTGCTTCAGGGGTGTCTAAGGTTAAAGCGGTTTGATCTTCATTCATCAAAACAGCACCCCACGGGCGTAAAGTAGCACCACCTTCACCAGCCGTCAGACGTGGTAATTTATCGCCAAAGCCCCAGATCGTATTGTCCTTATCGGTTAGCGCACGAGCTAGGCCAACGAAGTCTTCCATTGTCCAATTCTCATCGGGGTAAGACTGCCCGGCAGCATCAAAGATGTCTTTGTTGTAGCCTAACAACAATGCGCCGTGATCATAGGGAATAGCGACTTGTTGTCCGTCATACCGATATAGCGCCATCGCTTCTGGCAGAATGCCAGCAGCATCAAATTCTGTATCTGTGTCAACATACTCTTGAACCGAGGTAAATATGCCTTCACTTGCCCAGGGGTAGGAACGGCTACCATGCACATAGATAATGTCTGGCAAGGTTCCAGCCGCAGCCCAAACTGGCACAATCTCATTATGATCAGCCCAGGCGTTATAGGTACGTTTGATCACAATCTCTGAGTGATTTTCCATAAACTGATTATCAAACTCTTCTTGGTGTGCCCGGAAAGCAGCTTCCCAAGTCTGAGCTAGGTTAAGTACAGTGACAGCCGCCGCTGGTGCAGCTGAGGTCACCTCAACGGTTACCTCTTTTTCAACAACGACCTCTTTCTCGATAATCTCTGGTGTAGCCGCCGCACCACAAGCGGCTAACAAGGTACCAGTGGCTCCGAGGGCTGATATTCGCAGAAACTCTCGGCGATTTATTAGCTTAGGTGATTCTTTCATGAGTCAACTCCTCTTGATTTTTACTTGCTTTTGTTTGTTACTACGACTGTTGTTACAGCATTTCCCAAAAAATCGTCGATATAAACCACCTCCTTAGCCCAAAGGATTAATAAACTTTTCTACCATGTAAGAGGTAAAATATTAATCTTATTTAGTTCTTAATCCTTAATTGCATCATTGAATAAGGATTGCTTAAGGCAACCCATCATCAATCAATAAAATTAAGCTAGATTGATCTTAAACGTGTACGCGTGTTGACAAGGGGGTGTATCTGGTGGTTCGATGACCAGTCCAGCTTCACTGAATGACCACGTAATGGGGTCATTGCTACCAAGAAGTTGGATTTTTGAAATTTGTTTAGGGGTGAGAACGTCTGGTTGAATAGATTTAATGACAAATTTGTCTGACGCCCAACCCATACAGATGGCATAGAGGGTTTGCTCTTTGGTCGTGAAACGAACATCGGCAGCCGTAAAATCTGCATTGTCCTTTTCACTAAAATGCCCCTCTAAAATCTCGGTGGGTCCCTCACCATAAATATGCCAAGGGCGGGTGTCATAGATGGCTTCACCATTGACCCGCAGCCAATCCCCGAGGCCAAGCAAACGTTCTTGAACAGGTTCAGGAATCCGGCCATCGGCTGTCGGGGGGATGTTGAGCAGTAAGTTACCATTTTTGCTAACAATATCGACCAAGCTGTCAACCAATCGTTTAACGGATTTATAATCTGGCTGGTGCAAATGTGCCCAGGATTGCCAGCAAATCGAGTCGTCGGTTAGCCATTTAAAATCTCTAAGGCCACTCATCCGACCTCGTTCCACATCAAGGATACCGGCACCTACGGGCAGGTCTTCGTTTTTATAGGTGATGCCGACCTCACGTCCCCACTCAAGGGCTCGATTGTAGTAGTAGGCAACAAAATCCTGCCGATGTCGCTCGCTAATCGTGTCCATACGAGCATCAAACCAGAGTAGGTCCGGCTGATGTAAGTCGATTACTTCCTTAATTTTGGCAATAAAAAGATCACAAAATTTGTCATTTGGTTTAGGGGTATCAAAATCACCGGGCTGGGTGGGGGGGCCATACAACCCAACGTAGTCAGGATTGCTGGCATCAACATTTTTTTCATAAGTAGGATACCAAGCCCACAGCCACATGTGGTGAAATGTAGCAATAAACTTTAGGTCTTGGTCTTTAACCGCTTTAGCCATTTCGGCAACGATATCACGCTTGGGACCCATTTGAGCAGCATTGTAGGGGGAAAATTTGGTATCCCACATGGCAAATCCATCAGCATGTTCTGTCACAGGCCCGATGAATTTAGCCCCAGCCTTCTTAAACAGGGCCACCCAAGCCTCTGCATCAAAATGTTCAG
The DNA here is from genome assembly GCA_028285035.1 of Phycisphaerae bacterium. The sequence goes on from JANQQF010000043.1 coordinate 42,269, forward strand.
CGGTAAACATTGGGATGAAATCTTTATAGCCAAATTCAGAGAGTGCCCCATATGTGGCAATATGATGTTCATAGGCCGCTTCCCCTTTGATATACATATTGCGCGCATACCACTCATTATCAAAGGCTGGGACGGAATAGGGTCCCCAGTGGAAATAAATACCAAATTTAGCATCATCAAACCACTGTGGGTTGGAGTGCTGCTGGAGCGATTCCCACGTAGGGGTGTAAGATTCAATTGGTGCTGGACGGTTATAATTTGTCATCAATTGTCTCCTTTGACCTAGATAAAAAATGTCTCTTTGAACTTAAACTTTGTTCTAGATTAGGGGTTACGCAGTTGGGTTGATTGAGCTAGATTTCGTAGGACAAATTGCTAATTTGTCACCCTATTTATGCTCACCAGTCAGGCAAGTTAGCAACTTGCTCTACAAACTGCGTAACTCCTAAATTATCACCCAACGTAGGGTGTGGTCGATTGATTGATGATGATGTTTGTTGGGAGAATAATCTCCTCAAACTCTGATGGCGTCCCTTGACTAATTCGCTTTAACAATAGCTCTGTAGCTTGCATCCCCATGTCATAGCCTGAGAAAGCAGCCATCGTAAAAAAGGGTTCTTCCAAGGTAAACAGAGGCGGACGCCGAAAATCGAAGGTTGCTAATGACAAATCTCTTGGAATCTGCATATTTGCTTCTCTTGCGGCATTCAAAGTCCCTACAGCCAAGTCATTGTTTGCCGCACAAATTGCAGAGGGCCTGTCGGGAGCCGTGATCATTTTCTTTGCAATCTCAAAGCCGCTTTCGATTGAGTAGCTGCCAAATTCAATAAGTGCTTCATCAATAGTGATATCAGCCTCTTGTAAGGCCTTTTGATAACCACGTACCCGATCAACAGCCGTAGAAACCTCTTTACGTCCAGTAATCATGCCAATTCGACGATGACCAAGTTCGATGAGATGGTGTACCAATCGATAAGCTGCGTCAGCCGAGTCGGCCCGTACAGTATCGACTTCTGCTGTTGGAATGTGTCGGTCCATAATGACAATGGGGACTTCATTACTTTTGGCGACTTCCACAAATCGAAGCTCACTGCGAGCCGGGGCCAAGACAACCCCATCCACCTGTTTACTGATCAAGTTCTTTAATAAATCCAACTGTCTTTCTGCAGAGCCGTTTGGGTTACTGATGATGACTTGAAAATCATTACGAGTGGCAACTGTCTCAACTCCCTGCAAAACTCTTAACCAAAATGGGTTAACTAAATTGTCAACAATGAGGGCAATTGTTTTGGTTGCTTGAATTCGTAAACTTTGCCCCAATTGATTTGGCACATAATTTAATTCTTCTATGGCAGCTTCAACCCGTTCGCGGGTTTCCTCTTTTACATAACCAGATTGATTGATCACGCGAGATACAGTCATAGCTGTAACGCCAGCTAAATTGGCGACATCCTTAATTGTCGGTCTACCCATAATTTTGATTCCAGTGTGTTTTGCAATATCAAGATGTTAACCGTAACATCACATATGTTAACCGTAACACATCTATATGTTAACCGTAACATCTTATTTTGCAAATTTAACATTACAGAATCAAAATCGCCCTGTGGCATATTCAGTGTTTGGTGGTCTATTTTAGAGAAATTTCAGTGGAATAAACTGCCAAACACTTAACTTTTTCTAAACTACATGAATTTCAGACAAACGGGTGTTGGTACATCAACCACCTGCCCCGTCTCTTCTAATTGTCCAGTTTCCTGATTGATACGAAACGTGACAATTGTGTCGCTGTCTTGATTAGCCACTAACAAAAAAGTTCCTGTCGGATCGATGGCAAAATTTCGTGGCGTTTTGCCTTGGGTCAATTGATGGCCTACATACGTTAGGCGACCATTTTCTTCGTTCACCGCATAAATGACCAGACTATCGTGTCCTCGATTGGCCCCATACAAAAATTTACCGGAAGGGGTGATTTGAATATCAGAGGTGTGACTGTGCCCATCAAATTTGTCAGGTAGCGTAGAGACCGTTTCAATTAATTCCAGTGCCCCATTCTCACTATCATAGGTCAGCGCACTGATCGTAGAATTTAACTCGTTAATGACGTAGATATAATGGCCATTAGGATGAAAAACGAGATGGCGTGGCCCAGACCCGGGTGACAAGACAAGTTCATGGTGTGGTAATAATTGGCCGTTTGACAGATCTAATCGATAGCTAAAAACTTTATCTACCCCTAAATCTGTTACCAACGCATAGGTATTGGTGGGGTCCATGGCAATGTAATGTGTGTGTGGCCCTTCTTGTCGGTCTACGTCTGGTCCAGAGCCTTGGTGTTGGATCTTGCTAATGACAGGGGATAAGCTCCCATCATCTTTAATGGCAAAAACAACAACGCTACCGCTCTCATAATTGGTCACCAAGGCATATCGATTACTCGCTTCGACGGAAATATAACTGGTTAGCGATCCTTGCGATGGTTGCATATTCAAATAGGTTAGGCTGCCATCTTCCGGGTCAATCGCGTAGGCTTTCACCAAACCCTCATCCCATCCCCAAATCTCACTATTGGCATATAAAAATTTTCGTTGCGGATCCACTGTCAAAAATGAGGGACTATCAATTCCATGAGTTTCACTCAAATAGGTTAACGCCCCCGTTTGAGGATTAAAATGATATACATAAATTCCTTCACCCTTTGCTGAGGCCAAATAGGGTGCTGGGCGAGTAAATGTCCCTACATAAAGAATGGTTGACGATTGTTTTGTCATAAGTAAGCTATACCTTATTCAATCTTTGAAAGTAATCCAAATTCTCCAAAAACCTGTTCGGTATCTTCTCCCAAACGCGGCGCACCTTTAGGGTTAATGAGCGACTCCCCATCAATTCTAACTGGACAGCGGGTCGTTCTCAAAGAAATGTCCTCACCCCTAGACACCTCTTGCACAAAATTGAGAGACTTGAAACCTTCATGTTCCACTAAACGCGGCCAGTTCAGCACATCAGCGCACCAAATATCGGCGGGTTCCAGGATGTTTAGCCAATGGGTTGTCGGTTGTGTTTGTAGATGATCCACCAAAATCTGTTTGATCTCATCTCGCTTGGTCAACCACATTTTTGAGTCGCTATAAATCAGAAGGTCAGGGCAGTCTAACAAATTACCTAGCTCAACAATCGAACTCATAGCCAAAGCAAGATACCCATCGGCGGTTTCATAGATACCATAAGGCGCAGGCAAATAAGCGTTGGCGTTGTTAATCTTGCCCCTATGAGGCAATTGACCGCCATCATTGAGATGGGTGGTAAAGACCTCAAACTGAAAATCCAAGATTGACTCCAGCAAACTGACTTCGACCAGTCCGCCTTGTCCGGTGATTCCTCGACGAACCAAGCAGGCCAAAATCCCTTGTACCAAGTGTGCCCCAGTAACCATATCGACGATGGATAAACCAAATGGTAGCGGTGGTTGGTCTGCGTTGCCATTAAGCCAAGGTAACCCAGAAATCGCCTGAACGAGAAGATCCTGTCCCGGTTTTTCACGCCAAGGGCCGATCTTCCCATAGCCTGTTACCTGACCATAAATCAGCTTTGGATTCAATTGACAGACCGTATCATAATCCAAGCCAAGTCGGGTCATTACTCCAGGTCGAAAGTTTTGAATCATCACATCGGCTTGGACAATGAGCGTTTTCGCCTTATCCAGATCGGCTGGGTCCTTTAAATTGAGTGCCACACTTTCCTTGTTACGATTAATCGCATGAAACAGCGTGCTATCCCCATCCAACTCAAGCTCATTGTTGTAAAGCTGTCGGGATAGGTCCCCCACATCGGGTCGTTCTATTTTTATGACCCGTGCGCCCAAGTCTGCTAACCGCAAGCAGGCAGCTGGGCCAGCCAAAAATTGGCTAAAATCAAGAACGAGCAAGCCGTCTAAAGGGTTCATCGTAATCGCATCGTCCCTCTAACCCGCAGCTTTAGTCGGCATATTCTCTAAACGAGTGAGCCAATAATGCGCATCAAACGTATCGTCCCCGGTCAAAAAGCGCCACAGTTTGATTCGATTGACGATTTCCAAGCGGCCGGACGCTGCCTCAAACCACGGTTCCGGCTCATTCAAAATGGCTTGAATATCATCTCGATTGCCATCTGAACCACCATAGATGATTTTGTGCTCAACATCAGCCTCGGATAAATCCTCATCGTTCCACAGTCGCATCTGACGAACTTGAGGGTTGAGTCGAATTTTATACATATAACGCACGCGGTCCGTCTTATTCTGTCGTCCACAGTGCCAAATGCCATGATGCAACACTAAAATAGAGCCGGCTGGACAGACCATCGGAATTTGTCCAACAAAATTTTGATAGCGGGCAATATCGGATTCATTAATCCGCCGAAAATGGCTACCTGGTAATAACAAGGTCCCCCCCATTTCTAGCGGAATCTCATGGGGGAAATACATAATTTGAATATCAAAGTGGGTACGAGTATCGATGATAGAGTCGCCGTGCAGCCCTTGGGCTTTGCCTTCATTGGGTTGTCGGATGTGAATGGCGTGGTGATCAAATAATGGATCAGGTCCAACGAGGCTGTAAATCAAACCTTGAATTTCAGGAAGGTCCAACATATCTCGAATTGCAGACGACTCGGGATAACATTGTGAAAGTGGCGTTCCCGCCGATTGGCTTTTGATACCACCTGCCTCCATTTCGGCCATCACTCGTTGATTGATCTCCTCTGACACGAGTCCATCAAATCGTAAAAATCCCCGAGCAACAAACGAGGCCATCTGTTTTGAGTCAAGCAGATAATGTTTCTCAACCATCGACATCCTCCAATTTTTCAAAGATGAATTCATGTTTGTGATATGACGTGGTATGTTCCAACCCAGGATAGGGTGGAATTAATTGGGGAAACTGAATAGCCCGCCACCCATCACGCAACGCATCTAACCCTGTTTTATAGGGTGGGGTATCACTATCACCTGTGGTATATGCCTCCTGTCCTGTACCGTCATAGACGGTCCACCCCCGCACCTCACTATCGAGAGCCGAGTTTCGCAAATATAAGATTAGAACCTTTTGTCTCCGTTGAGTCATTGTGCTCGATTAGCCTCCTTGGCAATGAAAATCAGATAACATTATCAAACAGAAACTAAGACAATCCAAACTCGGCTTGTAGCCTTTCAGTATCCTCACCTAATCGTGGTGCACCTTTCGCCGCTGTCAATACCCGTCCATCCACCCGAATGGGGCAGCGGGTGGCCTTCATAGGGATTTGCTCACTACGACCAACCATCTGCACCATATTCAAAGCTTTGAATCCTTCATGCGCCGTGAGTTGACGCCAAGTTAGTACATCCGCGCACCAAATATCGGCAGGTTCCAAAATACCCAACCAATGTGCCGTGGTTTGGGTTTGCAAATGTTCAACCAAAATACGCTTTATCTCATCACGTTGACTAAACCAGCTTTTGGGATTGGTGTAAGTTAGCAGCGGTTCACAACTCAGTAATTCTCCTAACTGGGTGATAGAACTCATCGCTAGCGCCAAAAAACCATCAGCCGTAGGGTAAATACCATAAGGTGCAGCCAAATAAGCATTGGCATTGTTTACGGCGCTACGCTGGGGTAGTTGACCGCCATCATTTAGATACGTAGTGAACACCTCGAATTGAATATCCAAGGCTGTCTCAATCAGACTTACCTCAACCAAGCCGCCTCGCTCAGTGATGCCTCGGCGAACCAAACAGGCTAAAACTCCTTGGACCAGATTCGCCCCAGCAAACATATCAACTACCGATTGTGCAAAGGGCGTCGGCGGCATATCAGCATTGCCATTGAGCCAAGTTAAGCCAGAAATCGCCTGCACTAACAAATCCTGTCCTGGCTTATCCCGCCACGGCCCTTCACTCCCATATCCCGTCACTTTGGCATACACGAGGCGTGGATTGAGTGAGGAAAGTGCCTCATAATTCAACCCCAATCGGGCCATGACCCCAGGCCGATAATTTTCAATCATTACATCGGCTTGCTGGATCAGAGCTTTCACCTGCCCTACAGCCTCAGGCTCTTTTAAGTTAGCAATAAAACTCTCTTTGTTGCGATTGATGGTATGGAACAGCACGCTATCGCCATCTAATTCAAGATCGCCATTATAAAGCTGGCGGCACATATCACCCGTGCCAGGCCGCTCAACTTTAATGACTCTAGCTCCTAAATCAGCCAACCGCAGCGCGGCTGAAGGGCCAGCCAGAAATTGACTAAAATCGAGAACTAGTATTCCCTCTAAGGGTTTCACGATGTTGTATGCTCCATAGATGATAAGTCGTAAAGTAGCTGAGAGGCAGGATTACTCATCAGTATTCATTCACAATTAAAAATATTTTTTATATATGAACAACAAGTTACTTCATTATCATTTTTTTGTCAAAACCACGCTTAAGTTTTTTATTTGTCAAAAATAATTTTATATATAAAATAGCTAAAGGATCGTTTTATGCATAGCTCTGATAAACAACCATCATCAAAAGACTTCAAAGTACCTGCCCTAGCAAAAGGTTTAGATATTTTAGAAGAATTAGCCCGATCATCGCTGCCACAATCTCTAACCCAATTAGCCAATAATTTGGGTCGAACCAGCAATGAAATTTATCGAATGATCAACTATTTAGAGTGGCGAGGTTACATTCGACGGGAGCAACACTCAGGTAATTATTTTTTGTCACTCAAGCTCTATGAATTGGCTCATTTGAGTCCACCACTCGAAAACTTATTAAATGCGGCAACCATTCCAATGGAACAATTAGCCCAAATCCTACGGGAGTCGTGTCACTTAAGTGTTTTACGACGGGGGCAGCTGGTTGTCTTAAAACAGGCGCTCAGTCCAGAAAAGATCTGTCTTTCAATCGAGGAAGGCGGAAGATTTCCTGCCATTCATACCGCATCTGGGCGCTTACTCCTAGCCTATCTACGGCAAGAGGAGTTGGCAGCCTTTCTAGAAGTGGATGCCGATTATCAACAACTGTCCAAGCCGGAACAAGAAACGTTCAATGCTAGACTGGCTGAGATTCGCGACAAGGGCTATTCGGACGCCGACAGCGAGACACACGTCGGTATTAGTGATCATTCAGTTTTGGTTGGAAATCCCAAAATTGGTCTAACTGCGGCACTTACTGTGGCTTCACTCACATTCGCGAAATCTGCGCCAGATAAGAAAGACATTCTGAACGCACTCGAAGAATGTGCTAATAAAATTACCGAGGCGATGGGAATAAATAATGGAATTTAGGACTATTTACTTTGAAGAGTACAAAATCGGTGAGACCCGAGAAACTCTAGGGCGAACCATCACTGAAACCGATTTTGTAATTCACGCGGGGCAAACGGGTGACTTCTTCCCTCATCATATGGATGCGGAATGGGTCAAAACCCAAGAGTTTAAGCGACGTATCGCGCACGGCACCCTTATTTTAAGCATCGGGGTGGGGATGACCGCCAAGGACATCAATCCAGTTGCCTTTTCATATGGCTATGACCGAGTCCGCTTTATCCGCCCCGTTCACATCGGCGATACCATTCGGGTGCGCGCCACAGTTAAGGAAAAGCGCGATCATCCTAAAAAAGCCGACCATGGCTTTATGGCCGAACTTGTTGAGGTGATTAATCAGGATGATCAAACGGTTTTGGCCTGCGAACACCTCTACCTCGTCCAACGCAGGGAATTCGTGCCTCAGTCATAAAACTTATTCAAACCTTTGAAGGGTGTTTTGATGACCTTATCTATTCAAACGACAGCACGTTTGCCCAAAACGATGCGTCCAATCGTGATGATTGGGGCAGGAGGCATCGTTAATGATGCTCATCTGCCAGCCTACAAAAAGGCAAGATTTCCCGTGGTCGGAATTTTTGACCTTGATCAAGGCAAAGCCCATCAAACTGCTGCTAAGTTTGAGATTCCGCAGGTGTATACCTCAGTCGAGGCAGCCGTTGCAGAGGCCCCATTAGACGCCATTTACGATATTGCCGTCCCTGCTTCAGCCTTACCCAATATTCTGGCTCAACTACCCGATAGTGCCACAGTGCTTTTCCAGAAGCCAATGGGGGAAAATCTAGTTGAAGCGAAAAACATTCATAAGCTTTGCCAAACTAAGCATCTAATCGCCGCTGTCAACTTTCAACTCCGTTACGCCCCCTTTGTTATCGCCGCCCGTAGTCTCATTGAACAAGGTGCAATCGGCCCTATCCACAATCTAGAGATACGGGTGACTGTCTACACCCCCTGGCATCTCTGGACATTTTTAGAGCAAGTCGAGTATGTAGAGTTCACCTACCACAGTATCCATTATCTGGATCTCGTTCGTTCTTTTCTAGGGGAGCCACAGGGTGTGTATGCTAAAACAACCCATCACCCTAACACCACGAATATCGACAGCACCGCCAGCAACATTATTTTCGATTATGGCCCAACAACTCAGGCTACGATTTCTACCAACCATAGTCACAACTATGGCCTAACCCAACAGGAGAGCTACATCAAATGGGAAGGGGCAAAAGGGGCAATCAAAGCCAAAATGGGCCTGTTGATGAATTACCCAACCGGAGTTCCTGATAAATTTGAGTATTGTTTACTTGAGAAAAATAGCGAGCCTATCTGGCAATCGCTGGATATCGAAGGAAGTTGGTTTCCTGATGGATTTATCGGGACAATGGCTAGCCTGCAATGCTTTGCTGAAGGTAGCAGTGATATCTTACCAACCTCTGTTGATAATGTTATCAACACGATGCGTTTGGTCGATGCAGCGCGACGTTCTAATGAAACTGGCGCGACCTCGCTCAATCTCGATGATTGATTAGACCAAGGAGGCACCAAACATGAGCCAGCGAAACACGTTCCGGGTTGCCATCAGAAAATTTGACCCCTTTGAAGCCGCCATCAAAAAGCAGTGGGCTTCATTTCAAGCGACCACAAATGTATCATTAACTTTGGAAACCGAAGCACTTGATCTACATCCCTTGTATGAAAGTTATTTTGAGGCAAGTGACTTAAGGCAAGGCAACTGGGACGTCGGTTTTCTCTCAAGTGATTGGTTTGCCTTAGCTCAAGAAACCGAAGCCCTACTCGATATCGCCCCTTTTATTGCAGCCAACCCGCCTGATGATTATCCCACTGGCTGGACCAAATCACTGCTACATATGCACCAATTTGATAACACCATTTTAGGTCTACCTTACCACGATGGCCCGGAGTGTCTGATTTATCGGAAGGACCTATTTAATAGCCCTCAAGAGCAAGCCGCTTATCAAAAACGGTACGATATGCCATTGCGTCTTCCCCAAAGCTGGCTTGAATTTCATCAAATTGCTCAATTTTTCCATCGCCCCGAACAAGGGCTTTATGGTACCGTTTTTGCGGCCTATCCTGATGGGCATAACACTGTGTATGATTTTTGTCTGCAACTTTGGACACGGGGTGGTGAATTATTTGATGAAACGGGCAAAATGGCCGTCAATACCCCTCAAGCAGTAGCGGCTCTGGAATTCTATCGTCACATTCTTAATGATAGTAAGGCTATCCACCCTCAAGCTCGTGACTTTGACTCCGTCAAGTCAGGTATTGCTTTTGCCAATGGTGAAGTTGCGATGATGATTAACTGGTTTGGCTTTGCGGCGATGGCCGAGACCATTACTGAAACGCAGGTGAAAGGCCAGGTTGACATTGGAATGCTCCCCAGTGAGTCTGGAGGGCACCCCGTTTCGCTCAATGCCTATTGGATTTTGGGTGTGGCGGCTGGTAGTCCCCACCCCGAGGTTGCCTACAATTTTATTCGGCATTGTGTCTCAGCCCCGATGGATAAACTGCTGACTTTGGAAGGTGGTATCGGCTGTCGTAAATCCACCTGGGCAGATGTCGAAGTCAATCAAACCATCCCCTTTTATCACAAAATGGAGACCTTGCACAATCACGCCCGAGAATTACCGCGATTATCCAATTGGGGGGAGTTGTCTAGCATTGTTGATGAGTTGGTCTTGGCAACAATTAATACGGATGAGCCGATTGAAAAATTACTTAGGGCGGCTCAAGAGAAGGTTAGAAACTAGAGATTGAAAATTACTTGTTCCTTAAATACATCACTCTCAAGATTCTGTTGACATTTGCCAAAGTCGAGTCCGATTATGTCATTTCGAATGAGTGAAGCGAGGAGAAATCTTCCCCATTCGTTTATTCGTTAACCCGACCTAGAAGATTTCTCGGCAAAAAACGGCCTCGAAATGACATTAATCCGAAATTTCAGCACATCCTAATCTTTATGACAACAATTTGGAGGAAACAATGAGTCGACAAGATGAAATACTGGATGCTTTATATGAACATGTGTTAGATGGCGAAGCCGAACCAACCGTTGCGTTAACAAAAGAAGCCTTGGCCTTGGGGATGGATCCGTTAGCATTGCTATTTGATGCAATGATCCCCTCGCTAGAAGAGGTTGGGCGTTTGTTTGAAATTGGTGAATATTTTGTTCCCGAAATGCTCATTGCTGCCCGAGCCATGGCCGGAGCCATGGATATTCTCAAACCGCTCATTGCCGCCACAGGAGCCAAACCTATCGGCACCTTTGTGATGGGGACGGTTAAAGGTGATATCCACGATATTGGCAAAAATCTATGCAACATTATGCTTGAGGGGGCGGGCTTTGTCGTCATCGATTTGGGGGTTAATGTTCCCCCTGAAACGTTTGTTGAGGCCATAAAAGAGCATCAACCACAAGCCGTGGGGATGAGCGCGTTCTTAACGACCACTATGCCAATGTTCAAAGTCAATATCGAGGCTATTATAGAAGCAGGTTTACGCGAGCAAGTCAAAATCTTAGTCGGCGGTGCGCCCGTTACTCAGGAATATTGTGATACTGTCGGGGCTGATGGTTATGCGCCCGATGCCAGCTCAACAGTACGATTGACAAAAATGTTGATCGGCTTGACCGAGGAAGTGGCGGCTTAATTTTAGGACAAAGTTTCGGAGAATGTAGACTGTCGATAAAGACATCTTTCCCCTCGTACCGACGCTATGCATTGGCACGAGGGGTGTAACGCAAAGTGTCATACCAGCACTTTTGAAACTGATATCTACACGCTTTTATTCAATCAACTTCCAGTCAATTCGCAGCACTTGACTGTGCCCAAAATCGTCACTTTCACAGACAGGCGTTGAGGCCCAGTGAAAGCGTTCGGAGACCTCGCGCCCATCCTCCATCAACATCACGGCCCATTGCGCGGCCAGCAAATCATTGAGGGGAATACGGAAAATCTCGTAGCGGCCTTCCCCATCCGTTTCCACCACAAAATCAAGCCCAGTTGTTTCATGAATTCCCAAGGCACGCACCTGCACCCCAGGCAGTCCAAAGTTATTGGCATTTTGCACGGTGCCATAGATGTAAGTGGCTTCACAATTAAATTCTCGGGATGAGCCAGCTAGGACATACTTGATCAGGGGTTCAGGCGTTGGGGTCACGGTCGGGGTGTCGGTTGGCAATGGGATAGGCGTATCCGTTGGGGGGGGTGACAATGGCGTGTCGGTCGGAGGTATGGCTGTCTCGGTGGGTATTTCTGTAGGAATTGGTTCGGGGGTTGAGGTATTTGTTGGCACTTCGGTCGGAACGACAACCAACGTCGCTGTTGCTGTCGGCAACGGCGTGTTGGTGGGTGGGGCTAACGTAGGAGTTTGAGTAAAGGTGGGTAAAGCAGTTTTGGTGGGGTTAATCTGACGAGATGTAGAAGGTTGGGCCAAACTACAAGCCAATAAGAGCAGGCCCAACCCGAAAAAGTAGTATCTTTGTTTCATCAAAGTGAAGCGTTATGCACCAAACCAGACCCAAATTACATAAGCAATGTAAGCGATGACCAAGATCCAGCCCTCGCGTCGATTGAGTTCGCGACCAGTAAAGAGGAAGCCAACCAAAAGGAAAACTGTCGCGAGCAAAATCAAGGTTGAGGTCCACAAGTCGCCTGTACCAACGTGCACTTCCTCCCCTTTAACGACCATTGCAACTAACCAAGGGAAGCCCAAACCAATCAAAATATCGAAGATATTGGACCCAACCGCATTGGCTACAGCCATCTGACCACGCCCTTGCCGCGCCACAACAATCGAAGCAATCATATCGGGGATGGATGTCCCGCCCGCTAAAATCGTCAAGGCAACAATCACGGGGGGGATACCAACTGCATCAGAGAAGACAACTGCGTACTCAACCAAGAACCAGCTAATGATACCGATAAATGCGACCGAGACTAGGAAGGCGCGTACATAGCTTTTTCTGGCATCTCCCATAAAAATCCCAATGATGCCTGCAATCGCACCTGTAATTTTGTGATAGATCCCTTCATCTGAGTGAGCCTCGGCTTCATGTTCAATCGCTTCAGCGGGTACATCTCCCTCATTGGGAACAATTTTATTCCACTGGAAGAGAATAATGATGTAAATTGCATACAAAACGAGGAACAAGATTGCGTCAACAAATGAAATGACACCATCTCTAAATGTAAAGAGAAGCAGCCCAATGCTAGCTAGATACATTAAAGCATCTCGCATAACCACTCGCATCGTCACTTTAGCTGGACGAGCAATCGCAGAAACACCTGTGATAATCAAAATGTTAAATACGGCCGAACCGACAATTGTACCAATCCCAAGGTCGCTATGCGCCCCCCCTTCATTGAAGAGGGCGAGTAGGGCGATCGCCAATTCCGGCGCAGAGGAACCCATTGCCATTAATGAAGCACCAGCCACATCATTAGGTAATTTAAGTTTCGCTGATATTTGGTCAAGGCTGATGATAAAAAATTCTTCAGTAATGATCGCCAGCAGGTAAATTGAAAAGGCCATAACAGCCAAACTCAGAATGATGGTTCCCATTTTGTCTCCTCAGGCTAGGACATGTTCTATTCGATAAACAACAACATCACGTTGAACCCCTTTGAATTGAAGGCCTTCAACGAGGGTCACTTCTACTTGGTCACGAATCAATTGATATGTTTCTGGGCAAATTAGCACTTCACCTGCTTGCGCAGAACTACAAATTCGACTTCCTAAATTGGCCGCCTTACCAATAACGGTAAAGTCTGTCCGTTGCGGGCCACCCATCTCACCCACAATCAACTCTCCAGTGGCAATACCAACCCCCATTGGGGCGGGCTTCATCCCTCTATCTTCCCAAATGCGCATCACGGCTTGATGCGCCTGTTGCATTTTTAACGCGACTTGAACCGCACGAAGAGCGTGGTCTGGTTGGGTAAATGGCGCCCCAAATAGAGCCATCACTTCATCCCCTACGAATTTATCAAGCGTTCCTTCGTTGTCGAGAATGACTTCTGTCATCGCCCCGAGGTAATGATTAATGAATTCAACCAGAGTGTCGGGCGCGGTACGTTCTGCCAGACTGGTAGACCCGCGTAAGTCAGCGTAGAGCACACTCAAATACATTCGCTCACCCTTGAGGAAGCTGACATCACGGCTGGCTAGTAGTCGTTCCATAATTTGGGGATCAACCGATCTTTCCAGCACCGAGCGCATATGCTGCCGTTCCATATTCTCAAAAATAGCGGTGTCGATTTGGCTCCCGATTGCGGTCAAGAGACGTCTATCATCGTGAGTGAAATTTTCATGCCGGCAATGGTTGATGACCCCCAACACGCCAATCACTTGTCCTTTCAAGATGAGGGGCAGGGTCATAATTGAGCGGAGACCATCACCCACATTATCTCGGCACAACAACTTGCCCTGAGCTAACGCTTCGTGAGCCAGTTGGTCAAGAACATTTCGTAATGAAACCGTTTGGAATAAATCGTGCTGCGTTGAGGCTCTTAGCTCAAGTTGTTCACCTGCCTGATCGTACAACATAGTAAAACCAGCTTCAACATCAATCGCTTCACAGATTTCATTCAGAACAACATTGAGCATTTCATCGAAGGGCAAGCCTTGATCCCGAATTTGGTCAATCCGATAAATCGCCGCCAATTCTCTAACGTGCTGCTTTAATTCGTAATGTGCATACCCTTGAATAATCGCCGAGTCTACCATACTTTCAGCGGTTTTCAAAAGTTTTACGTCATCACCATTAAAGGGTTGGGATGATTGCGTCAGAAGTAGCGCGCCCAATCGCTCATCATTTCCCATAATAATTGGAACAGCCGCAATGTAAAGTGGCGACGGGACATCCTTCAACGCCAAATCCTGTTCTGTCCAAAGTGTCACTGTATCAAGATGAACGGCCTTTTCAGCCACCGTACGATCAATGTAGAATTGATGCTGCTTCCGATCCTTCATTGCCTTGAGTTCAACCTGTTGTGTCTCTCGATTAATCAGGGCCAACGCGCATAAATCGGCGCGGAAAACATCGGCCAAATGAGTAACAATAGCTGACAACATCGCGGCTGGATCAGGGAAAGAGTCCCGAATATGGTCAATATTCATCACCATATCGAGCTCTCTTTGTTTTAGGGCAAGCTCACGCTCTAAAGCCTGTATTCTCTCCTGAGTCATAATGGTCCTCCACACCAATCAATCATAGATCGCCCAATTTATTTTAACTTTTTCATAGGGATAAATGTGAGTGGTGAAAATAAATGTATCGAAAAATTTGAGGGTGTTATTGGGGCTGGCCTTATTGAGGGTCAGCATAACATAAGCAAAAACTCAAAACAATAGGAGTGACGTCCTAACCCAAATAGTATTAGTCATCCGAAAACTCACCGCTTTCTAAAATGGAGGCTACAATAAAGTCCGCTAAAAGTTCATTACCTAATTGATTAATGTGGCAACAATTATCAATGTAGACTTGGCGAGCTTCATCATCATAGAGTGATATTGCATCATAGAAATTAACGTTCTGATCAACGATTTGTTTACTCTTTTCTACCAGTCGCGGATACCCCAACAAAACAAGCGTGCTGTAGAAAGGGTTTACCTCGAGCGCTTGGTCCTGTTCTTCAGGGGTAAATTTTTTGTTTGTAAAATGTTGATTGGGCTGCAAAACATGAAAATAGGGTACCCCTTCATTTTCTAAGATTTGATGCATTATCACAGAAGACTTGACCCAACTGTCAGCGATTTGGCCAAATAAACGATCATCATCAAGCGATTGTTCCCTCTGTTTGAGAAAAAGTAAGGACGTATCGGACAGATGAGAGGCACTTTCATTAAATTTAACCAAGGCCGCTTGGTGGTTATGAAACGCAATGTTGTAATAATATCCCAGCCCAACCCCAACCACAGCAAATTGGGCTCGATTGATCCGATGAGCGACCTGATTAAGTGTTGTTTTATGTTGATTAATCTCAGCCAAAACGGTCAATTTCTCTGGAGTTAGGGTGTTTTGATCGGTCAAATTGAGTAATCCGTCCATAATATCCGTGCTAGGCATTGACAAATCAACCTGACGCTGATCATTTCGATGACTAAAGGTAACTTCGTTAAAACCATCCAAATTGATGACCAGATCAAACGTTTGCCCCAAGGAAAGAAAATAAGTCAAAATGATGACTTGTTGCGGTTGTTTATAGCCACCCTTGGCAAAATTGAGAATAACCAATTCCTTATCGGCAAAAAATTCATTCTTCTTAAATTCAGCGACGATTTTATCTTCAGTAAAGATCGCAAATTGTTCAGCCACCGACCCACCGAAAACCCCGATGATAAACTGATTTTCATTAGTTTTCACAAAAGGATAATCGTAAGCAGAACCCAACCCGTGATTATTGATACGACGTAAGGCTAAGTCTTGATCATTCCAAAAATTATCCTCACTCCGATCCCATCCAGGTTGATCCACATACCCAAAAAAAGGATGAATTCGCTTGGCCGTAAGAACTTCTTCGCTCGTCTCGGTATCATCAATCAATTCATAACTGGGTCTGTTGGTGTAATACAAAGCGCCTGTTTGAGCAAAGTACAACATCACTGCACCAATTTCAGCAAAGACAACCAGCAGAACCAGGTTGACCACAACCAATGGTAGCAAACGACGGCCTTGTTTTTGCTGCGATGTTACTACTTTTCGCCCAGCAAGCAACCAAAAACAAAGCACCCCTATTATTAAAACGCCCAATCCAATAACCCAAAAATCCTGCCAAAGATGAGGTATAGACGACACTTTCCCAACGTAAAGCTGCTGTACTTCCACCGATGTGGCCTCTACACCAAACAGGCCCAGTCCCACTTGAATTGAGCTTACATCTGGTTCTGCAGCAATTGCGATCATATCTTCAAACCATCCCGCGGGTGTGGTACGCGAGGTAGCTACCGGAAGCCCCACCTCATCCTGTTTGAGCAAACTATCTTGCTCACCAAAATAATTCACTTGTACCACAAAATTGCTCTGACCAGGTTCATTAGGCAAGCGGTATTGAATGGTTAATTCATAGGGCTGATTGTCAGGCAAATTTAATCGCTGGCCGATACCAATCAAACTACCTTCTGGTGAGTCAGGAATCGTCAGGATCAATTTCTTGCTTCCCCCTGTCGAGTCAACCGTAACAGCGATCTGATTTTGATCACCAATGATTTCCCACCCGCTTAAATCAGAGAGGGCAAAATCGGCATTGTTCAAAAGATTAGGGGGATTGAGTAATGTAAAAGTTCGCCAAACGAGGAGAATTAGCAGGAAAATCAACAAAAGCGGGCTATTTTTTCTTAGACCTTCTCGGGAAATCATTCTGTACGACCTTACACCGCCCCTTGCAATACCTCATCGACGCCAGGAAACCGCATGTTTAACAATGCCTCACCTTTTTCAATCAAGAGACGTGAGTCAAGGGGGATTTTATCCGAAATGTCAGCCGCTCGTCCGGTGCCTAATTGGTTGCCTGTCTCTACTTGCCAAAAGTTTAACATCTTTCGACCAAATTCTTCCCGGGTGAGCGGTTGACGACCAGCCACATTGAGCAAGCCACCCAACTCAACTTCGACCAACTTAAGCAACGCCTCAGACAAACTCTCCACCCAAACCGGCTGGCGAATCACATCATTAAACAACAATAATCGCTTTCCTTCCGCCAAACGTTGAGCAAAACCCACCGTTCCGCGATCCATCTCCTTTAGACCGTAGATCAATGATGTACGAACGATGGCAGCATTTGGATCAATAGACCTAACCCACTGTTCCGCAGCCGCTTTTGTTTGACCATAGCTATTCAATGGATTTGCCGGAGCATCATCCATATAGGGCGCGTGGCGACCATCATGCAAGGCATCGGTTGAGACGTGCACTAAACGAGCATTTGTCGCAACAGCCGCTTCGGCAATGTAACGACTACCATTCGTGTTGATTGCCTCCATTAATTGCTCATCTTTACCTGGATTGGCTGCAGCGGTATGAATAATTGCTTGAGGTTGTAGGGTAGAAACAAGGTCAAATACAGCATCACGGCTGGTAATGTCCAAAGGGACAGGATTGCCAGCCGTGATTTGGTCAGGTTGATGCCAATAAGTTGTATGAACGGTATAACTTTCAGCGGCAACTAAGGCGAGGTGTCGGCCTAGATAACCGCTACCCCCGGTAATTAAAAGTGTCTTTGGCCTTGACACTCACAAAATCTCCTCAACTTGAGCCCGGAATTGTGATTGTTTACGGTGGGCCTCAGTCAGGGCCTCTTTTGTTTCGGTCAGACGATCTTTCTCTGAACGAACAAAGCGAGTATAAGGTGCAATCGCGTCATTGATACGCTGTAGGCTGCGATTGAGTTCCTTCTCAAATTGAGTGGTCAAAGAGTCGGTTAGCTGTACACGTAAAGCGGCTAAACTATCGGCCATTTCTTTTTTGGCAGTTCGTTTCCGGGCCGGGATCACAAACAAGCCAAGGGCGGTCAGGGCGCTCCCCGCGATAACCCCTGTCACATCAGAGACAGCAGCCACAGCCAACGCGGTCACAATGGTGCCAACACCTAAGGCTCCTATAGCTGCTGTTCCAGCCACAGCCAGTTGGGCCTGTTCAGCCATTTTTCGGGCCTCGTCTGATTTATCGTAGGTTTCAACCACGTGTTGGGCCGATTTACCGACAGAGTCGATCAGACGATTACGGTCATAGTGAAAGTTTCCCCCAACATCCCCGACCATTCGATCTTCGTATTCCTGCTTACGCTGCTCCAGATAATTCGTCACAGCTTGCCATTGACTCAGGTCGGAATTGACCAACCAATCAATCATCTCATTAATTTTTTGCTCAATTTCCTGAGAAGCATTCGCTACAACTTTGTTTTCAAAGCCTTGGCGTAACCGACTTCGGTTTAGCAAATCTCCCATATTGAGTAAGCGCATCGTCTCATCAAAGTAGGTATTGCCCCGCTTTTCCATACTAAAGAGAATATTCTCAATGTCAGATAAGCGAAACTTAAAGTCGCGATGCATATCTTCGCGATACAAGGTCAACTGGCGTTCAAGATTGTCAATAGTTTCGAAATCCTCCTCCAGCAACGTGAGATGCTCATCCGTAACCTCTGTATAATTGGTCACCAAACGATCTGCCACCCCAAGCGGGTTGAGGAATTTAAGCCGAAGACGGCTGGTTTGATCCAGTGAGTCGTAAATATATTTTTCCAGGGCCTCAAAACGACTTTCATCCCAAGTTTCGGCCTCACCCAATTTCGACTGCAAGGCGCTTCGGCCACTCACCGGGAAAATGTCCGGCGTGACATTGAGTAGCTTAGTTGCGTTTTCGCGAACAAATTCGATGACTTGGTTCAGGTCTTCTTCGGTTTGGAACAAATCGATTTTGTTGATAACCATCACTACTTTTTTGCCCCAGTCCTTAATTTGAGACAAAAAGCCTCGTTCACTTTCAGTGAAAGGTCGGTCGGCAGAAGTGATGAAAAGCACCAAATCGGAGCGTGGCACAAACTCTTCGGTAATCGCTTGGTGCTCACGCACAATAGCGTTCGTACCAGGGGTATCGACAATGTTAATGTGACGAAGTAGGTCAATTGGCTCCTTCATCACGTGCAAATGGGCTTCCGCCACATCACGCGCACTGGCGTCACCATACTTCAAAACATTGACCTGGGCGGTTGTGGGGGTCACTCCTTCTTTAAGGAGTTTTTGCCCCAGCAAAGCATTGATAAAAGCGCTTTTCCCTGCGTTGAATTCACCAACAATCACCAGCAAAAATAGTTCATCAAGTTGCTGAATCGATTTTGCCAGGGTAATTTGATCTTCTTCGGAAGCCCCAAATTTATTTAAGATCGCCTGTAATTCAAGGAGCCATTGCCGCTCATCTTTGAGCAAATTTTCCTGTTTTTTTGAAAGAATTGATTCGAGTTTCATCTTGGTCCAATCAAGTAGATTTACAACTTTGACCCCACACCTGGCCAACTTGTCACTTTATGCCTGTTGTAATCGCTCGACAATGTCAGCCAACGGTACAATTTCAGCTTCACCGCCACGGCGAGATTTTAGCTCAACCCCGCCATTCTTTAGACTACGCGAACTAATGGTAATCCGCCACGGCAAACCAATCAAATCTGAGTCCGCGAATTTCACCCCGGGGCTTTCTTTCCGTTCATCGTACAACACATCAAAGCCAGCTGCTTGCAGACTTTCGTACAATGCTTCGGCCTGTACCCCAACATCATCAGTTATCCGCTTGGCCAACGACACCAAATGCACATCAAAAGGTGCAACTGAAGCAGGCCAGATAATACCATTTTCATCGTGGTGTTGCTCCACAATGGCCGCCATCAGACGCCCAACGCCAATCCCATAACTGCCCATAATCGGTGTCTGGGCCTTACCATTCTCATCGAGGAAGTTGATTTTCATCGACTCGGTATATTTTGTCCCGAGTTTAAAGCAATGCCCAACTTCGATGCCGCGATGCTCTTCATAAATCAGGTCTTTGTCTTTCATTTTGTCGCCATGCTGGGCCAAAGCAATATCAGCCACGATGTCCGGCTCATAGTCGCGTCCGGCGTTGGTGTTGGTAAAGTGATATTCGACTTTGTTGGCCCCACTAACCAGATTACGGAAGTTGATGGCTGAGTCATCGGCCACGATAATCATCTTGCGACCATTCCCCAAATCCTTTTTCAAGCCGATAGGAGTAGCGTAGCCAGGCACAGCGCCAGCCGAAACAATCTCTTCTTCTGTCGCGGCGCGGAAGCGAAGTCCACCAAGCGCATTACCTAATTTGGTTTCATTGACGGGCAAATCACCACGAATGACCACGAAGATAAAGTCGCTTGTTTCATTCTCCGCTGTATAGAACACCGCCTTGACCGTCCGCGTTTGAGGGACACCCAAGAAGTCGGCGACCTGAGCAATGGTTTTACAGTCAGGTGTATAAACTTCTTCAATTTCGCTCATTTCTTCTTCAGGAGGTGTACCCTTATCAAACTCAGCCCGCTCTGTATTTGCAGCGTACTGACCGTCGCTACTGATCAAAATAGTATCTTCACCGCTTGGACTCATCAGCATAAATTCGTGCGAGTCCTTACCACCCATCATTCCGGAGTCAGCTTCTACTTCGACAATATTCAGCTCTACAGTGGTATAAATTTTTCGGTAGGCGTCAACCATAATTGGGTAGAATTCATCAATATCATCCCACGACGCGTGGACCGAGTAGGCATCCTTCATAATGAATTCGCGCACCCGAATCAAGCCAGCCCGAGGCCGCGGCTCATCACGAATTTTGGTCTGCATGTGATAGGCTAAAATCGGGAGCTGTTTGTAGGAGTCCAATTCAGTCTTGAGCGCATCGGTTAACGACTCTTCGTGGGTCATCGCTAAGGCCATATCCCGACCATTTCGGTCAGCCCAACGTACCAATGCGGGTCCCACCGAGTCCCACCGACCAGTCTCCTGCCACATCTCAGCAGGGTTCAAAACAGGCATCGCCATCTCCTGACAACCAATGGCATCCATCTCCTGACGGAAGATGTCCATAATTTTCCGTGAGACCCGCCAGCCCATTGGCATTTGGGTGTAAATCCCAGAGGCAACAGGTTTTATAAAACCGGCCCGTTGTAACAATTTGTGGCTGATAATCTCGGCCTCAGCCGGATCATCCCGCAAGGTTCGACCAAATAATCGTGATTGACGCATCATACCCTCAACAAAAATGCCGCCCAAAGTTCGCGCGGCATCGATTTAAAAGTGGCAGGAAGTATAACATAAGGCTGGGGGGGTGTCAACGGAGAGGACAGGCGGCAAGTATGGGGTGCATTGCACTTACACTATCATTATTCCGATAATCGCTCACCATCCCAATGCTCAAGCCGCGTAAAAGACTCGACCGGATTTCGTTTTAGTTTGGTTAGTTGTTTAACCGGCTTTCCCAAAGGCACAACAGCCGAAACGGCAAAGTGTGAGGGAATGCCAAGCAAGGCTTGTACGTCTGCTTCTTGCGCGACCGCCATCGTTGTAATCGTGCCACCAAAGCCTTCGTGTCGGGCCGCAAGCAAGATATTCCAAACAAAGGGATAAATTGAGGCCCCACTGATCACCCCCACCCGATCCAAATATTGATCGGTCGAGGCCACCACTTTGAGATCAACACAAATAACCAACACCACGGCTGCCCGCAAAACGGACTCAACCATTACAGAGGGAAGTGGCGTATTGGCAATCGTCTCATCATCCGCTGCAGTGGGATCAATTGTATTCCACGGATTCTCGCCTGCCCTGACTTGTGCGGCGTAACGTTTGGAAGCGGGCTTCGATAAATCGGCTAATGCTTGTCGCGTTTGCTGATCCCGAACCACAATCACCTGCCAACCCTGTCGATTACCACCATTTGGGGCAAAGCGGGCATTTTCAAGGATTTTCAGCAGGGTTTCATCAGGTAACGGATCATCCGTGAATTGCCGAGCGGCAAATGTTGTTCGCATCACATCGTACAGTTCCATAGGAGACTCCTTTTGTGTTCAAGAGATTAAAGATAGGAGATTGGAGATTGATATCGAAATCACCTATCACCTCTAATCGCCTGATTTTGCCTGTAAAAACCCAAACACTTCATACATCACCTTTAAGGCTACAAGTGAGGTGACATCCGAGACATCAAGCGGGGGGCTGACTTCAACGATATCCATAGCCCGCACAGGAAGTCCCGCAAAGATGATGCGCAAAAATTCGAGGCAATCACGCGTTGAGGGGCCGCCAGCTTCTGGAGTCCCTGTCCCTGGGGTGTAGGCTAGATCAATTCCGTCGATGTCCAAGCTCATATAGACCGCTTCAACCCCTTGCATCTGGGCCACAATTTCTTGAGCAATCGCTTCTGGGCCACGTTTATAAACAGTCCGGGCTGGGTACCAAGATGTGCCTGGGTTGGCCGAGAAAAAGTCAAGCTCTTCATCTAAATAGGAACGTAATCCGACAAAGGCTAAATGATCGGGGGAAAGGTTGGGCAAGTCCAAGTTACGGCGGGCTGTACAAGCGTGGCTCCAGCGGTGTCCCTCAAACTCATCCATCAAATCTGCATGTGAGTCAAACTGAATATACCCAACGGGACCCTCAAATTTTCGAGCAAATGCCTTGAACAAAGGAATGCCCACACTGTGGTCGCCACCAAGAAAAAAGCCGAAGGGATGATTTTTCAAAATTTCGGAGGCTTGCCGTTCAGTCTGCCCAAAAAATCGCTCCCAGTTCAAATCAATCTCAACATCCCCATAATCTTTCAGGCGGGTTTTCAAGGGAATCCCCTCCTCCGTCACAGGCGAAAGATGCGGGGTGATACTGCGTATCCGGGCAGGGGCCAGCGCGGTTCCGGCCCGCCAACTCACTGCTCTGTCGAAGGGAACACCAAGAACGCCAATGTCCGCATCATCGTCAGCAACCATACCACTCCATAGATAATGGTGGATTGGGGTTACACTCATAAGTCTCTCCTAAAATTATTCAAGGGATGGGTTATGGGGGGGCACCATTCTGTTTACATCAATCCCCTAACCGCCAATCTCTGGTCCTATTCTTCCAAAAAACACATGATACCAGCCGCGATCCCTCGAGCCACAACATCGGGATGATTCTCTATAATGTCTCGATCATCGAGCAAAAAACCCACCTCAATGATTGCCCCAGGGGTTTGCGGGTGAATTTGATTGAAGGCGTGGTAATTCGTCATCCCGTCGGTAATGCTACCTGGGTGTTCCGGGAGACCAGTATGATTGGCATATTCGCGATTGAGGCACGCAACAAGATGATCTTCCGCCTCAGGGATCGCACTGTTTGTCACCCGGGCTGTTTTAAACCCAGTTGCACCAGGAATATTGCAACTATCTGCGTGGATACTGACTAAAGCATTTGCTTGATAATTCCCAAGACGATCATCAAATTCATCAAGCAAGTCAACACGCACCCCCCGCTGCGTAAGCAGTTCAACAACAAGTTGAGCGATAACAAAATTCGCATCAACTTCACTAAAGCCATCCGAACAAATTGCCCCCGGATCATACCCCCGATGCCCAGAAACCACCCCAACCAAAGCCCGCGCTTGATCAGCAGGTATCAACTGCATCTCTCCGATTGGGGTTGCCGAGGTCATTAAGGTGTTGGGTAAGGGTAAATCGGAGCCATCATTACGACCAAATACCTGTACCCCAACCACAACAGCAAAAACAGCGAACAGAATCATCGCAACAGAAAAGGCACGATGGCTTTTTTGTGGATCACTTTGCTTGGATTTGCTCTTGCTCATCGCGCCCAATCATATCCTGAGAAGTAAATTTTGCCAAGAATGTTGGCGTTACCATCAAGAAATAAATTGTTTTAAGACACGTTGACACAATCCAGCTAAATCAATAGAATTATGGAAGGGGATTTTTGTAAGGCCTGCCCATCTAAGTTTTATAGTATTACAAATATTCTTCAATCAATCGATTGGCCCAAACGCAATGAGGTGAATACATCAGTGCCTGAAAAGATTCTGATCATTGATGATGATCAACTTTTGTTAAAACTGATTCAACAGACATTAGAACAAGATAACTATTTAGTTAAAACAGCCTCACATGGCAAGGAAGGTTTGGAGCTAGTTCCCAAAGAACGGCCTGATTTAATTATTTTAGATGTCATGATGCCAGACATTAGTGGCTGGGAAATTTGTGAGCGCATTCGCAAAAATTCAATGGTTCCAATCGTTATGTTGACCGCTCGGGGCACGCAAAATGACATCGTCCGTGGTCTACAGTCCGGGGCCGATGATTATCTCGTCAAACCATTTCACCAAGCCGAACTTCTAGCGCGGGTCAGCGCAGTGTTACGACGCGTGAAAGGCTCACCGACATCTGAAGCAACTCCCCTCAGCTTTGGTGATGGCGAATTAGTCGTCTACCCGGCAGATCATCGGGTCACCCGTGAAAATGAAGACTTAACCTTGACCCCAACTGAATTTAACCTTCTCCTCTTTATGGCTCGACGTGCAGGTCGTATCTTGAGCACAGAAGTTATCTTTGATAATGTCTGGTCTTATGACACTGACGCGAATGTCGAAAGTGTAAAATGGTATGTGTGGCGGCTACGAAAAAAAATTGAAGGAAACCCCAGCAAACCAAAATTTATCGTCACAGAGCGAGGAGTTGGCTATCGTTTTGCCCCAAGCTTTGCTCAAGATCAAGAAACACCTGAGCCAAAATCCGCATGAACAAAGAAAATATCATCCTGATTGTTGATGACTTGATGTTTCTACCAAAGCTCGAAAATGGGCTTGCTCATTTGGGTTATCGTCCCCTTGTTGCGACTAATCCGACAGACTTAAATCGGGCCATTACTCAGGCCCCTGTTCTAACAATTGTAGACTTGTTTAGCCAAGGCTTCGATTGGGCAGAACTGCTGGGCTACATCAAAGGCGCTGGTCGAAAAGGCAATCATATTCCTGTGCTCGGCTTTGGCCCTCACGTGGACTTGGAATTACGTGAACGCGCTTTAGCCGCAGGCTGTACAGCGGTTGTGGGGCGTAGCGCAATTACCACACAGTTGCCTCAACTCATTGAAAAACACAAATGGGTGGTTGATGAGACTCGCTGTCAAGATCCCCTACCAGAGCTAGTCATTCAAGGGATTACGATGTTGAATGCGGGTGAGTTTTTTGAGTGTCATGAAGTTCTCGAAGATGCCTGGAATGCTGAGCGTGCCCCCATTCGCCTGATGTATCAAGGTATTCTCCAAATTGGTGTGGCCTGTTATCACGTGCAGAAGAAAAATTGGCGTGGGGCAGTCAAGGTCATCGAAAAAGGGTTGCCAAAAATAAAACGATTTGCCCCAATGTGTATGGGATTAGATATAGCCAAACTTGTCGCCGACTCCCAAGCGATTCGGGCCGAACTTGACCGAATAGGTCCTGATTGGCAAGATGAATTTAACACCGCTTTATTCCCCTTTATCAAATTACCCGAATAATTAGCTTTTTATTATCGGGCTTTCACCTCATTTTAACAGTACAAAATGCACCCCTGAATTTTGATTTTTTTACGTTTTTCAATACCCTTTGGAGATTGATCCAATCTTGACTCTAAATTCAAAGCGTACTCGAATTAATGAAAGTATTTATTGTTATTCCAACATACAACGAAGCAAATAATGTTCCAGCCATCACAGCCGAACTATTCAAGCTTGATTTACAAGAAGATTTCCATATTCTTATTGTTGATGATGACTCTCCTGATGGTACTGGCAAAATTGCAGATGAATTAGCCGAATCAAAATACCCAGGACAACTCCATGTCCTCCACAGGGAAGGCAAACAGGGTTTGGGGACAGCCTATATCGCGGGATTTACTTGGGCAATCGAACAAGGCGCTGATTACATTATCCAAATGGATGCTGACTTTTCTCACTCTCCCTCCTACATCCCTGAAATGCTCAGTCGCATCCCCAAACATGATGTTGTCGTCGGCTCACGCTATGTTAAAGGCGGTGAACTCGACGAGCGATGGGGCTGGGGGCGCTGGTTCTTGAGTTGGTGGGCGAATGCAATTTGGACTCGTGGCATATTGGGCATGCGCACGAAAGACGGCACCGCAGGCTTCAAGTGTTGGCGACGGAGTGCGCTACAACGCATCGGCTTGGAGCGCATCAACTCCAACGGCTATGTTTTTCAGGTAGAGATGGCCTTTGTCTCGGAGAAGTTAAAATTCAACATTGTGGAGATCCCGATCTATTTCGAGGATCGTCGCATTGGCCAAAGCAAAATGTCTGTCCCCGTCAAAATTGAGGCAGCCCTTCGTGTCTTTGAAATCCGCTGGCGTCACCGAAACGTAAAGCCGATCCCGCTATCCCACTCAATCGAAGCTTAAGGCTTAAGGATCGATCAACTTGCCTAATTTTCTGAAATTGGGAGTGAGCTTTGAGCAATCCCCAGAAAAGTTTTGTAATCCTCAACCCTTAGGAGCAGCTGAATTTTGAAAGTGATACACCGGCACGACCTACTGGCCGCGCTGCTCCTATTTATTCTGCCACTCTTGCTCTTCTGGTCGGTTACGATTGGCCCCAATACCTTACTCCCCATCGACAACCTTTTTGCCTTTGAACCGTGGCGTTCCTATCGTGAAACGCATGGTATTGGGGAGCCACAGAATCAACTGGTCTCAGATTTAATTCTGGAAAACTACGTTTGGAAAAAGTTTGTCCGGGAATCAATCAGTGCACGACAACTCCCCCTCTGGAACCCCTACATTCTGTCTGGACAACCCTTTCTCGCCAACGGTCAACACTCGGCCATGTATCCCTTCAGCCTGATTTTCTACGTTCTGCCCTTAACCAAGGCCTACGGTTGGTTTACGGTCAGTCAGCTCTGGTTGGCTGGCCTCTTCATGTACATTTTTTGCCGCACCCTACGTATCTCGCGATTGGGCGCACTCGTTGCTGGAATTGCATATTCCCTCAGTGCTTTTTTCATCGTTCGTGTCGTTTTCACGATGGTTCTGGCGGGGGCAGTTTGGCTTCCGCTCATTTTGGCGATGATCGAAACTGTTGTTCGCAAACAGGAAGAAAAGGGGCAGACCTCCTATTCCCCTGTGCCTTACATTGTCGCTGGGGCCATTGCTCTGGGTCTACAAACGCTGGCCGGACACGTTGAAATCACCTACTACACCTTGATCGTTAGTGGATTTTATGCTTTGTGTCGGCTGATTGTTCTCTGGCGGCGACAACAGACGTTCCGTTACGTTTTTCGACTAGGGCTGTGGCTTTTATTTATGGCCTGTTTTGGCGTTGCTTTAGGGGCCGCCCAATTGGTTCC
Source organism: Phycisphaerae bacterium (assembly GCA_028285035.1). Next base: position 69,492 of record JANQQF010000043.1, read on the forward strand.
GATGTATGAAATCGTGACCCAAAACTTCCGGGACAACTCTGTCACCTTAGATCAAGTACGAGGCTGGGCTTTGCCCATACGCCGAGTCGCCACCTTCCTGATTCCCGACTTCTTCGGCAGCCCCGCCCACCACGGCTACTTCGACGTCGTCACTTGGCAATGGCAAAAACTTGGCCTCAATGCCAACGGCGAAATCAACCCGCTTTGCCCGAATTGTACCAGTTGGGATACAAAAACAGCCGTTGAAGGAGGCGCATACCTAGGCATCCTCCCCCTCGCTCTCGCTGGATTAGCTATTCTCCAAAGTATTCGACACCGCTTGCAATCGACCTTTTCAACCACAACTATTATTTTCACTCTACTGGCTATTGTCTCCCTATTATTTGCCTTCGGTACCCCACTCTACGCCATTCTCTACTACGGCCTACCTGGTTGGAACCAACTCCACTCGCCATTTCGCTGGCTTTTTCCCTACACCTTGAGTATGGCTATTCTCGCGGGCGTTGGCGTGGCGTATTTGGAACGATGGGTGAGTACGCAGTGGAGGGAAATGGAAAAATCACCCCCTCCCAACCTCCCCCTAACAGGAGGAGGAGTAAATGCTTCCCCCCATTTGGGAGGGATTGAGGAGGGACAACCGAGGCCAACCCCATCATTCTTAGCCACCATCTCCCTCTATCTCGGCTGGCTCCTTTTCTGGATCGGCATTCTGGGCCTCATTGGAATGCTAACCGCCTTATTTCTCCCCACACCCTTTATCCAGGCCGCATCCTTTGTCTTTGACCGCTCCGGCTTAGCCCAAAACGCCTTTGCCAATGGGAGACAGTTCTTTGGCTATCAATGGCCCAATCTCTTTAGGTTTTTTCTTATGCTCACCGCCAGCGGCGCCATTCTCAGAATTGTTCGATGTCCCATTGACATACGGAATTTGATTCCTGGCCTAAACCGCTTGTTGGCAAACCCCGTTTCCGCCTGGATGCCGCTCATTGTCATTGTGGTTGCGATTGATTTATTGATGGCCGGTGCAGGCTTCAACCCAAGCGTCAATCCTGAATTACTCCAGATCAAGCCCCGTGTGGTACAATGGCTTGAGGACCAAGCTGAGCGCGATCCCTACTTCCGGATCAACAGCTTTGATACCCCCGACGGTCCTGGCAACAAGGTGTATCTAGCCAACGCAACGATGTTCAGCAACCTCTTCGATGTGCGCGGCTACGACAGCATCATTCCAGGCCAGTACGCCCAATTTATGCAGCTCATTCAGCCCAACGGTGACTTGCTCTTCAATCGCATTGGGCCGCTCTACTACGATGGCTACAATGCCCTCGACTCAGCTTTGTTGGATCTCCTTGGCGTTCGCTACATCTTAACCGCCGTTGAGATCGGCAATCCGAATTATGAACTTGTGTATAATGACGAAGTTCGGGTGTACGAAAATCTGGATGTCATGCCCCGCGCCTTTGTCGTACACGAACAAATGGACATCGGTGATGATTTAGGGTTCGCCCTGCGTAGTCTCAATCCGCGCGAAAAAATCATCCTTGACGGCGAAAACAATGGTTTGGGTGAATCGCGCCCAGAGGCACCATCTATTCAGGGCCACCAACTCTCAGCCGAAACAACAATCACTGAATACACCCCCAATCAGGTCAAAGTCGCGACCACATTAGCGGAGCCGGGTTGGCTTGTCTTGGCCGACAGTTATTTTGTTGGCTGGCGGGCTTATGTAACAGCAGTTGAAGAGACTGAGACCAGCGCCGAAATTGAGGGATCTCAAGAAGTTGAGGTCACCCTCCACCGGGCGAACGGCAATTTCCGAGCGATTGAGCTGCCCGCCGGTCAATGGGAAGTCCGCTTCCGTTATAGTCCTCGCAGTTTCCAACTCGGCCTTTATGGCTCATTCCTCGCCTTCGTCACCCTAATTTTTGCCCTGGGGGCCTGGGCCTGGGGCAAACTGTATCGCGAACACGAGGATGACTCGGCGATCAAACGAGTCGCAAAAAACAGCTTGGTGCCGATGGTGATGGCCATCTCCAACCGTCTCATTGATTTTGCCTTTGCCCTCCTGATGCTTCGCATCCTCCAGCCGGAGGGGGCGGGGCGGTATGCCTTCGCCGTCGCATTTATCGGCCTGACCGAAATCCTGACCCGCTACGGTCTTGGCACGCTGGTGACCCGAGATGTGGCGGCTGACCGCGGTCAAACTAATCGTTATCTATCAAACGTCACCATCCTCCGCCTCTATCTGTGGCTCTTGGCGTTACCAATTATGGTAGCGATCTTAGGTGTCTATCTGATTTACGGCAACCTCACTACAGATGTCCTGATCACCATCGCCATCTTCGCCGTGGGAGCCTTGCTAAGCAATTTCTCGGATGGATTGACCGCAATCTTCTATGCCCACGAAAAGGCCGAATATCCCGCGGCGATCGCCTCGGTCACTGCCCTCAGCCGGGTAAGTGTGGGGGCGTTGGTGTTGCTCCTGGGCTGGGGGATTATTGGATTGGCCGCTGCGTCTTTGTTTGCCAACCTCGTCGCCTTTGTGGTGCTGGCCTACATCTTAATAACAAAAATTTATCGCCCTTCATATGAGGCAGATCGCGGCTTACAACGCGAGATGGTAAGCGAGAGCTTCCCCTTGATGATCAACCATCTGTTGGCCACGATCTTCTTCCGCATCGACGTTTTCATTCTACAGCCGCAATGGGGCGATGAGTCGGTCGGCTTTTACAATGCAGCCTATAAATATGTGGATGGTATCAATGTTATTCCGCAATATTTCACCCTGGCTATCTTTCCGCTGATGAGTCGTTTTGCAGCCGACTCTCGTGACTCGCTGGCCCGGGCCTATATTCTCAGCTTACGCCTACTTCTGATTATGGCCTTTCCAATTGCCATGGGCACCCCTTTCGTGGCCCGCGAACTCATTTTCTTCTTAGCGGGGGAACGTTTCCTGCCTGCCTCGATGATTGTGCTCCAACTTCTCATCTGGTTCCTGCCCTTCAGCTTCATCAATCAAGTGACCCAATACGTCCTTATCGCCATCAATCAACAACGCCACCTGACCCGCGCCTTTATCATCGGCGTTTTATTCAATCTCATGACAAACTTAATTTTTATCCCGTTCTATGGTTACCGCGCCGCAGCCATCACCACCATTCTTTCTGAGTGGTCCCTCCTCATTCCTTTTTATCTACTCGTTCGCAAGCATCTCTGCACCGTTCCTTGGCTTGATGTTGTCTGGCGGCCCATCGTCGCGACCGCTGCGATGGGGCTTAGTTTGTGGCTTATCGGCGATACCAACTTTCTAGCCACAATCAGCATCGGTACGGCGGTCTATTTTGTTACCCTCATCATTGTCGGGGGCTTCAATCAACCCGATATGAATGTCATCTGGCGAGCGATTCCGCTTAAACGCTTGCGGGAAAGATTTGCCTCGTGACCCGACAGATCATCAGCCTAAATGATAACCAATGGCAATTTGGGCAGGTATCTCGCAAATCATTTGAGCAGCCAAACGTGTATGATCTCAGCGATGTGCCCGAATGGCTCCCAGCCACCGTCCCCGGCAATGTTCGAACCAATTTACTGGCACTCGGGCGAATATCAGATCCCTTTGTCGATGAAAATTATAAAGAAAGCCTATGGGTTGAAGAATCCGACTGGTGGTACCGTCGGGCGTTACAGCTTGATTCACCCCCACCCAACCAACAAGCCTATCTGATCTTTGAAGGCATCGATTATCTTTCGGCCATTTTCATCAACGGTCAAGAGGTCAGCCGCCACGAGGGGATGTTCTCCCACCAAATTATAAACTTAGAGGACCATCTGACAGGCGGCCCCATCGAGATTGGGGTGCGTATTTGGGGCAGCGAAGCTTTACCCACCCGGCAACTCACTCTACCACAGCAGGTATGGCAAGGGGTGGTCGGACCATTACAAGGCGGTTGGATTGGCGTTTACCCTGATCGGTCTGCCACACTCAAATGCCAAATGTCATTTGGCTGGGATTTTGCCCCGCCCATTCGTACGATGGGGATTTGGGATGAGGTCACCTTGGTAACCAGCCAATCGATCTTTCTTGAAGATGTTCAAGCCAAGTCCACGGTTCATCTGCCTATCAACGATCTGCCATTACAGACAGCCGCCCAAGCGACTGTGTCACTTGGGGTAACGATCAACAGCTTGGTAGCCCAAACTATCACCTTCGTTGCCAGCGTTGTCCCCGTCAATTTCACCGACTCCGGCTTCGATCTGTACCATTTTCGCCGCGATATTCCAGCCGGACAGAGTCAGCAACAGTTAGCGTTTGACCTACCAGAGGTCCAATTATGGCAGCCGTGGGATCGAGGTTTTCCCCATTTATACAATATTGTATTGCGAGTAGTGGGGAGCAACTTCGATGTTCTAGACGAACACCAGCTTCGGACAGGCTTCCGAACTGTCTCCTTTAATCAGTGGCAAATTTCAATCAATGGGGCACGAGAGTTTATTCGTGGGGTCAATTGGGTTCCAGCGGATAGTTTCCCCGGCCGATTACGTCCAGCAGATTATAAGCGGCTGCTTGGTCTCATTCAGCAGAGCAGCAGCAACCTGCTCCGAGTTTGGGGCGGTGGTTTACGGGAAAAGCAAGCCTTCTATGACTTGTGTGATGAACTGGGTTTGTTGGTCTGGCAAGAATTCCCCTTCGCCTGTATGTTTTTGGGAAGCATTCCTCGTAATAAAAATTTCTTAGCCTTGGTTGAGCAAGAATGCGAAGCGATGGTACGCCAAATCAAGCATCATCCCAGCCTGATTATCTGGTGCGGCGGCAATGAGTTTGGGCAACGACGTAATCAAGCGGTGATAAATACCCTCGCTACGATTGTCACTGAGTATGATGGGACTCGGCCATTTATCGCTGTCTCTCCAAGCACCAGCAGCTATGGCAAGGATACCCACAATTGGCACGTGTGGCACGGCAATCTGGCTCTACAGTCGTATCAACAGGAAACCGCTAATTTTCTCAGCGAGTTTGGCCTACAAGCCCTGCCTGCCCACGAAACCCTGACCAAAATGTTAGCTGATCCTGGCAAAAAATGGGACACCCACCACGCCGATGTCGAAAAAATCGAACGGTACCGCCAGATTTTCCAGCTACAACAAACCACCTCTGATTTGCCCAGTATCATCAACCACTCGCAGCGTGCCCAAGCCCGAGGGCTACAGATTGCCATCGAGCGGATGCGCCGCCAAAAAGGCCACGCAGGCGGCGTTTGCTTATGGCAATTCAACGAGCCTTGGCCAGCCATTAGTTGGGCTATCGTTGACTACTTCGGTCGGCCCAAATTAGCCTATCACCACCTAGCAGATTGGTATAACCCTGTTCTCATTTCGCTCAACTTCCCAATGGGTCGCCCATGGCAATCTGGTGATACCTTTGAGGCCGAAATTTGGGCAATCAACGATACACTGACCAATTTCGAAAGTCTTTCTTTGGATATCTTTACAGATGGAATCAATGTCTACACGAATAAACTTGGCCTACCAGCGAACTGTGCAAACCAAGTCGACTCCTTGTCCCATATTTTCAAAACCACTCCGCAACAAATTCTAGTGCGTTTAACCCACAATGAGGACATTCTTGCCCAAAATAGCTACGACCTCACTTGGCGTGATCATGACCAAGCCACACTATATCAAAAATTTCGCCGCTGGGTAGCTGATCTCTCCCTTGGTCACTAGGCCTGAAGCAAATTTCGTTTGTTTGGCTAAATTTTGCAACTTGCTTCAGCTTAAGTGTCCATCCCGAATGCTCTAACCAACAAATAATTTTGGTGGAACACTAGCCATTTGTGACCAAGATGCTTGAGTTATATAATTGCCGAGGTCTCCGACCCTAACCCCGAAAGGAACATACTGAATGAAAATCGCACGCCGCATGGGTCTGATGTCACTCATTTCCTGTCTGCTCATTTTAATGGCTTGTCAAGCTAGCAACGAGGCAGTGAAGCCAACAGCCACGTCAGGCATTGTCGAATTTGAGGCAACAGCCACGCCCACGCCAATGCCGACGGCGACAGTCATCCCCCCAACACCCGCCGAAACACTCGAAACCACCCCGCCTGATCTAATTCCACTGCCTGAAAGCGAAACCGTCTTGGCCGGATTGATGGGCTCACCCACAACTCTCAATCCCATCACAGGCAATCATCCTGCCGCCCGACAACTGACGCCCCTGCTTTATGAAAGTCTGTTGCAAGTTGATCCGAATACCGCCACTCTCCAGCCAGGGCTAGCCCAAGCCTGGGAGTTTAGTCGAAACGGCAGACAAGTGACCTTCACCCTGCCGGACAACCTGGTTTGGAGCAATGGCGAACAGATGACCGCAGGGGCCATCGTTGAAAGTTTGCAAGCGACCCAACATCTCGCTCTGCTCAGTTTTAGCACCATCTCAGCCCCAAATGATCAGACCGTACAAATGACCTTTGACACAATCAACTGCTCCGCTCTGACGACCCTTGGTCTGTTGCCGCTCATTCCCAGCGCCGACATTGAGAGTGATCAACCATTGGGTAGTGGTCCTTTCGCCATCGCTGAGTGGTCCGAAAATCGGCGCACTCTGATTTTAGGGCAAAATCCCAATTATCACGGAGACGCCCCACCTAGCGTCCCCGGCTTTACTATTCGTTTTTTGAATCAAGACACGTTGGAGGTGATTTTATCCGAAGGTCAATTCGATGTGGTTGGCCCGTTCCCTCCGCTCACGCTCAATCGTGTGCCCGACTACCTGACCGATATTACCTACCCCACCGCCCAGATGATCTATCTCGCCATCAGCTATGACCCGAAGAACAAAGATCCGCTACCACAGACGGTTCGTGAGGCGCTGCTCGTCGGCCTAGATCGCGAGGTATTGCTCAATGAGGCGGCTGGTGGCGATGGACAACGTTTGGCTGGGCCACTGTTGCCTACCCATTGGGCCGCAAACGAGATGATTACTGAGCCGGATTTTAATGTGGAAATGGCTAAAACCCTGTTGCAACGATCAGGCCTACGTGATACAAATAATGATGGCTGGTTGGAGCAGGATGGGGAGCGGCTGGAACTCTCGATCCGGCTAAATGGACAAAATCAGCTTCATCAAAATCTGGGTTGGCTCATTAGCAGTTACTATCGAGATTTAGGGCTATTCGTTCGAGCGGAAGGGGCACCCCGTGATAGCGTCATCGATGATTTGTTCACCCATGATTTCAGGTTAGCAATCTTCCACTGGCCAATTTTACCCGACCCCGACCAACAAATCTATTGGCACTCTCGTGAGGATACGCCTGGTCTCGGCCTCAATTTCACCTCATACGACAATCCTGATCTGGATGTATCACTGTTTGAGGCAAATTCAATCCCCGATTGCGATCCTCAGACCCGTGCTGAAATTTACGGTGAAATTCAAGAGACCTTGAGCCGAGATCGCCCGGTCGATTTTCTCATGGCCCCCAATCAACATCTTTTGGTTGGCCCGCGCTTACAGGGTGTTCAGCCTGGCCCTTTTCGCCCCTTCACCTGGAATGTAAACGACTGGCAACTGCAACGATAGTGATAACAAAGGCACAATGATGGCAAAAACAGACATTTACTTCGAACAAGTTTATAACAAAAAGCTGCTACGAAAATTGTGGCGAAAATATGGACCGATTTATCATCATCACGTTGATTTAACGGTTAACACATCAGGCATGTTAAATCTGATGGACAAGATGAAGCGAAAAAAGCGACGGGGGGAGGTGGTGATGGTCATCCCCAACAAGAAACGTGAGGTTTGGCTGCACACCAAAGAGGCATACGGTGGAGTTTATCGCTTAATGACAGGGGGTCTTGATCGTGGAGAGAAGCCGCAACAGGCCTTACGGCGTGAGGTGTATGAGGAAACGGGCATCAAGCGCGAGATAGATCGCTGTTTAGCCGTTATTCTGTACACCTTAAAACGAGAGGAATATACCCAACCTTTTGTCTCCTATGTCTTTATCACCAGACCCAGCGCCAATAAACCAAAGCCTACTGATACCAGCGAGGCCATTTCTGGCTTCAAAGCGATTCCACCCTATAAACTTCAAGAGACAGCGGAGAAATTACGAACGGTCGAAGGTGATTTTGCCGATTGGGGGAAGTTCCGGGCGGTTTCACACGAGGTAACACATAAAATACTGAACAAGATGTAATCGAGTTTAATCCGTGACATCACCATCTCCTATCACAGCCGATGTGACCGAAACCCGATACCCATCCCGCATCTTCGCCAACTCATAATCCAACAACTCATCTGTGTATTCAGCGAACTGCGTGTTCTTCCGCTCAACGAGTTGCCGGAGCATCGCCTCAAAATCATCGCGAATATCTAGGGGGATACTCTGGGTCATCACCTGAATCCGAGCGTCTTGCTGCTCTGTGGGGAGTAGGCCGCTATTCCAAGCCTCAATGGCCACCATCAATAGTTTTTCCATTGCGTCCTGATTGTTCACCATCGGCATATAGGGTTCAATGAATTCCATAAAAGTAGATGACATTCCATCTGTGTTTTTTGGCTGTTTCCGCCCAAATCCACCAAACTGCCGTTGACGCTTATCTTTTTTCTGTTTTCGCCTTTGATCCCGCGATAATTTTCTCTTAGCCATAATGTTTACCCGTCGCCAGCCTACAACTCTTCCTTTGTTTTTACCCACTTTTGTGTTTTGGGCGGCTCATATGTTTCAAATAGATCAAGCATTTGGTTGGCGGTTTCTGCCACCAAAATCATATCACGATAGGGTTGGTCCAAAAAGCCTTCCTGAACAGCCTTATCAAATTGCCCCAAAATTCCAGTGTAATAATTTTCAACATTGAGAAAACCGCACGGTTTTTGGTGGAAGCCCAGCAAGCCCCAGGTAATTACCTCACAGATTTCCTCATAGGTCCCCAGGCCCCCCGGCAGAGCTACAAAGCCATCGGACAACTCGGCCATCATTGCCTTGCGTTCGTGCATCGAGCTAACAACGTGCAATTGGGTCAGACCTGTGTGTCCAATTTCTCGCTCAACCAGTGACTTTGGCATCACCCCAATCGCCTCGCCGCCCAACTCAAGCACGGTATCAGCCACTTTTCCCATCAGACCGACCTTACCACCCCCATAGACAAGACCTAAGCCTCGGTCAACCAAGGCTTGCCCCATCTGATGCGCCGTTTCAAGATACACAGGGCGATTACCTGGATAAGATCCACAAAATACAGCAATATTTTTCATTGTTTTACACTCTTTCATCTAACTTATTGTCAGTAACAATATCGTCGTTAAATAATTGGCTCATTCCACGCGATACATCGGCTTTTCAAACAAATGAGGAGCTTCTACAAAGACCGCTCGACCAACCGCAGCGATTTCACCTTGGCCATTGTCCAAAATAATTTCACCTCTAGCTCGAATGACACGCTCAATCTGATCAACAATAGAGCCTTTGACCTGCACGTGGCTCCCGACTAAAATGGGCAGTCGATACTCTACCTCCAACTTGAGGGTGGCGACCGGATGTCCAGCCCGCCATACCGCCACACCCATCACTTCATCCAACACCGCCGCCGTTGCGCCACCGTGCGACATCCCATTTCCACCCTGCTGCCGTTCCGTGAGAACATAATCCGACACAATTGTTCCATCTTCTTGCTCCCACCACGTCAAGCCAATATTCCCTGGATTTTGACTACCGCAAATAAAACAAGGGCCGTGTTCTGGCACTTTTTTCATTATTTTACTCCATAGAGGCTGATTTCAAGAGCCAAACAGTCCACAGGTACTCACAAATCTAGACCATTTTTTAGATTTTATCTGTGTCAATCTGTGTTTCTCTGTGGAAAAGTAACGTATTTAGTAACGTTCAAAGCCAACAGAAAACGACGGGCAGCCAAATAATGATTGTCCGTCGTTCCACATCGAGTCAACACAACAATTCAATCCTGCATTGTCAAACCACCATTCACACTTAACACCTGTCCCGTGATAAATCGAGCGGCATCAGAGGCCAAGAAAATTACAGCGGGCGAAATCTCATTCGGCTCACCAGCTCGACGCCCTAATGGCACCGCTTTTTCGATGGCCACCCATACCTTTTCACCAAAGTCTGTCGAGACGATTTCCTCGTGCAAGCCTGTCCGCGTAATCCCCGGCGCAACGATATTCACGCGGACATTATCACGGGCGTGCTCGCGAGCCAAGGTTTTTGAGAAGGCAATCACCCCAGCCTTACAACCGGCATAGACCGCCTCTCCCATACTTCCCGCGCGACCCGCATCCGAGGCAATGTTAACAATCGCCCCCGATTTCTGAGCCACCAACTCTGGCATAATCACATAACAACAATTCAATGCCCCTCGGTAATTCAAGTTGATAATTTTGTCCCAAAAATCCGGCGTTGTTTTCAAAAATGGAATAAATTTGTCCCAGCCCGCATTGTTAACCAGCACATCAATCCGACCAAATTCTTTCAGTGTGTGATCCTTCAAGGCTTGGACGCTATCCAAGTCGGTCACATCCGTTTGAACGGCTATTACGGTTTGTCCGGTTGCTTGACTTACTTCCTGAGCCGTGACTTGGGCTGCTGCTTCATTAAGATCCGCAATCACCACCTTGGCCCCAACACTGGCGCAATCTGTTACAATCGCCCGACCAATCCCACCTGCTCCACCAGTTACGATGACTACTTTATCTGCTAAGTTAACCAAATCCACCAGTCACTCCTAAAAAACATCCATAAGGAGGCCAAAAGTGCACGCCCAAAGCCCCTTTGGAATGGACTCCTTATTTTTCATGCTTCACTGTCAGCATGCACAGGGACTGTTTGGCCCGTTTGCTAAGGTATGCACCTTATACTCCTGTGACATTACAACTCTGTTACCCTGCACCCTATTTTGGTGCCATCCGAATCGCCCCGTCCAAGCGAATGACTTCGCCATTGAGCATTTCATTACTGATGATATGTTGCACCAAGTTCGCATACTCGCTGGGTTTACCGAGGCGTGAGGGGAAGGGCACCTGCTGGCCCAAAGAGACACGAGCCGCTTCCGGCAAACCAGCCAGCATCGGCGTCTCAAAAATTCCAGGGGCGATGGTCATCACTCGAATGCCGTTGCGAGCTAAATCCCGGGCGATGGGCAGGGTCAAACCGACCACACCACCTTTTGAGGCCGCATACGCTGCCTGACCCATTTGGCCATCATACGCAGCAACGGAGGCAGTGTTCACAATCACCCCACGTTCGCCACCCTCATTTGGCTCATTCATCGCCATCGCCAACGAGGCCAAACGAATAACATTGAAGGTACCAATCAGATTGATCTGAATGACTTTACTAAATCGGGCTAAATCGTGGGCACCTTTTTTGCTCAAGGTCTTCTCAGCAATAGCAATACCTGCGCAATTGATGACCCCGGACAACGTTCCTAGCCCTTGGGCTACCGAAACCGCATTTTCTACACTAGCTTCATCCGTAACATCTGTTTGCACAAAGTGACCTTGTTCACCCAAATCAGCCGCCTTTTGCTCGCCTGTCTCGGCATTGATCTCGGCAATAACAACCTGCCCACCTTGAGCCACTAGCATCTCAGCCGTCGCTCCACCTAACCCCGAGCCACCGCCAGTTACAATAAACGATCTTCCTTGAATCTCCATTGATTAATGCCTCCATAATAAAGTAACATAGGCTTCTAGCCTGTCCAGGCGCAGGCAAGGATGCCTGCGTTACACTTCCTCAAAAGATACACCTGCACGGCGACTTAAACTCGATAATAACGCCAACTCCCATTTCGGGTTTGCTCAATCAATCCATTGTGGACCATATGATCCAAGTGAGCCAAGGTTTCAGCCATAGCGAATCGGATGTCATGCTCGGAAAAATTCTCGACGTTGAAGGCAGCGGCACACACATCGTACAGTTTGTGGCTCCCCGCCTCAATCGCCGTGAGCATCAATTCCAGCCGATGAGCATGATGCTCCTCGATTTGCCCGATGCGTTCGGCCCAATTCGTAATCACCGCTCGATGTCCCGGCAGCCCCAAGGCTACATCAAGCCCCTTCAATTCCGCCAGCGATCCCAAATATCGCCCGAGTGGATTAGCCTCCGACAGGGGCCACAAACCAATATTGGGCGTAATCTTCATCAACACCTGATCCCCGCACAGGATGAGTTTTTCAGTTGGCTCATAGAATAAAATATGACCATCACTGTGGCCGGGGGCGTGAATAACTTTAAACTGGCGACTGCCAATTTCTAGAGCCGATTCGTAGGGTATAAACTCAACCTGGTTAGGATGCGGTTTGGTCATCTCTCGGACATGCTGAGAGGCCTTCGCTGCCGCTTCCCGGACCTCATCCGGCAACTCATTGACCATCGCTTGCCCTAACTCTCCAGCGGGTTGCTCTTTCAATCGCCAAACACGATCCGCCATTTCAGAATCGCGGGCCGACATCAAAACAGGGGCGCCACTCCACGCTTGTAACCAGCCAGCAAAGCCATAATGATCAGGATGACCATGCGTCAATATAATCTGTTCAATATCGTTCGACCTGATTTGAAGCGCGGCAAACACCTCCTGCCATCCCTGCTGAATGTCAGGGGTATTGAGACCGGTATCAACGATACTCCAGCCGTGGTTGCCCCGCAACAAGTAACAGTTGACCTGACGCAGCGCAAACGGAATGGGCAGGCTTACCTGATAAATCTCTTCAGCAACCGCTTGATATTCCACCATACTACTGCTCGCGTGCTTTTTTTGAGATCATTCTCCCGACAGGTCGCCCCCCAACCAGATGCATATGCATATGCATTACTTCCTGATGACCGTGCGGCCCACAGTTCATAATCAAACGATACCCATCCTCAGCAATGCCTTCCTGCTCCGCCACCTGCTTGGCCACGATAAACATATGGCCCAGCATCCCCTCATCCTCGGGAGTCACATCATTGACCGTAGGAATCAACTTATTGGGAATAATCAAAATATGAACCGGCATCTGGGGGTTAATGTCTCGAAAAGCCGTCACACGATCATCTTGAAAAACAATATCAGAGGGAATCTCTCGTCGAATAATCTTACTAAAAATGGTCTCACTGGCCATAAAACTTGCTCCTTAGTTATTACTTTCGAATTTGAACTTGTTTAAGTGAAAGTTATCCAGATTGGCCCAAGTTTACCACCGTTGTTTTTGAGGACCAAACGTGGTCAGACAAGTCTCATACATTAAATAGAGCCAGCCATTTTTAGCTGGCTCTATTTAGACTAGTTTTGATAAGATTTATCTCAAATCGAGAGATAAGGGGCAACTATTAAAAACTCCCCAGATAGCGAGTATATCTGGGGAGTAACTTATTATGTTTATAATAGGTATGCTTATTTTGAAGCGGTAAATTCAACAATTACATACCCCTTGTCTCAAGGACATCATTTTCTTCCTGTTCAATATCACGCATGACATCATCAGTACTGAAACTTATCATTTTCATAAAATCACCTTCCCCTTGATCAAATAGGTGAGATAACCCCTCTCTACCTTTTTCTAAAGCTTCTTTTCCTTGCAATTGCCAATGCATTACCTGATCCTGAGCAAGGTGGCCGATTTCAGAAAAATCATCATTCATATGATCTCGAAACGCGGTGACTCTTTCTATCATCTGAGTGCGGGTTTTTTTACCCGACTGAGGCGCAAGCAGAAATGTTATACCTGCTCCAGCTAATCCGCCAATCACTAATCCTGTAAAGAATACAATCTTATTTTTTACGCTTGTCATGATTATGGCCTCCTTTCTTCAGCGTAATCATACGTTGGCCTCATTTTGGAATTTCCAATCCAAAGGATGTGTACAACGATCAAAATTTAACGCGATTGTACCCTTTATTATAAATTGAGGTACATTGAAATTCGCCCGTCATTTAGTGAGGTTACAAACTCATTAGATGACTAGACTTTTTCTTGACTAACTGACTAGTTTTGTGGCTTTCTAGATGCATCAATTTATATAACACTCACAATACACCTCTCTCTCCCTCAAACAGCCCTTGTCAGCATTGTACCTAATGCTTTAAATAACTCAGGCACTACTTGATTCCCCATCATTCAAACGGATAAGATATTTTTCAATTTCAACGGCCAAAAAAATAGCTATACTCAAAACTAGACTGACGGTCAATTCAAAAGCGGATAGGGCTTGAGTGCTAAAAACACCTTGTAAGAACGGCACATATATCACGGCCAATTGCAGCACAAACGTAAAAAGTACGGCCCCCAACAATGATTTATTTGAGAATAGGCCTATCGCAAAAATTGAGTCTTTATTAGACCGGATGGCCAGCGCGTGGCCCATCTGTGACAAGGTCAAAGTGGTAAAAACCATTGTTTGCCAGGCAGCATAGTCGGTTCGCCAAGCCCACCAACCTACGCCTAACGAGATAAGCCCCATCAAGAGGCCGACCCAGCCGATATGCCAGCCCATACCGCGACCAAAAATATTTTCTTGAGGATGATATGGTGACCGGCGCATTGTATCTCGTTCTGCTGGTTCAACCGCCAAAGCTAAACCGGGCAGACCATCTGTTACCAAGTTAATCCACAAAATTTGCAGGGGCAACAACGGGAGCGGCATCCCCAATAATGGCGCAGCAAGCATCACCCACAATTCACCAGAGTTTGAGGTCATCGTGTATTTTATAAATTTTCGGATGTTGTCATAGATGACCCGACCTTCTTCAACTGCCGACACAATCGTCGCAAAGTTATCATCCAACAGAACGGTGTCAGCGGCCTCTTTGGAGACATCGGTCCCCGTGATCCCCATCGCTACCCCAATATCAGCTTTTTTGAGGGCCGGCGCATCATTGACGCCATCTCCGGTCATCGCTACAATCTGCCCCTGGTTTTGCAAAGCTTGGATTAGATTGAGTTTATGCTCTGGTGAAACACGTGCGTATACAGAGACCTCACTAACCGCCCGATCTAACTCTGTCGCAGATAGTTGATCAAGCTCTCGCCCTGTCAGTACCCGTTCCGCAGACATCCCTAATTGGTTGGCAATATGGCGGGCCGTGAGGGGATGATCGCCCGTAATCATGACAGGGCGAATACCCGCTGTCTGGCACGTTTCAACGGCTGCTTTCACTTCAGGACGCGGTGGGTCGATCATCCCGACCAAGCCAACAAAAATTAAACCCTGTTCCAACTCTGTTTCCTGGCCCGCTATGGGTAATATCGGCACGGGGCGAAAACCAATGCTTAACACCCGCATCCCGGCCTGGGCCAAACGATCGTGGGCTTCGGTAATTCGCTGTTGCCAAGGGGCGTCTAACCCCTTAACACATCCATTCACCCAAACGCGATCAGTAATTGCTAAAACACTGTCCAAAGCACCTTTGGTAAATGCTACATAGGGTGTTGGCGCGTCTTGACTCGCACCATTCATCGAAAATAGTTTATTCCCAAGAGGGTATCTGTGGACTGTCGTCATTCGCTTACGGATGGAGTCAAATGGAACCTCAGCCAGCCGAGGCATTTGCTGCTCCAACTCGTGCTTGTTAAAAGCAAAGTGATTCGCCATCGTAACCAACGCGGTCTCAGTGGGATCACCTAGAGTATGATATTGATTCCTGGACTCATCAAACTCTAACAAGGTGTCATTGCACAAAGCACCCCCGACTAAGAGCAGCGGAAAGGCAGAGTTTGCGGATGAAATGGAGGCCCCATTTTCTTGCTCAACAAACTGTAAGGTCTCTTCATTGGGCTGCTGGACCAAATCAACACACTGACCAGCCACATCTAAAACCGTCACGGTCATTTGATTTTGGGTTAGTGTCCCTGTTTTATCAGAGCAAATAACCGTCACTGACCCCAAAGTTTCAACCGCTGGCAGCTTGCGAATAAGAGCGCGCCGCTTCAACATCCGTTGAGCACCCAAGGCCAAAGCAATGGTCACCACGGCGGGCAAGCCTTCCGGCACAGCAGCGACAGCCATACTGACGGCAGTTAGAAACATCAGTTTTATTGCTTCACCTCGCAACAATCCTAAGGCGAAGATAACAGCCACAATGACCAGAGCGATCATCGCCAGTGATCGCCCCAAGTGGGCCAGCCGTCGCTGCAAAGGGGTTGGCTCGCGATCCACGCTTTGGATCATCGTGGCGATGCGCCCTAATTCACTCTGCATCCCCGTTTCGGTGATGAGTAGGAGGCCGTGCCCATAAGTGACCACTGTCCCCATATAGGCCATATTGCAGCGATCGGCCAGAGCTATCTCCGCTTCAAATTGATGGTGGGCATCTTTTTCAACCGGCTCCGATTCGCCAGTTAAAGCCGATTCTTGCACTCGTAAATTGACAGCTTCCAACAGGCGACCATCCGCCGGGACAATGTTGCCCGTTTCGAGTAAAGCAATATCGCCGGGAACCAAATCACGGGCCGAGATTTCTTGTACGTGTCCCTCGCGACGGACTTTGACGTGTGGGACGGCTAAACGCTTCAAGGCAGCCATTGACTGTTCGGCCCGATACTCCTGTCGAAAGCCTAACGCTGCATTAAGAACGACAATAATAAGAATGGCACTGGCATCCTTAAAGTCCCCTAGCAAGGCAGAGACAAGGGCAGCCACAATTAACACAACAACCAAACTACCAGACACTTGCTCCCATAAAATCCGCCAAGGGCTTTTGGTACTCCGCTCGATTAAGGCATTGGAGCCATAGGTAGCCAGCCGTTGTTGCACCTCATCTTGAGATAGACCAGCGGTAGCCTCACTCTCTAATTGTTTTAAGGTTTGATCGTGGTCAAGCTGATACCAATTGTTCATAGGACCCGGCTTGGTTCAACCTGATGTTTGATTTGTAGATTATGTTCTAATTCGAGATCAAAGTCGTGTGTCAACACCGCACTCTCAAGCGTATGTTTGAGCACGATAGCTAATTTGTCGAACAGCACAGGATAAGCGACAAGTGTGCCATAAATTTCTCGAACTGTGTCCTCATCCGCCTTGATCGTAACATTAAATTTTAAGGTATCATCTCGCATCATACACCTCCTAAAGACGTAAAGCTTCTGAATTTAGTATAGAACGAAACTCAAGTGAAAACACCTGTCTAATGACGAGGTTTTACCTAGACAGTTGATTGGAGTTTTGGCTGTTCAATTGGATGGGGACAAACTAATTTAGGGGCAATGCGTTATATTGCTTCACGCCCAGAGCTTGGTATCTTGGACAACAACATGTTGGGGCTTTGAACGAAGAGGGTTATACAAAATAAATCCACCTTACCTGTCATCAAGCGCTTCAGCCTCTTTCATTGGGCTGGAAGGTCGTCGAAATTCAAAAATTTTAACCAATACGTAAGCGATGAGGGCAAAAATGAAAAAGACTAAAAGCATCCAAGCGATCGATTGCAGAGACTCGATGATGGTGCGATAAATCTCCAAGACCCACCGTTCTAAGGTCAACTCAATCGGAGTTTCATTATTCTCAAGGGCCGTGATATATCTCTCCAATTCATAAACTCGAACGCCACCCGAAATACCGACCACATAAATCGCAAACTTTAAATATTTGGCCCAGGCCTGCGCGATTGCATCATCGATAATTCGATCAAGGATATTGTCGATGGGTTGCGAGAAAACCCGCACGGCAATAAATGACACAAGTATTGCCGTTATTAAAGTGACGAGTATTAAAATAAAAAACATGGAGTCTCCTCTCGCTTTAAGGATGAGTCAGAGGTATTTTTTATAAAAAAACAGCGTCCTCAGGGAGGACGCTGTTGAAGGAGGCTTGGGTGCATTTATTTGAATTGTTATGGGCGGCGGGTTTAATCTACCCCTATAGCACGACCCAAAATTATGTTTATAGTGTTGACCCTGTGCTCCTGATTGAAGTAGAAAGATGTTAATAATGAATGATAATCTTTATTTCACTTATCTGCTTATACTATAACTCAACCCAAATCAAATATCATCAGTCGCTTAGCTAGTCTACTCCCCCGTCAAGTGACTAGGATCGTGGTGATATTTCAGGAAAGTAGACCCTAGATGTTTATCCCCAATACAAATAACTGAGTTGATACATCTACACCCCCTAGTTAACTAAACAGGTGAGAGACTAGTCTAATGTGTGGTGTACTTATCAATAGGTTGCGTTAATATATAAGGAGACGTTTACAAGGTACAAGGGGGTACTAGGCAATGTTAACTAATAATGTAAATAGATTTGGTTATGTAGTAAATCCAATAAAAATAATGGTTGTGGAGTTTGTACTTTCTCTACTCCTTGCCGTATCAGGAATAGCAATCATCATCGGAATTTACCAAGGGTTTCGTGTGTTAGGGATTTGGTATCCTGATGTTTTAACGATAACAACCCTATTGGTGTTGACAACAATTTTATTAGGATCTGTTAACAAAAACTACATTAGATAACAGTTTCTTAGATTAAGTGTGTCACAGCTTAAGGTTTGGCGGTTTAATGCGCTAAAATTTTTCTAAAATAAACCGCCAAACACTTAGATTGGTAAGAGATATAGAATCATGAAAAACTCGAATTCACCTGTCTTGAATGTTGATGCCTTTATCCCACCAGAGATGGCGGGTAAGGCTGAGGATGTGGGAGTAAAAAAGGCATCAATGGGTTGGCAAAATACGTTCATCTTGGCTGTTTTGGCGGGTGCCTTTATCGCCTTGGGGGCTATCTTTGCCACTATTGTTACTACAGGGGCGGCAGGAGAACTTACCTTTGGGGTAACCAAGCTATTGGGTGGTCTCGTTTTTTGTCTAGGACTTATCTTGGTGATTGTGGCTGGGGCTGAGCTGTTTACTGGAAACAATCTGATTATTATGGCCTGGGCAGATGGGCGTGTCTCAACCGCCCAGGTTCTACGCAATTGGTCCATTGTATATCTTGGCAATTTTGTAGGGTCCATTGCCACGGCCGGTCTAATGTTTTTCACTTATCAATTTACCCTGGCTAATGGGGCAGTTGGGCTAAATATCTTAAACATTGCTCATGGAAAAACCGGATTAGGCTTTGGTCAGGCAATTGCTTTAGGCATTATGTGTAATGCCCTAGTCTGTTTAGCTGTGTGGCTCTGTTTTAGTGCCCGAACCACAACCGATAAGATTCTAGCAATTATCTTTCCCATCACTGCTTTTGTTGCTGCTGGCTTTGAACACAGTATTGCAAACATGTACTTTATTCCGATGGGTCTCTTGGTCAAAACTGGTGCACCAGCCAGCTTCTGGGCTGACATTGGTAAGAGTGCGACAGATTATGCTAATTTAACCTGGGGTAATTTTTTCTTAGCTAACTTACTGCCAGTTACCATTGGGAATATCATTGGTGGCTCGCTAATGGTTGGATTAGTCTATTGGTTTATCTATATTCGCCCCAGCAAGCCACAAGATGTTGCAAAAGTGGTTACATCTACAGCAAAGTAATGGGTTTCTAAAAGGTTAAATCAAAAGGGTTTAGCTGTCACCTATTGAAATATTTCCATTGTGCCGTCAGTCTTACGCGGCAGGTCCTGCTTATGCTTGCGTGGTAACAAACCAGCCGTCTGAATAATCTGGGCGACTGTTTCTTCCTGGCGATAGGCCATCACATGAACGCCATGGACCCCTTCAATCTCGCGTACCTGCTGGATTATCTCTACACAAATTTGAATACCCTCATCATATTTCTTTTCTTTAGGTGTTTTCGCCAAACGATCAACAATTTCATCCGGTATCCAAACGCCAGGCACTTTGTTGCGCATAAAGTTGGCTGCTTTTTCTGACCGCAATGGACCAACGCCAATCAAAATGAAGACTCTTTCGTGAAGCCCCAAATCACGCACACGCTGCATAAATTTCTCTAGCCGAGGCACGTCAAAGCAATATTGGGTTTGAATAAAATCAGCCCCAGCCTCGACCTTTTTTGCTAACCGATAAGGACGCCAATCTAGGGGTGCCACAAAGGGGTTAGCCGCTGCTCCCAGAAAGAATTTAGGGGGGGTAGTTAACTTGCGGCCACTCAAAAAGACACC
This sequence comes from Phycisphaerae bacterium, assembly GCA_028285035.1. The sequence goes on from JANQQF010000043.1 coordinate 89,541, forward strand.
TTCATCTCGCATTATTTTAGCAACGCGGAGTAATTGAACAGAGTCAAAGTCAAACACGCGTTTGGCTTCAGGCTGGTCACCGTTGGAGACATCATCGCCTGTCAGACAGAGCACATTTTTCACACCCATCGCCGCTGCTCCCAGCAAATCACCTTGAATGCTAATACGGTTACGGTCGCGACAGGCAACTTGCAGCACGGGGTCATAGCCAGCCCGAGTTAGGAGTGCACAACAGCCCATACTACTCATATGGCAATTCGCACCTGACCCATCGGTAGCATTAATAGAATCACACACTTCAGATAGTACCAAAGCATTTTTGTAAACATCCTCAGGGTTGGCACTATCGGGGGCGTGTAGTTCGGACGTAACGGCAAAGCGGCCTGAACGTAGCACCCGTTCCAAACGACTCCCGGAGCGCATATCGGTAGATGATATGGTCATGTCTGCCTCACTTTGCTGTTGAAGTAACGGCCTGTTGCCAACCTGAGGGTGCTTGGCTGTCGATACCTTCAGCCATATTTATCCAAGATGACGTGTTGTACAGGGTTCGATTGACGGGAGCCTGAATCAGATGTATTTCGTCAGGGTAAAGAGTCATGTGTCGGCTGCGTTCCCAAGCTTGCACCCACACACAAGACATCTCAGGAATGACTTCACAGTGACCGTTAGCTCTGACGCCACCACAGGGGCCATTACGCAAATTTTTAGGGCAATTCATCGGGCAGGTCATCCCGGTGCTGTGTAAAATGCACTGACCACACATTTGGCAGTTAAACAACCAACCCTTACCCATTTCTTCACCCACAACCATCATTTTTTCAAAAAAGGGGAGTTTTTTCAGCCAAGGGTAACTTTTGATAAAGGTCTTTTCTGAAAATTTGTAAATCCGTTCCAGAAAATGGGGACGATTTTTTAGCCATTCACTGCCGGGGGCTCGCCGTGCCTCTTTCATTGATGTTGACATTCGTCTTCCTTAACAGCTACTAATTTAAGAAGTTGTTTTAAAGGATTGGTCCAGTCTGCAAAAGTCTAGTTTTTTGGCAATATTTACCATTTGCCAATGTGCTTTAGCCCAAATCACCCCTGATAGACTGGACCAATCTGGCGAATTTAGGCTATTCAAACAGCTTCTAGGTAATTTCTGCAATCCCAATGAGTTCTTTGGTCAATCGTACACAAGAGTTAGCATCGGGGGCGAAGCCGTCGGCTCCCACAGTATCACTATACTCTTGTGTTACGGGAGCACCCCCTACCAAAATTTTCACCTGATCCCGTAGCCCAGCTGCGGTGATGACATCGATGTTGGTCTTGAACATGGGCATGGTAGTGGTTAAAAAGGCACTCATCCCCACAGCTTGGGGTTGATACTCTTTAATCGCTTCAACAAACGTTTCTGGAGGAACGTTCACACCCAGATCAATGACCTGAAAGCCAGCCCCCTCCAACATAATATTGCATAAATTTTTACCAATATCGTGGATATCCCCTTTGACGGTCCCCATCAGAAACGTACCGATGGGCTTGGCACCAGTGGCAGCAATCAGCGGCTTGAGGATTTCCATTGCCCCAGACATCGCTCTCGCTGAGATCAACATCTCTGGCACAAAATAGTCACCAATCTCAAAGAGACGCCCAACCTCTTCCAGCGAGGGGATCATCGCATCAAATAATAGCGTTAACGGATCCATCCCCAAGGCCAGCCCTTCATTGGTCAAGGTGATGGTGGGTTCGGCCTCACCATCGAGGACATGTTCATATAAAGCATCTAAAATTTCATTTTCTCTGCTCATCATTTTTCTCCAGATAAGGTTTTGTAATTTATACAGGCCCAGCCCCAGACACAGCCTGAACTGGATACACCTTGGCCTGTAGGCCGGTCGGTGTAAGATATGTTTCTTGAATATGCCGGGTAAAGTCAGCAATTGCATCAGCCTCAACAAACGCGACCATACATCCGCCAAATCCTCCCCCAGCCTGTCTAGCGCCGATCACGCCCGGAGCCGTTCGCATGGCGTGCATCATCGTTTCCATCTCAGGCCAACCAATTTCATACAGATCACGGGAACCTAAATAGGACTCAGTCGTGAGGGTATCTAAGGCTGGCAAATTATTACTGGAAAGAGCTTGGGTTAAATCCAAAACTCGCTGATTTTCCTCGATAATAAAGCGACAGCGTTTGGCCACAATCTCCGGCAAATCGGCTTCATGTTCAACAAATTGAGCCAACGATACATCCCGCAGGGCTGTAATTGCGGGATAAAACTGTTGCAAAATTTGGGCACCCTCCTCGCATTGGGCACGTCGTTCACCATACTCTGAGCCATTTAGTTCCCGGTGGGCCCGTGTATCACAAATAACAACCTGCACATTATCAGGCAAAGTGGCCATTTCTGTTGTTAAATTGCGACAATCCAGCATCAAAGTTTGGCCATCCTGCCCCAAAGCCGAGCTATATTGATCCAAAATGCCACAATTAACCCCGACAAATTCATTTTCAGCCTGTTGACAAAGTAGGGCTAGTTGTGTTGTTTCTATATTTAAGTGACCAAGTAGTTTAAACAAAGTAGCAGTAGCCACTTCTAAGGCTGCGGATGAACTCAGCCCGCTACCAAACGGGATTGTACTGTGAACCAATCCCTCAAATCCTGTCAGCATATATCCCTCCCGCTGCAAGATCTTAGCAACCCCACGCACATAATTCGTCCACGGGAAGGTTTCATCGAAAGAAACATCATCTAAGAGAAATGTGCCCTCGCCGTCTAAATTTAGAGAACGAATCACGACTTGTCGATCTGAACGAGGTCGTGCGGCAATCCAAGTATCCCGATCAATTGCCATCGTCATCACATAGCCCTCGTTATAGTCAGTGTGGCTCCCCATCAAATCAACCCGACCCGGTGCTCGGCTCCACACCGTGGGAGGATGGTCAAAGTATTTAATGAAGTCAGTTGTCATCAACGCTTTTCGCTTATTCCAATCCATCGTATCGTGAACTCCGTTTTATTTAGATTCCGCCAAGGCGTTACCAACTTCCAGCTTACTCGCCACCTCAATAAAGGCCTCAACATTTGCCATCGGAATATCAACCATCATGCGGTGTGAGGGGGCAATCACCAAACCTGTGTTCTCTGGAGCTAGGGCTTTGGCACATTCCAAAGTGGCAGCCCGTACCTCATCAGCGGAGCCAAAAGGCATCACCGTTTGAGTAGATACGCCACCATAATAGGCCAAGTTGTTACCAAACGTTTTACGCAGCCAGGTATGATCGGTCACCTCTGGCTGAACGGGGTTAAAAACGGTGAGACCCACTTCAACCAGATCAGGCATAATCACATCGATATCACCATCAGAGTGCATAATCACGGGCAAACCAGCCTCACGATAAGGCGCAAACATTTTAGCTAAACGGGGTTTGATGATCTTACGCCAAATCTTTGGGGAAAAGAGCATATTCTTTTGCGCCCCATAATCATCCCCAAAATAACCACCATCCACCCCCAGATCAATAAAGCGATGAATAAGCACCAATTGAATTTCGACGATGCGATCCATCAACGCCTCGACAAACTCTACGTCAAGGGCCATGTCGATATTGAGTTGCTCAAAACCACGGAGGGACCACGCCCGCTCGTATAGGCAAAAGCCAAAATTGGGGGTGATAAAGTGCTGTCCATTATCAGCGGCCATAATTCGGGCTGCATCATCCAACACGTGGGGGTCTTGCGGATCGGGCCAAGTGATGCTATCGAGGTCTGTGGTATCAGCTAACGGCGCATCAGCCGGCCAATAGCCTTCGACTACGGTATCCCAACCCACACCCCACCAATCATATTTGGCCGAGCGATCTTCATTGTAATAAGTTTCGTGGGTCAGATCGACCCGGATCATATGATTATCAAGCCGGGTTGGGAGTTGCTCTGGTGTGACCGCAAAGTGATCACATAATATCTTCCCCATATCATCAGTATAGTTGATTTGAGTGGGAATCCGATCAACAGGCTCGTGCATTAAGGCCCGTCGCATTCGCTCTTTATGAGTCATTGACATCGTTACAGTCTCCAATTTTTTGTAGAATTGCTTTACATTCGGGTCAAATTGAATTCTTTCATTGCGCTTTCACGCCCCAACGCGTGGCGGACAAAGTCAGGCCACCAATTTTTTTGCTCGGCCTGATCTGTGAATTGATCCAGGGTGGCGGCGGTTTCAGATCGTTTCTGCCAACCAAGCTTGACCGCTTCACTCGATTTCAGACCGATTTTAGGGAGCAACCATTTTCGTCCGGTATGAACGTGAAGCACTTCATCAGCCCAGTCATAATCTTGAAACAAGGCAGCCAATCGATCATCGGCATCCAAGCTAATTTCATACTCGTGCTTTTTACCCGTGGCCGACGGCATCAGATTTTGTTCGATGGCATACAGTACCAGATGCGCATCAGCAATGGAGGTCGCTTGAGTGAGACGGATCGACATGCCAGGGTGAATGGCGATCATCCGTTTCCAGTCAATATTATGTGTCTCAAAATAGATGGCCCCCATCATGGCGTGGCGGGTTTCATCCCACAATTGACGGGTCATCTCCACATAATATTCCCAGGGCTCATCTTTGGCTTCAGCAATAATGCGAGACATATACTCAGCCACATCTATCTCTACTACCCGACGACACATCAAGGCCAGCGTACGCTCGGCAAAGTCGAGATCCTCATTGAGCGACACCTGCCGCTGTGGATTTGTAAAGTTCCAACGCATCTCAAAACGTTCATCACGTTGCGGAAAGAAATCAGGCTGATAAGGCCCCTCCGCCCGAGGAACAGGCAGGGTACTCGGTGGAGTAGCATCACCAAAAATACCGCCTGCTGCTTGTAAATACGCCGTCAGATGAGCTTGCCAAGCGATAGCCCGCGCCTCGGCCTGTGGTGTATCAATGAGGGCCGATATGGCAGCTTGCCCCCAAGCGACGATTTGTTCCTCTTCCATGATGATGGTCTGGAGCATCCGCCGGGTGGGATGATCGACGATGGGGTTGATATGCGTCAGATGTTCCTGTAAGGCGGCCAATAATTCGGTATGGAGGACACCATACAGCCCGATGAGTTTCTCCAAAGAGTCGGTTGTGCCCAAAATTTCATTGAAGAAGTCGTCAAGCCGTTCATCAGGACTCACATCCATCCGGGGCATTGGATTCCGCATTTCACTAACCCGCTTGCGGATCAGCCCAGCGTGGTCAGCATTTAAGTGAGCATGCAGACTCAAGGCCTCCTTAATTTCCCACTCTGGGGTGGGACAAATCCAATAAAGCGCCGCCTCCATTGCTAATTTTTTGAGCCACGCGTAACGCAAAAATAATAATACATTTCGTTCAACACCGTAGCCCACGACGGCAGCCTCTTCATAACTACATATCCCGGCTAAGGGTGGAATTGACATTGTGTAATTACTCCTTGCATTTCACACTAAATACATTGTCTCTAAGGTTTTTGCAGTCTTTGAAATATTCACAATACTTGATTTTGTAGCCGAGATTTCCAATCTCGTCATACGCTCCAAGGGCGAGGTTTCCAACCTCGCCTACTCTAAAAAGTTCAACTTATTTCAGCCCAGTCGTTGCCACGCCCTGAACAATATAACGTTGTACAAAAAAGAATATGAGGACAATGGGCAAAATACTGACAGCGGCTCCCATAAAAATAGCAGGTAAATTGATGGTTTGGGCGGTCATAAATGTCGAAATCACAACCTGAACCGTCCAGGTATCACGGCTTTGGCCGATAACGAGCGGCCATAAAAACGCATTCCAGGAGCGAATGAGACCAATCGTGCCCAAAGCAATAAATACCCCGACAGAGTTAGGCACCACGATCCGCCAAAAAATCCCGAAATAGCCCAAGCCATCGACACGAGCAGCATCCTCCAATTCTTGCGGAAAGTTCAAGAAAAACTGTCGAAAAATGAAGGCTGAAAAGACATAAAACATCGGGGGAACAATTAAGCCCGCATAGGTATTGACCCAATTAAGCTCGGCCACAACCAGAAATGTTTGCACAAAAATCGCAGCGGCTGGCACCATCAGTGCTCCCAAGATGAGGTAAAACACCAAGTCTGCCCAGCGGTATCGAATGCGGGCCAAGCCGTATCCGGCCATTGCCGTTACGATTAGTTGACCCGCCACCTGAAAGATGGCAACAATCACTGAATTCCTGAGACCAATTCCCATTGGCGCAATGGGGTCGTTAAAGAGATCGACCAAGTTTTGCCACTGTATTTGGTTGGGCCATAAGATCCAGTCAAAGGCGGCCACTTCTTTCTGGGTCATCAAGGCGTTACGAATAATGATGTAGTAGGGCATCAGGTATACGAGTGCCAAGATAATCAGAAGTACATAAATAGAGATGGTCCCGATAGATAGCTTTTTCATTGCGATTTCTCCTCTAGCCTCATTCTCGTTTACCAAATCCTAAAATGCGCCCCTGAACTGCGGTAACAATCACAATCAAAGCGGCCACAATAAAGGCTCCCGCTGCGCCACGCCCATAATTTTGGTCCTGAAACGCGACATTGTAGAGATAGACCAACGGTGGCCGAGCCAAGATTTGGGTGCCCCCGGACACTGCTCCGCCCAGAATGTTGCGGAACTCATCAAAGGCTTGAAAGGCCTCGATAAAGAGCAATAGGAGGACAGAAATTGAGGTATTGCGGAGCATTGGGAAGGTGATGTATCGAAAGGTACTCCAGCCCCGTTCCGCCCCATCCACGGCAGCAGCCTCGTAAAGGGATTTTGGAATTTCCTGCAAGCCCGCCAGAAAAATAATCATGTAAAAGCCGGTCTGGAGCCAAAGTCGCACCGTGACCAGTACCACCCAAAAGAGCGGTGGATCGGTGGTATTTATCCAGGCAATTGGGTTCGCTCCAAAGACAAACCACAAAATATTGTTCGTAAACCCGGAAGGCAGACCATTGAACAAACTCATCTTCCAGACCAAGGACGCCACCACATACGAACAAGCGACCGGAATAAAAAATGTGGTGCGGAAAATACCTTGTCCCGTTTTCACATTATTGACCAGCAAGGCCAACCCCAATGAAATACCAAACGTCACGGGGACGATAAAGATTGAGAAGCCAACGATCATTATCAGCGAGTCGAGAAATCTGGGATCATTGAAGAGTTCAATGTAATTAGTTAGGCCAACATACTGGGTTGGAGAAACTGTATTGCGGGCCTCGTAAAAGCTAATAACAAAGCCCCACAAAATAGGAATGTAAACAAATAGGATTAGCCCAGCCACCAATGGTCCAACGAACAGCCAGAAATACAGTGCATCTTGCCACTTATGATGATTCTTTTCATTAAGGCGGGACCCAGCATAAGGTTGGGTTTTACCTGCGTTTTGAACAGCCATGTGCTTACCTCTGCATTGCCCTGTAGGATTAGATTGATCCAAACTCAACCCTACAGGGCATTCAAACCTAATGGATTACTGGCTTACAAGCGAGTCAAGTTCTGATTGAATAGCAACTTCCGCTTGGCTCAACATCTCGGCCGGGTCAGCTCCATTTAGCAGTACCTCACTGTGCGCATCCATATAAGCCGAGTCCATCGCACCGGTCCAAAGAACAGAGGGGGTGCTACCATACATATCAACCAGCTCCAGTACCTCAGCAGCAGGACCACTTTGCAGCGCCTCAGCCGAAGCAGCAGTACTCTTACGCGGCGGAATGTGGAAACCATAGCTCAGATTCCAATCCTGCTGAACCTCAGTGTTCTCAATCCAAAGCCAATTGACATACGCCTTGGCGGCATCAACGTGTGGACTGTTGGCGTTCACCGATTGATTCCAGCCCCCAATAAAAACGGATGGTTGAGCCGAATCATCAACAGCAGGCCAAGGCATCACGCCTAGGTCATCACCTAAAGCCTCAACCATCGCTGGCGTAGCCCACAAACCGATGTACTGCATATGGGTTAGGCCATCAATGAGGGCCGATGGGTCCCACCACTCAGTCGGAGCACCAACCAGCAGGTTGCCACTTTGGGCCAAGGCCTGCTTCTTCTGCCACATTTCCACGTTCTTATCTGTGTTGAAAGCTACTGTTTGAGCATCAAGCATATCAGACCCGGCGGCAAAGGTGTTCATGTAAAGCAGGTAGCTGGTAGAACCGAGATCATTTCCAAGATACAAGCCCTTTACTCGTCCACTATCCAAAGCAGCGGCAGCCGCAATCAATTCATCCATCGTTTGGGGCGGTTCAATACCAGCCTCTTCAAGCGCACTCTTGCGATAGTAGATCAATTGGGGATCGATGATCATCGGGACCCCGTAAATCGTCCCGTCAACGGTTACTCGAGATAGGGCTGTTGCATTAAAATCATCCAAAATACCGTTCTCAAACAGGTCATCCAAAGGCTCAAGTTGACCCGCATTCACCCGCGCAATGTCAGCCGTTTGCAGTTCGAACACATCCGGCCCTTCGTCTGTCAACAACGCGGCATTGAGGGCAGCAAAGTAATCGCCCGGCACCCAGTTGACCTCGACGGTCACGCCGGGCGTTTGAGCCGAGTATTCTTCAGCATAACGTACCGCAGCTTCAAAGGTGCCATCTTCACCGTATTGGTGATACCAATGCTGAATGACGATTTCCTCGGCGGGTTCAGCATCACTACTTGGCGCTTCACTCGCTGTGGCTTCTTCACCGCCGCCTAACAGAGAGTCGAGTTCTGCTTGAACGGCAGTTTCAGCCTGAATCAGCATTTCAGCAGGATCCGCCCCGTTGAGTAGCACTTCACTGTGCGCATCCATATAAGCCGAGTCCATCGCACCGGTCCAAAGAACAGAAGGGGTGCTACCGTACATATCAACCAGCTCCAGCACTTCAGCAGCAGGACCACTTTGCAGCGCTTCAGCCGAGGCTGCGGCACTCTTACGTGGGGGGATGTGGAAACCGTAGCTCAGATTCCAATCCTGCTGGACTTCAGTGTTCTCAATCCAAAGCCAGTTGACGTATGCTTTGGCAGCATCAACGTGTTGGCTGTTAGCGTTCACCGATTGATTCCAGCCCCCAATAAAGACCGATGGTTGGGCGGAGTCATCAACAGCAGGCCAAGGCATCACGCCAAGATCGTCGCCCAAAGCCTCAACCATCGCTGGTGTAGCCCATAGGCCGATGTATTGCATCTGGGTTAGGCCATCAATGAGAGCCGATGGGTCCCACCACTCGGTTGGGGCACCGACCAGCAGGTTGCCACTTTGAGCCAGCTCCTGCTTCTTCTGCCACATTTCCACATTCTTATCTGTGTTGAAGGCCACTGTTTCAGCATCGAGCATATCAGACCCGGCCGCAAAGGTGTTCATGTAAAGTAGATAACTTGTAGAGCCGAGGTCGTTCCCAAGATACAAACCTTTCACCCGGCCACTATCCAGGGCAGCGGCAGCCGCAATCAATTCATCCATCGTTTGGGGCGGTTCAATACCAGCCTCTTCAAGCGCACTCTTGCGATAGTAGATTAATTGGGGATCGATGATCATCGGAACCCCATAGATGGTATCATCAACTGTGACGCGAGATAGAGCGGTGGCATTGAAGTCATCGAGGATATCGCCTGCAAAGAGGTCGTTGAGTGGTTCAAGTTGACCCGCATTCACTCGCGCAATGTCAGCCGTTTGCAATTCAAATACGTCTGGCCCTTCATCTGTCAACAGGGCGGCATTTAGGGCGGCAAAGTAATCACCCGGCACCCAGGTGACCTCAACAGTCACGCCGGGGGTTTGGGCCGAATATTCTTCAGCGTAGCGCACCGCTGCTTCAAAGGTCCCTTCTTCCCCATATTGGTGATACCAGTGGGTAATGACAATTTCTTCAGTGGACTCTGCTTCGCTATTTATATCTTCACTGGCCACAGCTTCTTCGGCTAGTTCAGTTTCTTCCTGAGCAACTTCCTCTACTTGCGGCTCTTCTTCAGTCGTAGCTGGGGCTGGGGGTTGAGAGGCGCAAGCAGATAAGAAGAGGCCGCTTAGCAGTATGGCCATCAGCATCTGTAAAAAATATTTACTCAATCTTCGTGACTCTTTCATCTTTGTTTCCTCCATTGGAAAAACTGTTGACTATAGATTGTTGTGCTTCTCTCCGCTTCAGTTTAAAATAAACAAGACGGCGTATGCAGCGAGTAGCGCCGACGTCAATGTACGTCGGAGCAACTCTGCACGTTGTTTCCACAGGAGGTACCGAGGATCGCCAAATCAGCCGGTACCTCCTTATTAATTTTCATGTGACCCAAAGCCACGCTTGTCAAATGATTAATTTATTATGGTTTCATCTCCAACTCCTTTATCCTGCAAACCTACTACATTAGTTAAAATCGGATTTTGGCGTTGCTGTAGATTGCCGAACAACCAAGTGAGTCGCCACCTCTTTTCGATACATAGATTGGGTAGTGCTCACGTCTTGTTCTAATAAATCAAACAGCATTTGCATGGCAAGACTCCCAATTTCGTATCGGGGCAGAGCTACCGTTGTTAACGGTGGTTCCATATCAGCCACCAGCCATATGTCATCCAGCCCTACGACAGACAAATCTTGTGGGACCTGTAGCCCACTCGCCCGAGCGGCTCGGACAACCCCCATCGCCATTAGATCATTGGCGGCAAAAACAGCCGTTGGGGGCTGGGGTAGGGTCAATAAGTGATTCAGGGCATCACGTCCCCCTTCAATACGAAGATCACTTTCGATGATCACCGTTTGATCAGCAGGAATGCCGTGGGTTGCAGCAGCCTGCAAAAAGGCATTTTGGCGGAGACGTGAGGTTCTCAAATTCAAAGGGCCGCTAATGTGGGCTAGTGATTGATGGCCCAGTTCAACCAGATGTTGCACAGCAGCACTGATCCCCACCTCAAAGTCGACCTCAATCAGGCCCAACACGCCTTCGATGCTGTCATCAATGTCCCAATCCAAAATGACAGCAGGAATATTCCGCTGGGTCAACTCAAGTACCCATTCATCGGACATACTGCTAGACATAATTAATAGACCATCAACCTGCTTATCAGCCAATGAATGAATTAGCGTTAGGCCTCGTTGTAGATCATAGCTGGTATTACACAGAAAAATGTTGTAATTATGATTGAGAGCAACATCTTCGACACCGTAAATAACTTCGGGGTAAAAGGGGTTCCCGACATCCGAAACCAGAATGCCAGCGGTGTAGGTGCGTTTGGAGGTGAGGCTACGGGCGACGTTACTAGGACGATAGTTGAGTTGCTCAATGGCAGTCAATACTCGTTCACGGGTTTGGGGGCGCATATATTCGGCGTTACCACTCAGCACCCGACTTACGGTAGCCTTGGAAACACCAGCAACTTTAGCGACATCGACAATGGTAGGACGCGACATTGTTTATCCTTAATCCAAATAAAATGTAACCGGTTTCTGAAACCGGTTACAGAATATCATAAATAAAATTGTTTGTCAAGAACTTCTCACTATTTGACAGGGTCATTAAATGTGCGCAGCCACAATTTAATTTGACATTACACTCAGCTTGGACTAGACTACGATTAACGATAATCGATAATCGTTAATCGTTAATTTACCTTAACCAAAAAGGAAACACCTTGACCACAGACCTCAGCTCAGAATCCGGCACGTTGAAACGCAAGATGTTAAGCGATCAGGTGAAAGATGTCATCGTGGACTTGATCTTAAGCGGGGAGCTACAACCAGGAGAACGACTGGTTGAAAGCTCGTTAGCTCGCCGTTTGGGGGTTAGTCAAGCCCCTGTTCGTGAAGCGATCCGTGATCTAATTCTCTTGGGGTTTCTTGATACCGAACCCTATAAAGGCACTTCTGTCCGATCATTTTCCCCTAATGAATTACAGGAAGTTTTTCAGGTTCGGGCTGCCCTCGAGTCCCTCGCCGCACGATTAGCCGCATTACAGATTACGGATGACGATATAGACGCCTTGGAAACCTTGTTGACTCAGATGATTGAGGCGGCGCGTCGGCAAGATAAAGATGAGATGCCTCGTTTGGATAATGCCTTTCATGAGACCATCCTGAAGATTTCTGGCAATGAAACGCTATATCGACTTTGGCAAAATTTACGATTTGGCTTTTGGACGCTGGTCACATTTCGGCTTGAGCGATTTGATATGGAGTTCTTAGCCGTCCGCCATCGTGAGGTTTTGGATGCGTTGATCACGCGTGACCCAGAAAAAACATCGGAAGCCATGCGACGTCACATTGAGGATTTAGGACAGCCAGACCCAGACCTGTCTTAAGGATTGAATGTAGTAAGATAACAAAGGTACGTCAAACCTGATGGATGAAAGTAAAACCTTATCATATTATGAACATCTTCGAGATTTTGTTCAGCCCCTCCAATTAATCATCGATACAATTCCCCAGGCGGTCTTCTGGAAAGATCGAGAGTCGGTTTATGTCTGGTGCAATCGTAACTTTGCCATCGACTCAGGGGTGGGTACGCCGGAAAATATCATTGGCAAAACCGACTTTGAGCTACCTTGGACCAAGGCTCAAGCCGCCCAATTCCGTGAAATTGACAAAAAGGTGATGGCCAACGGGAAAACCTACAACATTGTCGAACAATTAACCTTGGCCAATGGACAGCTTATTTGGTGTGATACAAACAAGGTGCCGCTTTATGATGAGCAGGGAAATGTGGCAGGAATTTTAGGAATCTACCGGGACATCACCGAACGTAAATATGCTCAAGAAGCCCTACGTGAGTCTCAAGATATGTTGAGGCTGATTATGGATAATATCCCTCAATCAATCTTTTGGAAGGATCGTAACTCTCTGTATCTTGGCTGCAATCAAACCTTTGCCCAGCAGGCTGGTCTGGCTTCACCGGATGAGATTGTAGGCAAAAGTGATTATGATTTGGCCTGGGGCAAAGATCAGGCCGAATTATATCGACAGATGGATCGTCGGGTTATGGACGCCAATACCCCAGAGTATCACATCATTGAGCCGCAAACCCGATCTGATGGGCGGGGGGCTTGGCTAGATACAAATAAGATTCCGCTGCACAATACGAGTGGAAACGTTGTTGGTATTTTAGGGACATATGAAGATATCACTGACCGCAAGGAGTCTGAAGAGGCGCTCAAAAAAGCCCACGACGAGCTAGAGCGATTGGTAGAAGCCCAAACCGCCGAGCTTTCAACGGCCACTGCCCAGCTAAAAGAGCAAATCAACCAACGAAAACGTAGTCAGTTGGCCGAGCAAGAGCAACGGACCCTAGCTGAAGCCCTCCGTGATACTGCGGCTTTGATCAACGGTTCCTTACAAATTGATGAGGTTTTGGATCATATTTTGGCTGCAATTGAACGAGTTGTACCACATGACAGTGCTAGCATCGTTTTAATTGAAGGGGAGATGGCTCGAACGGTTCGAGTACGAAGTGAAGCTGACCATTTACCTATGGATCACGAAAAAACAACCTTGGTTCCTATCGAGCAATTGCCAAACTATCAGCATATCATCAAGGCCAGACAGCCTTTTATCCTTCAAAATACAACAAATTCAGCGGTCTGGATTGAGCAGGTCCACGCGCCTTGGGTTCGTTCTTATTTAGGTGTGCCCATCCAAGTTGAAGATGAAGTGATCGGGTTAATTAATCTTCATAGCGCAACAACCGGCTTTTTTGGTCCAGTTCAGGCAGAACGCCTGCAAGCCTTTGCTGATCAAGCTGCGATTGCCATTCAAAATGCACGCTTGTATGAACGTGCCCATGAACTGGCGGCCATTCAAGAACGGCAACGGTTGGCCCGTGATTTGCACGACGCGGTCAGTCAGACCTTATGGACCGCCAGCTTGATGGCCGATGTGTTGCCTACCCTTTGGGTCGAAAATCAGGCTGAAGGGGAACGTACTCTGGAAAAATTTCGGCGGTTGACCCGGGGGGCATTGGCAGAGATGCGCACACTGCTCTTGGAATTAAGACCCACTGCCTTAGTTGAGACAAGATTAGAAATTCTGCTTGATCAATTGGCTGAAGCAACGATGAGCCGAAAAAAATTAAATATTACCCTAGATGTTGAGGGTGATATTGATCTGCCCGAAGATATTCAAGTCGGCATCTATCGAATTGCCCAGGAGGCAATGAATAACGTAGCCAAACACGCGCGAGCGACGGATGTTAACCTGAAACTGAGCGGAGTGGCCCAACGGGTGCAGCTCATCATCACCGACAATGGTCGTGGTTTTGATTTGAACAATTTGCCTCCCGAGCGGTTAGGGGTGAAGATAATGCGCGAACGAGCTGAGTCAATTCAAGCGGAATTACGAATAAAGAGTGATCTGGGTAAAGGAACTGAGATTGTTATTGAGTGGCCACAACTTAAATGAACCGATTGTGTCTTGTGAATTATGGAAAGGGTAAACCGATGATGGTAAAGCAAAGTGAAATTCGAGTTTTGATCGTTGATGATCACGACATGTTACGGGAAGGGTTGGTCTCATTCCTGATGGCATTCTCGGATTTAAATCTGGTGGGTGAGGCAACGAGTGGGGCCGAAGCAATCAAAATGTGTCAGGATCTCGAGCCAGATGTCGTTCTTATGGATTTAATGATGCCAGAAATGGACGGCGTCACTGCGATGGAGATCATTCGTCGAGACCATCCAAACATTCAATTTATTGCCCTTTCCAGTTTTGGTGAAAATGAGTTGGTTCAGTCTGCCCTCAATGCTGGCGCAACCAGCTATCTCCTCAAAAATATTTCTGCCGATCGATTGGCTGAAGCCATCCGTTCAGCCAGCGCTGGTTTTTCTACCCTCGCCCCAGAAGTAACCAAGTCGTTGATGAGTCAGGGTCCATCGACTCCTCCTACCTATTCCTACGATTTAACCCGCCGAGAACAAGAGGTGCTTAGCCTTTTAGTCAATGGTCTTACGAATGCTGAAATCGGACTTCAGCTCAATATTAGTAAATATACTGTCAAGAACTATATTAGTAATATCCTCTCTAAACTTAGTGTAACAAGTCGCACCGAAGCCGTCAGTTTAGCCCTTAAACAAGGACTAGTCCATCGGAACTAGTCCTTAGTTACCCCCTAAAATCCCTCCTTACGCTCTGTTGTAAGGAGGGATTTTTTTATATGCTTGGATCTACGATGGACTTACCCATGATCCAGCAAACTCCAATTCAAATCCTCATAGTTGATGATCACGACAGGTTACGAGAAGGCGTATCCACCTCCCTGACCATTTTTCCTGATTTGGAATTGATTGGCGAGGCTGCCAATGGGATTGAGGCCATCCAACTTTGCGATGAGTTACAACCCAATGTGGTTTTAATGGATTTAATGATGCCAGAAATGGATGGCGTTGAGGCCATTGGAAAAATTCATCAACAAAACCCCGAAATGAGCATCATCGTTTTAGCCAGTTTTGGTGAAGATGATTTGGTTGAAGCGGCTCTAAATGCGGGCGCATCAAGTTTTCTGCTGAAAAATATTTCGGCAGAGGAACTTGTTGAGGCCATTCGGGCGACTCAGGACTCACAAGAGGAAAAAGAGAGTTAGTTGTTAATTTAGCCTCACGTAGTTGACGTGGAAATTCAATACTAAGGAAATGTGATTTATGTCAAACAAAGCAGTTTGCCCACCCATGCGGGAACAAACCGAGATTAACATCTTGGGAAAACGCTGTATTGTGACTGACCTAAGCCATAAAATTACAATGGATGACCCAACCTTTGCGGGTCATCAACGCACGATCATTTGGGACCATCTCACCCACGAAGAAACTCCAAAATTTGGCTTGACCAAGCTCCCTTACACCTATCGGGTGGTCGGCTTTACGATGTGTGATCACTCTAACACCCACGTCGATGCCATTAACCACATTGTTGACGAGCCAGATGCCCGGGCCATTCACGAGATTCCTCTGGAATGGTCAATGACCCCCGGTGTTTGGTTTGATATGTCCCACAAAGAACCTGATACATACATCACCAAAGCTGACATTGAGGAAGGAATTGAGAAAACAGGTGTGACCATGCAGCCCCAATCCGTCGCCTTGATCCACACTGGCTGGTACAAAAAATGGGATGAGGATGCCTTTGCCTACATCCAAAACTACCCTGGCCTAGATCGGGGAGCGACCGAATTTCTCAACGACCAAGGGGCCATCTCAATTGGCGCAGATGCGCCGAGCATTGATGCCCACATCGAGGTCGCAAAAGTCAGGGTGCAACCCGCCCATATTGTTTGCCGCGAACGTGAAATCCTCAATATGGAAAACCTGCGCAATATCGACAAGATCCCGACCCATGAATTTTTCTTCGTCGGTTTGCCATTGAAGTTTTTGGATGGGACCGGATCGCCAATGCGGGCGGTCGCGATTAGTGAAATAGCGGACTAAGGCAGTTCCAAAAAAATAAATGGGCAAACAGAGAGAAAATTGGAACAGTTCAAGCGTTAATCGAGCTATACACAGAACTGCTTTAAAGCTTTTCCTGAGATAGAGCGAGATCACATCAATGCTTTTGGAGAGCTTATTCTTTTGACTAATTTATTTCTTGGAAAAGCCTAAACCGCTAGTAAAGACTACTTCAGGGAGGAAGTATTTATTATGAAAAAGATAGTGACCATTAGTTTAGTTTTATTAGCCTTGTTTGGCGGTGTCGTCGCCGTTGCTTTAGCTCAGGGTGGCGTTACAGCCGTGACCAACCCAAACAACGAAGTATCAGATGAGCTTGTTCGACAAAATACGCCTTGGGAAGTCTACAACGAGCACATTTTGGCTCTGAACGCCTGCGACTGGGAGCGATTAATGGCCCAGTATCCTGAGGACGTCGAAATTCATTTACCAGATGGGGTTGTTGTCGCTGGACGTGAAGATGTCGGGGAGTTATTTGCTGGCTTTGCTCAGTCATTTGAGGACGGCGGCTTGTGTGGTTTGACCTTTGTTGAAGAGAACCGCTTCACCGTTGGCACAACCCTAAATGTCCAGTGGGTAGCCGATGCCCCATTTTTAGCCCGTCCCTACCGCGGCTCTGATGCTTACGTCACCGACGATGGCTTGATGGTTGCTCAAGTCACAACGTTTAACGGTGACGATTTGGTCTTCAAAGGCGATTATAAAGCCACCCCAGTTGTTAACGCAGATACAGGTGATGTGTCGGCTGAGTTGGTTCGAGAAGCAACGCCTGTTGATGTTTACGAAGAGCACATTCGTGTCCTTAACGAATGTGATTGGGAAGGTTTGATGGCGCAATACCCTGACCAGGTTGAGATTCATCTGCCAGACGGTGTCATTTTCCAAGGGCGACAAGCCGTAGGTGATTTATTCGCAGGATTTGTTCGAGCCCCGGAAGACGGTGGCTTGTGTGGGCTGACCTTTACCGAAGAGTCACGCTATGAAGCAGCGGGTGTCCTGAATGTGCAGTGGGTGGCAGATGCCCCCTTCTTGGCCGAACCTTACCGAGGCTCTGATGCCTACGTGACCGATGACGGCTTAATGGTTGTGCAAGTGACAACTTTCAACGGCGCTGACCTCGTCTTTGCTGAGGAATAAAAACTTAATTCGGCTTCTTCTTCCTTTGATATGCCGGGATTTGGATGGGGTTTTTCCTCCTCCGCCCCACTGCCAATCCCAAATCCCGGCAATTATTTTGACCGCGAGGAGGGTGTAGTGAGGCGTAATAAACGTACCCAAACCGGTGCGGAGAGCTATAAATGACGCAATTTCTAGTAGTCACCCTAAACGGCCTAACCTTGGCCTCCTTATTTTTTATTGTGGCCAGCGGCTTCTCATTGATCTTCGGTCTGATGAAGGTCGTCAATATGGCCCACGGGGCTCTGTATATGGTCGGGGCTTACATCGGCTGGTCAATCTGGGATGCGACAGGCAACTGGTGGCTCGCTCTGATTTGTGCCCCATTGGCCGCAGCCCTGATCGGGGTTGTGATGCAACGTGTGTTTCTGCGCCCGGTTGAGGGTGATGATCTACGAGAGGCCCTCGTCACGATCGCGATCTCAATTATTATCGCTGATCTGTTACTTCAACAGTATGGAGGCAACATTCGTCAGGTTCGCCCCCCCGAGATGCTCTCAGGGGCCTTTCCGCTCACATTTATTGGAGTCAACGCTTACCCTAAGTTTCGTATTTTCACTCTGTTTGCGGCCGTGTTGGTCGGTATCATTCAATGGTACGTCCTGCAACGAACCAAGCTGGGGATGATTATTCGTGCTGGAATTGATGACCGCCCGATGGTTGATGCTCTGGGGATCAACATCAACACCATTTTTATTACTGTTTTTGCCATCGGAGCATTTCTAGCTGGGCTTGGTGGGGTGATGGGGGCCTCCGCTCTGTCATTGCGGCCAGGCGACGATGGAGTCTACCTACTTTCATCATTGATCGTGGTGATCGTCGGTGGTATGGGCAGCTTAGGAGGAGCTGCCCTAGGAGCCTTACTGGTTGGACTAGCCGGACAATATGGTTTGGCCTATACCCCAACGTATGCCAGTTTGATCACCTTTGTCATTATGGTTGTTGTTTTGGCTGTTCGCCCCCAGGGCATCCTAGGTAAGAGGTTGACTCGATGAGATTTTCTGCCCAAACCGTCCTTGGCATTGCAGCCCTAATTTTTCTTTTTACCCTACCGCTGTTCGCCTCAGATTTTATCGTCTTGCAAATTGGGGTTCAGTCTCTTTATTTGGCTATTTTAGCAATGAGTTTGGTCTTCCTGGCAGGTTATGGCGGGATGGTGTCTCTGGCTCAAATCGGCATATTTGGGGTCGGCGGCTACACCTACGCCAACTTATTCATTTTGAATGAGCAACCGCTCGCCGTCGCCATCATCGCCGCGTTGATTTTACCCGTGATCGTTGGCTTCTTCTTTGGTCTGATTTCGATCCGCACTGAAGGTATCTACTTCTTAATGATTACGCTGGCCTTGGCGATGCTGACCTTCACCTTTGCCCTGCAAAACCGGAACCTGACCAAAGGTTTCTCTGGGATTACAGGTGTTCGTCCCCCAACGTTTGGCTCATTCTCGCTCGAAGATCCACATAACTTTTATTACGTGTCGCTGGTTATCGCCCTGCTGATTTACCTCAGTTTGCGCTACATCGTTAATACTCAGTTTGGACTATCCCTGCAAGCCATTCGGGACAATTCCCGCCGGATGGCAGCCTTGGGCTACAACGTTAATGCGCACCGTGTGGCAGCCTTCAGCTTAGCCGCATTTGTGGCAGGCATCGCAGGCATTTTGGGGGTGTGGTACAACGGCCAGATGACCCCTGGCAGTATCGACCTAGCCCGTAACATCAATGTACTGCTCATCACGGTGATGGGCGGACTACTTTATTTTGAAGGATCGTTTGTCGGTGCCGCCTTCTTCATTCTCGTCACCACCTTCGCTAGCTCATTCACTACTCGTTTCAACACTCTAATCGGAATTGCTTTCTTACTGATCTCGCTATTTTTGCCCAATGGGATTATGGGCTTGTTAGACACATTTCTGAGTCGATTTTCGCCCAAACGGAAACCAGACTCACCGGCCTCGATTTCATCACAATCATCTATCGGGGCCGAGGGCAGTTAGAAGAACCAAGCAAACTTGGTTCGAAAATTTTGAATTAAATTGGAGCAAACATGTCGTTTTTGACGGATGCAATCATAATCGGGTTGATAGATGCGGCACCGTTGGTTTTAGCCGCAATGGGCTTCACCCTGATATACTACCTCAAC
>JANQQF010000051.1 GCA_028285035.1 Phycisphaerae bacterium
GGCAGCAGCTCCAGCAGGTTGACACCCTGAAGAAACAAAACAAAACCTTGAGCGAAAAGGTTAAACAAATCGGCACCCAAAAACGAGAGGCAACCCAGACCCTGCAAACCACCACTCGAGAACGAAATACGCTCAAAAAGCAGGTCGAGACGTTACAAAAAGAAAACCAGACCTTACGAGATCAGCCCGAGTTAGGGCATCTACAAAAAGCCAACAGTTTGATGGAAAACAAAATTGGGACATTGGAGCACAAGATTCAAACTCAGGGCGAGACCTTAACCTTGGTTAAAGCTGAAAATGAGCAGTTAACCGCTATGGTTGAGGAACAAGTGAAAATTATTCAGCGGCTACAAGCTGAATTTGAATGGCTCACGCAAGAGGAGGAGGAAATGTCAGCCTGTAGCATCTGTCTGGATGAGGATGCCTGCCCCTTCCGAGTACTCATTGTCGGTGGTCTCAACACTTTACGACCCCATTACCAAAACCTCGTCGAAAGTGGTGGCGGTGAGTTCAAGTATTTCGACACTCTCAACGGCAGTAGTGAGCGCAATTTACGCCCCATGATTGGCTGGGCCGATGTCATTTTGTGCCCTATTGATTTTAACAGCCATCGGGCCTGTTTGAGTGTAAAAAAGCTGTGCAAGAAGATGCAGAAGCCTTACAAAATGCTTACTAACTCCAGTATTAGTGGGGTCTCGCGTGTTTTGGAAAATGTGTCGGTTGATTTAGTTGTTGCTTGAAGTAAGTCGGTAATTAGTCATTGATAAATAGTCATTCAGGTAACTGTTCGACCTTCTACAAAAAGTAAGAAAAACGTTGATACCTGATTCGGGTATGACACAAACCAGAAAAGGAAATCTTATCATGCAACCAAACATTGGCTTGATTTACGGCACGACCACTGGCACCACAGAGCGTATTGCCCACCAAATTCAGCAGACGTGGCAGGCGCAAAGCGGGCTGACCTTGCCAATGTTCGACATCGCGTATGTCGAAGAACTCTCGATGTTGCTCGACTTCGATATGCTCATCGTAGGGGTACCGACCTGGAAGGTGGGCGAGTTACAATGTGACTGGCTCGATGTCTTTCCGGCTCTGGACACGCTCAACCTTTGGGGGAAGCGGGTGGCGATGTTTGGTTTGGGCGACCAGTACAATTTTGAGAAGAACTTTCAAGATGCACTCGGCATCTTGGGCCGAAAATTCAGAGCGTGCGGGGCCGACCTAATCGGCTTCACCAGCACCAAAGGGTACAAGTTTGAGACCTCATTGGGGGTTGAGAATGGTCAATTTATGGGCTTGGCCATTGATGATCGGCACCAGCCAGACCAAAACGACATCCGAATTGAAAGCTGGGTCACCCAGCTCATCACCCGGACCAGAGCGGTCCCGGCGTAATCACATTGCAAGGAGAAAAAATGATTGTTACAACAGCTCAATTAAACACGCCAAAGTCGGCCTCGTATCTGAAAAAACTGTGCCACCATTTTCAGATCAAAGTTCCGGTTGTGTTTAATGAGAAAAAAGGAAGTGTGCAGTTTCCAGCGGGCATGTGCGAGATGATGGTCGAGCCAGAGAGCCTCTTGTTTCGCGTTGAAACAGAGAACGAAGCGGGACTGGCTCAAATCAAATACATTTTGGATAGCCACATCGAGCAATTCACCAAGCGTGATCCGCTAAAAATCGAGTGGGCGAATCCTGCCTAATCAAAATTGAGGAGAAAAGCGTGTTCAACAAAAAATTTATAGCCCTATTTGTTCTGTTGTTGTTACTAATATCAGCCTGTCAGGGGGCAGAACCGACTGTCTCAGAACCGGCAGAGGAGGCACCAGCCGAAGCGGCGGAAGAGGGTGCTGAGATCGCAGAAAAGGCCGAGGTTGTTGAAGAAGAAGCTGAGGCGATGGAAGAAGAGGCCGAGATAGCCGAGATGCGGACCATCACTGATGCGATGGGGCGAGAGGTGTCCATCCCTGTTGATCCCCAGCGAATTGTAGTGATGTCGGAGATCGACCTCGACAGTTTGCTGGCCTTGGGCGTTACCCCGGTTGGGGCACCCAATGGACGCGGGCAGCAAACCTTACCCACCTATATGTTACCATTGATTGAGGGTAAAACGACCTCCATCGGGGGCCTCGGCGAACCTAATCTGGAAACCGTTCTTAATCT
Source organism: Phycisphaerae bacterium (assembly GCA_028285035.1). The sequence continues at coordinate 2,167 of JANQQF010000051.1, forward strand.
GGAGCCAGACCTGATTGTTTACTCCGATCCTTGGGGTGCCCTGGCGGAGCGGATTCCTGAGATGGAAGAAATCGCCCCGGTCGTTGTCCCCTATGTTGATGAAGGCGATTGGCACTGGAAATCAGTTTTCACCGCCGTGGCGGATGTCTTGGATAAGTCAGCTGAAGCGGACGCATGGTTTGAAGGATATGTGGCGCAAACGGCGGCGATCGGCGAGCAACTTTCCGACGAGGTACGCGAGGTCAGCATTGTCCGCTGGATGGGCGATGGTCCTCGCATCCTGCTGTCCAACGCTTTTTCCAGCGATGTTCTGTCCGATGTTGGCTTTATCCGACCTGACTATCAACTTGATCTAGCGGGTAGCCACCCGGTTCACACAGATGTCATCAATATGGAGCAAATCGAGGTCGTAGATGCGGATATCGTCTTTGCCGGTGGCCTCAATCCTGAAGGCGATACAGCGATGCAGGAAGCCCTGGAAAATCCGCTGGTGCAAAGTTTTTCATCGGTTCAAAATGGTCATCTTTTTACGGTTGATGGCCTAGCCTGGAGCAGCACCGGTGGCCCAACAGCGGCCTTGGTCGTGTTGGCCGATGTGGAAGATGCCCTCGGTCAAGCTGCTGGGGCAATGGATCAAGGGGAAATGGTTGCGATGGAGACCCGCCTGGTTACACACGCCTATGGAGAGATTGAGGTGCCAGCCAGCCCACAGCGAATCGTTGCCCTTGATGAGGGAACAATGACGGATCTCATTGCCTTGGGGATTACCCCCGCTGGGGTACATGATTGGGGGAACCGAGACTTCGCACTCTTTCTCAACGTTGATCCGGCGACAATCCCCAGCGTCGGCACCCCAGACGGGCCAAACTTTGAGGCAATGCTCAATCTTGAGCCGGATCTCATTATTGGCCGGACAGAAGAACTCGAATGGTATCCAGAAGAGATGCGTGAGAGTTTGGAGGCAATTGGCACCACTGTCTTTAGCCCTAACCCTAGCGCCGATTGGCAGTCCCACTTGGCATTTTTAGGGGAAGTTGTTAACAAAGAGGCGGAAGCGAGTGCGCTGCTTGAGGTCTATGATACACGGCTCGAAGAGTTTAAGGCGGCTTGGGAGGCCAGCGGCAATAATGAGACAATTGCGATTATACGCAGCCGAGCGGACGCCTTCAACATCTATAACAAAGAGTCCTTTATCGCAGAAACGGCAAAATCAGCAGGACTAACCATGCCAGAGAGCTTTGACGAGATGGAGGCCTGGAATACGATCTCGGTTGAACAAATCGATATGGTGACTGCGGACAATCTCTTCGTGATGGCCCGCAATGAGGATGAGGCGCAGGCCTTTGTCGACATGGTCAATGGGCCGCTGTGGCAGGTTATCCCGGCGGTCGCCAAAGATCAGGCGTATCAGGTCAACTGGAGCGTCTGGGTGGCTGGCTGGAACTCGGTTGGGGCGCAGCTCGTTCTCGACGATTTCTTCTTTTTCTTGCTCGACTCCCAACCATCAACCCCAAATCCACTTGAATACCTCTTGGTCGATGGCTTCGGTCCCCAATTTGACGTTGTCCGGTTTGGCGGAGAAGCCCTTCCAACACCATCAGAGACAGCTGCTGCAATCGGCGGTGAGTGTGAGGCTGGCTTCCGGCCGTTTGAACATTTTGCAGGCATAACCTGCGTACCGGAAGAACCGCAGCGAGTGGTGACCCTGCAAGACCAGAACGCACTGCTGCCGCTGTGGGAGCTAGATTTTCGCAACATTGCTGGCTCGGCAGGCAGGCTGAATGATGATGGCTCTTTTTATTACAGACGAATGCAGGGGTTTGATACATCAGGTATCGAGTTTGTCGGCTCCTATGGTGAACCAAATCTGGAAACTATTCTAACCCTACAGCCAGACTTGATTGTGGGTAATCAATTTCTGATTGACAACTACGACCTCTACTCGGAAATTGCGCCTACGGTTCTGATCGAAGTGTTAACTCAGCCATTGGAAGATAGTTCAGCTAATTTTGCCGCGCTGGTGGGCCGTGAAGCCGAGCTAGCAGAACTTCAGGAGGCGTATGAGGCTCGCGTCGTTGAACTACGTGAAGCGATTGGGGAGCCTTCAGAGATCACCGTCTCACTCATTCAGTGGGGTGCGGGTGGCGGTGCCGAACCGGGCCAGTTTTACGTGGAAGAAGGTGGGGCCGTGATTACAGTATTAAATGATCTAGGCTTTGACCGCCCCGCCAATCAGATCGGTGTGCCAGAGCGCACTTTCTACAGTCTTGAACTGCTACCAGAACACGATGGCGATGTCATACTGCGGCCCTACTTCACCCCAGAAGAAATCGATAACGATGAGGCATCAGTTTTCAAAGACTCACCGATTTGGGGCCAACTCAATGCAGTGCAAAAAGGGCAGGCGTTTGACGTGCCGGGCGATCAGTGGTTTGGCGCAGCGTACACACCTCGCTTCCGAGCACTCGACGCCTTGGAAGCGTTACTTGTCGATCAGGAAATCGATACAAGTTGGGAGGCGGTGGAGTAGTGGACGGTGAGATTGGCCCCTATCCCCCAATCTCTTTACGGAAAGCGTTGGAGGGGTAAAAAGGCAAAACGTTGAAACGAAGAACGTTGGAACGATAAAACAGAAAGCGCTCTAATGCTCCAACGTTTCAAAGATTAGGAGAAACGAAGATGAGAGAAAACAGAATAAGCAATTTGACCTTATGGCTGATCCTACTGGCGTTAGCAATGTTGCTGACCGCCTGTAGCAACCAGCCTATTGAAGAAGCCCCGGCTGAGGAAGCGGTGGAAGAAAGCACTGAAGTTGTGGAAGAGGAAGAGATGGCCGCTGAAGAAGAAGCTGAGGCCATGGAAGAACAGGCTACGGAGGAGATGGCCGCTGAAGAAGAGGAAGTGGCCTCAGCGGGTGGTCGGTATCAAGTGCCTGGTTTCCCCCCGTTTGCCGAAGCCCCACCCATGCTAGAAATCCTGGAAGATCGGGGGGATACCCTGCTGGTTAAGCATCTTTACGGTGAAACCGAGATTCCCAAAAATCCGCAGCGCGTTTACACTGACGCTTCAATTTTCCCTTCAGCTGTGACCCTTGATCTGCCTTTGGTCGGCACGCAGTTTTATCCAGATATGCCTAACCTGCCCAACTGGGACTCTTATGTGGATGGGGTAGAGGCGGTTCCGATTGTTAGCTACGACTTTAATTATGAAGAGGTTCTGTCGCTCGATCCAGATTTGATCATCGCTTATGGTAACTTCTTCTGGACCGACACCGATCCCCAAACGACCTATGAAAACGCGAGCCAAATCGCGCCGACCATTGTTCTGAATGACGATCCGGTCGCCTTTTTCGAGCAGGCAGTCCTCGACCTTGGTACGCTGTTTAGCAAAGACATGGCGACTGAGGTCGATTCTTTGAATACCGAGAGGCAGCCTGCCAGCCGCTCCGCGACAAGTTTGGCGACGATACGGTAGCCCTGTACATCCTCTGGGACGGGACACCCTCGTTACAAGGAATCGTGTGGGACAGCGACGGTAAATTTGTCAATGTAGCCGACTCATACTGGCTCTACGGCCTATGTCGCATCAACCCACCGTCAAACTTACCAGACCTCGTTGGTAATGAATTTGCCCTCGATATTTCTGAGGAGTTAATTGATAAGGTCGAGGCTGATCACATTATCGTGTCAGCCGTCGGTGAAGATGATACACTTCAGCGCGAATTGCTGGCAAGCCCGCTGTGGCAAGCCCTACCTGCCGTCCAGAACGATCAGGCGTACATTGTTCAATACTTCTCCTCATACAGCTACGAGGTCGCCTTTGCCGCCATCAATGCTGCTGTCGAAGGAGTTTTGGGCAACGAGGTTGATACGGCATCTGTAACGAATGGCGAAATGCGGACCATCACCGATGCAGCGGGCAATGAAATCGAAATCCCGGCCAATCCGCAACGAATTGTCACCCTAACCGAAATGGACCTCGATAGCGCGCTGGCTCTTGGGGTTACGCCAGTTGGCTCGGTGAATGGACGGGGCCAACAAACCTTGCCCTCCTATCTACTCGACCAAACCGAGGGCGTGGAGTCCATCGGCTCGATTGGGGAGCCAAACCCCGAGGTCATCGCCTCGCTCGATCCTGATTTGATTATCGTGGGCAGCCCCATTCCGCCCGTTCAGGCCTTGCTGCCCGCTTTGGCCGAAATTGCACCTGTGGCGGTCACCTTCGCGGGGCCTGGCACAAGCTGGCAGGATGCGCTCACGGGCGTGGCTGATGTGCTGGGTCGAACTGATGAGGCCGAGGCTTTCATTGCCGACTATGACGCTCGTGTTGCCAATATCAATGCCAGCCTCCCAGCCGATTTTAGCGAAGCCAGCATCATCCGCTGGAACCCTGACGGTCCGGTGGTAATGCTCCCCAACGCCTTCTCCAGCGGTGTCATCGCCGATGTTGGGATTGGCCGCCCCCAAGCTCAAGTTGAGCTACCGGGGGCGCATCCGGTTCACTCGGATGTGATCAGTATGGAGCAAATTCAGGTCATCGACTCAGATGTCATCTTTGCGGGTGGCCTCAATCCTGATGGAGCCTCAGCACTCAGCACCACCCTCGATGACCCACTGATGCAGGCGCTCTCTGCGGTACAAAACGATCGCCTGATTGAGGTTGACGGTCTGGTGTGGGGTAGTGTTGGTGGCCCCATCGCGGCCACAACGGTCCTTGATGATGTGGAGGAGGCCATCAGCCGTTTCGATGGCACGGCCATGGCTGGAGGTTATCCGCGTGAAGTTGAACACTTCACAGGAACCACGTTGATTGAAGAAAGACCCACCCGAATTTATGACATCTCATATCATGGGGCCTGGGTGTTGTATTCATTTGGTGTAGAGCCAATTGCGTATCAAATGCACGCTGATCGCATTGAGCAGTTTATGGCGATGGGGGAGGCACTCGGCACAGAATTTGAGATGATTGGAATAGGCGAGATAGCCAACCTTGAACTGATCGTCCAGGCAGACCCCGATCTAATTTTGGGAGCAGAGTACCTTACCAGCGATGTTCGTGAACAGTTAGAAGCGATTGCGCCTGTTGTCGATATCCCTGGTCCGGGTACTGGTGGCTGGCGAGAAAATATTCGTATTGTTGGCGACGTGTTGGCGATGGAAGATGAAGCAGAGGCGATCATTGCCGAAGCGGAAAAGGCAGTCGCTGAGTCTTTGAGTGGAAGCAATCTACCAGACGATGCGACCTTCGCCTTTGTTTATCCTGGTGTGTTTGATGGTCTAGTCTATGTGTGTGAAGATGAAACATATGCACCCGTTGAACTAATGCTAGCGGCAGGCTTAGAAATGACCGACACCGTTGCCGGATTAGACGGAGGTGTCTGCACAGGACTATCATTAGAGGTCATTACAGAAACGCTGGCGGACACCGATCTATTGGTTCTGCTTGGTGCTTGGGGCACAGATGTGAATGACTTCCTGAGTGCGCCGGTTATTTCTGCAATCCCAGCCGTTGAACAAGGTGAATATTATGTAATTGAAGGACCATCAGTTGAAACAACCGCGATGGACGTTTTTGCCCCTTCGTTAACAGGTGTTATCGTCCCGATACTCGAAGAAATTGGAGCGTCGTACAGCACTGGTGATTCTCAATCTAACACAACCATCGAAATCGAACACGAGCTAGGCACCATCACCCTTGATGGTATCCCCGAACGAATCGTTGTGCTGGAATACTCCTTTGCCGACAACCTAGGCACCTTGGGCGTTGCTCCCGTGGGTTATGCGGTTGATGCTCCCCCTGAGTATGTCCTCACTTTAACTGAGGAACTTGGGGCCGAAGCTGTAGGCACGCGCAAAGAGCCGAATCTGGAAGCGATAATCGCTCTCAACCCTGATTTCATCATCGCCGACCTACGTCGTCACGAAGCCATCTATGATCAGTTGAGCGCCATTGCGCCCACGGTCATTTTCAACAGTCTACGGGGCAGTTATCAGGATCAGTTGGACACCTTTGGCAAGATTGCTCAGGCTTTGGGTAAAGAGGATGAGGCAGCAGAAATGCTTGATGCGTATCAAACTCGATTTGAAACGGTCGCAGCCGAAACCAACGCTGATGCAGGTGACTTTGTCATTGGTGTGCTGTGGGCAGATGGTTACACTGCTCACTCCAACGAGAGCTTCATGGGCTCGTTCATCGAGGATATGGGCCGCACAAACGCCCTCGATCCACAAGATGGCGAAACTCAGTATCTCCTAGACATCGAAGGACTGGCGGCGGTCAACCCCAGCAGCATTGTCATCTTATGCTCCCCTAATGATCAGGCTGTGCTCGACGCATGGGAAGAACATCCGGTGTGGCAAGCCTTTGATGCCGTGCAGAACAACCGGGTTTACTTCTTTGACCGCAATCTGTGGTCAAAAGGGCGGGGCTTGATTGCCTTTGACACAATTTTGGATAACGCAGTTGATAGTGGATTATTGAGCGACAGCGAGAGTAGTACCGCAACTGGCTGTCCGTAATCTAAAGAATAAAATTAAGGAGTCCGAAAATGCATTTTCGGACTCCTTAATGAGAGCTATTTCTAAAGGAGCTATTTATGTCCATATTAACAAATCAGGCCACTGTCGCTTCAGACCTGGAAGCAATCGTAGCCGGAAATTCAATCATAAAACCATCACCTGAGACCATTGATTTACTTCTCACCCGGCGCTCGGTGGTTGCAGCCAAACAGAGTGAACCAGGCCCAACCGCCGCAGAACTCGATATTATACTGCGATGTGCCACTCGCGTGCCCGATCACGCAAAGCTAACCCCGTGGCGTATCCAAGTTGTGCAAGGTGAGGCCCGCGAGCGATTGGGAGCACTTTTTGCGAACGTTTTTCGGGAGAATAATCCTGATGCCAGGGAAGAAAAAGTGGCGGTTGAATATCAACGACCCCTACGTGCTCCTTTGGTGCTGATTGTAAGCACAAAAATCAATCATAAAGCCCCTATCCCCCACTGGGAGCAAATTTTATCAGGGGGTGCGGTTTGTCAGAATATTTTGATTGCCGCCACAGCCTTGGGGTATGCCTCACAATGGCTATCGGAGTGGCCGAATTACGACGAAACGATCAAAGACGCCTTGGGTATCACCCGAACCGATGAAATTCTCGGCTTTATATACATCGGCAGTGCCAGCGAGAAACCTAAAGAACGGCCACGACCGATTCTAGAAGATGTAGTAGAATATTTGTAGGTAGTAGATATGAGAAATTTCATACGAGAAGGAGGCTTGCTATGCCCGAAAAACCAATCCTTTCCCCTGAGCTTATTCGCCAAGCGGTTGAGCATATGAATGAAGACCACAAAGAAAACCTACTCGATTATGCTCGCAACCTAGCGGGCTTAAGTTGGGCCGAAGAGGTAGAGATGCTCAACTTAGATGTTGAGGGATTTGATCTGAATGTCAAGGGTGGCGATCAAACCGAACAGACCAGAATCACCTTTGACGAACCCTTAACCAAGCCCAATCAACTGCGCCCAGCGATAGTCGAGCTAGCCAAGCGGGCTAAGATTGCTTCATTAACTAATGATTAAACCTGATTCAAAATTGAGGTACTTATGAAACGATATCATTCAGTTGCATCACAGACATGGGATTGGTTTCAGGAGTGGCTTGCCGTACATCGGCTTCTGTCAACGCCGCTCTACCCAACAATCCAAGACCCTTTTTCTTGGGAGTATGAGCGATTGTTGATAACAGGCACACCAGATCAGACTGGCCACACGCTTCCATCAATTCTTGATGACCCGTTTTTTGATACGTTATTTGACGATTTTCAATCGTCAAATAACTAAATAAAACACGGATCTCAACTGAAGATTCTGGAATTATCAGGCATATCCGACTATCAATCGATGGTGTTGTTCTCCGAAAATTAGTAGTAAAAGTTGATCGATTCAAAATAAAATTTCAAAAAGGAGAAAGAAAATGGACGAAAAAATTGAAGTGACCTTGGAAATTCAAAGTGATCAAAAGGCGTGGTTGGAAAAAATGGTTGAGCAGTATGACGTTGAGGACTCAGGAAAAGCCTTGCGGATTTTGCTCGATTACGCCATGACCGAAGCAGATACCGAAGAACTCTTTGAAAACATTCGCTGTAATCACTGCGGCTAAGGAGCAATTCGGTGAACCTGCAAGATGCTGAACAACGCAAAAAAATGATCCTGCTGGGGGGATTGTACATCACCCAATTTCTAGGATTGGGGTTTATTATAACCGCCGTCCCCACCATTATGCGGGAAAATGGGGCCAGTTTAGATGATATTGCCTGGATTTATGCCCTCGGTCTGATCTGGGCAATCAAATTCATCTGGGCACCCTTGATTGACCGCTACGGCTCTAAACGTCATGGGCATTATCGAAGTTGGTTGATTGTATTACAAAGCCTGATTATCATCTCACTGGTAGCAGCGGCATTTTTTGACATCAACAGTCAAATGTCAATCCTGGCTGTCTTTTTCGCCTTAGTATCTATTTTTTCAGCAACACAGGACATTGCTGCGGATGCTTTGGCCGTGACAGTGCTCCAACCAGAGGAGCGAGGGTTAGGCAACAGTATTCAAACAGCGGGTGGATTTATCGGCAATATCATCGGTGGTGGGGTTGTCCTGATTGCTTATGCTTGGCTTGGCTGGACCGCGAGTCTCTTGATCTTAGCAGCGGGAACGGCGATTCCGTTATTGAACATATTACGGCATCGGGAGCAACCTGCCCCGGCTGATGCCCGTGAGGAAAAAGTCAATTTCAAAGATTTGTGGCGTTTCTTCCAACGACCACGCATTGGGCAGTGGGTCGTCATCTTGATTAGTTATGGCTTGGCCATCTCCATTGCCTATGCCTTGATAAATCCGATGTTGGTTGATCTGGGCTGGACCTTGGACCGAATTGGCTTCGCCACAAACATTCTTGGCTCAATCTTTGCGATTGTTGGCGCGGCCATTGCCGGGACGCTGGTCCAGTATATCGGACGAAAGGCGGCCATGTTACTCACGGGGTTGTTTGCCACTATTTCAATCGCTGGCTTGTATCTCCCAGCCCAAGGCACAGATAGCACGTTGCTCATCTACGCCTGTTTAGGTTTGATGATGTTAGCCTATGGGGCTAGCGTAACCATCTTGGCCACCCTGGCGATGGACAAATGTGATCCTTCTGTTGCCGCCACAGATTATACTGTCCAGTATTCTCTCTACTCATTTTTGAGCTTTGTTTTCAGCGGCTTTGCTCTAGCCTTTGCCGAGTCAGTCGGCTATTCCAATATCTTAACCGCAGCTATCGTGATTGGGTTAATCTCATTGGTCTTTGTCTGGTTCTATAACGACTTTGCTCCTGCTGTTGGTGAGCTTTCGGCAAATGTACAAAGCAGCGATGGGCCAGTGTTAGTGGAAGGGTAAATTCGTCATTTGTCAGGGGTCACAACAAGAGGGGTAGCACCACAGTAAAGCGTGATGAAGAGAAAGGATAGATAAATTTGAAAAAAAGGGGTTCACCCTGCAAACTGGAGGTTGCGAAACCAAACCCAGGAGAGCAAGCGGTGAACCCACAAAATGTATTTTGCCCTAATCTGGATTGTCCGGCAAGAGGACAGGCCAATGCTGACAATATCAGCGTCCATAGCTTGAAAGAGCAACGCTATCGATGTGATGTTTGTGAAACGACTTTTGCAGCGAGCAAAGGAACCATATTTTATCAGCTCAAAACGGATGCGCAGGTAGTGATGATCGTGATCGCCTTGCTGGTGAACGGATGTCCCGTACAAGCGATCGTGGCGGCCTATGGCTTTGATGAACGAACGGTCAAAAAGTGGTGGCAACGGGCCGGTGAGCACTGCCAGCAGGTGCACGAGCAGGTGGTGGGTCAAAGCCAACTTGATTTGGGCCAGGTCCAGGCCGATGAAATCAAAGTCAAAACACAAAGGGGCACGATCTGGCTGGCGATGGCGGTGATGGTCTCGACCCGACTGTGGGTGGGGGGCGTTATCAGCCCCCAGCGAGACAAAGTCTTGATCCAGGCCTTGGCCGATCAGATTCGAGCGGTGGCCCTGTGTCGACCGCTGCTGTTGGCCGTCGATGGTTTGCCGAGTTATGTTCGAGCTTTTCAACGAGCTTTTCGCTCTAAAGTACCTCGGGCAGGCCAATTGGGACGTTGCCGACTTCAGGCTTGGCCGCAAGTGGCTATCGTTCAGGTGGTCAAACGACGAACGGTCGGTCAATTGACGATTGAGCGGCGGATTGTTCAGGGGGCACCCAGATGATTAAGCATATCATCCAAGCCAGCCAAGGACAAGGTGTGATTAACACTGCTTTTATTGAGCGGCTGAATGCCACTTTCCGCCAACGTCTGTCCTGTTTGACCCGCCGCACTCGAACTTTGGCTCGTCAGCCTCAAACCCTGCAGGCGGGAATGTACGTATTGGGTTGTGTCTACAACTTTTGTACCTATCATCAATCGTTACGGATTCCCTTTTATTTGCCTAACCGTCGACAGCGCTGGTTGAAACGGACCCCGGCCATTGCCGCCGGGTTGACTGATCATCCCTGGACCATCCAAGAACTCTTTCTCTTCAAGGTGCCTCCGCCTCGCTGGTCCCCACCTAAGCGGCGTGGTCGTCACTCTATAGAGACTTTACGCTTGATCCAACAATGGTCTAACTGACCACGCTTTACTGTGGTGCTACCCAACAAGAGGTAAATTAGCAAAAATACAACAAATGATTAATGACAGATGACTAGGGATAATCAACAACAATGCGACGTTACGATCTAAAAACAGATGCCTCCTTCTACGAGGCGATGCAAGATTATAACCAACGAATTGAAGAGGATTTATTTGGTAGCAACGAATGGCACCTAGACACACCAAGCTGTAACGGTATGGTCTCAAACTTACGCTTACTTGAGGGTGTAGCGATTACCCTATTCGATATTGTCACGTACAAGCCTGTTGCCTTTACCAGTAATATTGCCTCACCACGCCTAATCGAACTTGGCTTTGTTACCTCAGGCGTGATTGAGATGAACATTCAAGGCTGCCGACGCGAATTTGACGCGCTGGCAGGACAAAATTATCTAACGATGATTGAGGGTGATCTTTCTGTAAAAACGGTCGCCCCTGCAGGCCAGCGCGTACAGCTAGTCGAAATCCGCTTTACCCCAGAAGCGCTTGATCAATATTGTCACAAAGTCGGGCAGATAGTGCCAAAACATCTAGCGCAATGCTACACTAAAACAAATGTTGCTCCATACAAATATTCAAGTGTCTTGACCTCAGAAATGCGTGGGTTGGTTCGAGATATCTTTAGCAATTCGCCCAAACATCGAGCCAGTTCTCTTTTTCTGGAAAGTAAATGTTTAGATTTGGCAGCCAACTATTTCACATTTGCCAATGATCGAATCCCTACGACCTCAACGACCCTCTCTCCCCGTGACATCGAGCGAGTTCGCGAAGCCCGTCACATTTTATCAAAACGGATGGCTGATCCCCCCTCGCTTATGGAGTTGGCTCGCTTGGTTAATCTAAATGATTTCAAACTCAAGCTCGGCTTCAAGCAGGCGTATGGTACAACGGCGTATGGGTATTTGAAGGAAATTCGATTGCAGCAGGGATTAACGCTGTTACGGGACCATAAAAAATCCGTAACAGAAACGGCCTTCACCGTCGGCTATCAAAACATTGGCGATTTTGGTATCGCCTTTAAGCGTCGCTTTGGTATCTCTCCAAAATATGCCCAACTCGTAAAAAATCCGTAATTCGGTAGTTTTTGCTCGCTTGATCGCGTAAATTAAAGGCAATTGATATTTGTCAGCCGTCACAGTTTTTTGTTGTTTTAGACAAAATTGTGATCTCTGACCAAAAGAGAAGGACAAATATAATGCCAAAATTTACGAATAACCAAGCGTTTTACGCCATTATGTTCGGCCAGCTTGTTTCCACAGTTGGTTCAAGCATGACCCGTTTTGGTTTAGGGATTTGGGTCTTAACTGAAACGGGTGATACCACCGCCTTTACCATTCTCCTCTTCTTTGCGGTCTTGCCACTGGGCCTAGGCTCGCTTTTTGCCGGACCACTCGTCGACCGTTGGGATCGGCGCTGGGTGCTGATTATGGGAAATGTGATCGCCAGCCTCAGCACCCTGGTGGTCGCCATCCTCTTTTATCTCGACGCCCTGGCGATCTGGCACCTCTACATTGCCCTCACCATCAATGGGGTGGCAAACGCATTCATCTTACCTGCCCTTGAAGCCAGCATTCCTATGTTGGTTCCCAAAGATCAACTGGATCGGGCGGCAGGATTAACCCAGATGATCCAGGCCCTTGAAGTTATTGTAGGGCCAGCCCTAGCAGGTCTCCTGATTGGGTCTTGGGGGCTGGGTGCAATTTTTATCACGGACTTTGTAACCTTTGGGGCCAGCATCTTAGCCTTGCTTCTATCGATCATTCCCCAACCAACCCGTGAACTTGAACAGGACGGACAAAAATCTTTGTGGCAGGAATTTATCTTTGGCGTCAACTACATTCGAGAACGTCCTGCTTTTATGTATCTGATGGGGTTTGTCACTATGACCATGTTTCTCATGCCAGGCATCGGATATGCCTTGATTACCCCTTTGATCTTAACCTTTAGCACTGAAGAAGCCGCCGGATTTGTTGTCTCTGGCTTTGGCGTTGGGGCCTTGGTTGCTGGCATTTTGCTCACAGTTTGGGGCGGGCCAGAAAGACGGATGGATGGTATTTTAGGGGCAATGGTCTTTGCCAGCCTTGGAGCTATCCTGGCTGGCCTGTACGAGTCAAGCTGGCTAATCGCTGGGGGGATGTTGATGATCGGCATTGCCTTCGTCTTTATGATCGGCTTAAACCGAGTGATCTGGCAAGTCAAGGCCGCCCCCGAAATTCTCGGCCGCATATTCGCCCTCCGGGTCGCTCTTGGCGTTGGAGCGCAGGCCTTTGGGATATTGATTGCCGGCCCACTGGCCGAGCAAATCTTTGAACCGCTGATGAGCGAAGACGGGGCCTTGGCAACCAACGTCGGGCAACTTATCGGCACTGGGCCGGGCCGGGGCATGGCCCTGATGTATATCTTACTTGGCGTTTTATTGATTGCACTAGTTATCGTCTCCATCCTGATCCGGCGAATAAGATTATTGGAGGACGATATTCCAGATTATGTTGCTCCGACGTCAGTTCCAGCACATTAATTGAAATACGGGTATCCCTTACCTAATTTGGAGTCTCGTACCGAAACTGAGTTTGGACACCAGTCGAAAAAATAGGCCAGAAGCCTGTCTTACAAACTTGTTTGACCAACAAAGGATGAATGACGAATGACAAATAACAAAGAACCAATGATAGAAACCAAAGAGCTATCACTATGGGAAATTATTGCCCCCGTAAAAAAATCAATCTACATTGGGATGGCTATGTCCGCTATCAGTGGGATAGCCTGGATGATTGCCCTGGTCCTCATCCGACCAATTGCCCAAACCCTGTTGGCCGATACCCCGGATGTAACTTGGCTGTGGCAGTTGTGGGGTATCACCCTGGGCGTGCTTATTATCGGATTCGTGTTGCGGGTGCTTTCATTCAAATGGTCACACCTCGGCGCCTTTGAGCTTGAAGAAATTTTGCGAACGCAACTAACCGCACACTTAGCCAAAGTGCCGTTGGGCTATGTTATCAACAGTGGCTCAGGCACGCTCAAAAAGATATTGCTGGATGATGTCAAAAATCTGCACGCGTTTGTGGCTGATAGCACCCCCCTCATCGCCCGAGGCTACACCACCCCCGTGGTTGCCCTGATTCTCATGTTTGTGGTTGATTGGCGGATGGCCTTGATCTCGCTTGCCATCTTTCCGATTGGGATGATGGCGATGCGACTCGCTTTCAAAGACTACGCCAAGGAACGAGATGCATATGATGCGGCCAATGAACGGATCAACCAGACGATTGTAGAATACGTTCAAGGAATGCAAGTGGTCCGCACCTTTGATGATGGGACCTCCTCCTTCACCCGCTATCGAGATGCCTTGACTGAGGCCACCCAATCAACCCGCGCTTGGGCCGAACGAACCCGTATGGGAGCCTTTATTGCTCGGACCCTATTTGCGGCACTACCAACGTTGGCAGTTATCGTTCCCGTTGGTGCCTGGCTAATCCAACGTGGATCGCTCGATATTCCGACCTTCTTGATGTTTATCTTCCTGGCTCCAACCGTGGCTGAGGCGATTGTGCCAATGATCTGGCTCTCTCATTTGATCAATATGGCCTCAGCCGGAGCCAAGCGCATTGGCTACTTGCTGGCCGAGCCAGTTTTAGCCGAGCCAGTCACCTTTCGACTACCAACGAACGACAGCATTCGTTTTGAAAATGTGACCTTCACCTACCCAGAGCGCAAAACACCTGCTCTGGAAAATGTGAGTTTGAACATTTCAGAAGGCACAGTCACCGCCTTAGTCGGGCCATCCGGGGCGGGCAAGAGCACGGTGGCTCGGCTTATTCCCCGCTTTTGGGATATCGATGAAGGAGCCGTGCTAGTAGGTGATGTGGATATCCGCCACATTCGTAGCGAAGATTTAATGCGGCATGTTAGCTTTGTTTTTCAAAACCCATTCCTGCTACAGGATACCATCCGAGAAAACATACGGCTAGGTAAACCAGAAGCCACCGATGAAGAGATTGAAGCTGCAGCCAGAGCTGCCCAAGCCCACGAATTTATCATCAACGAGTTACCCAACGGCTATGACACCAAAGCAGGTGACCGAGGCACACGTCTCTCTGGCGGACAGCGGCAACGTATTACGATTGCTCGGGCCATTTTACAAAATAGTCCCATTGTTGTCCTCGATGAAGCAACCGCCTTTGCTGACCCTGAAAATGAAGCAAAAATCCACGCGGCCATCGCCAACCTGACCAAGGGAAAAACATTGATCGTTGTGGCTCATCGCCTCTCAACCATTCGAGACGCCCATCAGATTGTGGTGTTTGACAAAGGCAAGGTTGTCGAGCATGGCACACACGATGATTTGGTGAACGCTGGTGGGGTCTACACGAATCTGTGGGCTAGATTTGAAGAGGCCCAAGGTTGGGGATTGCGTCAAGGCAAGCGGGAATTGGCTACCATCTGAAAACAGTAATTAGTAAATGGTAATTGGTAATTTCGTAAGCGTCAGAGACATTACCATTTACTAATTACACTTACGTTGATAACTGAACAGGGTGTTATATTTAAATTGATTTCACTATAGCCGTGAGTTATTTGTAGAGGATAAATCATGATCGCAACATATCACCGGATGATTCGGGCTGCTGGATCATCCGCCCCCTACATGCGGGGTTCAATTTTACTTTCTTTTCTTAGCTCGGTAGTGCAAGGCATCATCTATGCTCTGCTTTTCCCCCTGTTTGGTGCATTAGTCGCTGAAACAAGCACGGGTAACCAGCTCTGGTTTTATGGCGGCCTCATTCTGGCCCTCATCCTCGTTGATGCGGCCATCCGCTTTGCCGAGAATGAGTATTCGTGGCAAACCCAAATTGATGCAGGGCACGAAGTTCGTATCAAGTTGGGAGAGCAATTGCGCCGGATGCCGCTGGAGTATCTGTCATCGCGCCAAGCGGGTGATCTCAATGTCGTCTTGAGCGGAAACGTCAATGATGTGGTTATGATTATGGGGGGATTGTTTAACATCGTCTTACAAACCTTGGTCACCCCCGTCACCACCATCTTGATCACCCTGTTCATCGATTGGCGATTGGCCCTAGCCCTAGCCATTTTATTCCCCTTGGCTGTGCCCCTTTACCAAAAAATTCGTGTCGTTGCCAAGCGTGAAAATCAGGTTGCGGCTGAGGCTCACGCAGTGGTGGCAGCCAATCTAATTGAGTATGCCCAAGGGTTGGCCGTATTGCGGGCAACCCGTCAGGTTGGGGAGAAATCGGTTCGCTTACAAGACTCGCTCAAGGATTTGCGAGTGAAGCAGGCCGAGGCCACCAATTGGGGCACTATTCCCAACATCGCTATCTCCACCATTGTCCAGGTTGGGATGTTATTTGTTATGGCGTACGGCATCTATTTGGTGTTGGGCGGCAGTCTAAACTTGGCCATCTTGCTGGCCCTCTTAGCCATCACTATTCGCTTTGCCGAACCGCTCTCAATTTTTGCTACGCTGACAACGATGTTTGATTTTATGGAGGCGGGCTTAGAGCGGATCGATGCTTTGTTGGATGTGCGCCCCCTACCGACAACCGAACCCAAGCAAAGCATTATCGCTTTTGATATTTCGTTTGAAAACGTTAATTTTTCGTATGCCCCGGAAGACGAAGCATCAACAGGCGAGCAAGTCTTACACGATGTCTCGTTTCACCTACCTGTGCGCAGCCTGACTGCGTTAGTCGGCCCCTCAGGTAGCGGAAAAACGACCATCACCAAACTGCTCACCCGCTACGCCGACCCACAAACGGGCACCATCAAGATTGGTGGCGTTGATATTCGGGCGGTCAGTCAAAGCGAACTTATGCAACACATCTCGGTTGTCTTTCAGGATGTCTATCTTTTTGATGACACTATCCGGGATAACATTCGGATGGCCAAGCCCGAGGCAACCGATGAGGAGGTGATTGCCGCCGCTGAAGCCGCCCATTGCCACGATTTCATTAGCCGTCTACCTGATGGGTACGACACCACTGTAGGCGAGATTGGGGGCGCCTTATCTGGGGGTGAACGTCAGCGAATTTCGATTGCCCGGGCCATCCTCAAAGATGCACCCATTGTTCTATTGGATGAACCAACCTCAGCCCTCGACACCGAGAGTGAAGTGGCTGTACAACGAGCCATCGACCGCTTGGTCGAAGATAAAACTGTGGTCGTCATCGCTCACCGTCTCTCAACTGTCGTCGCCGCCGACCTCATCCTCGTTCTCGAAGATGGAAACATCGTTGAACACGGCAATCACGACCACTTGCTACAACAGGAAGGTCGTTACGCCGCAATGTGGGCCGCCCAGCAACAGGCTCGCCGCTGGAAAGTTTAACCGTGTCATTTGTCACTCGTCATTGGTCGTTTGTGCCGCTCAGATGACAAGTGACAAATGACGAATAACCAATAACAAAGGTGAAATTTATGGTTAACGTTGACCGCTCAAATTGGCCCGTCGTATATATGGCATTGAACATGAAATTGCATTTCTCAACCGGTCAGGCCAATTTGAATTGGCAGAAATCCCAAACACATTTTCTCCGTAGAAATCACTGACTTAAAAAATTAAAGCCTCCGTAATTTCTCCGCTGGTCACCCGTCTGAATTCTGCTAGACTATCCCTAATTGACCGTAGCGCTTTGACAATCAGCGGGGAACATCATGCTCCAAAACCACTCACTTCTATTCCATCTCTCTCAACGTAAGGCCATCATCTTAGCAGGCATGTTGTCTATCTTGATTTTCCTGAGTACGCATGGCTTGATCCAGGCCCAAGGTCCGGAGTACATCTGCACCCCGCCGATTCAACCTGTTACCCTCTCCAGCCCAACGGTTGTAACCGATTGCACAGCCAGCGGTTTGCAATCAGCCTTGAGTAGCGGCGGGCACATCAGCTTCTCTTGCGGCACCGACCCAGTCACCATTACGGTCTCTTCGCCATTGATCACCAGCGCCACCGAGGACATCGTACTGGATGGCGGTGGCCTCGTCACCCTCAGTGGGGGTGGCACCAGTCGCATTCTGGAAAAGCCCTTCACCCCAAACTCGCACATCGACAAAACATTAGGCAATGATTTGACCATTCAAAATATGCGTTTTGTTAATGCCTTGGCTCCAGCGGCCACAGGCAGTCAGGATGCGAACGCACGTGGCGGGGCAGTGTGGGTGACCAGTCCCGGCACTCGGCTGCACATCATCAACAGCACCTTTCATAACAATCGTACGACCAGCATCACCGATGAGGACAATCAAGGCGGGGCGGTTTTTGCGGCAAACATTTATGAAACGGTCATCGTCAGCTCGACCTTCACCAATAATGAGGCGGGCAATGGTGGAGGCTTTGGCGCCATTGCCTCTGGTTTGCAGGTTTACAACAGCTATTTCGCCAACAATGATGCCTCCGACAGTACGAGCGGTGGTATCGTGCGCGGTCACGGCGGGGCCATTCATCTCGATGGGGTGACCAACAGCTTCAATCCCGACTCGAACAAAGTCGTCGATATTTGTGGCACCATCTTCGAGAGTAACACCGCGATTCGGGGCGGTGGAGCGATCAAAACGACAGTTTCTGACAACAAGGGTACCAAGCTGACCATCAACCGCAGCACCTTCAGCAACAACAGCTTGGTCGGCACACCCTCAACCGAAGGGCATGGTGGGGCCTTGTATCACATCGAGGATGATTTTGATAATGGCACCAGCGAGGACAATCTTGAAATCCGCGACACGCTTTTTGTGAATAACTACGCTTACAGTCAGGGTGGCGGGGCGTGGCTATTGGTGCGTGGTACAGGCCAAATTGTCAACAGCACTTTCACTGAAAATCGAGCTTCGGAGACAAGCTCCAACCGAGTCGGCCAAGGTGGGGGTTTGATTATTAGCAACGGCCATTACGACATCATCAACACGACCTTTGCTAACAACTTTGCTACCTTTCAGGGCGGGGCACTATTCGCGGGTAACGACAACAGCGAGCGATCCGTCACCCTAACCAATGCCCTCTTCTACGAAAATCGGCTTGATCCGACCCACACAAACCCCGTCACCAGCGAGTTTCAGGGCTATCACACCAATCGTCCGATGCAGAATGGGGGTGGTAATCTCCAGTTTCCTCGGACAAAAACCCCAGACTTTGCCCACGATATCAACAACCTCATCACCACCCCCGATACGGCCATCATCTTTGACGACCCACTATTGGCCACCCTGACTGACAACGGCGGCTACAACCAAACGATGGCTCTGCAAACGGGCAGTCCTGCCCTCGATGCAGGCACTAGCACCAATTGCCCCAGCACTGACCAACGCGGGGTCTCCCGTCCGCAAAGCAGCGGCTGCGACATCGGTGCGTTCGAACTCGTTACCAGTCTATCCGCCTCGCCCAGCCTCGTCGCCATTGACGACGGCCCCTTCACCCTGACCGTCTCCGGCAACGACTTCACCCCCAGCAGCCAAGTCCTCTGGAACGGCACCCCGCTCACCACAACGTTCGTCAATTCCCTCACCCTGCAAGCCGATGTCACCGACGTTCAACTCATCACACCCGAAAGCGTGAGCATCACTGTCAACGACTCCAGCCTCGCTGCAGCCAGTGTGACCGTGGTAAATTCGTTGGAACGGTTGTATTTGCCGGTGGTGCTGAAGTAGGTCTTGAAATCCTCTAGACATCATCCTAATATTTTGCTAAGATGGATTTATATGGACGAATCCGATGTTGAGACAATTAGTCTGGAAATAAAAGTCAAAGCGCAACTCAAAAAATTGATGTCAGGTCTCACTCACAAAAACCATAAAGAGGCCTATTTGGCTTATGTCGCATTACAATCGATCGGTCCCTCCGCATTGCCATTCATCAAACAAATCCTACTTGGGCTTAGACTATCATCTAACGCCGCGCATAAACCGCAAATTGATATGGAGATGAGGCATGTCTCAGGCTTAGTGAGCCTTATTCATGACATCGATGAGAAAGCCTCCAAAGAAGTAAGTGACGAGTTAATCCGCCGGGGATGTCACGATGCCATAAGACAACGACTACGCTCCATAAATCGAATGACAATTAACAACTTTCATCAATATAAGCTGTATGGGATTACAATCTATGAAGAAAAAGCCACCCTCACATCATTTGATATCCCATCCTTAATGGACCGTTGGCTGGATAATATCCCTGCGTCAGATTTAGAAGGTATTAATCGGATTTACATCGTCGGCCTTCAAAATTCAGAAAGATATTTAGGGTGGTATGTTCCTCATCTTGCTAGCGTAACGATTGTATGGAATCGATTTCAATCTCATCTCAACCCACTCGCTTGGCTAGCCTTGTGGCTCCAAGAATCAGTTTTGTATCACGAAATTGGGCATCATGTCCTCAAACATGAAGGTGGAGGGTATGATCAAGAGAAAGAGGATACAGCCGACAAATACGCCTTCGATGCGTTTTTCAAAAGCGCCCAATATTTTTAAGTATAGTTAATGGGTATGATTGGATAATAAAGCGGTTTTTTCAAATATCTGAATAAGCAGAAGGCCCGCTCAAAATAAATAGGTGAAATTATGCCAGAAGCACAACCATCAAAACCTGAGCGTTGGAAGTCAGCCGAAGAAATAATGTATAACATCCTCGTAACACTCAGCATGGAATATCGTACCCCTATAACAGTAGTAAAAGGATATTCAGATTTATTATTGACCGAAAGTGTTGGCCCTCTAAATAAAAAACAGACTAAAATGGTAACTAATATCAATCAGATTTCATCCGATTTACTGGAGAGTATTAATCAGCTTCTTGTTACGCAACAAGCATCTATTGGGGTAATACAACTAGAGTTAGAGGTAGTCAATATTAAACAACTAGTTCCTATCTACCCTGACTATTTTGCCCTTGATATTCCTGACACCCTACCCCCAATTGAAGCTGATAAGCAATACCTCCAAATGGTTTTCAAAGATTTAGTCAATGAGATTATCAATCGGTGTGAGATTTCAGGAAATAAGTCAGCTACATTCAAAGCAACAATGCAGAACAAGAATCTCATCATTAGGATTTCAGCTAAAGGCAAAAATCTTACATATTTTGGTGATGAGCAGGCTAATCCAACCCTATTCGTTAGCAACGCCGTCATCGAACAACATGGGGGGCATTTCGATATCAAAAAATCAGATGACACATTAGAGTTTATCATTACCTTACCAGTTGCCCCACAAACTTCCTGATACATTTGTCAATTATATTTGTAGCTTTAGACTGAGAGAAAATGAAGTTCAGCTTTGCCAATTCTGGCGCAAATGGATTGAAACCGTTGGCTCTCACGGGTTGTTTTGCTATTGTTTGCATTCAGGTTCGTCATTTGTGGCACTTTCAGCATCGAATTATTCGTAAAACCTTAGCCCATACTGTTTGTGTCTTTCTCAATTTACAGTTACATCGTAAGCCTCTCGATTTTCAGGGCTTACCTTCTCAGCTCTTTAAGTGTCACACATTGGGGAAGCTTGGATGCTAAAACCTCCTGATTCTTCCGCTGGTCACAAGTGGCCTACCTACCTTTACTTTTTCATCTTCCTTGCCGCATCAATGGCTAACCCAAGCGCGGAGCACAGTGCAGCCGCCTCTGCTATCGAAAAGTGCTCAGGCTGCTCTTCCTCAATACGCCGCGTAATACGGGGTAATACCTCGCCCCTGTCCTCGACAAGCATAACTTCAATCCGCTCGTCTGGATCATTGTCAATTAGAAATATATGTGTCATTGCGCTTGCTCCTTATACCGAAAACATAGCTTCTACTTAATGTACAACTCTTTTGATAGCAAAACCGTATCCCCTTATGACTAAAAGGTGGCGATATTTACTACAAATTCAGTTTATCATAGACAGTTTGATATTGCCTGAATTCAGGCTGAGTTTTAGCTGACATTTTCCAAGATAAAGAGATGTCTATCTGCGACGATGTGGCTAGGTACCACATATAACCACCAGCCTCGCTGCGGCGGATGTGACCGTAGCCAATTCGTTCGAGCGGTTGTATTTGCCCGTGGTGTTGAGGTAAACATCCCCTTTTTATAATATAAAGTTAAGATTACAAAAGAATTGACTGCACACACTCACACATTACAATTCATTTACAGAGAGAGTGTTTTTGTAAATTCCCAAAATATAAATTCTTATCTAGCGAGGGAGCAATATCCCCAATCAAAAAGGAACCCCTATGACAACGCAAAAAAGCATTGGCGAAGAAAATTACGACCAATTTGCAGATCGTTACGCGGAGTACGCGAAAACAAAGGCGGACAATGCCGATTACAACTTTCCGGCGGTGACCAGCTTGATTGAGAATGTGGTGGGGGCGAGGGTGTTGGATGCCGGGTGCGGCTACGGCATTTTCACCGAGTGGCTACTTGAGCGACAGGCTGAGGTCGTCGCCTTTGATGTGACCCGGCGGATGGTGGAGATGACGCAGGCGGCTGTGGGGGATCGAGCGACGGTGTTCCGGCACGATCTACACGATCCCCTCGATTTTGCTGAGGCCGAGTCCTTTGATTGGGTGATTTGCCCGCTTGTACTCGATTATATCAAGGATTGGCAGGCTGTGTTTACCGAGTTTGCCCGAGTATTGAAATCAGGCGGAAAATTTGTCTTCTCCAGTGGACATCCCTTTGGCGACTATGTGTGGCTAAAATATCGTGCTCAAAAAGAGGTGAACTACCGGGAAATAGAGGAGTTCATCACCCATTGGGGCGGGTTTGGCGAGCCCAAGCCCCGCATCCAATTTTTCCGTCGTCCGCTCAGTCAAACTCTAAATCCAATTATAGCAGCTGGATTGTACATTGATTACATCCTTGAACCGCTCCCTACGGAGGCTTATAGAGAAAAAGATCCCGAGGGCTATAAAAAGCGGCGACAAATGCCCAGCTTTATCTGTGTGCGGGCGGTGAAGCCGTAGCTACGCCGATGCCACAATAACCATATCCTCGCCCGATTGCCACGGGGTCCCGTGAAAGCCACCAAAAAATTGGAGGTTGGAAAAACCCGCCCGCACCAACAGATGCTCGATTTCGTAGCGATAATACCAGCGCAATTCTATGTCACTGGTCCCCAGGTCACCCTGATGGTCTCCTTCCAGCCGAAACGTAACTTTGAGTATCTGCTGGGCTAAATCACGGGAGGTGGCTGCATAGCGGCGTATCGTTTCCCCATTGTGCTCAACTTCATCAGGCTCACCCTCTGGCTCCTCCGAAATCGCCATCTGGGCTAGGTCGGGATCAAAGATATCGAAGACAAATTTACCACCTGGGGCTAAATGCTTCTTGATACTGGTCAAACAGTTGAGTTGTGCCTCTACAGTCAACATATGCTGAAAGCCCCGAAATGGGATTGTGATCAACTTGAAGCGACGCTCGCCAAAATCAAAATCCTCCATTGACCCTTGTACTAGCTCAAGGTTAGCGGGTAGGTTTTTCTGGCGCAGTACCACCAGCATCTCCGGCGAAAAATCTAGGCCTACACAGTCCACGCCCGTCTCAGCCATCGGGAGTAAAATGCGTCCCGTTCCACAGCCCAATTCAAGAATTGGCCCGCCACTCTGCTTCGCCTGCGCTACATAAAATTCGACATCTCCCGAAGGATCACGCAATACGCTGTAAACTGAGTCGTAACTGTCAGCAATAATTTGATTGTAGATTGATGTGTCTTTTGTCATAAAATTCCTCCTGAAACAATACCTTACATAAAAGCGTCAGAAATATGTCAGAGTTTAGTCAATAATTGCGATTTCGCCCATGATAGAGTCGATTATGGACTTTTATTTTACTCTAATCGCGGCTACAATTAGGTAGAGTTTGTAGAGTCAGGGAGTCCTTAGAGTTCGTAGAGTTGATTCAGAAAAACTCCACAAACTCTATACCCCTATAACTCTAAGAACTCTACAAACCCTACAAACTCTATCAAAAAGGATTTGACTGTGCACAGATTAGCAGCCCTACTTTCTCTAACCTTTTTGTTTTTGCTTGGCTTTGCCCTCCCTCTTCAAGCCCAAGACGGCCTATCAAGCGGCTTATCCATGGAAGTCAAAAGTGGCTTTGATAGCTTTCAAAAAGCTGATCACTGGTCACCAGTCACTGTGATTGTTTCTAATAGCGGTGAGGATATGACACTTGACCTTCAGGTAGAGGACAACAGCTATTATAATGATGGCTCAATTTATCGCTATCCGCTCGATTTACCCCATCAATCGCGAAAACAGGTTACCCTATACATTCCCACCCAGCACCGGCAGTTGACTCTTAATTTGGTTGATGATAACGATAAAATCCTGTTATCAAAAGACTCGCAAGCGGAAGTGCTTGATCCGGTTGATTTTTTGGTTGGGGTCGTGGCCAGCGACAAGTCATTGCTCAACGGGCTGGCGGGGCTGACCCCGAACAGCAATCGTGTAGCCGTGGCTCACCTTTCTGTTAATGAATTACCAACCAATCCCCACGCCTGGACTGGACTTGATATGTTGGTTTTCAATGATGTTGATACCAGTCAATTAAGTGCCGATCAATTGGGGGCGCTGAGTTATTGGGTTAGTCAGGGCGGCCGCTTGGTCATCGGAGGTGGCCCGAATGTCAACCAAACAATTGCTGGGTTAGGGACGCTACCGCCATTTTCAGATACAACCATCGAAACCTTAGAGCATCCACTGCCTGAATTAAGCCGATTTATTCGGGCCACAACTGTCGCCCAGATTGTCCAAGATAATATAACCGATGATCCACCGCCAAGCATTATTGAAAATCGCGGCCCTTATGTTGCGGCCATCCCCATCAATCCGGCGGGCACGGCCAAAGTTAAACAGGGCGATTGGCCGCTCATTATCTCTAAACCACACGACGGTGGACAAATTCACTACATCGCCCTGGATTTAAGCCTAGCCCCTCTTGATACGTTGGGCGGGAATGAGAACTTCTTGCCCAAGCTGGTGGATAGCTTTGACACCACCAGCGGCCACTTCTCAGATATCGCCAATTGGCACGAGATGCGGCAAGGGTTAGCCCTCATCCCTTCATTGTCATTGCCTACGCCGGGCATGGTTGCGCTTTATCTCCTGCTCTACATTCTGGCCCTTGGCCCGATCAACTATTACATTTTGGCCCGTCTTAAACGAAAAGAGTTGGCTTGGTTGACCTTACCCTTAATCATCCTTATCTTTTGTGCGGTGGGATACCTAAGCAGCTTTCGTCTCCGTGGAGGCAGGCCCCTAATGCGTCAAATCACCATAGTGCAAAGCGAGGCTAATGCCCCGATTGCTAGGGTCGACTCATTTGTTGGCATTTACTCCCCTAATCGTACCGCCTATGATATCAATCTTGATGCAACTGCCCTGGTCTCAAATTATGATGATAGCCGACCAGATGCCAAATTGTACATCACGCCTGGCTCCACCACCACTATCGATGATATGCAGGCTGATGTCGGCGGAATGCCGTCCATCAATTTTCGCAGTCACACCACGCCACCGGCAATCAGCAGTCAATTGCGCCGTAATGGCATAAGGATTGAGGGGGTAATCGTTAACAATACCGATCAGCCCATTACTCAAGCATATCTGGTGGCCAACCACCGCATTATGAAACTGGGCACCTTATCCCCTGGAGAAAATAAAATTTCGGGGCAGGTCCGAACATATAGCTACATCTACAACGATACATTTTATGACTTCGACGAAAATGATAGCCCAGACAATCTCATCAGATTAGCCAGTCAAGACTCAACCATCCGCGCTGTACTGGGTATCAATAATTACAACTTTAGCGGTCTGGAATTGCCTGGGTCTTACCTACTTGGCTGGCAGCAGGGCAGCCCCGTTCAAGTGACCTTGCCCAATCATCAAAATGACACAATGGAAGACACCCTGCTGGTTGTTGGGTTATCCGATCAGTTGTATTAAGTATTTGGCAGAAAGTTTTAGGAAACAAAAAGTTACTCAAAAACCAAAAGTGGCCTCAAATATCGTCAATTTCGCGACAAATCTAGAAGTAACTAACTGGCAAAATTTATCTTGTTTCTAGCAAAAATCGTGAATTGATATTCATCGTTTCTTCTAATAGTTCTTGCCAGTTACTCAAAGAAACCAGAAAACTAAGGATTTCTCGTGGCTCCAATTATTGAAGTAGAAAATCTAACCAAAACCTATGGCAAAAGTCGTACGGCGGTCAACGACATTTCATTCTCAATCGAAGAGAATGCCCTGTTTGGCTTTGTCGGCCCCAATGGCGCGGGCAAAACCACAACCATCCGCATTCTGACCACCTTACTCCAACCAACTAGCGGGCAAGTTAAGATTGATGGGCACTCTGTCGTTAGCAATCCTCAAGCCGTCCGGCATCACATCGGCTATATGCCCGATTTTTTTGGGGTATATACAGATATGACCGTATGGGAGTATCTCGATTTTTTTAGTGCCTGTTATGATATCCCTGCTCTTGATCGGCCTGGATTAGTTAATGACTTGTTAGAGTTGGTTGATCTGAGTCATCGGCGGGACGACTTTGTAGATGATATGTCGCGAGGGATGAAGCAACGGCTTTGTTTGGCCCGTACTCTGGTGCATGATCCCAAAGTACTCATTCTGGATGAACCAGCCTCTGGCCTAGACCCGCGTGCACGCGTGGAGTTTCGCGATTTACTCATTGAACTCAAAAACATGGGCAAAACGATCTTCTTCTCCTCCCACATTCTGGCCGATATCGCCGAAATCTGCACCGATGTGGCCATCATCGAAGCGGGGGAGATGGTCATCCAAAGTGATATCGAACAGCTTCGCCAACGCCTCAAACAAGGGCATCGCCTCCGCATTCGGCTACTGGGCGAGGTCGTCGATCAAGCCAAGTCGGTTCTGATCCCTC
This sequence comes from Phycisphaerae bacterium, assembly GCA_028285035.1. The sequence continues at coordinate 28,777 of JANQQF010000051.1, forward strand.
TGGCTGGGGTTACACATGTTGAAGAGGAGATGACCAAAGAAGAAGATTGGGAACTGATTGTTCAATTTAATGGTGATAAGGCGGCTATCTCAAATCTCTTAAAAACGCTTATTCAGGCGGATGTACCCGTGTTGGGGTTTAGTGAAGAGACCGACTCTCTCGAAGATATTTTTATGAAGCTGACGAAAGGTATTGTCTCTTGATGCAGGATAGACTTAACCCAATTCTCCTGAGAGAAATGCGCAGCCGAATACGGAACCGTAGCACCCTGTATGGTGTGGTTGGCTTTGCCCTGTTTCAGGGGGGCATCGCCGCAATCATTTACAGTGTGATGTACAACACAACCACATACACCCAAACCATCACACCGACCATTGTCGTCCCGACCATTCAACTCGGCCCGATGATTGGCAAGGTGATTTTTGGGGTGATCTTTGGCCTGATGTTAGTGACCTTGCCATTTACTGGCAGCACGCTGGCCTCAGACGCAATTGCCGGAGAAAAAGAGCGGCAAACCTTTGAGATTCTCCGCATCACGCCCTTGACCTCGCATCGGATTATTTGGGGGAAAATATTCGCTGTTTTTAGCCTGCTTCTCCTTTACATCTTACTAGGCTTACCGATGCTTAGTCTATCCTTTGCATTTGGCGGCGTGACACTGACTGAACTCATTATTGCCAGTCTCGGCCTGATTATCACGGCTTTGGTTTATACAGCCGGTGGTGTTTATACCTCAACCCTAGCCAAAACCACCAAGTTTGCCACCGCGCTCTCCTCGATGTTTATCGTGTTCTACATCTACCTACTGCCTCTCGGCATCGGTATTGTCGTATCGATATTCGGAGCCCTATTTGCCTTACAGGCGGCCCAAATTGAAGCCTTCCCCATCATCGGCATCTTGCTACTTTATGGCGGTGGATTTTTGGCCAGTCTCAATCCAATCGGGGCAGCGATTATGACGACAAGTCTAAATCAGGAGGGCTATGGATACTTTTTCTTTTCGATCACTTCTCCTGAATTGAACGCAACTTTGTGGTTTGTTTCCCCTTGGGTTGTTTATGTCTTATTTAATTTGTTGATAACCCTGCTTTTGGTTCGATTGGCGGCAGGACGTCTCAATCGTTTGAGCAAGGTGTAAAAAATGCCCTCATTTCTTAATCGTCTTAATCCCATTATCATTCGTGAAATGCGTACCCGCTTTCGGGGCCGACGCCTGTATATTGTTATGATTGCCGAAGTGCTTCTGCTCAGCTTACTGGCGGGGTTAATTTACACGACAATTTATTACGACTATGCCAGTCGAACCTACTACAATCTGCAATACGCCTCTGCTACCATTGCGCTCACGCAAGCTGGACCGGAAATTGGCAAGGCGCTATTTGCCGGGACAATTTTACTTTTACTCACCATTTTTAGCTTCATTGCCCCTGCCTTTGGAGCCGGGGCCATCGCCGGAGAACACGAGCGCCAAACCTATGACACGCTCCGTCTAACCGCGCTCCCTACCGGGCAAATCGTGGCTGGAAAAACTGGCTCGGCCTTTGTCTTGATGCTTTTGTTCATCCTGGCATCCTACCCCATTCAGATTGTGGCTTACCTTTTTGGTGGCATTGAACTGACCGAAATCATAATAGCCTCGATTGGGCTTTTTGTCACCGCTTGGGGCCTCAGCACGCTTGGCATCTTCATCTCAACCTTTGTAAAACGCACCACCATTGCGGTCAGCATTGCCTACGGTATCGTCATTCCCGTCATTTACCTCTTCCCCATCATCATTATCATCTTTCTTGAAAACGGCCCCTTAGATCCGTTGCTCAACAATCTCAATACGTTCTTCGAAATTATCCTTGATTATTTCCTATATTTCTTCTTTAGTCTCAACCCCTTCTTTGCCGCAATTCTCACCAGTGAGGCGGCTTCACAAGGAAATGGCTATCTATTTTTTAGAGACAGTAGCTTTGGGCCGATTAACAATTACTACGGGCAACTGTGGTTTGTCTCTCCCTGGCTTATTTATACGGTGTTCTACAGTTTCACCACCCTGATTCTTTATATCCTAACCATCCGTCGTTTAAATCGTATCAGTCGAAGTTAAGCAATTTACAAATTTTGGCCGACAATTGTATAAAAAATCGTAAGGCTAGAATCGTACCTTGTAAAAAGTGAGCTAAGATGAAAACTCAACCCCCAACTTACCAAGATTTACCCCGGCCTATTCAGGCCGTCATTCAAGAGGTTTCCCGACGACTACGCTTACAGGAAGTGGTTCATTTGACCTGGCGTACGTTGACCATCGGGTTTGCTTTGACTCTCTTGCTCATTATCGCCAGTTGGTTTTACCCCTTGGCCTTACCCCTAATTTTATTGGTCATCGGGATTGGCATCACCGGGGTGTTGTTGCTCATCACCTGGGGGTACGCCCTTTTCCGCACTCGCCCCCTGCCCATTACTGCCCGTCTCATTGACCGTGAGCTTAATCTGGACGAACGGCTCAGTACCGCCCTTGATTTAGCAACCCCAGCCAGTGAGACTCGGCCTGACATCATCCAGGCTCAGTGGACCGATACGATGGAACAGTTAAGCGAGTTTGATCCAAACGAGACGTTTCCCTTGCCCTTTTCTTGGGGTTGGTTGTTGACGATTAATGTCTTGATGATTGCCATTGCGGTTGGCTTATTATTGCCAAATCCACAAGTCCCGATCCTCCAGCAGTGGCTCCAGCAGCAGCAAGCTATCGCTGAGCAAACCGAGCAGTTGGAGGAAATTCGGACCGATTTATTGGAAGACACTGCTTTTCTAGAAACGCCAGAGGGTGAAGAAACGCTTGAGACGCTGGATGAGTTGATTGCCTCACTGCAAGACAACGCGCTCAGTCCAGAGGAGGCCATTGCCAACATTGCCGAGGCAGAACACGCGCTCAATCAGCTTGAAAATATATCCGAGAAAAAAGAGCAGACCCTGAACGATTTGGCCGAGAGTCTCAATCAGTACAACTCCACCAGCGAGTTGGCTGAGGCCCTGCAGCAACGTGACGCCGCTAGAGCCAATGAATTTTTACAGGCCGCTGCCGAAGCAGCCCAAGCTAATCCCGAAACCGCCCAAAATTTGGCCGAGGCCCTGCAAGATGCGGCTGAGGTCGCCGAAACAGCCGGCGAGAGCGAGTTAGCGGAAGCCTTGCAACAAGCCGCCGAAGCCCTGGGGCAAACGGTTGCAGGGCAAGATGGGGCTATTCAGGGCCAAGGTCAAATCAATGAAGAAGCCATCCAGCAAGCTGCCGAAGCCTTAGCCGAAGCACAAGGCGAGCTTGGCAACAGCGAGGCCTTGCAAGAAGCGCTTGAAAACATTCAAGAGGCCCGCGAGCAGTTGGCAGAGGCCACCGGTGAAGGCCAGGGCGAAGGTGAAGGTGAGGGAGAAGGCGAAGGACAGGGTAACCAACTCGGCCAAGGGCAGGGTCAATCTGGCGAGGGTCAAGGTCAGGGCAACGGCAATGGTGATGGTCTCGGTCAAGGGGGGGGCGCTGGTCGCGGCGAAGCGGGCGAAGGCTCGTCAGACCTCTACGCCGATCGCCCTGGTGGCGAGCTTGAAACTGACAACGGCCCCAATGAAGGCCGTCTCACCGAGTTCGAGAGCGACTTCCCCCCCATTCATTGGGGCGGTGAGGATGGCCCGTTAGTCAATCCTGATCCGCAAGGGGCTACCGGCGGTCTCCCCATTGGTGAAGCGCCGGTCGATCCCAATCAAGCCCAAAATCCTGCCCTCGTCCCTTACAACGAGGTCTACGGCCAATACAATGACGCTGCCAGCGAAGCCCTCGAAGACACCTACATTCCTCGGGGAATGAAAGAGGTGGTTCGCGATTACTTTGGGGCGTTGGAGCCGGGGCAATAGGAGTTTATAGGGTTCGTAGGGTTTGTAGAGTTTGGGAGCTTAATGGAAACCGAAACAGGCGCTTATCGTCATCTGCAACAAGCGTATACCTTCTACGAGGATGAAAACGATGTTGCTCAATCGCTGCAAGAATGTGAAATAGCCCTTGCGATTGATCCGTTTCTAGCTGATGCTCATAATCTACGAGGGATACTTCTGGAGGAGTCAGGGCATTCATTACAAGCAATAGGCGCTTATCGAAACGCCTTAAATCTAGACCCTAATTTCACAGAAGTGGCAGAGAATCTCGATAATCTTAAAGCAGAATTCGCTGTCTACAGCAAGCTAGTGACAATTGCCAGATTCAGTTTTCCGACTGAAGCCTACATTCCAAAAACAAAGCTAGAAGCCGAGGGCATTTGGTCAATCGTGATTGATGAGGAAATGATTACGGCAAATTGGCTTTACTCTAACGCGATTGGTGGGGTCAAGCTTCAAGTTAAACAAGATGATGCCGGGCGAGCGTTAACTATTCTAGATCGAGCAGAAGCGCCACTCAGTTGGGACGAAACCGAATTAGGTCAGGCAGATGCGGATGAACTGTGTCCCAAATGCGACTCACTCAGCATACATTATGAAAAATATGCGACCCGTTGGCTATTTCTCTCCTGGTTGATCTTGCAATTTCCCCTGCCTATATTCAAAAGAAAATGGGCTTGCACTGAGTGTGGGCATGTATGGAAATTATAGCTCTCAGTTAAAAGGACAAAACATTCGTGGTTGATGCTTACACCAAACAGTTTATTGCGATGCGATTTTGGTTACTGGGCCGGGACTACTTTGCAGCGCTGGATGCGCTGGAGTATGCGGCCAAATTGCATACGGGCACCCGCAAGGATGGTAAAACGCAGGAGTATTTCCATCAATTATCGATTGGTCGTTATGTCAAATCGATTGCGCCCAGTCTGGAGTATCCTGAAGAAACCTTGGCTACAGTCTTTTTACACGACGTTTGCGAGGATTACGATGTAAGTTTTGAGGAGATCGAAAGCCGCTTTGGCTTGGATGTATGCCAAGCAGTCAAACTAATGACCAAGAAATTTCGGGGCTATCGCAAGCCCGATCCCGAATATTATCGTGAAATTGGGCAGAACAAGATTGCTTCGGTCACGAAAGGAGCCGATCGGATTCACAACATTCAGACGATGGTGGGTGTCTTTACCTACGAAAAGCAGAAGGAGTACATCGAGGAGACCGAAACCTATATTCTGCCGATGTTAAAAGTTACCCGCCGCATATTTCCCAAACAAGAGCCTGCCTACGAAAACATTCGACATATTTTGGTGAGCCAAATTGAGTTGTTACGAGCCGTTCATCAAGCGCAAGAGGATGCAGCTTAATCCATGTTTGAACTTGACCACATCTTCATCTTTACGCAAAAAGAAGCCCCCGAAGCCGAAGCACTTATCGACTTAGGTCTCGAAGAAGGCCCCAGAAATATCCATCCAGGGCAAGGCACCTCAAACCGCCGCTTTTTCTTTGAGCAAACCTTTTTAGAGCTGCTCTGGGTTTACGATGAAGCCGAAGTACAAAGCGCAATGATTGCCTCGACCCGATTGTGGGAACGGTCTCGATCACAAGAGACAGGCTTCTCCCCATTCGGTCTGTGCGTTCGCCCAACAATCGAAGCCCTTGCCCAACAAGAGAACTTGCTGATCCCTGAAACCTGGGGGTACAAGCCGCCCTATCTACCACCTAGAACACAAATCGATGTCGCCCAAAACGATGCCTATCCCGCCGAGCCGATGCTATTTCAAACCCCGTTTGGTCGCAAATCAGCCAGAGAAACACAACACCCATTAGGTATGCGTGACATCACCAAGGTCACACTACACAGCCCAATTATCGGTCAATATTCAGCGGCAATGAAAGCGCTCCTAAAAATGAATTGGCTCACTATCGAGGCCGCCGACACATTTCATCTGACGATTGAGTTTGATGGGGGAAAGCAACAACGGGTGAAGCATTTTTCGCCAGACTTGCCGCTGACGATAAAGCGATAATCAATTATCATTCCTATAAAACATCTTTCTAATACAAAGTTAGAAGTTCTAACTCTTAAACCCTACAAACCCCATAAACACTAAAACTCCAAGGAGATTTTTTAATGACAACATCAACCCAAGACGCCCCTGTGGCCATTACGCTGGACACTTTTCAGACGACTACTCAAGCCATTGAAGCCGAGATTAGCAAAGTGATTGTGGGACAACAGGACCTTGTCCGCAATGTCTTGATCGCCATCATCGCGCAAGGGCACGTCCTCTTGGAGGGAGTGCCGGGGTTGGGCAAAACTCTCTTGATCCGCACGCTGGCCGATACGCTGGATTTGCAGTTCAATCGCATCCAATTCACACCTGACTTGATGCCTGCTGACATCATCGGGACAGAGGTGCTGGAAGATGATAGCCAGGGCGGACGCCACTTCCGCTTTCAGCCAGGGCCAGTCTTTGTCAACCTACTCCTCGCCGATGAGATCAACCGGGCCACGCCAAAAACTCAGGCGGCCCTACTCGAAGCAATGCAAGAGCGCACGGTCACGGTGGCTGGGCACACTTACCCTTTAGAGCAGCCCTTCTTTGTGTTGGCGACCCAAAACCCGATTGATATGGAGGGAACATATCCCCTTCCCGAGGCCCAGCTTGACCGCTTTTTGTTCAAGCTCAACGTCACCTTCCCAGACCTTGATTCACTCGTCACAATCCTGGAGCGTACCACCAGCGAAGTCCTGCCCAAAGCTGAAACTGCTACCACGGGGCAGATCCTACTGCAAATGGGCACGTTGGCCCGTCAAATCGCCGTAGCCCATCACGTCAATGAATACGTAGCCCGGCTACTCCTCGCTACCCATCCCGATCACCCTGATGCCCCAGACGCCGTGCAACGCTTTATCCGTTTCGGGGCCAGCCCGCGCGGGGCTCAGGCCATCATCCTCGGAGCCAAAGTCAACGCCCTTTTCAATGGCCGCTACAACGTCGCCTTCAGCGACATCGACGCCGTGGTCTATCCCGCCCTACGCCATCGCCTCATTTTGAATTTCGAGGGTGAAGCGGAGGGGATGACGACGGATGGGGTGGTTGAGGCGGTGATTGGGAGTGTAGAGAGAGGGTAGTTGGGAATTCGGAGGATACGAGAGTTTTGGAAGGATGGGAGAGTGGAAGGATGGAAGGGTGGGGGTTGAATGAATTGGGTGCATTGGTTTCGACGAATTGCCTGAATAGGATTTTGTTAGGATAAATCATGAAGAATCATAAAAAACTGCAACCAAAGGGGTTACGAGAACTACGAGCGTATCAACTAGCGAAGCAGTTGAGTCATTTGATATATGAAGTTACAGCGCGATTCCCGAAGAGTGAGTTTCGCTTGATTGGGCAGATGCGTGGAGCGGCCAATTCTGTATTTGGGAATATCACTGAAGGATATGGCCGAAGTGTGATTGGTGACTACCTTCGATTTTGCGAAATCGCTCGTGGTTCCCTAGCTGAACTCGGCAGCTACCTCGAATTTTGCCAAGAGGAGGGTCTCATTTCATCTCAGGCAGAACAAAACCTGTTCTCCCTCTATAATCACGCTTGGAACACGCTCGGTGCTCTGATTCGCTCCCTCAAAAACAAAAAGCAGGACCAAACCTGGGATCGTACCAACCCAACCCTAAAAGAAGAATCCAGACACTACATCACCCATTCTCCCAATGAGGATTACCCATTAAATCACCTAACTCTAGAACATTCAGAAGAAATCGCAGATCAATCTTCCAATCTTCCAACCTTCCAACCTTCCATCACCCCCAAGGACTCACCCAATGTCTAACACACCCACACCTACCAAAATTTTCGACGAATCCTTCCTCCGTCGCCTCGAGCGCCTCTCACTGATTGCAGGGCGAGTCCGAGCGGGACGGGGCAATGGCGAGCGGCGGAGTACCAAGCGTGGCTCGTCGGTTGAGTTCGCGGACTACCGCGACTATACGCCGGGGGATGATCTGCGGCGGCTGGATTGGCGAGTGTACGCCCGGCTGGAGCGACCGTTTATTAAGTTATTCGAGGAAGAAGAGGATCAAACGGTGCATCTGGTATTGGATGCCAGTGGGTCGATGAATTGGCCAGAAGACAATGACGAGCAGAACAAATGGGATTTTGGCCGAAAGTTGGTCGCCGCGCTAGGCTACATCGCGCTCGCTGGGGGCGACCGCCTGACCGTCTCTCATCTTGACGCCAATGGTCATCACGCTTGGGGCCCCTATCGCGGCAAACAGCACATTCATGGCCTACTCACGCATCTCAATGAACTCAAGGCTGATGGAGCAACCGATCTCAACAGCACCTTACGTCGTCTCGGGATGGCACGTCAGCGCCCTGGCCTTCTTTTCCTCATCAGCGATTTTTTCGCACCCGATGGCTACGCGCAAGGCCTGAACACCTTGGGGAATATAGGCTACGAAATCAACGTGCTACACTTGCTCTCACCGGATGAAATTGATCCAGCCTTGGTAGGCGACCTCCGGCTCACCGACATCGAAACCGATCACACTCAGGAGATTACCATCACCGCCGACCTGCGCCGCCTCTATCGGCAACGTTTTGAGCAGTGGCGCACGGATTTGGAGAAGTACTGCTTCGCCCGTGATATGAATTATGTGACGATTGAGACCTCCCTAGCCTTCGACACCGTGATTTTGGGCTTTTTGCGCCAGCGGGGCATTGTGCAATGAGGCGGGTGCTTTATGGTTTGGGGGTTGGGGTGCTTTTTATTTTAGGTACCGGAAGCGTTCTTTTGTTAAGAAATGCTTACACCTTTTATCAACCAAGTGATGAAGTTATTGTTCGCCGAATCTTTAACGGCAATATTCACACAAAATATGAAATAGATGACTTTGCAATAGGGAGAGTCAGTTCTGAGTGTCAAAAACTGAACATCATAACATATTGGAATTGTAAGCGATTGGAAGTAGCTATTTTAACTCCTCTACCTAAGGGCAAACTTCTCTCTTTGAGTTGTCAAAGCTGTCAAGTAAATGTAGATCAAATCTCAAAGATCAGTCAAATAAATAATTTAGAGTCACTTTCCATAAGAAATAGTAATATAAATAATTTACATATAGAAATCAATCATTTAAATAAATTAGATAGCCTTACATTAAGTAATAATAAACTTAAATCATTGTCTCCCAAGGTTAATCAACTTCATAATCTACGTTATCTGGATTTAAGTGAAAATGAGTTAACAATACTTCCAATAGAAGTTGGAGAGCTTTCTAATCTATCTACTTTGTCCCTCCATAATAATCGCTTAACCACTCTTCCTGATACAATTGGGCAGATTTCTAATCTATGGTACTTCAACATTGAAAACAACCAACTTATTAATATACCTCCTACAATTGGAAACCTATCTAATCTAGCACATCTGTCGTTAAACAACAATCAACTTACTAATCTTCCACTCGAAATCGGTCAACTTTCTATTATGTGGGACCTTAATCTTGGCAATAACCAACTGACCAGTCTCCCACCCGAAATTGGCCAACTCACAAATCTCACATTTCTTGAGTTACAGAACAACCAGCTAACTAATTTGCCGCCTGAAATCAGTCAACTCACAAGATTACACAAACTAAATCTTCGTAATAATAAATTGACTGTTTTGCTACCTGAAATCGGCCAGCTTCCTATTTTATGGGATCTTAATATCAGCAACAATCAGCTAACGACCCTTCCACCGGAAATCGGTCAACTCACAAACCTTCGGCATCTCGACCTCCGCAATAACCAACTGACCGAACTCCCGCCCGAACTCGGCCAACTAACCAACCTCGAAACCCTGCTCATTGAGGGCAATCCCATCACCTCGATTCCACCGGAGATTGAGCAGTTGCCAAACTTACGAGACTTCGATTGGAGCACACCATAATGGGATTTCTTCTACCATCGGCCCTTGCTTTCGCGGGGCTAGCCATTCCAATCATTATCTTTTACATGCTCAAGCTGCGACGACGACCCGCCCGGGTATCGAGCTTGATGCTGTGGCAACAGGTCATTCAGGATCGGCAGGCCAATGCCCCGTGGCAGCGAATCAGACGAAATCTGTTACTGTTGCTACAACTCCTGATTCTGGCTTTGCTGGTACTGGCCTTGGCCCGCCCTTACTTCAATGTGGCGGCGGCAGTGCAAGGCAACGTGGTTATTCTGCTCGACGCCTCAGCCAGTATGCAGGCCACAGATGTCGTGCCCACACGCTTTGCCGTGGCCCAGAATGAGGCGCGCAGCTTGATTGATCGGCTTAGTGCCAGCGATGCAGTCACCTTGATTGCTGTCGAGAGCACCCCGCGTATTCTGGCCTCCAGTTCCACTGACCACGGCAGCATCCGCCGTAGCCTGACCAATCTCGAACCAAGTAGTGCCCCAGCCGACTGGGACTCGGCCTTGACTCTAGCTGCGGCCAATGCGGGCACCTTGCCTGATGCTTCGGTGGTGATCATCAGTGATGGGGGGCTAAACACAAGCTTTAATAACGAAACCGAAACCCTGCCCACCCTACCTGCTGAGGTCGAATTTATCACCATTGGACAGAGTCAGGCCAACCAAGGCTTGGTGGCTTTGGCTTTGCGGGAGGGACCAGAGGGGCCGGAAGTCTTCCTGCGGGCCATCAACGCTGACAGTCAGCCCACCCGCCGTTTGGTCGAGGTCCAGGTAGATGGACAACTATTTGATGCCCGTTGGCTGGACATTCCGGCGAAGGGGAGCGCCAATCTCACCTTGAGCGGCCTGCCCTTGACAACACAGCAGGTCACGGCCAATTTGCAAGGCGAGGACATTCTAGCCGCTGATGACACCGCTTGGACCGTGCGTAGCACCGCGCCAATTCGGGTCCTCATCGTTGGCCCAGGCAACCTCTTTTTAGAACGAGCGTTGGCCTTGGTTCCTGACCTCACTTTACAACGAGCTACGCCTGAGCAATCGCTACCCGAAACGCCATTTGATTTGGTCATTTTTGATCGGGTCGATATGGATCAGGTGCTTGAGGATGAACCAGTTCCTGATAGTAGCCTACTCTTTATCGCTCCGCCAAGTTCCACCTCACTCTTCCAGGTGACAGGCACCATCAGCCAGACTCGCATCACCAATCTGAATGAAGAGGATCCCGTTCTGGCCTACGTCAAGCTGAATACCACCCGTGTCGCTCAGGCGCAAGCGGTTCAACCGCCACCGTGGGGACGGACCTTGGTACAGGCGGAGGATGGCCCCCTCCTGATCACCGGACAAACGGAGCAACAGCGGGCGGCCATTTTAACCTTTGATTTGCATCAGTCCGATCTTCCCCTACAAATCGATTTCCCAATCTTGATGGTTAACTTAGCCCGATGGCTGCTTCCAACCAGCAGCAGTAATCTGGGGCAAGCGCAATCGCTACAAGCTCAACAGGGGATCAATCTACCTGGCGCAACAACCGCCGAAAATCTACTCATTCGCACCCCCACTGAGGAATTTGAACTGTCCCCCGCCGAGCGCCAATTTAATGAGACAAACCAGCTTGGTATTTATCAAATCCTGGCTAAAGAATCCGATCAGCCCGAGCCACGCGTACTCAATACGTTTGCCGTCAATCTTTTAGCTGAATCCGAAACCAATCTCCAGCCCCAAACCCCTAATTTTGGCACAGAACAAGCGACGGTGACCGATGATAATTTGGTCGGTCAGCGGGAGTGGTGGTGGCTGGCTATTGCGCTTGGGTTAGTGGTGCTCCTCATCGAGTGGTGGGTTTACTGGCGAGGGGAGGTGCGGTAGCATGTGGCAATTTTATAAGGAAAGGGGAGGGGATAGAAATCCCCGTCAACCATTCCCCCCATTTCAAACAGGAGGCCTTCATGACCTTCACTAATCCCTATGCGCTCCTTCTTCTTCTCCTCATTCCGATCTTCATTCTCATCATGTGGCCTCGTCGCAATCCGAGACACACGTTCCGTGAAACGCTGAGTCTGATCTTACGGAGTGTGATTGTATTTCTGCTGGTCTTGGTTTTAGCTGGGATATCACAGGTACAAGAGACAGATAAGTTGAGCACGATATTTCTGCTCGACGTGTCTGACAGTTTGGGTGGGACAGGCCGAGACACAGGGCTGACCTACATTCGCGAAGCATTGGGCCAAATGACACCCGATGACGAAGCAGGTTTAGTCGTGTTTGGTGGGGACGCCTTGGTCGAACGCCCCGTTTCCAATCGAACGACCTTGGGCGAGCTAACCTCGATCCCTACCCGCAGCCACACCGACATCGCGGGGGCTATCCGCCTTGGTCTCACCCTCTTCCCCGATGACGCGGCCCGCCGCATGGTGCTCATCAGTGACGGAGAGGCCAATCAAGGGGATGCCCGACAGGCAGCCCAATTGGCCCAAGCAAACAACGTTGAGCTATCAGTGGTTTCTATCGCCAAGGCGAACGACGCTGATGTACGGATTGATAGCCTGACCAGCCCTGCTTTGTTACACGAAGATGAAAACTTTGATCTGACGGTTCAGATTCACAGCGACCGGCCTCAGCAAGTCCCCCTCCAGGTTTTTAGTGAAGGCGAGTTGATCGCCCAGCAAAATTTGACGGTGCAGCCAGGAGAGAACAGCTTTGTGCTTCCGCTCATCGCCGGACGCACTGGTTTCACCACCTTCCAGGCCCGCTTGACTCCAGGCGATGATGCCTTCCCCCAAAATAACGCTGTTGACGCCTTTAGCGAAATCACCGGCCCCATCTCGGTGCTTCTGGTGGCCAACGAGCCTGATGAGGGCCAGGCCGTGGCTCAGGCCCTACGCGGGGCGGGGCTAGTTGTCGATGAGATCGCCCCGGCGGAAATGGCCTCCGATTTGGGTGGCTTGAGTAACTACAAGGCCATTGTGCTGGTCAATGTCCCCGCCGCGAAATTGTCTCCCCGGCGGCTGGATGTTCTGCAAACCTATGTCCGTGATTTAGGGCACGGCCTGGTGGTTATTGGTGGCGAGGAGAGCTACGGGCCAGGCGGTTACTTCCAAACAGCCTTGGAAGAAACGCTCCCGGTTGAGATGGTCATTCAGGATAAACAGCGGCTGCCAGGCATGACCTTGATGATGGTGATCGACAAATCAGGCAGTATGGAGAGTAGTGGCACCGATCAATTTGGCTGGGGGATTCCCCGTAAGGTAGAGTTGGCGAAGGAGGCCATTTATCGCTCCATTGACTTGCTGGTGCCATGGGATCGGATTGGGGTGATCGCTTTTGATAGTGCCGCCCAGTGGGTGGTCGAGCCGGTCTCGGCGGCCGATGTCAATGCCATCAAAAATGCCGTGGGCACCATTCGGGCCTCAGGTGGCACCGATATTCTGGCTGGTTTGCAATTGGCTGAATTGGCCATCCTCAAAGAAAGCACCCAGGTTCGCCACATTGTGCTCCTCACCGATGGCGGGGCCAATCCTTTTGGTATTCCAGAGTTGGTCGAAAATCTATTTGATCAAGGCGTCACCGTTTCCGTGGTGGCCATTGGTGAGGATTACGCTCCATTTCTGGAGGATGTGGCCGAAATGGGAGGTGGCCGTTTTCATTTCGCTAAGGATCCAAGCACCATCCCGCAAATTTTTGCCCAAGAGACCAGTCTCGCCAGCCGCTCCTACATCGTCGAGGAAACGTTCGCCCCACAGGTGGCTGGCCCCAGCTCAATTTTGCAAGGTTTAACCACCGTGCCTAATTTGGAAGGATATGTCGCCACCTCGCCCAAACTGACCGCCCAACTCATTTTACAAGGCGGCTCCGAACAGGATCCGCTGCTGGCACAATGGCAATACGGCTTAGGTCGCTCGGTGGCCTGGACCTCGGATGCCAAGGGTCAATGGGCCGCTGAGTGGATCAATTGGCCAGACTTCCCCCGCTTTTGGTCACAGGCCGTGCGCTGGACCATTGTTGAGGGCACAGGTGGCGCACTAGAAACCCAAGTCCGCCTCGAAGAGGGACGAGCCATCGTCAGTGCGGAGGTGTTGCAGGGGAATGGGCAATACCTCAATGATTTGGAGGTCACCCTCAGTTTAATCGCTCCTGATTTGAGTCAACAACAGCTCACTTTGCCGCAGGTGGCCCCAGGGTTGTACGAAGGCGAATTTCAGCCTGATCAGATCGGCGCTTATCTGTTGCATATCATTGGACAGAAGGACGAGGGGTTGTTAGCGGCTCAAACCCGAGGGTTTGTGATGACCTACTCGCCCGAGTATCGACCGGATGACATCGATCCGAACCTGCTCCCAGATATCGCCACCATCGGGGGTGGGCAAATGTTATCCTTGGATAATCCTGCCGCCGCCTTCGTTCATACCTTACCACCCGCCCGGGGGGTCACCCCTATTTGGCCGGGCTTTCTGATTGCCGCTTTAGTCCTTTTACCACTTGATGTTGGCATTCGGCGGGTCATCTTTGGTCGGGCAGAAATCAAACAGCTATGGCGTCGGGTCCGAAGTGTTCTTCCACAGCGTAGCCAAGCCCCCTCTGCTGCCCCAGCTCCCTCACGAGCCAGCCATTTGCTCAAGGTTAAAGACCGTACTGAACAAAAACGGCCAGAGCACGTCACACCACCAATCACGCCCAAACCAAGTCAACCTGAGCCTGAAATAGATATTCCGCCTCCCCCACCTCCCCCACCAATGACACCCGTGCCTGACGTTGATGCTTCCAGTGAAGCACCAGACCAGCCGGCACAGGAAACGAATGAAGAATCAGAGGAGCGGCAGACAGTGCGGCGATTGATGGAGGCGAAGAAACGGAGGAAGCGGTGAGTTTGTAGGGTTTGTGGCGTTTGTGTAGTTTGTGGAATATAAAAGCAGATAATGACATAACGGACCTATCATTTCGATGAGCGCGGCGAAGAGAAATCTTCCAGAGCAATTATTTTGCAAAATGCATTTAGAAGATTTCTCACCCTAAAGGATTCGAAATGACATAATGCGTCATCATTTACAATTGAGCCACCACAAAAAAAATCATGGCGTCACAGCATCATATTTCTTGAGCATCTCTTCGGTCCGCGCCTCCGAAATCCGATTGACCAACTTGCTGGTTTCATGGGCATCGCGGATTGTTTTAACCAAAATCACGGTTGAAGCAATGGTAAAGTAAAGCCCCATCGCCATATACCCTTTCATCCAAAAATCAACCGGTAACAACAACAGACCAAAGCTCGTGGCACTCAATGAGACCACAAAAGAGACCACCACAAATCCCCGCCAAGCTGGGGACTCTTGAGAAATTGTATTGGATTCATTGAACATTTTCTAACCCTTTCTTTACGTAGACGATCAAGCTGAATGGCTACACTATACAAAAGGGGATCTGAAATTTCGCCTACCAAAAGTTAGGTCATAGTTGACGTAGGGGCGACATCGATTCGGTACAAGTCATATCTTGCGTGAAATCATGTTTTGTGACATAAAAGGAAGTGAAGGGGTTTGCCATGTCACACGTTGAAGATATACAAAAACTGATTGAGCAACACGCACGTCGTTTACAGAAGTTAAAAGAAAAAGAAGCGATTAAGGGGATCAATGTTGATCCAAGTGTCTCAATCGAAATTGAGAATATTGAGGAGAAGATAGATAGATTAAAGTTAGACTTAGAGAAGACCGAGCAAGCTACAGAGTCAGACCCGAATCAATCATACCCAGCCGATCTCAAACTTCTTTATGATAAGCTTAATCAAATACAGGAACAACTTAACACAATCGAACAATCTGAAGCATCCAAAGCCACTTCAATCGAGCCTAAACATATACAGACAAGTGGTTTTGCAGATTTTTTCAAGCGATGGCGGTTGGTTGGGGGAGGGGCTATCTTATTAATAGTAGCCATTCTTCTGTCTTTGTGGCTATTTCGGGATACATCCTCTTCCGCCACCCCGATTGCTGGGCAAGATTATTGCCGTCCCATGCTTACCCCCGTTCGTGTTGGTCTCGCCCAGTTAGAAGGATGTCCTGACACCTATCAATCACAACTGGTTGAGGCCTGGCATCATCCGCATCGAGATGAGGAGTCAACCAAAGCCAAGGTTGATGTGACCGAGTTAAGTGACACGATGCCTCCCATAAAATTAGAGACTATCACCAACCAGTACGATCTTGAAGTATGGGGTACTTGTCAAAACGTATCGGAAGGTGATGTACAACTCTCTGTGTCGCTAAATCCACTGACCCCAAGAAAACCCGATGAAATTTATGAGCCATCTCTGGTTACAGTTACAACGAGCATCGACCAAGCAGAACTTATTGGGTGGGCGATGGCAAATTATCAATACGGCACCTATCAAGAGGCTCAAGAAACCTTCGAGCAGTTATCTGACACGGTTATGAATAATTCCCGCGAACTCGCCTTATTCGAGGCCAATAACTTGTTGTACAATGGCAAGCATGAGCGGGCTATTACCGTCTATGAAAGCATCTCTCTTAGGGTTGGTTTCAATTGGAGTGCAGTACACCTCAATTTGGGGATGGCCCAGTTTGATAAAGCTTGGTCACAATCATTTCAAGAGCAGAATTTGCAGCACGGTCTGCAAAATTTAACAAAAGCAACCCAATTGGCTGAAGATCAGGGTGAAACAGAGTTAGCAATGTTGGCTTATGCCAATAAAAGCCTTTTACATCTCTTTGAGTTCAAGTCGGATGAACCAAGCTGGTCAGATGCACTCAACAGTTGCAATGAGGCACAACGATTAAACCAGATCAACTCCCATCTACCAAATTTTTGTTTGGCATATTATCATCTGTTTAAAGGAAATTTTTTATCAGAGACCGCCTATTCAGATGAAACAGAGCAGTATTTAGAGTTGTTGGGACAAAATTCCACCAATGATCCACCTGCCAAATTGCAACTGGTCGAAGCTAATTTGCGAGAGAAAAGAGGTGAAGATCAACTGGCTTACACAGCCTATAGAAATTTTGTCCACAACTTAAAACATCGGGCTTGCTTAAATTTTGATGAAGACCTGTACACAAATGTGCAAAGCGTTTACAACATCCAGTAAGCCAGCCATTAACAATTTATAGGACCACTTCGATTACCTAAACCATCTACTGTATGAATATGTAGAGATCCAAGATGCCAATGTTTTTTACAATGCTGATGAAAGCCCCCCCAATAATGGGTATGAAAGTTGTCTGTCTCACTTAGCTCCAACTGAGCTAACTTGGCCCAAATCCTTAGATGTTTTTCCTCTTTCTGCTCCTCTTCACTTTTAGATAAATAAGTTTCATCGTCAGCAAGTTCCTGTTCAACAAGCTTAGTTACATTGTCTAGAATTTGCTTCATTGTTGGTGAAATATCAACATCAAATGGTGACGGGATATTTGTAATAGAATTGTTTGTGATGGTGTAAGGAGATCTCGTATGTTTTAGACTAGGAACTAAGTCGATAAGTGTCCCTACATCTTCCCCTGCATCTGCTTGACCATAGGAGTCTATCAAATCCCATAAAGGTTTCTTTTTTGATTGACCATCTGGGGCAGGCCAAACATGTTTACGTAACATATTGTGAACAACCAATTCAGCATCTTTTTTTAGCACGTTCATTGTAATATCTGTGCCCAATAACGTGTCCGTTTCTTCGGCACCAGAAAAATTTTGCCAACGTTCCTCTAGTTGGTTAATCAACTGATTCTCGCTTTGCATTGCCTTTTGAAACTCGGCTGATCCTTCACTCACCATAATTTTTAGAACCTCTAAACAAATCAAGGGACGTAAATATGGGCAAGGGTGCTCGCCATCATCCATACGTAAATCATCCAAATCTTCGATTCGATCCATAATGATATCTTGAGAGGCCATCACATAATTTGGTCCAGCCAGAAGGGTGCCAACAATATCGCTAAAAACCTCTTCAATCCAACTCACCCAAATCTCAGTTCGTTCCGGCACCTTTACACTTTCTTTCATCGCCGCCTGTAAACGGTGATGAAGTGGTTGCAATTCGCCTAATACCACACCATTCCAATAGATATGATGCCCAAATTCGTGGGCTAAGGCCTGCCAACGGGTTGCGTCTCCGTAATCGGTCAGAGGAATTGCAATCAGGGGCACATCCGGTAGATATAGTGAACGTGAAATTTTATAGCGCTTTTCAAAGTAAGGAATAGGTTGCCCTAATTTTATATACGGTGCGTCGAACTCATTACCCCGCCATCGATCACGATACGCTTGCAACTGCAAGGCAGCTCTTTCCAAATTTGTCCCAAAGTCCTGATTATACTTCAGACCTAAGACGTGTTGTTCACAGAGTCTGTTAATGGTATCCCACTCGTGTAATACGCGTCTCATCCCGCTATTTAAGACAAACCCTGAATTAATCTCGGATGGAATCCGCTCCAACAATTTGATATATGAATCAAGAAATTCATCTAAAAATTGGGTTAACACTTGTATCAAATTTACAATGCTAAGATTGAGACTGATTTCCTCAACTGGCTCATTTTTGAAATCAATCTCATACACTTCTCCCTGTTGTGCTATTATTTCCGTTTTTAAGGCTTCTACCCAAATTTGTCCCAGCGCTTTGATAGACTCCACTTGTCGTAGATAAGAAGCTCTATCGTCCCACTTACGGGCTTTAGAATAGGGTTTACTGTATGTCATTATAGTATCTCCTTTACAACTAACATAACAATCCAACAATAGCACAAAAATAATGATCTTAACACTATAAAAAGCATATCATACTTTCTTGATTTTGTCTTAAGAATGTTTAGAACCATCAGACTACAGCATACTATTTTCAAATAGGAAAATATACCTGCCCCGCTTATCAGGAACATACATTTGTTGCAGTTTCCTTTCCCCATCATTGTGATAAAATGATGTTGGCTGTTGATACTAGGTCTATCAAGGAGAACACAATGACACTCAATTTAACCCCACATGATAAAGCAATGTTAGCGGGTGAAGAAGGCCCCGCTGTAAAAATGGCGATGTCAATCATCGTGCGGATGGCGAAATTTTATGAGGCGACTGAGTTATTGGATATCACCCAAACCCACATTGACAGCTCGATTTATTTGGGCGAGGCGGGCTTGGAATTTGCCGAGCGACTCGCTAACTTGGGCGCGCAAGTGCGGGTGCCGAGCACGCTCAATGTAGGCTCGATTGATGAGCATCATTGGCAAGAATGGGCGGTACAGCCGGAGTGGGCGATCAATGCTCAACGGCAAATGGAGGCCTATCACAAGATGGGGTGCCGTCCAACCTGGACGTGTGCGCCCTATCAGGTTGATCTCATCCCCAACTTTGGCCAACAAATCGCTTGGGGCGAGTCGAATGCCATTGTCTTTGCCAATTCGGTCCTGGGGGCACGCACCGAGCGTTATCCAGACCTGATGGACATCTGCGCCGCCATCACTGGGCGAGTGCCTGCGGTGGGGCTACATTTGACCGAAAATCGAGCAGGGAATGTGCATCTGCCTCTGGAAAATATTCCTCAGGAATTGCAAGAAGATGACTCGTTTTATCCGGTCCTGGGTCACTTGATGGGCAAAATCGCCCGTGACCGCATCCCCGTTATTAGTGGTTTAAGTGTTACCCCTACAGAGGACCAACTCAAAGCCCTCGGTGCGGCCAGTGCCTCATCCGGGACGGTGGCGTTATTCCATTTGGTTGGCGTGACGCCTGAAGCCCCGACCATTGAAGCGGCCTTCCAAGATAAATCCCCTGCCGAAACCTTCGTGGTCACCATGGATCGGCTACGTGAGGCCCGACGCGAGCTGACCACGGCGACAGGAGCCAAGCTCGATATGATCATCCTCGGCAGCCCTCACTTTTCGCTGGCTGAGTTCCAGCAATTGGCCCCGTTAGTTGAGGGGCGACAGACCCACCCTGACACTCAACTCCTCGTCACCTCTAGCCGGGCGATGGCGATGCTGGCCGATAAAGCAGGCGTGCTGGAACCGCTCAAACAGTTCGGTGGCCAAGTGACGGTAGACACCTGCATCCTCGCCTCCCCGATGCTTCCCGACACCATCAAATGCCTGATGACCAACTCCGCCAAGTACGCCTATTACGCCCCCGGCATGCTCGATACCACCGTTACCTTCGGCAGTCTCGCCGATTGCGTGGAATCAGCAATTGCGGGCCGAGTCGTGCGGGATGAGGGGTTGTGGGAGAACAATAAATAACAAAGAAATTTATCAAATGTAATTCTTGAATAAGGATCATCACAATGACAAGTCTCGAACCAGAACCAACCTCCAATGATATCACCGAGGAACTGGAAAAACTTCGCCAAGAACTGGTGGAAGCAAGAAAAACCATTGAGAAGTTGAAACAAAGCAAGGATGATTTAGCAGATTTTGCTGCGTGTGTCCTCAATTACGATGTTGGAACACCCCTTAGACTTATCACAGGATATGCTGAATTACTACTTCAGGATGAAAGCAGTTTGACCACAGAAAGTCAGAATTTTGTTTCAGTAATTCAGAAAAAAGCAAGAGAAATTCATCAAGTTAGGACCAATGCGATTGAAATACTTAGGTCCGAACAAACACTCAACAAAGACTCACTTTGGGTAAATGCAGAAAAAATCGATTTGTTAAAGATTATAAGTGACTCAGAATTACAGCAACAAGAGGATGTAAACATAATTATACAATCAGAAAATTCACCAAAAGTACCAGGGGAGTTTCAGGGTGTATCATATACATTAAGAAATGTTGTCAGAGTATTAAGTAATAACCATTCAAAAGGTACTGTTACAGTAAATATTGATACTGATGCGAACTGGATTGTTGTAAATATAAAAAATTCAGAAGTAATCTTGAGCAATTTAACCCTAGAATCTTTTAACAGAATAGCTAAAGAAGGATCATTGCTCATCTATAACTCTGCCCATGACGAAATCAGGTTATCAATCGATAGATACTTCATTGAAACGAGTGGTGGGGAGATGGAGTTAGTGTGTGATTCAGAAGCTGGCTCGGTTGTTACAATAAAGTTGCCCATTGCTAAAGATACCTAATAAAGCCTATAAATGACTAACAACTCACACATCCGCCAAGCCAACCTCACCGACATTGACGGTATTCGAGCCGTCGGCGTAGCCGCTTGGTACGATACCTACGCCAAATTTCTGCCCACAGCCTACATTGAGTGGGCTTTGGCAAAGTGGTGGACACCAGAAACGCTGGCCCGCTACATCACCTCTGACCAATTTATTGTTTTGGTTGTGGAACAAGATGACGAGATCGTCGGGATGGCCCACGCCCAGCTAAAACCGAACAATACAGCCATCCTGTGGCGGCTGTACGTGGCTCGTCCCCATCGCAGTCACGGCCTTGGCACCCACCTCCTTAAAGAAATCGAGGCCCGCCTCCCTGCTGGGACACGGGCCTTATTCATCGAGCACTATCAGCAAAACAAACGCGCCGCCGCCTTCTACGCCGTCCACGGCTATAAGTTTGATCGCCTTGAGACGACGGCATTTGAAGGAACGGAAATTGTGTCAATCTTTGTTAAGCAGTATTTTCGTAAAAGGGGTATCACAAATTCGAAAGGAAAAAAATGATACTTGTGTGAGGGCGAGGCAAATCTAGTGAAATGTTTGATGTCAGCCCATTCGTCTTTAGATTTGCCGTCACCCCTACCATAATTCAATAGGGTTTGTAAAGCTTTATAACCACCCTGTTTCGTAAATCAAAAATTGTAAATCGTAAATCCCAACTACACACCTGCTGCCATCTCCAGAAAATCGTACGGATACGGCTTTTCACTCTCCGAGGCCGCATCTAGTTCAGCCATATCTTCATCGCTCAAACGCCAGCCGGTACACCCCATATTGTCTTCCAAGTGCCTAATTTTGCTCGCTCCCAGAATGATGGAACTGACCTTGGGTTTGTTGAGCAGCCAGTTGAGTGAGACTTGGGCCGGACTTTTATCAAGACGTTCGGCAATTTCGAGTACTTTATCGATGATAACCCACGTTTCTTCCCGATTGTAGCGTGACCACTTTTCAAACCAATCGTGCTTTTCGGCTTCCTTGATTCGTCCCTCTGGCGGCTCAGTCATCCCCCGTCGATAGCGGCCACTCAGCCAGCCACCGAACAATGGCCCCCACACCACAAAACCGAGGCCATTCTCTGCACAGGCATCGAGCAACTCCCATTCTGGTGAACGAGTCACCAAGTTATATTTGGCCTGAAGGGCTATGTAGGGCGTGTAGCCTTTGAATTCGCTTAAATCGGCTGCCCGCTGGATGTGTCTGGCACCGTAATTGCTAACCGCTGCATAGCGAATCTTCCCCTGCTTGACCAAGTCAGCAAAGACCCCCATCGTTTCTTCCAGCGGGGTGTTGTAATCCCACGCGTGGGCATATAAAATGTCGGCGTAGTCCGTGCCCATCCGCTGCAGGCTGGCCTCGATTGAGGCGGTGATGTGCTTGCGGCCCAAGCCTGATTGGTTGGGCTTCTCGCCCATCGGGAAGCGCACCTTGGTGGCAATGACCAATTCATCTCGGGACTGATTCGCCAGCCACTCTCCCAAAATCGTCTCCGACAGACCTGCCGAGTAGACATTGGCGGTGTCGATAAAATTACCACCCGCCTCAACAAACATATCGAGCATGGTAAAGCTGTCCGGTTTCGAGGTCTCACGGCCAAAGGTCATCGCGCCCATACAAAGTTCGCTCACTTTCAGGCCAGAGCTGCCTAACATTGTGTAATTCATACAAGTCTCCTTACTAGTTTTTCAAACTATTCCTGTGTTTCAGTTCATTTTGATAATGATTTAGCTTTCCTTCGATGGCCTGAAGATATTGGTGTAAGGTCTTAATATGATCTTGTACCTCCTGTCGATGGGTCTCAAACAACTCACACCGATCTGCAATGGTGTGCTCTCCCTCATCAACCAACGCAGCATATTTCAACATCTGCTGAATCGACATCCCTGTGCCTCGCAAACAAGTGAGCAACGACACCCAGCCTAGATTATCATCACTGTATTGGCGGTGCCCGCTATCATTACGCTCAATGTCTTTTATCAGCCCAATTCGCTCGTAATAGCGCAAGGTATGAGCACTCACCCCCGTCTGCTCTTCGGCTTCTCGAATAGAATATCCTTTAATCATCGCAAAATCTCCCTTCATTGATTTTGAGTATAGTACTTAGAGTGCGCTCTAAGTCAAGAGGGAATTTTGACGAATTTTGTTTGTTGAAGGGAAAGGAGGAGTTATGATGTAGTGGGGAAATAGTTTCGTCATTACCAATGACGGGATGATTAATATCTTCGATACTGAGCGACGAGATAGGTGACACCTGACAAGAATTGGTCTCTAATGCGTTAACTTCTAATAAAATATCAAAGAGGTGATCGATTACCTTGCTCCTATGAGATCAGTTAAATAAAATACAATAAATATATTTTTCAGGGAGAAAAAATGAGTCAGTCACAACAGGAGAAAATCGAGGAATTAATTGACACCTATCAACGTCGCAAACATGAACTCAGGAAACAAGCTGCTATCCACGGGAATAAAACTGACCCGGCAATTACAATAGAAATTCAGGATATCCAGAAGGAAATTGACGATTTAAGCCAAGAATTAGACAAAATTAGTGATAAGTCTCACACTTCATCCTCAGTCAAGAGGTCATCCGAGCGTAAGCAGCAGTATAAAACTACTGAATATTGGGCTACAAATGGCCGCAAAGAGATATTATCTCGATTTGATTTGAGAGAACAAGAGTTACCTGGGGTAGACTTAATCGGAGCAACCTTGATTGCAACAAATTTAGGTTCAGCTAATTTAAGCTTGGCAAAGCTACAAAAAGCAAACCTACAATTTGCAAATCTAAGTGGAGCAAGCCTTTACAGAGCAAATTTCAAGAGCGCAAATCTAGATAACGCAATCCTTGAGGGAGCGAATCTTCAAGGAGCAAATTTAAGTATGACAAACTTAATGGAGGCAAACCTCAAAAAAGCAGATCTAAGAGAAGCCAATCTTGAAGGAGCAAACCTTCATAAAGCAAATTTAAGTGAGGCTACTCTTGAAGGGGCCAGTCTTATTTTTATAAGTCTTGAGGCGGTAAACTTTAGCAGAACTAAACTTAAAGGTCTTGATCTCAATGGTGCAAATCTTAAAGGGGCAAACCTTCAAAACACCGATCTTGAAAATACCAATCTGGCGAGAGCAAATCTACAAAATGCTAACCTTGAAGGAGCGAGTCTCAAAAGTGTAAATCTACAGGCAACCGAATATAATAAAAACACAAAATGGCCTAACAGCTTTGACCCAGGCGTCGCTGGAGCTATACTGGTGGAATAAGCATTCATAAATTAATCGTACAACACACAAGGAAGAAATAGTACAAATTCATTAACACAATAGTTGTTCAGGTTAAAGCTGGTAAATCCTTATCAACAAACTAACCTAGCATCAGCTAATTTATTACACAGCCCCCATTCCATTGCAACTTCATAACAAAAGTCGATAAGACTACACTCACTCATAGTGAGCATAAAAATGCTCAATTTCACAATTACCACGTCTTCTGAAACGTCACTTCCCACGAATAATGCCCGCCACAGAAATACGAATCATTGGCCCGTTTCCAATCACAGTCAATATCATTCGCACAGTGCCCAGAGGCAATCATCAACTCATTGGGGATGGTGGTCATAAAGGAGGCGAAGGGGAAGCTGACCTCGCTGGTGTAGGGTTCACCAGAGGCCCCATCGCGAATGACGGTCATCTCCATCGTGATCGACCGTACACGACCCACAAGATTTTTCTGGCTCACAGGTACAAGGTACACAAAATTTTCCTAACGCACAAGTAAACTGCCCAAACTTCTCTCCGTTATCAATCCCCAGTTCTCCTTTTAGTTCGATAGCGTCGAGAATCCAATTTTTAGCATCTTTGTCATCCTCTATGAAATCTGCATACTTCCTTACACGTTTGATCCAAGCGGTTAATTCTTGAAAGTCTTTGTGGCTCCTATCTTCTGTGTCTAGCTCTTTTTCAATCAGTGTGTATCGTTCTCTCAAATCAAGTATTTCTTTTTCAAGTGCATCAGCGTCACGTTCTAGGGTGGCACGAAGATACTCATTTTTTGCCATTCTGAATGCGGTCGAAAGATTCTTGAACTCTTGTTCACGATCAGCTAGCGTCGCTTGAACTAAATCTAAACGACCTTGGATTTCTTCCCTTCGTTGAGCGGATGTTTCATTTCGATCAGCCCCAAGTTGTTCCAATTTTTTATCGTCAAATATGAGTTCCCTTACCTTGTCCCAGACTTTTTCATCAAATGGGTGAGCCTTAATTCTAGGTTTTGAATTACAAGGACGTGTGTATCCATCTTGCTTGCAGCTAACAGATCTAGGACAAATATAATAGGTATATTTGTATTCAATCCCTTTTCGTATTTGGGTTGAAGTTGAAGCAGTAATAGAGTATTTACACTCTGCACATACACACCGATACCTAAGCAATACTTTTTCAGATTTATTTCGATTTATCCCTCGTGTATTCTTCTTCTTCCGTTCTTGAGCAAGATTCCAGGTATCCATATCAATAATAGCGGGCTGCCGATTGGACAAATGAGCATACGTATAGTGTCCTATATAAACATGTTGGGTGAGCATTCGAGCAATTGCACCGTGACGCCACTCGTCAGCAAACTTACGATTATTACAAGGCTTGATCCCCATTGCATTAAGTTTATGAGTAATTTGGCGAACAGTAAGTTTGTTACCGTCCTCATCGCCGACAGTGTACCAGTGAAAAACCATACGAACGACCTTGGCTTGATCTTCAATAATTGCAAGTTTTTGTAGTTTACCGTCCTGAACAACATCGTAACCATATATACGATTACATTTGACCATCACTCCGCCTTGTTCAACTTTTTCATATCGCCCTCGGGTAGTATCTCTTTTGATCTGCTCTCCCCAATTTTGGGCAAATCGACCTTGAATATCTTCAACAACTTGGTGTCCGAAGCTATCTAGATCAATTTTACCTCTCGTAATGTAGTGTAATTCAACGCCTAATCTTTGAAGCTCTTTACGCAAAATCGCATAATCGGTACTGTCACGACTAATTCTGTCATTATCCAGTGTAATTAAAGCATCAGCTTTACCCGCTCGTAGGTCATCCATCACATTATCAAATTCAGGTCTAGAAATGCTATATCCGGTAAAATCATCAGAATATACCGCCGCCACGTTCATATCGTGGATATCAACATACGCTTTTGCCTTGCGAATTTGAGAGTCAATCGAGACCCCCTCAAGTTGTTTGGCTGATGACACCCGAGCATAAATAATTGCACGACGTATCTCTTTGCTGGTTTGTTTTTTGCTCATAATTTCTCCAATCTTATTTTGTCAGGCAAAAAAGACCTGGATTTCTTGATTAGTAACTGCTAGAATATAGCTACGTTTGATACTGCTTCTTTGGAAGCTTCATCAGTCATCCAGAAGAACCGTATCAAGGTGATAAAAAATGAATAATGCAATTTCAGGTGAGCAGCCTTCATCACCACAAACTGATAATCCATCCAATGAGACTTTGACCCCCAAGCAGAAAAAGGTAATGCTGTCTATAATTTCGTATCTTGAGCGACGATATCGAGACAAAGCCCCCTTGCAATCTAAGTCAAAATAATTTTTCATCGTCCCAGGTGTAAAATGTAGCTTTCCTGTTACCCCCTGATGTAATGTACACCTTACACATTTACACCCGTTCATATTTCTCCAAAATACCTTTAATCTTCTGATTTTGATTGCCTCCCTTCGATCCATAAATCATTTGAGCAATCACTGAGACCTTCTCCCCCTGGTCAAATAAATCCAAGACTTTTTGTTCCATTGGTGTAGATTCTACTGCTAAATCAATGACTTCATCGTAATTCGATACACCCGATTGTTGAGTAGGATAGGGGCCAGGAAGGGCAGCAATTGCCTCTCCACCGCCGGTATCAATTGTGGCTTGACGTTGGCCATTAGCTATTGTCAATCGAACTACCGCAAAACCATCTTTGAGATCATATTCACCATCCAGCCCCAAAGGTTTTGCTCGATCAGAGTGAGTGGCGATAAACACACTGAAGGCGGCTTTGCGGCTCTCCGTTAGGAGTGATTTGATGGCTTCACCTGCCCCTTTAACGTTGTAGACAATGGCACGCCACTCATCAATGAGAATGGTAATTCGGGGATGAGCCTGTTCTGCCACGATACCTTTGCCAATCTCGGTATATCGTTTGGTCATAAGACGAACCAGACTTTCAAGTGCTAGTCCAATGTCGTTATAGTTGCGTCCGGTTCCGATCACCGTACACTGCTGCCACTTGTCAGGATAAGCGTGCGGATCAATCACAATTACTTTTGAGCTTTGGGCACGTCGCTGAACCAACCATTGCAATACCGTTGTCTTACCAGAATCGCTGGACCCAACAATTAAACATCGCTGAACCGTATCTAAGGCAGACAGTAATTCGATTTGGGTGTTGGCAGGAAGTAGGGAAGGTTGCACGTTGCTGGCTGTCTTACGTTGGTTTCTGAGTGTATACAACTGCCACGATTGAATCTCTGTATTATTGGGCAGCGTCACCTGACCATTGGCTTGTACTCGAACATCTAAATGAGCATTGCGCCAAGTGGCTTCTTTGTCAGTGTCTCGGATGTAAACCTGTTGCCCTTCATTCGCTCTCGAATAATCAAGATCAAAAAAAGAGCAGCACCACTAATAAATATGATGATCACACCAGTTATGAGGTAAATGGCGAACCGAATAGTCAATACAAGCTGGGCGTGGGCCACGGAATCGATATACCATCCAAGACCAACGAGTAGAAGTAACGCGACAAGAAGGGGAAGGGTGTATTGTTTCATTGTTTTACTCCTATGCCATACAACAGAGATTGAACTACTACCTCTAATACCCGTAACGAAAACATAGTCGCTACCATTACATCACCAATGAACAACCAAGCCTCATATAAAACGTGGGATGCAACATAGATCAGTTGCCATATCCAATAGAACAGGTATGTGGTGAATTGAACAGTCAGTGCCAATGCACCACTGTCATCTTCAATCAGGATGTTCACAGCTAATCGTGTTTGGTGTTGCAGGCTCAATCGTTGAACACTCATTGGATGACCTCCCAACCATTCCCATTTTTATGAATATGTCCTGCCTCTGACAGTGCTTTGAGATCGCTGTACACTGTATTGCGTGAGATGTGCAGTTGTGCTGCAATAACAGACACTCCAATATCCCTCTCGGTGGACAAAATCTGTAACAACGTATCACGTCGCCGTTCAATGGTTTGGGCATCATATTGAGCTTTGGTTTGTTTTGCGCGTTCAAGACTGCTGTGTTGAACACGTTTTGTTTGTTTAATGTCAAGTTGAAGCGTATTTAGGGTTTGTTGAGCCTGTTCAATGGCTTCATTCAATTGGCTCACCTCGGTGTTCAATCGATCTACTTCTGTTTGTTTACTCAAAATAAGATCATTCATCTCGCGTTGCTTATCCTCTAATTGAGTTTCCAGATCAGCTAAACTGAACAGTAAGGTGTTGCGTGCCACGCCGTGTTTAATTTGGTTTAGAAAGCTCTCAAAGGACAGTAGCAAAAATAAACTAGGCATCGCTGCCATCACTCGTGAGACAATATTTGCCTCTGCGTGCAACACATTAAATGTTCCAGCAATCAAACTACTTCCAATAATTAAGAACCACTGCCAGCGAGCATGTTCTCCCTGTATAGAGCGGTGGAGGGCATTGAGGCTAAAAATGATCACTCCAGCTTCAACTACCAGTGGAAAGAGAAACGGGATACTGATGTTATGCTGGGATGCTAAATCCGTTAGCGCGTTGAAACTCAAGATAAAGCTCGACAAAGCCAGTAGTAAGGTTAATGTTCCAGTAATCTTCGCAATCGTTTGTGTATACATAGTTAACTCCTTGCCAAATAGGTAGCATCGATACTACCTATTTGGTTAAAAAAATATTCTTACTTCTTGGATTTAGGTCCAGTCCGTGAGTCATCTGACCCTTTTATTGCTTCAATATATTTTTCTAAACTTTGAATATCGATTAGATACATTGTCCCAATCTTAGTGGCTTCGATCTTATTCTGCCGAATCAATCGTCGTAGATATTCTTCGTTATAACCAGTCTTTTGACTGGCTTCTTTAATAGTATAGCTTGGCCCTTCAGGCATAAAATCGTCCGATATATAAGAGTGATAATTCAACGATTTTAGCATGGCCCAAAAATTCTTCCTAATTATATTACCATCAAAATAGGTAGCATCAATACTACCTATTCTAGTCATTCTAATTTAATTGTCAAATCCTTTTAGTATTCTTAATTTTTCGATCAGATAACACTATAAGAGTTCGGTAGTGAAAAGAGCATCGCTTTCCATAAAAAGGATTATCCTCTTTGCTTTTGACAATTTTAATAAAGCAAAGTAATGTCCAAGCAGAGTTGGTCCTATCATTAGGATAATCCTTTACAACAGCATACGGTATCGTGTCTGAGCAAACCCCGAAGGGGGGTCCACTACAAGACCTCACTTCAAGCCTCATTTCAGTAACGGAGGCTTCTAAGTTAAGCGGGTTGACCACAGGTCATCTAAGAAAACTCCTTCGTGACGGTCAAATAGAAGGGGTAAAAGTTGGCCGAAACTGGCTCACCACTGAAGAAGCACTCCAAATATATTTGCAACAAGAAATCAAACCAGGTCCCAAGCCCAAAAAACAAGCATAATCTGGTACTATCGAAGCAAATAATTATCACCGATACCGAAGATATTAATTTGTAATTATCACCGATACCGCATACAATTATCGGTAACCAACGTTGGTTTTCTTCTTACCTCATTTCTTTACTATACTATAAATGAAAAGGAGGGACTGGCTGATGAAAGCTGGCGGAAACGGCGGTTAGATAGGTCAAAAGAGCGGGGGGAATCCGGAGCCTTTCGCTCTTTTGCATTTTACCACCACCACTTAATGGTATAATCTTCAAAGTGTTTGAGGCTATTGGTTTCCCAAGTTAGCATTTGCCGACCATCCGGCAGTGTACTGAAATGCTCTTGATTAAAGGGATGTTCTCGGTGACGATAAAGTAAGGTTGCCCGACGACAACGACGTGTCTTTGGAAAAATGATCGCCAACTTGAACTGTCGCGTCCGATGTCGAATTGAAGTCTGCCAGGCCTCGACCTTATTAATGAAGCCCTCTTTGATCTTCCGTTCGGTATAGAAGGTCATCTCCTCTCCAGCGTTTTTTGTGCCTCGTAACGAAATCAAAATATTCCACTGATTACCCTCACGATATCGATCTACCTCAACGCCAGGGGAACATTTATAATCCGCAAAGATGTTGCCTTCACCCCAAGCATAATCCTGAAAGGCAATAATGTAATCTTGTAGAAATTTGATGTGTTGCTGCCGTTTGAAGATGGCGGTTTTACCTCGCCTATCGAGTAGTTCAAGGGTCGCGTCATACTCCAGAATCTCATACATTCCCTCGTGTTCTTGTCGTTTCAACCAACGGGATAGTAAGTTGAATAGAGGGGGGAGGAGGGTTAACCAATCGATTGAAAAGTGACCCAAGACCTTGGTCAACAATGAGGGCATAGTTTTGGTAGGTTTGGTATTGTCAGCCACGACCTCACTATAGTGGGTCATATAACCAAATTCAACTAGAAGCCTTTGGTTCAGGCGGCCACGCCAACCCTAACTGACCACACACTGCTTTATATTCCCTCGCCAACTCATCAAAGTGGTTGTCCAATTCTTCTTCATCCGTAATGTCTGTCTCTCGGCGAAGCAAGCCGTATTCCTTTAGCTGCTTGACCCGTATTTGGTAAATAGCGAGAGCCATCGCATATGGGTCAGGTTCTGAGGATAAAGTAGGGGGAATAGGGGAGCGTTCGGACTTCATTCTGTTAGTCTAACATAGCTTTCGGTCCACTTGAGAAGTGGGATTAGCGTGATACCATACCCGTTATGTCCGAACGGCTTTACCAGCGTCGCTTTGATGAGCAATTCCAGTCACAGTTTCCCCAAGAGGTCACACCCCAAGGCTTTGAGGCTGGGTTCTTATCACCACAACAGGATTTGGGTCGTTTTGTCGCGGAAACCCGCCAGCACGTCCAGGTAACCTCTCCCCAAGTGGCCGCGCGGTATCTGAAAGAGAAGATTTACGTCCCATTTGAAGCATTTGATCAAGAAGAGGTGTGGGTTCTGTTGCTGGACATCAAGAACAACATCACGCACGAGGCAATGGTCTATCGCGGCACAGTTCATCAAGCCCTTATCCGACCCGCCGAAATCTTCAAGCCAGCCGTCCGACTCAATGCTCCTGCCTTGATTTTATCGCATTGCCACCCATCAGGGGACCCCACACCAAGCCCAGAAGACGTTCTCATCACCCGCTCGTTGATTGAGGCGGGTGAGCTTTTGAGTATCGAGGTTTTGGATCATATCATCGTTGGACGAGGGAATTGGATTTCGTTGAAGGAGCGGGGTGGGGCGTTTGGGTAGGGTCTTTTGTATGACTACTCACTACCCAATCCAGACGCGATAATTCACAATCTTCAAGTTGAATTGAGTCTCATCATCAAAGGCAGGTTGGGGGATGTCAAGAATCTTCGGAGAATCGCTTTTTACATCCTTAACCAAATACAGATGATAATTTGGCAGTTGTTGCGATTTTTCCAATTCATTTTGGGTCAGAAAAAATGTCTTCCGACCAGTCATTGACTTGACAGCTTTGACTTCGATCTGCATTTCTTGTCCAGTTTCATCGTAAGAGAGAATGTCATAGCCAAGATGGGTTTGATCGGATACATCTTCAACTTGATCTGCCAAATCTGCACGACCACGCTCTTGCAATCTATTTTTCTCACTGGTCAAAACAATTTGTTGGGCTAGTTGGCCAATGGCTGTTTGGCGACGCTGTTGTTCAATGTAGTTAGGCTTATTGTTTACAGGAGAATCAGAGCGGGGTGGAGACCCAATCGCGTGAGGGATATAGGTTTCGTAGGTCGCTATTGTTGGGGGAAAAGATGAAGTTGTATCAGGCGAAAATTTACGGCCAATAATCCAGAGAAAAGAATGCGCATCAAGTAATGTAACATCTGGACCGATTTGCTCACGTAAAAAATCTCTCACCTGCTGAATCAATCCATTATAGGTTTGATAGTTTTCCCAGGAGCATTGACGACTTGTAACAAAATCTACTTCAAGCAAAGCAAATGCTTTATCAAAGGTATCTGGGGCAATAGGCATATATTGTCCCCAATCTTTGAGAAAAAAGAGATAGGCTAGATAGGCATATTTTTTCTTTGCAAACTTGATAAATCGTTCAAAAGCCAAATCAGTACTGATTTGGTCAAAATAGAAATCATAGAGCAGCTTTTCATAATGCAAGGTCTCTGTTTCACTTCCCTGAGCATTGTAAAGAGATTGGTGATAGCGACTATCTTCACCACGCTTCAATGTGTGCTGCAAAAGGTTGTTCTGAGGAAACTCAATCGCTGCAATCGTCTGCTCAATAATCCGACCACTACCAATATCTGTTTCTTGCCAAGACATCAAGTTCAAATTTTTACGCCCGACCCTATGAATATCATATTTGTAGCCTTCTTCGTCATAAACGAAAGGGTGTTGTAAAAAGGAGCGGAACTGTGTTTTTGGTGATTGGGCTTCTACAAATTCAATAAATTTGGTGTAGAACACCGTCAGATGAGAATACGCTATGGTCGGAGTTTTTATCTGCTCAAATTTTGGAATAGTCGTCTCAAATCCATCAACGGCCTCAATGATCTGATCATACACCGCTGGAGGCACTTTTGTGCCGAATCGAGAATGCTTCAAGGGAAAGTCTTTCGTTCGAAAGGTTTTATTCTTAAAGATACGGATTTCTTGAATTAAATACGTTTTTTTTACTTTTGCATACAGGGCGGCATCCTCTTTTGTTGGCGGAATGATCTGATCAACAACCAATTCGGCCAGTAGTTCGCCGCCAAACGAAAAGATGATAATGTCTACATTTTTGTTAAAGGTTGTGCGATAACGAAACGCATTGTCTTTAGGCAGCCATTCTCGCAGATAGCGCAGGGCCGCAGCTTTGTTCTTAAATTCTTCGCGGTGGTCACTTGGTGCGTGACCATAAATGTAGATCATCAGATTCTTTTCCCCTTAATTTCCCCGACCAATCTGCCACGCTTCGAGCAACTCCTCCGCTGTTGGAGGATAAAGCCCATACCAATCATACTGGAAGACTTTCTCGCGGTCGGCATTCAATTCAGCCCCAACCAATCCTTCACCCGGTAAGCCAGTCTCCTGGTTAACAACAATGACCGTCAGAGGCGGTAGGCCGTGCTGTTGGCAATAGAACATAATATGTCCCAAGACCGAGGCAAGGGTTCCAGCCCCTTTGAAACCCAACATCTCGGCTAGAATACCATAGGTAATGATCTGCCGATGATGCGCTTTAGCGATCAAGATTTGCCAAACTTGTAAGGCGCGAGTGGTGTTGGTTGGATTTTCGTTAAAGAATTGAGGCATCAGGTAGCCTCCTAATATAAATATTTTTCAAAAAAACCGATATAATCATGTTATAGACCAGACTTAAGTGTTTCTCTAAACAGGTTTACATATTGTGCGGTATGATCCCTAATCAGGTCAGACTTACTTACCCTCAACAAATTTTCTACATCATAAACACGTTTATCAAATCCGATAGTTTGTCCTACATTACATACAAACTCATTACAGATGTAACCATAATAGACCAACCTTAGCCAAAAAATAGGTTTATCAGCAATGGTAAAATCATCCAGAATATGGCGGAGTGGAGCAAGGTATTTTGCGTCCTTGCTATCTAAAAATGGTTCAAATTCATGGAAATGCAGACAACGCTTGGTGTTTGTTTCATCTTGAATGATTAGAGATCGGGCAGCAGCCGTAAGGCTATTAGAGAATAAATGCTCTGCCTGTTTACCCCAGTTAGGATTTAGATCGTCGCCCAAAATGGCGGCATCTGTGAAAGCAACATACACAGACTTTTTGAATTTGAGCAAGGCTATAGCGGTTGGGTCAACCGAGAAATCGGCGTAAGCCATTTGATCTTCGATTAATTCAGACAGTGTTACGGGCTTCAAAAGACGGTATAAGGTACTTTTGCCGTAATATTTTCGAGTGTGCGTGCCATAGCTGACTTCCGCATAATTTTCGATACGACTGGCCGCATCACGGCAGGCCATTAAGAGTTGAAACTGTAGTGGACCAATCGCCCCATATAAGCGTTTTCGAGCTTCTAACATATACTCACGTTCAGAAGCCTTTTCACCAAGATAGAGAGCGACCTCTTTTTGAATCTCACTTTGTCGTGTGGCCTCGAATTCGACTTTATATCTATCGAGACGGTAGGAAAGCAGCCACTGACCAAAGCCAAGTACGACACCTATAGCAGCAGCAACTGAGGTGATGAGTGTTGCAATATCTATGTTCATATTACTCCTCGTTCGTTATACGGCTCCGCACCACCCTCAAATCGTAAATGGTGGTTTAGACACGGCTAGGATTGTCTCAATTTTAAAGCCCCAATTGCTAATCACTGACCTAAATCCACTTGAAATTCCGGTCCTTGGCTCAATGAGTTCTCAGAGAAGATCAGGCTTTTATGGATCAAGGTGAATCCCGAAGCGTCTTCATCTATTTGAAAACCAATTACACCCGTGGCTGTTTTCCCTAACGGTAAACGGTTTGGTCTGTCGGTCCAATTCGGGTCTAGCTCGATGGCCGACTGATCGGCCAAGCTACCGAAAGTTGGGGCGAGTTTGTCATAGGTATTGCCTTGACCGTCGATCAAGAAAAAGCCCTCGTAGCCATCAAAACCAACCCCGTCCGACTGACTAACATTCTCAAGGGTAATCTCAAGAATGAGATGACGCTGTCCTTGAGCGATGCGTTCAGGTAGTACCCTATTAACCTTATCCACCCTAAAGCCAACGCCTTGTACGATGAGACGATCACCAACTTGGCCTGAATTGGAGGTTTCAGTCACTGTTGGGATAATTGTGGTGGTTGAGGCGGGAAACGTTGGAGCTTCAGATGCAGTTGGTGGGGGCCAGGATAAAGAGGTGTCCTGAACGAAGAGCATAAGAACTAGGCCAAAGCCCCAGCCAATGATCGCGCCAAGTGGACCAAAGATCCGCCAACCATTTATAGCACCACCTCCAAAGGCCACCCCTGTGGCCAAGCCAATCATAACACCAGTTCCCCCAAATACCACGGCGAAAAAACACGAAACCGTAGCTATCGTACGATCGGTACGGGCAATCAAAAAGAAGCACACGACAACCAGAACAATGAGTAAAAGACCGATGCGTCTCATACCGTATCACTCGTTTTTCGTAGCATCCCCCCCACCAATTTGGCCCCTCGACTAGCTATCGTAAACAGACTTATGATAGTGGCAACCAAAAAGATGCGCCCTAATGGCGAAAGAAAATGCCACTGATATCTATACTCCTTCCAGTTGCCATAGAGTAGACCAATGAGCCAGCCCGTCCCGCTCCCTAAAACTGATCCAGCAATCAAACGAGCAATGATATATTCCTTAGTAGCTGGTCGTGAAGGGGCGTCAGGGGCCGCAGCCATCCAAGACCCAGAGACCGCTCCAACCAAGGCCCCAAAGGGCATAGGAGATGGTTTACGGGTATCTGTAAAATGAATCCGTTTGAGCTTACGTATTGTTTCTCGTTCGCGATCCGAGGCAACAGCAACGCTCTCATTGTGGCGAATGAAGACGATGTGTTTGGTGAAACTGGTATTCTTACTTTGCGCGGTACCAGTCGAGGTTTTGAGATCACGCGTGGTTTCGTGGAGATGGGGTGTCGGCCAAATGGTGATGACCAGAAGTCGTTTGCCTTCGATCTCGACGGTATGACACTCGATGTCTTCAAGAGGCGGAGTACACGCCGGATTGACCAACTGGAGGATACGTCGGGGTGTCAATGTCGTAGCCTCAACATCAAACAACGTTCGCGTTCCATCAGCTTGAAGCTTATCAGCGGCCCCAATAATTAAATACGCTTTCTCCCCAACTGTTGTGGCATTGCCATTGGCCAGCGAGAGAATATCTTTGATGAGTTCACCCCGCTGCCGCTCTTGGATTTTGGGATCACTGTCGTCGAGTTTATACAGCTTACGTTTGAATTCAAGCGTTATATTTTCAGTTTGAGTTAGAAGTTGCTGTAGTTTCTTAACATCCAATTAGCTTGGCTCCCTCTGATTAGTTGGATCGTATTCAAACAGTTTCGTCAGACTCCTGACTGAGATCACCTATACTAAAAGCCTCTGAAATTTTCTCAGTTCTTGCTTGGAGAATTTTATGTGCCATATTTGCTGTAGGGCTTGCAGCATTTCCTAACTGCACTTCAAAGAATAATAGCAATAAAAATGCTACAACAATCGCCCCAGGATTATCCTCATTGCTTTTTCTTACTTGATAGACGTCGCCCTTTTGTTCAGGATCATCAATACCAAGACTGCCAATGGGTGACCAACGATGAATAATGGTTCCCTCTTCCATAAGAAAAATAACCATTGGGCTATGCTCCATAGGCAACCTTTTTGAATATTTCCTTAAATGTTTAATTATTGTTTTTGCTTTCAATGAATTAAAGGCGAATATTACCCCTACATTCATATTCATATAAGGCAGTTTCTTCGCTGTACTAATATTTTCAAGAGCATCATAAAGGGCATCTTTATTCAATTTGGTCTTGACTTCAATAACTAGTTTGACAGAACGAGGGCGTACAACTTTCACCTCCCCAATATGATCCACAAGAGGATATGAGAAAGCATCATACACAAGAATGTCACATTGTTTGCTTACATGTTCTGGAATCGTTGGGTCACAAATAAATCCTTGCCCAACCTCATATTGTTTTGCGGAAAATCCCGATAAAAAATCGCGAAGCATCAGTTCATTAGCATTTCCTGACGTTAAGTTATGTTCAGGAACATAGATTCTGATTTTATTGAGCCGAGCAAAGAACTCGTCAGCTAATTTTCGACAATATTCTATAAATTTTTCTTGATTATCTTCCATCAATACCGCCTCCTATCACTCTTTAAATATCTACCCCCACCGATCCTTCACATACGCCACCAACTCTGGGCCTTGCAACTCAGCGGTTTGATTGCCAGCACGGACGTAGAGCTTGTTGTTGACGTAGACGGGTTCGGGGGCGGGGTGGACTTGGATGCGGCAGATGGTTTTATCGGCCTGAGTGTGTTGGAAGAGGCGGAAGTATTGGAAGGGATTAGCTAGGGAAAGGCTGTTGCGGAGTAGATTTTCAAGGAATAAGCTGTAGCTGTCCCAGGTGGGCTTGGCTTTGTTAACAATATCATACTCGACCTCAACCCCGGTGACACTGCCATCATCGGCCACGCCGATCAGCAGGGTTCCGCCCGTTTCACTGTTCATAAAGCCAGCCACCGCTTTAAGAATGTTGTCACTGATTTTTTGCCCGCCATCCCGGCCTGTGTGGGGATTGCGTCGGGCGGCTTCTTTGAACTCGACCTGCGGCCCTTCACCATCGTTGATAAGGCTGATGAGTTCAGGGTCGGGGGCCAGCCGACGATATTCAGCCAGGGTCGCGTCTTTAACGTCATCAGCCACCAATGGAAACGTCGATAAAACATGCTTGAACTCCGTTTCGGTCAAGCCATAGATGTGGGCGATCATCCCATCCAATTCGGCCCGGAGTTTAGCCCGCTCTACCTCATCCGTGACGCCATTGTGATGATTACCCAGCCCGACTTCAGCCGCCAACTCATCAAATTCGGGGGTGGTACAGATAAGTTTGGCGGCACGTTCGACGATGGGGGAAAAGGCTGGGGCTTTTTGGGTTAGACGGGGGACGGGGAGTTGATAGATATAGAACATATTCAAAGTTGTAGTCACTTTCTGGCGTAAATACCAATCCAGTACAAAGCTATTTGTGATGCCACACAAAAATAACATCTCGGAATTTTTTATATCTGTCTCCAATACCTTAATTGTAGTACTGTTGACCTCTGTGAAAGTATTTTTGGGTGTAATTGTGGCTATGAAAGTGCGTTCATTTGTACTACTAGCAATCCGACGATGTACCCATCGATATCCTTGATAATCCAATGGCTGCCCCATATCAGTTGTTTTACCTAGAAGTGACTCTCTACCAGCCTTTTCATCAATCCAGTAACCAGAGTGTTCATTTGTAAGGGTAAATTGATGAAACATTTTTCCCGTAAATAGAGGTAGATGATTTTTCTGCGCGTTAGTTTGGAATAAATGACTACTGTTTCTCATATGGAATTCATTTGTTAGAACAAAATTCCAAACACTTTGAATTTCTTCATTGAGTGGTGGGTATTGCAACATTTTATCTGCTATTTGCATATCAATCACTTGATTGAATTCCATAATCGAAAGTGATCCCGGAGAAAGACGCTCTATCAAATTAACTGATATTCTCAATCCATTTTCATTTGGAAAATTTGCCAACTCTGCAACGTCATGACGCATAAAAGTAGCTGTAAATATTTTTGTAGAATTGTCTTTTGCAAAAGTCAGCACTACGAACTTAAATTGGCGATGAACTCCTTCGAAAATTGCCTTACGATTCTCGAATCCAAACAATCCTGTGATCTGAGTTTGTTCAAACAACATTTTTCGCAATCCAGTTGCACCCAGATCGGTATAAATTCCACTGGGAATAACAATGCCACATTCACCGCCTGTTCGTAATAGATTGTAGCATTGTTCAGTAAAGAGTTTGTAAAAGTTAATATCACTACCAGTTGTACGCCCGTTGACTACAGCTCGTTGATTCTCATACTGTGAAGAACTACGGAAATATAGGCTTTGATGAGGAAATCCGCTCAAATAATTTAACCAAGCTTCGCGCAACTCGTTATCACGTAGCAGCTCCTGAGGGTGGCGTTGGCTTTTTTACGTTGGGCTAAAATGTTGTCACGCAGACTTTGCAAATCATCGGTCAGACTGGTCATCGCCTTATAATCTCGGATTAAGCGATTCTTTTCAGCCACGATCTCCCGATACGATTGGGTGCGTGATGAGCCAAACATCTCCTGTTGGGTGACGACGCCGATGCCAGTTTGCTTATGGGTGTCAAATTGGTTGGGATCAACCCGCAGCAAGCCAATCAAGGAGTTGCCGGGGAGAATATTAAAGTCGATATTGGGTAGGGGTTCCAGATCATCAATGGTTTGGGCCGAGGCGACCAGGGCCAAAAAAAGCCGCAAGCGGGCAATCTCAACAGCCTCGGCCATAATATCGACCCCATAGAGATTGTTGGTGATGATCTCCTTTTTGATAAAGTAGTCGAGGCTGGGGTGGTCAGCTCTGATTTGGTCCAGCCACTGGGTCAGGGCCTCATCTTTCAAAAAATCGATCCGCCCGACCACCCCCTGATAGATAACCACCATCGTTTTGAGAGCGGCGATAAGAAAGGCCCCAGAGCCACAAGCTGGGTCCAGCAGGCTCAATTTGGGCAAGATGTGGTGGAGCAGTTGACTACAGCGGAGCGCGTCAAGATTGAGCAGCAGATCACCGATTGAGTCGAATTGTGGTGGTTCTGGCAAACCTGGGACAGGCTGGTTCATCTCCGCCAGCTTATCCAAAATCAACTTGTGGATTGTCTGCTCACACAGATACTCGGTGATTTCAGGCCGGGTATAGTAGGCCCCAAATGCTTTCTGGTTAATGTACTTCTCAAAGATGTAGCCCAGCACATCGGGGTTGATCTCATCATCCCGTCCACCCACGGTGTCATCCAGGCTCCAGGAGTAGCGACGAAAGAGATCAAAGAGCTGACTAAACGCTTCATCAGGAATGGTAATCTTATCGCCATACTTCTCCTCAATGGGATGGGGTAGAAATAGCCCCCCATTGAGATATTTGATCTGACCAATCTGGCCCTTCGTCGCTTCATCACGCTGTTCTTCCGGCTTGGCAAAGCCCTCAAAAAAGAGAACGTGCAGAAAATCAGCGTAGTAGCGATCAGCCGCTTGGCTCTGGCTGGCGGTCAATTTATCCGCCAAATAGCCCCGATCATCGTTATTGATAAAGCCTTTGACTTGCAAAAACCAGATAAACATGACCCGATTAAGAATAACCGAGGTGTACCAGCGTCGCTCTCGTTCGTCATCAATGCCGCCAATGTAACCCAGAAATTTGGTGTGGGCCAGTTGAAACTCATCAAAGAACTTCTTGGTCACCCGCTCGATGTCCAAGGCCGTTTTTAAGCGATTGGCCACCTCGACCACCGAGATATTGCCCTCATCATCCAACTCGCTCATATCGACAAACATCGCCTTGAGCTTGCCCAAGAAGAGATCCCCCGTCTGACCTTTGACATAGTGGTGGGAACGAGGATACCGTTTGCTACCATCCCGCTTCACCCAATACCACACGCTTCGGGTCCGGTCCGTATCGACGAAGATCAGTAAATTTTCGTAATATTGGTCGGTAATTTCCTTTTGCAGCTTGGCTCGAATCTTGCCGTCAGGAATTTGCCCATCCGTCGCCGTAATCTCAAAGACAACGACGCTGGCTAGCTGGGCCACTTGACGTCGCTCGTAGCTCTCGCCTTCATAGGACAAAGTGTCCGGTCGGGTTTGGGTCGGCTGCTCCCAGCCCAATTCCTCAATAAAGAGGTCTTCAAAGTTGAATTGTTGTAACAATTTGCGGGTGCGTTCAATGTTGAACGTGGCCATTTATCCGGTTCTCCTCTATGTCAATCCCAACGAACAGATAATTTGTGGTTCGCCCAATTCCTTGGTTTCTTGCACGAGACACAAACTCTCGTTTTCATACAAATTGATGACAATCTGCGCCAATTCCTCATCAGAAATGCCGCTTCGCAATTGGCGGTTTAAGCTATTTTTGGCAATCTCACGCAGCGGGTAGCGATATATTTGATCTAAGGCAGGAGACAAGGTTTGGGCTTCGTGGGCAAATAGGGTTTGTTGCAGGTGTTCGGCGTATCGCTTCAGACGTTCATAGACCCTAAAGCGTGCCCCAGAAGGTCGCCCGAGCTGGCCGCCAAGGGTGTGATGCTCGGTCATAATATATTTCACCCCACGCTCAACCAGATCATGATGATTAGCCTGGCGTTCCAAAGCGGGCGTATCCAAAGCACAGGCTGCCGCCCGCAGGATGGCAAATTGGGACTCTGTCACACTCTCCCCAGCCTGATCAAGCCACGCCAAGGCACTATTCCCCTCGGTGGTGTTCAAATAAACCAAAACCCCAGCAGAACCAACAGGTTCGCCATCACGCAACCGTGATTTGGTGGAATAGACCACCGGACGCAGCTTGGGAATGATCCGTTTGAGAGCGGGATTGGCGTCAGTCGCGTTTTTCCAAATCTGATAGGCGTGAGAGACCAGATCAATCTCAGTTTCTGGCTCATCATCCAAAATCCCACTCTTTTCGTGATAAAGATCAACAAGAGGTTGGCTCGTGGCCTCATCCTCAAAAAAGGCTTCATCCGTACCCACGACCTCGGCATTCTCCCGCAGTCGTTGCCGTAAGCGTTCGCGCAGTCGAATAATCCGCTCGACCCCCTCAGCAGGCCAAAAGGTGTAGCCGACAATTTCAGTAGCTTGCTGCCCAATCCGGTCAACCCGGCCCACCCGCTGGATCAGCCGAATGATGGCCCACGGTAAGTCATAATTGACCACGATGGCACTGTCTTGTAAATTCTGCCCCTCACTAAGCACATCAGTGGCGATCAACACCCGTAGCTCCCGATCTGGGCTGACCTGCGCTCGCTTGCCATTACTGACGGGGCTAAATCGCCACGCCAGCGCCGTTGGATCATCCGAATTCCCACTGACCGCCGCCACCTGACTGACCTGACGTCGCTGCAACTGGTCGGCTAGGTAGTAAACCGTATCGGCAAACTGGCTAAAAATCAGCACTTTGTCATTGGGGTGAGTTTCGGTGAGAAGCGTATGAAGGGCATTGAGTTGGGTATCCTGACTGGGGTCCCACTCGCCAAAATCCTGCACCAGCGTGAGCAAAGCCAACGCATCCTCACGCAGTTGCTTGGCGAGCTTTTTATGGAAAAGGCCAGACCGAATCCAACGAAATCGCCGTTGAAACCGTCCTTCATACAAAGCATAGATTGTCTTGGCTCTGGCTTTGAAATCTGCCTCGGAGCGAAGGAGGCCACTCACTGGCGTCGCCTCGGTCTCATCCTCCGCCTCAGTATCATCATCAAACATATCAACCGTGCGATAATTGATCGCCTCGGCATCATTATCCTCAAAGCGTGGATCAAGCATCTCCGCTCCCTGCGTGCCAATAGGCAAAGGGAGATCATTTTCCAAGGCGTGGATAAAGATATAGTTCCGCAAAATATGCCGTTCAACCGACAGCAAAAAGGCATAACCGCTACTCTCCAATCGCTTGAACAGGTTGGTCCGGCTAAATCCCATCAGACGTCGCCCACCTCGTGACAAGTCATTGATGACCTTCTGTTCCTGTGTGGTAGGAGGTCGCTTTGGTTTCTTGACCACATAGTTCCCCAAACCATATCGCGGCAAATTCAGGCTACTGATCGTATCAACGACGGTTGTGCTATAAAGGCGAGCGTAAGGATCGCTAAGGTCATGCTCATTGGTTTCAAAATGAACCCGTTTGGGTAAGCGAGTAGGGAAGTAGGCCCGGGTGCCATCGGCAAAGGCCAAATATTTACGCTGATCTGTCTCATCGGTAATGGCGTAGTTATCGCGGATAAAGCTGCGGGTACGACGGACCATAAACAAGCTCATCAACTCACGCCAATCATCAGCGTATTCACTCTTTTCAAAGGCAGCCAAGGAGCGGATGGCGGCTTGATGCTGGCGACTAAACTCAACCTCGCCCAGTTTACGTAACAGCCGTTCAGGGCGGATGCCCAAATCGATCTCCTCTGATAAAAAGAGACGGAGTTGGCTAGAGAGATCGAGATATGTTTTGTTGTATGGTGTGGCCGAGAGCAAAATACACTTACTATCATTGCGCCGGATATATTCCTGGATCGCTCGATAGCGTTTCCCCTCACGATTACGAAGGTTGTGGCTCTCATCAATGAGGACGAGCCGATACCGCCGCAGGTCTGGCAAATCTTTGATCACCCGCGTGACGGATAAAACCTTGGCTCGTAACCCATACTCCTCAACATAATCTTCCCACATCGTCACCAAGTTTTTGGGACAAATAATCAACGTGGTCAGATCGAAATCTTCCTCAAATATCTTGGCCAGGGCCGTGGCCATAATTGTCTTACCCAAACCGACCACATCCCCAATCAAGACTCCATTGCGCTGATTGAGGTGACGGGCCGCGATCTTTACAGCGGCGGTTTGGAAATCAAAAAGCTTGTTACGAAATTGACGAGGTATATTAAACTCGGTTAAGCCAGCCCGGGCTTCCCGTGAAAGGTGATAGGCCATTTTTAGATAAATATGATAGGGAGGGATCAACGTCTCGCTGGCCCAGCTCTCTTCGATGATCTTGACCAGTTCCTGCGAAATATCCAAACACCACCGATCCGCCCAGCGATCCTCAAACCATTGCTCTAGCTTCTGGGCCGCATCCTGATCGGTCACATCAATATTGAGTTCACCCTGCCCCGATA
The DNA here is from genome assembly GCA_028285035.1 of Phycisphaerae bacterium. Next base: position 72,404 of record JANQQF010000051.1, read on the forward strand.
AACCAGAGAAGGTCAGGTTGCTACTGCCCAAAAAGCCGATTTTGGGTGTGGCAATATCACTCCGATGGAGTAGGTAAAGTTTGGCGTGCAGGGGATGGCGCAAGAAAAGTTGGACCACCACTTTCCCATCTTTAATCTGTTGGGCTAAACGCCGCAATCCAATTTCATCGGCATTGGTCGGAGCACCCAAGGTGAGTTGCTGTCGGAACTCTTCCGCCAAATCTTTCTTCAGGCGGATGGCCTTGGCATTGTCCATCCGCTGTCCATTCTCCCGAAAGCTAAACGCCGTCTTGAGTTCATCCTGGGGCCGTCGCTGCATCCCAATCAACAGCCGGCACTGATACGTCTCTCCACCAACCCACTCTTCAATCTTCTCATCAATCTGCCGCCACCCACGCAGGTTAAAATAGCCGACACAAAAGTCGGCTCGATAGGAGACATCTAACGTTTCTTGGAGCGCGGGCAAAAGTTTTTGATTGATATTGTCAAATATTCGAGGCATTAGGAGGGTCCGATCACTGCCTTCAACCGATCATTAAAGTCTTATCAAATTCATTTTACTTGAGTGTGATGATTTTAGCATGGCTGTGGGTTGATGACAATCAACTTGACAGAAAAAAGTAAGATATTGTTGGAATATTTGAGTTCAATTCATTATTCCCACTATTTTCCTAAACGCCATCGTTTGATCTGTTCTTGCAGCCAACCATTAGTCTCAATCGACTCGTTCAGACTGGGCATGTAGATTTGGGTGCCAAATAGACCTCTTTTGACAATGACTGTTTTGCCATCTTTGGTGCTGATGGTCAGTCCACCCAAGAGTAGGGGAGCGGTCCAGTTAATCATCACCCGCCCACGATTATCTTTAACTTTTACCCGATACCATTTTTCATTACCCATCTTTGCAGCCCCTTTCTACAAGTAATATGTTGAGATAGTTTGAACTGTCTGATACAAGGTGAGCAATACCATAACCACAAGCGTGATAACGATACTCATTGCAATCAGACACCCTTTGGGTTCGGGGTTCATCGTCAGCCTTAGAACACCAATAATGGCGACAATTCCCACAATAATCCCAATTACAAATACGATTAACATAAGCCACCTCCTTGAGAAATAAAATAGCATCACAATTTAGTGATGCTACATTGATTTGTTATCGATTATTGTAACTTAAAAAGGGGATTGCGAACTTACAATGGGGTTACATATACAAAACAAAGTAAGAACAAGGCTCTTACACTCACGTTATAATTTATTCAAACAGATGACAAGTTCCTGCAAATCTATACCCAACATCTGATACAGTCTGTATAAATTGGGGATCAGAGGCCTTAGGTTCAATCTTTAAACGTACATTTCGAACCAGAGTATAAACTCGCTGCACAAAATTGTGACGGTATTCTATAGGACCATCCTCATTGTACACCTCGTTTTTTATCATTTCATACGTATATGGCTTAGTAGGGTTCTCTTGCGAATATTCGCATAGACGAAGCAGGAAAAAATATTGATACCCTCTTATAGTAACCTCTCGTCCTAACACCCACACTCTTCGATTCGAAGTATCAATTGATATACCATCCTTTAAGGGTTCTGTTGTGGGTGGATCAACTATATCAAAGTTAAGATGATCCGAAATCATCATGGCACATAGAAGAGAATGTATGTATTTCACAAGCTCACGACGAGGATAAAAAATGTCGGGATTATAGGTCTTTAGCCGAATAATTGCCTGAAAAAGTGAACCAATTTGGTAGACCTCTGAGCTTATACCCAAAATAGTCTTGGCCCATTTACGGATATGGGGGATTATGGAAATAGCTTTTTGAATGTCTGGATCAAAATCTACCAAACCATCCTCTAATAAAGACTGATCTTCTTGATCTAACAAAAACTCTTCTAACTGATACCGATTCAAAACATTGTGTGTTGCCAATAGATCAAATTTTATAGCAGCCTCCAACTCGACAAATTGAGCCAGTAACGGCTTTAACTGAATCTCGCTAAAGTCAATCAACCATGTTCTTTGTGATTGATCAACCAAGATGCGTTTTAGATTCAGACATACTGGCGTTTGTCCATATAAAATATCAACTTCATAGGAAGATACCTGTTTAGATAAGAAAGTAACAGGATTAACAAAAGTTAACTCGTCATTTTGGTATGAAAGCGTAAGCTTATCTGTACTATATTTTATTTTCTGCAAATTAAGCTGCCGTGATTTTCGACAAAGGGCTTTAATATTGTCATCTAATATCGTTAGATCCCATATTTCCTCTGTTCTTTGTGCCCAATCAGAGTAAAATTCAGTCAACAAACCCATCGTCTTACCATTACTATGTTCACTCCAGGGGTCTAAAGTTTGACCAAATAAAAATTCCAAAGATTTTAATATTCGAGCTACTGACCAGCTACGATAACCATCCTCAAAAGAGATCATTTCCTCTATATTACCACTGACAAGTTTGTAAGTTGTTGCAGCGAAACGGATTGTTTCTTGAGTTTTGAATTTGAGTATATTTCCTGCTCGCTGCCTTTTAGGGGCATACTCTTGATATAGGTTGGCTTCGCTCAGCACCTCGGCTTTTTGCCCACAACAAACAATAAACGTTTCATCTCGACCTTGATCATTGTAAGTAAATACCTCCAACAAAACCATACTATCCTGTCGAATCAATAACCTATCAATAGTAATTTGGGATTTACCAAAAAATAGCTTTCTTAATAAGTCGGTAATTTCTAAAGATCGATCTGATAATTGCATCTCATCCACCTGGGTCAGGATTAAGTTGGTGAGATGCAATGGGGTATGTATCTCTTGAATATTCCACTGAATTACAAGATCCCAGTTAAATTGAACATGATCATCAAAGGCTTCGGCTATCTCATCTATTAACTTGGCCTCTGACTTATGAAGAAAATCAACGGCAAGTTGTTCACCATTCGCATTAGATCGTAAGGCAGCTTGAACAAGAGCCATATCAGAATAACCCGTAACAACAACTTTAGGTATACCTATATAATTTTTATTACTTAATAGATTAAAGCCACTCCGATCTAAGTCATCCATCTTAGGTCCAGACATATTCAAATCAACAATTACAAAATGAATCCAAATTTCATCAAGAATATGGACTGCTTCATTTAAAGTATTTGCTTTGAAGACTTTATAACCTTTAATCTCAAGAAGCTCAGCGGTAGGATTTAAAAATTCTGGATCATCATCCATAAATAAAATGCGTTTTTCAACTAATCTTGAATTCTGTTGATACATTTCTCTCATTTTCCCTACCTTTCTGTTTCATGAATTGGTAACCAAACAACCACACTTGTCCCATCAGGTGAATTAGACTTTATATAACAATCACCGTTATATGTTTGCAAAATTATCTGGGTTAATGATAAACCTATTCCTTGTCCAGACGTCCTATTACTTTTATCGACAATGCCACTAAACAATTGGTTTTCAATATCTGGAGCAATACCTTTCCCTGTATCAGAAACAGTGAGTCTCACTTGATTCTCTACAAGTTCAGAAGCTACGGTCAATTTCTTTATTTGTACACTATCCATAGCATTAATCGCATTGCTCATAACATTATCAATTGCTAATTTCAACCAAGCGGGATTTACATTAATTGAGGCAATACATTTTGGGTCAAGATCTAGTTCATATGGAAAAACTCGGCGTCTTTCCTCATCCCAATAAAATTGACTTATCAATTCTTCAATGAATTGATTAAAATTAATGACTTCCAAACCTTGGTCAGGAGCTAGTGGTGTGGATATTTTCTTTTCTCGTGTTTTTTCAATTACTCGTTCAATATCAACTAAACGCCCCCTGATTGTCATTGGAGGCGCTGATATGTTTAGATCATGTGAAATGAGTTGAGTATGTTTCTCGATTGCACTTATGTAACCCACAATTTTATGCTGCCAAGCGGTGCGGTCAGCAGCCATCCAAGCAATAGCGGTTCTAGCTGCCAAGAGGTTCTTGGGATGATATTGTTCCGCATTCTTTATTGCGATAACGGCCAATTCAGCTAATAAGGTAAGGGCTTGTTCATCAATCTCATCAAAAGCTCCTATCTGATCACTTTCTAAACCCAATACCCCTAATGCCTCATCGCCATCAAGAAGTGGAACATCTAGCTCAGAACGAGTTTGATCAGATAACTTCATATAGTCTTCATCTAAGCGAACATCAGGTACACGTTGAGGTTTCCGTTCTAATATTGCCCGTCCTTGAATCCCAATTTTATTTTGATTTCTGTCTAATAATCGTCTTTTGCCTAGCTGGGTCTCCCACCAATGCCCCATTTTTTCTGGCAAAACGCTCTCAGGTATTAGCTCATTTGTAGCTTTATCATAAAGCTGAATGACCCCTAAAATGGAATGTGTTCCTTTTGCAGGCTTGATACGTTCAATAGCCTGTTGCAAAATTCGATCTAGCAAATCTTTTCGTGTTACGGTAATTCCAGCAGAGATGATCCGACTCGCCTCGTGAACAGCCTGTTGATGTTGACTCCAACGATTAAGGTTGTCATACTGCTTAGCTTTGTCAATTGCAATACCTGCCTGTGTTGCGAGGGCCACAACAGCTATTTGATCATCTTTGTTAAAGGCGTTTTTATCAATATGCTCAATGTTAATAATCCCAATGACTTTATTATCAATTTTAATTGGAACAGTAAGCTCAGATTTGGTCTCTGGAACACAACATACATAATCGGGATCAATTGAAACATCAGGGACTAATTGCGGGTCTCCAGTTCGATATGCTCGCCCAATAACTCCTCTCAAGAGATTATTTTTATTTGGATAATCCTGATCTACCAGACAATCATCTTTAATTCGATCCAGTTTCTCGGTTGGGTAAGCCGCGATAAGCTGACTCCGACCATCTTGAATCAACCTAATACTTGCAAAGCTAACACCTCGTCCTTGTTTTCTAATTACTTTAGGGGTTTGTTGGACAATCTGACCAAGAATATCTGTCAATTTTAGTGAGGCAGTTATAGCCCTTCCGGCTTGATATAATGCTTTTCGCATACCAGATCGTTGTGCTTCTTTTTCATATAGCTTAGCATTTTCAATTGCCACGGCAAGCTGATCAGCTAAGGCTTCCAGGAGTTTTTGGTCATCATCATCAAATGCATTTTTTAGAGAGCTTTGCAAGTCTAAGACACCAATAAGAGTCTCTTCTTTCCAATGGCAAATAGGAACAGTTAATTCAGATTGAGTGCCTGACATCAATCTTAAAAAATCTTTGCATTTTTCTACATCACCACAGCTTTTAGAAGTTTTATGAGAAGCTACCCAACCACATATTCCCTCATCTAATCTTTGTGTTGTCCTTCCTTTTTCAGCAGGTATATCAATCTTTTTATGAAAGGATTCATGCCAATCGGGAGGAAATTCTAATAAGCCTCTTTCAGGATTAAACAATCGAATACTGACAATAGCCTCTTTCTTCTTTAGGTCCTGCTCTAGCAGCTGACAAACTTGTTTAAGTAATTGAGGAATCTTTAAATTATGGGTTGAGCTTCGGCTAACTTTTGCAATAGTTTTGAAGCGTTTTTTATCAGCTTCACTTTTTTCATATAATTGAGCATTACGAATAGCAACTGCAGCTACTTTGGCCAGTAATTCAAGGGTTTGTTGATCTTCTGGGGTAAATGCATCATAATCTCTATGTTCAATATCAATAACCCCAATAACTTCATTTTGTTGATTAATGATAGGAACGGCTAGCTCTGAATGAGTGGCCGAGTCGGATAAAATATAATCCGCGTGTGATACAACCTGACCTTCGATTATTGATTTACCATCAACAACAGCTCGGCCTGAAATCCCGATTTTATTATCACTTTCTAAATCTATTCTGCCGATTGTTCTTTTTAATTGAGCTTCATATCTAACTGGATAAGCTGCTGTTAGCTCCAAATTTCTTCCAGCACGCAGGGAGATATGACAAGATTGAGAAGCATTTGTAAATTGCCACGCTTGCTCGGCTAAAGAATCAAGAGTTTCCTTTAAATCTAATGAGGATTTAATTAACTCTAGACTAGCTTTGTATTCTCGTCGATCTTGAAAGAACCCCACACTTCCGGCAAATTGCCCATCGTGATCAAACAACATTGAAGCAGAAAGACGAATAGGGATTTCTTGTTCATACTTATTGGTTAACGAAGTATTGAAATTTGAAATACGATGACCGTTGTCAGGTCGTCTAAGATGTCTCATTACTTCTTGTGCATCTGAAAGGTGGGTATATAGTTTTCTGATCGGGATTTTGTTGATCACTTCCTCAGCTTTATATCCTAATATTCTTTCAGCTTGCGTATTAAACTGAACAATCTGTCCATTTTTATCTAAAGCAATAATGGCATCAAAAGCGTCTTCCATTAATCGTTTTTTCTCACCAATACGATAAATATTTCCCAGAGCAACCGCCGCTAAGTTACCAAGATACCATAATAAATCTAGCTCCTCAGATCCGAACTGGCTGCCAGGCACATTATCGTGAACAGCCAAAACACCTTTGACCTCTCCTTGCCAGCCGATAGGCGCAGCAGCCACTGAGCTAAAACTCTGATCGCTATTTTGGATAGGGCGATTGGGCCACTCGTTATAATTTGATATAGTAATGGCCTTTACTTCTGCAATGACACGACCAACTAAATCATCCTCAACAGCGCGTTTACCTCCAATCGTTAGATCGAGCCGATTTTTCTTAGCCAAGAGCTTTAGATTTTTTCCTTCCTTGTCTAATAGATATACACATCCACCCTGTACATCTAAGGTATTCACTGCATTATCTAGGATTTGATTAAGTAAGCGTTCACTATCCTCATAGCTAATTAATTCCAATGAGCGATGAAACAAATCCTCAAATGCTTTAGCCCGACGTTGTTCACTTTCAACTAATTGTGCTTTCTCAAGGGCAATCGCGGCTTGACTGGCTAAACTTTCAAGTAGCTTTTGATCACGAGAGTTGAAATCATTATTTTTCACAGAATTTACAAATAAGGCTCCCATAACCCGCACGTCCTTTTCTACTGTGCTTGAAATTTTGAGAGGAACCCCAATGATAGATTTTATCCCACGATCTTTTGTCGTTTGCTTAACTCTAGGATCTAAATGGGTATCAGAAATAATAAGAGCGCTATTCTCATTTGCTACCGTCTGTGTCAATCCATCTGGTCGAGGTGTAAAATTTCCTTTTCTATAAGAGGGAAATTTTTTTCCTTTAATTCGACTCCCGACTCTGGTTTCAGTCAAAAGAATGGCGCTTGACTCGCTGCCCAGAAGGAAGTAAGCATACTCAGCAATTTTAGTAAGCATATCATCTAAGTTTAAGGTTGATAGCTCTATACCAATATCCTTAAGTATTTGATTTTCGATGGCAATTGAAAGATGGTCGGCTAAAATTGAGAGTTGGGTGATTTTTTGGTCATCAAAAAAATAAGTTTCTTGTTTCTCAACACAGATAAAGCCAATAATACGAGTCTCTGAGGTGACTGGGATACAGAGCAGTGTCCCATTCCCTCCATCAAAATTAAGAGATAAATTCGAGTCTTGAGATGTATCCGGACAGTAGAAAACATCATCAGCTGAAAAAATGTGTTCAACTAGAGGAGGTATTAGCCCGTTATCTATATCAAAAAAGCTCGCAATCAGGCTATCATCACGCACTGTACTTCGAATGTAAACATCTCTCGTTGTAGAATTTAGGAGTATAATCAGGCTGTCATCAGCTTGCGTTAATTTTAAGCTTTCTTTACGGGCTGTCTCTAAAAGCTCATTTAATGTTAGGCATGCATTAAGCTGTCTAACAACCTGTGGTAGCGATTTTTTTACAGATATGGTCTCTTTTTTAGATAACAACTTCCACCTCTTTCCTGCACCAAATCATCATAATGCACTTAAATTGTTTATCGCTGTCTGGATTTCATTTATTTCACTGAAAAAATCCAAAGAAGCCGCCTCATTCATAGTCATGGGTTTAATTGAGCTTGAGGTTGGCTTTGGCTAATTCAGCCTCAAAAGATTTCCGGAGAGTTGCATCATAACCGATATATTTAGCTGGGTTATAGTAGTGTAGATGATTGCGTGAGAATTCATTATCAGCCCCAAAAGAAAATAGGGCCGCATATTTTCGATTAGATACATCTCCGCCAACATGAATTAAGCGAGGATCAAATATAACGCAATTGACAGGTTTTGTTTGCAACCAATGAGGTTCTGTTGGAGGTCGAAGGCCGAATCTAGAAGGGGTCGTGTGGATCCATAGTCGCCCGTCGGTTCCATCAAGATAGGGTAATCGTGAGCTAATTTGAGGTTGTGGTCGTGGAGAAATCATCTGCCATAATCGCTTCTCCCAATTTGATAATGGCTGTTCATAACGATGGCTTCCCGGTAGTGCTCCCCACTGAAATTGATTTTCTGAACTCTGGAAATAAAAGGCAACTCTAACAACTTTATATTGGTTTGCGGTACCATTCCATTCAGGACCAGTGCCATAATGTTTGGACACATTATCGCGATGCCATCCAGAGGCTGGTTGGTGAGCCCAAACCTTTAATTCAGACTGTTCAGTATAACAAATTGTAGAGGAATCTAGAATTTTTCTTATTATATCATGTAAATCTTTGTTAAAGATTAATGACCAAAAAGTAGGAGTTACGGATATACCATTCTTTAGATTCCAACGAAATGATCTTTTCTCTAGGTCATGCAAAGGTATATTTGACATCTTTTCTAAAGATTGAGCGTAGCTTAATGCCTCTTTTTCAGACAATAAATCGTTAATCACAACGTAACCATCTTTTTGAAATTGTATTCTCAAAGATTCCATAATTTTCCTCCATATGTTTCATATACGTCTATGCAGCTAACTGATAAGACTGGTTAATATCACGATTATTAGCTATGCGTTGATATTCAGCACAACATAAAGAAATGTGTTTTAGATGCACCGAGTGTTTTAGAAAGAAAAGTAAATCCTCATACAATGTAAAAAGTGAAACTGGCATATTATGCGCCAGACATGTATTGAGTACTTGATCAATGTAAGAGACAACAGAACGTTTCCGTGTATCATAGATATGAGCTACTCGCGCATTCCCCCGATCACACCCTAAAACCAGTTGTGTTAAATCTTTTGTTCCAATATAAACAGAGGTTACTCCCTCATCAATCATAAAGGATAATTCACTAACCGCTGCAGGCGTTTCAACAAAAATCCCCAATCTAATATCATGGCTACAATGTTTATGGATAAGCTGTTTTACTTGCCTTAGTTCATCCTGATCGTTAACAAAAGGTAACGAGAAGGTAATATTGCTGTAACCTTGACCATAGAGGTCATCGATTGCTTGCAGTTCAGCAACTAGAAAATCTTCCTCAATCAATAATTGTCTAATGCCATGTAAGCCAAGTTGCGGATTGATCTCTACTTGAGCGTGGCCCTCTCGAAAGTGACGAAAATCATCTGATCGTATATCAAGACTACGATAATTTAACCATTGTCCTGATTTCATTTTTGTAAGACAGGCACCTAAATTTGAAATCAATAATTCAGTTGTTTTACTTGATCCGAAACGTTTGAAAAATGCAAAGGGGCTAATATTTTCTCGCACCCAGATAAACTCTTCTCGTAAGAAGAACTCATCTACATAAGTGTGATCTAATGAATTGATCCAATCAATATTCTGTTCATTGACAATACTCAACTGAAAATGAATCGGACGATTTTGAATTACAGCGGATAGTTCATTATTAGCTCGACTATAGATAGGCTTTGGAATATATCGTTTACCAAAGTAGACTCTGCCTGTAATAGCGTCAAGCGTAAGCTCCTCATTTTCAGTAAAGATTTGAGTCGCGTTTTTTATTAAAAAAACGGGTATTCCTAATATCCGACAAATTACTGTCATATGTCCAGTTTTACCACCCTGTTCACAAATAACGGCTTGACTGGCTAAGACTTTTGTATAGTCTCCCATCTCAAGTTCTTTGGTAAGAAATATTAGATTAGTGTTCTCCCGTTTTTCAGGAGGAGTAGTTGTTACCTGACCATAACAAGTCTCGCCACCCGCTAGTACTACACCATTAACGTATCGCATTTTCGCTCCTTTGCCGCTACTCAAAATAACTCTATTAACCGATACTTATCATCGAGGCTGAATAGGTTTGTTTAACGCCACACCGTTGGCTCTGGTCGCTCTAAATGCCCAGCCAACCAATTCGCATGATCCTGTAATCTTTCGACCAATTCTTCATTTCCTGCTACAGAAATATCCAGTTTTTCTTGTAACAAACGGAAATCCTGCTTAATTCTTTGAAAACGCCGATAGCTTTCAGCATCCATCATATATGACCACCGGGTGGTTATACTTCTTTGTTCAAAGGGCGATGACATTACGAATCTCCTAGCAAATTATTTTGATATGATGTAATTTTTTGTTACTTGACAGTCTAACAGAAAATTTTGCTAGTGTTCTAACAACACTCTTACAATCCCCTTACAACTAAAAATTGTAAGGGATATTTTTATTGATTTTTACTTTTGTAGGACAGGGGTAAAAATTCGCATAAATGAGGGGACAAAGAGGATTTAAAGATGGAGTGTTATTCATTTTTGTGATTAGGGAGTGGCTGTAGAAACCGTTTACCCCTTAATCAACTTCAACCCAAACTTCTTGGGATAAATCTTATCAAAACTAAAAATTTTCGGTATTTCAAATCGTTGCATCACAGCCACATTGGCACAATCCGTCACACTGGTCCCCTTTTTATCTTGATCTGAAAATATATCTAAAGCCGTCTCTTGGAGCGTTTCGTCGATATGAATGATTGGAACATTTCCCCGCTTCATCACCTCAAGAAAAGTACGGGCTAGGTTTTGCCCCACCCGATAGCTCAAAACGGTAGCGGATTCAGCTATGACCAGACTGGTCGTTACGAACTGTACCTTCTTTTTGGCTAGAGACTGTAAAATTTCATTGGCTCGATTGAAGTGAGCATCATCGGGATTGACCTGACCGACGAAGGCATCACTATCTATTAAGACCTGAAATCTATTCTTCAGTTGGTCGCCATGCGCCATTGTCTCCATAAATATCATTGATGGTTGTCGAGACATCGGTCAAACCTTTTGGCCCGATGCCCTGCAACTCCAGCAAATCTTGATACATTTGATCGGTTCGCCCTTGTTCCTGATCGATTAAGGCTTTGTCCAATAACTCCCGAATAAAATCAGAAATTGCTTGTTGTTTGTACTGTGCAGCCAGCACCAGACGTTGGTGTAAGGGAGGTGGTAAGGTGAGAGACGTTCTAATCATATAAGCGATGATAACACACCGTCTTTTGGTGTATCAAGGGGTGTTTGCTGCTCATATGCGCGATTGCGATTGATGCTTATGCAAGCGAAAAACACCAACCGCAAGCCACCAATGATTACACCAACATATTGCACCTTTATCGCCTTTCGTAAAGCTGATAGAATAGGACTCATAAAGGACGTTATGAGTCCTATTCGCATTTTCAATGAAACTCCTCATCCCAACCACCAACACGACACTACAAACCCTAAATCCAAGCAAGGTTCCGGCTTTGATCGCCAAAGTGGGTGAACGGGCTGTTCATCGTTACATTGAATTTTTTACGGCCAATATTCGGAACGCCAATACCCGGAATGCGTATGCGGTCGCGGTCAACCACTTTGCGGATTGGTGTGAAGTTTGTGGCTTGCAGTTACATCAACTCAACCCAACGGTGATTGCCTTGTATGTAGAACAATTGGGGCAAGAGGTTTCCGCCCCAACGGTTAAACAACATTTAGCGGCCATTCGGATGTTGTTTGACTATTTGGTGATTGGTCAGATTATGCCCACCAATCCAGCCACCGCAGTTCGTGGCCCCAAGCACGTGGTAAAAAAGGGCAAAACACCTGTCTTGACCCCATCAGATACCCGCACCCTACTCGACTCGATTGATACTCGAACCATTGCTGGGTTGCGAGATCGAGCCTTGATCGGGGTGATGGTATACAGCTTTGCCCGGGTTAGTGCAGTGCTTCAGATGAATGTAGAGGATTACTTTTTTGTGGGGCGGCGAGGCTGGTTTCGTTTGCACGAAAAAGGTGGAAAGTATCACGAAGTACCCACCCATCATACGGTGGTGGCCTATTTAGAGGATTATCTTGAGGTAGCTGGTATTCGGGATCAGAAAAGGACACCCCTGTTTCGTTCCCTTACTCCAAAACGAATCATATCTGAACGGAAGATGCGCCGTCGCCACGTCCTAAAAATGGTCAAACGACGGGTGAATCGAGTCGGTTTGCCTGAGGCGATTTGTAATCACAGCTTTCGAGCGACAGGGATCACTGCGTACCTGTCAGAAGGCGGGTCACTTGAGATTGCCCAACAAATCGCCGCCCACGAATCACCTCGCACCACCAAGTTATATGACCGTCGCAGTGACGATATTTCCCTCGATGAAATCGAGCGCATTCGCATCTAATCGAGGTGTTCATTTATATGAAAGCTACCCTACACTCACAAAAGCGCACCTTCATTTTCAGTGGTTCTATGTTCAAATATGAGGATCGCGTTGAGCAGCTTGCCGCTCAGGTCCTCCACCCCAAGTTCGATGTGGTTGTTGTTATCAATTCCAAGCTGGCAAAACAGGCTCAGTTCTTGACGACGGTAGCGAAACGATTAAATCAAAGAAAGCATCGAGTTAAGATTTGGGAGCCTCGACATCCTTAGGCTATTATTTGTGATGTAAATCTTTTAGTGACCAAAATAACTAAAAGGTTATATCAGCAGGTAAATTCAAGACTAGTAATGAAACAAGATAGTCCATAAATTATTCATTTTGACTTAAATATTTTTCAGCAAGGTGATATGCTGCAACAACAAAAATATTATGTACCTCCCCTTGTATAATCTTATTACCAAAATTATTAAAAGATACCCATTCAGTTTCAAAGAGTTCTTCAGGATCGGGTTTAGGATCAGATATTTCGTTAAAGACTTCTGCTATAAACACATGAACTTTAGTTGTTAGCCAACCCGGATCTGCATCCAACACACCAATTGGGGCCAAATTACCGATGGATAGTCCCGTCTCTTCTAGAAATTCACGCCTAGCAGCATTCATAGGGCTTTCTTTATCATTCACTCTACCAGCGGGAAATTTATATCCGATTGCTTGAACGCCTCTTTCGAACTCCCTCATTATCATTGTTCTGCCATCAGATGTTATAGGGACAATTAAAACTATGTCAGGTTTTTCAACGATATAATAATCTGGAATAAGGTTACCATTAGGCAAAAGGAACTCTCTTTTTGACAGTTTAATCCATCGATTGTCTAAGATGTATTCAGATTTTAATTGCTTCCAAGGTTTCAACATGGAGAACCACCTTCGTTATTGATTTTGATAGAAATCTCTTCTAAGCCTTTTTGTAGGTTTATTGGCATCCACCCCAGCTTTTGTATTGCTTTAGCAGAAGACATATAAGGTAAACTTGAAACTTCTCGTTTTGAAGGGTCAAATTGTATATTTACGTTAAACAAAGAAGAGCACATACCGGCTAAGTCCTGTACAGTTGTCTGTTCAGGGGAGATTAAATTGTATACGCCGGGTTCTGCATCTAAAGCCAAGAGACAGCCATTAACGATGTCACCTATGTACGTATATTGATTTTTTCTATTCCCAGTCCCCCATATATCAACAACTCCGCCAGTCAAACCAGCTTGAATGAGATCACCAACTAAATTAGAGGCCCCTATTCCATATATCGAACCAAAACGTAAAGATACGGTATTAACAGCAAAATAAACACTGTAGTGTGACATTAGTTGTTCTGCAAGATACTTTGATCCACCAAAGACATTTGCTTGATCTAAATTGATAGTTGTTTCCTCGTGAACTTCTGTTATTGTTGGATTTATACCTATATAAACGTAAAAACTACTTGCCATAATCACTTTGTGAATTTCTAATTGCTTCGCAGACTCAAGAATATTAAGAGTTCCTTGAGTCTGCAATTTCCAGCTAACAAATGGCTTTTTTCTCGCGCTACCTTGTACCGCCCCAGCTAGGTGAAAAATAACATCAACATCCTTAAGTGTTTGACTTAATTCCGAAAAATTGAGAACATCTACTGGTTTTTGACTTGTATCAGCTTTTTGTTGTATGTCAATCTCAATAACAGATAACCCCATATTCTTCAGCCTCTTAACTAATTCCTGGCCGACAAATCCCGAACTTCCTGTTACAGCAATTTTTGAATAATTCATATAAAATCCTTTGTCTGAAATGAATAAGACATTTATAAAATTATGTAGTACTAATTATACTATGGCGTAAACTGAACCGTACTCGCTGCGGGATTAGTGGTTCCAGTCAGGCTATCGATATATTCAACTCGAATACGACCAACCCCACCATTTCCACCGCTTGCACCGTTAGGGCTATCTGGCACAAAGCCATCCCCCCCCAATGCTTCAACTAAATTTGTACCAAGAGTTGCGGTTTGAGCTTTGATAAAGACGGTTCCGCCAGAACCGCCACCACCGCCACCGACAATACTTCCAGCTGGTTCTTGTTGCCCATCAGCTCCATTAACTTGAATGGTACCAGTATTATTTACAACAATATTAGCACTAAAGATGATAACAGCGCCGCCACCAGCACCACCTTTTGAGGCATTCCCTGACCAGTCACCCCCTGCACCACCGCCTGATCCTAGGAAAATACGGCTCATATCTGCATTCCCATAACTCTCTCCGCCTAAACCAGCAGGTTTATTCCTTGTCTCTCCATCCTCTCCAGGTGTGCCATATCCACCACCGCCACCACCACCCCGCAAACTGGGAGGTTCCACTGACTCAGAGGTCCCTCCACCTCCACCGTGTGGGCTGTTATTGATTGCGCAGGTTGCAGAACTGATATAGCTTTCCCCATATTGGCCAAAATTACCAGGGCAACTTGAACTATATTTTGTTCCCCCACCATGAAAGCCGATTGGTGGTCCACCTGGAGTGTCATCTGCTTCAATTCTAGTGCTCGAACCATTAATAGTACCATCAATAGTGACCGTTCCATCAGCTAAAAAAGCCAATATTCCACCTGTATTTCCATTCCAGCCTTTGACATTCCATCTCTTACCACTCTCAACTGTGACATCTGTATACTGTTTCAAGACCAAGACTTGGCCTTTTGAAACTCCTGATGAGTAATCATAATCAAGCGGATCAACGGTCGTTATAGTACCTTCAGCATAGGATGCAATCTCATTAATTTCATAGAAACCAGCCTTAGTATTTTGCATCTGTATAATCAAAATTTTCTGACCCGCACTAAAGTCAGGATTTGTTGCGTTGAGGATGTTTGTACCAGCTAAGCCTGTTGCTACAGAATCGATAGGTATATCATTTGTGTCAGTCGAAATTGTTAACGGACCATCACGTCCATCGCCAAAAATGGCTGGGGCAGTGACAGATATGTAGCCTGATTTCACTTCTGTATCTGTTCCATTTGGACCTGAAACTGTTAGGGTTACATCATAAGTACCAGCCTCATTATAGGTGTGCTGTGGATTCTGATCGGTACTGCTATTACCATCCCCAAAGTTCCACTGCCAACTATCGATTTGACCAGAGGACTGGTCATTAAAGTTAACGGTAAATGGCATATGACCTGATGTTGTATCAGCTTGAAAATCAGCCGTTGGGTCACTTTGGCCAGTTACGATGACATAGCTTGACTTGATTTCTGTGGCACCCCCTTCAGATCCACTAACAGTTAGAATAACGTTATAAACGCCAGGGTTAGTGTAGGTGTGTTGCGGATTTTGGGCCGTACTTGTCCCGCCATCGCCAAAATCCCAGATCCATTCTGTAACTTGCCCAATGGATTGATCGGTGAAGGAGACCGTTAGTGGCGTATCACCATTCAACGGGGTTGCATCAAAAGCAGCCGTTGGCCCGGTCTCACTCACGACAATGTACCCATTCTTAGTTTTGGTATCACTCTCTCCTGAACCAGAGACAGTCAGGCTGACACTAAAAGTACCCAATGTGGTGTAGGTGTGTTGTGGATGCTGTTGGGTGCTCGTATTCCCATCGCCAAAATCCCATTGCCAACTGGTAGTCTCGCCCGTTGATTGGTCATTGAAAATAACGGTTAATGGCGATTTACCCTTTACAGGAAGACCATTAAAGGCAGCGTTAATCTCGGCCCCAGGTTCTGAGGTTGGGGTTGGGGCTATAGTTGGCACGGGTGTTGGGGTTGCGACAGAGCCGCCACTTCCCTTCAAAATTATAGGTAGATAGAGGGTACTATTGATCGTTGGTGGGCCGGTACCCGTTTCATAGAAAGAAACCGTATATATTGTACGACATCCGCCCACGTTAGGATTCCAATGTTTTACCAATAAGTAATAGATACCATCGGCTGGTGCAGTCCAATCAATCCGAGAGGCTAACGTGTCATCATAATCGTCATTTGAGGCTAGCAGCGTGGTGCTATCTGTATCATACAAATATAGGTAGGTATCTGCACTGAGGCCTAAATTCGAGGTTTCAAGGATATAGGCTACCCCGCCAGATGCCTGTACTTGAAGCCAATCTTCATCAGCTAGGGCGTGGAAATTGCGGGTTTGGAAATCACCCGGTGTTAATAAGATTGGGGCTGAGGTCAAGTCGCTACTTTCGTTAGCATCAGGAGCAGCGATACAAATTTCAGTGCCAAAGGTTGAAATATTGTTGCTGTCGTCAGGCTCTGAGACCACCCCAGTGGAGTCAACTTGACTAAAGAGGGTGGTCGATATTTCTTCCATTGCCGATAATAAACTCACTTGGCTGAGGCTGCCTAAGCTACCCAGATCATTGATGACCGTTGTCAGCGTAATACTTTCGCCAGCGGCAATCGGATCATTGACCAAAAAGTCGATGGTTTGGAAGAAATCGTTGGGGCCACCAGGCAGATGGTCGACATAGAAATGGGTATAAAATCCATTGGTGGTCGAGGCATCCCCTTCATTTTTGACCAGCGCCTGAATGATAACCCCACTTTCAAAGGTGACGCCATCCACCGGATAGGTCGTTAATGATTGAAGCACTAAGTCGGAGGTGGTTCCTGCGGCCCCTGGGGGGAGGATGACACTCCCAGCGGCCACGGTGGGATCAATCTCCTTGCGGCTGAGCGGGAATTCCGTCCGGGCGATGTTTGACACTCGGACGTGCTGCATTTGACCGGGGAAAGGATTGGTCCCCGGCCAATTTGTGACCCCACCCAGTTTGAAAGGCGCATTGCTGTTATTGGGTGTATGATTTTCTGTCTTTTGGGCGCACTGTTCTCCATTGACATATATTCGGAAATCATTGGAGCCATTAAAGGTCACGGCCACGTGATACCATTTGTTTAAATCGAGAGCGGGACAATTGAAGCTGACCTCGCCCCCAAAAATCTTGGCGTGGGGCTTACGGTCATTGGTGATTCGCAACCAATAATTTTCCTTGTTGAAGACGTGGGGATAGGTACTGGTTGAGCCATCAAGTAAGATCCAGGCTTCCAAGGTCATCGCGCTCAAATTGAAATCGTTGTGATTACCAAAGTTGACTTCTGAGCTTGAGCCATTGAACAGACCCGCGCGGCCAAATCGACCGCTGGTCCAGCCGGCTCCAGCAAACGAGCCATTATGCCCTCGCCCCGAGGCGTCGGTCACCGTGGAGCCACTCCCCTCTTGGAAGTGCCATAGACCCATTGTATTCCCATCCGGTTTTGGGAAAAAGACAGTATTCAAATCGGTGGGAGGGTCGGACACGGCGGCATTGCCATAATAAAGCTGATAATTATTTTCATCCGAGGCATTAACCCCAATATCGGCTTGCACCGGGAACCAAATATCAATGGCATCGGGCGTAAAGCTCTCGATAAATCGATTGAGTTCGGTGCTATTTTCATAAATAACGCGAACATCATCGCCCTTTGTAGACGATTGCGAGGCATCATAAATCTCTTGGGCGGTGGGCGTGGTTGAGGCATCAAAGTGGAGATGAACGGTGTAATCGACGGGGGTCAAAAGCCAGTGGTTGTTCAAGATAACCAAGTTTCGTTTGAAACTGTAATCATCATTCCACCACGGGGTCACAGGAGTAGCGGTTGGGTCGATCAGGGTGCTGGTATCACCATCACCTGTTGGATAGCTCTCATAGTTACCAATTTTATCCATTGCCCGGACCCGGAAGTAGTAGGTGTGGCCAGTTTGCCCTGCAAAAATAGCGGTTCGATCTCGGGTATTGAGTAGCCAATCCTCCCAGGTGCCGGCCAAGCCATCACGTACTTGAACATCGTACCAGCGAATCTCGGAGCGATCATCAGAGCCACTCCAGCTCACGGTTACTTTTGTATCAAAGCTGGTTGCTGGCAAGGCTTGTACCACTGAGCTAGGGGCTTCAACATCAATATGGAAGAATGAACTCGACTCATTGGTGCCATATGGCCCGGTAGATGTCACTTGCCAATAGATGGTCTCGTGTGGGCTGGCAAAGGTGTGTTCATACTCTGTTGTCCCTGAAGAAAAGGTTTGGTCAATCAATGGGCTACTAAAATCTGAATTGGTACTGGCGACCAAGCGGTAGCTATTGGTACGAAGTGTCTCCGGCCAATCAAATAGCACCGTGGTGCTGTTTATATAGCTATCCCGCTTTGGCACTTGAGAAAAGGGTTTATTAGGCCGACGATCAGCCGGTAAATTAATGACCAATTCGCTGGTCGCTGCTGCCTCCCACGTACCGGATTTACGGGCGTAGAGTCGAACAAGGTGTGCCCCCGCTTCATACTCCAATTGGGTCCAGGTTGGCGGACGATCCCCATCGTCGTCACATTCATAGTCGCCTACCCCAAGCTCATTGAGAATCTGCCACTCACCATTCCCTGAACCATCGGTCGCTCGGTTGACCTGCACCTTTAAGGCCGAGGCATTGGTATCCGCACAGAAACAAACTTGATCTGAGGCTCCCCAACTTCCTTCACACCACCGCCAATGAAAATCATAAATTTGGGGGTCTGGATTTTCGATATTAAAGCGATGGACCTCACTCCAGTCACTTTCTGCCCCCCGACTATCTTTCACTTTGGCCCGCCACTGATATCCCCAGAAGCCTAAGCCTGGTGGGGTCCAACTGTTGCTAGTTGTCCAACCACTCTTAGGAACATCATGGCTCTCGAAAATGTCGAAGAAGTATTCGACAATCTCATCGCCATCGGGATCACCATTATGTTCTACTCTCAGGGTGGGAGTCGTCCCATCAAACACTGCCCAGTCCCCGGGATCAACCAAAGTCGGCGGGTTAGGCGGTTTATTCAAGTCTTCCGGCTTTTGGGTGCTAAATTTGATCTCGATTTCTGGTCCAACCCACCGACCATCTCGCCACACTTGCCATATACTGGTGTAGGTGCCAGGTTCATTAGGCGCGACCATCGGATTGTCCGCATAGAATTGGAAGGTATAGGTTTGTCCAGCCCCGACACTGCCCTCAACCGCAACGTGCGGAAAAGCTCCGTAACGCTCTCCACTTTTGTGGCGCAATAGATCCCCCCGACTATGTAGCAAAGATCCACTATTCACTTTGACCACAATCTCTGGGCGGAAGCTCTGACCAGGCTCAACGACTGAGGGGTAGCTGGCATCGTCAATTTCAATGTCGCCTGTTGGAGATGGATCAATTGGCTCATCAGAGCCGTTCCCTGGCACAATTAATTGGACCCACACTGGATCACCAAAATAAGTTCCACTTGGATTGCGGAGTTGCCACTGCCCATAGTATTTACCTGGCGCGGTTGGGGATTTTATATCAACCGATAAATCAACAGTGTTTCCAGGTGGTGTTGAAGGCACATCAACTGCTTGCGGTGCCCCCATCTGATCGCCACTTCTAAAGACCAGTTGATAGCCACTGCCCCAAGTACTGGTTCCGCTATTTCGCATTCGCCAGGTTTTGATCAAAGCTTCACCTGGATTGACGGTTGAATTGTCGGGGATGGTGATGTCGGCAATGAAGGTGGCGGAATCAGAGGACCATAAGTGACTAACAGGTAACATTATACCTGGCCCGCCAATATATTGAGTATTAAAAGCATCCCAAATAATACCTATACTAGAGCGAGTTGGTGCCTGCCCTATTGAACGTGGAGTGTTGCCAAACCATAAATTTTGACTAGCCTCGCCCTCATAGCTTATTAAGGGGTCTGGAGGTGGAGTGGTACAGGTGTAACACCAACCAAATGGGTCCGTTACCTTTCCGTTTTTTAGCACTCTAAAGTGAAGATGGTTTCCTGTACTTTTGCCAGTACTACCTTGAGTACCGATTTGTTCACCAGCTTCTACGCATTCACCTGGTTCTTTAGTGTGAGACCCGCTAACAAGGTGAGAGTATCTTGTCACATATCCATTAAGGTGATCTATTTCCGCGGTCCAACCATAGCTCCCATCGTACCAAGCTCTTACAAATTTACCAGATGCGCCAGCCAAAATCGGTGCGTCTGTGCCAGAAATTGCCCAATCATAGCCATCGTGACCATCATAGAAGATAGCTGACTCGCCTGTCGCTCCTAAATAACCTGAGATTGCTCCGCAAGAACCTGGATTTAATGGACCAATTGTGGATCCTGGGGCGTAACAGTTAGCAATCTCTTCCCCACTTATAGTCTTTGTAAGGACAGGGCTAGCTACTTCGCCATCCCATAATACAATTTTCATTCCACGATTTATGCAATTTGAGTCTAATCCTAATGAACAAGTATAATCTGGAAAATGATGATCAAATGCGGCTGTCATTGTGTCCAGCCAGTCTCCACCTGTACCCGTATCATATGGGAGAAACAGAAAGTTGCTCGCAGGAGCGGCCTCACAGGATGCATCTGTAGGTGATAGAGCATTCTGACTCGATACAAACTTTGATATCTTTATATCAAAAATCGGAATCTCTATTTGTCTTGCTTGTTGACTCCAATCTAAGCTAAAGATTAAAGCTATTGGCATAGAAAAAATAATTATCAGGAGATACTTTTGAATAATCCTATTTTGGATTATTAGAGGTAATAAATCTCGCATTTTAATCCTCTCTTTACTCAATCTGCAGTTGGATACTAATCAAAAACTTTGTCACTTTTGCTTAAACCTGCTACCAGGTTCATACAATGAACGATAGAAAAAGAAATAGGGAGATATTATTTTAGGGGCTCGAATAATCGAAGAATAGATAAAAACATATCAAATACCTCATTGTTGTTCAGAGGTGCCTCTTCCCTAAGCCAAATTTCATAAAGCCACTCTTCAGAGACTAGTTTTACTGCTATCGATCCGGCTTTAAGCGTCACCACTTGTACTTCCTCTATAGTATCAGCAGTCTTCAGGAGTTCATTTGATACTTTTACCGTATCAGATATAAACCTTTTATCAAATTTATTTTTAGGGATTTGATTTATTTTATCTCGTTCAAGACGCTCTCTTACAGAAATACGCATTATTAGTTTAGAATAATTATTGGTCTGTACCTCCAAATCGACATATCTAAAAGGTTGAGAGGAGAGAGCTAAATTGCTGATCATTTTATGATCAATTTTTGCAGCTTTAGGATGTCTAAATCGAAAAAAACTACCAGGTTCTTCATATACTTTCCAGTCATCAATGCTGTATTCAATCGATATAGGAAGTGGTGTTGAGAATATATTTAGAGAGTCTTTAGATTGGTTAACTAGCGATTCATTTCCATTTGGCAATCTATAAGCATTAAGGTAGCAAATTAGTCCAATGAGTATCCCAATAACCAATACAGTGCCAAGAATATCGTGACTATGTTTTAATAAAGAAGAGAATTGTTGACTTGACATCATACCTTACAAAAATAATGAAACTCTGTCAGTTTATCATTTACTTATCCTCCTTGATAGAGAGAATTTGATCATATTTTAGGGAGCCAAACCGTCTCTGCGAGACGGCAGCGAGAATGAAAATTTGGAGTCCGATGGCTTGGCCCATTGCTGTAGATCGCAACAGCTAAAGCCGTTACACTCCATATTTATTTACAAGGGAGCCAAATAGTCTCTGACGAGACGAGAGCGGGGAATGAAAGGGGGGGACTACCCCCCAAGCCCCCGGTCTGCGACGCTATTTTCATAGGAGATTTATCAAAAACTTTTAGCCCTTGTTGCTTTAAACTATGTTAAGATACCCAAATTTACGGCATCTTCTCTCGTGAACTTTCAATTTCAATGTCACCAGATGAACGCTTTGTGAAAAAACAAAGTCTGGCAGTGCTCTGCAAATTTAGCATACTTCATAGAGGGCCTTTTTTTATATCAAATTTTATTATTTCTTATCAAATTTTATTATCACGTATAAAACTTATTGTTCCTCACCAAAGAATGTGATATGCTACAGTCATAAACTTCGGGAGGGGCTGTGTGGAAAAAATTGGGCTATCAACCTCTAAACTTCGTAATGGTGTTCAGGAAGTCCTCAAAAAGTGGCATAATCTTCCTCCTAATTACAATCCGTTTGCAACATTAACCATCTTTCGACAGGCTCGGCAGACGTCAGATAGCGATCAAGACGCCATCCAAAAACTTCTGCAAGACGCAATTGATCTTTTAGGAACAGATCAAAAAGATCATTCAGATTTGTTGCGCAAATACTTTATCCAACGTATGACCGTACAAAATATCGCCCAATCGCGTAGCATCAGCGAACCCAGTGTTTATAGAAAGAAAGATGAGAGTCTTGAGCATCTAACTTCTGTGCTACAGCGAATGGAAGTTAAGGCGCGGGAAACGTGGCAGGTTGAACTAGAACAATTATTGGATATACCTGCTTTTGTCTCTTTGGTTGGTTCAACTAAGCCGTTAACACAACTTGTAGAGGTTATAAATCAGGCTCCAGAGCCTGAAATTATTTGTATTGACGGGCTTGGTGGTATTGGAAAAACTGCCTTGGCGAGCGCTTTACTGCGACAGCCAAGTATTTCTGGTCAATTCCATAAAGCAGCTTGGGTTAGTGCAAAACAACAGGTTTTTCTTCCTGGAAAAGGGATGCAAACCTTGGCGCATGGCCCTGCCCTCAATGTTGAAACCTTGATAGATGCGCTTCTGGACCAGCTTAATGTTGACATTACTTCCCCCCAATCTCCTCAACAGAAAAAGGCTAGCCTGATTGAGCTAACAAAATCATTACCTATTTTGATTGTGATCGATAATCTTGAAACAGTGTTGGACTATGAGGCGCTACTACCCTTCTTAAGAAAGCTCACTAATCCTAGTAAAATAGTATTGACCAGTCGTCACAGTCTTCGGGCCTACTCTGGCATCTACAGTTTGAGTCTAAATGAGCTTAACCAAATGGATACGTTACGTCTTATCCAAAAGGAGGCCAGTGATAAAGGTCTAGCTGAAATTGCTGAGGCAACAGATAAAACGTTACAGGTCGTATATGATATTGTTGGGGGCAATCCACTCGCCCTTAAATTAGTGGTTGGGCAAGTATCTGTCTTGTCGCTCTCAGAAGTTTTAGAAAATTTGTGGGCTGTCAAAGGAGAAACCATTGAAGATTTATACAAATACATCTATTGGCAGACGTGGGCGATGCTAACAGAGGCGGCAAAAAAAATCCTGTTAATGATGCCAACCGTGGATGAAGCAATTATTCCCCAACTCTCAGCCGCCACTCGATTGGATACAACCCAGGTTCAACAAGGTCTGCAACAATTGGCCCAAGTATCTTTAGTTCAGGTTGGTGGTACCCTTGAACATCGTCGATATACCATTCATCGGCTGACTGAAAATTTTCTTTTGAATGAGGCACTTCAGTGGAACAAATCAATGTAGATCATCACAAAGACCGTCTCAATTTCTTTCAACAAGGCATTGTCGATAACCTCCTCTATTGGCAAGGTGTAGTGACCCAATCTCCTACCGACCTCAACAGGTTAGATAGGGAACGAAACAATATACTCAAAGCTATTCGTTATGCGTTGCAGCTTGAAAAACTTGCTTGGACATCTGCACGAAATATTATCGAGAGCTACTCCACTTTTGTAGAGCGACGTGGGTATTGGGAGCGTTGGCAGCAGATTCTGAGTCAAGCTGTTGAAGTAGCACAAAAATGTGGTGACGCAACTGGGGTCGCTAATATATCTGCCATCAATGCTCGTTTATTTTCTCACCAACGTCGCGTAAAAGAAGCAGTAGTGACCTATCAAAACGCTATAAAACTGTCTCGTCAACTCGATGACGCCTTTGGAGAAGCACGAGCCTGCACAAATTTAGGTTATCTCTACGTAGAACAAGGCTACTGGTGGCGGGCTGAGGTGCTATGTTGCCACGCCCTACGATTATTTGAAGAAATTGATAGCGACCATGGTCGGGCACATACCGAGAATCATTTGGGTTTCTTATATACTTGGCGATGCGAATGGAATCGTGCTCAACATCATCTAGAACGGGCTTGTACGATCTGGCTAAATATGGAAGATGAGCATGGCTTGATGCGAGGGTATATCAATCTAGCGGCAATGTATCTCCGCATAAAACAAGCAGATTTAGCCTTGACCTATTTGAAAAAAGCCTCACATCAGGCTAAATTAACCAGAGAGGAAGCGTCAATTGGGATGATTTATGCAAATATGGGCTACGCCTATTTTCTAACCAATAAATTGGATCAGGCCAAAAGCCATATAGATGAAGCTATAGAAATCTTTCAATATTTTTCAGACACGGCTGGACTAGGGTTAGCCTGGAATATTTTGGGTGTTACCTACATTGGTCAGGGTAATCTATCAGAAGGTATGCAGTATTTTGAAAAATCCTTCAATGCTTGGCATAAATTAGACAATAAACTTGGCAAGGCTGAGGTATTGATGGACATGATTGAGTATCATTTAACCCAAGAAGAATACCAACAAGCCTGTATCCGGATCGATCAGGCAGAGGACATGATTGGACAAAACCCCCATCAGAAATATGAACACTTTCAGCCACGCTTAATCGAGTATCGTGACATATTAAACGAGCGATTGTCACTCATAAAATGAATCTCCAAAAATGGCTTGTTGAAGACAAGCCTCAACAAGCCACTCTCAAAATTTAACTACTAGATTAGCAACCGCCGCCAGAACCACCTGATGTAGCACAAGCGTGGGTTTGCGGTGTTACTGCAAAGCCAAGGGCATCAGCTACGATCCCAGTTGAACCCGTTACGGCTGCCAATAACGCCAGCCCAGTAACGATACCAAGGATACGCTTTTTAAGCATCTCAGTTGACCTCCTTTCCGTGGAAATGGAGGACCAGTGAGATGAGAGATCTCCCGGCTAGACGTCAGAATGACGTTTAACCAATTCGCGAATTATCTATGGCCCAATATGAATAAAGCTTTGGGTTCGGACCGAACTTTGTGCGAGCTCAGCTACAGCGTAACAGAGGGTACGGTACCTGTACGTACCCGGGGTACGTGGACCAAATGATGGAGCATGAGATGGCTTTGCCGCCACCACAATATGAAGATAGCCTTGGGGTCTTTTGCGGGGATTTACGCTCGCTGTTATTTAACAGCCAACGTGAAGCAGCCGGGTATTTTGGCGTAGCCCGTCCCACCATCAACCGCTATGAGGCAGGCCGGTATCCTGCCCCCGTAGCTTATATCGCCGCCTTAATTTATCTTGTGGTGGAAGCGCAAGAGGAAGCAGATAGGGAAGAATATCGCAAGCGTTTGTTACAAGGGGTTAATCAAGCCATTCGGGACTATCACACAGATGAGATTTTTCAAGACTGGCTTGATTTAGAAACCGTCGCCAAAGATCGTCTGGCACAGGTAGACAAAACAAATAAATCTGATGACAGAGCTCAAACCAATATTCCCCACGAGGCCGGCCCGCTTCCGACTGTCTATGTCGAACGCAAACGCTTACAAGATTTGCTGGTGCAAAAAATAATCGAGGAGAAAACTTCTGCTTTGGTCTTGTGGGGGGCTGGGGGAATGGGTAAGAGTATGATCGCTCAGTGGCTCATAAACCAAGGTCACTCAGAGTTCCCCGATGGTCAGCTTTGGGTCGAGGTCCCCGAAACAGGTACCCCCGCAACCGCCATCCAAGAGGTACAGGCCAGCGTGGCTAGACGATTCGGCGTCACGTTATACGGCACTGCCCTGGCCGAGCGTGCAGCCCAACTACGCACCCTGCTAGCGGAGAAACGCTGTCTTATTATTTTGGATAATCTCTGGTTTACCAGCCAGTTATCCCACTTAAAAATTATCAGCGAGGGCAGTCATTTGCTGATAACAACGCGCTATCAAAAAGTGGCCGATGTGTTGGAGACGCCAGTGATCCCTGTCAAAGGAATGTCGTTAGCAGAGGGGGAGGCTTTATTAGCAAATTGGGCGGAACAGCCGATAGAGGGCTCGAAGCTGGTAGATCGTTTGGGGGGGTTGCCTTTAGCCCTCAAGCTAAGCGGGGTTCAACTTCGTGAGGGGGAAACTGTCGAAGCGTTGCTGGGTTATTTTCGACAAAATCAAGTTGATCTTTCGCAATTAGCCCTGGATAATCCTGAAAGTACCTCAGATAGTCTCATTCCTTGCTTTGATCAAAGCTTTATCCGGCTCAATGAGGCTGAACAAAAAAGATTTAGGCAACTCGGCTGTTTTATTGCTCGGTTTGACCAACTTGCCTGTCAAAATTTATGGGGCTTGCCTACCCCCGAGGTTAAACGGCTGCTGCGGCGATTTTGTGCGCTCGCCTTGGTCGAGCGATTTAAGACACACTATCGACTCCATCCCTTAATTCGCGACTATGCACAGCAGAAGCTCCAAACTGACCAAACTGATTATGCAACTGCCCAACGCCGCCTCGCCGCTTATCACATTCGTTATTACTTATATCACCCCCAGG
Source organism: Phycisphaerae bacterium (assembly GCA_028285035.1). The sequence continues at coordinate 99,368 of JANQQF010000051.1, forward strand.
TGTTAGATGATGTGACAACTCAAGCTCCAAGTGTTGAGGATATCTGGCCTGATATTGTGGCGGGTGTCAATTGGGCCACGCAACATACCCCTCAGTTGGCAGCGATGGCCACACTGCTAGCTCACACCGAGCGTCCTGCCTTACTCGAAGCGGTTGGTCCATCACTGATCGATAGTATCGAACTTTATTTGACCAACGACCTCGACAACACATCTGAACAGGCACTCATACATGACCTTTTAGGTGACTTATATATTTTAAATGGCGATTTATCTAAGGCTCTAAATCATTTTGAAAAATCTGCTGCTTTATGGACAGTTATTGACCAGCCCTTTATTAGTCATCGTGCAATCTTGCGTATGGCCGGACTCAGTCTAATCATAAGTGATTTAAATGCTACAGGTAACAAACTTGCTCAAGCTCAAAAGAATTTATCAGAATGTCTGCCAATTTCCCCAGATCACTTAGAAGTGGCCCGTTGGCTTTTCTATTGGTTTGATCTTATTTATACAATATTTATAAGATCAAATTCTATTGAATTGCTAGCGGACCTTGTCATTGACTTTGTGAACTTGGCCAAAGAAACCGAACAACCGCTTTTGGAAGCAAGGGGCCTTCATATTTACCGCTTATACTTAACCGCCAATCATCCATTGAAGGATCACCCAAAAGGCCGTCAAGCAGCGGCAACGGCGGCGTGGTTATGGTGGAAATATGGTGAAAAGGACAAAGCGTTAGCTGAGGTCATGTGGGCGCAAGAAGCAACCAGCCCCCGAAAAAACGTTTACAACCTTCGACGAAAAAAATTCGCACGAAGACTCTCACACGCTACACCAACTCTCAGTCAGGATCAAATTGAAATTATTGAGCAGGATCAGATGCGGTCTTGGTTAATGATGCGTGAAGATGATCGCATTACCTGGTTTGTTGAGGAGTTAATGCCACCAGGGACAGACAATTGGGAGGCTGTTAAAGATATATTAAGCATCAGCACGATGGGAAAACCAATACGCCGGCTAGCGCAAGGGCTTACACGACCGGATGATTCGATGATCAGCGAGTCGATATGGAAATTGCTAACGGGTCAACGCGCCCTCCCATTGGTAGGCCACTCGGTCCAAAATGTGGTTCAGCGTTATCTAAATCTTTTAGAGGCGACTTTACGTGATGATTACTATGGCTAATTAAGAGATGCCCGGGTACATCTCGTTAAACCCTACTTACCGCCAATGGAGGTATCTGCATCACTACCACCATTGTTAGCCACGATTGTAAACACGTAACGCCTCCTTTTACTGAGGATAAGTTTGGATAGCGCGTCTATCACAAAATTGGTGTAACGTTACGATTTACAATGTAAGGCATTGACAATTCGATGATTTCGAATTTCGGTCCGAATCTACTTCGAAAATTCCGAAAAAGGAGGAACGAGCCACGATGGCAAGTCAATTTGGGGAGCTATTAACAGAAGCAATTTATAAAATTAAAAGCCTAACCTCGAAACCAGTTGGCATCATAGAGGAAGAATTAGGGAATGCCTTGGGGAAAGATGGCCGTGCATCTATTGAAAGTTGGCGTCGGCCAAATAGTCGTCCCCCGGCGAAAGTTGAGGATGTTATTAAACTAGCTCACATCATTGCTGAACATACTGATTTTGATCGACAGTGGCTACAAAGGTTTCTTCATCATGGCCGTCATCCCAACCCAAAAGAATTTTGTAATGCATTATTTGGCCCACTACCTTCAGATGATGAGGCAACAGCCTCAACCAGCCAACCAACCACTTCAAAAGAATTGCCAACACAACTACCCGATAAAGCATATGGCAAACTGGTCGGACGCGATACACTTATCGAAGAGATATTGGGTGTCCTGCAGAGTGAATCAGGGAAACGTATCATTGCCATTGACGGAATGGGTGGTATAGGGAAAACGGCCCTAGCCCGTGAGCTTGTTGACCTCAGCCTAGAAAAACAGTCATTTGAATTAGCAATATGGGTAGAATCGCCAAAAGAAAAATTTATCGATTTGAGTTATAGTCAAAAAAGTAGCGATTTAACATTTGAGACAGTTTTAGACGGAATCGCTCGGCACTTGGGGGCACGGGATATCTTTAAGCTTAAAGGATCAGAAAAAGAGGCTCGAATAAGGGTGTTACTTCAAATGCAATCTATTCTTCTAATATTAGACAACCTAGAAACGGCTAAAGAATCTCAAAATGAGATTGCTCAGAAACTTTTACCATTGCTTGGAAATAGCAAGGCAATCTTTACCAGTCGTCAACGATTTGTGGGGGAAATGTATCCTATCCATTTAACAGGTCTTGACGAAGCAGGCTCCTTAACATTTATTCGGCAAGAAGCCAGTGAAAAGAGCATCCGTCGAGTACAGACAGCGGAGATCGCTGAGCTAAAGCAAATCGCTCACGATACGGGTGGGTCTCCTTTGGCTTTAAAGCTTGTGGTGGGTCAACTCGTCTATCTAAATTTAGATCATATCTTAACCTTGCTTCGTGATGTACAGATACCAAATCAAGATAGTGGTGAAGATGAATACTTCAAACTATATCAAAATATTTTCTTTTCTTCTTGGAAAGTACTTTCCGATAACAGTCAAAGATTACTGATTTCAATGTCTCATTTTGCTCCAAATGTTGGGGGCACGATTGAGGCGCTTGAACTTACGAGTGAAATTGACAAATCCACGCTAATTCGGGCAATCCGGCAATTGTGGCGACTGTCTTTTTTAGAAGTCGGAGAGTCGCCAAAGCTAAACAAGATACGCTATTATTTACACGCCTTAACCCAACATTTTGTCTTAGCGGATATTGTGAAAATTATTTAGTGAAGCCAACTTGAGGTAATTTGAACGATTTAAAAACAATACGTGAGGTCTATTATTCATCTGAACAAAAATTCGTGCTTCGATCGTTAGCACTTGTTCATGAGCATGGTGGATCGTCTATGAGCGAAATGGACATCCTTGTTTTAGATGAAGACTTAAAAAATATAATTCGTGCGATTAATAGCGTTTGGGCAAACAAACAGTGGGCGTATGTTAGAGAATTTAGCGCTAAGATGGCCGAATTTCTTGATAATCGATCACATTGGAACATCTGGGCTGAATTAGCTCAAATGGGCGTCGATGCAGCAAAACATTTAGATAATAAAGTGGCGTTAGCCGAAACTTTGGGTAATTTAGGGGTGGTCCAGATACGTCTAGGCGCTTGGGACAACGCTGTCGATATTTTGGGAGAAGCCTTAAATTTATTTCAACAATCACAAAATCCACATAATGTAGCACTCACCCTTAACAATCTAGGAAGCATTGCCCATGACAAAGGCGAATGGGATCAAGCGCTTGATTATTATCAACAATCCTTTGAACTTCACCGCCAGATTGGTGATCGATTTGAACAAAGTGATGTATTAATGAATATGGCCTCAATATATAGTGCTCGAGGAGATTGGGCAGAAGCTGTTAAGATATTGCAACAGTGCCAGAACAACTTTGTTGAGCTAGATGATCAGATTGGTATTGCATTTGTCAATGTTAATCTTGGAAACGTTTATCGCTTGACGGGTCAATTCAATGAGGCAATGGCAGTTTATCAAACATCGCTAGAAACTTTTCGACGAATTGAGGATCGTTATAACGAAGGTCGAACTTTAGTCAACATTGGCAATATCCATTCACAAAGAGGCGAATGGAAACAAGCCATGGCTTGTTATAAACAAGACCTTGATATCTGCAGAGAATTGAATGATGAAGAAGGCTTGGCTACAACCTTATTAAGTTTGGGTATGATTTTACGTTACCAGGCTTCCTGGGCTGAAAGTATTCATTTTCTGAAGCAAGCCCTTCTAATATTTCGTAAATTAGGCGATGCACCTGGCGTTAGTCAGGCTTTAAATAATTTGGGGAATGTATATCTTCAACAAGAAGCATTTGATGATGCAATCAACTGTTATCAAGAAGATTTAGATTTATGTCGTCAGATTGGCGATCGTATCGGTGAAAGTACCACATTAAACAACCTTGGATTACTATTTTCCAAAACAGAGCAGATACAGGAGGCACTAGATTGTTTTAGCCAAGGGCTAAAATTGGCTGGGGAGCTTGAAGACCTTGATAATCAGTCATATCTCTTGGCAAATCTCGGGATGCTTTATCTTGATATTGGAGATTTACCCGCTGCTACAGAGAATTTACAAAATAGTTTGGTCTTGTGTCGAAAATTGGATGACAAATTAGGCGAAAGCACTACCTTGATGAATATGGGAACCCTTCATCGTCAGCAAGACAATTTAGATATTGCCTTGAAAAATTATAACGAAAGTTTGATCTTGAAAGAAGATTTAGGTGATGTTGCGGGGATTGGTGAAGTAAAAGTCTGTATGGGCGGATTATATTGGCAAAAAGGCGATTTGGATTTAGCAAGAAAATCGTTAGAGGATGCTTTTGACATCCTTAAAGATATTGATTCTCCTTATATCGAAACCATCATCAATTGGTTAAAACAGATACCATCCCATAATACCCCTTAATTCGCCCTTTCAATTTCTTATCAAAATGGCAATGGAACAGTCCTATACGTTTACTATTCAACATTCTATCCAAATACCTCAGGCAGACATTGAAAAAGCTCAATCAATTTTTTATCAGTCGGGTCACTCCTTTGTAATATATTATTTCAGCTTTGTAAATGAATATCAAAATGATTTTGATGTTTTAAACATAGAGTTTGCTAACTTACGGCTTGTTCGCGATTGGTTTACTCATCACTTAGATATAAAATCGGCTCGACTGCTTCTTGATTTCATAGAGTTATTAACAAGTTATCTACATCGTCCTGAATTGGCCCACGAGTTACTAGACTTCTGTGAGGAGGGCTTGCAGGCTTGCAACAAGCTAAATTCAAACCCTGGGTGGCTATTACTTTTACGATATGCGGCCCATAACTATCTAGGCAATTGGAGTACGGCGGTGGATGACGCTCAATCGGCTATTGATACCGCTAGAGGTGTAGACACTGAAACATATGCACGGGGTATGTTGGCCTTAGGTAGTTTACAGTTTAATCAGGGAGACTATAAAACAGCCTTAGTCACCCTTTATCAGGCAGAAAAAATATTAACTCAAATAAATGATATCGAAGGCGTTGCTACAGCTAGGGCACAATATGCTGCTTATCACCTAAATCGTGGTGAATTAGATCAAGCCTTAATAAGGTATCAGGAAGTTGATCGGTTACGCCGTCAAATAGACCCTACCGGACCAACACATCATACCTTGCTAATGCTCGGCGTTGTTTATCGAAATAAAGGAGATTACAACCAAGGGGCTAAATATCTTCAGCAATTACTATCGCAAGGACAAGCGGAGAATAATCTTGGGGTAGTTGCAACTGCCAGTCATCACCTAGCCTGGTTATATTTGCGACAACAAAAAATTGAAAGAGGGCGTCAGTTGGCAATTCAAGCTAAAAAGCTGTATGTTGAGATTAATGACCCGAGAGGTATATCTGATACAAATGAGCAATTGGGGTTATTATCAATTATGGACCACAAGTTCGATATAGCAGAGGTTTACTTCAAGCAAGCACTGCTTGTTCGCCAAAATTTACAAAATAAGCAAGGTATGGCAAATACATTAGGGCTACTGGCTGATTTGTATGTTCGGCAACATAAAATTGGACTTGGCCTATGGTATATGTGCCGCAGTTGGATCATTTACCACCGTTTAGGGGTTTTAACTTATCAACAAATTATAAAAAAGTCAAAACAATTTTTGCAATTAGCTATAAAAAAGCATCAATGACAAACTCATGATTTCTGACACAAATCTTCAAAATCATTCTAAGATTTTAGAACAACGTCAAGCCTATTTCTATAGAGCCCAGACCAACTTTTATGTATTTTATCGAGATTATGCCATTGATTATTCAAATGAATGGGAGTGGCTTAAAGCAGAACATAATAATCTACTAGCTGCAATACAAAATTGTCGAGACAATGAAATTCTTGGGGATCTTCTCTCATTTCGCGATGCCTTACAACCTTATTTTGATTTACAAGGCCATTGGGAACACAGTCTTAAGATCAACGAGTGGGCGGTGGAAATAGCTAGTGAGCTAGATGATCAACTTAGTGTCGCTCGTTTTACACATGACAGAGCTGACATCTTCCATCAAATCGGTCACTATCAGGAAGCCAAAACCCTTTATCATAAGAGTGAAGATATTTACTTTAGCTTGGATGAAAAATTCATGGCAATCCAGAGTCGTCATATGCGAACGTTAGTGATACGCGCTCAGGGAAATTTAAGGGAAGCTGAGGAATTATGTGAAGCAGTAATTAATCAGGCCAAAGAATTATCTACTGATACCTGGATTGCCCACCCCCTTTACGTGCGTGCCTTACTGGCTCGGGATCATGGTAATTTTCGACAGGCACGCCAAAGTATAGAGGATGCGTTACAGCATTTGAGTCAAACTGACGAAACTGCAATGATTGCCCAGTGCTATCATTTTTTAGGTGAATTGGCATTCCTGGGGGGAGATTTAGTTACAGCTCGATCTCATCTTCAAAAAAGCCTCGAATTAAGCCAGTTGGTCGGTATTCTAAGACGAGTGTCAGCCACCCAACGCATCTTAGGGGATGTGACCCACATCGAAGGGCACTACATAGAGGCCAAAGAGCTTTATCGGAAAGCCTATGACTTGGCGGTAGAGTTAGGCGATCAGCCACAGCAAGCCCGTGTTCTTTTATCACAGGCTCAACTACAAGTTACTTTAAAAGAATATGATAAGGCGATTACCTTATTAAAAAATACTCTAACCCTCTATCAAGATATTGGCGATCCACGGCACATAGCCGCGGCGTCTCTCTTACTGACTCGTTTATACTTCAGACAAGGCCGAGTTCCTTTGGCTTTACAACAAACCATATATATTGTTAAAATACTTTATCAGGCAAAGCTTTTGCAACCAAAATTATTGATAGGTTTGTGGCGACGGCGTGGGAAGTGATACAATTTTTTAGTCTTGCAATAAATAAGACGAGGCTCACAGTTAAAACATAAATCAAAATAACTGTAAGCACTCGCCTACTTTGGATAAAACCTTGCCCCCCTACTCGGCTTTGTGAGTAGGCTAACAAAAATTCCATCGCTACAAAAAACTGTACTGCTCCCCAACTAAAGCAACTGTAATCTCAAGCTGTTTACTCACTCGTTTTCGCTTAGGTTTCTTAGTCGAAGCGACATTGGTCTCCATCAAATCAGCCCAAGAAAGCTGGCTGATCCCATTTGAACCCACCTCGACAATATCGACCTCAACATCTGGGGCTGGCGCTAAATCCTCGGATAACGGTATCTGGGGTGACAGAATGATCTTCTCAATGGCCGCAATCTCCATTCCTGACCACTCAATTGTTCGCTTCTTACCATTCGCTACCGCTTTCATCAAAGCATCCATCAGATTGCCATCATCCACATCCATCGCAGCTAAACCCTCAGCCAAGTTGCCTTCAACCATCAAGGCCGCTTTGAGTTTCTGGGCCACTAATTGTAAGGCCGTTTCCTGCATCGAATCCTCGTAGTAGAGAAAGATGACGCGCACTGGCTTGGTTTGACCCAATCGCCAAGAACGACGATCCCGTTGCCGGAGGTCATTGATTTTGTACTCCACCCCTGTTTCGATCAAAGTGGGGAGTTCTAGTAAATCTAAGCCCTCCTTGATCAGGTTACCGTTCATGAGCAGCACCGGCTTCTGTCCACGACTGTGGCAGCGTTTAACACAAGCCCGATACCAGGCTTCTCGATCTTGTGGTTTGCAAGTGTCAGAGCGCAGGATTTCCGAGTAGATGCCCCGTTCTTGCAGCAACTTTTGGATGCGTCCCATCCAATCTCGGCGATTGACCTGCGAGAAGAAGATCCCGACCCCACGATCATTAGCGAGTTCTGCCTCAATGAGATCAAGGAGAACCTCATCTTTAGCCAGTGGCTCATCCAGACAGGTGTCATTGCTCACCAAGATGCCCTCAATCGTATGAGTGGTCAGCACCTTCCCTTCTCTATCTTTGCCGACTAATTGCTCGGTGATCGGGCAATCTAACCAACCAAGACTAGCATACAACCAAGCCGAGAGTAGTCCTGGCTTGCCTTCCCTGGCCAAACTGACCGCCTCTTGATACAGTCCGGCTAACGCCTCAATTCCATCTTCCAAACGCGGATCAAGCGGAACCGGCAAGCGTTCTTCGGTGTACTTGGGTAAGACAAAGCCAATATCGGATAAACGCAGAAAGGCACTGTGATTGAGAATTTTAGCCACCATTTGGGGGGATACGCCAGGCAACTCCTTGACCCGTTCATTCTCTCTGGCATAACCGTAGGCACTGTGATGTCGATCCGAGGTTTTGACCTTGGTGATGGTCTCGATCAGCCCGTGATGGGTGACAAAGCGTTGCACATCGGTGTGACTGTAGATCTGGCGAAACTCATAGAACAAGCGATAGAGCATATAAAATGCGCCGCTGGCTTTGCCATTGTAAAAGGTGCCCGTCATCGCAATTACCTTTTTAGCCCCTGAGATCAAGTCTTGCGAAGCTTGGCCACGGTCTGTTCGTCCGCCTTTAGCTACGTGAATTTCGTCCATCACGAGGTTGTAGCGTCCACTATACCGGCGATTGAGAAACTCAGCCACGGCAAACCTTCCGCCATAAGAAAAAGGGATCATCTGCCATAAAGCTGCGCCACAACTGCACCACAACTTACGTTTACCCAACTGCTTAACGGTTATCATAGGCACATCCTGAGCATCAGTCAAAACCTCATCACAATCAGGACAGCACAATACCCGATCCACTTTTGTCATCTCTTTTTCAACAATTCGACGATAAGGGTAATTTGGGATCTGTTCCTCCACCTCGACAGAATATCGCAACGGTTTGAGGCGGGTGGCGGGGGCGTGTTCCCAACGGGAACTATTCTTCAAGGTTTCATAGGAGACAACCAAGATACTACGGCCGGGTTCTTCCATTGCCCGAATGGTATCAAGAATGGGCTTAGAGACCTTTCGAACTTTGCCTTGCCCATCGGCTTGCTTTCGTTTCTCACCAATCAAGTGAACCTGAACACTATATACAGCTAACACTGTTTTAGCTTCTCTGGCCCATTTTGCCGCAATCGGGGTCGGACAGGCAATCACCGTTTTGGCCTTGTCTCCGCCTAACAAGGCAATGATGGCTTGGGCTGTACAAGTTTTTCCGGTCCCCATCTCACCGATAAGCACCACCGATTTATGATCTTTTAATCGTGTGGCTAAGGCGGCGGCTCGGACTTGTTGAGCTGGGAGTAACCCACCAGCTTTCTCTTGACCTGGTAGCTTACCTGGAGCTTGGACTTGAGACAGAGGTTCAACCCACTGCCCCATATCACGCTCCGGTTCAAACAAGGGCGGATACTGTTGCTCGATCATATCGACCAAGGTCTGTTGATGGGTTAGCAAGAAGTCGGCAAAGCCTGCTTTGTCATCCAGACTGTTATAGGTGGCAAAGCGACCATTCTCCAGATTGAACGCCGTGATCTGTTGGACCAACTGCTCTCGCTCTCGGGTAGTATGGATTGCATCTTCGCCTTCCATCTCCACATTCTTGCTCACCTTGAGCCGTTTGGTGGTCGAGCCTTTGATAAGGTAGGGTTCGCCTTCGATCTCAACCTCGGCCCCATTGACAATCCCTGCGGCAATGGCCATTGCCGCGTGACCAGCGGTTAGCCGTAAAATCGGCTGAAACTGCTCCAAACCTTGGCCCGTCCCACAGGTCAAGGTCTCCCAGCTATCTAAGGTCGAAATCCCTTGGGCCTCCACCTCCTCTAGCACGGTGACGATATTGGGAAAGCTCATCTCAAAGCGCGTAATCCCATTCTCTCTTGGCGTAAGTTGATAGGCAAACTCGGCCTGTTTCAACTCAGGAAAGCCCGTCTTAGCTTCCGTTTCCAAATCTTGGGTTTGGGTGTAGGTGTAGGTTGCAAGTTCGGTTCGTTTGATACCAAAAATGGCAATCTGCTTGAAGCGATCATAGAAGGGGTCGGGAAATCTTCGGATGTTGATCTCCTTGAGGTGTTGGACCAAGAGGTTGCACAACTCCCAGGTGATAATGGTATCGGGAATCACCCAGATACCAAGCCCGTCTGGTTCAAGCAGGGATAGATCAAGTTTGATGTGATCCAACTCCATTCGAGTCCCTTCCAGTGTCTGATCATAGGGAGGGTTGTCAAACAAAACCGTAAACCCTCCTTCAACATCCAGATACTCTCTAGCCCCATTCAGACAATGATCCAAGCGAGCTTGGGCTTGGCTAAATCGCTCGGGGTGCAGCTCACAGCCGTAACTCAACAAGCCTAAATGATTGGCTAGCATCGCCACAGGTAAGCCATCACCCACACAAGGATCGAGGATAGTCCCAATTCGTTCATCGGGTTCTGTTGCAGGGCTGACGATGTTACTGGCGATCAATTCCATCATTTCTAACGGGGTAGCATAAAACAACACTTTACTTTTTGCAGCTAATCGAGCCACGTTTCACATCTCCTTTCGAGGTCATTAATTTTGCGTTATTTGGGATGGGTACGTTTTGAAGGGATATATAGAGCCAGTTCGTGGTCCACGAGAAAATTAAGGCCAAGCTCTTTCTTCGCCCAAGCCAGTGCATAGGTCAGATTAGGGGCTTGAACCAACATTTCATCATCTTGATACAAACAATGGGTATCATCCTCAAGCAAAATCCTCCACTGGTCGGCCTCATAGCCTTGTGTAGTCGAAATCAATGGAATACCTAACGCCAATTGAGTCCGGACAATCTCCAGCCAAGTATCTTGATAACCACCATAAGTTCTGACCGAGAAACAACGAACGTTTCCTAGTCCTTTGATTTCCGTAATCGGCAGGAAGGCTTTTTCAATAAGTTGGACTTGTTCTTGCAACTCATTCCCATTGCGGATCATCTTAGTTTCAAAAAACCATCGCTGAAGCGATTGTTGACCTAACTCCCAAAGCCAAGGTGTCCAGGTGTCTTGCAGGGGAATAGCCAGCGTCCGATTGAGCCGTTCAAAAAATCCGGTAGGAACGCTGTCTGTGTAGGACAACACAAAAAAGCCATATTCATTGTCCTCGGCCACCGTCAGGCGGGGGTGAATCAAGGCCAGATCAATCATTCCACTTGGTAATCGGGTGCGGACTGTTTTGTAGGTGACACCTTTCATCAAGGCCACGTGTTCGGGATAATGACGGCCAGGCACCAAAATCTTGACCCCACTACTCCACGCCTTCCCGCGTGCATCCCGGCTCGATAATCTGGCCCAAATCGCATTTACGGTCGGCTCATCCCCGACCATTCGCAGGAAATAACAGCCATCACTATCACTATCAACAAAATCAAGTAACATTGCTTTCAACTTGCCAAACTCTATCATGTGAATCACACCAATATCTCCTTTTGTGAAATACAAAAAGGCCGCGCTTCTCAGGGAGAGAAACGGGCCTTGACCAATAATTTGTTATTCAGTTGTTGGCTTAAATAATTCGCAAAACAATGATCGAGATCAAAAAATTTGGATTTGCTCCAAATAGATCGAAAATCGAATAGATTATGGCGAATTATTAAAAAGTAAACCGGATTTTAGCTATGGCTAGGCATAATGCTTGCCATTTTAAAAAAACCGTTTTTTCCAAAGCTGCTTCCGGTTTACTCAAAAACGAGCGAGTTTTTAAGGTGCAATAAAACGACCACTATAGGGGGTGACAGCGCCCCAGATCAAGTACGGAAATGTATGACATTTTGTTATCCCATCCTGTTGGGACGATCCGACCTGGTAGATTTCCGCTCTCCGAGCGACGACTTGAGTTTCGCCTTGCTCCACTCAGGTCGTGGGTTTTGAAGATGTAAGGGGGATTTTGTCTACAATCAAGAATGAGGAAATAAATCACCGACCTTTATGCTAAACTTGCGGGCCAATCGATAAAGTAGTCTTAAACTGGGCCGCTCCTTTCCAGCTTCCAAGAATTGAATATATTTGGTACTCACCCGAACCTGCTCGGCTAGGTACTCCTGGGTCCAGCCTAAATGCTTGCGATGTTTCTTGATTTGCCGCCCTAAACGACGGTCTTGCTGGGTCATCATAACTGTAGCCTAACAAGCTCAGCCAAAATTAACACCAAGTCAGACTTACCTTTTCTAGGGGAAATTGCCCTTGATTTTCATTCGCCAATTTCGGTATGCTTTTATGAGAAAGGAGATTGATGTATGCAAGACCTCTACAGCACTTTGGAAGCCTTTGCCGAAGATATTTTGGCCAAAAGGGAGGAGCCAATTGAACTGATTGTGACCTATGGTCGTGAAATTAGGCGGCGCATCTTCAGCGAACCTTCATCACCCAGTATGTTAATTTATTTGGGGATTTTATCGAAAGCAGAGTATGCCGAGTGGCAGAAAAAAATACGTGAAGAAGCACGAAAGGAGCTTGCCAAAACAGACGACACGGAGGAGGTAAAAAGTTAATCCATCTGTTTAGATCGACAACGGCAAGGGTTTGCGATGTGCCGTTGGCTGCTTTGCCCTCCGAGTAACCGATTTTTTATTTTGCCTTTTTGCAGGAGGTTTGGTAATAGTCTTTGGTGGTGATTTAGCAGATGTTGTTCTGCTTCTCCGGACAGTGGACTTCGACACAAACAACGGCTCCTGCAAATGCGGGATAGCTTCAGGGGGCAGGTGCTCAATCGTCATTTCTTCCTCTTTCACTCTGGCAACCTTGATCCTGGCTGCCTTATTCCCCTGAATGATAAAGGCTCCACCCGTCGTCAACTCCCGCACATCGTTGGGATGCACCCGAAACTCATCATCTCTTTTAATCGACCCCATTCCGGTAGCCTCACCCGTATCATACTGGATGGTTGGCACCACACTATCCTTGGTTCCGGCAATTGAGGCGATCAATTCAGGAAAGTTGCTTTGCAATAGATAGTAGGTGTCGATATTGGATAGTAAGTCTTGTACCTCTACCCCACCCCCCAACGAGGATGCATCCTGGGTCGATAGAAAGACTCGCACATTTCTGGATTGGCACTGTCGTAATAACTCGGCGGTATTGTGACTGCCAATCGAGTTGAACTCATCAATCATCAAGATGATCTCGTGGTTGGGATCTTTACGCAGGGTGTAGTCTTTGAAGTCCTCAATCAAAAAGTCGAGGAATCGCTTGCCAGAGTCTTTCTGGGAACTAGCTGGAATGGAAAAGATGGCACATCGGCTGTTATCGAATGAGAAGCCTTGATGGTGCATAGCATAGCGGAACTCCTCATAAAAGGTATATAAAGAGCGTTTGAGGGTGACAAAATCGCTGGTTTTGACCCCCTTGAGAGCCATTCGGGCCACGGGATTGTGCTGGCACTCCTCCTTAAGCCAGGCTTCGTCAATCCGGTAGATCAACTCCAAAAAGGAGCGCGGTGGACCTCTACGCACACTTTTGCACACCGGCAACAAAATCGAACGATCCATCTCGGCGTAGTGTCTGGCTCCACCAACGGCCTCCCCCTTCTTGGTAATGGCGATCAAGCGATTGTAGATAGCCTCTGCCGAACCGTTAAAGCCATTATAGGGATGGGTTCGGGAGGGGTTGCCCAGTCGCAGGACCGGAGGATTGCCTCGTCCAGAGGCATAACAGGTGTTGCGAAAGAAGGGGATCAACTTTTCTTCACCCTTACCATCAATCAGGAAGATGTTAGCGTTGGTGTTCATGGCTGCTTCAAAGAGATAGCGCTTTTGGGTTTCGGTCTTGCCGCTCTGGGTCTTACCCAAGGCAAAGCTATGTCCGGCTCGTATCTGGGTGTTTAGATAGAGCCATCGATCCTCCACAGCGATTCCACTCTCTTTGGCAAAATCATCGCCCTCCAAAAACACCCCCAATCGAATCCGGCCAGATCGATTGGGAATGGGCTGTCTCTCGACTTGTTCAGCAGCTACTAACTGTTTGATTTTCTCCTTCCGTCGTTGCTGGGCCGCTTCCACAAACCAGTCTTCCACCGAGCGGGGGCGTAGGAAGGCGTGGACCGTGCCTAAAGGTTGAAGCATTCCGGTGACGAAGGGTATAGTCAGCAAAAAGGTTGTGGAGTCCTGAGATGGATCCAGAATGTACACCGGATGATAGTAGGCATACCAGATCAAAGAGAAGCTACCACAACCCCAGATAAAGATTTTTAGTCGCTCATTGCGGCGGCAATACCAATGAGCCACAACAGATATGATAACTGTGAAGGGATGAAAGACCGCCCCTAATAAAGCTAGACCAAGACCGCCCAGACAATACCATTGGAAGCGATTGGGTTGGGCGATAACGTTTGAAGTAGTGGGCATTGGGGCAGACGGTGGGTTACACAGCTAATAAGCTTACACGCTAACATACATCTCAAAGGCCACTCAAGTCCCAAGAAATCAGACTGACAACTCTGCATAGGGGATCTGTCCCAAAGGGACATTGGTGAACTTGGCTTTATCAAAAGGGTTCAACCGTTTCAACCGGCTATTCACATACCTATATACTCTAGGATGCGAATAGTAGACAATATATTCATACCGATAGGCCAACTGTTCTAGAATGTTATCAATATCAGACTCTTTTTTCTGATTAAGTTCAATCTCAAAGGCGACGACCGGGGTACCAGGGCGTTGCGCTTCCCCATCTGCGGCATGGGTGTCTTTTGGCTGTTCTTTGCGAATCTGACGCTCACTCTTCCAGATAACTGGGGTTTGATCGACCCGGTTCTTATACTCAATATGCATCCGTAATAAATTCTGGTGATGATAATGGTCCAGCATACTGACCGCTGGCTTTCGTTCCAAATAAGGGTAGCCGAACTCATCCAATGCGGCTTGTGTCGGCCAAACCCAGGCTATGGGAGAGTATCGATAAGCTCGACAAATTAACTTCTGTTGTTGCCATTTTGAGCGTTGTTTCTTAACGGCAAATCGAGTGACTCGATCTTTAGCACGCGTTTCCGTTTCTAAATATTTTTCATCAATCAAATACCGATACTGATACAACAAAATCTCCAACAAATCCTCTCTCACGCCATACGACTCACAGATAAACTCCAAAACCCGCTTATTCCGTACTGATCGATCATTCATCATAGATCTACAAAACTATATCAACATTATGAACAAATAATGACCTTCTTTCTTTACTTTTCACTACGCTCCCCTACCCACGCCCACCCACCTCACCACGCCCGATTTCTTAACCCCATACCTGATATTCCTCGACGAGGCAGGTATGGGGTTAAGAAATTTTTTGGGAGCGATAGCGGACAAAAAAAGGGCGTTCTCTTGAGGTGGGTGGGCGCGGGGAATTGATAATTTTGTCACCAAAGGGGTCACAAGCGTGACACCCTCACAATACAGATGTAGATACCGCTTTTGATACCCTCCGAATATTGAGGCGAAAAGACTTTAATAAGTGGACATTTTTTGAAGGTGGGGATATTTTGTTTTCGAAGATGAGCAAATTAAAAAGTCAGTTGAAAATGGCTGACTGTCTGGATAAATTCTTAATTCTAACCTAGATGCGTCAAAAATAAATTGAAAGTGCCATTTTAATTAACTTCTCATTAACCGCATAAAAAGATAATTGGTTAGGCACTATCGCCGGCCCAAAATATATTACAGCTATGTTAACGAGAATAACACGGTAAGGGTTGAGCGATTCATTCGGTTCAGGAGCAGGTTCAAGTTGATTGGGGTTGGCGTGGGGCAGCAGAAAACAAACTCCCCTTTATCGTGCCGATTCAATGGCCACAGACTTGGCGTCTGCTCGTGCTGAACCTGCTTCTCGGCGCGGATTTCAACCTGCTCGTGTAGATAGAGATGCAGTTCAGTGGCGACTAAGACCCCATCACCATTGGTGTCGGCCTTACCTTCCAACGCGGTAAACAACGCCTCAGCAAAGGGAGAGTGTTCATGCCCAGTATCTTGGCGTGTGCCGAGTGTTGCTCCTGGCAAACTATCGAGGGCCTTTTGATCATGTCCGGCTGAGGTCAACACCTGCCAGACATCAAAGCGGATAAACCGCTCATATCGTTCGCGATAGAGAACGGCATCGGGGGACGTGAGAAAGCTTCGCTGACTGGACCAGCGGAAGGCACCGGAGAAACAACAGTCGAGGATAATCAGACAGTGACGACAGGGTAAGGCGATTAAGGCATCGTGAACTACCTGCATTGACAGGTAGCTGCTACGATCTTGGGCATTGGCATCTTGCGGTAACAGATACCCAGCCGGGCCATTATCCCCATCCAAGGCCACCCCGTGTCCAGCAAAATAGACAATCAATCGGTCATTCGGCCCAACCTTGGCAGGTAGCTCATCATTAAACAAGGTGGTTAGCCGCTGGTTACTGACCTCATCAACAAGAAGATCAACTTCATATTGATATTGCTCTTGTAAGATCTCGGCTAGTCGTTCGGCATCCTGTCTAGTCGTCTTCAAGACAGGAATCCCCCTTACCGTATGCATTGATCCCAATAATCATGGCCAGATTACGCTCGAAATCCTGTCGTTTCTTTGTCTCCCCTATCGCTTCCGAGTCAAATCCAGCATCGCGGGTATGGATATTTCCATTTCTGAGACATAGACTTTCCTTATTGTAAAGATTACAATCGAGGTTATTGGAATAGAAATTTGTAATATTCAGCAAAAATAGAGTTAGGTCACTTTATACATAAATGCTAAGTCGTTAAGTTTTCATCAGCCAGATGTAGAATGATTGTGTATTGAAGAGAGGTAGGACAAGTTTGGCCTAGCACTGTACTCACTATTAAGGATTTTTGTAGTATCAGTTTTGGCGTAATTCTTTCAAAACCTCATTTGAAAACGGATTTTCACCTACTTTTAGGGCTTCGGTCCACGCTTCACGGCTTTCCCATCCACCTCTCTGCTCGATAGCAAATTCAAAGTCTTCAATGGCACCCTCTACATCTCCAGTCAATGCTCGCGCTAAACCTCGACCGTCAAAATACAGACCATTGTTAGGTTCTAATTCTATGGCTTGTTCACAGTAACTTAATACTTTTTCAGCACTTCCATGCAGACTACCATACCAGCATAACAAATCTAAGTCTCTGGCATTGATTTCTAATTCGGGGTCGAGAGTTTGGGCCTCAGGAATCACGGCCATAGCTGTATCTATACTTCCACCAATAGCTAAATTATCAACTGCCTCAATCAATGCTTGTGCTAATATAGAATCTAATTCGGGGTCAAGAGCTTGAGCCTCAGCCACAATCTCTAAGGCTGTATCCAATTGTTCATCTTGAGCTAATATAGTTACTTCCTCAATTATAGAGGGGTCGATGGGAAGATTATCGCAGGTTTTGCGATATTCAATATCTTTTGGCATGTAACGATTCCACTCCATACGAGTGAGGTTACGCCATACTTTTTGGCAAACTGTCTCAGCAAGACTCTCGGTATTCATATTCCAGACTCGGATCGTACGATCATCACTAGCAGAGACTAAGCGGTATCCATCAGGGGTGATAGCTACCGAGTAGACAAAGCTCTGATGTCCAGTTAGAATAATTGGATTGGCTCCAGGGTTAGTTAAATCCCAGACCCGAATTGTACGATCATCACTAGCGGAGGCCAGGCGATTGCCATCAGGGGTGATGGACACTGAATAAACAAGGCCCTGATGTCCAGTTAGAATAATTGGATTGGCTCCAGGGTTAGTTAAATCCCAAACCCGTACCGTATTATCGGCACTGGCAGAGGCCAGGCGATTGCCATCAGGGGTGATGGCTACCGAGTGAACCCTTTTTTTGTGTCCACTTAGAATAATGGAGCCAGCTTCAGGGTCAGTCAGATCCCAGACTCGAATTGTACGATCATCACTAGTCGAGGCCAGACGATTGCCATCAGGCGTAATAGCAACCGACCAGACTAAGCCTTGGTGGCCACGGATGATGAGTGGGGCAGTTTCAGGATCGGTCAGGTCCCAAACTCGAATCGTCTGATCCTCACTAGCTGAAGCCAAGCGATTGCCATCAGGGGTGATAGCAACTGACCAGACCTTATCTTGGTGCCCACTTAAAATAATGGGGGCAGTTTCAGGGTTGGTCAAATCCCAAACTCGTGCTGTAAGGTCATCACTAGCTGAGGCTAAGTAATGACCATTAGAGGTTATAGCTAATGAAATAGATCTAGCCTCAAAGCCACGGATGATGAGTGGGGCAGTTTCAGGATCGGTCAGATCCCAAACCCGAATTGCCTGATCAGTACTAGCCGAAGCCAGACGACGACCATCAGGGGTAATAACCATCGAGTGGACAAAACCGTCTTGGGTATATAGGGTAAGCGGATCAGCTTCAGGATCAGTCAAGTCCCAAACCCGAATTGTCTGATCCTCACTAGACGAAGCCAAACGATTGCCATCACTGCTGATGGCAACTGACCAAACC
>JANQQF010000054.1 GCA_028285035.1 Phycisphaerae bacterium
TTGCGGACTGTATTTTCGACGTTTTTTACTCACGATTTCTGGCTCCTTCGGCTAGTATACTCTCTTAACTGCCTCTCCAGAAATCCAACCGCATTACACCATTATAAACTTCCCACATAAGTTATTTATCCTAAATCTCACCGTCCCCCCAACAAAAAACTACGCTATGCACTCCATGAAAATTACGCTATTCTACCTCCTACATTCCCCATCCTAAAGCATTTGCCCAGATCGCATGACAAAGCTGCCCAGTTTGCATGGCAGACGGTTGCCCTCAACTTTGCTAAAGTAAAAAACGGCAATAAGCAGAATTTGACCCTACTTGAAAACACAGATCAGATGAAAGGACAACCTCATGATCTCACCTTCTGACCCAATGACCAAAATCTTAAGTGCAATACTCATCGCCTTTGGCCTGTATTTTGTATGGATAGCTGGTCCAACCTTAGCGCAGGGACCGATATACGTGGACAAAGATGCGACGAGCGGGGCCAATAATGGCACCTCTTGGGCCAATGCCTACACCGACTTGCAGGATGCCCTGGGCACGGCGACCACGGGCGATGAAATCTGGGTAGCAACGGGGGTCTACACGCCTGGCCTCAGCCGTAGCGATACCTTCACTCTAACCGCAGGCATTCAACTTTACGGTGGCTTTGTCGCCACCGAAACCACCCGCAGCGAGCGTGATTGGGACGCGAACCTGACCATCCTTAGCGGTGATATTGCTGGCGATGATCTCACCGACACGACGGGCGTGGTCACGGATACGGACAACATCAACAACGACAACAGTTATCACGTGATTTGGGCCGCTGGCACTGTGAGTGAGCCGATCACCGAAACCACCGTGCTGGACGGCTTCACCATCACCGCTGGGCAAGCGAACGGCGTTGATGAGGCTGGCGAAGGGGGCGGTTTTTTCTGTGATGCGTCCGGCAGCGGCAACGTGTGTAGCCCGACCTTGAGCAACCTCTCCTTTACGGGAAATACGGCCAATTCGGGTGGGGCGATCTTCAATTCGGGGGAGAATGGTAATAGCAGTCCCACGTTGAGCGACGTCACCTTCTATAACAATACGGCCAGTAATGGCGGGGCGATGTACAATTATGGCTCTGGGGCGACGGGGAGCAGCAGTCCCACGCTGGATAAGGTGATATTTGCCGAAAACAAGACCCTCCCGGGTTCAGGCGGGGCCATCTATAACTGGGGCACCACACAGGGCAATACCGCCCCTAGCTTGAGTAACGTGCTTTTTTCCGGCAATGTGGCGGTGGATGGCGGGGCGATCTACAGCTGGGCGGCGGGTAGCGGCAGCAGTAACCCCACCTTCACCAACGTCACCTTCTCTGGCAATACGGCGATGAATGTCGGCGGGGTGATGTACGCAGATGGCAGCGATGGCAGCAGCAACAGCCCTAGCCTGAGCAATGTCATTATGTGGGGGAATTCGGCTGGCTCACGCGGTGATCTCATTTACAACTATGGGGCCACGCCTGTCATCAGTTATAGCCTGATCCAGAGCGATACCAACACCATCGTCAATGATGGGGGGACCACGACCTATGGGCCTGGCATCCTCACGGACAACCCGCTCTGGACTAATCCGCTCGGCCCAGACGGGGCAGGCGGTACCCTTGATGATGATCTGAGCCTGAAGGATGGCTCGCCCGCGATTGATGCCGGGGATAACAGTGTCGTGACCGAGGCCACTGATCTGGCGGGTGATACACGCATTCGTAACAGCACCGTCGATTTGGGGGCCTACGAAGCCTTGGTCTTTAGTCTGACCCTAAATCAAACTGGCACAGGCTCCGGCACGGTGACGGTTGACCCAGACCAATCGGGGTATTACAACGGTACCGTCATCACTCTAACGGCTGTGGCCGATACGAACCACACCTTCAGTTGGAGCGGTGACCTCAGCGGGAGTACAACCTCTACCAATTTGACGATGGACAGTGACAAGGTTGTAACCGTGACATTTAGTGATATTGAGGTCGCCTACCCCATCGTCGATACGGCCCAAAATGAATGTTACGACGAGAAAGGCATCGAAATCATCTGCCCCAGCACATCGACGACTGACTTTTACGGCCAGGATGCCCAGCACACAGGCTACATCGCCAGCTACATCGACAACGGCGATGACACGACCACCGACAATGTGACCGATTTGATGTGGCAACAAAGTCCAGACACCGATGGGGACAACGATATTGATGCGGATGACAAGCTGACCTACACCGCTGCCCAAACTTACTGCGATAATCTAACCTTGGCCGGATATGATGATTGGCGTCTGCCAGACCTCAAACAGTTGTATTCATTGATGGACTTCAACGGGACCGACATCAGTGGCTATGACGGCACAGACACGACAGGTTTTGTCCCCTTCCTCGACACCACCTATTTCGACTTTGCCTATGGCGACACGGATGCGGGGGAACGGCTCATCGACTCCCAATACGCCTCAAACACCTTGTATGTGAGCAACACCGCCAACGATGGCGGTAGCACCCTCTTTGGGGTGAACTTTGCTGATGGGCGGATCAAGGGCTATGGCTTGAATGTGGCTGATGTCGATGCAACGTTCTTTGTCATTTGTGTGCGGGATAATGCCAGCTATGGGGTCAACGACTTTAGCGACAACGGCGATAGCACCATCACTGATAAGGCAACGGGCTTGATGTGGGCCCAGGATGACAGTGGCGAAGGGCTTGATTGGGAAGCGGCTTTGGCCTGGGTGGCCCAAAAGAACAACGAAACCTATCTCGGCTACAGCGATTGGCGGCTGCCCAATGCCAAGGAGCTACAAAGTTTGCTCGATTATACCCGCTCGCCCGACACGACAAACTCAGCCGCGATTGATGCCTTGTTCAATGCGTCCACCATCACCAACAACGCCAATGAAACCGATTATCCCTACTACTGGGCCAGCACCACCCATCTCAAATACACCAACATCCACGATCAAGCCGTCTACCTCTCCTTCGGGCGGGCGATGGGCTATCTGGATAGCACGTGGCAGGATGTCCACGGCGCGGGCGCCCAGCGCAGTGATCCCAAATCTGGCGATCCCAATGACTACCCCACGGGCAACGGCCCGCAAGGGGATGCGGTTCGCATTTTTAATTATGTGCGGTTGGTGCGGGACGCGGCGGTTGAGGTGTCCGAAGACAACTCGAAGATTTATTTACCTGTCATTATTGATAATTAATAGGACTTACGCAGAATAGGGATAAACTGTCGGTTGAGCTTGTCGAAACCAAACATTTTGGTCCGCAAAACGTTGATTGAGCCTGTCGAAAATAACGTTTTGCGTTAGTCATAATTAAATTGGAAGCGTCTTAAACCACTTTTAATAGAGGACACCTTGAGGTTTGGCGATTTATTCCATTAAATCTCTCTAAAGATAAGCCACCAAACACCTAAAGGCCGTAGACGGTCTGGTGCAGCACACTTGGCACCTGCTCAACTTCAAAAATCCTTAACTGCCCAGATTGTATGACAAAACTGTCCAATTTGCAGGGCAGA
The DNA here is from genome assembly GCA_028285035.1 of Phycisphaerae bacterium. The sequence goes on from JANQQF010000054.1 coordinate 3,538, forward strand.
CATCAAGCGTAAACTTTGCTAAAATATAGAACGATAACAAAAACTATACCTCAGTTAAAAAGGTAAGGAAGCGATGATGAAATACTCCAATATTCTCCAAAATCTAGGAACCATTGATGTGGCGGACTTGCCACGATATCTAGCAAAGATCGGCAAGGTTTTCGATATTAATGAGCTGCTTAATCAAAACTTTTCAAGCAATGAGATTGTGAATTACTACGAAACCAGTGCCTTAGGCTACAACCTATTTCATTCCAAAGATAGTTTGCACATGGCCCTGAATAGTGATGGCAAGTTTGATAGCGAGGGCTATTATGGCCAAGCCGCTATCATTCAAGAAGAACTACAGCCGCTACAGCCTCAAAACGTTCTTGAATTAGCCAGCGGTAAAGGCTTTAATTCGAAATATTTAGCCGAGCACAATCCTACTGATGTTCAATTTATCGGGGTCGATTTAACCCCTTTACACGTAGAAACGGCCCAAAAACGATCAACACATATCCCCAATCTAACGTTTGAGCTGGGCGACTTCCACCAGCTACGCTTCGACAACGAGCAATTTGATTTGGTCTTTATCATCGAAAGTCTGTGTCACGCCACCGATATGAAACTGGCCCTCTCTGAAATTCATCGGGTCTTAAAACCTGGCGGGCGGCTGGTCGTCATTGATGGTTTTAGAAAAGCACCGCTGGAAACATTTGATCCCGACCTGCAAACTGCTGCGATTTTGGTTGAAAAGGCGATGGCCGTTCCTGAAGGCTCGGTCATTGATGACTGGGTCGCTTTGGCTCAGAAAACAAATTACGAAATCATTGATCTGAAAGATATTGCTCAGAACATTATGCCTAACTTACTTCGGTTTCATCTATTAGCCAAGGCCTTCTTTAAATTTCCCACAACCAGCACGATCCTTAGAAAGAGCCTTCGCTCGCACTACCTACTGACAAATGCCGTTGCTGGCCTACTTTTACCCTACACCGTAAACCAGGGAGTCCACGGATACTTTGTCGCCAGTTTAGGGCGAAAATAATTTAACTCAAGTTTACCGCTAACCAGACCCTAAAGGTTTTGGACTATAATTTCACCAAAATCACCTTATAGACGAAGCAGTTAAAATCCGTAAAATCGATTTATGTCATCCCCGCGTGGTTTTAGCGGAGATCCATCGTTCGCTGCCCCCCGGCCAGTGGATGCCCGACAAAAGCATTCGGGCAGGACATGACTTTTTTATTCCGGTTTTTATTTGATTTCTCTATTAG
>JANQQF010000060.1 GCA_028285035.1 Phycisphaerae bacterium
ATCCCTCAATTTGCTGTTAAATCAGGGTAGTCTGATATGATTACTTATTCAGGAACAACTCTTGTAATTCAGACAGACAACAACGGCTGTTTTTAGCGAACAAATATGCCTGGTGTAGGGTAACTTGTTAACCTATAACCTGCTTAACAGCTGCCAAATTTGGCTCGATGTGATGGGCTTGGGTGCCGACCAAATCAATGGCTTTCATCGCGCCAGCAACATCTTTGAGGCCGCTTCCTGTATTCAACACCACGATTCGCTCATCGGCGGAAACTAATCCTTTGTTGACGGCTTTGATTAGACCTGCGTAAGCTGCAGCCCCAGCTGGCTCAGCAAATACCCCGCTTCCTCGGGCCATCATGGGAATGGCCGACAGGATTTCATCGTCTGTCACGCTGATGTATGCCCCATCGGTCTCAGTGACAGCGGCGAGGGCCTTGATTCGATCACGGGGCAGCCCCGCGCTGATGCTATCGGCAGCAGTTTGGGCGTTGATGGCTGGTTTGGTGAGGACATCTTCGCCATTTTTCCAGGCCTCATACAAATAACTACTCCCCTCAGCCTGCACGCCCATTAACTTTGGCATTCGATCAATCCAGCCTAATGCGTACAAATCTTTGAGCCCTTTGTGAATCCCGCCAATGATGCAGCCATCACCAACGCTGACAAAGATACGGTCAGGTGCTTCCCAGCCCAACTGCTCACAAATTTCAAAGCTGGATGTCTTTTTGCCCTCGCTCATGTAGGGGTTGTAGCCTGTATTGCGATTGTACCAGCCGTAGGTTTGGGCCGCTTCGAGACACAGCTCAAAGGCGTCATCATAGGTCCCTTTGACCAACATCACTTGTGAGCCAAAGACCAGGAGCTGAGCAATCTTGGCTTGGGGTGCACTTTCAGGGACAAAAATAACGTTTGGTTGTCGGATGCTGGCGCATAACCCACTCAGCGCAGCCGCAGCGTTACCTGTGCTAGCTGTGGTAATAATCTCGGCTTCCTTCTCTTTCGCTTTCACAACAGCCATTGCGCTGGCTCGATCCTTGAATGAGGCGGTGGGTAAACGGCCATCATCCTTGAGCCAGAGATTCTTTAAGCCTAAATCGGCCGCTAATCGAGAAACACGGTAAAGCGGAGTCCAGCCCACGCTTAAAGGTGGGGCCAGTGCTACCGATTTGATTGGGAGTAGGGGGGCATACCGCCAAATCGTATAATCGGTCGAATGGAATAAATCTCCCTTACTAATACGCCGATCAATGGCGTCGTAATCATATTGGACATCAACGATCCCGTCATTGCCATGTTTGGGGCAAACATAATCAATCGCATCAGCGTCGTAAACTTTTCCGCAAATTAAACATTTCAAGCCAATAACGTGGTCCATAATATTGTCATTTGTCCTTGGTCATTTGTCATTCATCACTTGCAACATTACAAATGACCAGGAATGGGTGACAAATGACTTGATTTATCAAAATTTTGTTTGGAGCAGGTATTGCGATACAACTACACTGAACTGTGGCTGATCATTTTTCGCAACGGATTACACAAATCCCTCTAATTTTTATGCCTTTTTTGTTTGTGTCAATTCGATCAATTCGTTGCTAATCTTTTTACAAAGTTGGGTTAATGCATACTACTGAAACTGGAATTAACTACCCAGAAATATGGGTTCCTGTTTTTCCACTCAAAGCCGCTGAGAGATTCTCCGGACTGGTGATAATAGCTTCTTTGCCGCCGTTATCTAAATAGCTGATAATGGCCTCGATCTTTGGGGCCATACTGCCTTTGGCAAAATGCTGCCCGCTGGTGAGATGGACTTTTGCCTCAGCCACGGTCATGTGGTCTAACCACTTTTCATTGGGCTGACCAAAATTGAGGGCTACTTTCTCAACCCCGGTGCTGATGATAAACACATCGGCCTTAAGATTGACCGCAAGCATTGCCGAGGCGAAATCTTTGTCGATGACTGCCGGCACCCCGCTCAAGTTACCTGCCTCATCGACGACAACCGGCACACCACCGCCTCCAACCCCAATAACGATGACACCCGCGTCCAAGAGTTTTTGGATCGTATCAACCTCAATGATTCGCCTGGGTCTAGGGGATGGGACGACCCGCCGCCAGCCACGACCCGCATCCTCAGCCACCTGCCAGCCCTTGGCCCGACGTTCTAATGCTTTCTCCTTGTTCATAAAGGAGCCAATGGGTTTGCTCGGTTTTTCAAAGGCAGGGTCAGCTGGATCAACTTCGACCTGGGTCACGATTGTGGCGACAGGGTTGTGTAGGCCTAAGCTGTTGAGGCTATTGTATAAATTCTGTTGCAGAGTGTACCCCAACGCTCCCTGAGTATCGGCCACACAAGCGGCTAAGGGGATTTCGTGTAGCTCGTGGGAGGCTAATTCCGAACGACGGAGAATAAAACCGACTTGAGGCCCGTTGCCGTGGGTGATGATTACGTTCCAGCCCTGTTCAATCATTTTAGCAATGTGTTGGCACGTTTCACCTGCGGCCAAATATTGATCATGTACTGTTTGATGCGTATCATCGCGGATGAGAGAGTTACCACCAATGGCAATCACTGCTAATTTTTTTCTGTCGCTCATGGCTTGCTCCTATTTAGAGATTGGAGATTAAGCTTCGTCGTAATGACAGTCTCTAAATCTCCAATCTCTAATCTCTAATTACCAACTTTCCTAATTCATCGTCAACGCCATCACCGCTTTTTGCGCGTGAAGACGATTTTCAGCTTCATCAAAGACCACAGAATTGGGACCGTCCAACACTTCATCGGTTACTTCAATGCCTCGGTCGGCAGGCAAGCAGTGCATGTAGATGGCATCGTGTTTAGCGAGGCTCATGCGACGCTCATCGGCAATCCAATCAGAATATTTCTTGCCGATTTCAACGCTCTCGGCTTCGTCTTCAGTGGTCACCCAGCAGCCCCAACTTTTCGGATAGACAACGTCAGCATCCTTAAAGCCCGCATCCATATCGTCCATAATCTCGAAGTTGCCGCCGTGTTGTTTGGCATTATCCTCGGCTTGTTGAACGATGTCGGGCATCAACTTGAACTCAGGTGGATGCACCAAGCGAACATTCATCCCGTAGCGCGTCATCAGCAAAATCAAGCTTTGAGGGACACTCAAGGGCTTTTGGTAGCTGCTGGCGTAGGCATAGCTGACGGCGATGGTTTTACCTTTGGGATCACCCTTTTTCTCGATGATGGTCATCAAGTCAGCCAAAATTTGGAAGGGGTGATAGACATCACATTGCATATTCAAAATCGGGGCGCGGCTGGCCTCAGCCACATCGCGGATGTACTTGTTGCCGATCCCCCAGTCACATTGGCGGATGGCAATACCATCATAGTAGCGGCCAAAAATTTCGCCGATTTCTGTGGCTGTGTCGCCGTGGCTAATTTGGGTGGTCGTGTGGTCGATAAACGCCCCGTGTCCACCCAGTTGGGCGATGCCCGCCTCAAAGCTGGAACGGGTGCGGGTGCTGCTGAAGAAGAAGAGCATCGCCAACACCTTATCTCGCAAATACGTGTGATCTTTGCCCATCGCTCGCGCCCGCTTTAATTCAAACGCGACATCCATTACCGTATCAATTTCATCTTTGGTCCAATCTTGGGTCGAGACCATATCCCGACCACGAAGGCCTGTCTGCATTTTGTTTCTCCTTAAAAATAGTGGCTAGTGAATGGCGGGTAGTGGATAGTTTGTAAAGTAAACTCTAAGAACTCTATAAACCCCACAAACCCTATAAACTCTTACTTTTTCATCATCGCTGGCAGCAGCGCATAAAATTCAGTTGATTTGACAACGTCCTCGAGCAGAACGCTGTCCAGGTTACTGTGAGCAGTTTCTTCCTCACCGGGGGCGAAGCCGATAGAAGGGATACCCGCTTTTCCATTCCAGTAGTTACCGTTGGTGCTAAAGCCCCATTTGCCGCTCTCTGAGTCGGGTAAACCTATAGCTTTGCGCGTGGCTTGACCGGCCTGTACAAATGGGTGATCATCTGCAATGGCCCAAGCCGGGAAATATTTATCGACAGGGAAGACAAAGCCAGTGTAGCTTGGCTCATCGTAGAATAACTCTTCGATGGTGATGTCATCTTTATGCTGTTCTGGGATCAAGGCGGCGAGTTGATTGCGAACGTCTTCTTTGGTTTCACCAAAGGTCATGCGGCGGTCGATAAAGACTGTACACTCATCTGGGACAGCGTTGATGGAGGCGGTACTAACGTGAACGTCGGTGACGGTGATTTTGCCGTGACCGAGAAACTCATCATCGCCCAAATCCGGCTCCATCTTGCTGATGCCTTCGATAATTGGCAGCATTTTGTAAACAGCGTTGTCACCAACATGATTTGAGGCGGCGTGGGCACTACGGCCTTTCGCGACCATCTTCAATTCCAACCGCCCTTTATGCCCCCGATAAATATTCATTTTGGTCGGCTCACCAATCACCACAAAATCGGGCTTGACTTGGGGATCAACTTCGACAAAGGTGTTACAGGCAATGCCGTCACACCACTCTTCGACATTGCCGAAGTAATAAATGGTATATTCTTCGGGATCGATCAAACCTAAATCGCGGCCCAAGGCAATCCCGTAAACCATCCCTGGGGTTGAGCCTTTCTCATCGCAAGCCCCACGGGCGTAAAAGCGACCATCCTCGATTTTCCCGATGAAGGGGTCCCATTCCCATTCATCTTCATTACCTAAACCCACGGTGTCGATATGGCTATCATAGACGATGACTGTCGGGCCATTACCAACCCGACCGAGGATGTTGCCCATTTTGTCAAAGCGAACTTCGTCAAAATTGAGCTTGCGCATCTCCTCCGCCACACGCTCACCAACCTCACCAATCTGGCTATTCATGCTGGGGATGGCACAAATATCTCGCAAAAATTGGATGAGGATGTCTCGCCGGGCCTCGACCTCCTGGTGTAACTTCTTAAGGGTTGCTGCATCAGTCATAGAAAAAAATTCTCCTTAAAAAATGATTTTAGTGATTGTTTTGAGAGCTCTGAGTTTTATATTTTTATGTTCCGGTTACGCTGTCTCTCGGCGAATGAGCCGAAAGCGCAGGACGTCATCGTGAAAATGGGAATACGCTTTGAGAATTGGCACATTGTCCTGATTGTAGCCAATCTCCTCAAAGCAGATCATGGCTTGCGTGACTGGTATATTCAGCATCTGTTCCATTCGATCTGTCGCATTCAATGGAACAATTTCGCTCAGATAATAAGTTAAATGCTGTTGGCAAAATTCGGCGAGGAATTCATAAACAGGATTGAGACAATCCTGTTGGGTATAGGATTGTTGGATCAACTTCAGTGGCAGATAGTTATCCACCAGAATCACGGGTAAGGTGTTGGCAAAGATCAGCTTCTCTATTTTGAGAACCGGCTCATTCGGCTCAAGGCCAAGGTCGGCGGCTAATTCAGCCGATGCAGGCTGCTCGGTAACACTGGGGAGTTCGACGGCGGTGTTGTAGCCGTGTGCCTGTAGCATGGCCTCATACGCCCATATCTCTTCAAGCCGGGTTTTGATTTGCAGCCCTGGCTCATTAACAAAGGTGCCTGCCCCTTGCTTACGAAAGATGACCCCTTCCAGCTCCAGACGGCTTAGTGCATCTCGAATGGTGGTCCGACTCACCCCTAGCTCGGTGGCAAGTTCTGTCTCTGAAGGAATGCGGCCTGCTTCAAACTCATCGTTGATGATCCGCTGTTTTATATGTGCTTTGGCCTGCTCCGTCAGTGAAGGCGTTCGCTTTAACATAAGTGTCAGGTGGTATGGTTGTATGACAAATTTGGCTTATTGTATGACTCAATGACGTTTTGGCAAATAATGTAGATGGGCGATAAATTCGCCTTTAGATGATCACAAAGTGATTGAGGCTACCGCTGGATTTCGAACGGCTTCAACCACTTTACAAGATCGTTTACTAAAACTGGATACTCCAGAAGGCCTGCTCCAAACCCTTAAAGATCGCCTGACAGATGGTCAACAAGATTTACGCCGTGCTGGTCCATCTGAACGAAAGCGTATTGAAGATGATATCGGCTGGCTCAAAAAGCAAGTAGTCCACCAAGAACGAGTCATTGGTAATCCCAAAAATATGGCGAGTAAGGCCGAGGTGAAAATCAAGAAAGAGTTAAGGGCCATTCGACACCCTAAAAAAATAAAAGCAAAACACAGACAGTGGTGCTCAAGACGCCCCCAGGCTCGATTCCTGGACACTTTCAGGGGCAGCAGGCAGGGTCCCAACAAATTGGAGATTTTTTGCAAGATCGCGATAAAAGTTTGTTGATTGTGATCAGTCGAGGTGGGATTGGCAAGACGGTGCTGGTGACTCGTGTGCTTAAAAACGTGGCTGAGCAGGGACAGTTGCCAGATACTGCTCAATGCGTACTCCAAAAAATAGGGTGGATCATGTCACTCCGCGTGTTTTTGGCGGGAGTCCAGCGTTAGCCAACTCGTGGATGCCCAAAAAAGCATTCGGATGGCCCGACAAAAGCATTCGGATGGCCCGACAAAAGCATTCGGGCATGACACTCTAAAATGCAACAATTGCTAATTCGCATAATCGGTTCATCGACCTAACAAATCACATTAACCAATGCCTGTCGCCCCTGATTTCGCACCGCATCAAGGGTACGTTCTAAGGCGCCTGGTAAATCACTCGCCTGCTCGACCTGCTCGCCGTGGCCGCCAAAGACCTCGGCCATTTTGTGGAAATGGGCGTGTGGGCCAAGGCTGGTGAGGGGGAGATCTGGCTCCTCAATCGCGGGATACCAGCGATTGGTATGCATTGCGACGGTGCCCCATTTCGCATTGTTGTAAACGATAGTCAGGGTCGGCAAGTTTTGGGCCTGTGCGACCGAGTGGGCAGCGGTTGGTGCATTAAAGTAGTAGCAGCCATCGCCTGTGGCCGTAAGCATAACTTTATCGGGATGAACGAGCCTGAAACCGAGCGCCGCGCCCATTCCCCAGCCCAGTCCGCCTGCGTTGGTCAACCCAAAGAAATGATGCGGTTGGCTGATATCGAGATAGTCCTCATTAAAATCAAACTCTCGAAAGACAACGACGCTCTCATCGATGATATCGGCCACACATTGGGACACCCATCCCACGTTGATTTGTCCGCTTTGCTTGGCTCGTTCAACTTGAGCACGTCGCTTTGCCGCACTGGCCTCACGCAAGCCATTGACCCAAGCGGTACGGCGTTGGGCCAGGGCATTCGTTGGGGCCGCAGCCACCGTTTGCAAGGCTTGCAAAAATAAAGCCGAGTCCGAACAAACGTAGGCATCCGCGCGGTGGCCCCGGCGGGGATACCGCTGATACAACGGATCAGGGCCGATATGGACCACGCGTGTGTCGGGGGGTGGGCGGCCGTGAATCGGCATGTAGGGTACGTCATTCTCAAGACTGATGATAAAATCGGCTTCGGCCACTGCTTTGTGAGGATCTTTTCCAAGATATAGGGGGTGTTGCAGTGGAAATGGTAACGTGCGGGGATTAAGCGCTGCTACAGGGAGTGATAATCGTTCGCATAGCGAAATCAGAGCGGGCACAATGGTTTCATCTCGGCTGGTGCCGCCGTTGACCAACAATGGACGCTCGGCTACGGCCAGCCATTCCGCAATATGAGTGACTTGGGCTGGATCAGGCTGGGCTTTGCTCACTGGCGGGGGTGGGGACAGGGTTTCGGGTAAATCAACCATTCGTTCCATCGCCTCAGGGACAAAGGTGAGATAAACGGGGCCAGGTGGATAGGCGGTGGCCATACTGTAGGCCCGCTGCAAGATAAGGTCAAGCTCCACCACATTATCACTGCTGATGTGGTAGTCCCATTTCACATTCTCACGCACCATTGCCCCTTGATCAAACATCTCTTGTGCCCAATGGATGAAGCCTGGTTTGCTGGTGTGATCATACCCCTCGGTGACGGGGGCACGACCCGCAATCAGAATCAATGGAATTTGGGCACGATTGGCGTTGATGATGCCGTTCATCGCGTTGGCCGTCCCCACATTGGTGTGAACCATCACCACCTGTGGCTTCCCCGTGGCTAAGTAGGCTCCATAAGCCATGTGAACCGCCACATTCTCATGAGGCACGGTGATGGTTTGGGGTACCTGCGTGCCAATTTCCCCCGCCTGTTGAAATCGCCCCAAGCTGCCAATAATCGGCGGATAATCCGTGCCGGTGTTGCCAAAAATGTAATCAACCCCCAGCTGTTTCAGTCCCATCAATAGACCATCAGCGGCCTGTATTGTTTTTCGGGCTTGCGCTGCCATAATTTGCTCCTTTGGGAATAGCCTTCAATTAAGGAATCCAAAAATACACGCCCATAAGGAACTTTGGGGCGGATTCCTTATTTTTATCACGTTGATGCTGTGTGACACTTATCAAGCCGACTCTCTACGATAAACCACTTCCCCTTCAAAGATTGTTTGTAGCACCTGCGTTTGGCCAATTTCATTAACTGGAATTTCAAACAAATTTCGATCCAAGACAATCATATCAGCATACTTGCCAATCTCAATGGAGCCGCACACATCCTCGTGGCGAGCGGCTTTGGCCCCGTTGATGGTGAAGATTTCGATGGCGGTGGCTAAATCGATCCCCTCATTTTCACCGAGCTTGCCCGCCACTTCGCCCGTTGGGTCTTCACGGGTGATCATCGTTTGGATGCTGGGCCAATTGTTGGCGCTTGGTGTCATCGCTGGCCAATCGGTGCCACCGATTAGGTGTGCTCCGCTGCGGTGATAAGAGCCGATCGGCCAACTGCGAACTAATCGCTCTTCTCCAACCAGGGCGATAAGACTACGATCTTTGTTCACAGACGGATGCCACAATTTTGGGCATAAATCGCCGACCGCGCCGAGTTCGGCAAAGCGAGGTAGATCCGTGGGGTGGACGTTTTGGGGATGAGCGATTTCGTGGCCGAGGCCAGAGTCACCGTTCGCTTTTCGGGCCGCTTCGATGGCATCAAGTGCCGCTCGCAGCGAGGCATCGCCCGTCGCGTGCATTTTGACGAGGATGCCCTCTTGGTCAAACCGAACCAGCACCTCCTTCAACGTCCCCCGATCCACCAGCATCAACGCATACGGATCGTGACTATCCGGGTCATCACCCAGGTATGGCTCCAGCATACAGGCGGTTTTGGCGACGGGCACACCATCCAAAAAGAGCTTGAGAAAATCGACCTTGACCCGCTCGCCCGCAAATTGGTGGCGGTCATTATACAATGGCTCAAGATCGGCGGGATCGTAAATGAAGGGGGTGAGCCACAAAAAGTGGCAGCCTACTCGGAGTTTGAGTCGCCCACTGGCATCTGCGGTCTTGTAGGCTTGCATCATCGGGCGGGTGACTGCCGCCTCTTTGATTGAGGTCACGCCATAGCCGTGTAACATTGAGGCTAACCAATCAACCGCTTGGTTGTACTCCTCTGATGTTCGATCAGGGATTAGCTTGGCAACCGGGGCAGTGGCTGTTTCGAGCAATAATCCGGTTAATTGTCCCTCAGTATTTTTCACAAACGTGCCACCATCTGGATCGGGCGTGTCATTGGTGATGCTCGCCATCTCCAGCATTTTGCTATTACACCAGGCATTGTGATGAGACGCATCCCATAAAAATACGGGGCGATCAGGACAAACCGCATCCAATTTGGCCTTGTCAATCTCGTCCATAATGTTCATCAACCACGCCCCACCCACGATGCAAGCTTCATCAGGTCTGGCCGCAGCAAACTCAGCAACAACGGCCATAATCTCATCTACTGTTGCTGTCATCGGAAACTGGCAATGAAACAATCGCGCCTTGGCCCCCTCCATTCCGTGGATGTGCATATCGTGCAGCCCTGGCATCGCCATTTTGCCGGCGAGATTGATAACTTCGGTATCCGGCCCGATAAATGCTTCGACGTCCTCATCCCTACCCACAAAGACAAAGCGCCCCGCTTTGATGGCGACACTTGAGACCCACGAGCGGTCAGCATCGACTGTGTAGATTGCTCCGTTTGTGTAAACAACATCGGCAAAAGCTATCATTCGTTAGCCCCAAAGCCAAGTCGTTGGCCTGCTCGAGCGGCAAACAAACCGCCATCGGCCACGATGTTTATGCCGTTAAGCCAGCGGCTATCATCGCTGCACAAGAAGGCGATAACGGGGGCAATATCTTCGGCTGTCCCGGGGCCGGGTAAACCCGCCATCGGTTTTACCTTCGCCTGTTGCCGAACAGCCACCGTCTCCATAAAGTCGGCCAGAATCGGGGTCTTGGTCGCGCTGGGGCTGACCGCGTTGATGCGGATACCGCGATCTTCCCAGCGATTCCAGCTTTGCATGGTCCACACAATCACCGCTTCTTTGCTCAATTCGTAGGAGTCCTCGTCGGTAATGCTGTATTCCTCGATAAATCCAGAAACCTCAGCCATTGAGCGCAGTTGGAGCAACGCCTTACTCTTCTCAATGGTGGCTTGCCACGTCGCCCCAGCCAACGAGGCCACATTGACAATCGCCGCCCCATCGTTGAGTTTTGGAACCACCAGCTCTGTAAACTGCAATAACCCGACCACATTGACATTTAGTACCAACTCTGGTGGCGCTGTGGGTGGCACGCCCGCGATGTTGCATAACACATCGGCCTTGCCCTCAAATTGCCGCACAGCTGCCGCGATGGCGGCTTCATCCGACAGATCGATTTCGATAAACTGGTCACAATGTTCCGTGACCGGGTTGCGATCAAACGCGATGATACTGGCCCCCCGTTCCGTCAGTAGCTTTGCCGTGGCCGCCCCAATGCCAGAGGCCGCGCCCGTTACAATGATTGTTTTGCCTTGCACAAAATGCCTTCCTTTGAAAATAAAGTGATGAGTGATCAGTAAAAGATGAGAAGAATATACGTGTTCTTTCCTATCCGTGTTTAGTAATCTGAGTTCGATGAAAAATACCGAACACCTCTTCTGTCTGGTCTCACGCATCGAAAGCTAGAATAAATGCTTGTTGTGGGGTGGCATTGCCATTGACCATGCTGGTGTACGTATCGCCGATCTCCTGCGTGCCTGTCCGTACAACGATTTCGAGCGATTGTGCCGCCAGTTGATAGAACTGCTGGGCCGCTTGGCTGGTTTTCTCAGCGAATTGAGCCGAGCCCCAGGCTTTGAGCCGCTTTTGCGCTTGGGCCGGGGCAAAGAAAAATGTTGCTTGTGCGCCAGGCAGACCTTTACCCCAAGCTGGATTTTCCCAATGGGCCATCCCGACGGCGCTGCTATGGACCAGATTATCGGTGAAATGATGGTGAACGGTGCTGCGGATTTGTCCGTTGCCCGCAATGTCGACATAGACCACTTTGGTTTTGGCTGAAATCTCGGACACCTCATCATACGCCACAACTTGATCGTAACAGCCCAGCCCTTCCACAAACGCCACGTGGTGAGATGAGGTTAAGCCAATGACCTGAATATTGGCGCCACGTGCTGCACGATTGTTGTATAATTGGAAGGCCGTACCCATCGCCGTTTTGCTCGAGGCGCTCGAAAGAATGATCGCTTCGGCACCAAAGAAGTCATTGTCATAGAGAAAATCGTCAATCAAAAAGGATGTCATAAACAGGGGACGCAACAGGGCATTGAGGTGCTCCAATTCGGGGGCAAACCCTGGCGAGTTAGCAGTACGCGTATAGGTGTTGTAGATCGCGTTGAGATGCTGCCGATGCGGTGTAGCATCGACAAAGCTGCCTGAGCGCACGTCATCGGCCTCAATTATGAGATGGGTTGCCAGCGGCCAATAGCCGTAGATACGCTCCCCAGTGGCGATGTCAGGGTGGGCCGAACTAACCACATCAGCAAAGCCCCATACAGGTAACTTTCCCCAACCTTCATGTGCTGGAAAGAAATCCCAATAGTTCAGCACATCACCGGTCGCGGCATAGGTGATGTTATTGGCGGTGAAGGCAAACTGGTCGATTTTACAACGAACTTGGTTGGGGTGTAGTTGAACTGAATCCTCACCCTCAACAAACTTGATATCGCGAATATTATTACGATTGACTAAAAAATCGGTAGGCATTGTATCTCCTTTGATAATGGCCCTCACCCTCGTCCCCACATTGTGGGGCCTCTCCCTCTTCCAGTGTGAGAGGAGGCTGGAGATGAGGGCCGAATTTTCACTCCCCGCTGTCCTCTCGCCGAGGCTATCTCACCCCACTACCTCTTAAACACCAACCCGCCATCATCAATGCGGCCATACTCGATCAATTTTTTATCACGCCAATAATTCTGGGTATTGACCCACGGCTCGGTGGTTCCTTGTTTGGGTAATAGATGTAGATTACGCTGCATGTATCCCGACGAGAAATCCTTGATCCACGGCTCAGTGGCTGCACGGTCGGCTTCGGTGGGCCGCGGGGTGCATTGACGGGCACCTGTTTTGTCCATATGATTGAGCAGCCGACATATGTACTTGGCCATCAAATCGACCCGCAAGGTCCACGAGGCACTGATGTAGCCAAACGTCCAAACCAAATTTGGAACATCCGAAAACATCATTCCCTTGTAGGCCACTGTTTCCGCAAAGTTGACGGGTTTATCATCGACCACAAAGTCGATGCCGCCCATCACCTCCAAATTCAGGCCTGTTGCGGTGATGATGATATCCGCCTCCAACAATTGACCAGATTTGAGCAGGATGCCATTTTCGGTGAAGGTGTCGATGTGGTCGGTCACAACCGAGGCCATTTCAGCCCGGATGGCCTTAAACAAATCGGCATTGGGCACAAGGCAAACCCGCTGATCCCACGGATTGTAGTGGGGTGTAAAGTGGGTGTCGATGTCGTAGTCGGCTGGTAACTGGTCCCGCACGAGGCCAAGCATCATTTGTTTTACTTCTTCTGGCTTACGCCTTGCCCGCCGATAGAAAATTTGCCCAAAAGCGATGCTTCGCCAGCGGGTCAGGCGATAGGCCAAGGGGTTTGGTAGGTACCTATGAAGCTTTGCCGCAAACGGATCTTCATCGGGTAAGGGACTCATGTAGGTGGGGGATCGTTGCAGCATAACCACATGCGCGGCCTCCTTTGCCAACTCGGGTATCAGCGTCACGGCGGTGGCCCCCGAGCCGATCACGACAATTTTCTTGCCTGTATAGTCAAGATTGTCAGGCCAAGCTTGGGGGTGGACAATGGTGCCCTTAAAACGCTCCCGTCCTTTGAACTCCGGTGAATAGCCTGCCTTGTAACTATAGTAACCTGAGCACAACAAAAGGAAGTTGCAAGTGTAGGTTTCGTCCTTGCTGGTGTGGATGGTCCAAGTTGTGTCAGACGATGACCATTTGGCGCGGGTTACCTGCTGTCCGTATCGAATGTGTTTGTCGATACCATTCTCAACTGCCGTTTCACGCACATAGTGTAGAATATCCTCGCCTTTGGCCGTCGTCTTCGTTTCCCCCCACGGCTTGAAACTGTAGGCCATCGTCAGCATATTGCTGTCCGAGCGAATACCTGGATAGCGAAACAAGTCCCAAGTGCCGCCTAGGGCGTCACGTCCTTCGAGGATGGTGTAACTTTTCTGAGGGCATTTTTTCTGTAGATGGTAGGCCAACCCGATGCCAGAAATTCCTGCCCCGATAATGACCACATCAAAATTGTGATTTGTCATACTTACTGTTTCCACATGCCGGAGAATTGCGGGCTAGGTGTTGCCAGAGCGAATGCATTTAAATGGATTTTCTTCTTCATTGTTTTGATCCATAAAATAACTTGTATAGATTGGGGGAAAAAGTGTGATGTTGAAAGCGAAATATGTGAATTCACGCATCACGCTTCCAACGGTTTAATATTTTTGTGTTTTGTCAGGATTGTATGGCTGAAAGTATCGATTAGTCAAAAAGAGCGAGTGTTTCGGGGGAAAAGTCGGCTAATTCATTGAGGACAACGTGGGCATATTGGGCTTGTTCAGCGGTAAGGGGCATTTCGGGATCAGGAATATTGATGACCTTCATACCAGCCCGATAGCCAGACAGCACGCCGTTGGGGGAGTCTTCGATGCATATACAATGCTCGGGGGCGATACCCAAACGTTTGGCCGCTTCGAGATAGACGTCGGGGTGGGGTTTGCCCCGGCCAACCTCATCGGCGGCCATTGTAAATTGCAGGTGCGGGGCAATCCGTGGGTCGGACGAGACGATATCGATCAATTGGCGGGGTGAGCCAGAGGCGATACAGCTTGGGTAGAGGGATGCGCCCCACTGTACTTTTTCGACGGCATTGGGCCGGAATGGAATCTCGTTTTTATAGATGTCCACCATATGATTGATGATCGTGGCTTGTACTTCGTCAGGGGGCATCGACAAGCCGATGCGCTCAATCATATAGTTCACCCACTCGATGGTGCTGACGCCCATCACATTGAAGTGGTCCTGCTGATTCCACTCGACCCCGTGCTCATGCGCCATCTGCTTCCGAGCCGCATTCCAGACTGGCTCGGAGTCGATCAGGAGTCCATCCATATCCCAAACAATTGCTTTGATTGTCATTTTCATCTACTTTCAGAAAAGATTGGTTATTGGGTAATTAGAGATGCTGGTCCAATACTTACCATTCCTGACTCTAACAGGACTGACGCAAAACGTTGATTGAGCCTGTCGAAAATAACGTTTTGCGATATAAAAGGTCTGGTTTCGACAAGCTCAACCGACAATTTCCAGGTATTCTGCGTAAGTCCTGTCTAAAAGTCAATAATCGAAGCATCCGCCGTGCCGTAGCGATTGGTGTAGCGATCATAGTTTGCGGCAACCTCTTCAGGAGAAAGCTCATCTGGCTCGCCAATTTGGTAGGCCAACCAGACTGTTTTGGCCACATCTTCGGTCATGATCGCTGCTTTGAGTGCTTTTTCGGCCGTTTTACCAATGGTGAACACACCGTGATTTTTCATCAGGATTGCGCAAGAGTCGCCAATTGAACGCAAAATCTCCTCACCGATCTCTTTGCCCCCAATCGAGGCATAGCCACCCACGGGGATGGGGCCGCCGAACTCATCGGCAATGGCGGTCAGAACCGGCGGAATGGGGCGGTTTGCGGCGGCAAAGGCGGTGGCGTAATTTGAATGGGTGTGGACAATGCCGTTCACGTCGGCACGATTACGATAGATCCACAAGTGGGTGGCCGTATCGGACGATGGCCCACGCTCCCCCTCAACGACTTTGCCATCCATATCCAGCACTACCAAATCCTCAGGGGTTAAATCTTCGAATAATACCCCACTAGGCTTAATCACCATCAAATTTGTCTCGGGATCACGCCCGCTGGCGTTCCCGCTTGTCCAAGTCACTAGCCCTTCAGCGGGTAGGGCCATATTGGCTTTCCATACCTGTTCGCGTAATTCTTGTAGCATTAT
Organism: Phycisphaerae bacterium; assembly: GCA_028285035.1. The sequence goes on from JANQQF010000060.1 coordinate 15,405, forward strand.
TATGTCACCTATGTTCTATTATCTACCAGAAAAGCTATCGGGTAATATCGGCTGAACTGTCCATCTCAACGAGCATCTCAACTTCTTCTGGGGTGGTCACCACTTGATCGCCCCATTGGCTCAAAGCCAAGGCTGCAGTCAAGGTCCCATAGCGAAGGCCTTTGGTCAAATCGCCTTGCAGCCAGCCATATAACACGCCCGCCACCATCGCGTCACCTGCCCCAATCCGATCCACAATTTCAACGCATCGAGCGGGGACTTGTGACACCTTATTCTGCACCCGATCCCAACCGATCAGGCCGTCACCCGAGAGGGAAACGATAATGGCCTCAGCATCGGTCATCTCTGACAGCATCTCCAAGGCGGTTTGTGGCTCATCGGGTGCGTCAAAAATCTGTTGAGCATCTCTACGACCAAAAAACAGGATATCGATATCTTGTAACAGGGGTTCCACAATCCTTCGCGCCTCGTCTGTTGTCCACAGTCGGGTGCGATAATTCATATCAAAACTGACCTTAACACCAGCTTCCTTGGCGCGGGCAATGGCCGTTAGTAGCAAATGTGAAATCTCGGCTGAGAGCGGTAGGGTTAACCCTGAAATATGCAATATCTGCGTATCCAACAGATAATCCCAATCAATGTCGTCAACCTTCATCTGCAAGTATGGCGTGTTCGCTCGGTCATAATAAACCTGCGTACTACGAGGGGGGACGGCATACTCAACATAGTATGTGGCGATGCGAGCATTGTCCTGCCAGCGGACCGCGTCTAAATCAACCCCGGCCACTTTCATCTGTTGGGTCACCCGCCGACCCAGCGGCGAATTCGGCAGGACACTAACCCAGCCCGTCTGCCGCCCCAGCCGGGCCAGTAAACTGACGACATTTAACTCTGTTCCGGTCACGTACACATCAAACTGCGTCGCCGTCTCCAAGCGTACACCGGCGGGCACGCAATAACGTAGCTGCCCTTCACCAATCGTTGTTACATCAAATCTAGCCATCAATCAAACCACCTTCTACCATTTTCGCCGCCACCCATTCTCGGGCCTCGCTTACGATGCGCAGCGAGTCGGGCGAGTCATCATTCCACATTTCTAAGAGTACCGGACCTGAAAAGTCGAGTGCTTTCAATTTCGCAAAGGCCTCAACAAATGGTGTTGTACCTTCGCCAAAGGGGACACGTCGGGGCGATCCAGGCACAGTGTCTTTTACATGGAGTCCGACCAGATGACCCTGCCCCCGTTCCAGCTCACCCAAGACATCAAGCTCATGCTCAGCGAGGTTGCCGATGTCTGGGTATATTTGGAAGTAGGGCGAGTTGAACTCATCAACAAATTCCATCGCCCGAGTAACACTCATGACGTCATCGCCATCCACGTTCTCCAACGCCAACATTACCCCGGCCTTGCTAGCCACCTGTAATCCAGCCCATAACCCATCGCGATAACGGTCACGCGAGTCGGGGAGGTGTTCTTCGTAGAAAACATAGTAGCCTGCCAGTTGAATCACCCGTACCCCTACATCGACAGCCAAGGTGATAGCCTTTTGCATAATGGTGTGTGCTTTGGCTCGAATGGTCTCATCAGCACTGCCATAGGGGAACTTGCGGTGGGCACTCAGGCACATCGTGGTGAGAGGGACACCACTTTTCGCAATGGCATCTCGTAAGTTGGCTCGCTCTTCGGCAGTCCAATCCAAGCGGGCTCGGCGTTCTTTACTTTCATCAATCGAAATCTCCACAAAGTCAAAGCCAACTTGCTTGGCTACATCCAGTCGCTTGTGCCAATCGACCTTGAAAGGGAGAGCTTTCTCGTAGATACCTATGGGTAACTGACTCATGTCGCCTCCGATCCAAATGTCTCAGCAAATGCCGCTTGGAACGCTGTCGCTGCGGCTAACGGGTTATCTGCCCCGACAATCGCTCGGCCAGCGATGAAGATGTAAACCGGAACATCGGCGAAGCGAGCAATATCGTGTGTCTTGACACCACCCGTGACGGTGACTTTAAAGCCCATATCGTGGAGGCGCTGGATGGTCTCGAAATCTTTCTCGCCCCAGGTCAACTGACCTTGCGCTTCAAGGTCGCGGCTGCGTTTGACGATCACTTGCTGCACGCCCAAATCGGCCCAGTGCTGGGCCATCTCCCAGGTCCAACCGTCGCTGAGTTCAATCTGCATATCCTTGCCCCGAGTCTGTGCCTCCACCAGAACGACTTCGAACGAGCTTGGGGCCGCTCCACTGACCACACTAACCCAATCCGCCCCAGCATCAAAGGCCATTTTTGAGATAACACTGCCTGCTTCGGCAATGCGCACATCAGCCAACACGGTTTTGTCTGGAAACAGACTCTTGATCGCTCGGACCGCGTGCATCCCTTCTGATAAGCACAAAATGGTGCCAACTTCGATGACGTCGATCTGCGCCGCAGCCTTTTGCAATGGAGCCAAGGCCGAGGGTAGATCGTAAGTGTCTAAAGCAATTTGTAATAATGGTTTGTTCATTGTTTGTATTCCTGTAAGTGGTGAAGTGAGGCTACCCTTTCACCGACCCCGCTGTCATCCCTTGGATAATTTGTCTCGCCATTACAAAGGTGAGGATGAGTGGAGGGATCAGAATCATGGTGCCCATAGCCATCATCAACCCCCACTGCACCCCAGCATTGTCGATCAAATTGTTGGCCTTGACGGGTAGGGGGTAGGTGCGACGACCGGTTAAGATCAGCCCTAAGATCAACTCATTCCAGGCAATGCGGAAGATGAAAATCGCGGCGACGGCATATCCACCTCGTAGCAGTGGCGAAATCACCTTGCGGAAGACTTGGAAGGGCGTTGCACCGTCAATGATTGCCGCTTCTTCTAGCTCAACGGGGATTTGATTGATAAATCCGATGAGGAGCCAGATGATAAAAGGCAAGTTGAGGGCGGAATAGAATAGAATTAGCCCAAATCGTCCGTCGGTCAAGCCATCAACAAAGACCTGGCAGAATGCGTCTATCACATCTCCATCGGCGGTACAAAGGGTCGTTTGGCTGATCCACGCTAAATACTGACCGTGTAAGGCTGAGTCTTGCCAAAAGCTCTCCCAACCACCCCACATTAATACGATGGGCACGGTCAAAACGACAGGTGGTACCATTCGCACCAGCAGGGTTGTGTTGCCTAGCAGACCACGCCCCGGGAATTTCATACGGGAAATGGCGTAAGAGGCATAGCTGCCCACAAAAAGTGTTAGAAACGTTGAGGCTAGGCTGACGTAAATCGAGCTAAACAGGTGACGGACAAAGTTGTGGTTGTCGATGATCTCTTGGTAGTTACCGATGGTTGGGGTGAAGAACCAAACGGGTTCTTTCGACATAATTACAACTTGTCGCTTAAGGGAGGTCAGGATAATGACATAAATCGGCAATAGAATAATGAGTGCCAAAGCAATCAGTAACGCATAGTGCCCAATAGTATTCCAGTTGATGCGCCGTTTACGTTTTGGTGCGTTCCTTTGTGCTCGAGTGCGCCGTAAGGTTCCTGCTGTTGGTTTAGCCATGATCAAGATCTCCCTTCTTGGCGCATTGGATTGTTGTAAATCAAGATGGCCAGACTGATGAGTAAGGTAATGCCGATGAGGAGGATTGATATCGCAGAGGCATAGCCCAGATTTTGGGCCGCAAAGGCCGTTTTATATATTTTGACCGATAAAACCTCAGTCGCCTGGGCTGGCCCGCCGAAGGTCATCACGAACAGTACTTCCAAAGCCCGCAGAACATCAACTAAGCGTAACAACAGGGTAACAATGATTAGTGAGCGAATCATGGGCAGTTTGACTTTGATCGTCATTTGCCACCAATTGGCCCCATCGATGTAGGCGGCATTGATGACATCGCTTGGAACGGCTTGCAATCCGGCCAGAATAATGATGAAGATGAAGGGGGTCCATTGCCAAATGTCCACCCCGATAGCCGCAGCCAAGGCTAAATCGGTTTCAGCCAAGTAGGCGTGACGCACAAAGCCCAGATTTTGCAGAGGCGGTATGATCTCGCCGATACGCTCGACATAATGCGGAATAAGACCCGTTCGTCCATCAAGCATGTAGCGCCAAATTAACCCAACAACAAGCGGTGAGATCATTAAGGGAAGAATGAAGATGGTGCGAAAGACGGATGCCCCACGAATAGGTTTTTCCAGGGCTAGGGCTAGCCCAATGCCAGCAATCATCTCCAGCAAAGTCGTCCAGAAGGTGTATTGGAGGGTGACCCAAACTGATTTTCGCACAGTTTCATCAGCTAACATTCGCTGGTAATTTTCAAGCGCCAGGAACTCAGCTGTAGCCCACTTCGTTCCCAAATCCCAGTCAAAAAAACTGAGATAAAGTGCTTGGCCAACAGGGACAATCAGTCCGATTACCAGTATCGTGACGGCGGGTAAAACGAATAGAAATGGGACCAATAACTGTCTGGTGTTTAACTTTTGAGTAAGCATGTGTTTATCTCCTGGTGAAGGGTGGTGGCACCTCGCCACCACCCTTGGGGAGAGGCCTAAACGTTAACCGTTAGCGTGCATCCCATCCATAGTAGCCTTCACGTTCCATCACCGCTTCAATCTGCTCTTTGGCATTTGCCATGGCTGTTTCAGCATCAATCTGACCGTTGAGATAGGCACCCAACTGTTCGCCCATAATTTGTGCATTGATCTCGCCCCACTCAGGAATAAGTGGCCGCCAGTTTTCATTCGCACATTCCATGGCTTCCAGAATAACGGGATACTCTGGGAAGCGAGCCTGGTTGTCTGGATTGGCGTATGTTGACAAGCGCACGGGGTCGCCGCCCGCTTCAACAATCAACTGGTCAGCTTCCTTGCTTGTCATCCATTGCAGGAAGAGGAAGGCTGCTTCTTTCTTGCTTGAATTCTCAGCGATACCCATGGCAAAACCACCTGTTTCAGAACCACAGGTGCCGTCTGGACCAACGGGGTGCAGAGCGTAACCCACCTTACCATCAACCAAGGATTGGTCAGGGTCACGGCTCATCGCCGCAATCTTAAGCGCGTCGACATAAATCGCAGAGTCACCCTGCAAGAAGGCATTGGCTTGGTCACCAAAGCCCCAGTTGAGCACACCAGGGGGTGAGTTAGCCACAATTCGCCCCAACGCTTCGGTCGCCGCAACGGCTTCCGGTGTATCCAAAGCAGAGGTCCAGTCGTCGTTGAAAATGTCAGCGCCGTAAGGGCTAGCGTGTAGCAACCAAGCGTGGGTTGCGTTACCACCCGTTTGGCCACGACTGGTCATCCCGTAGACATCTTCGACATTTTCGGTGATGTACTCGGCCACTTCAAACAACTCATCGTAGGTGGTGGGTACTTCGAGACCGTGCTCCTCGAAGATGTCCTTGCGATAGGCCATAATACTGGTTTCCGCGCCAAATGGCACACCGTACAGCCCTTGCCCCGTTCCAGAGAGATAACCACGGCTACCCCCTGCTATCGAACCGGAGTTGACATAAGCTTGGATCAAATCTTCCGGATCGTAGTCTCGGTCGACAAGGTCAGCTCGGGTAAACAACTGCCCGAGGTCAGCCAGATAGCCTTTGTTGACGAAGTCGGTCTTATTGAAGATAACCCAAGCCACAACATCAAACTCACTGACACTATCTTTGCTCAATTCGATAACTTGGTTGTCACGCATCTGCTGATATTCAATGTAGTCCAGCTCAACATTGATGCCCGTTTCAGCCGTAAATTGGTCCACGACCTCGCGGGCTTTGTTGAAGTGGGATAGCGATGGCCAACTGACGACAATTGTTTCGCCCGCATATGGGGCGTAGCGTTCCTCGTCCGTTAGGTAGTAGCCAGCCCGTTCCATCACTGCTTCTGTTTGCTCTTTAGCATTCGCCATAGCAGTGGCTGCGTCAATCTCTCCATTCAGGTAGAGGCCAAGTTGTTCACCCATAACCTGCGCGTTGATTTCACCCCATTCTGGGATCAACGGTCGCCAATTCTCGTTGGCACACTCAAGTTGCTCCAGAATAACAGGGTATTCGGGGAAAAGTTCCTGTAGCTCAGGATCACGCATGGTAGATATTCGAACGGGATCACCACCCGCTTCTACCATTTTTCGATCTCCCTCTTTACTGGTCATGTACTGCAAGAAGAGGAAGGCCGCTTCTTTGTTACTAGAGTTTTCAGCAATCCCCATGGCGAAGCCCCCTGTTTCAGAACCACAGGTGCCGTCTGGGCCGACAGGGTGGAGAGCGTATCCCACATTACCATCAACCAAAGATTGATCAGGGTCACGGCTCATCGCCGCAATTTTGAGGGCGTCGACATAGATAGCAGAGTCGCCCTGCAAGAAAGCATTCGCTTGGTCACCAAAGCCCCAATTGAGAACGCCAGGGGGTGAATTAGCAACAATTTTGCCTAAGGCTTCTGTGGCGGCCAGCGCCTCTGGGGTGTCGAGAGTTACATTCCAGTTGTCGTCAAAGATGTCTGCGCCGTAGGGGCTGGCGTGCAGCAACCAGGCGTGAGTGGCGTTTCCGCCGGTTTGACCACGGCTGGTCATCCCGTAAACGTCATCGACATTTTCGGTGATGTATTCAGCAACTTCAAACAACTCATCATAGGTTGTGGGGACTTCAAGGTCGTGTTCTTCAAAAATGTCTTTACGATAGGCCATGATGCTTGTTTCCGCCCCAAATGGCACGCCATACATCGCTGCTGTTGGGCCTGATAAGTAACCACGGCGTCCACCCGCTACAGACCCTGAATTGACATAGGCCTGAACGAGATCATCACGATCATAGGTCGGATCAGTGATGGCCGCATCGGTGAACATCTTACTCAGATCAGTCAGATATCCTTTGTTGACATAGTCTGTTTTGTTAAAGATAACCCAGGCGACGATATCAAATTCACCAATATTGTCTTTGCTCAGTTCAATGATTTGATTGTCGCGCATCTGTTGATATTCAATGTAATCTAACTCAACCTCAATGCCAGTCGCTTCGCTAAATTCTTCGACGATTGGGCGAGCTTTGTTGAAGTGAGATAAAGAAGGCCAACTGACGACAATGGTCGTACCATTCAGGCCGTTTGCCTCGGCCACGGCTGCATAGGTGGCTAATGTGGCATGGTCGCCTTCCATTGCCATACTATCGCCTTCTTCCATCGCTTCCTCCATCGCTTCCTCTTCGGATGCGTCCATGGCTTCTGCTTCATCCGCTGATTCCTCAGCGGCAACTTCTTCTTCCGCCACAGCTTCTTCAGCAGGCTCTTCATTATCAGTAGCCTCTTCAGCAGCCGTTTCTTCTGTTGTTGTTTCTGGGGCAGCTTCTTCTATAGGTTGGCTACCCCCACCGCTACAAGCCGCCATAAACAACATTAAGCCTACGAGTAGGAATAGCGCTAAAAATCTTGGGGTGATTTTTGTGATTTTCATCAATCTTCTTCTCCTTATAACTGTCTTAGTCATAGCTGACGTCCCTTTGAAAATATACCGTCTTCCTGAGCTGGTTTGAACAACTCGGTTACCAGCAAACTTACATTCGTTTGGTGTTGCTACACCTCCCTTCTTAATTGGTTAGAGCAAGGATTTGAATGGTAAATCAGGTTCGATGGCAAAGGCATCCTCAAAACCACGTCGGTAGTTGAATTGAAGCTTTCCTTTGTCATTAGGGTAGACATATTTACCGCCAACTTGCCAAATAAAAGGCTCGAATGTGTACTGGAGACGATGCTTGCGCATGTTCCAGAGCACCAAGATTTCATTTGGATCGGCCTGGAAATTGGTCCAGATGTCGTGATGGACGGGAATGACGACATCACACTGCAAACACTCAGCCATCTTCAATAGATCGATTGAGGTCATTTTGTCGGTCATCCCAATGGGATTGTCGCCAAACGAGCCAAGAGCCACGTGGATGTCGTGATCTTTGCCGTGTTTGGCATACCAATTGGAGTAGTGAGAGTCGCCGCTGTGATAGAGGTTGCCGCCTGGTGTTTTGATAAGGTAATTGACAGCTTTCGTGTCCATATCCTGCACCGGGCTGTCATTGAGAACGATATCAGGATTGTTGGGTGGGGCTGTCACTAATTCGGTGCGGTCAAACGAGTCGAGTACGACCAACTCAATATCACCAATCGTCAGCGTGTCACCAGGCTTGACCACGATACAGCGTTCGGCTGGAACACCCCACTTTGTCCAGAGATCAACACAGGTTTGGGGGCCAATGAAGGGGACCGACTCATCGCAATTTTGCAGAACAGCAGCAGCCACGTGGGGATCGATATGGTCACCATGGTCGTGTGTCGCGAGTAAAGCAGACAGTTCACGAATGGCAAACGGGTCGAGCACGCAGACCGAATTGCGCAAGTTGGGCTGTAGCTGCTGTACGCCAATGGCTCGGATATGCTGGTGGCCTTTGGTCATCCCCTTCTTTTTCTGAGTGCGCTTACCGCTTTTGACCCACAAGTCAATGCAAATGTTCGTGTTGCCTTCACTTTTGAGCCAAATGCCAGTACAACCTAGCCACCACATCGCAAATGTGCCTGGGGCTACAACCTCATTCTCAATTTCTTCATTGAGCCACGTGCCCCATAGCGGGAACTGACTTAAAACCCAAGACTCTCTGGTTATATCATCCACGATACCCATATTTACTTCCTTTCAAAACGACTGAATTGGTCGATTTTTATAATCAATTTGCACATATTCTCAAAGATATGAGTATAAGTGCATAAAATTTAGCATGATCTCATATATTTGTCAAATTCGATTTTTGAAATTTCGAAGATGGTGTATGGAATCTTGTGTTGGATAGATGTATGCTTTACACTCAAAATAGAATACTGTTTTGGGTGTTGCACTTGCCATCCTTAACGATGCAAGGTGGTGTAAAGAAATCCACTGACATAGGGGAGCGGGCGTGTGTTTTAGAGGATTTCCTGGTAGAATATATCTCGGAATACCATTTAAATCGTTAGGTATGTAACGTCCATATTGAATCTGTCTGGTTATTTTCCCTTGTGTGAGTTTAATTATCTGTCCCTAGATTTCTAGGTTTATTTTTGACAGCACGATGAAATTATGTAATCTATTATTGAGAATATGTGCAAATAATCCTTGATCTGTCCAGATAGTGTGATTAGATGTATACGACATCGAACACTATTCAATTTAAAGTTGGTGAGAATACGGTATGACAAATGATAATAATAAATTATTGGTGCAAGTAGCCAAGCTCTACTACAACCAACAATTAACGCAGACTGAGATTGGGAGGGAGCTTCAAACGTCGCGTTCAACCGTTTCACGTTTGCTTCAGGAAGCAAGAGATCGAGGGATCGTTAAAATTTCCATCGAATATCCTTGGGAGCGTGATCAGGCCTTAGAAACCACTTTAAAGGATAAATTTGGTTTACGGGATGTTAGGGTGCTCACAGCTTTCGATCAATCGATTGAGGAAACACGACGCGGTCGGGGATTGATGGCAGCCGAGTACTTTGATCAAATTGTAGCCGATGACATGATTGTGGCTATCTCATACGGGCGTTCGGTCGCTAGTATGGTCCAGCAACTGCAGCCCAGTCGAAGTGTTGATATGACGACGATACAGATGATCGGGGCACTGGGCACTGACAATCCATTGTTGGATGGACCGGATTTAGTAAGGGATTTAGCCGATGCCTACCAAGCGCACTACCGTTACTTGCACGCCCCGCTGTTGGTTGAAGATCATCGGACCCGGGACTTACTCCTGCAAGAGACCTCAGTACAAGAAACATTGTCATTGGCAAAACGTGCCGATGTAGCCGTACTGGGCATCGGGGCACTTGAGTCGGACTCGTCCGGGCTAATCTGGACAGGCTATCTCAACCCGAAGGATATTGCTTGGTTACAAAGTAAGGGGGGGGTCGGCCACATGTGTGCCCAGCATTTTGATATCAATGGGCAGTTGTTAGATGTCGATCTCAATCGCAGATCCGTTGGGATCGGGCTAGAGGCGCTCCGGGGGATTGAAACAGTCATGGCCATTGCAGGCGGTGAAGAAAAAGCCAGAGCCATTTTGGGGGCGATTCAGGGGAATTACATCGATATTCTCATTACGGATGATTTAGCGGCACAGAAAATCTTGGCTTTGATGGATGAGCTTTAAATCGCACTGCGTTCAGGCGCATCAACCTCGCTGCCTTCCTTCCAACAATTGACCTCCAACAGATAGCCGTCGGGATCATGAATAAACACCTGCATCATCCCATCGCCCCGAGCCAGGGGGCCGAACTTGATCTCGATGTTATGTTCGTCCAAGATGGCGAGTAACGTGTCAAAATCGTCGACTACGACTGCTAAATGTGTGGCATAAGCTGGCCGATCTGGTATCTCGACATCGCCGAAGCCCGGGGCTGGCGGCTCCTTTGTGGCTAACAGTAAATGAATTTCAAAACTACCACTGCGAAACCACGCCCCAGCAAACTTGAAGTTCTTTGGCCGTGGTACCTCCGCCATTCCTAACACCGTGCCATAAAACCACCGCGATTTTTCTAGGTCTGCGACGACCATCCCACAGTGATTAAATGATTGAATATTCATTGGATGCTCTCCTCATTAATACACCCACTCAAACTGCCGCATATCATTTTTTGGTGGTGGCGGCCAGTGCACGCCACGCTGACTGGAGAGGGTGCGATTGTGACGTGGCTCAAAAGGAATGTTGCATTTACCAACCAGTTGACCATCCTCCAGCCATTCTAAATCATTGCCGTACAGTTCAGCAATCAACTGTTTGGTTAGCTGATCCAGCGTATCCGCATAAGCTGGATCAGCAGCCAGATCGGTCATCTCTTCGGGGTCGGCGTGCAAATCAAAGAGTTGCCGACAGTTTCCGACGGGGTAGTAAATCAGTTTGAATTGGCGATTGCGCATCATCCGGGTGGCTGTGGCATCTTCGCTCACTTCACCATACAACGAATCGCGCTGCTGGTCACCAAACATCGAGATACCATCCACGGTGTCGGGAATGTCGATTCCGGCCAAGTCGAGTAAGGTTTGCATCACATCTTGCCAGCCCACCAGCCGATCATCAACCACATTTGTGCCAATCCGTGGGTCATCACGTCTACCCATAAAGATCATTGGCACCTTGGCCGACCGCTCATAAAACAGGCGTTTGGCCCAGAGGCGATGGTTGCCGAGCATGTCGCCGTGATCCGAGGTGAAGCAAATGATCGTGTTGTCGAGTAGCCCTTCTTCGCGTAGTATCCCGTTGAGTATCCAGATTTGGTGGTCTATGTGGGTGCAAAGCGCGTAAAAAGCGAGGCGGGCTTGGCGCGTTTCAATGTCGGTGACGTTGTCATCGGCGGAAAAGCCTGAGGCTAAACAGTAAGGTAACTCATCAGAATCGATGGCCCAACTCCCAACCTTGGGCATATCGATTTCGATGTCACGATACCAATCGAGATATGTTTGTAATGGAACGAGGGGTGGATGGGGATGACGATAGGAAAGATACCAGAAATTTGGCCGCAACGGGTCGCGCCGCTTGATGACCCGCACCATTTGTTGGGTAGCCCAATTGGTGGCGTGGGTCTACTCCGGCAGATGCCACGGCCGCATTTGGTATTGGTTGTTACTCATCCCGTGATCAAACTGCTGCCCGACAAAGCCTTTCTCGGCCAGAAATAGCTCGTAATCATCAAATACACCGTACTGGGTGCGTCCTTCCTCGTCCAAAATGACATCATCAAAGCCGATACGGTCACGCTGCGGATAGACATGCAGCTTGACCACCCCGTAGGCCTGATAGCCTGCCTCTCGAAACGTCTGGGCCATTGTAGGTACATTGGGCATCGGTAGGGTGTCTTGAAAGATACGGTCGCCGTGAGTCCGGGTTGTGGTGCCTGTCATTAATGTTCGTCGGGCTGGCACACAGACGGGGCACTCCGAATAGCAGTTGGTGAACCGGGTCCCAGCTCGCGCCATCGTATCAAGGGTGGGCGTCTGAATCGCCGGATGTCCAGCAACGCCGAGATAACTGGCAGCCCAGTGGTCTGTCGTAATCAATAAAATGTTAGGTCGTTCGCTCATGATGACTCTCCTGGTAGTAGAATTGGTGTAAGTGATAATTGCCAACTTTATCTTCCATCATTCTGCCATTTCCAACACCAACTTGCCCCGCACCCGCCCTGTTTCGCTCTGCTGATGCGCCTCCTGTACATTTTCTAGCGGAAATACTCCGCCAATTGTTGGCCGCAGTACACCGCTGTCAATCAGGCTCGTGATTTCCGTCAATTGGGCTTGGTCAGCTCTAACTAAGACCCGCACCCCTCGGCGACCATGTTTTTTAGCTTGTCCAGATGGATCACCGACAATCGAGGTTAATATGCCGTCTGGTTTCAACACTTTGAATGATTGATCAATCGCGTCGCCAGGAATGGCCCCAAGCACAACATCGACCGGAGCGTCTTTGAGGGCCTCATCAATTTGTGCTTCCCGATAGTTGATAAAGGTATCAACCCCAAGCTCGCGTAAATATTGTTCGTTTGCCGCTGAGGCCGTGCCGATGACATGTGCGTTTTTCCATTTAGCCAGTTGCACCGCGACGTGTCCCACCCCACCAGCGGCTGCGTGAATAAGCACACATTGTCCGGCTGAGAGTTGGGCTGCCTCAAACAAAGCTTGCCAAGCCGTTAGCGTGACGAGTGGTAGGGCGGCGGCTTCGACGTGGGAAAGCGATGTAGGCTTCGGCGCGAGGTGATCGGCTGGAGCAGTGACGTATTCGGCGTACCCGCCACCTGGCAACGGGAAGTTGACCATCCCATAGACCTCATCACCCACCTTGAAATCGGTGACCTCATCGCCAATGGCGGAAACAACCCCTGAGACATCGTACCCCAGAATGAATGGGAAGGGGTTGCCCATTCTCGCCGCTAACATACCTTCACGAATTTTCCACTCAACCGGGTTGATAGAGACGGCTGCAACTCGAACTTGAACCTGATCATTTTGTGGGGTGGGGATCGGAACATCCTCGAGTTGTAAGGTAGAACCGTCTCCGTACTGGTGAATACGAACAGCTTTCATCGTCATAAAATTTTCTCCAAATTGTAGATTTCAATTTATGCTTTATCTATTGCAAACGAATGAAGATCAATCTATCATAACCTGACATTCGCCACAAGTGCTGGACAATTTTCGCGTAATCCCATCAAAAAGGTAATTTATGACCGACTCCGTTAAGCCTGTGCCCCCACCCGAACGACTCGAAGGCAGTGGTACCTTTGCTGCCTTGCGCATTCCCAGCTTTGCCTGGTTTATTTCCGGGACAACGCTCTCCAATGCCGCCCAGTGGATCCAACAAGTGACCTTGAGCTGGTTGGTTTACGACTTGACCGACTCTGGCACGATGTTGGGAACACTTAACCTCGTTCGTTCAATCGCCACTGTGGGGCTGGCTCCGGTGGCTGGTGTGGCCATTGACCGACTCTCGCGCCGGGGCTTGCTCTATGGTACCAGCTTGTGGCTCTGTGCGATCAGCGTCGGCTTCGGCTTTGTCCTACTGGGTAATCCGAGCGTTGTTTGGCCGCTGTTTCTCTTTGGCTTTCTTGGCGGCATCGGCCAAGCGGCCAGTTTACCCCTCCGCCAAACGGTCGTTTTTTCGGTTGTGCCCCGCGCCCTCACCCCTGGCGCGGTTGCATTAGTGCAGACGGGCTGGGCCTTGATGCGTTCCGTCGGGCCAGCAATCGGAGGCTTTTTGCTCCTGTGGTTTGGCCCCGCTGGCAATTTCTTTGTGCAAGGGGCCGCCTACGCCTTGGTCCTCGTGACCGTCTATAAGCTCACGATGCCCTATGAAAAACAGGATCTGCAAAAAAATAAATCACAGGCGAGCTTCCGAGAGGGCTGGACCTACATCACCTCAGAGCCAACTACGCGCGCTTTTATGCTGATCAGTTTGTTGCTTCCGCTCCTCATTATTCCCAATTTTAACGCCCTACCCCCGATCTTTGCCAAGGATGTCTTTGCTGGTGGACCAGATACTCTGGGCCTGCTGCTTTCAGCCGTTGGGATTGGGGGGATTGGTGGCGGATTTGTCACGGCCTCGCTGGGTAAACAGGAACGACGGGGTGTCCTACAATTGGCCGCGCTGGTCCTGCTGAGTCTATCGCTTGCCGCCTTTGCTTTGAGCACAACCCTATGGATCGCATTTATTTTCATGACTTTGGCTGGGTTCTTTGAAATGATCTTTCTGACAACCAATATGACCCTGATCCAATTATCAATCCCCGCTGAATTACGAGGGCGGGTGACCGGAATCGTCAGCCTCCGATCTGGGCTGATGCCCGTCGGGGCCTTCATCGCAGGCGTTGGAGCTGATTTTGTTGGGCCACAACTAATGACCATCATTCTTGCAATTATTATCGGGGCTGTCGCCGTTATTGCCTTTTTCGCCTCCTCCACCATCCGCGAGTATCGCCTGAGTGAGGCGATGTGATAACCTAAATTAAACGCTTGATTTTCTCCGCTCCAAAACAAGCCCAGCCAAATGTGGCCCCTGGCGTATCGTTAATCACCCGTACATCAAAGACCGTTTCTGGGGGCGAGGTGTGCGTCACCTCGCGGACACGTGCTTTTGATATAAAATGGGTGCAGCGATTGTATTCCGTTGGCCCAATATCCTCTAATTCATCAGGGTAGAGACTAAGGCCATATGAAATGAGGACGTTGCCCGTTTCAGGCATCCAGTCAGCGTCACCCATCGCGTAAGAAACGAGATTATCGGGGTCCCCTTTCTGTTCTGATGCCCAAACTTCCTCGACCGTCATGTTGGCCTCGTCAATATGATATTCGACGGCGCGGCCAAAGGTTTCGGCAGGCCGTAGCGGCATGGTAAATGGTCGGGCCCCAAACACTCCATTGTCAAAAATCATAAAGTTACCTTCCGGAGTTATCGAAGGGGTATGCATATGATATGGCCACTGTACATTGCCAATCGGCTGCAGTAGCTTGGATTGCAAATGCTCCGGCCAGTCGGTGTGTTCGCCCAGAATCCATATAATTTCACCCGTAGATCGATCGATTTTAAAGATCGCTTCTTGTAGTCGTAGACAGAGCAAAACGGTATTTTCTTCCTCATCGATCCACATGCTGTTGCCGTGTGTCCAATCCATATGATCGGGGAAGCCGCGCACCCACCAATAGCTATATAATACCTCATACCCAACCCGATACGGATCAAGATGATCAAAACAGTTCCAGCGCCAAACCACTTTTCCTTCTCGGGTGAACTCGATAATCGTATCCCCCATCACGGGTTGCGTTTTTCGTGGCGCCTCAGGATCAAACTCGCTGGTGTAGAAACCTTCGACAATTTGCTTGTTCGCTGTGAACGCCATGAAGTTGCCATTGGACAATTCATAGATGCAATGATGGATCGTTTCCGTCTCAACCGGAATGGCCGTTTCATGTGGGCCGTGGGGACGATCCGTGGCGTACCAAGTCTGCACAATGTTACCCAAGACGTCCACCTCTGTTACATCAAACTCCGTTGTGATGAAGACAAAGTTGCCATTGCGCAGCTGAGTCATGTCTGCAATCCGGGCGTGGGATTGGAAATACCAAACCACCTCACCGTAGGCATTTAAGGCAATGATGAGACCAAAGGAGGTCATAAACTTACGCTGTTCGGGCGAAAGCTCGGTTGGCTCGCCTGCTGGCCGTCGCCGGGCAAACACCAGCGTTAGCCCTGGCTCAATGCGGTCTGGCTCGCTTGCATCCACCTGAAGCGTGGGAAATAGGGCGGGATCATCAGGCAAAGATGGTGCTGTGAAGGTCAATGCTGTTGGGTGTGTTACCTGCTCGTCACCACTTTGAATGGTTACGTGAATATTGAGCGTTGTATCAGCCCGCATCCCGACAACAGGTAGCCCCGCCACTGGCGACTTGTCTGGGGTGTAGTGCAGTTCCCAATGATCACGGCCATCGTTTATCGAAAGCGTGGTTTCCACAGGTTGGCTCGCTTCAAATTGAACAATGGCGGCGAGCGGAACGATTGGATTTTGGTTCTGATGTATCGTTGGTTCCTTAATAAATGTAATCATGCTAGACAATCTCCTATCATCTTTAGACTCTGGATTGAATTGAGGGGTGTGCCTATAATAACAGGGTAATCAGGATACGTCCTTTTGGAGGCCTGTTTCCCACCACGCCCCTAACTTCACTCTTGTGCAGACCCTTATTTAAAGTGCCACCTCAAGACCTGTTATTTCAAACGAGCTATACCTGGATGATCAAACCCATAGCGACGTATCCGGAAGGTGTTGCCGGGGCCAGGCATCCGAAAATCGGCGACGACTTCACCCTCAGGTGTCACCTCGATAATACGTTTGTTGTGCCCAAACACAAAAACAGTGTTGCCGCTGGGCGTACGGTCAACGCCACTCATAAAAGGGGCGAACATGCTTTCAGGCGGATCGCCCTTGTACGACCAGGTTGTCACAACATCGCCATCCCAATTATAAGTTCCATCCTCGTTCATGGGTAGGGCTAGCTCCAATATGTTGGTGTAGGCATAACGGAAACCCATACTTTTTTCAGCCATGTTTGGTAGTCCATCTAGCCCTCGCATCGCCCCGTTGTTGATCAGAATGATGTCCCCAGTGTGGGGCCGCGATTTGTCTAGCCATTGGATATCGTGCTGCCAGTGGAAGCCATAGCCCTCCAACTCCGTTTCATTCAGCTCGCCATCCCCATCTTTGTCAAGCGAGTGCAAAATCTCAGGAGCCGTATCAATTTCCGCTGGAGAAAGCTGCCCATCCTCATCGCGGTCAAGCGCATTGAACAAGAATAGGACACTTTGGTCCATCCCCTTTAAAATTTTGATGGCTTCTTCATCTGTTAGGGTTGTATAGTCAATGTCATTTGGTGTCATCATTGTCCCCTTGTTAAGCCCCTATTAACTCCCGTTCGGGTTGACCAGATGGCCTACGGATAAGCAACCCGTGTTACTTTTTTATTCTCATTGCCGAAGCTTGCTTTTGTTTGGCGCCCTTGTTGT
Organism: Phycisphaerae bacterium; assembly: GCA_028285035.1. The sequence continues at coordinate 32,436 of JANQQF010000060.1, forward strand.
GAGCTTGCTGATGTGCCATTTCATCAATCGCTTCTGTGATCACAGCGGTCAACGCTTTGTTTTTTGCATTTAGCCCGCTGAGGGTGACGATCGTCGCTAACAGTTCTCTATTTTCAAGATCAGCCGTCAGATACGGCTGGATGGTCAGAAACAGGTCTGGTGAAAGAAATTTTAATACATACATATCTGCTTCAATACGTACGCTGAAACGAACACCCTTGTTTTTTAACACGGTTCGAATAGTTAATTCAGCAATCTCAGGCTCCGAGGGGAAAATACGGGCTATCGAGTTTGCGTAATGGTTCTTGATGACGAAGGTCAACTGGTGCCCCAAGAGGGCAAGTGAGAATAGGATAAGTAACGACCACCAATTTTTTCCGCTTAGACCCAAAGATAGCGCGAAAAATATGAATACTGCAGTGACGATGGCATAGGTAATTGTCAGTCCTGCGTACACAATAGTTTTATTATGTTTTTGCCAGCGCGAAGATGCCATATTTGAGTCTCTGATTTACGGCGAAATAGGGTATCAGCCAGGTGCTAAGGTAGTGTGAATTTAGTTGTGCTCTTGGTAAGATAGACTGTGTTCAACTGTAAATTTCGAATCATCGTCGTTTGGGCATACCGCCATCGACCGAATAGATGCCACCCGTGCAGTAGCTACTTTCATCACTCGCCAAAAAAAGCATCAAGTCAGCTACCTCCAGCGGCGTTCCATATCGACCTAGTGGAATTCTCTGCGCGTAATCTCGCTTGGTTTGATCGGGACTCTGCGGGTTCATTTGTTCAGCTAATGAGTCGGTCATGCGGGTCGAGATCAGGCCAGGATTGACCGTGTTCACCCGAATACCCAAATGGCCACACTCGGATGCGATGGACCGCATAATTCCAACAACGGCGTGCTTGCTGGCGGCATACGGGGAAATTTGTGGGGCACCCGCCACACCAGCCATTGAGGAGGTGATCACGATGCTGCCACCCCCACGTTTCTCCATTTCGGGAATAACATATTTTAGACCTAGCCAGACACCGCGCACATTGACCGCCATCACCTTGTCAAACATATCAATTGAGGCCTCTTGTATCGGCTTGACTTCCCCTTCAATACCGGCATTGTTAATGAGAATGTCGATCCCGCCATACCGCTCAACAGCGATTTGGGTGTAAAGTTGTACCTGGTCCGGCTGGGTTACATCAGCGACTGTTGCGCTGATGTTATCACTCTCAATTGAGGAAGCCGCCTGTTGAAGCATTTGCTCATTGAGGTCAACCAACAGGACGCTGGCCCCTTCTTGGGCAAATCGAGTTGCCGTTGCCAGCCCGATCCCGGCAGCGCCACCAGTGACAATGGCTACTTTTCCAGCCAATCGTGACATTTTGTTCCCCTTTGAATACTGTTCTATTCCTTATATATTCATAATACAGACAAACCCTATTCCTGCGCAAGCCCATAGACCGTCACATGACTTTTACTGGTGTTGGTGAACGGTGAGCGATCCCACCAAGCCCATCGTTCGTGCCGCTCCAAACCAGCCAATTGTGCCATAAGGAAGCATAGCGCATGAAGTGAGGCGTCATCTGTGTGCCTTCTTCTGTAATGATGATACGCTGGAAAGCGACGGTTTGAATAGCGCGGTTGTGTATCGTGATTTCGAACCGGGCGGAGTCGATGTCGACCCACGAGCCTTTCAGGCGTTGGCCGTCTACAAATTCGGAGAAGTCGGGCACCACAGTTTCAATGACAAACACACCGTTCGGTGTCAGATGCTGGGCAGCATTCCTAAAGCACTGTATTTGGGCTTCCTGTGTTGTCAAGTTGAATATCGTATTAAAAACCAGATAGATCAAGATCTCGAATATGATCGTGTGTTGTGATATCTGGGCTGTGGAGATGCTGCTTTTGGCCGAAGCCTGTCAGTGAAACAGCCAAGGCTGTGTGCCCCTTCGCTTCCAAAAACGGAATAATCGGATCAAAACACCACTCGCCAACCCAAGCCCCGTGAACTAAAATAAATGTTTTTGACATTTGGACAAAGCCTTTTTTAAAATTTGTGGAAATTGCTAACTGTTGAACAGTTTAGGTTACCGATTTAATTAACTTTGTAGATTTGAATAGTAAATCAAAAATATTCAATATGGATGTGAAGAATACGTATTAGGGATATAGATGTTTTTTATTCACAATTAGCGCGGTGCTGTTGTATCTCGTACTTCGAGCTGATAGTCTACCAGCCATTCCTGCGGGGGGAGATCGGGTGTTTCTTGGCGGGTGCGGAGTAACTCGGCGGTTTTTCGACCAAGCTCATAAGCGGAGACAACGATGCCGGATAATGCTGGGGTTGTTCGTTGTGAAATTGTTTGATAATCAAAGCCAACAATGGACAGCTCTTGGGGGATAGAGATGTTTCGCTCCAGGCAAAAATCGATCACACTATTGGCGACCAAATCGTTGAAGGCAAAGATGGCTGTGGGGGGATCTGGCAAATCCAGAAGCTCAGCTAAAGCTCGTTTGGTTTCAGCGGGTGTGATGTCAATTTCCCTGACGAGTTCAGGGCGAAGTGGCACTTGATTGAAGAGGAGGCTTTCTTGATACCCCAGCCAGCGATAGATGCCCAGTCCTTGGGAATATCGGGTCCCAATAAAGCCAATGTCTCGATGGCCTAAATTGATAAGGTGATTGACCGCGTCACGGGTGGCCATCTGAGGCCGAAAGTGAACTGTATCGAGCTTGGTGTGATCAACTCGGTGACCCCCGACAACAAATGGTATCCCCTCATCGATGAGACGATAGGCTTCGTTGAGTGCTTCTGACCCGACACCATAGTAAATCGGAATAATGATAAACCCACTGGCTCCTCGCCGACGAAGCTTTTTTATCATTTCTACTTCTTTGTCAGGTTTGCCATCTGTACTGGCCACAACCGCGAAATATTCCTGATCATTGAGGGTGTCTTCGACCGCTCGGGCGATGGCAGAAACGTAAGGGGAGCGAATGTCAGGGACAAGCAAGCCGACCATCTGAGTTTTGGCCCCACGTAAGGCTTGGGCAAAAACATTGGGGGTGTAATCTAGCTCACGAGCCGCTTCCAGAATGCGCTCGTAGGTTTCTGATTTAATCAGATGAGGTTTATTGAAGGCATAAGACACAGCCGCTGCCGAAACATTGGCTCGTTTTGCCACATCGTGAATCGTCGCCATAACATCCTTTGTTATTTGGGTTTAGGTGATTGAAGGTTGAGAGGAAGCGTAGGGGGGACTATCCAGTGCCTCCATTGGGAAAGTGGCTCTACTTTAGCAATAGAAATAAAAGACACCCCGTATACGTCTCAACTCTCCAGACTCCAATAACCACATTTTATTTAATCGATTAAACCCAAATTTAACCAACAACAGCGTTGGTCTCATAGTGTGAGACACTATTTTGCCCTGTTTTTACAAATTAGACAAAAACCCTTCGAGTAATTTTGTCTAATTTGCTTAAAACTACCCAAAAGATAGGTTTGGTTTTGACAAAATAGTCTACCTGTGTTAATTTTTTGTTTAATCGGTTAAATTGATTTTATGACTAGTCTGAATTCTTTCTTTACCACCAAGTTGTGGTAAACTTATGGCTGTTGCCAGACTTACCATAACTTGCTGAATATAAAGGCGTATTCAAGTACAATGATAGTACCAAACAAAACTCAAACCAGTGCTGGTTCCCCAAACAAATTCCATTCACCCCTTCACAATCAAAAACTATTTCTGTTAGGTGCTACATTATCTGATGTGGGCTTGTTCTCTGTTCATACGAGGCTTTAGAGGCTTTTTAGGACACTCCTGCTCAAAAATTAGATAGGACTCAAATGTTGATTGTCATTTAGCAATTGTCGGAAACCTTTAGAGTCTTACTGGTCTCAACATTATGACAGCCCCCAAGCTATGGTGTGTTTTCAGGGATTAACCCTGTAAATTTTTATTTAGCGAATTTCCAAAGGAGGAAATATGTTTGGTAAACGTATGTGGTTAGTTGTAAGTTTGCTGGCCTTAGGGTTGTTTGTCGCAGCCTGTGGAGCACAGCCAGAAACCATTACGGTTGTTGAAACTGTTGTGGTTGAGAAGGAAGTGATTGAAGAAGTGACCGTGGTAGAAACGGTCGAAGTAGAAGTTGAAAAAGTTGTTGAAAAAGAAGTAGAAGTTGTTAAAGAAGTCGAAGTCGAAGTTGAGAAAATCGTCGAGGTTGAAGTTGAGGCGATGGTTGAACCTGAGGGAACCTTGCGACACGGGGCCTCTGTTGGTTTCATCACCTGGGATCCACAAAAGGATCAACGTACCATTTCGATGCAATATATTAACCCTATTTTTGAAGGACTTCTTCGCGAGACCAATGACGGTAACGACTTTGTTCCTGAACTAGCCACCAGTTGGGAAGAGGATGAAACCGGAATCACCTTTAATCTTCGCGAAGGCGTTGTTTTCCATGATGGTGAGCCCTTCAATGCAGAAGCTGCTGCCGCCAACATTAATCGAGCGCGAGAAGAAGGACACCCGGCTAACCGTAACTTCCTGGCGAATATCGAGTCGGTTGACGTCATTGATGATTTGACGATACGGGTGAACTTCTCTGAATTTGATGGGACGATTCTTCTGTCTTTGTCTCGTTTGCCTGGGAAGATGATTAGCCCCGCCGCCTTCGATAATGTCGCGGAAAACAACCCTATCGGTACAGGCCCCTACGCTTATGTAGCGGATGAGTCTGCAGCTGATAACAGCCTCATTGTCTATGAAGCCTTCCCCGATTACTGGGATAAGTCTCGACAAAGCTTGGCCCGTTACGAGCATAATGTTATTACCGACGGGGCGACCCGAAACAATGGGATCCTTTCTGGTGACCTTGACTCCATCGGTTTTAATGGCCCGCCTGTTCGTGCCGCTTTAGAAGCTGGTGGAATGGCAACCAGTGTTCAGCCTTCAGTTGCTTGGAGTATGCACATTCTGGATCGCGTTGGTGCAACTGTGCCGGAACTGGCTGATGAGCGGGTCCGTAAAGCAATGGCTCTGGCCTTGGACAAAAACGCTTATTTCCAGGTCGTGGATATTGGCTTCCCCACAACCCAACAAGCCTTACCAGATTCCTACGCTTATAATGATAGCATTGCAGATTTGAGCTACAATCTGGAAGAAGCAAAGGCTCTGATGGCTGAGGCTGGGGTGGAAGGTTTTGAAATCAGTGTTCCCACCTTTGGTCCATTCAACAGCCGAAATGCCTTCATTCAAAGTGCTTGGGCCGAGATTGGTATTACAGTTAATGTTGAAGCGATTGAGGGTAACATCTTTGCTGCTTGTTCCGGTGGCGAATATCCAGTAGCCATGTGCCCCATCAACGAGCGACACATCAAGCACTTTGTTGAAAACCGTTTACTCCCCACCGGCTTCCTCAATGTCTGGAATCACGAGGACCAAGAAATCATCGATTTGTATGAGCAAGCCAAAAACCTGCCGTTGGATGAAGCAGAACCACTCTACGCTGAAATCGCCGGTATCTCCGCTGAAAAAGGCTACATTATCCACCTAGGTTGGGCCGCTAGCGCCATCGCCTACAACCCTAACAATGTGCAAGGGGTTCAGGTCCGTTATATTTACCCCGCAGTTTACGACGTCGGAGCAGTGTCAGTGAAATAGTTTTTAGAATGAAGAAAGGGTTGGTAGTTGATTAAACTATCAGCCCTTTCATTTTTGTTATTCCAAAATGGGGAATGCCGTCGGATTTATGATTTAGGATTTCAGATTTACAATTGTTACCTCGTAACTTAGCTGTAAATCGTAGATCCCAAATCGTAAATCAAGCGGGCTGGAGGAATGTATCTATGATCCGACTGATCATCAATCGTATTTTGCTAGCGATACCGCTTGTATTTGTGGTATCCATTTTGGTATTTCTGATGGTCCATGCCATTCCAGGCAGTGCTGCGACCTTGATTTTAGATGCTGGGGCTACGCCCGAAGCCATTGCTGAACTGGAAGCGGAGATGGGGTTGGACGATCCATTAGTGGTCCAGTATGTTCGTTGGCTTAGTGGGGCGGTTCGGGGTGATTTTGGTGAATCGCTCTGGCAGCCAGTCCCTGTGTCCACCTTGATGTGGGAGAGTTTACCAGTAACGGCCTCTATTGTGTTTGGGGGGATGATTATCGGTATTCTGTTGGGATTGGTGTTAGGGATTATCGCTGGTCTACAACCTGGTACGCTTCTTGATCGTGGCTCGACGGTAGGGGCCTCGGTTGGGGTGGCCCTGCCCCCATTTTGGCTGGCGATTATGTTCTCGCTATGGTTTGGGGTGCAACTCAAGTGGTTCCCAACGATTGGTTACACTCCCCTGACCGAAAATCCATTTGAGTGGCTGCGCAGCATCACTTTGGCCAGTCTGGCTTTAGGTATTCCCTCTGCTGCGTTGATCGCCCGTCAAATGCGCAGTTCGATGGCCAATGTCTTACAATCCTCCTATATTCGGGCCGCTCGGGCGATGGGTATTCCAAACTGGCAGGTCATCAGTAGCTATGCCCTTAAAAATGCGATGATCCCGGTGATTACCGCCATTGGCTTTCGTCTAGCGGTGGTGATTGGCTCGGCCTTTGTGGTCGAGTTTGTTTTCAATTTGCCAGGGGCAGGAAAACAGTTGGCAATTGGCGTCATTAGACAAGATATTTTTCTGGTCCAAGGTGGGGTCATGATCATCGCCATCATTATTGTGCTCTTTAATTTGTTTATCGATATTACCTACGGCTGGCTCAATCCTAAAGTGAGGATAACCTAATGGCTGCGGCAACCGAACAAAAAAGTCTTTCTAATTTTGGTCGTTTTTGGCAACGATTCCGACGTGAATATCTGGCGATTTTGTCAGCCGCTTTCCTGATCGGGATGGTATTGATTGCCATCTTTCGTGATCAATTGATGCCGTATGGTTTGGCCGAGTCGGACTTCCTTAATGTGTTCTGTTACCCCTCGTTTTTACCTTGGCTGAATGAAGGGGTCGTAACTTGTACTAATCCCGAAGGCCACTGGCTGGGAACGGATGACTTGGGGCGTGATGTATTTTCCCGTTTAGTTTATGGCACCCGTATTTCGATGCAGGCTTCATTGCTTGGGGTTGGCATCGCTGCTATTTTAGGGTTGCCTATTGGCTTGTTGGCTGGTTTTATCGGCGGCCGTTTTGATCGAATTGTGATGTGGTTTGTGGACATCATCTTTTCCTTGCCTGGTATTCTGGTAGCCTTCGGTATTATTGCCGTATTGGGGGAAGGGCTGGTCAACGCGATGGTCGCGGTCGGTATTGTGCTTTCGACCCGCTTCGCTCGTCTCGCTCGTGGGGTTGTACTGGCTGAGCGGGAAGAGCTTTATGTTGATGGGGCCAGAGTGGGTGGTTTGACCACAGGGACCATTATTTATAAGCATATTTTGCCAAACATTGCTCCGCCGTTAATCGTGCAAACCTCACTGCTTTTTGGGGCAGTCATTTTGATCGAAGCAGGCTTGAGCTTTATTGGTGTTGGTGTTCCGATTAGCGAGCCAAGCTGGGGGCGTAGCCTATCTGAAGCCCGCGCATTGTTACCCATTCACCCTTATCTCTCCTTTCCTGCTGGGGTGATGATTGCCCTAACCGTGTTGGCGTGGAACATCTTGGGGGATGGATTACGGGATGCTTTAGGGCGAGATATTACCAGTAATCAATTGACCACTGTTGCTAAGCAAGTCCGGGTGGCTACCGATGAAGGTGATGCGTCTCACATCAATCCCACTTTGAAGCAAGAAGCTTCCTTGTACCTGCAAAATGTTGATGTCCGTTTTCCATCGCCGCGTGGTGATCGTGAGTTATCCATTCTCAATAAGGTTTCCTACGCCGTTCGTCCCGGCACAACACTGGGGATTGTCGGCGAGTCTGGTTCCGGTAAGAGTATGTCGGCGATGGCGGCGATGGGAATTGTTCCCGCCCCTGGTCGAGTTACAGGGGGTCGGATTTTCTTGAACGGAACCGATGTGACCGATTTGCCCGACTCTGAGATGCGCGTGTTGCGGGGTAAAGAAATTGCGATGATTTTCCAGGAGCCGATCGCCTCGCTCAATCCAGCGATGACAGTTGGGGACCAACTCACCCGTCCGATGCGGATTCATCTGGGCCTTAGCCAGAAAGAGGCCACCGAACGGGCCTTGGAGTTGATGCGGCTCGTTCGAATTCCCGACCCAGAGCGCCGTTTGAACGAGTACCCCCACCAATTTTCAGGGGGGATGGCTCAGCGGGTTGGAATTGCGCGGGCCTTGTCTTGTAATCCTAGCGTGTTGGTGGCCGATGAGCCAACCACCGCTTTAGATGTGACCGTGCAGGGGCAGATTTTGGATCTATTGAGAGATTTACAGAGGAACTTGGGTCTGGCCATTGTATTTATTACCCACGATTTGGGCGTAGTCGCCGAAATTGCGGATCGAGTAGCGGTAATGTATGCTGGGGAGGTGGTTGAGGCTGGCCCCGTGCGGGAAGTGTTTGACCAACCGAAGCATCCCTATACCAAATCTCTCTTGGAAACCTTGCCACACCATGGCCGATCTGAGGGGCGTTTGCCCGTTATTGAAGGGATGGTTCCCTCACCAAGTTCGTGGCCAACGGGCTGTCGCTTTAATCCCCGCTGTAAATACGCCAGTGACATTTGTCGTGATGGATCGTTGGATATGATCCAAGTCAGTCCATCCCCACACTATACCCGCTGCGTTCGGGTCAATGATATCAATTTAAGTGAGGCTTAAGATGAGCGAACAATCCTATCTCAATGTTGAGAACCTGCACGTTGAATTTGCCGGTCGACGACAAATTTTTGGTAAAGCCCGTCCGCCTGTTAAAGCAGTCAATGGTGTTTCATTCGACATCAAACCGGGTAAAACATTTGGTTTGGTGGGTGAGTCCGGTTCTGGTAAATCGACGATTGCTCGGTCCATTTTGCGTTTGGTGCCAGCCACAGCGGGTAGTATTCGGGTGCAGGGCGATGAAGTGACTGCAATGGATGCCAACCGTGAGAAGCAATATCGTTCCCAAGTGCAGGTCGTTTTTCAGGACCCCTACTCGTCGCTTAACCCCAGCCACATCGTTGGGGAGATTGTTGGTGAGTTGGTGACCCAACATCGTGGTATTCGTGCCGGTAAGGAGCGCGATGAGATGGTTGGTGACCTGCTGGAAAAGGTGGGCTTAGGCCGTCACTTTTTAGAGCGCTTCCCTTATGAACTCTCCGGTGGTCAGCGTCAACGGGTCGCGATTGCGCGTGCTCTGTCTGTCGATCCTCAAATGATTATTTGTGATGAGGCCACCAGCGCCTTGGATGTCTCTATTCAAAGTCAGGTGATTAACCTGCTTGAAGAAATTCAGGAAGAGACGGGGGTATCCTATCTCTTCATCGCTCATGACTTGGCCGTGGTTCGCCATATCAGCCACGATATCGGGGTAATGTATCTCGGCTACCTTGTTGAAACCGGGCCTGCCGAACGGGTCTACGAAAGTGCCGCTCACCCCTATTCGGTGATGCTCCACGCGGCTGAGCCAATCCCTGATCCCGAACGACAGGCCGCTCGATCCGAAGTCCGGCGTAAGTATCACATTGATGCGGAGCCACCCAGCCCCGCGAACTTGCCACCGGGTTGTCCCTTCACCAACCGCTGTGCTTTGGTGATGGACATTTGCCACGACTCAATGCCTGACCCGACTCCGGTCGAAGGCGGGGGGACAGTTCGCTGTCACCTGCACACCTCTGGCCCGACTTTGAACGGTAAATCTGTCGTGCCCTTGCTGCTGGACAATACGCCAGAGCAGATGGCCTCTAACGGGCACCAATAGGTAGTCTGTCAATGACTAAACCTTTAAATACCCTGTTCATTATGTGTGACCAGTTACGCTGGGATTATCTCGCGTGTTACGGTCACCCTCATTTACATACCCCGAACATTGACCGGCTGGCTGAACGGGGAGTTCGCTTTGACCGAGCCTACGTTCAGTCGCCGATCTGTGGGCCGGCCCGGGTCTCGATGTATACGGGCCGCTATGTCTCCTCACACGGCTCTACACTCAACTTCACAGCCCCAGCCCCGACCGAGCGATTTTTGGGTGATTATCTCGGCGAGCTTGGCGTACGAACAACGTTGGTTGGTAAAACTCATATCAACACAGACCGAGAGGCGATGGGGTTGTTGGGCATTGACCCTGCTTCGCCCGCTGGACAGCGTATCATTCACGGGGCATTTGAACCCTATTGGCGTGATGATGGCACTCACCCTAATGACGAACGGTCAGAGAATGCCGACTATAATCGCTATTTACGCTCTGTGGGTTATGAAGGCAAAAACCCGTGGCATACCAACGCCAATGGTGCGATTGATGAGGATGGCAACTTTCGCAGCGGCTGGTTTAATCAAAACGCTAAGTATCCGGCCAATATCAAAGAAGAACACTCGGAAACGCCGTATGCCACGAGCCGAGCGGTAGAGTTTATCGAAGAAGCATCAGATCAGCCTTGGTGTCTGCATCTGAGCTACATCAAACCCCACTGGCCTTACATTGTTCCTGCGCCATACCATGAGATGTACGGGCAAGAACACATCATTCCTGTCAACCAAAACGAAGCGGAAAAGGTTAATCCTCATCCGGTTTTAGCCGCTTACCATAAGCACCTGGCCTCACAAGGGTTTGCGACAGCCGAGATGCGGGACGCAGTCATTCCAGCTTATATGGGCCTCATCAAGCAGATTGATGATCAGATTGGTCGGCTCATGGACTTTCTGGAGGCCCGTGGCGAATTGGACAATACATTTATCATCTTCACCAGCGACCACGGCGACTATCTGGGCGATCATTGGCTAGGGGATAAGAACTTCTTTCACGAAGAGGCGGTGCGTGTGCCACTAATTGTGGTCGATCCTCGACCTGAAGCTGATGTCACACGTGGTACTGTTGAAACGCGATTGGTCGAGTCGATTGATTATGTCCCCACCTTTGTTGAGGCTATGGGCGGTACCCCATCTCATCGTCTTGAAGGCCAGTCACTCATTCCCCTGTTGCATGGTCAAGATGTGTCTTGGCGCGACTATGTTATCAGTGAGGTTGATTTTAGCGACCGTCAAGCCAACTACTACTTGGATTTGTCGCCAGCCCAATGTCGAACAGTGATGGTTCGCACGGAAAAGTGGAAATATATCGCTTTCAATGGCTTCCGCCCGATGCTGTTTGATCTTGAAAACGATCCCCAAGAGCATCACGATTTAGGGGCTGATCCGGCCTGTGAGCAACCTCGCCAGGAGATGCAGGCCAGGCTGATCGATTGGCAACTCGAACGCCGTATTCAGGTCATGGTTAACCACCAGGTGTTTGAAGATCGAAAATGGGAATATTTCCGAGAGCAGCTAGGGATTTACATTGGCTTTTGGTCGGAAGACGATCTGCCGGACAAGGCTAAGCTGACGCGCAATGCTTGATCCCGATCAATGGTGGGTGGTCTTAACCTTTTTCTCTGCCTCGATTATGCAGGGGGTCTCTGGTTTTGGTATCGCGCTGATTGCGATGCCCCTCCTCATTGGCATTTTTGGTATTCAAACAGCGGCCCCGTTGATGGCGGGGCTTGGTTTTTTTATCCAAATGGTGATGACAGTGCGCTATCGCCAATCTTTCAATTTTTCGGCGGTATGGCGATTGACAATTGCTTCATTTATTTTTGTGCCGATTGGGATTTATTCGTTAAGCCAATTACCAGAGACGTTGATGCTCACTATATTGGGGATTGTGACAGCGTTATATGCTGTATATCGCCTGTTTCAGCTACCTGTCCCTAGCTTGACCAACCCCAATTGGGGCCTCCCCTTTGGGGCTGCTGCTGGTCTGTTAAGTGGGGCTTATAACACCTCGGGGCCACCGATTGTTATTTACGCCGACTCCCAACGCTGGACTCCTGATGCCTTTCGTAGCAACGTGTCTGGTTTCTTTTTCCTTAACACCATCGTGACCAACACCACCCACTATCTCAATGGCAACATCACCGAAATCGTCTGGCGTACCTGGCTCATCACCATCCCGTTTATCTTCGTCGGCCTCTTAATCGGCTTCTACGTCAATCGATTTGTTAACGTCCTACTCTTTCGGAAGATTGTACTGGTGTTGCTATTGGCGATTGGGATTCGCATCATTATTACCACCTTGTGACAAACATCCTTGTGACGCTGGCGGGAGTCGAAAGAGGATCTGAGTAAGGAAAACACTGATCAATTGAAGGTGCAAATCATGGAAAAACAACCAAACTTCCTCTTTATCATGACTGACCAACTCCGCGTGGATCACACCGGATTTGGTGGTAACGAAATTGTCCAAACACCTCATTTAGATCGGCTGGCCGAGCAATCTCGGCAATTTAATCGGACCTATTGCACCAACCCGATGTGTGGACCCAGCCGAGCTTCAATTTTTACGGGACGAATGCCATCGGCCCACGGAAATTGGGCTAATATACTGGGATTGGATTGGTATGCCAATACCTTTGTTCGGGTGTTACGGGAAGATGGCTATCAAACCGGGTTGATTGGTAAGTCCCACCTGCAGGAGTTTATGGTGTTTCGTGAGGTTTTAGAGGAGCGGCCCAACGTATCACTTGATATGCCTCACCCTTCTTCATCAGAAATGAGCCGTCGCTTTCCTCAAAAAGGCGAAGGCGCTGCAGTTCGCCCTCCCCTTCCCGCTGATTGGAATCAGTGGGAGAATCAGGCGCGACATCGGGAAGGCTATCTTGAATTGCCCTCTGACTACTATGGCTTTGATCGGATAGAGCTGATGTGTAGCCACGCCGATTTGCCGGAGGGGCACTATCGTCACTGGTTTATCGAGCAGGGTGGTGATGTGGCTACGATGGGCGGCTATGACAATGCGCCCCGCCGTTCAGAGGTCTGGAAACAAGTATATTGCAGCAACATGCCCGCCGAGTTATACCCCACCAGCTACATCACCGAACGGTCCATTGATGCCCTGGAAACGTTTGCCCGGCAAGACAGCCCCTTCTTTCTGACCGTCTCCTATCCCGATCCCCACCACCCCTTTTGCCCCCCCGAGCCATACTACGATATGTATCAAGACATAAACGTTCCCTTGCCTGACACCTTTTATGATACACACGAACGTTCAATGCCTCACTTTCAGCGGGTCATCAAGCAGCGAGGCCGGGATTTTGTCGGTGCCTTTATGACGAGCCCGACGGAAGCGCAATATCAGGCCGCTGCTGCCGCTGAGTATGGCTCAATCACGATGATTGATGACGGTATTGGTCGCATTTTGCAAACCCTAGAGGCCACGGGTCAAGCTGATAATACGGTCATCATTTTTTGCAGCGATCATGGTGATATGTTTGGCGATCACGGCATGATGCTCAAAATTGGTAGCCACTATGATGGCACCGTGCGGGTACCACTTTTTATCAAAGCCCCTGATGTAGAGCCGGGTCGATCCGACTCATTGGTGAGTTTGATGGATCTTGCCCCAACCATTTTAGATTTTGCCGGATTGCAACCTTATATTGGCATGCAGGGTATCAACCTTCAGTCGATTCTTGCTGACCCCACGACAAAAACTCGTGACCACGTTTATATCGAAGAAGATTTACCGATAGATTTGATTGATCTGGAACAAAATACCAGTATTCGAACCTTGATTACAGAAGATACTCGCCTCACTGTTTATCGGGGGGCACCGCACGGTGAATTATTCAACTTGGATGAAGATCCGACCGAGATGCAAAACCTGTTTGGGCAGGCTGAGGCGAGTGCTTTGCAAGCGGAGATGACCCATCGTTTGGTGAATACGATGATCGATCACCGAAATATTGTCCGGCCGCCCAAACTTATGTAGCGTTTTATAAGAACCACTGTTACCAGGAGAGGTAACCAAAAATGACAACCTTTCTTCTCGTTCACGGGGCGTGGCACGGTGGCTGGTGCTATCAACGCGTGGCTCGTCTGCTCCAAGCACAAGGTCACATCGTCTACACCCCGACCCTAACGGGCGTGGGTGAACGATCTCACCTGTATCATCCCGACATCAATCTCGATACCCACATCCAGGATATTCTCAACGTCATTCATTGGGAAGGGCTGGATAATTTTGTCCTCGTGGGTCACTCATACGGCGGGATGGTTGTTACTGGTGTGGCCGATGCAGTCCCCGAGAAAATACTACGATTGGTTTATCTCGATGCCTTTGTGCCTCAGGATGGGCGGAGCCTCTTTGACCATATGCCCCCCGAACGGCCCGCCCAAAATCGAGAAGCGGCTGCAGCCTCTGGTAACAACAGTGTCTCACCTGTCCCCGCAGCCTGGTTTGAGGTCAATCCTGCCGATGTTGTGTGGGTCGACTCTTTGTGTGTGCCCCAGGCCTTGGGGACCTTTAGCCAACCGATTGACCTGTCGGGGGGCCTTGCGAAACTAACGACGCAGCGGGTCTACATCTTTGCTGAAAAAGGGGCCGAGAAACGGGTCTTTTCGCAATTTTATGATGAATTCAAAGGTGACCTGACCTGGATTACTTACACCCTGTCTGGTGGGCACGATTTGATGGTCGATCAGCCGGAGGAGTTGGCTGAGATTTTGATTGAAGTTAGGTAGATGGCGTGGCATTTCCATATGACTTGCCTCTGTTCGGGAGTGTTTCACGGGGTTACCCAGAAGTCTGACTGCTTCTAGTTTGCCCAAAAAGTAGGACAAGAACAGGTGTCTTAGGGATTTCACGCATCACGATGCGAGCTGGGCTCGACTGCGTTCCGTCCCTAGGAAACTGGTTCCTTTGTGTCATACCCGACAGAAGCACGCGGAAATGACATTATCCAAAGTTTTTTGTAGAAGGGTAGCGGTCAGGCTTCTCATTTTCTCGAAATGACAAGTCTGGGTGTTAAGTGTGTAACATCTGTAGATTTTGAAAGTTGGTAATTGATATGAAATTTGGAACAATCATTCAAAATGAAATTCTTATCCCGATTGTTCAAGGGGGCGATGATCAAGCCCGACGGCTTGTTGATGTATGTCGAGCCGCTGAACTAGACGCTATTCCAGACATTCTGACTTTGGTGCAACGTACGGCTGAAAATCCCGACCTGTTACCCCAACTCGCCAATCAGGTTGATCGACTGCTCGGGTTTGATACCCAAAACCTCGATTGGAGTGCGCCCATTCCCAACCCTTCCAAAATTCTTGGTGTGGCCTTCAACAACAAAGAGCTGATGAAGAAAGCCCACCGAGACCCCGGTGTGCCGAACTTTTTCATGAAGCCACCCTCGGCCTTGCAGGGGCACAACAAGCCGATCATTGTAGACCCCGAATGGGGCGCGGTGATTCCCGAGCCAGAAGTGTGCGCAGTGATTGGGAAACGAGCCAAACACATTTCCGAAGATGAGACGCTCGATTACGTCTTCGGTTACCTCATCCACAACGATGTCACTTCGCACGGTCTAAAATTTCAGAAAGACAGTATCGCCGTGACCTACGACCGTGATATGGCTCGGCCCGAGTTTTACACCTGGCGCAATTTGAATGGGCCGGATGATACCGATGCTTTTTATGTGTACCATACCCGCTCTAAAGGTACCGATACCTTTGGCCCGATGGGGCCGTGGATTACGCTGGCCCAGGACGTGCCTGATCCCAATGATTTGCACGTCACCGGCACGCTGAATAGTGAGGTGTTCACCAAGGACCACACAGGCAATTACCGTTTTACCATCCAACAATGCATTGCCGAGGCTAGCCGCTATTTCACCCTTGAGCCGGGTGACCTCATCTCCTTTGGTACAACTGGCAAGGGCGTAGGCCGTTTTCCACGTGGCCATAAAAGTGTATTTCTTGGCGAGGAACAAGGAACGATTGGTATTGAAATCGAGCCGCTTGGTGTTCTCGCAAATCCAATTAAACATCAGAAAGGTGGTGCGTAATGGTACAGTCGATTGATCCCGAAGGAATTCCGCCACACAAAAATCCGATTCCTGCCGGGGCCATCCATCGAGGCTTTTTCGCGAGTTCAGCCATTTCTGGCAAAGATTTTGAAACAGGTATCTATCCTGAGGATAAAGAGGAGCAAATCGCCTTAGCCTTCAAATACTTTGAAATGATGTTGGCGGCGGGTGGGGCGACGTTACAAGATGTTATCAAGGTGGAGCTCTTTTTTAGAGACAAAGCGGATCGAAAGTTTGCCAATCCGCACTGGCTGCGCCTCTACCCTGACGAAGCCCATCGTCCCGCCCGCCACGCCCATATTGCTGACCTCCTGCCCGGCTGCTATTTGCAGATCGAGTTTCTGGCAGTGGTTGGGGAATGATCACTTGGTCAATGATTTCTCGCAACAAATTACACAAATTTTACTAATTTTTAAGCACTAATTTGGATCAATTCAATCAATTCGTTGCTGATTTTTGGATGAATCGGAATATAACGCTTTGATGTATTGCTATCACTAAACCAAACAAGGAAAAAATATGAATCGTGAAGAGAAAATTCGAGAGTACAACGTCACGGGCCTTTCCCCAGAAAGTATGAAAATGATGCGAGAACGTGGTTGGGTTGGGAATTATCCACCCCTGGGCGAAAAAGGCGCAGATTTTCCGCTTTGGAAATTGCCTGATGAAGGGAATGTCCTGGAAGCGCCGACAAGCCTAATGGCCCTTATCAAGCAACATCGACTAACCATCGTTAAATTTGGTAGCTTTACCTGACCATTCTGTGGGATGGGGTCCTCATCCATGAATGAAGTTGCCGACAAATATGCTGATCGCGACGTGGGATCAATCTTTGTCTATGCCCGAGAAGCACATCCTGGCGAAAACTATTCATACCATCGCACGATGGACGATAAAATTCGTAATGCCCAAGGCTTTCGTAAAGAATATAATGTTACTCGACCAATTTATCTTGATGATCTTACGGGTGATTGCCATATCGCCTACGGCGGTCGATCTAACATGACCTATATTTTCAACCGAGCGGGTATCCCACTGTATCGCGCCGAGTGGACAGACGGAAAAAGCGCCGAGAACGCTGTGATTTATTATCTGGATGTGCTGGAACGACGACGCAATCGCGAGAGACTGGCCCCGTTCAAGGTGGAGCGAATCGATTATCGGGATGTTGATAAGGAACGGCGTATGGAGGGGCTGGCAAAGGCAGGGCCAAGGGCCTTGGCTGAGTGGCAAGCGATGTATGATCAGAATAAACTAAATTTTAAGCCAGCCACTGATCCAGGTGATAAGAATAACCCATCACCAATTTAGAAATACGTACTCTTCTGCAACATCCCTAGGGAATCGGTAATAAATTTTCTGATTCTAGCTACTTTTTCTAGGGGGGCTTGGGCCGCTTTTGCCTTAGATAGCTTGTATAAAGCGACAACGATCGCTAATTTTTGAGCTTGCTTGAGTTGATGAGCTTGAACTTCTTTGGCTGGACTGTATCCAATGAGCATTTCTTGGGTGGCAGGCCAGCCGTGATAGAACGCCATCACCGCAAACTCCCAGGCTGGAACACTAATAAAAGCTACTCCAAAATCAATGATCCCAGCCAATGCCCCATCTTGTACAAAAATATGTTCCCCGTGCAAATCGGAGTGGTTCAAAACAGGCTGATCTTGGGTTAATATTTCATGAATACTTGGCTCTAAATCACTCAAGATTTTTACAGTTTGTGGAGCAACAGTCGATATAGGATGTTGTTCCACATTGCTGTTATCAAAGGGCCAGATATCAGCCCAACACCATCGGGCACAAACCCCGGCTTGATGATCGTTTTGTAATCCTTGTAACCGCATTTTTTGTTCGGCTAACCGGCCATAACCCTTGGTAGGCAAGTCGTGCAGAGTGGAGGTAAACCTTCCTAACTCTCTGGCAACCTCAGGGGTAATACAACTCTTTTTTATTGCTTGCCCCTTGATAACTTCTGTCACCGCCCAAGGTTCAACAATATCTTTCAATTGATCTGGATGTTCCGCAGAATTCAGAATGGGCTTAGGAACTGGGCAACCCTCATCTCGTAATAAACGTAGAATGGTAAATTCAGATTGATAGGTAACAGGCCGATTCGTTCCCAGAGGGATCATACGAACGATGATCGTTTTGTCGCCTGCAGTGCCCTGATACGCCGCACTCGTTGCACCACGGCCTAGCTCTTTAATTGTAGCAGGGGACATACCTATAGAAAATTCAATGATACAATGAACTTTTTGCAATTCAGGAGAAAGAACCATTGTCGCGATTTTGAGCCGAGTCGGCTTGCTTTGCCCTGTTTATTGAACCGTAATCCCCAACTCCCGCATCTCAGCCACGGCCTTATCCCCATCCTCAGGGTTGACATTCACCGGGCGCGTGCCTTCCAACAAAACCGTTGATTTGAAGCCCAACTTGTGGGCGTCGATAGCGGTTGATTTGACGCAGTAGTCAAGGGCCAGCCCGACCACGGTCACGGCTTCGACATCATTGGCCTTTAGGTAGTCCTCCAAAGACTGGGCGCTATCCTCGGGAGAAATGTGACCACCAAAGCCAGAGTAGCTGTCCGCCTCTGCAGTGAAGGCTTTGTAGAAGGTTTCGCCCGTCACCTTTAAGTCGGCATGAAATTCAACCCCATTTGTGTTTTGTACACAGTGGGGCGGCCAAATGCCGTCTGGATGATTAACCTGGAATGAACTGTGGTCGCTGGGGTGAAAATCTTTCGTGTAGACAACGATGTTATTGTTTGTTGTAAATTCTTCAATTAAGGTGTTGATGGGGGTAACCACTTGATCCCCTTCATTGACACCGAGTGCGCCACCTGGGCAAAAATCGTTTTGCATGTCTACCACAATCAGTGCTTTTTTTGACACAAAATGCTCCTTATTCAAACGTGCGATAAAAACAACTCATCCGACCTGTGTGGCAGGCCGGACCTTTTTGTTGAACTAACACTAATAGTGTATCACCGTCACAATCATAATACAAATCCGAAACAATTTGTGTATTTCCACTGGTCGCGCCCTTGTGCCAAAGCTCTTGCCGGCTGCGGCTCCAGAACCACGTTTCGCCTGTCTCCAAGGTGCGTTTCAGGCTCTCCTCATTCATCCAAGCCATCATCAATACCTCGCGACTTTCTTCGCTCTGCACAATGGCCGGAATCAGACCTGCCTCATTAAATTTTAGATTTTCCATAGTGGTTTACCCATTACTGCCTTTCTATTGAAAAAATTCCGCGTCTTCCGTGTTTTCCCTGTCTCTCAAAATTCTACGCCCGCACCGGAATATCCTGTTCCCCCAAATAATCCTTAACCTCTTGTATGGACAGTTCACGGAAATGGAACAAACTGGCCGCCAGAGCCGCACTAGCCCCACCGTCGGTCAAGGCATCGGAGAAATGCTCCAAGGTTCCCGCCCCGCCAGACGCAATGACGGGCACGCTGACCGCATCGCTGATGGCCTTGGTGAGTTCGATGTCGTAGCCTGTCTTTACGCCATCGGCATCCATGCTTGTCAGCAGGATTTCGCCTGCGCCTCGTTCTTGGGCCTCTTTGGCCCACTTTACGGCATCCAACCCCGTGCGTTGACGACCGCCATGGGTGGTGATCTCCCAGCCATCACCTTCCAAGCGACGCCGGGCATCGATGGCTACAACGATGGCTTGGCTGCCAAAGGCCTTGGCCCCTTTGGTGATCACTGGTGGGTTGCGGACCGCCGCCGTGTTGATGCTCACCTTGTCCGCCCCCGTCGAGATAATGGTGTGGATGTCCTCAACGGTGCGAATGCCACCGCCAACCGTGAAGGGGATAAACACACTCTCGGCCACCCGGCGGGCGATGTCTAACATCAGCCCACGACCTTCGTGTGAGGCGGTGATGTCGAGGAAGACCAGCTCGTCAGCCCCCTCTTGATCATACACCTTCGCCTGCTCAACGGGATCACCTGCATCCCGTAAGTTCAAAAAGTTGATTCCTTTAACCACCCGCCCATCCTTTACATCAAGGCAGGGAATAATTCGTTTTGCTAACATAGAGTCCTCATTCTTGTGAGTTACGATTTTAGATTTTGGATTGATTGCTAGTTATCAAAATATACTTGTCAATCGTAAATCATAAATCGTAAATTAGTCGAAAGTAATATAAATTTGAATTGATTGGGTTATGCCCCTTTGGCAATCTCCATCGCTTTGGCCAAATCAATTTTTCCTGTATAAATCGCCTTGCCAATAATCATTCCATCGATGCCATTCTGCTCAGTGGCCTTGACCCGCTTCACATCCTCCAAATCGGCGACACCGCCGGAGACAATCACTTGGAGAGGATGGCTGGCGGCAGTTGATCGACCTTCTTGAGCCAGGGCGACAGAGCTTTCGACATTGGCCCCGGTGAGCATGCCGTCCCGGGAGATGTCGGTATGGATGATGTGGCTGAGGCCGAGGGCGTGGAAACGTTGAGCCAAAGCCACGGGATCAAGCCCGCTTGACTCCAACCAGCCGTGGGTAGCCACCGCCCCATCTTTGACATCCAGGCCCAATACAATCCGTTCTGGCCCAAATTTAGCGAGCAATGCCTCCATCTTTTCAGGGTGATTGGCGGCCATCGAGCCGATGATGACACGTTTGACGCCCAAATCAAGCGCCTGTTGAATGTCGGCCTCGCTGCGAAGACCCCCGCCAAATTGGATGGGCACATCCACGCTGTCCAAAATCGATTTGAGGGCCTGCACATTTTTAGCCGCTTTTTCAGGGTCACCAAAGGCCCCATCCAGATTCACGATATGCAGCCAATCTGTGCCCAAGCCAACCCATTTTTTAGCCATCGCGGCAGGATCGTTACCATAAACCGTCTCGGCATTGGGATCACCCTGAATGAGGCGAACACAGTTGCCATTCTTGAGATCAATTGCGGCATAGATATTCATTTAGTTCACCCCCGCAAAGGCGACAAAATTCTTGAGGATTTGTAGCCCGACTCGCTGACTTTTTTCTGGGTGAAATTGAATGGCACAGACGTTGTCGTGGGCGACGACGGATGAGAAGCGCTGGCCGTAATCGGTTCGGGCGATGGTGTGAGTGGCGTGCTCAGGAATTGCGTAATAGGAGTTGGCAAAGTAAACGTAGTCACCTGTCTCAACTTCATCAAGCAGCGGGTGTGTTTGCTCAACTTCGATCTGATTCCAGCCCATGTGGGGCACCGTCAAATCCTCAGCAAAGCGTGTGACTTGACCTGACAACAACCCTAAGCCTTGGTGAATGCCCATTTCGTTGCTTTCATCAAACAACAGCTGCAAGCCGACACAAATGCCAAAAACTGGCTTGCCTGCCTGCGCAGCCCGTTGGATAGGTTCGGCCTGCTGACGTTTATGCAGGTTGTCCATCGCATCTCCAAAAGCCCCAACACCAGGTAGCACAACGGCCTCTGCCGTTTCAATATCTGCGGGGGAGTCGCTAATTTTTGCTTCTGTGCCAATAAATTCAAACGCTTTTTGAACGTTTCTAAAATTTCCAACGCCATAATCGACAATAACGATTTTGCTCATAGTTTATGTATCCTTGATTTTTCTATCAACTTGCTTTTTTGCTGACAAATGATGCCAGCGAACTGGTTTCAAAGTAGCAGGATAGCAAGGTCGCAAAGCTTACCAATCTTGTTACCTTGCTATCCTGCTACCTTTGTTACCCTCTGTTACCCTGCTACTTTGCTACACTGTCAACGTTCCTTTTGTGCTGGGCACCTGTCCCGCCAAGCGATCATCACGGGTTAGGGCCATATCGAGGGCACGGGCGAACGCCTTGAACAGGGCCTCTGCTCGGTGATGGTCATCTCGGCCTGCGAGTAGACGGGCATGTAAATTGAGTTTGCCTTCATGAGCCACGCTCTCAAAGAAGTGGGGCACAAGCGAGGTCCCCATTTGGCCGATGCGATCGGTGCTAAATTCGCCGTCAAAGACAAAGTAACCACGTCCGCCAAAATCAACAGCCACCATGGCCAGAGCTTCGTCCATCGGGACGATAGCGTGTCCCATCCGGGTGATGCCTTTGCGATCCCCTAGAGCTTGGGCCAAGGCCCGTCCCAGCACGATGCCTACATCTTCGACGGTGTGGTGTTCATCGATGTGCAAATCACCTTCGGCGCGAACCTTTAGGTTCAGGCGGGCGTGCCGGGCTAACGCGTGGAGCATATGGTCTAGAAAGCCAACGCCAGTTGAAACATCGGCTTGGCCAGTGCCATCTAAATTGATGGTTAGTTCGATATCTGTTTCCCCTGTTTTGCGGGTCACAGTTGCGGTGCGTGAGGCGGTCATAATCATTCCTTGGGTCATAAATTGAAACGACGAGATGTGATTTCCACATCCCGTCGATCTTTGACGTTTAATTCAAATTGTATAGTTTAATGGATTTTGTCGAACGGACAAATACGATTTTTAGGGGATAAGCTCAATGACCAGCTTTTTACTCCTTGCTCCTTACCACCTACCTCCTTTAATCATCGCGCCAAGCCTGACCACAATCTTGGCATTTCCACTTTCCGGGAAGAAAGGGGAGGGTCAAGGTTTGCT
The DNA here is from genome assembly GCA_028285035.1 of Phycisphaerae bacterium. The sequence continues at coordinate 54,996 of JANQQF010000060.1, forward strand.
TAATATTGTGGGAACCGCACCAAGGACATTGCGTCGAGCTTTCATCTTCCTCATAAAATTTAGCCTCCTCGTCTTCAAGCAACGCTTCGTCATCTTCTTCATCAGGCTCCTCATCAAATAAGTCTTGATGTTTGTCGAGAATTTTGATGGCCGCCTCACTATCATCCTTCCGAATGAGCAGATGAATTTCGTCTTGGTCTTGAGTTAGGAATGTGTTTTTCAGAACTGGGTGTTCGTTTGGGATGATGACCTTGATCCCAGCCTCCTCTAAAAGCCCCTTCAAGTCATGTGCTTCCCCTAAGGTATCCGTCACGGCGGCGGTAACGAGTGGGTTTTCACCCGATAACTCAGCTTTTAATGCATCTAGATTTTGTTGGGCCTCCACATAGCTAGGATCAACTTTGAGGGCTTTACGATACGCACTCATCGCTCGAAGCGGTTTATCCAACTCTTCTAACAGGATACCGTGAAAATTGTGAGCATCAGGCCAGTCTGGCTCAAGCGTGAGCGCTACCTCGCAGAGACGCAGAGACTCCGTGAAGTCTTGCTGATTATCATAGAGGTGGTAGGCTTGCTGTAAGGCTTTTTCCGCTTCGGTGGGATGCTGCTCCATTAGATTCTCCTGTTAGTAAGTTGAGTTGCCTCAACCAAGGCCTTCACCCCATTGACAGTTGTGATACCAGCCTCTTGTACGCCTGAGTAGGCGTGAACTGTGATTTGTTGTGGCGACGGTGGTGGGTGGCCGATAATGGTTTGAACATTGGCTAGGGTGATCCCCCCTCCGATGACAATTTCGATCTGGTCTTGCGCTTGTTGAATAAGCCGCTTGAGGATCTGACGACCCTGCCACGCGGTTTTCTTTTCAGTCCAAGGTGTGCCACTGGTCAAGACACGATCAACACCAAGTGTGATCAACGTTTCAAGGCTTTCAAACAGATCAGGGGTTGCATCAAACGCTCGGTGAAAGGTCGTTTTTAAGTTGTAACTTTGGCTGATGGCGACTAAATCCTCTGAGATTGGCTGATGTATGAGGTGATTTTCGGCCAACGCCCCGAATACAATGCCATCTGCCCCAACCTCGCTGGCTAAAGCAATGCTTTGTTTCATTTGGTCAATTTCATTTTTGGAATATGTGAAATCACCTGACCTAGGCCGAATCATGACCATTAACCCAGGCCGCTTAAAACTTTGCCGGGCGGCAACGATGTGCTCTTTTGTCGGGGTAAGGCCGTCAAAGTCCATAGCCCGGCATAACTCAACTGTCGTTGCCCCGCCTTGATAAGCTGCTGAGACCTGGGCTTTTGTCTGTTGCAGGATGTCACAATTGATACAAATTTCGACATTGACAAGGGAGGTGTCTGCCATCCGTGTTGTCCGCTGTTTCTTATCTTTCAATTGTGTCGGCAATATCGCACAATAACTCTAAATAGGATTGTAAGGTATTAATATTCTGTTCAGCCCCCGTTTTGTCAAAGAACAGACCCAAGTCGGATATTCTCAAGGTGTTAAAGTTTGTGCCTAATAGCCGTTCTCTTAGTTGGGGAGACGCAAAAATTTGATGAACCATTTCTTCAGGCTGACTTTCAATGATGTACCTTTTGTCAAACGGTGGATCATCTAACGTGATCTCCCCATTTGCCCCAAAAAGCCCTTTACGTTTTAGGGAGACTGAGCCATTGATGGACCCATTGATGGCTAATACAATACGGGTGCGATAACGGGCGACTCCATCATCAAGCACGGTGGTTGACGCATTGGTGAGATCAAGCTTAAGCTCATGATCACGATAATTCCCTGTCATCGTGGGTAAGGATTTGTTGGCTCCAGACCACGTGGGTGATTGGTAGGTGAGTCCGGTGAGTGCAGCTAATTCAGGCCAAGTCTGGGTAGCCACGCGGGGTTTGTAGAAACGTTGATACAGGTCAAAAACCAAATAAAAAATGATAATACTTATGAGTACAGCCAGCATAAGACATCCTCCTTGATGCCAAAGGTTTCACGACGTCATTTTGCCAATTACTTTAAGATAAGCGGAAGATACACTTTTGGTAGATTGGCTGTGTTCACCGTGACCTGCATTGTATCATAACTTACACCACCTTTATTATCACGGGCTATGAGCCGAAAGGTGAGTGTACGGTCACTTGAAGGCAACATTTCGCCAAGGGCAGCCAAGTCAGGTTGGTCAGAATTTGGGAAGACGCGGACAGGGCTAATTTTTGGGGTGTATGAGCGAAAAAGAGGGCCTGTGCCAATATCTGTATTGGGGAGAACATTTGACTGAATCCAACCCGTTCCCCTATCAAATTGCTCCCAGGTGTACGTTAGAATATCGCCATCAATGTCAGTGGCTGTCCCGGTTAAGGTGAAGCTACTTAGCGCTTCAATGGTCATATCCTCTCCCGCATCGACCACAGGAGCCGAGTTTCCGGTGTCGATGTGCGTGCCACAAGCTTGGCCGGAAAAATTAATAAAATTCCTAATTTGATCAAAGCTGATCGTATGGAAATAATCATTGCTAAAGGTTTGTATATTTTGACTGGTACATATACCAGCATAGCCCATGATGGTGCTCCCACTGCCTGGTTCATAGGCCGAGATAAATGAAAAGTTTCCGGCATTACAGCTACCCGCTGTTCGTGCGTTAAAGGTATGGGTTGCCCCAAATTGATGCCCAATTTCGTGGGCAACAAAGTCGATATCAAATGGATCTCCCTCAGGTATCTCCAGCCCCGTCAAGGCTTTGGCTTTGTGCGAGCTGTTACATACCGACCCAAGAAAGGCGATCCCGCCGTCTCCATTTGTAAATAGATGTCCGATATCATAATTCTCACTGCCAATAATGTTGTCAATGATCGTCTGATTTGTATTAAGCATATTTATTCCAGTATAAGGGTCATTGTCAGGGTCAGAAAATATGATTTTTTCATTTCCATTAATCAGGGACAATCGGATGGACACCTCTCTTTCAAAAACACCACTGACGCGATTGATAGTGGTGACGATGGCTGCTAGGGCCTGACTCGCTGTCCCGCCATGAAATTGGGTATACTCCCCTGTTGTCGCTAAAGCCAAGCGATACGTATGGAGCACGGGACCTGAACTATTTTGAATTTGTTCCTGCCTTGCCGGTACAGGCTCAGCTTGAGTTGGAATTACAGTGTCAGTGAAAACAGTGCTCACGCCATTTTGTCGATATTGATGTTTATAATAGCTGAGGTAATGTTCTGTATCACCACGGCGATACGGGTCAATGTAAACGGTGCCCCGTTCGGAAAGAATGAAGGCGTGAAAACCAGCTGGGGTGCGGTCTAGCCGAGCAAAGGCCGTTGGATCATCAAGGCCAAAGCCTCGGTAGGTTTTGATTTCGGGAAATTTCTCAGCCAGTTCAGGTGCCATAATCGGGGACTCTTCGATGATAAACTTTCCTATGGTGCCGTCTGGTTGAGGGAGGGGTAGAATGAGTTGAGATTTTTTCAGATGAGATGCCTCTGTCGGGGCCTGACTCATTAGCTGATCTAGCTGATCAATATCAGCTTTGACCAAGCGATATTGATCGGGAATGATGCGACGGCCAAAATCTCGGTTAAGCATCAAGCCCTCATCAATATCCTGCCACAAATTGTCTTGTAATAAAGGTGTGTCCAGCGTGTTTTTCGAGGAGATTGTTTCTGTCTCATTTGCATTGGCTGAGACACTGGCCTGAAGCATAAGGAAAATGACCATTAAGAGTAATGTCAGTGCGCCGTTTCTTATCATATCTCATTCCCTGGGTATCATATTTTCTCTACACTATGATGTCTGTTTTCGCTCTGATTTGTAACGTTACACAGTTTTTGCTTTGTGCTCTGTTAATACCATTTGAATGACCCCACGTTTCCCATTTACCCGCCAAGCTGCATCTTCTTGGTCTAGTTGCGCGGCGAGGCCGGCGGGCAACCCAACGATGGGATCGGACTTTAGAGTGCGTAGGGCGAGCAGCGTGGTTGGAAAATAGGGAATAACATCGGACGCGAGGGCTGTCGTCGGCCAGCGGCTGTCACTAACCAAGCGTCGATAGTTGGCATCGCCCTTGACGATAACAAGTTGGGCCTCGCTCAAAGTAGTTTGCAAGCTAGTAGGCATTTGCCAAAAGAAGTGGCTACTATTCCAAAAAAGGTGGGGGAGAACGAGTAGACGCTGCTGCACTTGAAACTGATGAAATCGCTGGGCCATCGCTTGCATTTCGGGTGACTGTTCTTGCAGTGAAGTCAGCGTTAAGTCCAAGTCAGCCGATGTGGTGTCTGAGACGTAGGTGGGATGGGCCTTGACCCGTAAGATAATCTGATCCACCCAGTTGAAGCGTAATAAAAAATCGGTGAGAACCAAATCGGTCAGAAGTTCCGTGCCCGCATTATCGCAAATAAAATCGATCCGACGAATTGGAGCTCGCTGCCGGACTGTATCAAGGTGCGCAACGGCTGCGGCAGAGTCATCGATAAGGATGTTTTGTTGCTCCTGCTCGATGCTAAGGACACCACCTGTGTCTTGGATCACTTGCGTATAACTCAAATCAATCCGATTGCCCCACAAACAAAAGTGTAAGAGGGCGTGCAGACTTTCTGGGGTGTCATTTTTGCTTGAGGCCTGGGCTGCGGCCAATACTGTCCAAGCTGTTTTACCAGCAAGCTCCTCTCGTTTTCGGGGCAAAAAGGGGTCGTGCCCTTGCCACTGTGGGTGGTCGAAATAGCCTGATGCTTCAACAAGCTTCCGATAGAAAAAGGCCTCACCCTCATACCAGGGTAAGGTCCACCAATGTTGATCCTGATATTTTTGAAACAAGTGCTCCCAATGGCTTTGGTCTGGGACCATTGTTTGCAACGGGGTAATGATTTTGTTTTCGAATAACTCATCATGAACACTTTGGATGGCTTGTTTGATGTCCGGAGGGTAATCGGCCTCATGATCGACCAAAATTTGGTCGGCGACTCCTGGAATACGAGTCGTCATGGTCTTAAAAGCAAACGAGTCTGGCTCGTCAATCATCAAAGCGGGAGGGGGTTGATTTGGGTCAAATTTTGGTAGCGTCATAAAGCGGCAACCAACTGTGGTAAGACTTCACCGGCGGGGCCTTGCAAAACGTAGTGCATTTGGCTGGTGATTGGCGTTGAATTAGGGTTGACTTCGACGACGATTGCCTGCCCTTGTCGAGCGATCATTGGTAGCTGGGCCGCAGGATGTACAAGCGCGGAGGTGCCAACCGAGAAGAAAACATCGCAGGTCGCTGCAACCTCGAATGCGGTTTCTAAAGCCCCGGCTGGGAGCATTTCGCCAAACCAAATGACATCGGGTCGTAGCAGGCTGCCCGTGTCTGGACAACGCGGCGGCACTTCGCCTGTATTTGGCCAGTTTTTGACCTCAACCCGGCGATCCTCATACCGCACCGTGCGGTGAATATTGCCGTGTAACTCAACCACATTTTGGCTCCCTGACTGTTGATGCAATCCATCAACATTTTGGGTGATCAGGGTGAATTGTGGCACACGTTTTTCTAACTCGGCCAGGGCTTGATGCCCTGGGTTGGGCTTAGCCTCACTCACCAAGTCGCGTCGCCACTGATACCATTCCCAAACCAATTTTGGATCACGTTCAAAGGCCTGCGGGGTGGCCAACTCCTCTGGGCTGTACCGCGCCCAAAGGCCGGTTTGGGCATCCCGAAAGGTGGGAACACCACTTTCCGCAGAGACGCCTGCGCCCGTCAGAATGGCAATATGTTGGGCTTGTTGAATAGTTCCGATAAGTTGTGAGGGGATGTCAATATTTTTGGATAGGTTGGTCATGCCTGTTCCTCTCGTGGGTCGTGTTTAGTAGAACGTCTATAGTATACCTGTAATTAGGGCGCATCCCAAACGAGAGGAGGGGTCTCCTTCTTTCGGAGGAGACCTTATAGAGAAATCAAATAAAAACCGGAATAAAAAATGTCATGCCCGAATGCTTTTGTCGGGCATCCACTGGCGGGGGCAACGAACAATGGATCTCCGCTAAAACCACGCGGGGATGACATAAATCGATTTTACGGGTTTTAACTGTTTCGTCTATTAG
>JANQQF010000063.1 GCA_028285035.1 Phycisphaerae bacterium
AAGATGCCCGCCGTGACGGTGTTTTGATAGCGACCCAAGGCTGAACCGATGGCAATCACGTTTGCGCCCAAAGGTAATTCCCCAGAGTCACCCCACTGGGCGACGGCGGGTACGGGACCATCGACTTTCAGGACCGCCAGATCAAAGTCGGGCGCACTGCCGATCAATCGGGCTGGGGCTGAACCACCTTGGGCGTAGACCACGTTCAGATTGCGAGCGCCCTCGATGACATGATGGTTTGTAACCAAATAGCCTTCTTCACTGATGAAGAAGCCAGAACCGCTGCCACCACCACGTCCGCTTTGATTCAGGACGGTGACCACAGAAGGAAGAACGGTGTTGACCGCTTGAACGGAAGCCGTTTCATCGATGACGATGGGGGCTTGTTCGATGGGGGCCTGTGGCTCGACTGCGACGACTGGCATTGTGTCCAGTGTGACATCAACGGTCGGTGCCGCCACGATCTCGGGTTGTGGGGCTGCTTGTTGGGCCACAATATACCCAACCACCCCACCTGTGATTGCCCCGACCACTAATATCATACTCATCACCAGGCCACCTAAGAGCCATACCAACGTCTTGTTTTGTTTCATAAAATAAAAAGACCTCCTTAGATAGATTTATGTTGAGCAAATGCTCAAATCTAGCTTACGGGAGGTTTATGAGCCAAAACTGAGGGGGGGATTAGGGCAAGGTTAGAAAAAACTGAATAGAATTAATCTTAGATGAGTTGGCTGGTTACTTTATTTTGTTCAGCTTTGGCCCGGGCAATCACTTGCTGAATAAAGGGGCCTTTGCCCTTTAAGTAGGACGGCCGATCATAGGGGTACTGTTCAGCCAAGCGGATCTTTAAGGTAGCGTAGGCTTGCGCAATCTCGGGATGTTCGCGAAGGTAGTCTCGAAAAAGGACGGTCTGCATTCGATCTAGGCTGTGGATTTCCACCATATGGAGATGATGCGTAACATTTGGCAAGCCTAATTTGAAGTAGTGGCGGCGGGGGATGCCATTTTCGCCAAGATAGGTGTAGCCCGCCGCCTCAAGTTTGGGGATACAGGTCTTGGCACTGTCAAAATCATAAACACCCACACTCATATCAATAATCGGTTTCGCCACAAGGTTTGGGATAGCGGTGCTGCCGATATGCTCGACATCAACAATTTGTGAGCCAAGTACGCCTTGCAGACGAAGGGACTCGGCCTCAAATGAGTGTGCCCAGTCAGGGGTGTATGGGATCAATTTGACAATGTCATCTGATAATCCAAGCATAAGGTTCTCCATAGGATATCAATATGGAAATCACTTCGAGCGGAAGCAGTTCCAAAATAAGTCGGTGAAAGGTTGTCAGGTCAAGGTATTAAATTATCAAGTTTCTTAACATTATTTTATCCGACTTTTTGGAAAAATGACAAGTCGGATAAAATTTTTCTTAAGATAGTAAAGGATGGAGCGTTTTTTGATAAATTGTGATTTTATTGAGAGTTATAAATTAACTCGGTAATGTAAGGGCGTCCCTTGTGGGTGCCCGAAGCTGGGTAAGCACAAGGCATTACCCCTATAAATCTCTGTATGACTTCTGTACGAGGTCTTACGCTTACTCCTGCTAACCCCTGCAACAAATTCAGTGGATGTCTGGTTTTTGATTGTTATGACAAGCGAATTGTGTTAAACTAACGTCATTCAAATGAAACGAACAGGGTACCCACCAGCGATACCCCCTACATTTTCATCTGTAGAGGTGCCCCTTGTGGGTATCCTAATGGGTAGAGAGCGGGAATACCGATGACTGACCCAACTGACATCCAAGCCTTTATCGATCGCTGGCAGGCCTCCGGGGCCGCCGAGCGGGCGAACTATCAGCTCTTTCTCTCCGAGTTGTGCGACATCATCGAGGTGCCGCGCCCAGAGCCAACCCAGCCAGAGGATCGGCACAACGCCTACGTCTTTGAGCGAGCCGTGCCCCTGCCCCACGGCACAACCGGGCACATCGACCTCTACAAACGAGGCTGCTTTGTCCTCGAAGCTAAGCAAGGCACCGAAAAAGCCGCTTCCCCAACTCTGGGGGAACCTCCCAAAAAACCCCGCCGCACCGGCCACGGGGTACGCGGCACGGCGGCCTGGGATACGGCGATGGAGAAGGCCAAGAATCAGGCCCAAACCTACCTGCGTAGCTTGCCCGCCGCCGAAATCGTTGGCGGACGACCACCATTTTTGATCGTGGTGGATGTGGGCAACACCATCGCCCTGTACAGCGAATTTACCCGCACCGGGGGCAACTACGTGCCCTTCCCCGATCCGCAGGGCTATCGGCTTAAGCTGCCGGATTTCCTCAAGCCGGAGATTCGGGCGCAGTTGCGGCAGGTGTGGACCGATCCCGGTGAGCTGGACCCCACCCGGCGTAGTGCTCGCGTCACCCGCGACATCGCCGATCAGTTAGCCACGCTGGCCCGCGAGTTGGAGCAAGCCTATCCGGCGGAGACCGTGGCCAACTTCCTGATGCGTTGTCTCTTTACGATGTTTGCCGAGGATGTTGATCTGTTACCCAGCCGCAGCTTTGCCCAGTTACTGGATGATTTGCAGCAGGACCCAGCCAGCTTCAAGCCGATGGTCGAGCATCTGTGGCAGACGATGAATGTGGGTGGCTTCTCGGTCATCCTGCGCACCACCCTGCCCCACTTTAATGGTGGGCTGTTTGCCGAGCCAGAGGCCCTACCCCTCAACCCAACCCAAATCAAGCTGCTCAGTCGAGCGGCGGCAGCGGATTGGCGGGATGTGGAGCCAGCCATCTTTGGTACCCTGCTGGAACGGGCCTTGAACCCCCGCGAACGCCATAAGCTAGGGGCGCACTACACACCTCGGGCCTACGTGGAGCGGCTGGTACAGCCCACAGTCATTGAGCCGCTGCGGGCGGAGTGGGAGGCGGTGCAGACGGCGGCGGCGTTGCTGGCCGAGGCCGATAAACCCGCTAAGGCCGTGGCCGAGGTGGAGGCCTTTCAAAAGCGGCTGGCCTCGGTGCGGATTTTGGACCCGGCCTGTGGCTCCGGCAACTTTTTGTATGTTACCCTGGAGCATCTAAAACGGCTGGAGGGTGAGGTGCTCAACACCCTGCGCGAATTGGGCGAGAGCCAGATGATGCTGGAGCTGGAGAGCGTGATGGTCACGCCCCAGCAATTTCTGGGGCTGGAGGTCAATCCCCGGGCCGCAGCCATTGCTGAGCTGGTGCTGTGGATCGGCTTTTTGCAGTGGCACTTCCGCAGCCGGGGCAATGTGCGCCCGCCCGAACCGATCATCAAGGATTTTCACAACATCGAGTGTCGGGACGCGGTGCTGGCCTGGGATGAGATCACCCCCCGCCTGGACGCGCAGGGCCAACCCGTCACCCGCTGGGACGGGCACACCACCAAAGCTCACCCCGTCACCAGTGAGCAGGTGCCCGATGAAACTGCCCAGGTGCCCGTCTACGACTACCACAAACCCCGCCCCGCCGAATGGCCCGAAGCCGAGTTTGTGGTCGGGAACCCACCGTTTATTGGGAATAAGCGAATGCGTGAAGCATTAGGGGATGGGTATGTAGAGGCACTACGAAACGTTCACAAAGATGTCCCCGCAACCAGCGACTATGTTATGTATTGGTGGAATCTAGCTGCACTATCCATTAGAAATAAAAATTGTATCCTGTTTGGGCTAGTAACCACGAATAGTATCAGTCAAACCTTCAATAGAAAAGTTCTAAGTAGACATCTCAAAGCTAAAAAACCAATCTCACTCGTTTATGCTATACCAGATCATCCTTGGGTTGATTCGTCTGATGGTGCTGATGTTAGAATAAGTATGACGGCAGCAAAACCAGGGAATTTTTCTGGCATATTAGCCAAAGTAATCCAAGAGCCGATAAATAGTTCTGATGAGAGCGACATTGTTTTAAACACATCAAAGGGGAAAATTCACGAGAATCTTACTATTGGGGCTGATGTAACCTCTGCAATTCCACTAAAGGCAAATGAGGATATGTCATTTCAAGGACCAATTTTGGTGGGTAAAGGATTTCGTGTTACACGAGCCGAGATTGAAGCAATGAATTTCAATCCTGATAACCTACCTTCTACAATTCGTAAGTATGTAATTGGACGGGATATAACCCAACGTCTAGAAGAAAGATATGTGATAGATTTTTTTGGTCTTAGTGAAATTGAAGCGAGAACAAGTTATCCCCAATTAATGCAAAAGGTTATCAATGAAGTTAAACCTCATCGAGATACTAACAAAGATAAAAGATTTCGGGAGTATTGGTGGTTGTGGGGAAGACCTAGACCAAATCTTCGTGAGGCGGTATTGGGCTTAGATCGCTTTATTGTAACGATAGAGACGTCAAAGCATAAACCCTTTACATTTATGCCCGCTGATGTGTGTCCAGATCATAAACTTTATGTAGTATCTTCGAATGATGCCTTCTTATTGGGTATCTTGTCCTCAAAAATTCATAATGTTTGGGCACTTGAAGCAGGTGGACGGCTTGGTGTAGGAAATGACCCAACTTGGACGAATACAACTTGTTTTCTCCCCTTCCCCTTCCCCGACGCGACCGAGGCGCAAAAAGCGACCATCCGCGAGCTGGCCGAACAGCTTGATGCCCATCGCAAACGGCAGCAGGCCCAGCACCCCAAGCTGACAATGACCAATATGTACAACGTCCTAGAAAAGCTGCGAGCGGAGGAGTTGTTATCTGCCAAAGAGCAAGAGACCCACGAGCAAGGCTTGGTCTCCATCCTCAAACAGCTACACGATGAGCTGGACGCCGCCGTCTTCGCCGCCTACGGCTGGCCCGCCGATCTGAGCGACGAGGCCATCCTGGAGCGGCTGGTCGCCCTCAATGCCGAGCGGGCCGCTGAGGAAGCCCAGGGCCGCATCCGCTGGTTGCGCCCCGAATACCAAGCCCCCGACAGCGTTGAAGTCGCCACCCAAGGCACCCTCCTCGATGTCGCCACCGCGCCAGAACCGCCCGCCCCCAAAGAGAAGCTCGTCTGGCCCAAGCCGATGGCCGAGCAAGCCCAAGCCGTTCGCCAAGCCCTAGCCCGCTTCGATGGCCCGGTCACGGCTAAGACCGTCGCCGCCAGCTTCAAAGGGGCCAAATCCGCCCGTATCACCGAGCTGCTGGAGACGCTGGTCGCGCTGGGGCAGGCCCAGGTGGATGAGACGGGGCGGTATGTGGGGTGAGCCAGGCTAGTAGCAAATTGGCACGAATTGATATGAATGAAAAGGCTAGAGCTTAGACTCAATCCAGAACCAGGGCCGCTGTTAAGACGTCTAGTCCTGTTGCCTGTTTTATACCATTACACATAATATCAGTGTTGCAAAAATCATCCCCCCACTCAACCTCAGGATCACCATAACCCCATAACTCCTTGAATTTTTCATTGAAGGCTTGATTTTTCCCAGGAGTCCACCCCGCCGCAAACTGATTATTAGAAGGGTCACGACTATCCCAGACAGCGGCTGCGGTTGCCCTAACCCCATCAGGAAAGAAGGATTGATTTAACATTTTTCGAACGGATGGCTCGAAGAGGTAGCGAAGTAGAACCCCTCGACCACAGACGTAATCTTTGGGATCATCTACGAAACTGGAGTTAAAGGGAGCCTCACGTAGAATGTTATCTTCAGCTCCGAATAATATTATTTTTACCCCCGTCACTATAATGGTAAATTTTTCACGCACATCGTTAGCAAAAGCCTCTTGATCAAAATTTGGGCCAGCAACGGTATGAAGATCGTCTTGAATTTGGTGAATCTCCGCTAATGCCGCAAGAAGCAGGCCTTGGTCACCCGTCCAAACCCAGCCCTTCTCCCAGGTTGGACGGTCCTTATGTTCATAGTCGGGTTCCGCAATGGGTCGTTCATGCACTAAGCCATAGGGGCCGGGAATCACATGTAGATAATCGTAGTTTGGTGCAAACCAGGTGTTAAACCAGACATATTGAGCATAAGCCATTTTGAGATATTTTTGAGCATCATTGGGCTGAATAGTTTTCATGACCTTGTAGAGGCGAAGAGATAAGACAAATAAGTTGGCATTTGTGACCGTATTTTTTGTACCATCTTGAGGATCACCCCCACTATTGGCACAGCCATGCGGAACGGGTCTAGCTGTATCTAATGTGTCATAGCCCTGCTTATACATGTTGTCCCAGCAAGTCATGGCATATTCTCGAAATGTCGTAGCCAAATGCTCGTCTTTGATGCTGAGTAGGTGGTTATAAGCTTCAAGACAGGCAATACCCCACCATCCATAGTCATCTGCCCACCAGCCTCTGCCCCCATTTGTATTGAAATAGTCGCTATTTGCTTGGATCATACTCTTGCGAAATTCTAACATCTGTTTGATAACAGGATCATCTGGCCATTTTTGCTCGGCAGCACCAACAAAATGTAATAGTGCGTCAAATGTATTGCCCCTGGTCCAAAAATCCTTGAAATCCCAGCAATCTGTGAACCTGGTAAAACCACCTGTTGCCCATGTGTAAATATCCATTTTGATTCCCCTGAAAAGTTTGATTATTTGATAAGATTATGACCTACCCCATTTAGTAAATCTTTACTAGAAACCATCACTCACAACTATTGTTCCAACTCCCTGTACCATCCATACCATCAACCATTGCCTTCATCAATGTAATGCTCTGGGGCTGACCTTCGTAGTCGAACATCATACAACCTGCATAGCCCTCAGCAATTGTCTTAGTTGCTTGTGGACCAACTGTATTCCAAAACTCTGAAAAGCGGGTCTCGGCTGAGAACCCTACGCACAACTGATTTTTATTCATACCATAGCTGGTGTAAAAGCTGAGGCGAGAATTAGCATCACCGCTGTAGTAGCTCATTTCCCATCCATAATCCAAATTAGCCCCGATTGTGTGCCCCTGCCAATTAGCTTGGAAGACGTCTTGGTCACTCCACAAGGCCTTGGTGACCAGTTTCGTAGGCATTGTTTTTTTCATCAAGGTTGTGACCATTGGAAGTGAGGTAGTATTGGGTGTCCCATTACTATACTCATCATCAATATCAATCCCATCCAAGCCATAAGGTGTGACCACATCGGTGTTGAGGTAATTTACGAACGCCTGGGCGGTGGCTTCGTCGGTAAATTGCGACCAACCAGTTTCAGTGTGAGCATTCATAATGGTGAGTAATACCGTAATCCCCTTATCTTGTAGCGTTTTCACTAACCCGGTAGAGAGAACGCTCTGAATATTGTCATTGAAAGGTTTTTGAGTAGGGGGATTGTTATTTTGGGCGCGTAGCATCGGGACAGTATTGGTGGCATAATTTGCGGCAAAAATGCAAGCTACATCAATTGCGGGTGTACCATCGGGTAATACATAGCAATCAATATCTTGAAATTGTTGGTTGTTTACGGGGCTGATGTAGATGGTAGATATCCCCGTTTTCTCATAAGAGTCGCATTGTGGTGCGCTTCCATACCATGGTTCCCCTGAAAAAAATACTGCATCGCCAGGCTCAAAAGGGCCATATTGTGCTGCTGGACCCTCTAAAACCATATATTCACGGCAATAGAAGAAGAAGGTGATGTCTGGATTCTGAAATGCCATACGCATGGCTTCCTGAGCCGTAGTATTTTTGGTGGTTCTTACATAGTTATCCCAACTAGCCTCACCATATTGAGCTACATTTGATTTTTTGTTCCAACCCATGAATATCTCCTTTTTTGTGAAATATTTGATGATTAAACTAATATTGATAACAATGTATACAGTTGTCTCTTAGAACCAGATTGGTCCAGTCTATCAAGGGGGATTGGGATTAAAATACATCAGCGAGAGGCAGATTTTGCCCAAAAAGTCAGACTTTTGCAGAGACTGGACCAATCCTTTCAAGCAACCTCTTAGTCAGGTGGTTGCGGCTGTCCCAGAAATCCTGCGATAATTGTACGTTGCCATTGATGATCATCAGGATTCGGGAACATCTTTGAGGGTGAGTTTTGGGGGGAGTAGGTAAACTGTTGGATGTCCTGAGAGAATGTAAAAAGCATCATCCCTCGAATTGGCGGCGAGGTCGAATCAACACACCATTGCGCCAATTTGTACGTCTCACCAATTGAAGTCATCCAACCGCCATCTGATGGGCCAGCCTGTACACCGATGGCTAACTTATCCCGACTCATCCCGACATTTTTCCCATTCACAGTGATATTAGTGTAACCTTCGATAAAGCTGATCTGACCTTGGTAGTCGTCACCATATGCCATTGAACTGCCCAGGTCGAGGAGTTGCCCAAGATAGGCTCCTTCATTTGGATATCCTTTTGCGACCGGTACTGTGAAATAATCGCTATCTTGCCAAAGGGCTTTGGTGATAAGGCTTCCCGTTGGCAGCTTACTTCTCAATGTTCCAATGACATTCATAAAGTTCTGTGGATCTGGTGAAACTCCACTAAATTCATGATCAATGTCGATGCCGTCAAGACCATACTTCTCTATGACATTTGTTTGTATCGATTGGGCGAAGTCTGCTGGATCGCTGATGCTGTCCCACCCGTGACCAGACTTGCCGATTAATGTAAGTAATACCTTGATTCCTGCTGCTTGCAACTGCTGTACATTTGTTTGCGATTGACCCGGTTGCAAGGTCATCTGCTGTATAATTTCATCAGGAATGTCAATGTATGGGGCACTATTTGAGGTGAATGAGGCGTTAGCTAAAAAGACAATATTTGTTTGCGGTTGTCCATTGGGTAATGTGTAGTTCAGTATATCAGTCAATGGCACATGGACATGATCCATGTGACTCTGTGAGCCGATACCAACATCAGGGAGCCAGTAGGATGCCAGGAGACTCTGGCTTGGTAAATTACTCATAACAAACTCCTTTTAGATTAATTAGGTGTCATATTAGAAAATTCTATTAATCAACAATAGGCTAAATAACATTACATAGACATCACTCCTTTTTTCTGATTATTTTTGCGAATCACTTAAATAAAAGAAATACTAAACTTATAATAAGTTTAACAGAGTAGCGTCACAAATCCGTTTAAAAAACGTCACATATTTGTTAAGAAAACGTCACATTCTAGGCTTTTCGATAGATTCGACCTTAAGATTAGACTTATTAGCAGTGCTAATATCTTGCAAGGTTATGTCCGACTTCAAGCTTTGAACATAGAGTAGTGGTAAGTGTTTGTAAACACTCTCCTCTTTTTCGTATTCGAATTGCGCTATAATCTGTGGTATAGTATCTGATACGAAAGTGGGGGATAATGATAAAACCACGTTGGCGCAAAGTATTTCGGGATTTATGGCTCAACAAAGGGCGGACCCTGATTGTGGTGCTGTCGATTGCGGTGGGGGTGTTTGCGGTGGGCACCATTGCCAGCTCGCAAATCATCCTCTCTCGTGATCTCACTGCCAGCTACTTGGCCACCAACCCCGCCCACGCCACAGTTCTAACGTTTGATGCGTTTGGTGATGATGTGGTCGAGGCGGTTGGCAATATAAAGGAAATTGAAGAAGCCGAGGCTCGACGACGGGTGACCCTGCGGGTGAATACTGGCCCCAATGAATGGCGGCCCCTGTGGCTGATTGCCATCCCCGACTTTGATGATGTGAAGATCGACCAGTTTGACCCCGAAAGCGGTGAGTGGCCCCCGCCGAATAATGAGATGTTGATTGAGCGGGCGGCCTTGAGCCTGTTGGGCGAGGCTGAGGTGGGCGATTCGATAACGGTTAAGTTGCCCGACGGGAAAGAGCGCGAAATTCGGATCGCGGGCTTGGCTCACGATTTGAATGCTCAGTTGTACATTTTTGATGGGGTAGCTTACGGCTTTATCACCACCGATACGCTGGAATGGCTGGATCAGCCGACTGAATATAATGAAATGCGGATTCGGGTGACCGAAAATGAACTCGATTTTGAGCATGTGCAAAATGTTGCCAATCTGGCCCGCGATAAAATCGAGGCGGCGGGCAACACTGTCCTCTTCACCTTTATTCCCCCGCCTGGTCAATCACCCCTCAACTTCCTAATCCAGGCCATCTCCTTTTTGATGGGAACCCTGGCGATCTTATCCCTGCTCTTGAGTGGCTTTTTGGTCATCAACACCATTTCGGCCTTGATTACCCAACAGACCCGCCAAATCGGCATGATGAAAGCGGTTGGGGCCAGAACCGGACAAATCGTTTGGCTCTATCTTGTTACGGTGGCCATTTTTGGGTTGCTTGCCCTGCTGATTGCCGTGCCGCTGGGTGCGGTTGGGGCCTTCTACTTCACCAGCTTCATTGCCAGCTTCCTCAATTTTGATATCACCAGCGTACGCTTACCCACCGAAGTTTTGATCGCTGAGATTGCGGTGGGGTTGATTGTCCCTTTGATAACAGGAATATACCCAATTGTCGCTGGGGCCAGAGTGACCGTGCGCGAGGCCATTAGCGAGTATGGTTTGGGACGTGGACAATTTGGCTCCAATTGGCTGGATCGGTTGCTACTTAAGATCCAACAAAGTGATTGGTTACGGAGTCGCTTATCTCGCCCGCTGATGTTGTCATTACGAAACACATTTCGCCGCAAAGGGCGGCTGGCCCTGACTTTGTTAACTCTGATTTTTGGTGGCTCCATCTTTATCACCGTGTTCTCCTTACGATCCTCGATGTTGACGACGCTGGACTCGTGGTTGGACTATTTCCAATATGATGTGGCCGTTCAGTTTGAGCGGGATTATCGTGTCGAACGAATTCAAAGAGAGGCTTTGCGCGTACCAGGTATCCAGGAAGCCGAAACATGGGCGTTTTACAATACCCGCCGTGAACGGCCCGATGGAAGCGATAGTGACAACCTAATTCTCTTTGCCCCGCCTGCCGATACCACCCTGATCAAGCCGACGGTCATCGAAGGGCGCTGGCTCACCCCGGATGACGCCAATGCTGTTGTTCTAAATTCACTTGTGTTGCGGACTGAGTCAGATTTAGAAGTTGGGGATGAGATCATTCTCAAAATCGAAGGGCGGGAGGAGCCTTGGCAAATCGTCGGGATTGTGACAGGTGGCTTCCCCGTGGCCACAATGTTTGCCAATTACACCTACTTTGCCGAGGTGTCCCACGATGTGGGGCGGGGTGAGTGGGTTTTCGCCACGACCGAACAGCACGACTTAGCCCATCAAAATGAAGCGGCTCAGGCGATGGAACGCCACTTTGAGCAGGTGGGGTTGGGCGTTAGTATGACTTCAAAGGTGGCTGAAGAACGAGAGGAAGTGGTTGCCATCTTTGAGGTGATTGTGGTCTTGCTGCTTTTGATGGCCATTTTGCTGGCTGTGATTGGTGGCTTGGGTTTGATGGGCACAATGAGTATCAACGTCATCGAGCGAACCCGCGAAATTGGCGTGATTCGGGCTATTGGCGCTTCAGATGCAGCTGTCCTGCGGGTGTTTGTCATCGAGGGGGTGATTATTGGCCTACTTAGTTGGCTCGTGGCCGCCATCCTGGCCTACCCCATCAGCCTCCTCATCAGCAACGCCGTCGGCCAAGCCTTTCTCAGCGCTCCCCTCACCTTTAGCTTCTCCGTTCCCGGGCTGCTGATCTGGCTAGTCGTCGTGATCGTCCTCTCCGCCATCGCCAGCTTCTTACCCGCTTGGAATGCCTCGCGGGTGACAGTGCGCGAAGTGTTGGCGTATGAGGGGTAGGGAAAGATAGTTGATAATTTGATAAGTAGTTGTTTGATTTTTTGTCAAGAAAAAAGACTGGCAACGAATTTCACCAATTTCTCTAATTCCTAAACCTTTTTCGTGTCAATTCGTGAAATTCGTTGCAAAAAACAACTCATCACGATTTAATACGATCCTGTGATTTGGCGAAAAAGGGATTACTCTTTACTATTTGCCCATTAACGAGTAAAGGACACTTTGCCTGAATGGCTTATAATCCTACCAAATCTCCCATTTCCCTGTCCATCCACCCCCTCTTCTGGCTCGGCTTCTTTTTCACCGGCCTCTCGCTTATCCAACTCGATTTAGTCCGTGGTACGCTTTCCCTCAATACATTCTTGCCCCTCTTGGTGTGGACTTTGTGCGCGGGGATATCGCTCTACGTTTTGCGGCAGCGTAGCCATCACCTCGACCCTATTTTGTGGCCACTCACGCTCTTCTTATCAGGCTTGGGGCTGGCCTTGATTGCCCGTTTGGCCCCGGCCTTTATCACGCGACAGATGATTTGGCTAATGATTGCGACGGTCGTGTTGTTATTGGTAGTGATGTTGCCGCGTAATCTCAATTGGTTGCGACAATACAAATTTTTTTGGATGACCGCCGGAATTTTGCTCCTCTCGACAACCCTGCTGATTGGGGTCAATCCGAGCGGTTTTGGGGCCCGATTGTGGCTCCAATTTGGGGGCTTTTTCTTCCAACCCTCCGAGCCGTTGAAATTATGCCTCATTATTTTTCTGGCGGCCTACCTCGCCGACCGTCGCCGCGAGTTGGTCGAACATCAAGCCTACCTTGGCCCCGTTCCCTTCCCCCATCCCTCCTACATCGTGCCGATTACGGCAATGTGGGGCCTAAGCATTATTATTCTGATTTGGCAGCGGGATTTGGGGGCCGCGTTGCTCTTTTTTGGGACCTTCTTGGGGATGCTCTATGCCGCGACCGGCCAACGCCGCTATTTGGGGGTGGGCACGCTGTTGTTCATCGCCGCCAGTATCTTGGGCTACATTCTGTTTGATGTGGTACAGTTGCGAGTCGAGGCCTTTCTCAACCCGTGGGCTGATCCAGCCGGACGCTCCTTTCAAATTGTGCAGTCCTTGCTAGCCTTTGCCAGCGGTGGCTTTCTTGGCCAAGGCCTGGGGCAGGGTCTGCCGACCGCCATTCCCGTCGTTCACACCGACTTTGTCTTTGCGGCGATTGGTGAGGAATTTGGCCTGTTAGGGGCCTTGGGCATTCTTCTCTGCTTTGTGCTTTTTGTTAGCCGAGCCTTCATCATCGGATTGCGGGCCAACAATGGCTTTGAGCAACTACTCGCCATTGGGATTGGGATGATGATGGCCTTGCAAACATTGATCATTACCGCTGGCACGCTCAAGCTAATGCCATTGACAGGGGTGACTTTGCCCTTCGTGAGCTATGGGGGGAGCAGCCTCGTGACCAGCTTTGTGATGGTCGGTCTTTTAATTTACATTAGCGGGCGACAAAGCAAGGCCGCTAGCCCAATGCCACCTTTGCCCCATCCCTACGATTTGCATCCCTACCTACGCTTGGCTCAGGGTCTCTTCTTTAGCTTTGCCGTTGTCGCCGGCGGGCTTGTTCTTTGGCAGATTGTAGCTGCCCCATTTTTGATTGCCCGTAGTGATAACCCCCGGCCAATTATTGAAGATCAAACCGTACGGCGAGGGCGCTTGCTGACGGCGGACGGCGTCCCTGTGGCCGAAACGATTATTGGTGAAGATGGTTTGGCCGAGCGCCGCTACCCTTATCCCGGCTTAGCCTCGGTCACCGGATATCAAAGTATTCGTTATGGTGTTGGTGGCACTGAGGCAACTTTTGATCAAATTTTGCGTGGACTGGCTGGACGTTCTGACCGAGATTTGTGGCTGGATGAATTGCTACATCGTCCGCGGGTTGGCCAGGATGTGACCTTGTCCATCAACTTGCCTGCCCAAGTAGCCGCAGACGTCGCCTTAAATGAACGTGAGGGGGCGGTGGTGGTGATGGAGCTGGAGACAGGGGCCATTTTGGTGATGTCTAGTCGCCCCACCTACGATCCAAATCTATTGGATGAACAGTGGGACGTATTGCGTGATGATGAAACAGCCCCCTTGCTCAATCGAGCCACTCAGGGGCTATTCCCGCTGGGAGAGATGGCTCGTTTGGTCGGCTTGATCGGCCTGTATGAGAGCCAAAGTCAAGTGCCGGCTAACCCAATGAATACACCGCTTGAAACGCTGTTAGCCCCCCTTGGGGAGACAGGCTATTTGGCCACTGCCCATCAGCTGGGCGTGACCCGCCCCTTGCCCAATGTGCGTTCTCAAGCCGGATTATTGCCCGATTTTGATGACAAAGGCACGGTTCGAGATTTGGCGGTAACACCAGTACATTTAGCTAGAATTGTGGCTGCCTTGGAGTTGGATGGCATTTTGATTGACCCCGTATTATCACGAAAAATCATGCCTGCCGCACCCATTCCCGCCATCCGGCCTGACACCAGCCGTCGGGTGCGTGGCTGGCTGGCTGAGAGGGACGAGATGGGCCTGATTGGACACCTTGGTATAGCCACCCCGGAGGAAACGGGGAAGGGCTTTTTGAGTTGGTTTGTAGGCTTGACCCCAGCCGTTGCTTCGCCCCCTCCGCTGAATGTAGAACGAGATATCACACTTGAATTTGATCCAAACAAAATCGTCCCCATCACCCCTGAACCCAGCCCCACTGCAATCCCTCAAGTAGATCAAGCTCGATATGTGGTTGTCGTTGTTGTTGCCATCGAAGACGAAGCTAATGAAGCAGAGCTTTCGCTTCGTGTAGCTAGAAGTGCGTTGCAGACTATTTTGGAACAGGGAAATGAGTAGATTATCGTGGGCTGAACGCGAGGCTTATCGCATTGATAAGGCCAAAATTTTGATTGAACCGGCTGTGGCTAATCTAACCGGAATTTGGGCTGATTTTGGTTGTGGTGATGGGATTTTTACCTCAGCGTTACATACCTTGTTAGGCGAGCCGCATCAAATTTATGGCGTGGACAAAAACAAGCGATCGTTGCGTGCCTTGGCGGCAAACTTCGCTGAGAGTTATCCTGCCGCGCAGTTACAAACGATACAGGCTGATTTTAGCCGACCCGTGTCCGTACCACCGTTGGATGGCTTATTGATGGCTAACTCGCTCCATTTTATCCGACACAAGACTCATGTTTTGGCGCATTTGGTCAACCTGCTCAAACCAGGTGGCCGATTCATTATCATTGAATACAACGCGAGCCGTGGCAATTGGGCCGTGCCCCATCCCTTTGATGAGTACGGTTTTGTTGATCTAATGACCGAGGTGGGCCTAACCCAAACCCAAATCGTGGCAAAAATTCCTTCGCGGTTTTTGAATGAGATGTATGCGGGGATGGCGGTGAAGGGTGGTTAATAAAATTTCTCAATCGGCCACTCCTGCTCTTTGGCGATTTTAGCCAATTTGCGAGAGGGATTGACGGCGATGGGGTGGGCCACAAGCGAGAGTAGGGGAAGGTCGGAAGCGCTGTCTGTGTAGAAATATCCAGCACAACGAGGAAATGACAAATCATTGGCTTCAGCCCATTTTTTGGCCCAATACACTTTACCGACATCATAGCAAAGCGGCCCGTCGAGTGTGCCCAAATAGCGATCACCCTCTGTCGCTAGGCGAGTGCAAAGATAATCATCTCCCAAACCCAGAGCCTGAGCGGTCGGTCTTACAATTTCCTCAATCGAGGCTGAATTAATCACCACCCGATGCCCTTGGTCTTGATGCCAAGCGATTTTATCCTTGCCCGCCTGCGTCAAACGAGGGATCACCCGACGAGCGACCCATTCCTCAAAAAACTCAGTCGTTTTAGCTTTACCCTCACGGCCTACTTTTGTGATCAGTCGAGCGTGGGCTTCGCCAAAATCAATTCGCTTTAGCTGGTACTCAAAACCAACCCTACCCACAAACCATAGTGGGGCGCGGCCTTGTTTGACAATCTCTCGAAGATAGAGCATTCCCGAACTGGTATCTAGTAATGTGTAATCTAAATCGAAAAAAGCAACAGTTGTCATAGTGGTTGTTGTCGTTAAGTTAAGAGAATTGGGCTTGGGGCATAGATTGACCCCCACTTAAAAAGAAAACACTCCACCTGTTTGGCAGAGTGTTGTGTTGCAAGTCATCAACGTTGGCACTATACACCGGATGATGACTTGCGCCAAATCTTTGGTGGCGATTACAGATTTGAGACGATATTGCTAAATGCGTTACCGACAACCGGGCCGAGTACTAACAAAATAGCAATCACCACAATCGCAACCAGGACAAGAATGAGCGCGTACTCAACTAATCCCTGCCCTTCCTCCTGAGGTAAAAATAACATTGGTCCCCTCCAGATGACCATCGAAAGATGATGGCAATAAAATGAATAAGAAAAATTATATACCATACAGAATAGAGGGTTTTTGGGTAAAAAGTAATGGGTCAATAGGCCTAATTTACAATAATAATTGAGTCGGCCACTAAGACACCGTTGGCTCGGAGTAGGCCTATCACCGCAATGGTGTCACCTTCTTGTGCCGAGGCTGGGGCCGTAAGATCATCAGGAATGAGAATTGGATGTCCCTCAACCACCCAGACGGTCTCACCTTTTGTTTCAAGAATGCCCTGGAAATCAACCACAGCGACCCGATTTTGAGCCATCAACTGCTCGACTTCATCCAGACGTTCTTGGCTAAATTGATTTGATAAAGTATCGGCTTGTTCTGGGTCAAATGTAAAGGTCAAACGAATTGTCTCACCGCTCCGCTTAACTGGATATAAAGTATCACCGGGCAAGGCATCGACGGCTAACACATTGAGTAATATAAAAATCATAGCCAAGGTTAAGATAATGGTGATTGCGACAGTGACCAAATCGTTGAGTATCGCTTCACGGGTGAGGCGCCGCCGGATGACCCGGAAAAATGTGCTGGTACGGGCCCCTAACCCAGGATGAGGTAGGGCCGGTAGCTCTGTTACCTGTTTTATATACTCAGCCCGTAAATCCTCTTTTTGTTGGACTGGGGCTAAACTGGGGTCCGGATCAGTGAGCAACATTGAGGCAAACAGAAGTGGCCGCAATTCGTCAGCATATTCTGGCACTTCGGTCAAAATTTCATCCAGAGGCACACCAGCCTGCATCGCAGAGATGCATTCATCGAGGATGGACTCAAAGCTGTCGGTCATACGGCACCTCGCTGATCGGGGATAAATCGGGCTAGCGAGGCCAAGGCTCGGTGTTGTAGGGCTTTGACTGCCCCAACCGACTTTTCCATAATCTCAGCAGTTTCAGCCAAGCTGAGTTCCTGCCCAAAGCGTAAGGTAATCACGTGCTGTTGCTCTTCAGTGAGTTGTGAAATGGCCTCCCGTAAAATGGGGCCGAGTTGCGCCAAATGGGCTTGGTGCATCAATGACGGCTCATCTGATACCAAATCTTCGACCAAGGCCACCGTGCGGCCTTTTTGCTTGATGTGATCGACAGCCAAATTTCGGGCCACTGTGTAAAGCCAGCCGGAGAGCGAGGTCTTAGGGGGGCGACCATTTTTGAGGGCTTTGACCAAGGCTAAAAAAACCTCACCAGCCAAATCAGCCGCTACCTCGGACTCGCTAATACGGTAGTTGATGTAACGGTAAATCTGGTCAAAATATCGATCATAGACCTCAGCCAAGGCTTGCTGGTCCTGACGTTGTATTCGCTCTAACAGAGTTTTGGTATCATCCACAGCGGATGAGTCCTTTCGTCCTGAAACACGCGCCAAATGACCTGATTGATTTGCGCGTGTTTCAGTGCGTGTTGTTTGAACAAATTGTAAAGGTCGCTGTGTGTGCTCGACCATCTGTGTTCATCACCCAATACAGCTTACGAAAAACCTACTGTTTCAATCCATTCGTAACCCGTAAATCGTAAATCAAGATAGCTTCTTAATATAGTCTGCTATTGCAGGATCAGGATATGGGTTAGGATGATGATGTTGTCATAAAACGATACCACGCTTTTAGGTGAGGATCAATTTTTGTACTGCTAGGGGCGCAGGTTAATTGTATTTCCCCTTGTTCTCAGAGAACGCTTGTGCTAAAATTATGTAAATTCAAGTCGAAGTAGGCCAATGGCGAAAAAACTTCTAATTGTCGAGTCAGCCAAAAAAGCCCGAACTATCAAAGGGATGTTGGGTTCAGATTTTGTGGTAAAAGCCACCAGCGGGCATATCTTGGAAATGCCTCGGGATGATTTGCATGTAAATCTTCAAGACTTTACCCCGACGCTCTATATGATTCGGGGCAAAGGCAAGAAGATGACCGAATTGCAACAGGCAGCAGCAAGTGCCGAGGCGGTTTATCTGGCCACGGATATGGACCGGGAGGGGGAAGCGATTGCCCAACACGTGGCCTCTCGTCTGGGGCGCGGGGTAATGGATAAGGTGCAACGCATCACGTTTACAGCCATCACTCAGGCGGATGTGCGGGCGGCTTTGGCCTCGCCCCGTCAGATTGATCGACGCTTGGTTGAAGCCCAAACCGCCCGACGGGTGACCGATCGTTTGGTGGGTTATATGGTTAGTCCGGTGCTATGGAAGGGTCTGACTGGCGTGCGAGGCTTATCAGCCGGGCGGGTGCAATCACCCGCCCTGTATTTGGTGGTGGCCCGTGAGCGGGAAATCCGGGCCTTTGTTCCTGAGGAGTGGTGGAGTATTGAGGCGGAGTTGAGCAAACAACAGCCGAAGAAGCCAGAAGATGCCCGTAAATTCTGGGCGACCTTGTTCAAAATCAAAGGGAAGAAGCCAGAGCTGAAAACACAGGCGGATGCTGATAAAATCGTGGCTGATTTGGAGGGAGCGGCTTGGCGGGTGCAACGTGTTGAACAGGGCACCCGTACCCGCAAGCCCTATCCGCCCTTTACAACCGACTCCCTGCAACAGGCGGCCTCCAGCCAACTCGGTTTTAACCCCCGCTTGACGATGAAGATTGCTCAAGAGCTGTATGAAGGGGTGAAGCTCGGTGAAGGGAAAGCGGTCGGCTTGATCACCTACATTCGAACCGACAGCGTGGCGGTGGCCCCTGAAGCACAACAAGAAGCGCGTGAGATTGTTACCAAATATTTTGGCGAGAATTACCTGCCCGCCAAGCCACCCATCTATCAGACTCGTGATAAAACGGCCCAAGAAGCCCATGAGGCCATTCGTCCTGTCGATTCCTGGAAGACTCCCAAAGGCATTGAAGAGTACCTCACCCCTGAACAACACAAATTGTATCGCCTTATCTGGCGTCGATTTATCGCCAGCCAGATGAAACCAGCGGTGTATGATACCATCATAGTTGATATTGAAACGTTGATTAAAAATAGCCTGACGGTCTATCTGTTTCGGGCGAGGGGGAGCACGCTGCGTTTTGCTGGATTCCTAAAGGTATACGGAGTCGATGCTGATGCGGAAGCAGCACGCACGGCCAAGAAGAAAGAAGGGAAGCCCGAAGCTGGTGAGGAAAATGAGATGATGCCGCCTTTAGTAAAAGGCGAGCTGTTGGATCTACATCAACTCCTACCCAAGCAGCATTTCACCCAGCCTCCCAAGCGTTACACTGAAGCCCAACTGATTGGAGCTTTGAAAAAATTAGGCTTGGGTCGCCCCAGCACCTACGCCACAATTGTCGAGACCCTGAAGGACCGGCGTTATGTCGGCGTTGAGAAAAAGCGGCTTTATCCCACCGAGCTTGGCTTTCAGGTATGTGAATTGCTTGAACAGCACGTGGAAATGGCTGTTGATGTGAGCTTCACTGCCCGCATGGAGACGGATTTGGATCGGATTGCCCGAGGCGAGGTGCCACGTCTGGCTGTGATGCGCGAATTTTATGGCCCTTTCAAAGAAACGGTCGACCAAGCCCTGACCGCTGCGGCGATGAATCGACAGCCTGCGGCCCAAGTTGCCCCAGCCAGACGTGGCAAGTACAGCAAGAGAAAAAAGCGGAGTGCCACGCGTGGGAAAAAGAAGACGACCTCGACTAAAAAATCGACCACCAACAATCTGCCCACCTCTGAAAAAGCCGGGCAGCCTTGTCCACAATGTCAGTCGGGCGAGTTGACTGTGAAAAGCGGTAAGTTTGGGGCGTTTCTTGGTTGCTCTCGTTTTTCGGAGGGGTGCCGGTTTACGGAGAAAATGAATTAATTGTGGATTGTAGCCTGAGCGAAATTTCTAGAGATATGTCATTTCGAAAAAAATGAAACCTCTGTGGGCTTTTACAAAAAGAAACATCGGACCATGTCACTCCCGCCTGCTTTTGGTCCACTGCTCGTTGCCTTCAGCCAGTGGATACCCGACAACTTCATTCGGGTATGACATAAATTAACCAGCTTCTTGGGAGAAGTACTGCGTTGTGTATATAGATAATTTAGCCCTTTTTGTGACCTTGTCACACTTCCACAATCTTCCCATAGACTTCAGGGCGGCGTTGACGGAGTAGTGGGAACAGCCGCCGCCATTCGCTGAAGAGGGCGGGGTCGAGATCGGCGAAGATGACTTCGGTTTGGTCCCGACTGGCCTCGGCGATAATTTTGCCCATTGGATCGCAAATGAAGCTGCTACCATAAAACTCGACGCCTTCTGTTCCTGTGCGGTTCGCTGCCGCGATGTACACTCCATTTGCGATGGCTTGACCCCGCATTACGGTTTGCCATGAGTCCTTGGTGTCTACATCTGGATTGGTTGGTTCTGAACCGATAGCCGTCGGATAAAAAATCATTTCGGCTCCATTCAAGGCACAGATGCGTGATAATTCGGGAAACCACTGATCATAACAGGTGGGCACAGCCAGTTTGACGGATTCCAAATCGTGAATGGGAAATTGATCGCTGCCTCCAAAAAAGTGATCCTCGTGATAGCCATCTCCTTGTGGAATATGGACCTTGCGGGTGTACGCCACTAACTCTCCCGCCGGATTGTGAATGGTTGCAGTGTCGTAATACACCTCGGGATCATCTGTCTTTTCAAAGATGCTCCCAACCACGAAGACTTTATTATCACGGGCCAAACTACCGATAACCTCGTCGGTTGGCCCACCGTGCAACGGTTCAGCCCAGTCATAACCACTCTTGTCTAGTGTGCTGGCAAAGTAAGGCGATAGGGTGAACTCTTGAAGACAAATAAGATCAGCGCCACCTTCGGCGGCTTGTTTGACCAGTTGACGATAGGTTTTGACCATAGCTTGGCGATCACCAGGCCAGTGAGTTTGAGCTAAAGCAATTCGACTAGGTTGCATTAGGGTTTCCTCAAGATTTAATGTTGAGCAATGATATAACAAGGTTGTGAAATAAAAAAATGCCACATTTGGCTTATGTTCCAAATGTGGCATTTCTCAGGTAAAAAATTTAAGTTTCAGCTGTGGTGAGGAATAATAAAGAAAGCCGACCACAGCGAATTTCATCGCCGTTGCGCAGCGGTGTTGGCGCGGACCCCGGCTTGATTTTGACGTTGTTGACGTAAGTGCCGTTGAGGCTGTCTAAATCGTGGATATGCCAGTTGTCATCTTGGCGGCTTAAACGGGCGTGATGGCGTGAGACACCAGCATTGGCCCCCCCTTCTGGGCCAAGATCAACGTCAGCCACTTTGCCCCGATAGGTACGGCCAATAATCACCTCATCTTGATCTGGGATGTTGATATTAACTTGGCGATTGATCAAGAAGAGTCTGGCTGATGAAGCGTTGTTTAGTCGTTGATTGAGCTGGCCTGTGTTTGATAGGTCAACCGCAATGCGGGCTGGATCAAGAAGGTCTGTTTTCATGGGTTGGATCGGGCGGGTGGGTTTATAAAAGGTTGGTCGGACATCTGAGGAGGCGAGCGTGTCTTTCAGAGCCTTGACCATTTGATCCATGGTTTGGTAACGATGCTCTGGTGATTTTTGCATGGCCGTGTTCACAACCAATTCCAAAATCGGTGGACAATCCTGGTTGAATTGTCGGAGTGATGGCACTTGTTCCGAGGCGTGGGCCATCAAAACTTCATCAGTTGTTGAATAGTCAAAGGGAATACGTCCTGTGACCATCTGAAACAGGACGGCCCCTAACGCATAAATATCAGAACGTTCATCTAATGGATTTCCGAAAACCTTTTCTGGCGCGAAAAAGGCAACAGCGTTTGCCGGGAGATGCGAGAAATCGGGATCACGATTGATGTGAGGATTGTCTTGTGGTTTGAAAAATAGATCAAAATCCGTCAAAAGTGGCCAATCAGAACGAGGGATAAGAATATTAGAGGATTTAATATTGGTGTGGATGATACCTTCTTCATGGGCGTAGGCCACCCCTTCAGCAACGGGGACTAATAAATCGACGGCCTGAATCCAATTGAGGGGTTTGCCCTGAACCGAGTCGGCAATGGTGCCACCCTCGACATATTCTGTCACAATATATGGTCGATCGTTCTGCTCACCATAGTCGTACAAAATGATCAGGTTGCGATGACGGAGCTGGGAGACGCCCTGGGCGCGTTGGAAAAAGAAGGGGAAGGAATCTTTAGCTTGTTTTTCTAAGACCTTAACAGCGACCCAACGCTCCAGATGAGGTTGGTACGATCTGTATACAACCGAGGTTGCCCCTTCCCCGATCTGTTTTTTGAGTTCATAGCCACCAATGGTTTTTTCCATCAGATCCATCATAGCCCCTCCAAAACGCCCACGGTCTCAATATAACATCAAATAGGAGATTTGGCTAGTGTTCTATACTGATAACAGGCTGAAATGGTAAATTTTTGTTGGTGTCATGTGCTTGTAAAAAGTTATGTTCTCATTCTAATGTCAGTATAGTAATCTGGGATGAATTCAGACTTGTCATCTTCTGTGGTATAATGTCCCAAGTAACCAATTTCTATGGAGTTTATAGCATTTCACCGAACTCTACAAACCCTCCAAACGCTACAAACTCGATACACCCAAATTCTTGAGGTATATTATGACAGAATCTTCCTATTCAAAAGCGATGTTTACTGGCTTGATTTTTAACGAAGAGGGCGAGCCGGTTGACTCAACATTTATTGGTACCGAGCCTCATTATGTGATTTTAGATGATGACTTCAAGCGTCATATTCCAGCTGAAACCGTTGATCGTCAAGTTTTAGAATGGATTCAACAACAGGCTCTCTCAAATAAGGATTTAGTTTCAGAGCAAATTATGGGAATGATGGGCAAAGATGATCTATTCACCAAGGCGATGATTGACTCCTCGCTCAATAATATGGATCAGGTCATGAACCAAGGGATTCCCGATGACGCCCGAATGATGTTGGGGATGGTTGGCTTTAAGATTGTGGTTAATGTACACGGTGAGATTGTCAATTTTGATGTACCAGGACAAGAGCTACCTGAAGAATAACTAATTGTGAAGTAGTATTGATCTAAGGCTTTTATCCGTGTTCTTCCCAACCCGTGTTTAGTATTTTAACTATGATCTTTCCAAAGCGAGTTTGCAGGAAATTATAAGGGAAATCATCTATGGAAAATAAGAAGAATTTTTATCAAGCCCTGAAAAAAGTGAGTGATGAAACGTCTGTGGCTGTGGCGACCATTGTCGAGGTACGAGGGTCGGTGCCCCGTGAACTGGGCACCAAAATGATAATTCACCCCCTCGGCCAGCATTACGGCACGGTTGGTGGCGGTTGTGGTGAGGCCGATGTTATTCGGATTGGCCTGGATGTGATTGACACTGGCCAGCCCCAAATGATTGAGGTTGATTTGACCGAGGATATCACCATGGAAAGCCTCGGCGTTTGTGGCGGGATCATGAACGTCTACATTGAGCGATGGGACAATGGCTGAGCGGATTTTAGATGAGTTGATTGCCTCTGTTGAATATCAAGAGGCAGTGGCGTTGGTCACGGCTGTTAAGGCGACGGGTGACTATGTCAATTTTTTGGGTAAACGGGCCTTGGTTTGGCTCGACAAGCCCCCTTCTGGCGACCTTATTCTCGAACGCCTCCATGCCGATGCCTTGTCCGAAACCCGCCAATGTCTCTTCCAGCGTCGCCCCCAATTACTTCAATACCAAGATCATACTGGTGAAGTCCAGCTTTTTATCGAGGTTCAGCGTCGTCCGCCAACCCTTCTTATTGTCGGGGCAGGACATATCGCCCTTCCTTTAGCTCGGTTGGGCAAAATGATCAATTTTGAGGTGGTGGTCTTGGATGACCGCGCAAACTTTGCCAATAAGCGCCGCTTTCCTATGGCTGATCAAGTGTTGGCTCAGCCCTTTCAGGAGACCTTACGTGAGTGGCCCATCGATAATGACACCTATATTGTTCTCGTTACTCGTGGTCATAGCCACGATGTTGAATGTTTGCTCGAGGTGATCGATTCACCCGCTCGTTACATCGGCCTGATTGGCAGCAAACGCCGCGTCAAGGCCGTCTTCGAGCTTCTGGAACACGAACAGGGCCTCGACCCCGCTAAATTTGAGCGTGTGTACGCCCCCATTGGCCTCGATATCGGGGCCGAAAGCCCCGCTGAAATCGGCATCTGCATCATCGCCGAAATCATCAACATCTATCGCGGGGGGCGGGCTTCCTCCCTCTCCGATGCCCTGCGTGAGAATAAACGATTGCCGTTGCATCCGGCGCGGGTAAAACCCTAACCTCCGCCTTCTTTTGTTCTAAATCCATTTGCCTAAATAATCATCCTTCGCTACTATACGATGCTGATTATGTTGTGTGGGAACTTCCATTGCTCGATTGACAGAAGTTCCCATTTGTTTGTCAGGAAATGTTACCCAAAACGAGCCAAGACCGCGTTTTGGGACTTAGGAGGATAAAATGTCAAACTTCTTTAAAGGGTTGGTAACCAACACAGGGGTGTTGGGCGAAATCTTGATGTTTTTGTGGTCACGTAAATTTTATTGGATGATCCCGATGATTGTTGTGCTCTTACTTTTTGGTGCACTTGTTCTGTTTAGTGGTAGTGCGGCAGCGCCATTTATTTACACACTATTCTAGGTTGACCAATGGACTTAAAACGCGCATGGGAAGGCTGGCAAGGGTTTGGCAAGTTTTTGGGAATCCTGGTGGGCCGTTTAGCCCTATCTACTTTTTATTTTACTGTCTTTGTTCCTTGGGGCATCGTTAGCACGCTGTTTGCAGATCAACTGAGCATCAAGACCGTGCCCTCGCCAAAATGGATAGCCCGCGAAACGGGTGATCAAACTGTCGATCAAGTGTTGAGGCAATATTAATGAATATTCTGGGAATTTCTTGCTACTATCACGATGCGGCTGCCGCGTTGCTGGTAGATGGGCAGCTAATTGCGGCGGCTGAAGAGGAACGCTTCACTCGTAAGAAGCACGACAGCCGCTTTCCAGATCAGGCTGTCAAATTTTGTCTCAAACAGGCTAGGATTACCCCTGATGATTTGGATTACGTTGTTTTCTATGAAAAACCGTTGGTGAAGTTTGAGCGCATTTTGCGGACCTCAATGAGCACCTTTCCAAAATCTTGGGTCGTTTTCCGCGAGTCGATGAGCACCTGGTTTGATGAAAAGCTGTGGATTAAGAGTAAGCTGCAAACAGGAGTTGGGGTGCCAGCTAACAAGATTCTCTTTGTGGAACACCACCTCACCCACGCAGCGAGTTCCATGTTCTGCTCGCCCTATGAAGATGCGGCTGTTATTACGGTCGATGGCGTGGGAGAGTGGACCACCGCCTCGATGGGTAAGGCGACGGCCAACTGGAATGGTAACGGTCAGAAAAATCACATCTCGCTTGATAATGAGCTGCGCTTCCCTCATTCCTTAGGACTGCTCTACTCTGCCTTCACCGCCTACCTCGGCTTCCGGGTTAACAACGGTGAGTATAAGGTGATGGGGATGGCCCCGTATGGAACACCAAAGTACTTGGATGATATACACAAAGTGGTTCAGGTGGATAATGAGGGCGGCATTACCCTCGATATGAGTTACTTCAGTTTTCATCACTCCACCCAACACACCTTTAACTCTAAATTCGAAGAGCTGTTTGGCCCCAAACGTCAACCTGAAGCGGAATTCTTTACTGAACAAACTCACCCAGCCAAAGATCACCCTGACTGGGATGATCGGACGGCAGCACAAAATCAGAAGTATGCTGATATTGCTGCTAGTATTCAACGGGCTACCGAAGAAATTGTCTTAAAAATGGCCCACGCGGCGCATCAAAAAAGTGGCTCCAAAAATTTGATTATGGCTGGTGGGGTGGCCCTCAATAGTGTGGCCAATGGCCGGATTGTTCGTGAGAGTCCGTTTGAGAACGTCTATATCCAGCCCGCTGCGGGTGATGCTGGTGGGGCGATTGGCGCGGCCTTGTACGCCTACCATGTTATCTTTGGGCATCCTCGTAAATTCACAATGGAGCACGCCTATTGGGGGGCGGAGTATCCCGCCAGTGATATGGTATCGGCCATTAAAGCGAGCGGCTTTGCCTATGAAGAGTTTGATGACGATGACAAAATGTTGGATCAGGTGGTCGATACCTTGCTCAATCGCAAGGTTGTGAGCTGGTATCGTGGTCGCTTTGAGTGGGGGCCTCGCGCCTTAGGACATCGCTCAATCTTGGCCGATCCTCGCTTTGATGAGATGAAAGAAATCGTTAATACTAAAATTAAGTTTCGTGAGCCGTTCCGTCCCTTTGCGCCGGTGGTTATTGAGGAGCGAGCCCACGAATATTTCAACACACCAAATTTAGATAAGCAGTATCCACCCCGCTATATGTTGATGGTCTCTGGTATTCCTGAGGATAAGTGGGACAAAATTCAGGCAGTGTGCCACAACGGCACCGGCCGCCTACAAAGCGTACGGGAAGAGTGGAATTCTGGCTACTACAACGTCATCAAGAAATTTGGTGAAGCGACTGGTGTACCTGTTTTGCTCAATACCTCCTTCAACCTACGTGGCGAACCCATCGTCACCACCCCGACTGAAGCCTTGAACACTTTCGCCGCTTCGGATATCGATCAAATGGTAATGGGACAGTTCCTAGTGAAAAAGCCGGAAGGCTTTGAAGCACTCGGTTCTCACCTCAGCCCCGATCAAGTCGATTAAGTCCGAGCTTGGATCTTTCTTGAAAATGAAAAATCCGCCCCAAACTTTGGGGCGGATTTTTTTGTACTCTAAATAAAAATCAAGCCCGCCGAACTGTACAATTAAAACAGCCAGGATTAGCATTGTGAATTTGTTGATATTCAACCTGACTGTTTTCGAAAATCGTCCTAATCGTTTGCTCCAGGTCCATCCCTGGTACGACTTTAGCATCAATCATAAACCCAGCTGAATTGTAGGCCCGTATGGATAAAAGCCGATGATGAAGCATAACAGGAATTTCATTGATGGTACAGGCTGCTGTTTGGGCTGTCTCTCGGACAAAGATTGGCCCTGATGACCGATAAGGCGAGGGTGCATTGTGATGCATAAAGGTTAAGGCCAAAACGCGCTCCCCAACCTCAGCATCTTCCAACGAGACGCGACAGGGAAATCCGGGTTTTTCGTCAACGGTCACCCAGGTTGCGTTATTTGCCAGTAACGCTTCGTTACTAAGGTCAAAAAATCCTTCAAATTGCTCAATTTTTAATGGTTCAAAAATAAAATCGGATGTCATTATCATTGCTCCTAAACTTGATTTGTGTTTATCAGTATAGAGCGTTCTCTGGGCAATAGACACCCGATTCTTGCTGCGTTTGTTTGAAATTTTTACACCCGAATCATATCAACCACCTGCCGTTCGTCATCGTAAATCACATATGATGGCTGCGCCGAGTCCTCTGGCTCACCCACACTCCCCACCCCAATCACCCAGATGTCGCCTTCTGACAATTTTAGATGAGACTGATTGGTGATTTTTTGTATGCCCTTACTTTCCGTGTGACGCCAAGCAATTTGTTGGTGTGTATGACCGTGAAACAGAAGCGGGACTTGCGCTTGTTTTAAGATTGTGATTGTCTGTTGGAGATGTACACTTCGATTATCAAGCTTTGGGAAAAGACTCGAGAGCGAAAGGGTGTGACGTTTAGAGAAGAAATCATCAAAGGGTTGAATCTGTTCGGGCCAATGCGGGGCGGCGTGAGTCAGCCAGAAATGAGTTTCCCTATGGATTGGTGGTAATTCAAGGGTCCATTGCTTGTTTTCTGGGCTAAAAGATACCCAACTAATGAGTTCCCAATTGCCAAAGACGGTGGTGATGCCTAATTCTCGTAATCGCGTAACACACGCATCCTTGCCATATTCTCCAATGTCGCCGAGACAAAAGTAATGATCAACCTGTCGTGATTGGGCGTGGTCAAGCACCTTGTCTAGGGCATGTATTTTATTGTGAATGTCCGAAAAGATGGCGTAGCGCATAGGTGTGCAAGAGCAGAGATTAACAATTAGAGAGTATTGAAATTAATTATGACTATGTTTGCAATAATCTCCTAATCTCTAATCTTCAAATCTCTAAATTAATCTCCCCTGTTAACGCTTTCGTTAACGCTTGATTAACACCAGGCGTGATACAGTTAACGCTATATGCCAAAAAAACGGGGAAAAGAGCAATGACGCGAGGCATGACCCACAACCTCAATGGAAGTACCCTGTCGTCCGGGGATCTACAGCTTAAGATTGAAAATGTGAGCCTCAGTTTTGGGGGGGTGAAGGCGATTAATGACGTCAGCTTGGATGTATTTCAGGGTGAAATCGTGGCCGTCATCGGGCCCAACGGGGCGGGCAAGACCAGTCTCCTCAACTGTATGAGCGGCGTTTACCACCCACAAGAAGGACGAATCCTCTTTTATAATAACAACCGTGAATATGAATTGACCAAGATGCGACCCTACAAAATCGCCGAAGCAGGGGTGGCACGTTCATTTCAAAATATCGAGCTATTTCGACATATGACCGTGCTTGATAACTTGATGATGGGCCGCCATGTGCATTTGAAATCGAATGTTTTCCAAGCTGCGTGGTTTTGGGGAAGCACCCGCCGTGAAGAAATCGCACATCGGGAGTATATTGAAGATGTGATCGATTTGCTTGAGATTCAGGCCATTCGAAAGCAGGCCGTGGGTTCGTTATCCTATGGCTTGCAGAAGCGAGTGGAACTTGGTCGGGCTTTGGCCTTGCAGCCAGGCATCCTCATCATCGATGAGCCGATGGCCGGGATGAATGTCGAAGAGAAGGAAGATATGGCTCGCTTCATTCTTGATGTAAATGAAGAACACGGCGTGACCATCGTCCTGATCGAGCACGACATGGGCGTTGTGATGAGCATCTCCGACCGCGTGGCTGTGCTCGACTTTGGGACAAAGATCGGTGACGGTACACCTGATGAAGTCCAACGTAATCCCGACGTGATTCAGGCCTATTTAGGGCAGCAACACGAGATGGTTGAGTAAATATAGTAATTAGTAAACAGTAACTGATGTTGTACTGACCTGCCTTAAATTACCGTTTACTAATTACCATTTACCTCTTTTGGAGTTAAACAATGGGTGAAACCTTTCCACAATTATTAGTCGAACGGGCCAAGGAGCACGGCCACGATAAAGTTGCTTTGCGCGAGAAGGATTTTGGCATTTGGCAGAATGTCACGTGGGCGGAGTATCTGGAGAATGTGAAACATTTCTGCCTAGGGCTAGTGAGTTTGGGCTTAGAGAGCACCGATACCGTAGCCATTATCGGGGACAATCGGCCAGAGTGGGTTTACTCAGAATTGGCTGCGCAATCGGCTGGGGCTAAAAGCATTGGTATTTACCAGGATGCCATCGTTTCCGAGATGATCTATATCATCACCCACGCTGATGTGAAGTTTATCGTGGTTGAGGATCAGGAGCAGGTTGATAAAATTTTGGAGATGTGGGACGACTTACCCAATGTGCAGAGGGTGATTTATTACGACCCCAAGGGGTTGCGCAATTACACCGAAGATTTCCTGATGTACTTCCCCGATGTTCAGGCCTTGGGGCGTGAGTATGAAAAAGATTTCCCAAACTGGTTTGAACAGAGCGTGGCGCAGGGCAAAGGCTCTGATATTGCCGTTCTGTCGACGACCTCAGGAACGACAGGTAAGCCCAAACTGGCCATGATGACCCACGCCAATATGATTACGATGGGCCGTCGCATGATGGATGTGGACCCCATCAATCTAGGTGAAAATTTTGTCAGTTTTCTCCCGTTAGCCTGGATGGGCGAGCAGATGATCTCCTTCGCCTGTAGCCTTCAACAAGGCTTCACCCTTAACTTCCCTGAGGCCCCTGAAACTGTACAGTTGAATATTCGCGAGATCGGCCCAGTGGCGATGTTTAGTCCGCCTCGCATTTGGGAAAATTTGATTAGCCAGGTCCAGGTGAAAATTCAGGATGCGTCACCCTTTAAGCAACGAATGTACAACTGGGCTTTGCCTATTGGCTATGAGATGGCCGATGTACGCTTTAAGAAGGAAACACCCAACTTTGGCTTGAAGCTACGGTACTTTCTGGCTGATTGGATGGTCTTTAAATTGATTAAAGATCAATTGGGCCTTCGTCACCTCAATCGAGCCTATACCGGGGGGGCAGCTTTGGGGCCAGATGTCTTCCGCTTTTTCCATGCGCTGGGGGTGAACCTTAAGCAAATTTATGGACAAACCGAGGTGAGTGGTATCGCTGTGGTGCACCGTGATGGTGATATTAAATTCCAAACAGTAGGTGTCCCGCTGCCCGAAACCGACATCAAAATCGCTGACAATGGCGAAATTTTGGTGCGCTCATCAGCCGTGTTTGATGGTTACTATGGCAATGAAGATGCTACCAGAGAGGCTCTGATTGATGGCTGGATGCACTCTGGTGATGCAGGTTATTTTGATGATGACGGTCATCTGATTGTCATTGATCGGGTGCAGGATGTGATGACCTTGCATGATGGTACGAAATTTAGCCCGCAATTTATTGAAAACAAGCTGAAATTTAGCCCTTACATTCGTGAGGCGGTGGTTTTTGGGGGGGACTGGCCCTTTGTTACGTCGATGATCAATATTGATATGGAAAACACAGGGAAATGGGCTGAAAATCAACAGATTGCCTACACCACCTACACTGATTTGGCCCAGAAACCGGAAGTGTATCAGTTGATCCGGCAGCATATCGAAGATTCGAATAAAGATTTACCCGAGGCGGCCCGAATTCAGCGTTTCTTGCTCCTACACAAAGAGCTGGATGCGGATGATGCTGAGTTGACCCGGACCCGTAAAGTTCGCCGTAAGTTTGTGGCTCAGCGCTACGATGACATTATTTCAGCCTTGTACAGCCAAAATGACCACCTTGATATCGAGTCAACCATTACCTATCAAGATGGTCGAACTGCGACCTTGCAAACCCGTTTGCGGATCGAGGCGCTAAATGGCAACTCTTAGGGTTTATAGGGTTTGTTGAGTTTATGGGGGGGTAAAGATTTAATGTTATGAGACTTGTATTGTGAAGATCGGCTTGATTAGCTGACCTACCACTAATCACTACCCACTAACCACTATTTCTGAGGGATACCTAATGGACCAATTTATCCAATTGACGTTTACTGGTTTGACTAACGGGGCAGTTTTGGCTTTGGCTGCGCTGGGGTTTGTCCTAATTTATAAAGCCAGCGATGTGATCAATTTTGCGCAAGGTGAATTCCTGCTAATCGGGGCCTATGTGGCCTTTGGGGTCATTCAGCAGCTCGGAATGCCCTGGACTGTTGGCATTTTTGCCACGGTCGTTGTGGCTGTGATTGTCGGGGTGGTACTAGAGCGATTTGTGCTGCGTCCGATGATTGGTGAGCCGATTATCTCGCTGATTATGGTCACGATTGGGTTGGCCAGTTTACTGCAGGCCATCGTGAACACGATTTGGGGAACGGGTGAGTTTGCCTTCCCGGCCTTTATTCCCAGCGAGCCAATTAATATTATGGGTGCTGCTGTAACCACCGATAAATTATGGGCCATTGGTATCGCGGCGGTTTTCTTGATCGGCTTCTCCATTTTCTTCCAACGCTCCAGCGACGGAATTGCGATGCGAGCGGTGGCCGATGATCAGCAAGCGGCCCTATCGATGGGGATCAGTGTGAAGCGGGTGTTCGCGCTGGCGTGGTCGATTGCAGCGGTGACGGCAGCGATTGGTGGAATTATCGTGGCCAATATTCTGGGCGTGAGCGGGAATATTACAGGGATTGGTTTGCGAGTGTTTCCTGTCGTGATCCTGGGAGGGCTTGACTCGATTCCCGGTGCTGTTATTGGTGGCATCATCATCGGGCTGCTGGAAGCCTACGCAGGTGGGTTTGTCGGCGGTGGTTTAAATACCGTCATCCCCTTCATCACTTTGGTTGTGATTTTGATGATCCGACCTTATGGCCTGTTTGGTCAAGAAATTATTGAGAGGGTGTAGTGCATGGACAGTGGAGTCTTTTTCAATGATTATGCCAGTGATATGGGCCTGCGGCGGATGCCTGCCCAGAAGGTCCGCATTGCCCTGGCTATCGCCTTTGTGCTAATTGCTCCGTGGTTTGCTAACAATTTTCAGTTAACACTGCTGAACCAAATCGGGATTGCGGCGATTGGGGCGATTGGGCTAAACATTTTAGTGGGCTATACCGGTCAGATCAGTCTGGGGCAGGGTGGTTTTATGGCCGTTGGGGCCTACACCGCAGGGGTTTTGGCTAAGGATTTGGGCTTACCCTTTTATGTGACTATTCCGATTGCCTGTTTTGTCACAGCGATTATCGGTGGCGTGTTTGGTATTCCATCCCTCCGATTGAAAGGGCTGTATCTGGCGATCGCCACTTTGGCCGCGCAGCAAATCATCAACTGGATTGTGACCAACTGGGAAGTGGTGACTGGTGGGGTTGATGCTTTGGTTCTGCCGACGCCGCACCTGTTTAGCATCCGCCTTAGCTCAGAGTTCTCCTTCTATTGGGTGATTCTCTTCTGCTTGGTCCTCACTATTTTTGCGGCCTCGAACCTGATGCGGTCGAGGGTCGGGCGAGCCTTTATCGCCATTCGTGACCAAGATATTGCGGCTGAAGTGATGGGGGTAAATGTATTCCAATACAAAGTGTTGGCCTTTGCCACTTCATCCTTCTTTGTGGGATTATCTGGGGCCTTGACAGCTCACTGGCGAACGATCATTTCTTGGGAACGCTTCACCATTGATACCTCGATTCTGTTTTTGGCGATGATTATTATCGGCGGGTTAGGCTCGATTTCTGGCTCGATTTACGGGGCCGCCTTTATGACCCTTTTGCCTGCAATTTTGAACAACATTGGCCGTGGTCTTGATGATGTTATTCCGGCAATCAGTCGTATCATCCCATTTCTGCAGCAGGCAATGTTTGGCTTGGTCATTGTACTGTTCTTGATTTTTGAGCCGGAAGGGTTAGCAAAAATCTGGCGTAATATCAAGGATTACTTCAGGTTGTGGCCATTTTCTTACTGACGTAGCTATGATCACTTTTTGACGAATTCTTGAAATCGTCTTAAATTTGTTGAATACTAATTTTTATCGAGATGTGAAAATTAGTGAAATTTATGGGGAAGGAGGTGGATTTGGAGAATTTGTCTTAAATCTTTTTACGGCCAAAGGATTGGCTTTTGGCCCTGTACAATGTCGTATATCTTTAAGATTTAGGCCGGGCTTAAAAATAAATAGCCAATAGACAGTATCGGTAAAACAAGGTGTCGATGGATCAAACGTGCCTAGCACGGCTTTAAAGCTTTTGGAAAACAAAAGCCCTTTTCTAACGATCGTTTGATTAACCGTAAAGCCGTTGTGATTTTAATGTAAATTGGGTAATTTATTTTTGGAAAAGCCTTAACTTATTACTCTCAAGGAGGAGTATTCAAATGAAACGTATTACATTATTTACCTTATTTGTTGTTTTTTCTGTTCTTTTAGCTGCCTGTGGCGGCGGTGGTGCAGCTGATGATAGCGGGCCAATCAAAGTTGGAGCGATTTTTGATTTGAGTGGTCCAACAGCCGGCCCTGGCTTGCCCTACTCTGAAGGCCAAAAAGCCTTTATCGATTGGAAAAATGAAAACGGCGGTATCGAAGGTCGCCAAATCGAACTATTGTCTCAAGACTATGGCTACCAAGTGCCAAATGCTGAGCAGTTGTACAGCCAGTTTGTAGAAGAAGGTGCGGTTGTATTCCAGGGCTGGGGAACAGGTGATACCGAAGCTTTGCGCGGTAAAATTGCTGAGGACAAAA
Organism: Phycisphaerae bacterium; assembly: GCA_028285035.1. Next base: position 33,914 of record JANQQF010000063.1, read on the forward strand.
TTCCTTTCATGTCTGCATCTTACTCAATCAACCTCGTTCGTGAAGAAGCGCCCTATAACTTCCTGGTAGGAACCAGCTACTCTGACCAAATGGTTATTGCGATGCAGTGGATTGTTGATAACGGCGGCTCTAAAGTTGCTGTCTTGCACCACGACAGCCCCTTCGGTCAATCACCAATGCCTGATGGTGAAGCATTTGCTGAAGCAAACGGCGTGGAACTCCTCGCCGTGGCAATGCCTGGTGGGGCAACTGACTTGACTCCTGAGTTGACCCAAATCCAAAGTTTTGGCGCAGAATACATCATCATCCAGAATGTTTCTAGCCCAGCCGCTTTGGCCATGCGTAACGCCAAGGACCTTGGGATGGATGTTCAGTTCATCTGTATGAACTGGTGTGCGGATGAAATTTTGGTTGAATTGGCTGGCGATGCGGCTGAAGGTGCCATCGGAGCTATTCCATTTACCCCGCCAACGGTTGATGTGCCTGGTGATGATGATGTCCGTAAGTGGGCCGAAGAGAAAACTGACAAGAGCCTCGAAGAGTGGGGCGTTCACTACGCTCAAGGTTGGTGGACTATGGCTATCATGGTTGAAGGAATTGAGCGCGTGGTTAAAAATGGCGATGAATTGAACGGTGAGAATATCAAAGCCGCGCTTGAAAGCCTAAACAACTTTGATACGGGTGGCATCTCTGCCCCAATTACGTTCAGTGCTGAAGACCGACGTGGTAACAAAGCCTTGAAACTGTTCCAGGTTGAAGGTGGTGGCTGGAGTGAAATCAGCGACTACATCGAGTCTAATATCGAAATTAACTAAGAACCTGAGTTCGACGTAAGATTAATGTCATTTCGAACGGGGTAGAACGCAGTGGAGCGCAGAGAGAAATCTTCTGATTTGCCAGCAATTCAAGCCCCGAACACCAAGATTTCTCCTCCTCCGTCGTCGAAATGACAGGATTGAAGGTTGTATATAAACGCCAATTCTTAAATCG
>JANQQF010000114.1 GCA_028285035.1 Phycisphaerae bacterium
TTTTGTCAGGCATCCACTGGCTAGGGGCAACGAACGATGGATCCCCGCTAAAACCACGCGGGGATGACATAAATCGATTTTACGGGTTTTAACTGCTTCGTCTATTAGTTCATTGTCAATTCAATCAATTTTTTGCTAATTTTTAAGTAAGTGGCTTATTATAGTGCGAGGAGATGATCAAAAGTCAGCCAATGAATATTCGAGAATTCCAACCATCGGATAAAGAAGCCTTCACAGCTTGTCTTGTACAGTTACAAGACGCTGAGCGAGAATTCTTGCCAACAATGGCTGATGGTCTGGATATTGCCGAAGCATATCTTCAAGCGTTATTGAAAACGGGCCAATCACAAACAGGCAAGATATTCGTGGTCGAAGTTGAGGGGACTGTGGCTGGCTATATTGCGGTACAAGCAAAAGTGCCCAGCGACCTTGATGAGACACCTTATGAGTATGGTTATATTTCAGATTTGGTGGTATTAGACTCTTTTCGAGGGCGCGGCTTAGGAATAGCCTTGTTGAAAACTGCGGAGACTTTTGTTCGTGATGAAGGTATCTCTCAGTTACGGTTATCGGTATTAGCCCAAAATACGATGGCACGTCAGTTATATGAGCGTTTTGGATTTCAGGAGTGGGAAGTCGTCTTAGAAAAACGGCTCGACTAGTTATTTACTCTTGCGTCTTTGTGCTCCAATCACATTTGGGAGTTGCTCAATTCGGGCTAACAGACGACTTAATTGATCTAAATTTTCAATTTGTAGCGTCGCCAAAACGGTAGCGCGGTTGTTCTTTTGTTTCGTATCAACGGTAGCCCAAGTGATATTCACCTTGTCATTGGCCACAATGGCCATAATATCTCGTAACAAACCCGGTCGATCAAACGACTCAATCTGAATATCAACAGGATAGGTCTGATTATCAGACGCATCCCACTCCACCTCAATCAAACGCTCCCGCCGATCTTCATTAAAGTGTAGTACGTTGGGGCAATCACGGCGGTGGATGGTCACCCCACGGCCTATCGTAATATACCCCACAATTTCATCATCACCGGGTACGGGCGAGCAACATTGCGCCAAATGGGTCAACAAGTTCCCCACCCCTTGAATTTTCATCCCCTTTGGTGATGATACATCCCCCTTACTTGTTTGGGCCGGTGGTAGTTTGGGTAGCTTTGGTGCTTCGGGTTCATCATCTTGAACCAAGTCATGAATGGCCTTGACCATACGCTGAATGTTGATATCGTGTCGGCCAATGGCGGCTAAACAATCATCTACCTTGGTCATCCCTAACAGTTGAGCAAGTTTTTCAAAATTTACTTCAGGAATACCCAAACGGCGCAATTCCCGCTCTAAAATCGTACGCCCTTGAGAAATATTTTCTTCCCGATTCTGCCGTTTGAACCAATAACGCACTTTTGATTGCGCCCGTGATGTTCGCAAATAACCTAGATTACTATTTAACCAATCGCGGCTAGGACCACCTCGCTTGGCCGTTAGCACCTCAATCTGGTCTCCATTTTTTAACTGATGATTTAGGGGCACAATCCGGCCATTAATTTTTGCTCCACGACAACGATGCCCAACTTCTGTATGGATGTGATAGGCAAAATCGACTGGAGTGGAGCCTGAGGGCAAGTCAATGATATCGCCACCTGGCGTCAAGACGTGCACACGATCCTGAAAAACTTCTGCCTTGACCTGGTCGACAAACTCGGTCGCATCGGCCACCTCTTCTTTCCATTCCATCAACTGTCGCAGCCAAGCAATCTTTTTATCAAACAATTCATTAGCTTGAGCCTCTTCTTTGTATCGCCAATGCGCCGCCACCCCGAGTTCTGCAGCTCGATGCATTTCGTGGGTTCGAATCTGACACTCGATTGTTTTTCCATCTGTACCAACCAGAGCCGTATGAAGGGATTGATACATGTTATCTTTTGGAGCGGCAATATAATCATCAAACTCGCCTGGAATGGGTCGCCATAGGGTATGCACGATTCCGAGCACCGCGTAACATTCTGCCATGTCTTCGACCAACACCCGCAAACCGCGTACATCATAAATCTGATTAAAATCGACGGTCTTGCGCTTCATTTTACGCCAAATACTGTAAATATGTTTGGGACGGCCATAGACTTCTGCCTCAATTCCGTTCTTTTTGAGTTCCTTCTTCAGCCGATCAATCGTCTTGGCAATAAATTTTTCCCGATTGATGCGTCGCTCAGCCACAAGCGTGGCAATTTGTTTGTACGTGTCCGGCTCAAGATATCGGAAGGAAAGATCCTCTAATTCCCATTTAATTTGCCAGATGCCTAGTCGGTTGGCCAACGGAGCAAATATATCAAGCGTTTCTTTCGCGATGCGCTTTCGTTTGTCATCTCGTAACGCTCGAAGCGTCCGCATATTGTGGGTACGATCCGCTAATTTAATCAGGACGACCCGAACATCATCAACCATTGCCAAAAACATCTTTCGTAAACTTTCGGCTTTGGCCTGTTCTTTTTTGCTCTTTTCTGATAGGCCGTGATACTCTTGAATTTGCCCCATTTTGGTGACACCATCAACCAATTTAGCGATGGTTTCGCCAAATTCTATCTCAATCTCTTCGATTGTGACCGCTGTATCTTCCGGCACATCATGCAGCAAAGCAGCGGCAATCGTTTCATAGTCCAGTCGCAAATCAGCCAAAATATTAGCAACAGCCAGACAGTGCTGAATATACGGCTCACCAGCCACCCGTTTCTGCCCTTCATGCGCTGCTTGGGCAACCAAATAGGCTTTACGAATGACATCCAGGTCTCGCTGTGAACGCCCCGCTGAAATCGCCTTCAACCAAGCTTCATACTCAATTGCATCTTTACTTGTAATTCCCGAATGTCTATCTCGAACGGCTACCATTATTCACACTCTGCAAAATTATTTTTTAAGCAAAAATCGTAAATCAAGTATACTTGACAGCGCAACATTAAGCAATGACATTTCTATTTTAACTTGGGCATCCACGCTTCTAAGCGATGTCCTTCTGGATCGAAAAAATAAAAGGTATAAGCCCCCCAAGGATGGTTACGAATTTTTTCAACATTAACCCCCTGACTTTGTAAAAATTGCCACGTCTGAAAAATATCAGCGACCTTAAATGTAATTGTTATGCCTGCCCCCTGCCCACTATCAATAGTCGCCCGTTGCGCATCAACTACGCTTAAAAATGCGCCTGAGTTTAGAGAAAATTCAATAAACCAATTATTCTTAAAATTGACATCCAGCCTTAAAATATCGTGATAAAAGTCAATAGCCTCTATCCATTTATCACAGTACAAAATGATATTGGTTGATTGTACTGTAAATTTTTTCATAATAACCTCTTTATGATCATCTAGGATTTTTATCTCTACTAACTTCCAACATTCCTTCAATAATGCTATAATCGTCTATATCCATAAGTAGTTCGATAAATAATCAAATTAGCGGTTAGGTTCCAAATGACATCATTACTTACACTTGCACCGATTAGCCAAGCCTCTCCCGACTCTTTTCTTACAATTCTACCAATTTATATTATCACAACTCTATTGAGTTTGATCATTTTTGTATTGGGTATCTGGTTACGCCCCTTAATTGAAAGTGCATTCCCACAATTCTTCCCAAAGCAACCCCAAGATAACTTAAACTCAGGTCAATCTCCCGAAGTGCTCACCTCGATTCCTTTAGCTGAAGTTCCGCAAGCCCCGCCAAAGGTAATCGAGCGTGTTATCGAGCCAGAGCCTGCCCCAACGCAAATCGAGTTAGACTACATAAACTTTGAATATGAATATTTCCAACGAATTATTCAGCAATATGAGAAGAAAGACTTTTGGGTTGCGGCCAATCAACAGCCGCTCCCCTTATCCCGAGAAGAGTTTTTTGTCACACCTCAATTTTCATCAGAAAATCCAGCCAAACGAGGGCTGTATTTGGGAGACTTGCTCAAATTATCCAACTCGCTGGCCTTATTTGGCCCACCAGGCTCTGGAAAAAGTGAAACCGTTGTTTACTTGCTACTCACCTACGCCCGGAATGAGATCGCAAGCCGTCTCAGAATAAAAGAAGCTAGGCAACTACCCGTTTTTCTTTCAGCACCAGAGTTAATTAATCAATTGACAGACTCACCGGAGATTTCGCTACCTGACATATTACAGGAAAATCTCTCCCCACCTCATGAAAGTTATATACCAGACAAGTTGGAAGATGGTCATTTTCTTATTCTGATAGATGATCTTAATGAAACGATTGTGGAGCAGGCCCAGACCTTAATTACTTGGCTGGAAACCCAGGCTACAGCATTTCCTAAAAATCGTATCATGGTTGTGGCTCGGCCATCACTAAAAACAGCCTTCTCCGAAGAGGGTCCATTTGTCTTTACAAACTATGAGGAATTGGGTGATGATGCTCTCAAAGCACTAACAGAGAAGTGGCAGATATTTGTACCTGATGCCCTAAACACCCTTGTTTCGATTGTCCAAGAAGAAAATGTATATCCTCTGGCAAAAACACCCCTTCAGCTTTTGATGTTGTTGGCCGTTGGATTAACAACCAGAACCTTACCTACACAAAAAACACAGCTCTACGCCAATTATATCCACGGCATGTTGGCATTTGGTGAACAAGAGCACACACCGCCACTATCCTTATTAACCAACGACGAAAAACAGCGGCTATTACAACGAGTCGCTTACGATTTACACCAAAATCGGCAGCTTGATCTTTCCGATACCGTTCTACGTAGCACAATCCAGAAAAGTTTAAGTCAGATTAATGAAAAACTGACCGATGAAGATCAGGTCTTTATTGATTTTATGCTACGTAGTGGTCTATTAACTCGAAACAATGGTCATTATCGTTTTGCCCATCTCACTTATCAAGAGTTTTTGACAGCTCAAGGGCAAAATCTAGATACAACTAGTGTCGAACAGATATTAGACGAGAATCCGGATGACCCTTGGTGGCATGAGGTTAATACCTTTTATCAAGGCATGATGGAAACATCACACGTCATCGATCAGGTCTTTATGCAAGAGACCAAAGATTTACCCAACATTGATAAGAATCAGGCCTATACCCTAAGCTTGCTCGTCGAGAACTTAGATGGTTTTGAGGCAACACATGCAGAAAATGGGGTAGAGGATATACCCTCAGATGTTTTTGATTTTGATTTTGTCAATCTTGAGTCAGGCGTTGATGACACTGCTGAAAAATCAATTAAGGTGATGGTTGTTGATGATACTCCTCAAAATTTACAGTTAGCCCGCTTTATCTTACAACGTGAGAGTTACATGGTGATGGAAGCTAATAATGCTCAAGAGGCATTGGGGCTTATTCAGGACGACAAACCATCATTGATTTTATCGGATATTCAAATGCCAGGAATGGATGGTTATGAATTCTGTCGCCGTCTCAAAGCTGATCCAGAAACACAACACATTCCCTTTATCTTTGTAACTGCCTTTAGTCGAAGTACAAAAGAAGCAGCTCGTGGGTTACAAATTGGAGCTGACGATTATATTACCCGACCATTTGCGCCTGAAGAGCTACTGGCCCGCATTGGGGCAAACGTCCGTATCCATCAGGCGGAAGAAGCAGCCCGTAGGCAGGCTACTATCTTGGCCCGACGTAACCGTGAATTGGCTCTGCTCAACCAAATTCAGCGAGCCGTAACATCTTCCCTAAATCTAGATGATGTTCTTGATGCAACAATCAAACAGGTACAGAAGGTGTTAAAGGCTGAAGCAACATCACTTTGGTTTGTTGACCCGGCCAATCAAGCGCTATTATTGACTGCCGCCTACAATGAAAGTGCACAAACCATCCACGGAATTCGACTCCCACTTAAAGAAAGCATGTCAGGCTATGTCGTTCAAAGTGCCCAACCCTTCCTATCTGGTAACATTCAGGAACATCCAGATTATGTTCCCCTTCCAAGTGATCGAGATGACTCATCCATTCATTCGATGATGGGCATCCCCCTTCGAATGGGGCAAAAGGTGATCGGGATATTACAAGCGGTTCATAATGAACAAGATTATTTCAACCAAGATGATCTTCATCTCCTTAATGCTGTAGGCGACGCTGTCACTGTGGCCATTGAAAATGCGTGGCTGTTTGGCCAAATTCAATTATTTAACCAGCAATTAGAGCAAAAAGTAGAAGCTCGAACTCACGAATTAGCTCACGAAAAAGAAAAAACCGAAACTATTCTTATCAGTATTGCTGACAGTCTTTTGGTAACAGACAATGACAATAAAATTATTATGGCTAACAGAGCAGCGGAAGCCTTGCTTGACTTTGAATTCAAAGATGCAATGGGTTTATCTGTAGAACTGAATCGTTTTGACACCCCATTATGGGAATTTGTACGCGACATTTTGAGTCAGCCTAATCGAACTTATACAGCGCAAACAGAAGTGCTAGAAGAAAACAACTCCGAAGGTATTCTTGCGGTTCAGGCTCATTCATCAAAAATGATTGATCCCTCAGCAGGAGCATATACGGGGAATGTCATTGTATTACGTGATGTCACCGCACTCCAAGAAGTTGACCGGATGAAAGCTCGCTTTATGACGGGTATCACCCACGAACTAAAAACACCGATTGCCATCATGACCCTACACATCAGCAGCCTCATCAAGTATCGCACCCTGGATGAAGCTAAAAAGCTCGATATGCTTAACACTATTCAGCGACAAGCCAGTCTACTTGAACGTTTAGTTGAAAATATTCTTGATCTATCAAGGCTTGATGCTGGTTTACAAATACAACGCGAACCGCTGAACATTGTTGATATGACCCGACAGATTGCCAGTGAGTTAGAGCCATTGGCCCGAGAAAAAGGCCTATTATTAGAATTTAGCCCATCTGACAAAGAGATTATGGTTGAAGCGGACTCCAATCAACTTGAGCGAGTGTTTAGAAACCTTATTGACAATGCCATCAAATACACTCCCCAGGGTAAAATATCCGTTTTACTATCCACCAAGCGTAATGAAGAGACTTTGGCTGAAAAAGCTTTATTCCAAGTACAAGACACGGGTATTGGCTTGACAAAAGACCAAATCAGCCGTCTATTTGAACGTTTTTACAGAGCCGACCCATCACATAATATTCCAGGTACAGGCCTGGGGCTATCAATTGCGCAAGAGATCACCAAGAAGCATAATGGTGAAATAAATATTGAGAGTGAAGCAGGCAAAGGTAGTACCTTCTCGGTTCAACTACCTTTACTATAACGGTTATTGAAGGAGAAGTAGACCGCGAAATGAGTAAGGCATTAAATAAAGCTAAAACCGCCGATGATATTTTACGGCAATATAAAACCGGATACCGGGACTTTAAAGGAACCATTGTTAATAAAGATGCTGGAAATTTTTCGAATGTACGTTTGTCTAAGGCTGTCTTTGAAGGAGCTCAACTAGAAGGTTGTACATTTGAGGCTTCACTTTTGCAACAAGTTAGCTTTAGTGCGGCTAACCTGAGAGGGGTAAATTTCCGTCGTGCGAATATGTCAAAAGCAGATTTACGAGGGGCCGACTTTCGCGGGGCGATTATGCGCTCGGTTGATTTAAGTAATGCAGATTTACGATGGGCCAATTTAGAAGGGGTGGATTTAACAGGATCCATTATCTCAGGAGCCAACTTTGACGGAGCAAATTTAAAAAATGCTAACCTCAAAAAAACAGATCCTGGAAAATGGTGGTGGAAAGCCAATCTCCAAGAAGCTAAATTGGATAATACCATTCTTCCTGACGGCACAGTTTTTAATCCCGCTACATCTCCAAATTCAGATTAAAGATGCCTTATCTTACTAAAAATGAGCCAGGTATTGGAGGGAAACTCAAGACAACCCCAGAAGATTTTCTTGTCGAAGAAATTCCCCTTTATTTGCCATCAGGTCAAGGACAACATCTCTATGTCTTAGTTGAGAAAAAAGGGATATCAACCTTTGCTGCAGCCAAAGAAATCGCTCGTGCCCTAAATATTTCTCCTAAAGCTATCGGCTATGCTGGTCTCAAAGATGCTAATGCGGTTACACGTCAAACCTTCTCAATTGATAATGTCGACCCAGTTCGAGTCGAAGAACTGAACTTATCCCGTATCAAAATTTTAGAGATAAATCGGCATCGAAATAAGTTGAAATTAGGTCATTCATCAGGAAACCGGTTTGTCATTCGAGTTCGCAACACAATTCCTAATGCCCTCAGCCAAGCAACAACCACATTATTAACTTTAGCAGAAAAAGGTGTACCAAATTTCTTTGGGAAACAGCGATTTGGGGTACGCAACAACACCCATACTCTAGGTCGCTTGCTCTTAACTGGTCATGTATCTGAATTTGTCTCAGAATATTTAGGACGACCTCAAACCAATGAGGCAGAGACAGTTAGAGCTGCACGAACATTAGTTGATGAAAAGCGCTGGGCAGATGCGCTTAAACAATGGCCCTCTCAACTATCGGATGAACGTCGGGTGCTTAGTGCGATTGAAAAAGTGAATGGTAGTTATGAAAATGTCTTAAAATCCATCGACCGAAGAATGAAAAACTTTTTTGTTTCTGCCTTTCAATCAAAACTATTCAACGATTTACTCACAGCAAGGTTAACTTCAATAGATCGGCTTGAAGCGGGTGATGTGGCCTACATTCATCAAAACGGGGCAGCCTTTATCGTCGAAGATGCAGCTACCGAACAACCTAGAGTAGATCAGTTTGAAATTAGCCCCTCTGGACCACTCTTCGGGCCAAAATTACTCCAAGCTCAAGGGCAACCAGGCCAGCGTGAGCAAGCGTGTCTTTTAGAACAGAATTTGTCACTTGAGAGTTTCAAAATTCCTGATATAAAGCTAAAAGGGGCTCGCCGTCCTTATCGAATTCAAGTAAAAAATCACAAGGTCTGGCAGGATGAGGAAGGATTAGTTGCCTCTTTTGAGTTACCACCAGGCGCTTATGCTACAATGGTAATGGCTGAAGTTATGAAGATCAGTTAGTTTAGTGAATTTTGGTAAAAACAAAACGTCACCCAATAAAATTGGAGTGACGTTTTGTTTTAATAGTTCAAGGCTATCTAGTTTAGTTAATAATTAGCCACCATTGAGTGATCCTAGAGCGTCTTCCACTGTAGGGTGTAAATCCGCATATTGGGTTAAGCCAACCATACGGAAAATTTTCTGAAAATGGGCGCTTAGCCCTGTCATGAGCAACTTTTGTTCACGCTTACGTGCTTCGGTCACAACGCCGATCAAAATCGCAATACCTGCGCTATTGATATAATCATTCTCACGGAAATTGAAAATGATTGTATTCGCACCCTCAGATGAGACACTTTGAAATGCCTGATTAATTGCCTCTTCAGCAAAGGTGGTTACATCACCCAATAAATCGATAATGGTCACCTCTCCTGATTCACGGATTGAAACTTGAATCTCATCACTCATTGTGTTGCCCTCTTTTGTTTATTTATCTGTATTCACAACATTAGCCGGGGTAGCTTGTCTTTGATCATAAGAGTCACTCATACGATAGATGACCATATGAAACTGGTTACCATCATCTTCCGAGTCAGTGCGAATAAAGCCTGCCTCATCTACCAATTCACGAATAATATATAAACCCATTCCCCCCAAACGACTACGACCTGCGACCATACCACTAATATCGGGAATGTCAATATCACTTGGAGGGTTACCACCAGCACCAGGATCTTTAATTACAATATCTAACTTCTCTGGATCGGCGGTCAAGATTACTACAATTTTAAGACGGGCATCAGCGCCACTGCCATATCGAATGGCGTTAGTACAAGCCTCACTAACAGCCGTCTTTATATCCTCAATTTTATCGTCATTGAAGTGCAATCGCTTAGCAATGGTAGCAACAGCTTCACGAGCAATCTTTTCATACCCAAGCTCGCTAGGTATTCGTAATTCTACAACACGACTACCTTGCACTTGCATACTTGCACCCCTTAAAAGTCTAAGATATAGACCTGATTATACCATAAATCAAAGGCATGCAAAAGTGGGAATTTAGGACCAAGATTTAACTGTATTAGCTTGGCCCTAAAATTTACCATTTATATAAACGTACAGGCTGAAGTTATCCACCCTGAGATGGGTTTGGTAAAGGCGGTGGATTTGTTAGCGGATTATTTGGATCAGCTGGGGCCTTATCAGGGGTCCAAAAATCCTGAATGTTTGCTGTAGATCGAAGTGATTGAAGCCAGTCATCATAAGCCGTTTGTTGAGCACGAGCATAATCTGCTGGAGATAATTCGCGCTCTTCGCGCTCCAATACTTCCAGGATATGCCAGCCAAAATCCGACTCAATCGGGTCACTGATCTCGCCAATAGGCAAAGTAAAAGCAGCCTCATCTACAGAGGCAACGAAAGTCCCTCGAGAAACAAACCCAAGATCACCACCATTACTCGCTGAACCAGCATCAGTAGACAACTCAGCAGCTAAGTCAGCAAAATCTTCCCCTGCATTTAGCCGAGCCAGTGCATTTATAGCTTCTTCTTCCGTTTCAACCAGTATATGACGTGAGTTTGATTGTTCAGCAGTTAGTGCTACATCATCCCCAATTACCTCGCGCATTTTTTCAATAAGCACAAAGTTACGAATGATATCACGATATTGATCTTCACTCACACCAGGCCCATCTGATAATGTCCCCAACCAAGCTGTGTATTGAGTACTAAGTGCACTATCGTCAAGTATATTTAAGGTGGCCGTTGGCTGAGGTGTAGGTGTATCTGCAGGTGTAGCCGTAGGTGTTATAGAGTTGGTAGTTGTAAGAGTTGGAGACGGTGTAAATGTTGGTGTCGGCGTCCACAAAGCGGCTGTGGCAGAGGCATCTGCTCGGGCTGTTTCTGTTTCGGTCGCAGCTTGTGCGGTTAGGCCTCCTTCTCGACGAGCCAGGAAGCGATTGATAAATTCATTAATTTCATCCTCTGAAGCTGAAACACCTCTTTCAGCCGCAGCCTCAGAAATCAAAATATCATCAATCATTGTATCGACAACTTCACGATCAAGTATACTTCGTTGCTGTAAAAGCTGATTGAGGAGTTGATCATATTGATTAATCAAAAACTGAGAGAATTGGTCATCTTCTGTTTGTTGTTGCGAGGCATTAAACCGCTGAAAAATTAATTGTTGATATTGCTCGTCCAATAAAAATCGTTCATATCGTACTCGTGTGTTGTAATCACGAGTAATAACTTCTTGCTCATCCACCTGCGCGATAGCTGCATTTGGTTCAATGAAGAAAGTTTGTACTGCCCCAATTGCCAAAACGATAATAATTAAGGCAGCGGCCAATCCTACTCCCAGGTAGATGACCCGCATCTGTTCTCTTTCGCGTCGGGCAATTAAAACTTCTTTACGTGTGGGTGTCGTTTGAGCATCCCGCTTAGCCATAAAATTCCTCTGAATAAAAAGAATAGACGGGCAGCCCACCAGGGCTACCCGCATTTAAAAGAACTTCGAAGGGTAAAACTATTAGCTTTTACGAACTAGTCGCGTATGTTCACCTGTAAATGGAAGTAACGCAATTTGTCGAGCTCGTTTAACTGCAACAGCTAATTTACGTTGGTGTTTGGCACAAGTACCTGTTTTACGTCGCGCTCGAATACTTCCATTATCATCGACAAAACGGCGTAAACCATTAACGTCTTTCCAATCAATTACCCGAGATTTGTCGGTGCAAAAAGCACAAACCTTACGTCGGGGTCTGAATCCACCTCGTCTGAAGTTACCACCAGATTGACGTCGACCTCCTTCTCGATTGTAGGAGGATGTGGGGCGATCACTCGATCTTCTTTCATCTGGTTTTCTATCAGATGTTTGTGCAGGTGGCGCACTATTTTGAGCACCTGATGGTGCACTATCACTTTTATTTTGAGTAGCTTCTTCAGCCATCATATTCTCCAAGGTTTACTTCTTTTAGCGGTTTTTCTGAAAATTCAAATTCAAAGTTCTCGCTACCATTTGATCGACTCCCACTTTTATCTCGGGAACCAAGAATAATCATTTCGTTAGCAACAACTTCGGTACGAAAATGTCGCTGGCCTCGCTCATCTTCCCAACTTCGAGTTTGTAATCGTCCCTCAACATAAACCTGTTGACTTTTAGACAACTTCTGATTACAAATTTCCGCCAGATTTCCCCAAGTAACTACATTGAACCACTCTGTCTCCTCACGGCGTTCCCCGTCTGGGGCTGTCCAAGAGCGACTAGAGGCCAAACTAAACGAGGTGACGGGTTTACCGGAGGGTGTATATCGCATCTCTGGGTCACGCCCAATGTTTCCAATAACCATCACTTTATTTAGTCCTCTTGACATTTTCTGTTTTCCCCTCTCTAATACTACCTACCTAACCAAATTTTAACACTTACTCAACTTTTACCAGCATGTAACGGATGACTTCTTCAGTCAGTTTCAAATTACGCTCTAGCTCTAAAATAGACGCAGGTGGCATATTAACATTTAGTAGAGCATAAGTGCCTTCACGATGATTGTTAATCAAATAGGCTAACTGCTGACGGCCCCATAAATCAACAGACGTCACCTCGCCATTAACAGCCCCAATAAATCCTGAGACTTTTTCAATGACTGCAGTGACGCCATCTCCCTCAATTGTAGGGGAGACAATAATCGGCAACTCATAATTTCGCATCACTAACAACCTCCTTTCTGTGGGTTTAGCCCTTGATCAATGTCAAGAGCAGAAAGGATAGACGTGCGCTAAGAAAGTCATTTATTCCTTAGCGTAAACTACGCTATCACAACAGCGAATAATATAACATAGATTGAACAAAACGCAAATCATTCCTAGAATACGCCCAGATAGTGTCAAGGTTTCTTTGTAGAAAAATCGATTATAGTACAGCAACAAGTTCTAATTATGTCTACCAATCAGTTTCTTAAAAGAAAATGAACTTTAAAGCAAAATTGTAATGAAATTGTAACCAAGATTATGATCAATTTGTGGTAAGTTAATGCTGTTTATTGTGTAAATTACCAACTGAATCACCCATCTTGTCTTGGAGCCAGATTATGCCCACAATTCTTTATGCAGAAGATGACTATGAGCATCGAACAATGATGCGTCTTGTCTTTAACAACACATCCTACACCCTAATTGAAGCACAAAATGGTCAGGAGGCTTTGGAAAAGATTGGATTTGAACAGCCAGATTTAGTCCTACTAGATTTATTTATGCCAAAAGTTGATGGATATGGTGTTATGAAAGCCCTAAAAACCAATCCTGATACCCAAACCATCCCCATTGTAGTTCTCTCCGCTTGGCCAACAGGCGATACTCGAAAACGCACAAAAGAAGCTGGGGCAAGTGAATTCGTAGCCAAACCTTATGATCCATTTGAACTCGTCAGCATTGTAAAAACTCAACTGGCCCACGTTACATCCTAATATTTCAGGGGGTATTCAGTTACGCTTCAATTTATCACCCTATTTTACAAATCCTAATTTTTATGTAAACTTCCAGTTATGATGTGCTTCTATCCCGTTCACCGTCTAGCTATATTCAGCCTAGCTATAATCCTATGGCTAAGCTATTCACCCTTACCCAGCGAAGCACAAAATCCTCCTGTTGATAGTGAACAAGTTCCGTTTGACCCACGATTTGGTATTGTCAATAGTTATGTCAATACAACAGAAGCAAATGCCGCAGGGGCGGGTTGGACAAGAGTTTTTTTTCGATGGGATATTGTTCAATCCGGTGGACCAACAGATTGGAAGCCATCTAATGTACCTGATAATTTTATCAACGCTGAGGTAGAAGCAGGACGCGAGATTGTTGCCGTATTGATTGGCACCCCGCCTTGGGCTACCGAGAGCCAGGTCTCAACCGCAGTCCCTCCCCTAGAGGTTTGGGGCGAATTTGTCTTCAAGATTGCTACCCAATATAAAGGCCGTATAAAACATTGGGTCATCTGGAATCAACCTGATATCAATGACTCAGCATCCCCCAACTACACTTGGGCCGGGTCCGTAGAAGATTATTCAATTATACTCCGTGAAGCCTACCTAAAAATAAAGGCTGTAGATCCGGCGATGCAGGTCCACATTGCGGGCTTAACTTACACCTGGGATGAAAATCGCGGACAACCTCAATTTCTTGAGCGTTTGCTGGATGTTCTGTTGGCTGACCCTCAGGCTGCGAATGAAAATTTCTATTTTGATGCCGTCAGTTATCACCTCTATTATGACCCCCGTAAGATTTTACAGGTCACACAAGATGTTCGCCGCATCCTCGATAGCCGGGGCTTTAACAACAAAGCAATTTGGATCAATGAAACAAACGCCCCACCTTCCGAAGACTATCTTGAACCTTTAACAGCCCCCGCCCTTTACAATATCACCTTAGAGGAACAAAGCGCATTTGTCATCCAAGCAATGTCCTTAGCCTTAGCTGGAGGCGCTGAGCGCGTTGCCTTTAATCAATTAAGAAATGAAACATTTCATCCTGAGTCTGCCGAGCCTTATGGATTGTTACGGGGTGACAATTCACGTCGCCCAGCGTTTAATGCATTTCAAACCGTCACCACCCATTTTGCTGGTGTTCAAACGGCCAGTTGGCAACAAAGTGGATCAATCTATGTAGTAATGCTAGATCGGGCTGGCCAAACAACGACAGTTTTATGGAACCTAGCCACTGCCCCAACCACGTTTTCCATTAATGCAATTGCGGGGCAAGCTCTTTTGGTAGATGAGCAGGGGGGAGCACAACAAATCTTTCCAAACGAAGGCACGTACACTCTTACCCTGCCAGGAGCGGCTTGCACCAACGGTAGTTACTGCTTTATTGGGGGTGCGCCACGTCTACTCGTGGAGAATGGAGTCCCCAGTCAACGAAGTATTCAAATAACCCCACAAGCAGGCACATCGCCCACGTCAACTGCTCTGCCACCAACACCTACCCAAACTCCCCCCGCCACAGCAACCGCCGCTGCATTACCAACCCTTACGCCAACATCCGAGCTAATCCCGCCAACCGCCACTGTGCTACCTACTATAACGGATACGCCAGTCGAAGTTGCAGCCAATCCTGAACCGACGATAGCCGCAGACAGTCCACCACCAGCGGCATTGCCAGATCCAGGTATAGGATCAACAAATGAGGTCAATCCAACCACGTTGCAAGCGGAAGTACCAACAGTTTCCTTCCAAACTGTTATGACACCACGTCGTATTATCACCTTATTTTTTATTGGATTAGGGGTATTTACTGCAAGTTATGTGATACAAGTTGTGATTTGGTATCGTATTCGCAAATAACCTTATGACTTATACAGCAGCTTTGTGAACTTGCTGTTGACGCACTGGTTTATGCTCGCCTAATCGTTGCAACAAATCGCCAAGTTGCTCTAAACTGTCCAAATTGTGAACGGGCAGAAAATCATCGATGTAGGGCAGGGCAGCCTGAATACCTCGAGTCAATGGCTCATAGTTATCGGAGCCTAAGAGCGGATTGAGCCAAATTAAACGTTGACAGCTCAACTGCAAACGTTCCATCTCTCGGTCTAAAAGCGCGATATCGCCTCGATCCCACCCATCACTAATAATCAGAACAATTGCCCCTTGACCAAGAACCCGACGGCTCCATTCGTAGTTAAAAGTCTTAAGTGACTCACCAATACGAGTCCCACCACCCCAATCATTGATTTCACGGGTGGCCTGATCAAGGGCGAGGTCGATATCTTTATGACGTAATTGATGCGTAATACGGGTCAAACGTGTGCCAAATGCAAAGGCTTCAACCTTATGCAATCCTTTACTGATGACAAAAATAAATTTGAGGAGAATGCGGGCGTAACGCTCCATTGAACCGCTAATATCACTGATAACAACGAGGGGGCGGCGTTTAAATTTGGGGTCACGCCAGGTCAATTCCAGCGGCTCGCCACCAAATCGCAAATTTTGACGCATCGTCCGTCGTAAATCCAAGTAGCGGCCATTTATAACTCTTCTCTTTCGGCGGGTTCGGCGTTGCTCCAACTGCCAAGACATCCGCTGCATCATACGCTGCACTTCGATCATCTCACGATTAGTTAATTCACTAAAATCTTTCTGCCGTAAGACCTCGTGAGCACTATAGGTGTACATAATTTCGACGTCAGGCTCTTCTTCATCCTCACCTGAGTCGCGATCTGACTCGGTTTCCTGCCGGGCGACGACTTCCTCCTCCGCCTCTTCAATTTCAGGTGGTCCGTGCAGGAAGTCTTCCAAGTTCATTTCCATCAGTTCATCCTGCCCTCGATCTTGCCAAAATAAATCGAAGGCTTCATTAAACAGAGGAATCTGTTCATGCTTGTTAACTAAAATTGCTCGGGCCGTATTTTTAACATCGGGTCGGCTCCCCAACTCAATGTGTTTGAGCGCGGCGATCAAATCAAAATTCTGGGTTGGTGTGACTTCAATGCCCAGCATCCGCAACATTCGACCAAAATGCACAATATTTCGTAACAAATGGCCGTGTCCCGACCCCAGTGTCTCGGTCACCTTACTCTTGCTCTCGCATCTTTTGTAGCATTTCTTTTGCTCGGCCGCCTTGTACAAGCTCAATATCATCCTGATATTTGAGCAGTACCCCTAACGTGTCGTTAATCACCTCGTCGCTCAGGTCTTCTCGATCCAACGCCACCAAAGCACCAACCCAATCCAAAGTTTCCGCTACACCAGGTAATTTGTACAAGTCGGCTTCCCGCAACATTTGGACAAAGGCTACAACTTCCTCGGCCAACTGTTGGGGGGCATCTGGTACTTTCGCTAGAACAATACCATACTCTTTTTCAAATGAAGGATAGTCAATCCAGTGGTATAAGCAACGTCTTTTCAACGCATCGTGTACTTCGCGGGTACGATTGGATGTAATAATAACAATAGGGGGGTGAGCCGCTTTAATTGTGCCAAGCTCGGGAACTGTCACTTGAAAATCGGACAGAATTTCCAAAAGGAAGGCCTCAAATTCTTCATCCGTCCGATCTAACTCATCAATGAGGAGAACAGGTGGATCAACCCCCTCACTCTCTTCAATGGCCTGTAATAACGGACGCTTAAGCAAAAATTCCTCACTAAAAATTTGCTTAGCTGCGCTTTGTCCATCAACATCCCCGGTCGCCTCCATGAGTCGAATTTCAAGCATTTGCCGGGTGTAGTTCCACTCATAAACGGCGGTGCTGACATCCAAGCCTTCGTAGCATTGCAAGCGAATTAAAGGCCGATTTAGCATTGCAGATAAGACTTTGGCAATTTCTGTTTTACCAACGCCAGCCTCTCCCTCTAAGAAAAGGGGTTTGCCCAGCTTAAGCGACAAATAAATGGCGGTCGTCAAGCTTCGATCTGCGATGTAGGATTGCGTCTCCAGCGCCGCAAGGAGCGCATCAATCGATGATAGCTCTTCAATAGTTGTCAAAGGAGGCCTCCAGAATAGGTATCGGCGAAGATTGTACCGTTTATCACAACTTTGGTCAAACCCTTCTTCTGCGTATACCTATCAACTCTCCTGTCCAAAAGGTCAGGGGTTCTCCTGCTCTTTCGCTAAGCCATAACTCTGGCACTCAGCCGGATGAAAATTCAGGACAACTCCCATAAAATAACAGCATAAATCAGGGATAACCATCCCAAATACTAACTAACACATAGGTCTAAAATCTATCGATTTAGATAAATAGGAGGTCATCATGACGACACAAACCGCTCTGATCACAGGCGCATCACGGGGCTTAGGATTAGCCCTCAGCCGTGCCCTTGCCCAACAAGGTTGGCATCTAATCATTGATGCCCGAAGCAAAGAAACGCTAAAAAATATTCAACGAGAACTCTCAAAAGATACACAAGTCACCGCTATCGTTGGGGATGTAACCGAGGCAGCTCATCGCAAAGCATTGGCCTTGGCCGCAGAAGCAGCAGGTGGGGTCGACGTGATCATAAACAACGCTGGTGTACTTGGCCCAAGTCCGCAACCGAGTTTACGAGAGTATCCGCTAGACGTGCTTGAGCAGGTTTATCGGGCCAATACACTCGCTCCATTGGGAATAGTTCAGGCTCTACAACATCAGTTCAAAGCCGGGGGTCTAATCATCAATATCACCAGCGATGCCGGCGTTGAGGCCTATGAAGGTTGGGGCGGCTACGGTTCCAGCAAGGCCGCTCTCGAACAACTTTCAGCGGTTTTGGCAGCAGAAAATCCAGAGTGGCGAGTCTACTGGGTTGATCCGGGTGATATGCGCACTGACATGCATCAAGCGGCGTTTCCGGGTGAAGATATCAGTGATCGTCCTTTACCTGAAGCAAGTGTTCCCGGTTTTCTCAGGTTACTAACGGGCGATCTGCCAAGTGGCCGTTATCAAGCCCAGACTCTGGCCACAAATGAGGAAGTTTTAAGTCTAGAAACAGTATGAAAAATTTAACTCGATTAGCGTGTGGGTCATGAAATAGAAATTCATCTCCTGTTTCAGACCCACATTAGTTCAAATAGGAGATACAAATTATGTTTGCAAAAACGGATAACAAACTATCACTTTTTGATTTACCAACCGTACCAATGATGTTAGACTCTATAGATTTTGAATTGCCCATTGAATTAGAAGCTAGTGAGCCACCTGAAGCCCGTGGTCTAAGCCGTGATGGGGTCCGATTGATGGTATCGTATCAATCGAATGATAAAGTGGTACACACTACATTCCAATCTCTACCTGACTTTCTTGAAGCGGGTGATGTACTCGTCATCAATACCAGTGGTACCCTGAACGCAGCCCTAGACGCAACGCGAGCAGACGGAACAGCCTTGGAGGTTCATCTATCAACACGTCTTCCAGCTGATTTATGGATTGTTGAAGTTCGCAAACCAGATGGTGTAGCCACTCAGCCATTTCGGCAGGCAATACCGGGCGAGACACTAACGCTGCCAAACGGTGCATCGGTAACCCTGCACACCCCTTATTTAGGCGAGCAGCGTAACCAAGATATAGCAGACGTACGTCTGTGGGTGGCTACCCTGAGGGTGAATGGCTCGATAGACACCTACCTAGAAGCATACGGGTTCCCCATTCGTTATGGATATGTTAACAAACAGTGGCCGATTTCATACTATCAAACTGTCTACGCGAATGAACCAGGCAGTGCTGAAATGCCCTCGGCGGGGCGAGCTTTTACAGCCGAATTAATCACTCGTTTAGTGGCAAAGGGCGTACATATCGCTCCCTTAATTCTACATACCGGTGTAGCCAGTTTGGAAGATCACGAACCACCTTATGAGGAGTATTATCGAGTTTCCACCGAAACAGCTCGCTTGGTTAACCAAGCCAAAGCGGCAGGTAAACGGATCATTGCCGTGGGAACCACGGTGGTGCGAGCCTTGGAGACCGTTACAAATGAGGCCGGAGTTGTACATCCGGGTGAAGGTTGGACTCGTTTAATCATCACTCCCGATCGGCCAATGCGAGCGGTGGACGCTTTGCTAACGGGCTTGCACGAGCCACAAGCAACACATCTAGCGATGTTGGAGGCGCTAACTGGCAAAGCCCACTTGCAAGTCACTTATGCTGAAGCCTTAGAAAAACGGTATCTATGGCATGAGTTTGGTGACTTACACTTAATTTTATAGGTTCATAGAGTTTCTAGGGTTTTTAGAACCTTTTTAATCGCAGAATGTATTCAAAAAGCACGTCTCTCATCTGACGTGCTTTTTTGGCGTTATGAGTCAATTTTAAGGTCCTCTAAACAATTTCTAAACACCTTTTTGATAAACTCATTGTGATATTTTTAGGAGTTATGCACTTAGGCATTTGGACCAACGCAGAGCATTGGTCCAAAAGACGTGATGCAGAACGTCACACCAGCCATCTGGCAGAACCACATAACTCCTAATTTTAATAAATTGTCCTAAATATATGACACATTTGTCCCATTTTTGTGACAGACAAACTGACGAAAAAATGATAAGCTAATTCTATCTTCTAAAATCATTCTCAATCCTCAATTTACGTTAAAATCACCCAAATTCTCAAAATGGAATAATTATGAAACAAGAAAAATACCTCAGCCTACGAACTAAACACATCCGTTGGACCCGCTTACTGAGCCTAGCCAAACACAAGCCTTGGCTGGCCAGCTATCTTTTCCGCCAATTACAGCGGCTGCGGGATAAAATGCCGCAATATGTGCAGAGTCTCTGTTTTACCCTAAGTTTGACTCGTCCTCGCCAGATGAAGAAATTAATTAAACGCACAGCTGCCCCCCTTCTCGCTGGGGGTGGACTGATGCTAGTCCTCAATATCGGTTTAGTACAAGCTGCATCTATTACAGTCACCCAAACTGCTGACATTATTGGGAATGGAGATGGTTGCTCTTTACGCGAGGCCATTATCAATGCGAACAATGATAATCAAAGTGGTTCAACAGATTGTGCTGCAGGCAGTGGCACCGACACAATCACCTTACCTGATGGAACAATCATCCTGACCCTTACGGGAAGCGATGAGGATAACAGCTTAACTGGGGATTTGGATGTTACGAGTGGCAGTCGCATCATCCTTCAGGGGCAGGGGCAAAGTCAAAGCATTATTGATGGGAATAGCAGTGATCGTGTTTTTCATCTCCTTACCGGGGCCAACCTAACATTGTCCGATTTAACGGTGCAGGGTGGTCGCGTATTAACAGGGTCAGGGGGTGGCATTTTCAACTACAATGCCGATTTAACTTTGACCAATTCAATCGTGACTGGAAATTTGGTTGAAAGCGGCTCTGGTGGAATAGGCACAAAAATAGTATCCTCATCGGCCAACCAAAATAGTGACTTAAAATCCAAACTTCGGCAGATACGTCAGGATCTTCGGCCTGACACATTAGTAAGTAGAAGTGTCCTTGCCACGACGCCCCTTCAGGGCTATGGAGGGGGGATTCTCAACCAAGCTATTACAGGAACAGCTAGGTTGACTGTGACCAACAGTATCATCAGCAACAATCAGGCCGGTTCAGTAGGAGGCGGTATAGGGAGCTACGCTAACAATGGAACCGCTCACACCCTTCTAACAAATAGTACCACCAGTTACAACAGTGCACTCTATGGCGGCGGGATGGCTACTCAAAGCAGAACAGGTGGAATAATCGACCTCACGATAACGGCCAGTACCTTCAACAATAATAATGCAAACTATGTTGGGGGTGGTATCGCGACCCAAAACCGAGGCGAGAGCACCTCCGTGATCATTAGTGGTGGTAGCACCATTACAAACAATCAAGCTGGCTTTGTAGGGGCTGGTCTTCATCATGAAACCAGCGCTGGCAATTCAACCATTGAGGTGGTTGAAAGTACGATTAGCGGGAACTCAAATTTATGTTGTGGCGGTGGGATCAACCATGAGGCCAGATACGATGGCGCATCGACCTTAAATATCACCAACAGTACGATTAGTAACAACAGTTCGATGTTTTTTGGCGGTGGCCTAGCCAATTATAGTTACGATTATGGTATAGCGACAGCCAATGTCTCAGGCAGCACTATCAATGAAAACGGCGCTATTTATGGGGCAGGAATTGGGACATCTGGCTACTATTATGGCAACGCGCACCTGAACATTACCAATAGCACGATCATCTCTGGTAATACAGCCACTGGGGGGCAAGGTGGCGGCGTCTACACTGCAGCCTACAATCAATCAACATCCATTTTAACCAGCACCAACAGTACCATCAGTAACAACAGTGCAGAACTTGGAGGTGGGATTGTCATGCTTGGGGCAGATACCGAGCTCATAAAATCGACCCTAATTGATAGTGTAGTTAGTGGTAATACCGTCACTGGGGCTGGTGGCGGGCTGGGAACGTTTGCCTACGAAGGGGCCACAATAGAATTTGCCATGACTAATAGCGTTGTTCAGGATAACACAGCGAGTGCCAATGGAGGTGGACTGTTCATCTTTGGTAACGCGAGTGACACGGTCTCTGGCAATATAGATCGAAGTACGGTGTCAGGAAACACTAGCGGTACCAACGGGGGTGGGATCGACAATTATAGCCGTAGTTCAGGGGAAATCAGTTTAACCGTAAGTAACAGCACCATCAGTGGGAACCAAGCTGATCGAAATAGTGGAGGTGTCGGCAGTTATTCAGAGAGTGACGGAAAAAATCTGATCGAGATTATTAACAGCACCATCACCAACAATACCGCTGATAATGACAATGACGGTGATGGTGATGGCGGCGGTATTTATGCCAAAGACCCTTTAACTGTAACGAACTCGATTGTGGCTGGGAATTTTGATACACCAAGCAATGCGGGGGGCGGCACCATCCATCCTGATGGGCACAATAATGTCATCGGTGATGCGAACAATTTAGTGAGCAACATTACAGGCATCAGCGGATCATTAGGGAGTGGCAGCGATATTGTTGATAGTGATCTCGGGTTAGAGGCTCTGGCGAACAATGGCGGGACTGTCACCGCTTCGGGGGTACCACCATTTACGCACGCCGTTCTTCAAACGAGTCCAGCATTTAATGCTGGCGACAATACGATATGTGCAGTAGCTCCAATCAACGCCACTGATCAACGTGGTGAAACCAGGCCAGGCACTGGCGGGGATACCTGTGAAATTGGAGCCTATGAATACCAAGTCCCATTTATCTTTATGCCGGCTGTCTATAAAGATTTTGCTATTTTATCTGATTTAGTTGTCGATAGTATTGTGGTGACATCGACGGGAGTTACGGTAACAATCCGTAACGCAGGTGACGGTACAATCACGAATGATTTTTGGGTTGATGTGTATTTCAATCCGACTGAAACACCTACACTTAATAAAGAATGGCACGAAATCGCTGAGGCAGGTCTTGTTTGGGGTGTAACTGCGTCGCTTGCCCCCGGCGAGTCGCTCATACTTACAATTGGCAATAGTTACTACTCAACAGAAGATAGTAGCACAACATATCCTTCAGGGGCCACCGTTTATGCTTTAGTTGACTCAATTGATGCTGAAACCTCTTATGGAAATGTTTTAGAAGCGGATGAGGGCAACAACTTAGGGGGACCAATAACCTCGACGGGTAGTAGCGCCACAAGCATCAAAGCTAATTCATCTGCCCCATCTAATGCGCTACCTAAACGTTAGCTTTGAGATATAAAGTTATTTTTAGTAACATATCTTGATAGATAACACAGTCAAAATTTTAGATTTTAAACGTGTTCCGCAATAAGGTTTAGAGATCAGATGTTCCGGTTTTACAGCGAATTTGAGGATTTACCAAAGATTTTCATTCGATCCATCCCTCAATTTGCTGTTAAATCAGGGTAGTCTGATATGATT
>JANQQF010000147.1 GCA_028285035.1 Phycisphaerae bacterium
GGATTTTTCAATGCTAATCTTTCTATCGCTTGTTCGTTCATTTTTGCCTCCAGGCTTTCTATTTTACACCTGGAGCTCATTTGAGCCTATAGGAAATCGCAAATCTAGAAAGGGTTTAATCAAATGGCAACCACTTTTGGTCACTATTGCTACTTTCAACCACCTTTTCAATAAACTTCACCCCACGCGCACCATCGTAAACAGAGGGGAAATCCAATTCCAGTTCGGTGGGTTCGTGACCAACTAATTTAGCCCGAATCGTATCGGTAATGTTCATAAACAAATTACCAAAGGCTTCAAAGAACGCTTCCGGGTGACCAAATGGGAGGTGCGTAGATCGACCAGCCGCCTCACCAACGTAGTCATTCCCGCGCTTGTAGACTTGCATCGGACCCGCCGGATCTTTGAAGTAGAGCCAGTTGGGGTGTTCTTGGTGCCATTCCAAACCTGCTTTGGTCCCATACACTCGAATGTTGATTCCATTTTCCTCACCCGCCGCAATCTGTGAGCACCACAGTACACCTCGCGCACCATTTTTGAAGCGCAGCAAGACGCTGGCATCATCATCAAGCAGACGACCAGGAACAAACGTATTGAGATCAGCACACAAAGCATCAATTTCCAACCCGGTGATATAGCTAACCAGGTTTTCACAATGCGAGCCAATATCACCCACAGCTCCAGCAATCCCAGAGCGCTTGGGGTCGGTCCGCCACTCAGCTTGTTTAGCCCCTTGATCTTCGAGCTTGTCCAACAGCCATCCCTGTGGATACTCAACCACAACCCGCTGAATTTCACCCAGTCGACCAGATTTCACCCAATCGCGAGCTTCCTTAGCCATTGGGTACCCAGTGTAGTTGTGCGTCACCCCAAAAACGACCTGGTGTTTTTCAACCGCAGCAACCAAGGCCTCGGATTGTTCACTACTATGCACCATCGGCTTATCAAGCACAACATTGAAGCCAGCTTCAACAAAGGCCAAGGCTGGTTCAAAGTGAACGTGGTTGGGGGTAACGATATTGACAAAATCGATTCGTTCCCCTTCCGGTAGCGCACTTTCTTTTTCAAGCATATCCTGCCAGGTGCCGTAATTTCGATCATCCGCAATAAGCAAATCTTGGCCCGAAGCTTTCGCTTTTTCAGGGTTGCTGGAAAACGCCCCTGCTACGAGTTCAGTCAAACCATCAGAAATGGCTGCACGGCGGTGCACTGCCCCGATGAAGGAGTCACGTCCGCCACCAATTTGGCCAAATTTTATTTTACGATTCAAAGTTGTCATATCTCTGGTCCTCTCTAATCATCTGAAGCAAAAGCAGCATCAAAGGCCACTGATGACGGAGCAAAATCGGTTTGGCGAACGAAGTTCAAGGCATCAGGACCGCCCCAGTCGCGATCCATACCACTGTCCTCCCACTCGATAGAGAGCGGCCCCGTGTAGCCAATGCGATTCAAGGCCCGGAACATCTCTTCAAAATCAACATCACCGTGACCCGGTGAAACAAAGTCCCAGCCCCGGCGGGCATCACCAAAATTGAGGTGAGAGCCAAGAATGCTGCGGCGACCATCACTGACACGCTTCTTGGAATCTTTGACGTGGACGTGATAAATGCGATCCGCAAATTCTTCGATGTACGCAGCTGAGTCAAGGAATTGGTGGGCAAAATGGCTGGGATCGAAGTTGATCCCAAAGGCTTCTCGGCGACCAATGGCGTTCAATGTTTTCTCAGTCGTGACAAAATCGTAGGCAATTTCAGTTGGGTGTACTTCCAGGCCAAACTTGACACCAACTTCATCAAACACATCCATAATCGGATTCCAACGATCAGCAAAATCTTTGTAGCCCGCTTCAACCTCATCAAAATCATTGGGAGGGAAAGAATAGAGCATATGCCAGACGGCTGAGCCGGTAAACCCATTGACAATATCAACCCCAAAGGCACGTGCGGCACGAGCTGTGTTAGCAACTTCTTCCGCACATCGTTGGCGAACCCCTTCGGGATCTCCATCACCCCACAGACGGTCGGACAAAATGCCTTTATGTCGTGAGTCGATGGGATCACATACACACTGCCCCACGAGGTGGGTGCTAATGGCCCAATATTTGAGGTTGTACTTTTCCATCAAGTCTTTCTTATCTCGAATGTACTTGTCACTTTCCAAGGCCTTATCAACCTCAAAATGATCCCCCCAGCAGGCGAGTTCAAGGCCGTCAAAGCCCCATTCGCTGGTTTTCTTCGCCAACTCCTCAAGTGGCAAATCGGCCCATTGGCCAGTGAACAATGTTACAGGTCGTGCCATAGTATTCTCCTAAATTATAAGTTTCGATTGTAACGATTTTTTATAATATACAATTACTGTACTTCGATCAATTCCGCACTACATTTGTTTTGGGTCCGTCAGAATGATTGACCACACAATGACTACAAACATCACTGTAATCAGGAACCAGGGAGTGGATCCAAATTTTATTTTGAACCATTTAGCCTTTATTAGTCTATAACAAACAAAACAGAAAAAAATCCATCAAATGCACTAAACGCAGGGAGACAGGTGGACTAGTCCAGATGGCCCCCTTTTGTATTCCATATAAATCCCAACTCGATCAATTTAAAGCTACCGCGCGTTTCGGCCAAATCAGGGCGAACAATCCCACTGCTAAAGCGACAAAAACAATCGCAATGGGCAGCCACGCGGAACCGCTAAAGGCTAAACCTAACTCAATCAGAGCGGTAATGCCAAGCCCGATAAGCCCCCATAGCTTTTTATTCCACACTGCAATGGCAAAAACAACATTAAAAACACCAACAATCGCGGCCCAATGATAGGCCCAAGCTAAATTGGCAATCACCACAAAGCCGTACACGATCGGAATTAACACCAAAAGAATCGTTAGGAGCGTTCCCTTTTCACGGCTAGATGTCAGTAACTCATCGTAGCTGTAATGGGAGATCGATATAAACGCGACCGTCCCTAAAAATGTTGCCCAAAAGCCAATGCGCAGAATGATTGGGGCGTATTCGTTGCGATAGGTTCGCCCCAAGCGCGCATCGGGCGCTAAAGGCTCAAAAAGTTCGACAATATTCTCAAACCACGGCTGGAACATCGCGATAATCCCCAGCAGCATAATCGTAACAATGATTTGTTCAAGACGTTTATAACCTTGGGCCGTCATACGCCCCCTCCTCAATTGATAACTTGTGTCGTTTGCTGATCAAAAACGTGAGCACGCTCAAGATTGGTCTTTAACGAGACCTGTTCGCCAATCTTCAATTGCGTCGTCGGTGATGTTTTGATTTTAACCGACTCTTGCCCAATTTTGATATCATAGATGATGCGATCACCGAGTGGTTCAGCAACATAAACTTCACCCTGTAAATCCGCCTCATCATCTGTTGTCAAAGCAATGTCTTCCGGGCGAACCCCAAAAATTAACTGCTCTAGATTTCCGCCACTGCGAATGGCGTCACTACGGCCATTAGTCAGAGGTAACCGCCACAGATTGTCTACCCCGATCAAGTGATCGCTATTTGTGTCAAAGGTACAGGTCAATAGATTCATACGGGTGCTACCAATAAATTTGGCCACGAAGAGATTGACCGGTTTTTCGTAGACCTCTTGAGGTGGACCGACTTGCTGGAGAACGCCCTCATTGAGAACCGCAATACGATCTCCCATCGAAAGCGCTTCAAGCTGGTCGTTGGTCACGTAGAAAAATGTGGCGGCTAGATCCTGCTGAATTCGCTTAAGTTCACCCCGCATTTGCGCCCGCAATTTGAAGTCAAGGTTCGTCAGCGGTTCATCCATCGCAAATACACGCGGTCGCCGGACCATTGCCCGCGAGAGTGCTACCCGCTGCTGCTCCCCCCCAGAAAGCTGGGCAGGCAAGCGGTCCAATAGGTGATTAATATTGAGCATCGTGGTCACGTCATTAATCGCTTGATCCATCTCAGCTTTGGTATATTTACGAGCCTCAAGCGGAAATGCAATATTTTGATAAACCGTTTTCCGAGGGTAAAGGGCGTAGTTTTGGAAAACAAAGGCCATATCTCGTTCGGTGGGAGAAACATTGTTCACGCGCTCGCCATCCAGATAGATGCTCCCTTCCTCAGGCTTCTCTAGCCCCGCCGCACAGCGCAGTGTCGTCGTTTTTCCTGCACCCGTTGGGCCAAGCAACACAAGGAATTCCTGATCGTGAACTTCTAACGAAATATCATCAAGGGCCGTCAATTTACCGAACCGCTTTGTAATATTTTCTAACTTTAAATGAGACATATTGATTAATCCTAAACCTTTATAACCTGTTCGCTTTCGGCATCAAATAAATGCATTCGATCTTCAGTAAAGTTAAGCCCAACATTGTCTCCGGGATTGAGAACAAGGGTGGGTTCTGTTTTGACCCGCAACATATTCGGGCCGACTTCCACCTCATAAATCGTTTCATCACCCAACGGCTCACGAACCAGCACTTGACCCTGCACCTGCCCTTGGTCTGGCTGAGAGATAATCGAAATATCCTCTGAACGAATACCAAACACCAATGGCTTATCCGCTTGATTTAGGGCCGTTTTAAGGTTGTCAATTTTACCATTTGATAACTTAAAGGCTCCGCTTTCATCAGCAATGCCGCTGCCGTTACTTAGGCGACAATTCACAAAATTCATGGGGGGCGTGCCAATAAAACCAGCGACAAATAGCGTTTCGGGATTGTTGTACACTTCTAACGGCGTACCGACCTGTTGCAACACCCCCAAATTCATAATGGCAATACGATGGGCCATCGACAGGGCTTCGGTTTGATCGTGGGTAACATACACCATGGTGGTACCGATATCGGCTTGGAGATGCTTGAGTTCGACCCGCATATCAGCTCGCAAGGAAGCATCCAAGTTGGTCAACGGCTCATCCATCAAGAAAACCTGTGGTCGACGAATAATCGCCCGCCCCAAAGCAACCCGTTGTTGCTCACCACTGGGCAGACTACCAGGCTTACGCTTGTAAATATGGTCGATCTGTAATAGCTTGGCAACCTCATTGACCCGCCGCTCCACTTCATCTGGAGCGATGTTCTGGGCCCGAAGCGGAAATGAAATATTGTCATACACATTCAAGTGCGGATAAAGGGCATAGAATTGAAACACAAAGGCGATGTCCCGCTCGCCCGCTGGCAAACCGTTGACCAGCCGATCTCCAATGTAAATTTCACCATCCGTCTGATGCTCCAAGCCCGCGATACAACGTAATGTGGTTGTTTTTCCACACCCCGACGGCCCAAGTAGGACCAAAAACTCACCATCTGCAATGTTAAGATCAAGCTCTTTAACCGCCAAGGGCGTATCTGGACTATATCGCTTTGATAAATTATTGATTCGAATGTTAGCCATAAGATTTTAGAACCTATTTTGTAAGCATGTTTGTCGGGCAAATGTCATAAAATTTTCATTTCGTTATGTCTGAGGTAAATAGTAATTATCGCTGCGCTTACACAATTACTAACACCCTATCGTCGCACTGCTCCAAAGGTTACCCCCCGTAATAGGTGATTTCGGGCTAGGAAGGTAAAGACCACGACGGGGAGGAGAAATAGTACCGAGGTGGCCGCCATCCGCCCCCATTCGACCTGGCCGTAGCCAATGATTGAATATAAGAAGGGGGGAACGGTTTGGGCTTCGTCACGATTGAGTAGTAACACAAACACAAACTCATTCCAGGCGGTGATGATGACGAAAACTGAAGTGGCCAGCATTGCCGGGAGGGCTTCAGGGAGCACAATCTTCCAGATGGCTTCAATCCGAGAGTAACCATCGAGCATCGCCGCCTCTTCGTATTCCTTCGGAATTTCATCAAAAAAGCCCTTCATCATCCAGACCACGAACGGCAGACCAGCCGTGATGTAGAGCAGTGTAATGCCAATATAGCTGTTACGTAGACTGAAATCTTTGACACTCTCCCCAAGGGCTTGGATGAAGGGGATGGGTATAGTTTGCAAAGCCCCATTGATCAGTTCGCCCGGTTGGTTAAACATCAAAAAGATAGGAATTAGGACCACCACTGGCGGAAGCATCCTTGTACTCAAAATGAAGAAGAGCATATCGGCCTCGCCCGATATCTGAAATCGAGAGAAAGCATAGGCGGCAAGCGTCCCCATCAAAACAGCTAAGAAGGTCGTAGCACTGGTAATGATGATACTATTTGTCAACGTAGCCGGAAATTCGCTCACCGTACGCTCTGCTTCTGCGTCACTACCAGCTAAACCCGCCCCGGCCCGATCCTTAAAGAAAACATCAACATAGTTGTTGGTGGTTGGCTGAAAGTCAACAAACGGAATAAATGTAGGGGGCACCAACTCCACATCAGCCCTGGGCTTTAGAGAGGTAATCACCATCCAGTATAAAGGAAACATAAAGAAGAGAAAGGCGACAATCAGCGCGGTCCAAAAGCCAAACTCTTTTAGATAATACATCCCTAGACTAGAACGGGCTGATGTTTGTACGGCGGGTGACACTTGTGTTTGAGTTGCCATAGAAAACCTCACTTCTGATAACGTAATGTTCTAAACTTCTTCTTCATTCAACTGATTAATACGCCGAATAAGCAGGTTGGCCAAACCAATAATGACGATTAACATAATGTAACCGATGGCCGAGCCTAAGCCCGTTTCAAAATCATTAAAGGCCACCAAGTATAGATAGAATGAGGCGACTTGGGTTGAACTTCCTGGCCCGCCTCCTGTCAATACCCAGGCCTGATCAAATAATCGATAGGCATCCATACTGCGAAATAGGACCGCAATAAGTAACAATGGGGTGACCAAAGGCAGCGTAATGTGCCGAAATTTGAACCAAGCGGAAGCCTGGTCGACTTCGGCAGCTTCATAGAGATATTTGGGCACGGCTGACAACCCCGCCAAGGCGATCAGCATCATGAAGGGGGTCCACATCCAAACATCGACCAACACTAAGGCCCAAATTGCAATACTAATCTGGTTAAGCCAATCAACCTTTGGCCCCCCAGCTAAATCGTGAAGCAAATAATTCAACACCCCGATATCTGTTCGCAGAATGTAGCGCCAGAAAAGAGCGACAACCACCGGCGTCAGCATCATCGGAATGAGCATGATGGTCATCAACAGCCCCCGTCCGGTGAACTTTCGATTCAACAGCATTGCCAGCGCAAAGCCAAGCACTAATTCGATAATCACGGCTGGGATCACAAATCGCCCTGTGATGGCAAAACGATCCGCCACCTCAATTCCCACCCGTCTTTCAGTACGACTTTCGCCGAGTCCCAAAGCCTGACCATAGTTGCTAAAGCCAATCGACTCCGGTGTTTCATTGGCATTGGCAATCACCGACCAATCAGTAAAACTCAGCCGCAGTGACCAAATCAATGGAAAAATCGCAATCAGCAATAAAAGAACCATTGTTGGAGACAAGAATAAAAATGACAATCGACGATCTGTCAACCAACGAAATCGTAAACGAACTGGTTTTGAGTGTGGTGCATCGCCAAGTTGTTCTCGGGTCAAACTTGCATTGGCCATAACCTTCTCCTAAAGAATTAGTGGCTAGGTCTAACTTAATCGTTAGGTCTAACGTAGCCGTTAGAAAACTTTACAAACTCTATTTTACACTATGGGCTTGCGAAAACCGTTTTTCGAAACCCCACAATGGAAAATAGCGAGAGATTAGAGATGAGGAGATTAGAGATTTTAATCCCACACAATCTCTAATCTCCAATCTCCTAATTCTCAAACTTTTAATGCTACTAAATCAAAGAGCATTATATATTCTTCAAAGACACATCATCACCTTAGTTTGGTGGACCATCCGGGTACGCATCGTCGATGATTTCTTGTTGCTGAATAGCAATTTCATCCAAGGCCTCTGCGGCATCCATCTGACCAGAAATCGCCAAGTTCAAGAATTCCATCTGTGGCTCTAACAAAGCCGCATACTCTGGAATGTTCCAGAAATCTCGAACTTTGAGATAGCTCTCACTAAAGGCGGCGTTGTAAGGTGTGGCGTTGATGAAGGTATCGCTGGCTAGAACTGACTCGCGGGCTGAGAAACCACCTAATCTAGCCCATTCCAACTGGCTTTCTTCGGTCTGAACCCAGGCAATGTAATCCAAGGCGGCTTCAGTATTTTCGGTGTAAGCACTAACACTGATGCCCATTCCACCAAGGCTGATGACGTGCTCGACTTCACCTGGCACAATCGCAAAGGCCAGATTGTCTGTCTCAGCACACCCTTCCGCATCCAGGAAGGCCGGGCCAAACCCAAACCAAATGGTGGTCATCGCAATCGAACCAGAGCAAATGGCCCCAACTGTTTCATCAAAAGTGAAGTTGGCTGCGCCGTCGGGGCCAGTTTTGAACAGTTCCTGAGCAAATTCAAGGGCGGCTAAGTTTTCCTCACTATTGAGAATACCCTCAATCTGATAGGTTTCAGCATCCCACAGCTCACCGCCAAAGCTCCAAGCCATCTGATTCCAAACGGTCGCTACCTGGTCGTAACAGGCCACGGCTCCACACCAGAAGGTAGCATAGCCATTTTCTATTAGGTCACCTTCTTTGAAAGCTTGGGCTTGTTCAAGAAGTTCGGTCCAGGTTTGGGGAGGCTCAAAACCGGCTTCTTCAAAGAGATCCTTACGGTAAACCAACATCTGGGTGTCACCTTCAATCGCAACACCATAATACTCTTGCGAGTTTGGCGGATATTCGCCATAGGCACTCAAAGCAGCGGGGACATAATCATCAACCTCAATGTTTGCAGCCATAAAGTCGCTCAAGTTTTGCACGTGACCACCAACCACAGCCTCACCAATCCACTGGCTGTCCATAATTACGAGGTC
This sequence comes from Phycisphaerae bacterium, assembly GCA_028285035.1. Next base: position 8,854 of record JANQQF010000147.1, read on the forward strand.
AGCGCCACCTTGGGCCGCGAAGTCAGTGAAGGTTGTGTTGTACCACTCACCAATCGGCACACAGTTGACCGTCACATTGGCTCCCTGATAGGTCCCACTCAATTCGGACAGGGCCTCACACGGTTGCCACGCAAACCATAGAATGGTCAGATCAGCTTTTTCACCGCTATCCATGGCCCCATCATCAGCCATTGCTACGCCTGCCGGTGGACCATCCGGATAGGCTTCGTCAAAAATTTCCTGTTGCTGAATAGCAATTTCATCCAAGGCCTCTGCGGCATCCATCTGACCAGAAATCGCCAAGTTCAGATATTCCATCTGCGGCTCAAGCAAGGCAGCATATTCTGGCACATTCCAGAAGTCTCGCACCTTGAGATAGCTCTCACTAAAGGCCGCGTTGTAAGGCGTTGCATTGATGAAGGTATCGCTGGCTAGAACTGACTCACGGGCTGAGAAGCCGCCCAATTTAGCCCATTCAAGCTGGCTTTCCTCCGTCTGAACCCAAGCGATGTAGTCTAACGCTGCATCCGCATTTTCGGTGTAAGAACTAACGCTGATGCCCATACCGCCAAGGCTGATGACGTGCTCGACTTCACCTGGTACAATGCCAAAGGCCAGATTATCAGTTTCAGCACACCCTTCCGCATCTAGGAAGGCCGGGCCAAACCCAAACCAAATGGTGGTCATTGCAATCGAACCAGAGCAAATGGCCCCAACCGTTTCATCAAAGGTAAAGTTGGCTGCGCCATCAGGACCAGTTTTGAACAGTTCCTGAGCAAATTCAAGCGCGGCTAAGTTTTCCTCACTATTGAGGATGCCTTCAACTTGGTAGGTGTTTGGATCCCATAAGTCACCACCAAAGCTCCAGGCCATCTGATTCCAAACGGTTGCGACTTGGTCATAGCAGGCCACGGCTCCACACCAGAAGGTAGCATACCCATTTTCAACTAAATCGCCTTCTTTGAAAGCTTGGGCTTGTTCAAGAAGTTCGGTCCAGGTTTGGGGAGGCTCAAAACCGGCTTCTTCGAAGAGGTCTTTACGGTAAACCAACATCTGGGTGTCACCCTCAATCGCAACACCATAATATTGTTTTGTTCCAGCGGGGTATTCGCCATAGGCGCTCAAAGCAGCGGGGACATAATCATCAACTTCAATATTTGCGGCCATAAAATCGGTCAGATCCATCACGTGACCACCGACAACGGCCTCACCAATCCACTGACTATCCATAATTACGAGGTCAGCACCACCTTGGGCCGCGAAGTCAGTGAAGGTTGTGTTGTACCACTCACCAATCGGCACACAATTAACGGTAACATTGGCGGCTTCGTAAGTACCGCTCAACTCGGACAACGCTTCACACGGTTGCCACGCAAACCAGAGAATTGTTAATTCAGGTTTGTCGCCATCCATTGCCTCTTCCATTGCTTCTTCGGCTTCTTCCATCGCTTCCTCAGCTTCTTCCATTGCCTCTTCGACAACTTCTTCGGCTTCCTCAACGACTGCTTCAGCTTCCTCAGCGACTTCTTCAACAACTTCTTCGGCTTGCTGGACAGCTTCTTCAGCAGCCTCTTCGACAGGGGCCTCACCACCACAGGCAGCAAGGATCAATGCCATTGTTACGAACAAAATAGTTAACCAAAATAAGCGTTTTTTCATTGTGATCTCCTCCGATCATAAATAATCTACATTGATCTTTTTCCGTAGCAGAAACTGCTATGAAGTCAACTTACAAATGTTATTTCTAACCGTATCTACTCCTTTCTTTGAGAATCTGCTCAATAACGATCCTCAATAAATGATAAAAATTTAGCTAGATGAGGTTAAATCAACCTCTTGCGAGTCCAAGTTATCTACGTTTACTTCACTGCTCATAACATCTCGTATTGTTGCGGCCAGTGTCTCAGCGGAGTCGCCGATCTGAATATAGCCTACAGCCCCAACTTCTTCCGCTTTTTTAACGAGTGCCTCCTCAGCAAAGCTAGGTAGAACTATAATCTTTGTTTCAGGTTGTTTTTGATGAATTACCTTGATCACCGTAATGGCATCAAGATCAGGTAAGCCCATTGTTAATAAAATCACATCAGGAGCCAAGATTTGGCATTGTTCAACTGCCTCTTCGCCACTAATTGCTGTACCAACGAGTTCAAAATCGGATTGGATGGTCAGGGTTGTCACCAACCCAGCCAGGAGCCGAGCATTATTTTCAGCAATGAATACACGGATTTGTGATGAGGAACTCGCTGCCATAGTGAGTGTCTTTCAGAAGAAAGAGTCTTTCAGAAGAAAGAGTCTTTCTAAGGAAAGTGTCTTTCTAAAGAAAGTGTCTTTCCAGGGAAAGTTACCTTCAGCAGAAGGTGACTTTCACAATAATCAGATAAATGGAGTATCATCAGTCTATAACAATCCCATCTGGAAAAACATCCATCGCCTGCCCTAAACTGGAGGGGGGCGGGTGGACTAGTCCATGTGGACTATATGCAATTATACCTCCTCTAACTTTATTTGTTCTTCGCTAGATTTCTCCTTTCCCAAAATCAATGCTGATTGCAGGCAAATTTATTAAATGTTATGATCTTGCAAATGATAATCCCCATCATCAATACAATGGAGCCAACATGTCAGATCAATTTGTTTTAGCCAGTGATCTTGGATCAGGTGGTTGCAAAACAGTTATTTTAGATCAAGCTGGGCAAGTGATTAGTAGTGCTAGTGCCGAGTACCCCACCTTTTATCCAGCTCCTGGCTGGGTTGAGCAGAACCCTGATGATTGGGTGCGCGCTTTTGTACAAACAACTCGCCAAGCTATGGCACAATCGGGTGTATCAGCAAAAGCCATCCAAATGATTGGCTTGGTTGGGGTGACCCACAACACCGTTTTGCTTGATAAAAAAGACCAACCGTTACGCCCCTGTATCTTGACCTTTGATCAACGCAGTCAACAACAATGCGATCAAATTTTGAATCGCTGGGGTGAACAGGTTCAAAAATCAGCCTCAAATGCTGTAACACCCCTATGGAGTTGGCCTCAACTCCTTTGGATCAAAGAGAATGAGCCTGAAATTTGGCAAGCTACAGAGCGCATTCTGTTTCAAAAAGATTATGTTCGACACCGCATCGCGCCTGATCATATCACCGACACCATCGACGCCGCTGGAACCTTATTATTCAATCCCATCACCGAACAGTGGATCACTCGATTTTGCGACGATCTCGGCTTACCTCCCACTGCCCTACCTACTTTGGCGAGTCCAATGGATGTCGTTTCCGAGATTAGTGCTGCCGCAGCCAAGGAAACGGGCTTACAAGCAGGCACCCCCGTTATTGCCGGCACCACCGACACCGTGGCTGAAGTTTTCGGCTCCGGCCTCCTTACGCCAGGTCAAGGAATGGTAAAGTTGGCCAGTGTCGGGCGTTTGGCCGTGGTTCATCCCACCGCCATCGACCACCCTCATATCCTCAATTACCGCCACGTTCTTGCCGACCTATGGTACCCCGGCAGCGGTACGAAATCTGCTGCGACAGTCCCTCGATGGCTACGCGATAATCTATGGCGAACCCCATCCTTTGCCGATATGGATCAGGCCGCCGCCCAGATATCGCCCGGCAGTGATGGCTTACTATTCCACCCCCATCTGCTGGGGGAATGGGCACCCCATTGGGACGATCGCCTCCGGGCCAATTTCATCGGCGCGACTACCCGCCACACCCAAGCCCACTTCACGCGGGCTGCCCTCGAAGGCGTCGCCTTCGCTTTACGGGCTGGGATTGAAGGCTTGGCCAAAATCGGCTTACCTTATCAGGAGTACCGCCTTATCGGTGGTGGGGCCAAAAGCAGCCTATGGCGTCAGATTGTGTGCGATGTCCTCGGCCAAGAGCTTCTGCTGCCCAAAGAACAAGATGCCGCTTATGGTGCAGCTCTGATCACTGCCATTGCGGCAGGGTTGATTGACTCGAACCCAACTACAATCAAAAACCTAATCAAAGTCGAAACACGGCTGACGCCCAATCTATCTCATCAAGCCATCTATAATCAACTCTTCACGATTTATCTTGAGGCCGACCAACAGCTCATCGATATCGCCCACCGCTTAACAGCCTTTGAGCAAAAATAGGACCCGATTCTACCAGTCGACTCGCTCCACAAATTCACGGGTATGTACTTCAACTGGCACTTTCATCAATTCTTCAATCCCTTTGGCCACGTGTTCAGAGTAACGCTTGAAGGCCTCTTCACCCTTTTCGGCTGTCGCCCGAAGTGGATTACCAATCACCCCGGTTTCGATAAATTCGTGATGATCCATGGGGAAGGTGAAATATTTGTAACCCTCAAACTCCACATCCGGCATCCCATCCTTCTTTTCAAAGGATTTGGGCAAAAACGCCGGAATGTGCGCTTTGGTGAAATCAGCCCGGTCCATACGCACATAGTTGGTGCCATTCCGTTTGTCCCAAGCCAGCATTTGTGAGGTTTCCAGCTCACTACCATGCCAGCCGGGCGTTTCATCCGGCGGATTCTCCATCAGTCCTTCCATCAGACCGACATAATTTTCCATATAAGGTTTGATAAAGCTGACCAAAGCGCCCGTGTCATATCGTAGTTTACGCAACACCGGATCAACGATCTTGATATTTGAACCGTGGCCATTGATAAACATGATTCGATTAAAGCCGTGGTGAATCAGGCTCCGCCCCACGTCATACATCAAATTTAGAAAGGTTTCCGGGCGCACCGTAATCGTGCCCCGACCATTGCAGGCTTCGTGCATGTGTTGCGGTGAATACCCCGTCCAGATGCAGGGGGTGTAAAGCACCTCAATAATCTCACTAACCCGACGGGAAACTTCTTCAGCGGTCACGGTATCCGTCCGAATCGGCAGATGGGGGCCGTGCTGTTCAACACTGGCCACCGGCACAATCACCGTATCCTTCTCTTCAAGATACGCTTTGATGTCGACCATTGTCAGATCGACCATACTGTAAGTCCTAAATTTCTTCTCTGTACCCATTAGCTTCTCCAATCAAATAGAGGATTTGTTACAGCATTTGTAAAAATAATTCGGCAACCTCAACCCCAAAGGCAGGGTCATTCACGTGCCGTTTATAGTCAAGAATAGGAATATCGCTCCTGAGATCATTACGCAACGCCTTCTTAAAGGCCGCATCTGCCTCAACATCCCAAAAAACGCCATCAGGTGGGTAACTGGGGATCGAAAGCCCTTGCGTAGGATAGGCGATTTTAACTGGACCTGTGGCCTCATTGAGACGTTCGGCAAAACGATGTCCCAGGGTTTCCATCTCTGGTTTAATCGTACGGACTAAGGTAAACACGGGGTTATGAGTGTACATTGGCCGATCTCGTAACCGTTCAGGTACAGCCTCAGGGGGGCCGTGGACGGTGAAGTCAATACAGCCAGGGACTATCACCTGGGGTAGGCCAAGTCGCCCAATCACCCGTAACCGCTCGGGGCCTCCATCATGAAAACCGCCGACGAGTTCATCAGCCAATTCATCGGTTGTCATATCGATAACCCCAATGAAAAGCCCTTTCTCGGCAAGTTCCTCCATCGCTGGACCACCGACGCCATTTGAATGAAAGATGATGGCCTCGATTCCTTCTTCGGCCAGCCGTTCTTTCGCCCCCATCACGGATTTGGTGGTATTCCCCAACATCGTAATGGCTACATAACGCTCGCCTGTATCCAGATCAATCACTCGGCCGTGTTCAGTCTGGCCCTTTAAAGCCGCCGCAATATTATCAAAAACCGTACAGCTAATCGGGTTCAGCCCCAAGATATCGATGATGGAGTGAACCACCATGACATCCCGCAGCCCGATTAACGGCCCGAAATGACGCTTACCCGAGGCAATAGGGGTGGCCAGAATCTTAGGCACCCCAATCGGCAAGGCCTGCATCGCGTGCGCCCCAAGCACAGCCCCTTCTGCGCCACCCAAACAGGCGACACCTTGAAGCTCACCCTGCGCATAAAGATCGACGACGGTTTTGCGGACCCCTTTCATCATCTCGTGAACCGCCGCCCCACGACTGCCCGCATTACGAATCGCCTCAAGGGTACTACCGGCCGCATCAGCCACAGTGGCCCGACTGATATCCGGCTCAATATCCAGCGGATCACCCAGAATACCTGAATCAATGACAATCGTCTTTAGGCCTAAGTCTTGGCAGCGATCACGCAGATAGGCGATTTCAGGGCCTTTTGTATCTAATGTTCCAATCAATGCAACAGTTTTTGTCATAATCTTTTGAGCGATTAGAGATTAGGAGATTGGGGATTGCATTACTAAATGATCTCTAATCTCCAATCTCCTTAAAATATCAATCTTTCTCTTATGCTTTAAATCCTACCAAGTTGAAGCAACGCCCACATTATCAATGGCTTCTTGCAACGTTTTGGCCGACTCTTCGACTAGCCAGCTATAGAATTCATCGGAAAGCACACCACTAGCGTGATCCTCAATAAATTTTAACTGTTCGGGCGTTAATTCGGCCTCAGCATCGGCTTTAGCATTTTCATAGGGGTTGGCCGGGGTGCGGTCCAAGGGGGCCACAAACTCAACAGTTAACGCGCTGTCATAGCCCGCTGCGGCCAGGGTGGTGACCAAGCGGGTCCAATCGTAATCACCCATACCACAAGCCATTCGATTGTTATCGGCTACGTGGAAGCCAACGAGCTTTTTGCCAGTATTGAGGATCGCTTGATGTAGGTCAGCCTCTTCAATATTGATGTGGAAGGCATCTAAACAAACGCCACAGTTAGGACCAACGGCTTCGGCCAGCATAATCGCTTGATCATGACGGTTGAGGAAGTTAGTTTCAAATCGATTGAGTGGCTCCAGCCCCAGAGTAATCCCAGCGGCTTCAGCGTGGGCATAAACCTCTTTCAACCCATCAACGGCCCATTGCCATTCCTCTTCTTCACTCGCCATCGCGTGTACCTTCCCCACTTCAGAGGGAACGATATTCATTACGCGACCTTCGAGTTCTTTCACCATTGTCACACAATCTTTGAGGTACTGCACTGAGTTGGCCCGGACCGCTTCATCCCCATGGATTAAATCACGCCCTTCAAACATGAGGCTGATTGAGCCAAAGCAATACAGATTGTTTTCTTTGAGCAACTGACGCACTTCCTTAGTATCATACTTCTCAGGTTCTCCCTCAATTTCAATACTCTGATAGCCGTATTTCGCTAAGCGCCGAATGGTTACCTCAATCGGTTCGGCCCGCATCCAATTGTGCATTGATAAAAACATAGTAGCCTCCTTGCTGTTGATAATAATAATAGATTTAACAACCGTGTTATATTTGAGGTCCAAGTATGAAATAGCTATCACATTTTTAGTTGAGTAATGAGTAAGTGGTAAATAGTAATTGTCACTATATCTACTTAATAACCAATTACTATTTACTAATTACCGACTTACTCGCCCAATCATTCAAGCTAATTGATACTCATCCCCTAATCTAGGGTGCTAAATGAGCAACCAGTAGCTCATAAAGCCCCTCTACTGCAATATCTAAATTGGCTTCTAACGCATACTCGCGCAGATGTACCAACGATCGAGGATCATCCGTAATAATCGTTTTAGCTCCACGCTCTAATGCCTCAGTCAGCCGGGAGTGAGCCAGTTGTCCAGCAAGTTCGGGCTGGGTAACTGGTAAGCCACCGCTCGCCCCACAAGGTGCGGCCCGCTCTTTTCGCCAAAAGAGTTCTATCAAAGGGGTATCCGTCATCGCGCCTAGCAATTGACGGGGGGCATCCCATCGTTCAGATATCCGCACGGTATGGTCGGGATCGAAGTAGGTGTAATCTGCCAATGAGGCAGGCTTAAAGTTAAGGGTTCCAGCCTGTACCTTATCCGCTAGGAAAGCTGTTACTTCGATCAGTTCTACGCCTTCTGGCCATTCAAGGCCCAGATATGAGAGCAGGGTCTCGTAGGTGTAAATCTCCTCAGGGGAGAGAACGAAGACTTGCTTCGCTCCAGTTTGTTCTATCTCAGCGAGCGTATCTTGGGCTAGTTTACAGGCCTCATCGACCAAACCAAGCGTATTGGGCAAGTAGGCACCCTCTCGACCAATCGCGATTGGAGTCACCTCAACACCGACAGCAGCCAGTAACTTGGTTGCGGCTGAAACAGTTTCGGGCTGTAAGTGATGTCCGACCGCCCCAACAATCAAGACAGCCGGCGACTCGCTGGATGAAATTGAGGTGGGGCTGGCTTCAACATACGGATTTTGCCACTGTATAAGCTTTGTCTGCAAGTTGTATACAGCCTGTGGGGAAAAGTTTTTCTCAACCAATTCAGCCCGAGCAGCGTTTATGGCAAGGGGTAAGGGCTGGTCTGTAGAACAGTGAGAACGGCATAAACCACAGTCAGCACATTGGTACAAGGTATTGACATTATCCTCAGTCCAGGTTGTGATGCCACGCTCAACCGAGGCCACCAGAATTCCCCAACCGTGGGGTGACGTTGCTTCAGAGCGAGTGACATGCGTTACCGGACAAACGTGCCGACACATCAAACAGTAGCGGCACAATTCAGTTGTTTGTTTTACGGTTTCCATTTCAATTAGCATTAGGCCATTCCCTGAAATTCTGCCATACTTTTTGCTTTGGTCGTTTGATCTGTTTCCCAGAAAATTTGCTCCGATGGAACGGTTAATCCAGATTTAACCGGAAAGCCGAGCTTGCCAGGATTCATGATACCGTTGGGGTCCAAGGCATCTTTGATCGTCGTCAAGAACGACCAAGCCGAACCATACATCTCCGGCATCAGGTGCCCCATTTTGAAACCAATGCCGTGGTGCTCATTCAGCATGCCCCCGTGCTTCATCGCTGTCCGCATCGCTCTCGTCCAAATTTCATTGTGTAGAGCCAACGCATCTTTCGGGTCTTCCGGCGGTTGGTTAATCACGAAGCGATCATAAACCATCACGCCCCAAGGAAACCAATGCGAAAAGTGGCCGATGTAGGTGGCATCCCATGAAGAATACTCTTCCTCAATCAAGGCCTTTTTGGCGTAATACAAATCGTGAATATGATCGAACGTTGTTACAGTTTCGGTCGTGCCGTACATTTGGGGTAAAAAGAGGGACAAGGGCGGAAAGTAAAACTTGTAGCGATTTTCCCACCAAGCTTCACCTGGCTTGCGGCCCAAATCTTTGGCCCCCATCTCAAAACAGATGTCCAAGGCCCGTTTCTCCTGCGCTTCCGCAATCTCCGGCCAACCATCGAAGCCGATGGCCATATACGCTCCTTCCAACTCCATGTCAAGGACGCGCTTGATCATCTTCTTGGTTGAAGGCAGATCATAAAGCCGAATGACCAGAGGATCGAGCCGTTGGGTCATAATCCGACGCCCCGCTTCCAGAGCCTGGGGCAAATCCTCAAAAAGCACGCCCCGAAGCAACCGGCTGGCGGGCATTCGTTCAATCTGCATTGTAGCTTGGGTAATCACCCCAAGCGTGCCCTCGGCTCCGACCCACAACCCCATAAAATCAGGTCCAGAGGCGTGATTACGCACCATCGGGGTATCGATGATCTCTCCATTGGGAAGCACCACTTGAAGTGAGAGCACCAATTGCTCAGCCTTACCATACTTTGTGGAGATTGTACCTGAACCGCGTGGCGCCAAATATCCCCCCAGCGTCGCACAGTTGGCTGAGGCGGGATAGTGGGGCAAGGTTAGTCCCTTTTCGTTGAGGGCCCATTCCAATTGGGTACCATTGATACCTGCCTGAGCCGTAACCGTTAGACAGTTTTCATTGATTTCAACAATTTTGTTCATTCGTTTGGTATCGAGGATGATACCACCAAGCACAGGACCAGCTCCACCTTGTGAGCCAGAGCCACCCCCCCACGGCACAACCGGGATTTTATAACGTGAGGCCAACTTCATAATTTCCGAAACGTCTTGGGCTGAACTGGGATGGACAATAAAATCGGGCTGGGTGGGCTTCAAGCCACGATCCAACCACATTTGGAGCATCCACGACCAATCTGTGGAGTAAACGAGCTTATCACTTTCGCGAATCGAGACATGTTCATCGCCGACAATCTGTCTCAACTCGCTATGGAGCAGATCAACATCGATTGTTGTCATACGTTACCTCGTATTCATTTTATAGCAAGGTTGCAAAGTATCAGAGACACAGGGTAACAAGGTAAAAAGATTGTTGAGTCTCTTTATTACCTCGTGTTCTATTATCCGTTACCTCTTCATTAAAGCCCTATGACTTTGCCACTTTGTTATCCTGCTACCTTGTTATTTTGTCTTTAAAATCGCACCAATCGCTTAAACATATTATCACGCACATTTTTTAGGTGAATGCGCATGTACTCTGAAGCCGCTTCACCATCTCCAGCGATGATGGCATCAATCACTTGGCGATGCTCGGCTGTTCCTTTGACCAAGTACTCATCAGACACATTCTCGGCGGCTCCTCGTTGATACAGCCGATTTCGGGCCTGAAGGACCATTTGGCCCAGCAGTTTGTTGGGGCAATAGTTACTAAGGGTTTCATGCCAAATCACATCCGCTTTTCGCCACGCCTCCCGATCATGCGGTGCTGAGGCTTCCATCTTTTCCATCGCCTCTAAAAGCACCTCGTGACCTTCTGGGGGAAAATCCTCAGCGGCCAGTCGAACCAAATCTGGCTCTAACAACTCGCGTACATGGAGGACATCAAAGATTTCCTGTAAGGATGGTGTCGTCACTGTCACTGCCCGGCCAGGGATGATATGAAGTAGACCTTCCCTTGATAGCTGTTGCAGTGCTTCGCGGATTGGTGTTCGACTAATACCTAAGGCTTTGGACAAGCGCGTTTCAGATAAAGGGTCACCTGCCTGCAAGTCAGTAAAACGGATCGCCTCATTGATTCGTTCGTAAGCAATTTCTCGTAATAATCGGGAGTCTGTCTCACTAATGGGTCCTTGCCCCTTGATATATGCTTCAATTCGATCCATCGTATCTGTCATGCAACTGCTCACTCATCCAAATATGGCTCATACAATAAACCAGGTTACTAATCTTGTCAAATTCGATATTCTATTTCCATACTGTCTGTATACAGGCAGTATAAATAAAACTTACTGCTTTCTTAATCTAACTAACACGCCAAGCCGTCAAAGCATTTTGACGCGACAAAAGGGTGTCCTATAATTATGATCACCCTTTTGGTGTTTTCACTAACATTATTCAATTGAGGCCACTGTTATGCCCTTAACCACCTCAGAGTTTCCACGAGGCTTTTTGCCAATCACTGACCCAACGATCCATCTCCCCCCAGAATGTGCGGTCTGGGAGGAATTTGGCAGCGAGCTACACAAACTTTTGCTGTCAGATCATTTGCGATCACAAGTAAAAACCCTTCCCCCATTCCCAGTGGAAGCGCTAACAACAGAGGCTGAGTATTGGCGGGCGGCCAATTTATTTGCCTACATTTCCAGTCTCTACCTCCTTGGAGTTGAAGGGGGGCCGCTCAATCGTATTCCAGCCGTTGTCGCCGTCCCCTTCTACCACGTCGCTAAGCATCTAGATATCCCGCCTATCTTGTCTTATGCCATCCAAACGATGGTCAATTGGCGGAGAATCGACCCTGACGGACCTGTCTCAGTTGGTAATCTGACTCTTTTGCAGAACTTCCTGGGGGGAATGGATGAAGAGTGGTTTGTAACCTTACACATCAATATTGAAGCGATTGCTGGCCCCGCCTTAGCCGCCCTACCTAAGGCACAACTAGCCGTCAAGCAAAATGACGTTCAGGCGCTTGAGACACACTTCCTCACGATCGCTGAAACGTTGCAAACGATGTACGACCTGCTAGGCCGAATGACGGAGCGGTGTGATCCTTACATTTATTATCATCGCGTTCGCCCCTTTATGTTTGGCTGGAAGGACAATCCAGCCCTACCTAGTGGGGTGATTTATGAGGGGGTGGCAGCCTATCAAAATCGACCCGTGCAATTTCGAGGAGAAACGGGGGCACAAAGCAGCATTGTCCCCGCCATTGACGCTGCGCTAGGTATTGCTCACGAACGGGATGAAATGCGAATCTATCTGGCCGAGATGCGGGACTATATGCCAGCCCAAGATCGGGCCTTTATCGAACAGCTTGAACAAGGACCGGGCATCCGTCAATATGTTCTGGATCACAGTACTCGTCAGCCCAGTTTACGGGATGCCTACAATTTAGCCATCGAAAAACTGACCCAATTTCGCCAGCGGCATATCGAATTTGCGACCCTCTACATCCTCAAACCTGCTCAAACTACAGAAGCGGTTGGGACAGGGGGGACACCGTTCACTTTTTACCTCAAGAAACATATCAAAGAAACCGAGCAACATCTGATCTAAAATGGCCACACATAGAGACCGAGAATATGGTGCTGCCATATTTAATAGCTTAAAAGATATCGTAGCTGACTCCCATAAAAATGGAGCACAGCCCATTGAAATGGATGTCTATCGTGGCAATGAGCTACGAAAGATGAAAAAGTTTCGCTTTCAGTTGTTGCATCAATGGCTTATCGAACACTTTGAGCCGTGTCGAGTGGCTGACATTGCCGGGGGTAAGGGGATGTTGGCCTATTTGTTGCAAAAAAGCCAATGGGCAGGCACGGTGATTGATCCTGTCAATCAGGATTTACCTCACAAATACAAAGATATCATTGCTGGAAAACGGGTGTTCATAGATGCTGCCGACACGGTTCCCCGCATCGACAAGGAATTTGAAGTAGTCATGGCCCAAGAGTTTGACCTCCTCGTCGGCATGCACGCCCACGGCTGTAATGCAAAAATTATTGATGCAGCCACGGAATATGGGTGCGGATTTGTTCTCTTTCCTTGTTGTGTTATCGACGAGCCATTTTATCCTCGCCTTGGTATACAGTGGCTAGAGTGCGTGGCCGATTATGCTGTGTTTCAAGGGCATACAGTTTACCCATTTCGGCTCAACTTTAAAGGGCAAAATATTGGTCTTTGTTCGGTGGGGCGATGTCGTTTAAAGTCAGAGTGAGGTAAATGGTAGATGGTAATTTCAGAGGTTACGCATTACCATCTACCATTTATTTTGCGTTATGTTATCAATGTGCCCAGAGCGCTGGACTATATTTTGGCTCAGAAAAAGGGAAGTTCATCTCGATAATGGGTTGAGCGATTTTGACTGGTTTGGGGAACTCAACATCTAGCAGCTCACCGAGGGTGGTCAGTGACTGAACACAAGCGTTCGGGATATGCTTGGCGATGAGTTGCATTTTCTCACAGATTTGCTGACGGTTAACCGTCCCAAAATTGCCAGTCACATTCACCAATTCCAAAAATTGTTCCAATGTACGCTGATCAACATTTGGGATATGGTTGACCGCAAAATTCACGGTCGCCTCAACGTACAACTTCTTCACTTCATTAGATTTTGTCAGATTTGTTTTGTTTGTCATGAGAATCTCCCAATTCTAACTACTTCCTTAGTGACAAGATGTAACGCCTTGTGAGATTGCCCCAAAATGCAAGCCCATTAGCCGATACTCTGGCAAAATTTCAGCAATACGGCTGAAATCAGGTTTGTGGCGCTGTATCATCGCACTTGATTTAGATGTTCTTTCGATAATCAAGCGCCAGGTATTAGCTACAACATAATCTTGCTCAGTAATCATCACCATCTCATCAAATTCGTAATCCATTGTTACCTCCTGAGGTAAAGCTACTTTAACACAATTTCGACTGACCTATCTGACAAACTTCTGACAAAAGTCTGACCAAATCTGTCTAATGCCCTGACACGTCAGAACATTCAGAGAGATTCTCATCAAATATGATACGCCTTTACACAAAAATCCTGCAGTGAGACATAATTAATCAGTCTAAAATTTGATCAAGGAGTGTAAAATGTTTCAAAGAGATACAAATTATCAGTATGGGTTTCTTGGGGCTCTAATTTTAATCATTTTGAGTGGATGCAGCCTAACCCCGCAGGCGTCAACATCACCACCGCCAATCAATGTAGCGCCCTTGGATATGAGCCGTCTATTCGAGATGGAGCCTGCCCCCGAGTTGTCTCCACAGGATGTGGTTCACATTCAAATTGCGGCTCTGGGGCAGAATAATGCGGAGGATGAGGGGATTGCCTTGACCTTCAAGTTTGCCTCGCCATCAAACAAGAGATTTACCGGCCCACTTGAACGTTTCACCCGAATGATCAAATCAAATTACGGATTAATGCTTAATTATAGGAAGGCAACCTTCGACGAAGTGATTATCAATGGGGATGAGGCCACCCAACTGGTTCGGCTGACAGATGCGGAGGGCATCGTCGTTGTTTTCAGCTTTTCCTTATCAAAGCAAACTGGGGATGAATGCACTGGCTGTTGGATGACCGATGCGGTTACAATTGATGAGGTTTATCAGTCGGATGACAAACAAATCTAACTCGAGGAGCGGCAGCCATTTATAACGAGCTGACGTAAGCCCTGACTGATCCGTTCTGTGCTAAATCCGAGGACCTGCCGTTGATACAAAAATAAATTTGCATTTAATGGGGCCAGAATCGCATCGACTAAGTAGGGGATATCCAAACCTTTGGCTTCCTTAGCTTGTTCAGCCTGTTGCAGCAAAATACCGATCGTATCTCGCAACCAAGGAAGCCACATATGTGGTGACATCTGATTAGCTTGAGCGTCATAATTATGCTGTTGTACTTCAAGCATCAGTGGCGCGTGAAACTCCATGAAATGAGCGAACCGATCTAAAAATGCGTCAAGCCGAGTTAGGGCAGGCTGATCTGCTGTTTCACGCATTTGTTGTATCGTTTGGTTTTGAAACTGGCGCATGTCTTCATCCATCAACGCCAGACATAATTCTCCTTTGTGGGCAAACGCCCGATAAAGCGTTCCTTTCCCAATCTTCGCCCGTTCAGCAATCAACGCCATACAGACGGCCTGAACGCCTTGTTCAGCAAACAGACGCTGAGCTGTCGCCAGAATGAGTTGGCGATTTGCAATCGCATCAGCCCGGCGAGGTTTTTTGGGTACTGTCTCGCTGCCCATCATTTGTACAGAAATTGTATTGTTTTCGTCCAATTTTACACTTCCTATTGACAAACGGACTAAAGTCCGCTATAATGCATTTCGAAAAAGACGGACTGTTGTCCGCTTAAATAATTATAAGTGGCATAGACCGTTTCGTCAACACCAAATTTTATTTACTCCAAGGAGACACACAATGGAAATCAAAATCTTTGAAAATGGGCCAATCTTACTCCCAGGCAATGTAACTTATGTAGATGCTGACGGCAATGAACAAACTAGCCCAGGTAAAGCAGTTGCTCTCTGCCGCTGCGGTGCATCTGCCAACAAGCCATTCTGCGATGGTACCCACAGCAAAGAGGGATTTGCTGCAAATGGTTTTGAGTGTAATTTTGTAGCCGCTTCTGAATAAATTCAGATCAAACTTTTGAGCTTGTCTGGGAGCAAGTGTATTGAGTATGGAGCAACATCCACATTTAATGCACTTGCTCTTGTTTTTTCATATGTACACATTGGCAAAGGGAATCTATAATGACGAATAATTTTGAAAGTTATTTTGAGAGTGTTATCGAAAATTTTGAGGCGACTGGGCACGATTTACAATTTTACAAGGCAGATACCTTTCCAACCATTCATCCGGTCGGTTGGCTCACCTCTCATTTTGCGGTTGGGGGCTTTAGTCCCTTAAAACGTTTGAGCGGGATGTTGACCGCCCATATGACCCAAATTGCCCCACGTAATGGCTTCCGATGGCATCCTCACCGTGGTCTGGAGATTTACACCTACGTCATCGATGGCGAGCTTTACCACGAAGATACCACGGGCGGACGGGGGGTTATCACGGCTGGTGAAGTACAACGCATGTTTTCCGGCAGCTATATTGAACATCAAGAACTCAACCAAACGAATGAATTTACCCGTGTCATTCAGATCTGGTTTTTAACAGACCCCGCCTATTGGGATCTTGATCCGCATTATGAACAAGTTAGGCTGATTGATATGCCGCCTCGCCAAGTCGGTGATGGTATTGTTCGAGACATCATCGGACCGAATGGCGCAACTGCCTCGCACGTACAAGCACGGCTTACCAGCACAATCATTGAGCCGGGTGGACAGACCACAGTTGAGTTACCTGAACCGGGCGAAGAACTATTCCTCTACTTTGTAAACGGGCAAGGGTATATCAAAGGAACAAGTTTAGATCAGTCCGTTGATTTGTATGATGTCCTGGTGGCAAAACCGGGGGCTGAGGCGCCAATGTTGACTGCCAACGGTCAACCCTTAAATTTCCTCTCGTTTTATCTGAAGCCCTTCTTAAACTAACAAGCATTCTATGGGTAATTGGGCCTGAACAGGCCCTTTTTCCCAGGCGAATGTTAACATTTGGAATTGATATTTGGGAGATTGTCGTATACCATATTGATAGGTATAATTAGGTGATTCGCAAAAAATTTTAGGGCCTAAGACATTACAGTCCGGTCCATACAGATAGAAAATTGAGCATATTTTGGCGAATCATTAATAAGTAAACCGTTTCTAGGCCTGTTTAGGCATAATTTTCACTATTCAAAATTTGCGTTTTCCCAACACTATCTCCGGTTTACCTAACAGCCACGAATATTAGACGCGACCCACTATCAATCTTATGTCCACAGAAAAGCCTTGGCTAAAATTTTATGATAAAGAAGTGCCGGATGAACTTGTCATCCCTCCTTTAACTATTCCTGAGTTATTACAAAATTCGGCGAAAAAATACCCCAATCAAGTTGCCTCAGTCTTTGTTGGGGCACAGATGACCTACGCCCAACTTAAACAACAGGTTGATCAGTTGGCGTCAGCCTTGTACGCGCTTGGCATCCGCAAAGGAGACCGGGTGGCAATTATGTTCCCCAATTGCCCCCAAGTGATGATTGCTTATTATGCCACGCTCTCCCTTGGTGCCGTTTCTGTGATGACCAACCCATTGTATGTCGAACGTGAACTCGAACATCAATGGCGTGCTTCCGGGGTCAAACTTGTTATATCGACCACCCTGTTCTGGCCTCAAATTGAGGCGGTACAAAATACCTTAGGCATTAAGCATGTCATTTTGTCCGGCATCCACGACTATCTCCCGACTATAAAACGATGGTTTGCCCCCATTGCGCTACGTCGACGCGGTCGCTGGGTTGACGTCACCTACACGAACACGGTTCATAACTTCAAAAAATTGTTACGCAAACAGTTCTCTACCCCCCCGGCGGTAGATATCGATCCAGAGGATTTAGCCTGCTTGCAGTATACTGGTGGCACCACCGGACTGCCCAAAGGGGCAATGTTACGTCATCGAAATTTGATTGCCAGTATAGCTCAAATTCGCAGCTTTTTGCTATTTGAGCACGGCGATGCAGAAGATAAAGCCCTGGCCTTTATGCCATTTTTCCACGTGTATGGAATGAATGGGTTGATGAATTTGGGTATCTATCTTGCGGCCACCTTGGTGCTCATTCCACGGCCCGAAATCAAGGATATCGTAGATGCCATTGCCTCAGAACGGCCCACATTTTTAACCGGTATTCCCGCCATTTTCTCTGCCCTCAATAATTACAAATCCATTGATGAAGTTGATCTCACCTCTATCAAAGCGGTATTTAGCGGGGCAGCTCCGTTACCTGTCGAGGTGATGGAAAAATTTGAAGAACGGACGGGGGCGCGGATCGCCGAGGCTTATGGGATGACCGAAGCGTCGTCTGTCACCCACGTTAATCCGCTCAAAGGCCAACGTAAATTTGGCAGTATCGGGGTGCCCATCATTGGCACAGACTCGAAGATTGTTGATAGTGAAGATCGGACCAAAGATTTGCCAATTGGCGAACCCGGCGAGTTGCTTATCAAAGGGCCTCAGATTATGGCTGGCTATTGGCAAGACCCCGAAGAAACAGAGGCCGCGATGCAAGATGGCTGGTTGAGCACTGGTGATATTGCGTATATGGATGAAGAGGGGTATTTTTATGTGGTTGATCGTAAGAAAGACATGATTTTAAGTGCGGGCTATAATGTGTACCCCCGCGAGGTCGAGGAAGTCTTATATCAACACCCGAAAGTGCTCGAAGCAGCAGTTATTGGCTTGCCAGATGGGCTGCGGGGTGAGAAAATTACGGCTTACGTCGTTTTAAAACCAGGCGAAAAAGCAAAGGCAACAGAAATTCGTGCATTTTGCCGCGAACGACTGGCCCAATATAAGCAGCCCCGTACAGTTATCTTTCGAGAAGAGTTACCCATGTCATTAGCCGGTAAGGTGCTTCGGCGGGAGCTTAAGGAAGAAGCATTAGCCGAACGTGAACAGAAAGCAGCAGGTGAGACGTAATGCAAGACATTTTACCCGAACTTGAGGTATGGCAAGCGGATGGCGACTCGATTGCCCTGGCTACTGTCATCAATACGTGGGGATCTTCACCTCGAGCCCCCGGTGCCAAAATGGCTATCAATCACAAAGGCCAAATCATTGGTTCAGTCAGTGGTGGGTGTATCGAAGGCGCTGTGGCTGAAGAAGCAATGCGGGTTCTAAAAACCGGCCAACCGAAACTCCTCCATTTTGGCGTTGCCGATGAAACGGCTTGGGAGGTAGGTTTGGCCTGTGGTGGAAAAATCGAAGTGTTTGTCGAAAAATTAGACTGGTAGAAAGGCATAGTCGCCAGAGGTCATTCCCTCTGGGCTTATCAAGTAGCAATGCCGCTATATTCTCAATTTGCAACATACATCAAACAGGATGAAGGTGCTGCCATCGCAATGATTGTTCGTGGACCAGAGCAATTGCTTGGTATGAAAGCCCTCGTCCCTTTATATGACACCCCCACTGGTCCACTTCTCAATACAGAATTAAAAGATTATACGACCGAAACCGCTCTACAACTAATTCCAGAGGGCAAATCGGTTACTCGGGAATACACATTAACAACAGGCGAAACGGTAGAAATATTTTTCGATGTGCATCGCCCATCTCCCCGTCTAGTAATTGTCGGCGCTGTCCATATCGCTAGCGATCTAATCCATTATTCAAAACCGCTGGGCTTCCGCACGTATCTAGTTGATCCGCGCACCGCCTTTGCCACGAGAGAACGCTTCCCCAATGTTGATGAGATGATTGCCCAGTGGCCTGATGAGGCTCTTCCAGACATTGGTCTAAATCGGGAAACGAATGTGGTGGTCATCACCCATGATCCCAAATTGGACGATCCCGCTTTAAAGATCGCCCTACCCAGTCCAGCCCGATATGTGGGGGCGTTGGGTAGCAAAAAAACGCACGCTCAACGTGTGGAAAGGTTGTTGTCGGAGGGGATGCCTCAGGAGCATCTAGATCGTCTTCACGCCCCAATAGGGCTTGATATTGGGGGACGTACGCCAGCAG
This sequence comes from Phycisphaerae bacterium, assembly GCA_028285035.1. Next base: position 28,285 of record JANQQF010000147.1, read on the forward strand.
AAATTGCCTTAAGTATCATCGCCGAAATTGTGGCGGTGCATAATGACAGGCCAGTTGGTCACACATGATCGATTTGTATCAAACGATCCTTCACAAAATTTTGATCGAAGTACCGCTTGAACAACGTGGTAGGTGGTTAACATAAATCACCTACACTTTGCCCCACGGCACAAACAACCAAATTGGCTTTTTATTCTATCCTCACAAAATGTATCACACTCATGTGATATACATACTGTGACCCATACCTTAAATTAAGGAAAAATATTAATGGCAACGGATGGTTATTACAGATTACCAACAATTAATAAGCGTCGCGTAATTTTTGTATGCGAAGACGATTTGTGGGAGGTTTCAACGCGCGGTGGCACCCCCCGTCGATTAACCGCAAATTTAGGGCGTGTCTCTCACCCAGTCGCCTCGCCAAATGGTCGTCAGCTTGCTTTCATTGGGCGCGAGGATGGTGAAAATGAGGTTTATGTCATGCCGATGAGCGGCGGGCCAGCTAAACGCATCACATTCCTGGGCAGTGAGACAATTGTATTAGGCTGGACCCCTGATAGCAAAAACATCATCTTTTGCAGTAATGCTCGACAGCCCTTTCGCTCGCAAATGATGCCTTACACCATTTCGCCAAAAGGCGGTCAACCTGAATTACTTCCCTATGGTCCAGTTAGAGCTATTTCTTATGGTCCAACCGGTGGTGTTGTATTGGGACGGCGTGCGACAGATTTAGCCAATTGGAAGCGGTATCGTGGCGGCACAAAAGGCGATTTTTGGATCGACGAAAAAGGAAAAGGTAATTTTGAGTTGCTGTTGAAAGATCTAGATGGCAACATGGCCTGCCCGATGTGGATTGACAAACGAATTTACTTTTTATCCGATCACGAAGGTATCGCCAACATTTATTCCGTCACCCCATCCGGCGATGATATACAGCGACATACTCACCACAACGATTTCTACGTGCGCAACCCCTCAACTGATGGCACCCAGATTGTCTATCGGGCCGGGGCCGATTTATATGTATTCAACCCTACTTCAAAAGATGATCCGACCAAAGTAAACATCCGTTGGAACAGCTCTCAAACCCAGCGCAATCGAAAGTTTGTTAGTCCTATTTCTTATTTGGATCATTACTCCCTCCACCCAAAAGGGCATAGTGTTGCTTTCAACACCCGAGGCAAGTCATTTACAATGTCCAACTGGGAGGGTGCCGCCTTACAACAGGGGCAACAACACGGGGTTCGATATCGATTGACCCAGTGGCTCAATGATGGCCGTCGACTGGTTATGGTCAGCGATGCTGGGGGAGAGGAGGGTATTGAAATCCATGCCCCAACGCCAGCGGGCACATATCAGGTTAAGCGGTTGGCTGATCTTGATATTGGCCGACCTTTATTTCTGTCTGTATCCCCGACTGAAGATGCCATCATTTTTGGCAATCATCGTTACGAGTTAATGCATATCGATTTGAAGAGCGGAAATCTACAGCAACTTGACCGCAGTGATTATGGTCGGATACGCCAAGCTTCTTGGTCGCCTGATGGTCGCTGGGTTGCCTACAATTTTTCCACCTCACTCACCACAGCCGCAATTAAACTCTACAATCTTGAGGCAAATGAGACCTATTTTATCACCCCCCCCAATCGAATGTATGATTTTTATCCCAATTTCGATCCTGAAGGGAAGTATCTCTACTTTATTTCGATTCGTGATTTCAACCCTGTTCACGATAGCCACTACTTTGAATTCGGCTTCCCAATGGGCGTACGCCCCTATTTGATTACCTTACAAAAAGATTTACCAAACCCATTTATCCCCTTACCTAATGGAGCGCCCCCGGCAAACAAGAACCAAAATGAGCCTAATCAAGATGCCCAAAAAGAGAAAGATAAAAAGAAAAAGGGAAAAGATGAGGAACCTACGTCTGAGTCACCGCGACAACCCCCGCCCTTAATGATCGATCTTGAGGGGATTCAGCAGCGAATTGTGGCGTTTCCATTGTCTGAAGGTAAATACTATCAGATTGAGGGAATATCGAAAGGAAGGGTCCTCTTCACGTCTTATCCAATTGAAGGGCTGCTCAATGACAACGACGCTAAAGACAGCACACCCAAAGGCATCATCGAGATGTATGATCTTGTCGAACGGCGGACGGAGTATATTGCTGGCGGACTATTCAGTTTCAAACCTTCTCGCGATTACAATCATATTATCTACCGTACAGCCAAAAACTTACGGGTGTTAAAGGCAGGGGAGAAGCCAGATGCAAGTGCGAGTGGATTTAGCAAACGAAGTGGCTGGGTCAAACTTAGTCGGGCACGGGTCGCTATCCAACCCTTGGAGGAGTGGCAGCAAATGTTCCGTGAAGCTTGGCGCTTACAGCGGGATCATTTTTGGACCGAAGATATGTCAGCCGTTGATTGGCAACTGATCTATGAACGATATTACCCATTAATTGAGCGTGTGGCCACCCGTTCGGAATTCTCCGATTTGATGTGGGAAATGCAGGGTGAATTAGGCACCTCACACGCCTATGAAATGGGTGGCGACTATCGTCCCGCGCCTCGTTATTTCCAAGGATTTCTCGGGGCAGATTTCACCTATGATCCCGATGCAAAAGGGTATCGCATCACCCATATCGTTCAGGGTGATTCCTGGCTGGAAAAAATCGACTCACCGCTCAATCGTTTGGGGGTTAATGCCCAAATTAATGACCTGCTTGTTGCCATCGATGGTCAGATGTTGAATGCAAACACCTCCCCAGAGAGCCTTTTGGTTAACCGCGAAAACAGCGAGGTACAATTAACTTTAGTCAGTCAAAAGGTTGTCAATTTAGAAACGAAAAAGAAGAAAAAGAAGAAGAAAACCAAGGTTGAAAACACAATTCGAACCGTGTTGGTCAAAACGTTAAAGGATGAGCGTCGGGCCCGATATCGTGAGTGGGTGGAGGCGAATCGTCGCTATGTATATGAGGCGACAGAAGGAGAGGTCGGCTACCTTCACATCCCTGACATGGGCGCATTTGGGTTTGCCGAATTCCATCGCTATTACTTGGCGGAGTCTGAACGAGCTGGGTTAATTGTAGACGTGCGGTTTAATGGCGGGGGCAATGTGTCGCAACTCCTGTTAGAGAAATTAGCCCGCCGTCGATTGGGGTACGATCAGCCTCGGTATGGTACGCCAACCCCTTATCCAGAGCACTCCGTGCTTGGGCCGATTGTGACCATCACTAACGAATTTGCTGGGTCTGATGGGGACATCTTCTGTCACGCCTTTAAGCTGATGGGGCTTGGCCCATTGATCGGAAAACGCACCTGGGGGGGGGTCATTGGTATATGGCCTCGACATTCATTGGTCGATGGAACGACCACAACTCAGCCAGAGTTTTCCAATTGGTTCGAGGATGTAGGCTGGGCTGTCGAAAATTACGGCACAGACCCTGATATTGAAGTTGAAATCACCCCACAAGATTATGTAGAAGGCAAAGATCCACAACTTGATCAGGGCCTCGCCGAAATTAAGGCCTTGATGGAGCAGAATCCCCCCAAAGTGCCAAATTTTGGCCCATTACCCAAACTCACTTTGCCTACCTTACCAAAGGCAAAAGATGAATAAGGCAGTTCCAAGAAAATAAATGGACAATCAAACAGAAGATTTGAACAATATAAATATTAATTGAGCTAGAAGTAGAACTGTTTTAAAGCTTTTATACAGGGGAGCGATCCTGAAAATTTGTGGGGCACACTGACTCATCATTTTAACTAATTTAATGCTTGGAAAGGCCTAAATTAACAAAATAGAGCAAACGTGTGCGTAAAAAAACTGGCTTTTCACGCACATTTGTTCCATTTTTTAAGGTTCAAAATTTTATCCCAATTACGCCACAACATTTAGTGGTCATTTCCTTGCTTCTCCCCATATTTTGTGGTGTAAATCTTAAGTCACACTGCTTTTATTTGAGAAAATCTGCACTTTATAGTATAATATCTAGTGCAGATTTGAATAATTGTATGAATTACACAATTGTCCTAAAAATCATCCCCTAAAAATCTCTAAATTGAAATTTTGACCAGTAGATGGTCAAATTCTAATCTAGCCTCAAATGAAGTGACCTTTCAAAACCTTTAGGGTCTTTAGAGGGTGTAGTTTATAAATTTATCAACCTGTCAGATTACAGGTGGAGGTATTGATACATGACAACAAATTCAGGCGCAAATAATTACGGGGCAGATAGTATCACTGTCTTAAAGGGCTTGGAAGCGGTTCGACGCCGACCAGGGATGTACGTTGGGGGAACCGACATCAAAGCCTTGCACCACCTTGTTTATGAGGTGGTCGACAACTCGATTGATGAGGCTTTGGCTGGGTATTGTACCAACATCAAAATCATCCTTAATCCCGATAAAAGTGTCTCAATCGCCGACAACGGACGGGGTATTCCTGTCGCCGAACACCCAGAAGAAAAAGTATCATCACTTCAATTGGTGATGACGACACTCCACGCTGGGGGTAAATTTGACAGTGGGAACTATAAAGTGTCTGGTGGTCTGCACGGGGTTGGGGTTTCGGCGGTCAACGCCCTTAGCGAGTGGTTTGTGGCCGAAATAACCCGGGATGGGGGCGTATGGCAACAACGTTATGAACGCGGTATCCCCCAAGGGCCCGTTAAGCGTATTGGAAAGCAAAAAAATGGCACAGGCACAAAAATCACCTTCCGTTATGATGAGGAAATTTTTGATGATGTTGGTGGCTTTAACTGGAACACCTTGCTATCACGTTTTCGCGAGATGGCCTTTGTTACAAAAGGCATTCATCTGACCTTTATTGATAATCGCACAGGCAAGGGGAAAGAGCATAACTTCTACTTTGAGGGTGGGATCACCTCTTTTGTTCGCTACATCAATCGGAATCGACGTGCATTACACGATCCCGTCTACATTGAAAAAGAAATCGATAATATCGGTATCGAAGTTGCTATCCAATACACCGATGCCTACACTGAAAGCATTTACGCCTTCGCCAACACGATTCATACGCCAGATGGGGGCACACACTTAACGGGGTTACGTGGGGCCTTAACCCGGACGATCAATGATTACGCTCGTAAAAACAAACTCCTCAAGGACAACGAAAGTAACTTCACCGGCGATGACACTCGTGAAGGACTAACGGCAATTGTGTCGGTCAAGCACCCTGACCCCCAATTTGAGAGCCAGACCAAAGTGAAGCTGATGAATGCCGAAGTGAAGACGATGACCGAGTCGGTTACAGCTGAATATTTCTCGGCCTTCTTGGAAGAAAACCCACGGCAAGCCAAAGCTATTATCGAAAAATGTTTGACCTCATCACGAGCCCGGGATGCGGCTAAAAAAGCTCGAGAGCTTGTCCTACGAAAAAGTGCCCTGGAAAGCAGTACCTTACCTGGTAAACTGGCTGATTGCTCCAGCCGTGATCCTGAAAGTAGCGAACTGTATATCGTTGAGGGTGACAGTGCGGGGGGTAGCGCGAAGCAAGGACGTGACCGTCGCTTCCAGGCTATTCTTCCCCTTCGCGGTAAAATCCTGAACACTGAACGGGCCCGACTGGACAAAATCTTGGGCAACAACGAGGTCAAGGCTTTGATTACGGCTTTGGGGACGGGTATTGGGGATGACTTCAACTTGTCCGGGCTACGCTATGGCCGGATCATCATTATGACGGATGCTGACGTTGACGGCTCCCATATTCGCACCCTACTGCTGACTTTCTTCTTCCGCTATATGCCGGAATTGATTGAGGCGGGTCATATGTTTATTGCCCAGCCGCCGTTGTATTTGATTAAACAGAAAAAAGAGCAAACCTATGTGTATACAGAGCAGGAAAAAGAGGCCCATCTGGAAAAGCTGAATGGGGCTGATAATGTAATGCTGCAACGATACAAAGGTTTGGGGGAAATGAACCCTGAGCAGTTGTGGGAAACCACGATGAACCCCGAAGCTCGTACCATCCTCCAGGTCACGATCGAAGACGCGGCCGCAGCCGACACCATTTTCGATATGTTGATGGGCAGCGAAGTCGCCCCTCGCCGCAAGTTTATCCAAACCCACGCCAAACAGGTTCAGAATTTGGATATTTAGAGCAAAGTAGAAAAAAACACTAGCTTTTGAAGAGCACCTTATAAACTAAGGTGCTTTTTTGATTCTTATCCCCTATAGGCCTACCCCGCCGGTCTGCCTTCAGGATAAAATTGATAGCCGCCTTCAGGTTTACCGCGCCAAGTAAGCAAGTGAGTAGGGGTGCTGGGGAAGGGTTCGATTTTTTTGCGGATGCCAGCAATGATTTGGTAAAGGCTATCATCGGACACGCCATTTTGCCGGAGATCGTCCGGCCACGTTTCAAAAATCAGATTTGTTTTGGTATGGCGCTGATAGGGATTTTTCACCAAAAATATCAACACAGCTAGTTCTAAATCCGTCAAATCAGGCACTAACGTTTGTCCCTGATACATCTCTCCTGTGTCTTCATCCAACCAAATCTTGCCTCGACTGCGGCCCGCGATATCAGCGATGTACCTATCAAGGAGTTGGCCGTTGACCACCCAACTTGCGCCTTTTTGGCGACACACCCCCTTTTGGGCCAGTTGGTTAAATAGTGCCCGATGAGGTTTGACAAATTTTTCGGTCTTCTTTGAGGTACGTTTTTGCAACTCCGCGAGAAGAAATTGCTCCTCTTGAGTTAAGCCTGCCCATATCTTGTCCAGCCGATGGATCACACTTTTCTGGTTAATTAGCCTGGTCAATTTTTGTTTAGGAGTCAGTGCCTCCGTTGTTTGTTGCCACCAACGACAGACAGCCTTGAGTAAGGCCGGAAATCCCCCGGTGAGGGCTAAAATTTCCTCGACCTCCTCTGGGGCTGGCATTTCCCGAAGCTCCTCTTGAACAACGCGACGGCTGTCTGTCTTGTTCATCGCCCCAACCCAGCACACATCATTATCGAGCAACTCATACATATTACCTAGTCGCTCTCGATTGGGCAGATAAGCGATCTCTTGGGGCATCCCGGCGATGTAGGTCAGGGTGTCCTTAAAATCATCCCGTAGACTCCGTAGGGTGTTGACCATACGCGGGGTGGCTAACTCGCAAAAGTGGTTAAATCGGTTAAAGACCAAGACGACCTGAATCGCTTCCTCTTGAAAGGCCTGCAACAACTCTTGCAAAGCGCTTTGGGGCAAAAACGGGTCAGTAACGGCCTCATTTTTTTGATACAATCGGGTGATTTTTTGTTGTAAATCAGAATTAAAAGAGTCAGGACCCCGGTAAAATGCCCGTAATATGACCCGATAGAGGGTAGCCAAATCGCTGGCGGGCAAGCTATTCAAATCTACAGCGACCAAGGCCACCTTACCCGCTGATGACAAATATTGATTTAACACATTGGGGCGATGACAGAGAAACCCCAAGAGATTTGAGCGACCACATCCCGGCAAACCCACTACCGACCCACTCAATTGCTCCTTGATCCAACTGGCAATAATAGCCACTTCCTCGGATCGATAATTGTCATCATATGTCAGCCAGGCCCGTTGTTTCATTAAGATTCCCCTTTGAATAAAGCGTAATGTAGTTTGTAAAGGCTAAAAATTTATCTCGGTCATTAACCTAATAGACGAAGCAGTTAAAACCCGTAAAATCGATTTATGTCATCCCCGCGTGGTTTTAGCGGGGGATCCATCGTTCGCTGCCCCCCGGCCAGTGGATGCCCGACAAAAGCATTCGGGCAGGACATGACTTTTTTATTCCGGTTTTTATTTGATTTCTCTATAAGTTGC
>JANQQF010000155.1 GCA_028285035.1 Phycisphaerae bacterium
ATCCATCGTTCGCTGCCCCCCGGCCAGTGGATGCCCGACAAAAGCATTCGGGCAGGACATGACTTTTTTATTCCGGTTTTTATTTGATTTCTCTATTAGCTTTATTACCTAAAACAAGGAGACCGTATTTTATGGAGAATGATAAACCAGCTGGTCCAATGACAAAACCGATGTCACGGCGTGGTATTCCAAAGTGGATCACTTACATTTTGTCCTTGGTGGGTTTTGGCTACTTACTTTACCCTTCCTTGGGTGTATTCGAGCTTATCCCTGATATTATTCCATTTGTCGGGCATTTGGATGAAAGTGTAGCTGTTATGTTAATTTGGTACGGCTTAGTTGAATTTTTTGAAGGACGAGAATAATTAGTGCGGCTAAAAGATAAAACCGCCTTAATTACTGGGGCAGGGAGCGGAATCGGTCGAGCCATTGCGATCGGCTATGCCGCTGAAGGGGCTAACGTTGTCGCTGCTGACATCAACCTATCTACAGCCCAAGATACTGTCAAAACGATTGATGCGGCTGGAGGCAATGCGCTCGCCCTCAAAGTGGATGTGAGTCAAAAAAATCAGGTTGACACGATGGTCAATGACGCCTTGGCTCTGTATCAGCGCATCAATATCCTGACAGCCTGTGCGGCGACCTCCACCTTCGGCTACTTTTTAGAGTTACCAGAGGCTGAATGGGACCGGGTGATTGATGTCAACTTAAAGGGCTTATTTCTGTGCGGGCAAGCAATCGCCCGTCACATGGCTGAACAGGGTGGCGGGGTGATTGTCAATGTTACCTCACAAGTTGGTGACGTTGCCCAAGATGGGGTCCCCCACTACATCGCCTCCAAGGGCGGGGCCAAGATGCTGACCAAGGCAATGGCCGTTGATTTGATCGAGTATAACATCCGAGTGAATGCCTTAGCACCAGGTCTTACCAACACAGGAATGACCCAAATTGATACAGAAGAGGGCTTAGTTTTTCGACAGAAACGACTGAGCCGCATTCCGATGGGCCGTGCGGCTGAACCTGAAGAAATGGTGGGGGCCGCTATCTTCCTGGCATCGGACGAAGTACCCTATATGACTGGGGCTACCTTGGTTGTTGATGGGGGATATTTGGCAGCATAAGCAAGCGAAGGATCTATGAAAACACGCAAAATCCTTCATCTTGATCTTGACGCATTTTTTTGCGCCGTGGAAGAGCATCGTGACCCCACGTTACGAGGCAAACCTTTTGCTGTGGGTGGACGGCCTGAAGAACGTGGAGTTGTGGCCTCCTGCTCATATGCGGCTCGTCAATTTGGTATTCGTTCTGCGCTTCCCATGGCCCGCGCGGTCAAACTCTGCCCCGATTTGATTATTGTGCCTTCTCGTCACGACGCATATCGGGCTGTCTCTCGCCAAGTTATGGCCCGTCTCCATCGTCTAACATCTCTCATTGAACAACTCTCCATCGATGAAGCCTTTCTCGATGTCTCGGATTTACCAGACTCAGCTGAAACTATTGCTAAAAATTTACAAGCAGCCATCAATCAGGAGCTTGATTTACCCTGTTCTTTGGGGGTTGCAACCAATAAACTCGTTGCCAAAATTGCTAATAATATAGGCAAAGGGGCGGTCAAAGGGAACGAACCACCAAATAACATCAAGGTGATTCCACCTGATCAAGAAGCGGCATTTCTGGCTCCTTTGCCGGTTCAGGAGCTATGGGGGGTTGGCCCGAAAACGGCTGAGCGACTGGTTAAGCTAGATTTACATACGATTGGCGATATTGCCGCTTATCCAGAGCAATATTTGATCCGCAATTTTGGCAAGAATGGCTATGATTTAGTAATGCATGCGAAAGGCATCGACGATCGTGCCGTCGAGACTGAGCATGAAGCAAAATCCATCAGCCAAGAAACAACATTTGCCAAAGACATTACCGAAGAAGTAATTCTTCAACGCACGCTACGTCGGCTAGCTGAAGGCGTGGGGCGAAGGCTGAGGCAACGTGAACTCAAAGGAACAACCGTGAAGATCAAGTTGCGTTGGGCAGACTTCACAACGCTTAGCCGTCAGATCACTCTGCCTCAACCCACCGATTTGGATCAAGAAATTTACAGCGCGGTGCTTGAATTATTTGAGAAAACCTGGCCTCAGGGAAAACGAGTACGCCTCATTGGAGTTGGGGTTAGCGGCTTTGAAACACCAGCTTACCAATTAAGTTTGTGGGATCAAGCCCCTGCTGAGGATAATCAGCGGCTTCAATCGACATTGGATGACCTACGAGAACGATTTGGGGATGATACTATTCAACGAGGCAGTCAGCTAGGAGACTAACTTGATTTCATTCTTCACGCGTAAACATGAGTTTGCTAAAGAGGCCACGATTTTCAGCCACAAGACGATAACCAAGCTCGGTAAACCAGACCAAAGGATACCCTGTGAGAAGTCGAGTCAACCAACGCGGATAATAGCCGATTTCTTGCAGAATAAACATCGCAGCCCGACCGGCCTTGATCACCTGACCATCAGCGCTAATCACATGAACTGCTTTTTCACAGGCATCGAACAGGGGTGGGGTCATTGGCGGTGTAGGACATTCCTGATAAGGTATTGAGAAAAATCGTTTTTGAGAATCGTGACGTCTGACCCAGACGACAGTTCGTCTTCAAAAGCCTCAATCCCCATCCCACAAAAGCCAGTGTTGATCTTGTTGTAACCAATCTTGTTTAGGTGAGGGCATCAATTTAGACATAAACTAATATGCAGCCTGGAGACCAATTGACTGCTCCAACTCAGGCGTCAATTTTTGTAACAAATACCGATTGCGTCGTTCCCCATTTCGCCCTGTAATTGAGATAAAATCAGTTAGAATGTAATCTTTGCTAAAATAGGTCTCAAAAGCCTTACGGACTTTCATACGCCAATCCATTGCCAAATCCATATTAGAAATCTTAATCGGATGAATACTGGCTGGAATCGCCATTTGGATTGTATCTGCCGACAAGGCAAGATTGGCTTGCACAACCTGCAAAGTGGGGCCTTGACCCATCGTCTCAAAAATTGGTTCAGCTTCATCAACCAAATCCCAATCAATATAAGGCTCTTCCTCGGCTCGCTCTCCATTAACCCACGCCTCAACAAATAATCGATCTGTTGGTAAACCCTCATTTAATGCGCCGAAACCTGTTCCATAAATATTTCGCAAATATCGTCGAGAAACTGTTCGTAATTTATGAACATTCAAATGTGCATTTGGGGTTTCCAAGGGATCATAGGTCCAGGTAATAAGAGGAAGTCCGGCGGCAATCGTTCGCTCACGTTGGGTTCGTTTCAGACTTTCAGCAATACCACGGCCACGCCACTGCTGCCGCACCCCCATTGCTTGAGAATACAATTTAAAAGGGCCATTTCCCTCACGACCAATAAAACTGAATAGGAAGGCAACCATGTCCCCACTGACACTATCAAATGCCCCTAGGACAATCCCGCCATGCTTTGCGGTGCTCGCCAAAAGTGGGGGGTACAATCCAACGGTTGGGTCATCTAATCCCCATATCTCCTGTTGCAAGTGATGAACCATAACCATTTCATCATAGCTCTCTAAATTGCGAATTGTATAGCTCATGAAATCCCCCCAAATAAAATACCTTAATTTCAGGATTATACACTACTCGCAAATGGAATTTAAATTTCAGCACTTTGTTAAGAAAGTCAAATAAAAAAGACGCCAGCATCAATAAAAAATCTGCTGACGTCTCATAAATCTTAACAAAGATCAATTAATTGTTTTGTCTTCAACCCCAATCCACAAATGATGGCGTAATACATTACGGGCTGAATGAAGTCTGATATTACTGACCTTTTCAAGATCAGGATCTATATCTGCCGCGTTGATATAACAAATCGTTGGTTTTTGACTAAATTTATCCTGATATCTTGAGGCAGCCCGTCTAATTTTTTCCTTTAAGCTCCGTTTGGGGTCATTATCAAACCAAAGTAAACCTTCTTGCATGTTAAACATCCTTTTCTATAAATCATCCCAGAATGCTGGTAAAACATCGCCAACAGTTTCTGTATTTTCCTGCCCAATCACTTTAAAGCTACGTCCCCCACTAGCACCACTAGCCATAGTCGGAATTGGAGGAGTCGAGGCACCAGGAAACCCGTTTGTCCCTTGGCCATTGACAACAACCACCGGAGGAAATTGCCCATAAGCACCACGGCCCTGACCAAACTGTGTTTCAAGCTGCTTATCTCTTTGCCGCATACTCCAGACAAGCATAAGACTGGTTGGTACAGAAGCAATAAGTCCAAATATAATTCCAATAATGACCGCCATTGCGTCAGCGCTCATGCGAAGACCGATGACGATAGCCAAACTGACCGAAAACAACAACCCTGCTAATAGTAAAAATTTTTTCATATCTTTCCCCAATTCATCGTATCTAAAATCAGGCTCTTAATAATTTATTTAATCAAACGTAATTGATGACCAAACATCAAATCCATCGCTTTGTCACGAAGTCGGCGTCTTGGTATTTCTATAGCCCGACCATCGGTGCCAGTTGCCGCCATTTCAACCTCATCTGTGATCCAACGGCGACTGCGACGTCCTCCCGCCCCCATTCGATCCACAATTTGGCGAATTTCCTGGTCAGTAACATAAGCTGCCTGAAATCGTGTTACATGCCCTTTAGCGACTAACAAAAAATCACCACGTCCCAATAACTTTTCAGCACCCGTTCCAGACATTCCCGAGGCGACTTTAGCATCATCTTTACTGGCAACACTCCCTACTAATCGAACTGGAAAGTTACTACGTGTGATACTACCAATACTCGCCGCTAGCGGCTTTTGGGTACAAGCGATGATATGAATACCTGCGCTACGACCACGTTGGGTTAGTCGAGTCATCAAACGATCCATCGCCTTACCCCCTTGATCCATTAAGTCAGCCACCTCATCAATAAAAATAATGACCCGTGGTTCCGAAATATTTTCTCGATCCCGACGCACCATCTCTTCGACCATTTCACCTAGCAAGAAAATTGCTTGGTGTACCTCTTGAACCGGTGGTCGGAGAAGATGTGGTAACTCACAACTCAATGGATCTGATCCAGTAAATGGGTCAAACCCGTTACCTTTGGGGTCAATAAACAGCATTTGCACTTCACCCAATCGATTGTGCATTGCCAACGAAAGGGCCATACTGCGTACTAAAGCAGTTTTGCCAGAACCGGTGGTCCCTGCGACCAACACATGGGCCACTTCTGGTGAGGGTAATCGCAGCAACAATGGAATACCACTCTCATCAAGCCCGAGTATCGCCGTTTGTTTCGGCATATCTTTAACTTGACGGCACAGATTAAGCAATCGAACCACTTGTCCATCTTCACGAGGGACATCGATCTGTACTGTCGCCCCTTTTCGTGAAATCCGAACTCGTTGAGCACCCAAACGTAGCGCGAGTTCTTCGGACAAAGAGATGATTTTTGCAACCTTTGTTGTTACTTCAGGCAGCACCTGATAACTGATCCAACGTGGTGTCACAACACCACCAGTCACCCGTCCGTGAACCCGATGGCTCGTCAGTACCATTTCAATTTGATCGGCTTGATATTCCAAAACCCGACGCATATATGTTTCCTGATCAAGGTTTTCCCAATGTACGGGATGGTCCTGAGCGAGCATAACGTTATAGTGCTCCCTAAAAAATTTAGAACTACTAGCTATTTAGGCGATCGTCTCGCTCAAAAGCCTATACAAAGGCTGGCTCAAGATCAATGCGTTCAATCGTTTTGAAAGGTGCAAGATAGGGTTTAGGCAATGCTAGAAAATAAATAGTCAGATGGCGAAATAAGTCAACATCGCTGAAAGTCCATCGACCAATGCATAGCACTGCTTTAAAGCTTTTGGGAAAACAAAAGCCCTTTTCCTAAAAATCCACCAAAACAACATTTGTCCGTTTGGTTCAGTTGTTCTCTTGATGAATTTAATTTTTGGAAAAGCCCTACTCAACCCGGCGAATAACAGCAACAACTTTTCCTTGAATGTCTATGCTGTGTGGCATAACCTTCAAAGATTGAACGGTAGGGTCGGCTGGGTGCAATTCTACCTGACCATTCTCTCGATAATACCGTCTCATAAGAGGCTGATCTTGATCAGGCACTCGTACAACAACCATATCCCCATTACTCGCTTGATCTTGACGCTGCAAAACGATTACGTCGCCTTCATTGACGAAGGCATCAATCAAACTATCATCCTGCACCTTTAAGGCACATAGATCATCACGATTAGGGACAATGTCGCTTGTTAGCTCAATTGCATTCTCCTGTGCTGTATCCGAGATGAGTGTGTTGATCTCATTAACAACAGGAACCCGAACCAAATCACTGTCATTAGCTAATCGAATGCCGCGTGACTTATTAGGCGATCGTGACAAACAATCTGCATTTTCGAGGGCAGTTAGATGATAGTTTACCAGCGACTTCGAACTGATTTCCATTCCAGTTCGAATCTCTTCCAAGGTAGGAGGGTATCGATTCTCCTCCATAAAGCCTTCGATAAAAGCCAGCATCTCTTTTTGTTTTCCGCTAATCTGCATTTGTTTCTGGCTCCTTTCATAAATTGACCAAAATAGAACATAAATTCTACAAAGTCATTATAGCAGAACAAATGTTCTATTGTCAAGTAGGGGTTATGGTAATTTTTTAGGAGTTTTAGGGGGTATTGTGATAGAAATTTTGGGGAAGTTTAATTAACTGGGCACACATATTGCGTGCCCAGTTAGAGGCAGTTTATGGGGATTATACAAGCTAAAAAATCAGGTTAGTTGAGTTGGCGAATAACTGTAACAACTCGTCCTTGAATGTCAACTTTGTTTGAGTCAACATAAATTGGATCCATTGTTTTATTTTCAGGTTGCAATCGAATCTGGTCGCCTTCTTGGAAGAAACGCTTGAGGGTTGTTTCTTCACGCTCAACCAACCAAGCCGCAACCATATCACCGTTGTTTGCTGTACTAGTGTGACGCATTACAACGATATCACCATCATTAATAAAGGCGTCAATCATTGAAGTTCCCTGTACTCGCAGGGCATAGATATTATCTTCCCCATCAGCCAAATCACGAGTCAGTTCAATGGTATCGGTCTCACTATCAAAAGAACCCTCTGGAACAGCAATTGGAGAACCAGCTGCAATCCGGCCTAGCAATGGCACCTTTATTAAATCAGTGGCCCCAGTTAGTTCTTCTAAACCATCAACCAAACGAATTCCGCGTGATACAGTTCGATCACGGAAAATGTAGCCTTGCCGCTGCAGGGCATCGAGATTGTAATTTACAACCGAAGTTGAGCTAATGTTCACAGCTTCCCCAATTTCCCGAATAGTTGGGGGGTATCCATTATCTAGTGTAAATGTACGGAGAAAGCTTAATATCTTACTTTGTCGTTCAGATAATCCCATGTTGAATTCACCTCATAAAAAATCATATGTTCGGACCATTTGTGCTACTAGTCTGGCTGATTATACCACGAACGGACGTTCTATGTCAAGCCCAACCTTAAATCTAATTTACGGAAAAATTTTCGTAAATTTAAAGGAGACTCAATTAAAGGTAGAGAGGTGAGTATGTTACACAGTATTCTTTGATACCAAACTTTGGATCGTTTCAACTAATCGATTTAAATCAGGGGGTTTTACAAAAAAATCGGAGGCCCCGGCTAATTTTGCTTGCGTACGCTCGGTTTTACTACTCCAAGCAGAAACTACGATCACTGGGGTATGTTTAGTTTGAGGGGTAGCCTTCAAAATTTCAATAGCACTGTAGCCATCCATCACAGGCATACGTAAATCCATAAGCACAACATCGGGTCGCCAACTCAAGGCTTTAGCCACACCTTCCTGTCCATTCACGGCGTGAGCCACTTGAAAACCGCTTAATTCAAGCAGGCTAGCAATGGTATCTCGAATGACTTCGGTATCTTCGACATAAAGAACACGAATTCCATTCTTCTTTTCATTGTCTTTAGGTGTCAGCCGTTTTAGGCGTTTCAGTTTAGAGGTAGGCATTTAGGTACTCCAATATGAATTACTGAAATAGCAGCAATACGAGTAAGGTAGGTGTCAATGGATTTAGGCTTTTCAAGAATTAAATCGTCAAAAGAACAATCGAACCAAATGGGCGAACTTTGCCTCGATGTACTTCAGGAAAAGCTTTAAAGCAGTGCTATTCATTGGTAGACGGACTTTCAGTGATATTGACTTACTTCGCCATCTGACCATTTATTTTCTTGACACTGCCTTAATCTTGGTGAAAGAACAAGAAGTGTTAGGTAAACCTTTGTTTACCCAAATTCAGAGAGGCTATTCTCAATTGCTATGCTGAATAGAATAGAACTTACAACTTACCATTCAACATTAAAGAGGCGATCAAACTGCATAATTCGAAACAATCGGCTTAAATGAGCGTTGGGTTTACGCAGATTAATTTGAATATTTTGGGTAGAAAATTCTTTTTGCGCATCGATCAAAAGACGCAGTCCGTGTGAGTCCACCCCATCCGCTTCACTCAAATCGATTACTAAGGTCTTGGCTTTTGTTTCAACGAGCTTTTTAAGAAGAGAGTGGCTACTATCGGTATACCACATGAGATAAGATGTGCTTGCATTAACAAAGCCAATAATTTTCAGGGTCCAGGTATCACCATCTTGTGTCAATTCTGTGGTAAGAGTCATCGGTTTTGAGTTCACAGTCATCCCCTCTAAAGTAAACATTGCCTTACACCCGCTTTCCTAAGTATGCCAAAGGTTGAAGATTAATTCAATAGGAGTTCTGTATATTGAACAAATCAAAGCCGCTCATCAAAGCGACTTTGTCACATACACAGAAAACCACGGGTGTATAAATTTTAGATTAATTTGCTATTGAAAGTCAAGTCTCAACCAAAAATTCCTAATTGAGACAGATTAACCAGAGGTGTTGGCCATATACCCAGAACAATTGTCAGAATACTCGCAATGGCCAACGTAATTGTTACAGGCATACTTAGATTAACAGGTACAGGTTCTGTCGACTCATCAGGTGTACGCATATACATCTGAACAACAACACCGAGATAGTAAAACGCAGAGATGGCACTGTTAATCATACCGATCACAGCAAGCCAGCTTAAACCGGCTTCCACTGCTGCACGAAATACATAAAGTTTCCCCCAAAAGCCAACAAATGGGGGAATTCCAGTCAAAGATAACATAAATAGAGCCATAACCAACGCCAAAAGTGGCATCCGTGCGCCTAACCCCACATAATCAGTCACGGCAGAGCCAATCTTATCACGATGCTCAATAACCGCAATCACAGCAAATGCACCGATATTCATAAACGCATAGGCCATTAAGTAGAATAGCACCCCGTTCACGCCGCTCATTGAACCAGCCGCAACCCCAACCAAGATGTAGCCAGCGTGGGCAATACTTGAGTAGGCCAGCATTCGCTTCACATCTTTTTGAGCCAATGCGGCAATATTTCCACCTGTCATCGTAACCACAGCCAGAGCCGCTACAGCGATCGTCCAGTTAATCGTGAATGCTGACTCATAGGAAACCATTAGCAACCGAATAAGAGAGGCAAAGCCAGCCGCTTTAGCACCAACCGACATAAATGCAGTGACCGATGTGGGAGCACCGTGATAAACATCAGGGGTCCACCACTGAAAAGGAACTGCTGCCACTTTGAAGGCAAAGCCAACAAGCAACAAGCCTAAACCAACGACTGCCAACGAATTCTCAAAAGCGCCAGCGCTACCTTCATACCACTCGCCAATAGCTTGTAAATTTGTTGTTCCCGTTGCGCCATAGGTTAAAGCAACGCCGTAGAGGAAGAAGGCTGAAGCAAACGCTCCCAACACGAAGTATTTCATTCCTGCTTCACCTGACCCCATCTGACGCCGATTGAAGGCGGCTAGAATATAGAGGGCGATGGACATAATTTCCAAGCCGAGGAAAACGATAATCAGGTCGGATGCTGCACCCATTAACATCATCCCCGCTGTGGCAAAGAGCAGAAGGGCATAGTATTCACCGCGCTGCATATCGTGGCCTTGCAGATAGCTGATTGAGAGCAAAACCGACAAGGCAGCTGTAACGATGAATATCAAATTTAAGACAAGGGAGTAGCCATCACTCACAGCCATATCTTGAAAGGCAGGGGCTGGGTCAAGACCGAACATGCTAAAGGTGACTACTGCGGCAATAATTAACCCGATTAGGCTAACGTACCCAACAATTCGTTTGTCATTAAAAACCATGTCCACAATCATCACAACAAATGCTGTCAGAACGACTACAAGTTGGGGATATAGTCCAGGAATTTCTGCGGCTAATGCCGGAATTTCTATATTCATAGCGTATCGCTACCTCTAATTCGCAATTATTGCCCAGCCAGCAGATCAGATGTCTGGCTCATAATTTCCGCAATCTCAGCCGTAGCCGGATTGATTTTGTCCAAAAATAGATTAGGGAACAATCCAATCAAGAAGAACAGTGCAACAAAGACAACGGCAATCGAAATCTCACGGAAATTCATATCTCGCAGATTTTCATTAGCCGGATTAAAGTCACCAAACATCATCTTGCGAGTAGCTGTTAATAAATACCAAGCGGCTAAAACGATCCCAAACGTACCAAATGTTGCCGCAATCGCATTAACTTTAAATGTTCCCAACAGGATGATAAATTCACCAACGAAGCCATTCAACCCAGGTAGTCCTACAGATGAGAAGACAGCCAGCAAGAAGAACATCCCAAAAATTGGCACTTTGCTCCACAAACCACCGTACTCTTTGAAGAGGCGGGTGTGACGTTGCTCATACAAAATTCCGATCATAAAGAACAACATCCCAGTACTAAGGCCGTGATTGACCATTTGCAGAACCGCCCCACTCAAGCCTTGTTGTCCACCGCTGAAAGTTCCCAAGACAATGAATCCCATGTGTGCCACGGAAGAGTAAGCCACCAGCCGCTTGACGTCCTCTTGAGCGAGGGCCACCATTGCACCATACAAAATACCTATGACGGAGAGAGACACAATCAAGGGAGTCCAGAATGGTACTGCTTCTGGGAACAAAGGAATAGCAAAACGGATCAAGCTGTATGTCCCCATCTTCAATAAAACCCCAGCTAACATAATGGAGCCAGCGGTTGGGGCTTCAACGTGAGCGGCGGGTAACCACGTATGAAGTGGGAAGAGGGGTACTTTGACTGCGAAAGCCAAGGCAAAGGCAAAGAACAACCAAATTTGTAAGGTAGGATCTAAATCCAGTTCTGCGAGAATAGTTGGTAAATCGGAGGTTCCTACGTTTAAATAAACCACGAGAGCTGCAACCAACATCGCCGCACTACCCGCCATCGTGTAGATGATGAATTTAACTGACGCATAAATCCGCCGCTTACCTCCCCAACGACCAATTAACAGGGCCATCGGGATCAGACTGGCTTCCCAGAAGACGTAATAGAGGAATAGATCAAGGGAGATAAATACCCCAATGACAGCCGCCTCTAAAAAGAGCAATAAAGCGAAATACTCCTTAACTTGCTCCTCTACAGATGTCCAAGAACTCAAAATTGAAATAGCTGTCAGCAGAGTGGTGAGCAACACCATAAACAGACTTAGACCATCAATTCCAACGTGATAGCGAATATTAAGTTCAGATATCCAAGTGTAAGATTCATCAAAACCATATGCACCAGGAATGGGCTGATACATTAAGAGTGGCAATGAAACAATAAAAGCCACGATTGAGAAAACAAGAGCAATCTGCTTAATCAAATTTTCGTTACTTCGTGGTAGAACCATCACCACAATCGCGCCAACGATGGGTATTATGAGCAAAAGTGAGAGTACGGGAAATTCCATTCCACAAAAACTCCAGTAATCAATAACTAATTACAGATACAAATAAAGTTTATTATTCAATGTCTAAAATTCAATCGAACAGACCTTGAAGTAAATAGTAATTGGTAATTGATTTGACTCGATAATTACTATTTACTAATTACCAATTACTACGAACCAAACACAAAGTAACCAAGCATAATCAGCATCCCAATAAAGGTTGCCAATGCATAATGCTTGATATATCCGCTTTGAAGATTGCTAGACAAACCGCCTAGCCAACCAAATACTTTAGCCGAGCCATCAACCAAACCACTATCAATCAATAACATATCCACGGCTGTAGCCATTGACCGAGCCACTTTTTGACCGCCCTCAACAAAGATCGCCCCATAGATTTCATCGATATAATATTTGTTAACCAGTGTCACAAACATTGGCCGTGCCATTCGGGCCATATTTTCAGGAATAGAAGGACGAACCATATAGAAGAAGTAGGCAAGAGCAATCCCGCCAACAGCCACAATGGCTGAGGTAGACAAAAGAAACGCCTCTATTGCAAAGGAAAGATGATGATGTTCTTCGTGACCATGATGGGCAATCTCGTAAATGGGTGCTAACCAGTTCTCAAGTACGTGCGGAACATCAATACCTATTTCATGCAGGAAGACAGCTGGTAATCCCAATAACCCGCCAAGTATAGAGAGAACAGCAAGAACACTCAAGGCGAATGTGATCGGCCAGCGGCTTTCATGCGCGTGGTCGTACAAATGTTGATCGCGGGGCTTGCCGTGGAAGGCAATGAAGATCGCTCGGAAGGTGTAGAATGCCGTCAAGCCTGCGGTAATGATCCCAACCACCCAGAAAGCAGGATGGAACTCATAAGCCTTAGCTAAAATTTCATCTTTTGAGAAGAAGCCCGACATTAAGGGGAACCCAGCTAAGGCCAATCCACCAATCCAGAAGGTGATCCAGGTGACAGGCATTTTATTCTTTAGGCCACCCATTCGGCGGATGTCAATCACATCGTGCAGGGCGTGCATGACAGAACCAGCTCCAAGGAACAATAGGGCTTTGAAGAACGCATGTGTGGTTAAGTGGAACATACCCGAGGTGTAAGCACCGACTCCAACCGCTAAAAACATATAGCCAAGCTGACTAACTGTTGAGTAAGCCAAAACCCGTTTGAGATCGACCTGAACCAAAGCAACGGTGGCTGCAAACAGAGCAGTCGCTGCCCCAATAACGGCAACAAACATCGAAACACTTGGCGCGTACGTATAGAGCACATTACTCCGCACGATCATATAAACCCCAGCGGTAACCATCGTTGCCGCGTGGATCAAAGCCGAAACTGGTGTCGGGCCGGCCATCGCATCCGGGAGCCAGACAAACAAGGGGATTTGAGCACTTTTCCCCATTGCTCCAATAAAAAGCAATAATGTAATCCAGGTTATAATCGCTGGTGTTGCTTCAGCTACGCCTTCAACCTGTTCAAAAACACCGCTTTCGCCTAAAAACTGAAGCGTACCAAATGTGCTCCAAATGAGGAAGACACCTAAGGCAAATCCAACGTCACCCACCCGGTTGACAATAAAAGCTTTCATCCCCGAGGCTGGTGGGGAAAGCAGTGGAGCCATCGGTACGGGCGCTTGATCGGGTCCCATATCAATTGGCTCTTGTGGCTCAGAGCCACGGTTGTACCAGAAGCCGATCAGTAAGTAGGAACAGACCCCAACCAACTCCCAGCCAACATACATCATTAGGTAATTATCACCAAGAACCAAAACAAGCATTGAGGCGACAAAGAGGTTGAGGAAGGTGAAAAAGCGAGTGAAATTCGGATCAGCGTGGGCGTGACCGTGCGAGTCGCGATGGACCATATAATCTGTGGCGTAAACATGGATCAAGAAGCCAATTCCCGTGATGATCAAGACCATTGTCAGGGAAAGCGGGTCCACCAAAAGGTTAATAGAGATGCTGAGATCACCAATGGTGACCCATTGCCATAAGTTGGCAATGACGTAGCCCTCACTATGATTGCCCAAATCAAAGAAAGCGAGCAAGCCGATGATAAAGGCTCCAAGAATGACACCTGGACCAACGATGCTTACACCGCGTTGGCCGATAAAACGACCAAATAACCCATTGACAATCACCCCGATCAAGGGCAATGCAATCACGAGCCAAATCGTATTTTCAATCATTTAAAACACACCTTGAGCTTGTGGCATAAGTGGAGGGATCAAAGCAGGTCAATTCCACTTTGACGACAAAACAAGCTACCCTCTCAAAGAGTTAATTTCATCAATATCGGCTGCTTCTCTATGGCGATTGAGTTCAACTAACAATCCCAATCCCACGGCAACTTCAACCGCTGCCACAGCCATAATCATAAACACAAAAACCTGCCCAGTCGCTGAGTCAAGATAGCGCGAAAAGGTGATGAAGGTCAGGTTAACGGCATTCATCATTAATTCGACACACATCAAAATGATGATGGCATTGCGTCGAATCAGTACACCACTGGCCCCAATACAAAATAAAGCGGCACTAAGCAGGAGATACCATTCCACGGGCACTTGATCAATCATTTATCGCACCCTCAGCTTTCTTGCTTTTTTGTTGTTGGGCCAACCACAAAATTCCGATCACCCCGACTGACAATAATACAGCCACTAGATGGAAGGACAGGATAAAATCAGTGAATAAATATGAGCCAATCACTTCCGCCTGTCCAAACTCTTCAACCGCCTCAGTGGTCAATGTCCCCATCTTGCCTTGTGTATCAAGGACAGCACTGTTTCCTTGTAAAGCCACCACGATGATGCCAAACAAGCCAAGACCCAGCAAGCCCATTGCCCCGTTTCTCAGGGTCAACCAGCTTGATACTGGCTCACCTAGTTCCGCCCCCAACAACATCACAACGAAGAGGAATAGAACAACAATGGCCCCAGCGTACACCAAAATCTGGACAACCGCCAGAAATTGAGCGTTGAGAATGAAGTACACAGCAGCCAAGGTACAGAAGTTGACCAAAAGGGCCAAGGCACTGTGCACTACATTTCGGTTGAATATCACAGCAATGGCGGACACCACTAAGATGGCCGCCAATATCATAAACAATGTTTGTCCCATAGTATATTACTCAGAACTGAGATTTTTAATGCTACTACTTCTTGCCCCAAGTTGGGGTTTCTACAAAGACCTCATCATCACGAATAACGATGTGGCCTGGCTCATGAGGCTCTAACAGTCGCTCTTTTGTATAAACTGCGTCCCATCGGTCATATTCCGCCAAGGCGAAGTCATGCTTAAGAACAATAGCCTCAGTGGGACAAGCTTCCGCACAATATCCACAGAAGATACAGCGCAACATATTGATCTCGTAAGTCTTGGCATAGCGTTCACCAGGCGAACGTCGATCATCATCTGTATTTTCTGCCGCCTCAACATAGATACAATCTGTTGGACAAGCCGCCGCACATAATGAACAGCCAATACATCGCTCTAGCCCATTTTCATATCGTTCCAAAACGTGTCGGCCTCGAAACCGAGGATAAACCTCAACTGGCTCATCAGGATATTGATGCGTTACAGGTTTTTGTCGCAAATATTTTAGTGTCACTAACATTGATCTTGGTATTTCTACCAGACCTCGTACAATGCCTTTAATCATATCTCTATCACCATGCTCCCGTTAACGTCTGATATGACGCAATTCCGATCGCTACGATAAACAACCACACAAATCCAGCCGGTAATAAGAATTTCCAACAAAACTGCATCAGTTGGTCAAAGCGCACCCGAGGCACACTGGCCCGGATCCAGACAATGACAAACAAGATAATAACTACTTTCAGGATAAAGTAGACAACACCCAAAATAGGAATTGTTTCTGCAAATGGTCCAATCCATCCTCCTAAAAAGAGGGTTGCCGTCAGGCAGGCAAACACGATGGTGTGTACATACTCCGCCCCGAAAAAGAGACCAAACTTCATCCCCCCATACTCGGTCACAAACCCACCGATCAACTCATTTTCAGTTTCAGGCAGATCAAAAGGAGAACGTCCTGCCTCAGCCAAACCACTGATAAAGAAAATCAAGAAGGACGGTATTAACAAAATTAGGGGGAAATAATCACTCTGAAAGTTGACGATATCTGTCACGCGCATTGAGCCAGTAACCAAAATAACGCTAGCCATAGCCACACCCATCGGCAATTCGTAGCTCAGCATCTGGGCGCTGGTTCGTAGACCACCTAACAACGAGTATTTGTTGTTACTGGCCCAACCACCCAACACGACCCCATATGTCCCCAAACTTCCGATGGCCAGCAGATAAATAATGCCAACATTGATATCTGCAATCCACGGATGGATGGTTATCGGTGTACCAAAAGCAGTGAAAGGCAAGGTAAATGGCTCTTTAGCAAGAGGCACCACCGCAAAGGCAATTAAGGCAGGCACAAGGGCAATACAGGGGGCAAGCATGTAGACAAAACGGTTGACATGCCCAGGAACAAGTTCCTCCTTGAAGAACATTTTGAACATGTCAGCGATGATCTGCAATGTTCCAAATTTTCCAACGCGATTCGGGCCATAACGCTGCGTAAATCGAGCCAACAATTTACGCTCAGCAACCGTCATCGCTGCGAAAGAAAGCATCAGAATGGTCGCAATTGCACCAGTTTTGATGACCTCAACAATTATTGTTACAAGCAGTGGATCCATTTTGTTTCGCTAAAATCGATAGTTTAGAAGATGAGAACTCTAGGCTCGCATCAGATTAGGTTATACAACTTCAACTGGAACTTCTTCAACAGCCTTTTCAATCGTCACTGTTGCATATAGACCATCTGGACCGACTAATTTTTCAGCAGGCCGTTCATTCAAATTGCGTGAGATCATCGCTACACCTTCGCCCATCATTCGGCTGACTTGCACAGGCAAGCTGAGTAAGGTTCCGTTTTGCGAAATTGTCACGCTGTCGCCATTACTAATTCCTAGTTTCGTAGCGTCAGGTCGTGAAATCAGCACTTCAGCCTTAGCCAAGCGGGGCTGTACAATCTCAGCTTCAGCCAGCAGCGGTCCACCATCATACAATCGACGCGCTGCAACCAAAGTGAACCCTTCTTCATTTTCAGCAGGTGTCTCAGGAGCAACGAAACGTAGTTCAATGCTTTCGCCACGTTCAGCAGCGGTCGGCCACTGTACACCCTCACGAACATCTGTGGTGAAGCTCATCCCTTCATAAATGTAGTGGGATGTCTTACGTTCTAATGAAACGGGCATCACCAAATTCTCAAATTTCATATCGGTGTAGAGGGACACTTCTTGAGTGATTTCAGCCATCACCCCATCGGCGGAGGCGTAGCCCCAATCAGCACCAAGTCGGCCCGCAATTGCGGTCAAAATCAACCAATCGGCCCAAGCTTGTCCTGGCGCAGGAACACCGGGATCAAAGGCCTGTACGCGACGCTCTAAATTCGTAAATGTACCATCGCGTTCTGCTGTACCACGTGTTGGGAGAACCACATCAGCCATCTGAGCGGTCTTGGTCAAGAACATATCTTGCACAACCAAGAATTCCAATGCCTCAAGCGCAGTTCGATAGGCTTCGCTATCAGCGGCTGGATTAGCACCCGCCACCAAAAGCCCCTTGACACTACCCTCACTCAACATTTCCCCAGTCGATTTACCCGCCTCACCTTCAACAGCAACATAGCCAGGCAATCGATCTGGCACAACGCCCATATCGGCAGCACCACGGCTGTTCGCTTCAGGCAGAACAGCAATTACACCATTATCAGGCTTACCAAAGTGCCCCGTGACCAAAGCCAAGGCTTCCAGCGCCGCTCGCAAGGCTGGGTCATTACCAGCCTCAAGTCCGAACAGAATAATACCATTGTCGGCTTCAGCATAAGCTTTCGCGGTCGCTGCAATTTCTTCAACATCAATCCCGGTAGCTTCAGCTACATTTTGTACACTATAATCTTGTAAATTTGATTTCAAGTCATCAAGTCCAGAAATATTGGCGTTATCATCAACCAAACCCTGCTCAATAACTGAGCTAAGCAAACCCAAGGCCAAGTGACTGGCCGTACCGTATCGGTAACGCAGGCTAGTACTTGATTGAGAGTCGAGCTTAGTTCGGCGCCCTCCTGCATTAATAAGAGTCGCTCCTCGCTTTGTCGCCGCTCCAGCAACACGCAGGTAAAGGATGGGCGCGTCTTCATCTAAATCTGTGCCCATCACAAGAATGGTTGTCCCTTGACCAACACGACCTAAGTCTGTACCCGTGCCAACACCAACGGTATATGCTGTTTCATCTTCAATCGCGGCGTTGAGGCCAATTCGGTGATCAATGTTGTTTGTACCAATCACATCACGGAAGAATTTTTGGAAGAGGTATAAATCTTCATTTGAGAGTGAGGCTTGGGCAATTCCACCCAAGGCATTAGCCCCTTGAATGCGCTTAATTACCTCAAATTTGTGGGAAACGACTTCTAGAGCTTCACTCCACGAGGTCTCAACTAGCTGACCGTCTTTACGAACCAAAGGCATTGTCAAACGATTTGGGCTACCATTGAAGTGATGGCCAAATCGACCTTTATCACAAATCCAGACTTCATTGACAGCCTCATTTTGGCGTGGCATCACGCGTTTTACTTCGCCAGTTCGAGTACCAAGCACAGTGTTACAACCAACACTACAGTGGTTACAAACACTCGGTACGTTGGTCAACTCCCAAGCTCGGGCACCAAATCGGAAGTCGCGGGAGGTTAAGGCCCCAACAGGACAAATATCAGTGGTATTGCCAGAGTAATGGCTATCAAATGAAGGGTTTGAATAACTAACAATATGGGCATAACGACCACGTTCTTCAATGGCCAACACCGGATCGTGGGCAAGTTCTTCTTGGAAGCGGGTACAGCGGGTACAAATGATACACCGCTCCATATCCAGCATAATCAAATCGCCCAAAGGGTACTTCTTCGGAAAATGTTGCTTATCGCCGTAGTCAAAACGGCTTTGTCCCGGCCCATGTCGAATGGTGAGGTCTTGAAGCGGGCATTCACCGCCTTTGTCACACACGGGGCAATCCAATGGATGGCTCGTTAGTAGAAATTCTAATACCGCTTTTCTATCATCCAGCGCAGCCTCTGAGTTTACTTTGACCACCATTCCTTCAGAAACAGGCGTGGTACAGGCTGTCATCGGTTTTGGGAAGAAGCGGATAATAGGGTTACCATCTTCATCCAGTTCAGGCTCACGAGTCTGGCGATTGACTCCAGGTGTTCCCACCTCAACTAAACACATTCGACACATTCCAACAGGATCGAGCTTAGCGTGGTAACAAAATACAGGTATTTCGTTTTGGATTTGTTTAGCGGCCTCGACAATTAGGGTCCCTTTGGGGACCGTAACTTCGACACCATCTATAGTTAACGTAACTTGGTCGGTCATTGTTTTCCCTGACTCAGTTTGGGTAATTACAATTGTGAGATTGGGGATTGGTTATTAGAGATTGTGTTTGTTTATACAATCTCCCAACCTCTATTCTCTAATCTCTATTTACAACATCAAGTGGATCAGATTCTGTTGAGCTGCTTCAACCTCATTCTCTTCCTTGGCTAAAGCTTCATACTCATCCATGAACAAATTCAAGCTCGTGCGGACCCCAGGAATCGCGAACTCGCCCAAGAGACAGAAACAGTTTCCTTCCATTTGATCCGTAATATTTTTGAGCATTTCAATATCTTGCTTCGTACCACGGCCTTCACGCAGTTTACGGTAAACGCTGGCTAACCAGTGAGTACCTTCACGGCAAGGGCTACATTTCCCACAGCTTTCATGCTTGAAGAATTTGATATTCTTTTCGGCTGCCCAAACACCATTAACTGTTTCATCAAGAATAATGAAGGAGGCCGAGCCAAGCATTGCCCCAGCCGCAGCCATCGCTTCATAATCCATCGTGGTATCAAGTTTGTCTGGCCCCATAATCGACGAAGAGGCACCAGCAGGCAAAATCCCCTTGACTTCTTTGCCATCAATGATGCCGCCGCCACACTCTTCAATCAGATAGCGAATAGGGGTCCCTAGGGGCAGTTCATAGTTGCCAGGTTTGTTTACCCGCCCACTCAAACAAAAGATCTTTGTTCCGGGACTTCGTTCTGTCCCAAAGCTTTTATACCAATCAGCCCCGTGAATAATAATCTGGGGTACATTGGCTAATGTTTCAACATTGTTGATGACGGTTGGCTTAGCATACAGCCCCTGTACCGCTGGGAATGGGGGGCGACTACGGGGCTGCCCCATCAAACCTTCGAGGCTATTGAGTAAGGCCGTTTCTTCCCCACAAATGTAAGCACCTGCGCCAAGATGGAGGTACATGTCAAGTGAGAAGCCAGAATCGAGGATGTTCTCACCAAGAAAGCCGCGTTCATAGGCTTCATCGACGGCTGTTTGTAATCGGGTATTGAAAAGCGTTTTGAATTCACCCCGACCGTAAATGTAGGCACCTTCGGCCCCAACAGCATAAGCACACAAAGCAATCCCTTCAATCAACTGGTGAGGATTACCCGTCATAATTTCACGATCTTTGAATGTGCCAGGTTCGCTTTCATCAGCATTGACAACGATGTATTTGGGAGTAATTCCCTTTGGAATAAAACCCCATTTTACACCAGCCGGAAACCCCGCTCCACCACGACCACGTAACCCAGAGGCTTTCACTTCGTTGGTGACTTCATCGGGTTCCATCCCAGTAAGGGCTTTTTTCAGGCCTTCATAGCCATCATTTGCGAGATAAACATCGATCTCGTGGATGTTTTCAACATCAAGATGGCGGAACAAAACATATTTTTCGAGGAGTTCATTTCCCATTATGATTCAATCCTAAATTTAGTTAGTTGTCTCAGCCTGTCGTAATCCATCAATAATAGCGTCGATTTGCTCATCCGTTAAGTCTTCGTGATATTCCAAATTTATCTGTAAACAGGGTGCTTTATCACACGCCGCAATACACACAACTTCTTCAACGGTAAACAAACCATCTTCAGTTGTTCCACCGTGTGAACCTAAGCCCATCCGATGACACAGTCGTTTGTAAAAATCCTCAGCTCCACGCAAGGCACAGGGCAAATCCGTGCAAACTTCAACCATATACTTTCCAACCGGTTCTTTACGATAAAGTGTATAAAAACCGATGATGGAATGAACGTGAGTGACCGGAATGTCCAAGGCTTCTGCCACGGCTTCAATGTCATCATTATCCAGCCAGTTTTTCTCGCGTTGTGCCAAATAGAGGGCTGGCATCACCGCAGATAACTTTCGATCTGGTGGATATTTCTTTAATATTTCATCAAGTTCTTGCTGTTCTTTTTCAGACCACATAGTAATCTCTTGTGTTAAAATTAACGATCAACTTCGCCCAGTACAATGTCGATTGAACCAATAATTGCAACCAAATCAGACATGTAGCTATTGCGGGCCATCATATCGGTTGCCTGTAGATTGACAAAGGAGGGACCTCGAACCCGAAGACGATGCGGGACTGCTGTGCCATCACTGATGATACCGAAACCCAACCAACCTTTCGGGTTTTCAGCCACCCCATAAAATTGACCTTCTGGCGGGCGATATCCTTCTGTAACCAGCTTGAAGTGGTGGATCAATGACTCCATACTCGTGGAAATCTCTTCACGTGGGGGCAAGGCCACTTTTCGATCTTCGGTACGGAAGGGACCTGGCTTCAGTTTAGCCATTCCCTGTTCAATGATGCGCATACTCTGGCGCAATTCATTGATACGGACCTCATACCGAGCGTAACAGTCTGCATCTGTAGATGTTGGCACCTCAAAATCAAATTGATCATACCCAGAGTAGGGTTTAAGTTTTCGTAAATCCAGAGGGACACCTGCGGCGCGTAGTAATGGTCCGGTAATACCAAGACCGATAGCCTCTTCGGCCTTCAAGACCCCAACGCCTCTTAGCCGAGCAATCCAGAGCGGGTTGTTAGTAAGCATTGCCTCAAAGTCAATCAAATGCTCTTTGAACTCTTTGAGGAACGAGTTCACTGCATCTCTGAAGGCTCCTGGTAATACCCAGCGTAAGCCACCGACACTAAAGTAGCTAGTGGTCATTCGAGCGCCACAGACCATTTCAAAAATATCGAGGATACGCTCGCGCATTTTGAAGCAGTACATCGCTAGAGCGTGGGGCGTGCCACTCACATCCATACAGTGGGTACCGAGCCAGATCATGTGACTGGCGATACGCTGTAGTTCACACAGAATGACGCGAGCAAACTGAGCATACTCAGGGATTTCAACGTCCATAATGGTCTCAACTGCCATTACATAGGCTAGGTTGTTACACATTGGCGAGGCGTAATCCATTCGATCACAGTAGGGAATAAACTTCTCGTATCGTTTGTTCTCACCTGTTTTCTCAAAGCCAGAGTGGAGGTAGCCAACCTCTGGGCTAACCCGACGAACTGTTTCCCCATCCAGCTCAACAGCCAGACGAAGCACCCCGTGTGTCGCAGGATGGTGCGGCCCAACATTGACCACCATGTTTTCTTCAGTATCCATCTCTTCCGGCAGTTCAGTTAGGAAGGATGGGCCGACCATAATTTGCTTACCTAAGTGAGCAAAGCGAGGGTTATCTTTGTCATGAGAGAAGTAAACAGGCTCGCCACCGAGAGGATAATCTTTCCGCAATGGATGACCAACCCAGTTATCTGGCATCATAATTCGATGCAGCCAAGGGTGATTGTCAAAGGCAATCCCCATCAAGTCATATGTTTC
The DNA here is from genome assembly GCA_028285035.1 of Phycisphaerae bacterium. The sequence goes on from JANQQF010000155.1 coordinate 22,693, forward strand.
GCGCTCCAGCCAGTTGGCTGTCGGCCAAAGGTCTGTCACAGAATCAATGGTGGGCAATGACTCACCGGAGCCGTTACCATTACCATTGACATTCGCTTCCTTTTCTATTGGAACAATCACACGAAGAAATTCATTACGAGGGATAGAGTACAACTCATAGTTCACTGCAAAACGGGGCGATTGACCAAGTTTCATGCGGTCAGTGCCATAGACATCAAGCAAAAGATTGTATTGCATTTCTGTGTCATCACGCAGAAATTGAGCAATATTATGAAAATGCTCGGCATCGACTTCAACCACGGCCTGATCACGAAACTCAGGGCCCTCTTGAACTTCAGCAGGAAATCTTGACTTTAATTTTTCGACAATATTTTCAGTCATTATCTAGTAATCCCATCAGAGTTATCTGACGCTGTAACTTCATTAATTACCAATCTTGGTTTCCTCTTTGACCTTTTCCCGCAATCGATCCATCGCGTAGAAGAGGGCTTCTGGACGTGGTGGGCAGCCAGGCACATAAACATCGACCGGCAAGATTTTGTCAACCCCTTGGATAATAGCGTAATTGTTGAAAGGACCACCACAAGATGCACAGTCACCCATCGCCACAACCCATTTTGGTTCTGACATTTGATCATAAACGCGCTTAATCACAGGGGCCATTTTGTTTGAGACTCGACCAGATACGATTAAAAGGTCAGCTTGACGGGGTGAAGCTCGAAACACCTCCGAGCCAAAACGTGCGATGTCAAAACGCGACATCCCGGCACTAATCTGCTCGATAGCACAGCAAGCTAAACCAAAGGTCAACGGCCACATTGAATTGGCCCGCCCCCAATTGATGACATCCTCTAACTTAGCCAGGGCCAAACCAAATGATCCATCTTTTCCTTGAGTTTGAGCGATTTCTAAATCACCTTGGGTTGGTATCCCACCGACTGCTACTCCCATTCTAAGGCCCCTTTCTTCCAAACATAGATGTAACTCTCAATCAAAAGTAGTGTAAATATTCCGATTTGTACCAATCCGTACCATTGTAAATCCCAAAACAACACAGCCCAGGGGTAGAAGAAAAGCACTTCGATATCAAAAAGAATAAACAGCATCGCTACCATATAATACTGGATCGGTACTTTTCGACGGGCTGATCCATAATTCAATTTTCCAGACTCAACAACTTCAGATTTAGCTTGATTTGGGCGATAAGGCCCTAGGTAATGGGGGAGAATAATACTAACACTGGCCAAGAATGACGCGACCAAGAAAAATATCAAAATTGGTGTATAATCAGCGGGCACGAGCTATATTTCCTCTGTTTGAGTTATGGGGATAATAGTTCAAAAAATCACAAACTCATATTGTTCGTTAAGTTTATCACAAGCAAAATTTCTTGTCAAAATAAGATAATATATGACTCACTTTTGCACAGATTTGTAATGAACAAATTTCTAAACTATAAAATCCAAAAATTTTTTTCATCATTCCTATTTCTTATCGCAATAGGAATTTTTATCAGTGGTTGTCAAGCCAATGATTTATTGGTTAATACTGGCTTGATTACGCCAACCCCAACGCCAGATCCATACAGCCACTATCGGGCCATTCTACAGCCAGATGCTCGATTTGACATTGAAGCTCTGCTCCCATTACCAACCTATCACATCACGGCTCGTTTGGAGAATCGATCTTTGTTAAAGGGTGTTGTACAGGTGACTATCCCTCGTCCCCAAGACAGCTATATTTTCCGATTGTATCCTAATGTACAAAACTATAATGGAGCAATGCGAGTTACAAAGGCATTAATCAATCAAATGCCAGTTCAGCCGATATATCTAGATAGTAATTCGGCCTTAAAGACTAATGCATTACCAAGCAGTGAAGATACACAGACAGCCACTACCATTCGACTTGATTTTGAAGTTGATATAGGAGATGACAGTTCAAATTTCACGTTATTTGGTTGGAATGGACCAATCTTAACGCTGCCGGGATTTTATCCATTTTTATCTGTGACACAAAATGGGCAGCCAGTTATAGATGAACCCTCCTTATACAGTGATGTTTTATTTAGCGAAGTGGCTTTATACCAGCTTGATTTAACACTCCCGAAAGAACTGGTCGTAGTTTCCAGTGGGGTAACGCTGAATCTCACAAACAATCCAGACGATACCCGAACGTGGCAAATTGCAGGTGGCCCTTTACGAGATATGACCGTGATTGCTGGTCCATTTCAAGCCACGAGTGAGACTGCGGCTGGGGCTGTCGTAACCTCCTACTATTTAAAGGGGCACGAACCAGCCGGTTTGAGTGTTCTTGCTCACGCAGCCGCCTCTCTTCGTTTATATAGCGAATTGTACGGCCCCTACCCCTACACCGAGTTGGATGTTGTTGAAGCGCCGTTGGATGTGCGGGGGATGGAATACAGCGGCCTCATCCTCATCGGCGATTCGCTTTACCAAGATCAACGAAAATTTCTAACGTTTCTCGTCGCTCACGAGGTCGGACATCAATGGTGGTATAGCTTGGTAGGTAACAATCCTTATAGACATCCTTGGCTCGATGAAGGGTTAACTGAATATGGGGCATTTTCGTATTACAAGGGGGTCTTTGGGCAACAAGCGGCTGAGGAATTGCTTTTAGGTCGGTGGCAGATTCCGTTTGAGGTGGCTGCAAATGGGGGCATCGACGGAAGAGTGGACCAACCTGCCGATCAATTTAACGCAACAAGTTATGAGCTTCTGGTTTATGGGAAAGCGGCTCTATTTTTTAACGCCCTGAGAGAGGAATTAGGGGAGGAAATGTATTATCAAGTCCTCCAAACTTACTACACCGAAAATCGTTACAAGATTACGAACCCACAGATTTTTTTAGCGACAGCACAGCGGGTATCGGGTCGCAATCTAAATCCATTGGCAGAACAGTGGTTAAGATGATACAGGTAAGTTCAAGCAAGGATAAACACAAATTATGAAAGCTTTCTGCTACATAACAATCATTTTTTCCAGCTTTATTTTTACGGCTTGTGTAGGTTCTAAACCAACTGAGATTGATAAACCTCCAGTAACATCAACAAATATACCTACTCAGCCATCTGAAGCGAGGATTTCTATTACCCCTACCTTCATCCCAACATTCACACCTCAAATAAATTCTATTATTAAATTTAAAGGAGCAGTATCACGAGGCCAAATATTTGAAAAAGAAATATCGAATGATCTTGTATTTCGTCTTGACCAATCTGGGCAAGATTGGGGAATTTGGATCGGCGACAAGTCTGAGACAAATCACGATTTCAGTGCTTTAGCGACACCACCTTTCCACGGAATGAATAGTAGCTATATCGAAGGCTGGCATTTTAGAAATAGCGATAACTCTGGCCCAAATGAAGCGGGGGAGAAAAATGTTAATGCCCCTCAGCATGAAAGACGTTTCTGTTTTTTTCTAAATGAGGCCGATTATCAAATTGCTTATTACTATCGAAATGATCAATTACTATCCTCTGATGAAGAACGCCACGAAATTCAAGAAAAGTTTAGGTCACTTGAAGCAAAAGCAGGGACATTGAACATCACACACTTAGAGCTTGGCAACTTGCTAATTAACGAACGAGCTTGGATTGAGCATATGAAATTTGAGGTAGAACTGAAACTAGAAGACAAGTGTAATATGTTCTAATACACAGATGTGTGAATAAATTCAATCAAAAGTTTAGAGAGAACATCATTCATGAACATTTTTTATAAAGCACTTCTTTGGGTTATTCTTTTTCTTAGCACCCTAGCCTGTGGTCCAATTTCAATCGTCCGACAAACACCTGCACCATCCCCAACGCCTCTCCCAACAATTGAGCCTACCCAGACCCCAACCCAAATTGCACCAACAGCCACAACTAATTCTGTAGCCGAGTCTGTCTTTAGTGATACAGCACAAATCTCCTCCATTGACTTTAATCTCGATTTACACAAACAAGCAATGTTACCTGAATTTTCTCAAGATGTTGATAGCGTAGCCGCAAGTGGTGCTGCACGGTACGCGATTGAGGTCACGCTTGATCCCAGCAGTTTAGGAGATGAGCAAGGGCCAACACTAACAGGGAAACAAGCTGTTCTTTACACCAACACCGAGTCTGTCCCGCTCACTGAAATTTACTTTCGGCTATATCCAAACCTACCAAATTATGGGGGACAGATGACAATCGAGTCGGTTACAATAGACCAACAAAATATTAACTCTATGCTATGGTCGGCCAATTCTATTTTAGCTATTCCTCTCACAGAGACACTACAGCCAGAGGCCTCCATAGAGATCATCCTAGAGTTTACGGCTCAGGTTCCAACGACAGCGGCGGGCGGGTATCGTATTTTTGCGTATCGAAATAATATTTTGGCCTTGGCTGGCTTCCACCCTGTTGTTGCGGTATACGACCACCGAGGTTGGAACATTGATACTCCAGCCCCATTTGGCGATTCAACCTATCACGATATCGCACTCTATCAAGTGCAACTCACTGTGCCAGAAGATATGGTGGTGGCTGCATCTGGCAATACAATTGATCAAATCAGCAATCCAGATGGATCAAAAACGCTCTCATTTGTCTCGGGGCCAATGCGTGACTTTTATATCGTGATGAGTCCAGATTACAAAGTCACCAGCGATACAATTTACGGCATTGTGGTCAATAGTTACTATCCCGCTGATCTTGAGCTTGGCGGGTTGAGGGCACTCGGTTATGTGACCGAAGCGTTGCACGTATTTGGTGATGCGTTTGGCCAATACCCTTACGCTGAATTTGATATTGTAGCGACCCCAACGACAGCAGGAGGTGTCGAATATCCAGGCATCGTCGTCATTGCCCAAACCCTTTACCAAGAAGAAGGTGGCTTCTTTGAGCACGCCACAGTCCACGAAGTCGCCCATCAATGGTGGTATGGCGTTGTTGGCAATGACCAAATCCACGATCCGTGGCTGGATGAGTCGTTAACAAACTACAGCACGATCTTCTACTGGGAACATACGGGTGATGAGGCACTGGTAGAGGGGGTGATTGAAGGTTATTTTAGAGGTCCGTATGAACGAGCAGTGAGTCGCCAGTCGGATCGCCCAGTGATTGGTGCAGTCGGCGACTTTACAGAAGAGGAGTACGGCATCTTTGTTTATGGTAAAGGCCCATTATTTTTTCATGAGTTAAGAAATACGATTGGTGATGAAGCATTTTTGGACCTAACGCGCCGTTACTATGACGAATATAAGTATGAAATTGCCCAGCCACAAGATCTCTTTCAGCTAATTACAGAGACATCTGCTGAGGCCTCCGAATTAATTAATATATGGTTAGAAAATTGACTCATTCTTTTATCTTAACAATAGCTTAAAATTTTATGGATGATTACTATTTTTTGTAGGTTATGATATAATCGTCCTGTATGTCAATTGAAATTCGAAATTATTAGCTCTATTATTCCACATTTGAGGCAAAATAATGCTGCCTGACACCCCTCGAATTCATTCCCGTTTAGATCTTTTATATCTTGTAACCCGCGAATTCAATACTGGTCTTGATATTAATCAAGTGCTAAATCGAGTCTTAACCGCAACGGTGGCTTCTGTCGGTGCATCTGATGCCAGTCTTTCCCTATTTGACCCAAACAGTAATCTAGAAAATTTCTTACTCATCACCGGCTTTCAAATGAAACAAATCGATCCCGCTAGGGTTGAGGCAATTCATGAGAAAGGTTTAGTAGGCTGGGTAAAAAAACATCGGGAGCCTATCCTCATCAACGACACCAGCGCCGATAGTCGTTGGTATAACAACCATCCCGAAGATGAGGTTGTGAGAAAAAGCAGTGCTATGGCCGTCCCCATTCAGGCCAACGATCAGCTTGTTGGTGTTTTAACCATCACTGCGGCTACGCCCAATTACTTTGATGACAGCGATATCTCAATGTTAACCATCATCGCTGACCAAGCCGCTTTCGCCATTGCCAATGCTCGGCTTTTTGAAGCTGAACAACATCGCCGGCGCCTCGCGGATATTTTGGCTTCAATTGCCCACACGATCAATTCAACTTTGGATTTGGATGAGGTATTGGATCTCATTCTAAAACATCTCGCCCTAGTGACTGAATACGATAGTAGTTCAATTCTCTTATATGACGAAGATGGTCAGTTGGCAGTAAAGGCTGCCCGGGGCTTTGATGATATGGAAGATGCACTAAAAGTCTCTCTTCCAGAGACTGAGGGTGCACCCCATTACAATGCCATTCATCATAAAACACCAATTGTAGTGGCCGATGTCGATCAAGAACCGAATTGGATCAAAAGTTCATCGTCCCGAAATGTCCGTAGCTGGATTGGTGCTCCGCTGATCGCTCAAGATAGTGTGATTGGGCTTCTTACGATCGATAGCCATCAGATCAATAAATACAATGCCGAAAGTGCAAAAGAAGTAGCTGCATTTGCGGATCAGGCGGCTACCGCAGTAGCAAATGCTCAGACTGTAGCCCGATCCCAAAGCGCTGAAGCCAGTTATATGGCCCTTTTCGAGCATAGTACTGATATGATTATCATTACTAATTACTTTGGTGAAATTCTCAATGTAAATCGGAAAGCGTGCCAGATTCTACTCCGCCCCAAATATGATCTTATCGGCAGCGACATCACAAAAATCAACCCTCAACTTAAAGACTATCTGGATGATAATACAGAGCCGCTGAAATCATCAGAAGAGGTTGACCTGGAGATTGACGTTTTTGATGTGAATGAAGACGCCACCCCTATAGAGATGAGAGGACGCCAAGTTCACTATTCGGGCACGGATTGTGTGCAATGGACAGGGCGAGATATTTCGGCGCGTAAGGAAGCCGAGAAAATGCGGCAAGACCTGGTTAATATGCTTGTCCACGATCTACGGGGGCCGGTTGGGAACCTTATCAATGTCATAGAAATGTTACCGATGATGATTCCCACAAATGAGTCGGACTCATTTGATAACATTTTAGATATGGCCCGGCGGAGTGGTCAGGAAGTCCGGGATTTGATTGACTCAATGTTAGATGTGGGCCTCCTTGAGCAGGGGGAGATTCCTTTACAACGTACACCTGTAATCTTGGATGACATGATTAGTGCAGTTTATGAGCAAATTGAGCCTCGAGCCAGTGCTAAAGAGACCGCTGTGCTGTTTTATCCCTTGCCCGATGCTCCCGTATTATTCATCGACGGAGGAATGATTCGGCGGGTTCTTATCAATCTAGTCGACAATGCTATTAAATATACCCCTAATCGAGGCGAAGTGAACTTACACACTAAGTTGATAGATGATGTTCTCCATTTTGCCGTATCTGACAATGGGCCAGGTATTAGTAAAGCAGATCAGGCTCACATCTTCGATAAATTTTCACGGGTCGACCATACTGCAAAGGTTTCAGGAGTTGGGCTGGGGTTAGCCTTCTGTAAACTTGCCACCGAAGCCCACGGTGGTACAATCTCGATTAGTAGTGAGGGCGTTCCAGGCAAAGGCAGCACATTTACCATCACGGTTCCTATTGGTTCTGAAGACCAAGTGACTGGTTTCTAGTAGACCTAACCCACTATCAAGCAAATCCTAATCCTAAACAAACTCTGTGAATATAGACCTAATCGCCAAACATTATGATACCCTTTTTGGTCATTTCGATGATGATTTACCAATGTGGGAAGAAATAGCGCAGGCGGCTATCCCTGAAGGAGAACGTCCTACAATCTTAGAAATTGGTTGTGGGACTGGACGGCTTCTAGTTCCATTCGCTCAGGCGGGTTACTCAATTACGGGCCTTGACCTATCTGAAGTAGCCCTCGAAACAGCTAAGTCGAAACTCGATACGGAAGGTATATCCCCAACTAGAGGACAACGCATCCGACTTGAACAGGCCGATATGCGTTCTTTCGATTTGGATGATAAGCCCTTCGATTTCGCCTTCATCCCCCTCAACACGTTTATGCATTGTGAGACAATTGAGGACCAGTTAGCCACCTTAAAAAATGTTCATCGACATCTTCAAGCAGGTGGACTCCTTGCCATTGATCTTTTCTATCCTGACCCTACGTTGTTAGCTGAAGCTGATGGAACGCTCTATTTTGAAGATGAAATTGTTAATGAGTCCACTGGCTACACAACACAATGGTATTGGCGACACGACATTGATTTAGAGAACCAAATGCGTCATATGGTTTATCTTCTCGATGAAATTGATCCCGCAGGTCATGTTCGGCGAGTGAGTATCCCATTCTCCCTCCGCTATTTTTATCGGTATGAGGTTGAGTTACTTCTCAAAATGAGCGGCTTCACGGTTGAGACAATCTTTGGAGAGTATGACTTATCTCCATTTGAGGGGCACAGCCAAAAAATGATTTTTGTCGCTCGTAAACAATCATAAATTTCCCCACGTATCACACAAACTTTATATTTGCCTAAATTTGTTGCTCAACCTAGACTTTTGTTGATTTATAATCGATTGGGGGGCATACAAAAGTGTTTAATCAATTATTAGTACAGTGTGCCTCTTTAAAGTTTGATGAAGCCCAAGCAGATAGGTTGGTTGAGGCAACAAGTGCCCCACTAGATTGGTCCCCCATACAAAATGAGGCTGAGTCACAAGCCCTCGCCCCCTTGCTATACAAGCATCTGAATCAAGCCAATATTTCTTTACCGCGTTCGACAAAACGCGCATTACAGGCGCTATACCTTCGCCATCGGCACGCAAATTTAACCCGTCAACAAACCTTACTTGAAATCATAGCTGCATTCCAAAAAGAACAAATCCAAGTTCTTCTTCTTAAAGGGATTGCATTAGCTCATCTCGTCTATCCTGAGCCAGCCTTAAGACCTATGCGCGACATGGATTTACTGGTGAAACGATCGGACGCCCGACGAGCCCAGAAAATTTTGCAAGAGCTTGGTTTTCAGGCCCCCATTTCATCCAGCAAACCGCTGCCCAGCAAACACCTAACCGTAGCAACCCGTTCGGTGGAGGGATTATTGATCAGTGTTGAAATTCATCACAATCTTTTTGAAGATGATTTTCCAGACTCCCTCACAATGGATGAATTAACCGTCCCTCCTTTGTCATTTGATTTGGCCGGGATAACAATTGAAACATTAGGTTATGAAGATATGCTATGGCATTTGTGTCGGCATGCCGTTTACATTTTTCAACCCCTTCGACTTATTTGGGTGGCAGACATCGTTAGTTTCGCCGAAAAATTTGCCAATGAGATTGATTGGGAACACATTAAACATCACTATCCAAAAATTCCTGCGATTTTAACACAGTTACACTACCTCACTCCATTGTCAGAAAATTTAATAAAGCAAGCCCAATTAACAATTCCCTCAAACACACCAAAAGGTGTTGGGGTAGAATTTCAAGGTTGGCCCCGATACGCCTGGTCTGACCAACAAGTTGAGGGGATAAAACAACGCTTGGCTCATTCATTATTTCCTTCGGAGTGGTGGTTGCTATTAAACTACGGAATTACCGCAAAGTGGCTTCCCTGGTATCGTTGGTTTGGACATCCTATCCACATTACAGGTTGGGCCATTCATCTGCTACTAACACGGGCATCCTTAAAAAAGCCTCTCGCTAAAGTTCTTGCCCTCAAGAGGAAATTATCATGACACCATCTCAGACCCCTATACAAAATGCTGACTATCGTCTCGAAGTGATAGATGATGAGTTACTTTTATTTCACCCCAGTCAAACTAAAATGATGTATTGTAATCAAACAGCCTCATTGGTGTGGCAATTATGTGATGGAGAACGATCAGTTCAGGAGATCATCGGTATCCTGAGGACAGCTTACCCCGAAGCATCTGATTTGGACCAGGATGTGCATAAAATCCTTGAGCAGTTTCAGGCTCATGGTGCGATCTCGGTCAAGTAGCGATGCCCATCCAACTGGTTTCCTATGGCGGAACAACTTTGTCCATTGAATATAACGGGCAAAAAGCAGCAGAAGTCATTCATTTCCTATTTCAACATTTGCCACCATCGACACATCGTCAGCCCAAATTATCCTATCGCTTAGTTGATCAAACCACAGGGGTCATTCAGTTCTATCGTGAGGAAAAAGAGCTTTTTGTCACAAAAAAAATCGGCTCAATCGCCGAATTTTTGCTAGGTGAAGTATGTCATCAATTGGCAGCCCATTGCCAACAGGGCCTACTCTTTCATGCAGCAGGATTGGCGTGGCAAGGTCACGGATTGATTCTGCCAGGCGCGTCTGGTGTTGGGAAAAGCACATTAACCACCTGGTTGCTTAGTCGAGGATTTGACTATTTAACCGATGAGCTTATTTTTGTGCCATTCCTATCAGAAATCATTGATGCCTTTCATCGTCCGCTAAATTTAAAGATTACGGCTCGCTCTGCTATAGAGTCAATCATTGATTTTACAGATCAAACAATCCTCAGTTCATCACATGTTGATCTTGTCTCGCCCTATCAGATTCGGCAAAAAAATCACTACAGCCAACCACGATTAAAGCTCATTCTCTTTCCACAGTATCGCCCCAGTGTATCATTAGACGTTCAAGCCTTAACAAAAGCGCAAGGTGGATTAGAGTTAATGAAGGCTTTAGTTAATGCCCGAAATCTATCTGATCACGGCTTTTCTGAAACCACTCGTCTGGCCCGTCAAGCCCCAGCATATAAAATACAATATTCAGAATTTGCAGATATTGATAGCCAAATCAAAGCGCTGTTGACCACACAGGTTTAAATTAGATTTCCCCTTATAAAATTTTTCAAAAATCAGGCCCATGTCAGGCAAATGTCAGGCATAGCACTAATTCTGTGTTATAATCAAAGTCAATGACTATGACCATAGTACTAGACTAACATACTTAGGCACTTACCACCCTATGTTGGTATCAGTGAGGTAACACAACGTGTCACACTATTTCTTTTGAGGAAGCACATAATTTCTAACTTAAAGAGGAGACCAAGGGGAAACATGGAACAACAAAATGATGAAACATATGGACGTCGTCAATTACTAAAGGCACTTGCCGCGACCAGTGGGGCTATATTGGCTACCACATCACTACCGAATGAATGGACCGAGCCAAATTTAGACGTCGGCTACCTTCCCGCCCACGCCCAAACATCAATTGTTAATGAAGAGTTACCACCGTTAGCTTGTATTGAACCAGGCAACCAAATAGATGTGATGGTCTCGGTTGATGTATCAGGCAGTATGGATTTTGAATTACCATTTGCCAAAGAAGCCCTAAAGCGGTTTGTCGATGGATTAGATTTAGTCACTGTTGAGCAAATGGGGGTGGTTTCATTTAGTGACACAACGGTCTTAGATTTGCCCCTTAGTCAAGATGCTACCGCGATTAAGACATCAATTGATGCGCTAACAATTCGAACTTCAACCATTTTGGGGCCATCACTTGAAGAATGTGCCAGTCAATTAATGGGTCCTGCTCATCGGATAGGTAATCAGCGAGTTATTATCTTACTGTCTGATGGAGAGGCTCAGGATGACCCCATTCCTATAGCAACAACTATTAAGAAAAGTGGTATTACTATCTTGACGGTTGGTATAGGAACGGCCATAGATGTAATCACCTTAAAAACGATTGCTTCTTCAAACGGTGATTTTTACTTCACTCCAGAAGGCATCGATCTAATAACAATTTTTGATCCTGTTTGTGACTTATAATCTAAAATAAAGCATTGGCTAACTTTTTGCGATAAGCTTTCGTCAACGGGTCTTCTTCACCAATGGTGGTGAAGAGGGCCAACATTGCTTTTCGAGCGCCATCATCCTGATATTGGCGGTCACGTCGAATCACTTCCAAAAATTGGTCCATTGCCTCAGCGTATTCATTCTGGGCTGCCAGCAAACTCGCCAAAGCATAACGACTGGACACATCATTCGGATCGGCCTCAATTTTCGTCCGCAACTCATCGGCACTTTGGCCATCCGATTCTTGCTGGAACTGGGCTGTGGCAATCAGGGAATCGGCCACGGCGCGTTCTGGCAGTCCTTCAGGGACTCGATTTAAGACGGCAAGTCCCTCATCAACCTCACCTTGTTTGAGCAGGGTTCGACCCAAACCAACCATCGCGTGGTATTGACTAGGATTTTTCGCCAAAGCCTCGTTATAATTGGTCACGGCCATTGGTAATTGCCCATTCATTTCCCATTCATACCCCTGTTTTGCATAAAGATCGGCTTCCGAAGGAACCAACCCCTCTAAAAACTTGCGAACTTGAGGCTCTGGCAAGGCACCTGTAAATTCACCTGCTACTTTGCCATCAAAAAATGCTTTTACCGCCGGAATCCCCTGCACCCGATATTGCATCGCCGACTGTTGATTCTGGTCGACATCAACCTTAGCTAAAATAAACCCGCCATCAAATTCGGCGGCCAATCCCTCTAAAATTGGGCCAAGTACACGACAGGGGCCACACCAAGCTGCCCAAAAATCGACAACAACAGGGGTTGTTTTGGACCGCTCAATCACCTCTGTCGCAAATGTTTCATCTGTAACATCAATCACATAATTTGTCATTGTTGTTTCCATAAATACACACTCCACTTTCAAAAAATTCATCAAAAATATTACGTTACGAGTATACCAAAAACGATCATTGAGGCCAACAAAAAGCATCCTATCTGAAACGTTTTGGCTAATTTGCCCAGCCTTGCCAAACCCGTTACGATATAAACATATACACAAGGAGTTGCACCCGATGGCAGCACAAATTTATAACTCAATTGTAGAAACGATTGGAAATACGCCCCTTGTCCGGTTAAACAGCGTCACTAAGGGGATTCAGGCAAATTTATTCGCAAAGGTTGAATTTTTTAATCCCGGTGGGTCAATTAAAGATCGAATCGCCCTTCGTATGATCGAAGAAGCAGAGGAAAGTGGCCGTCTGAAGCCGGGTGGCACTATTGTAGAATCAACGAGTGGGAACACAGGTGTTGGACTGGCGATTGTTGCTAATCTCAAAGGCTATAAAACACATTTTGTTATGCCGGACAAACAAAGTCAGGAAAAAATTCAGTTGCTTCGATCCTTTGGCTCAAAAGTGACGATTACCCCCACAGCCGTTGAGCCAGAAGACCCCCGTAGCTACTACTCGGTGGCCAATCGACTGGTGGAAGAAACGCCAAATGCAATTTTGGCCAATCAGTATCACAATCCCGAAAACCCTAAATCCCACTACCTTGTCACTGGCCCTGAATTGTGGGAACAAACTGAAGGGAAAATCGATGTGTTTATCGCTGGGATGGGGACAGGTGGGACAATTTCTGGTACCGGAAAATTCCTAAAAGAGAAAAACCCTGACATTAAAATTATAGGGGTTGACCCCATCGGCTCGATTCTTTATGATCTTCATCAAGGTAACACAGATGCAGTCGCTGAGTCTTACATCATTGAAGGCATTGGTGAAGATTTCCTCCCCACAGCCACAGATTTATCAGTTGTTGATGAAATCATTCAGGTGAATGACAAGGAAAGTTTCCTGATGACCCGTCGCTTAGTGCGTGAGGAAGGCATTTTCTGCGGTGGGTCCTGTGGTAGTGCAGTGGCTGGGGCCTTGAAATACATTCGCAAATATGACCTGAACCCAGAAACGAACGTTGTGGTCGTGCTGCCTGACTCAGGCTCACGATATTTGGGCAAAATCTTTAATGATGATTGGATGCGTGAGAACGGCTTCTTGGAAACCTCTTTAGAAGAATCACGCGCAGCCAGTGTTCTTGAGTCAAAATCGATCAAAGACATTTACACTGCCACACCCAATGATCTGATGCGTGAAGTGATCGATTTAATGAAGCAAAAAGACATTTCGCAGCTCCCTGTGGTATCAGAAGGTCGTGTTGTTGGCTTGGTTACCGAAGTTGAGCTACTAAATCATATGCTCTTCTCCACCCACGAGCACACCCGCGATGAAACAATTGCCGAAATGATCCGCACTGACTTTACCACAGTCGGGGTTGACACCTCAATGGAAACATTGATGAGCGTCTTCTCGACCGCTCGTGTAGCGGTGGTGCTTGATGGCAATGAATTAGCTGGAATTATCACCAAAATCGACCTGCTGGATTATCTCGCAGGCCGCGTGTCTTAAATTGATGTCGCTGATATAGCTCTTGTAGATTCTGAAATCTGCAAGAGCTATGGTCAATGATGACTGATGTCGTTACAAGCTCTCCTAGATTATTGGAAAGTCGCTTCCAATGTCGCCCCTAACATCGTCGTTTGGCGAACCACCCCAAGCCAAATAGCTCAAACACAGCCTTTTCCGCCTGAACTGCATCCTAAACTCGTCATTCATCTAAAAAAACAAGGAATTGAATCCCTCTACACCCATCAACGAACAACCTGGGATTACATTCAAGCTGGACATCATCCAGTCATCGCAACGAGCACGGCCAGCGGGAAAACATTAAGTTACAATCTGCCAATTTTACATCACCTATTTCATAATCCTGATACACGTGCGCTGTATCTTTTCCCCACCAAAGCCTTAGCTCAAGATCAGGCCACGACTCTACGGCAATTTTTGGATACACCGGCTCAAGTCGCCACATATGATGGCGACACGCCAAGCAGTTTACGCCCAAAAATTCGCAAACAAGCCCGGCTCCTGATCACCAATCCCGATATGCTTCACACCGGCATTCTGCCCCATCATCCACGTTGGGTCGAATTTTTTCAAAATCTTCGCTTTGTCGTTATCGATGAACTGCACACCTATCGTGGCGTGTTTGGCTCACACGTAGCCAACGTCCTCCGTCGGCTCAAACGGATTGCCAGCTTTTATGGCGCTGCACCCCAATTTATTCTCACATCAGCCACTATCGCCAATCCGATTGAATTGAGTGAACGCCTGATTGAACTACCGACGGCGTTGGTTGATAATGATGGCGCAGCAAAGGGATCTCGACACTTCCTGATTTACAATCCCCCGATTATCAACGAAGAGTTCGGGCTGCGGCGTAGTCTACTACAGGAAAGTGTTCATCTCAGCCAGGATCTTTTGAATCATAATCTACAAACAATCATTTTTGGGCGAGCCCGACGGACTGTGGAGTTATTGCTCAATTACATTCGAGCTGATGTCGGCAATGACGTTGCAAAAACTATTCGGGCCTATCGTAGTGGCTATTTGCCACAACAACGGCGAGAAATCGAGCAAGATTTACGAAGCGGTCGGGTGCGAACCGTTGTCGCCACCAGGGCCTTGGAGTTAGGTATCAACATCGGGGGGATGGACGCGGTGATGGTGGCAGGATATCCAGGAACGATAGCTGGTTTATGGCAACAAATTGGTCGGGCGGGCCGTGAACAAAGCGAAGCCCTTGCCCTTCTCATTACCTCGGCCAGCCCCCTCGACCAATTTTTAGCCCAGCATCCCAACTATCTTTTTGAGCGGTCCCCTGAGCAAGGCCTCATCGCCCCTGACAATTTGCTAATTTTGCTCCAGCATCTACGCTGCGCCGCCTTTGAGTTACCATTTCGGGCTAACGAAAAATTTGGTAACGTCGAGTTGGAATTAACCCAAGAGTTTCTCCAATTTCTAGCTGAAACGGGTGAACTTCACCAATCGGATGAGCAATTTTTCTGGATGGCCGATCAATATCCGGCCCAAAATGTTTCATTGCGTAGTGCCTCGCCTGAACGAGTTCATCTGGTCATTCAGGCAAATGATGACACCTATCAAACCATCGGCGAAGTCGACCAAGCTAGTGCATCCTGGATGGTTCATCCGCAGGCGATTTATCTACACGAAGGATCAAGTTTTGTGGTTGAACAGCTTGATTTAGAGGCAAACATCGCCCGCCTGAGGCCTCACACCAGTGATTACTACACCGAACCCAAGCGGGAGGTCACGGTTGAACTGTTAGAACGATTACGAGGCAATGAAGTTGTCGGGGCACAAAAAACCTATGGCGAAATTCTCGTGACTAGTCAAGTCGTTGGCTACCACGCCATTCGGTGGTTCACTCAGGAGCGAGTTGGCGAAGGTGAGGTAACCTTACCGCCTACAGAATTGCAGACCACAGGCTACTGGCTAACCTTGAATGACACAACCGTCGATTATCTGCGAGAGCAAGGTCTGTGGGGTGGTGACCCGAATGACTATGGGCCAAATTGGAGCAAACGACGGAACCAAGCCCGAGCCCGTGACAATTATTGCTGCCAAATCTGCGGTACGCCGGAGCAAGGGCGCCAGCACGATGTTCATCACAAAGTGCCCTTTCGAATGTTCGAAACCTACGAGCAGGCCAACCAACTCGCCAACCTCGTCACGCTGTGCCGCCCCTGTCACCGTCGCGCCGAAACCGCCGTGCGCGTGCGCAGTGGCTTGAGCGGCCTTGCCACCACCTTGGGGCATCTGGCTCCCTTTCTCCTCATGTGCGACCCCCATGACATCGCTGTCCACGCTGACCCCGCTTCTCCTCTAGCCGAAGGCAAACCCACTATCCTCATCTATGATGCCATCCCTGCCGGTCTCGGCTTCAGCGAACGCCTTTTCACCTATCACAATCATCTGATTCAACAAGCCTACGCCCTCGTCGCCGACTGCCCCTGTCCTGAAGGCTGCCCCTCCTGTGTTGGTCCCGCTGGCCCCGATGGGCGAGGCGGCAAACAGGAAACATTGGTCATTTTGGGGCAGTTGACTAACGGTTGATGTCCTGACAACACTTGACAGAATAGAACAAAAGAGCCACAATCCAAACACAAATATTTTGGAGGTTAAGAGATGATCACAACCAACCTTCCAATCTTCCAGCCTTCCAAGCATACTGAAGTAAACTCAACAACGGACTCACCCATGCCAGCACTCTCAGACAAACTCAAAGCCCTAGGCGTAAAAGTTGGGGCACGAGATATAAAGCCGCCTCAAGAAAAAGTGCGTGCCCACCCGATTGAGACGGTTGTATCGGGCCATTCTGTTACGACGCCGTTTGGTCAGAGCTTTGTCCTTGATGAGCGATATGATGACACCTATCAACACGGCAATTACGCCCTCCGTCCGCACACCTCACTCCATACGATTGCCGAGTGGGCTAAGTTTTGGGAAATTGCTGAATCGGATTTAGAGACCTTTGCCTTTGTCGATACCGAAACATCAGGTTTGGCTGGTGGCAGCGGTACTTACGCTTTTTTGATCGGGGCAGGTCGATTTGAGGGTGATCAATTTCGGCTCGCTCAATTTTTTATGCGCGACCCGGCGGAAGAAGCGGCTCAGTTAGCCGCCTTGCGCGAATTTCTGGAGCCGTGTGAGGTACTTGTCACCTTCAACGGCAAATCCTTTGATGCCCCTCTCCTCAACAATCGATTCATCTTGCAACACCGTGAGCCGTTTCCGCTCATCGATGCCCCCCACCTCGATTTACTTCATCTCGCTCGTCGCCTATGGCGTGACCGTCTGCCTAGCCGCGCCTTGGGTGATTTGGAGGAACAGATTCTGGGGGTTGAGCGCACCACCGAGGACACCCCCGGCTGGCTCATCCCCAGCCTCTATTTCAACTATCTCCGCGATGGCGATGCTCGCCCCCTGAAGGGGGTGTTTTATCACAACGCTCAGGATGTTTTGGCGATGGCGGCTTTGCTAAATCAGATGGGGCAGATGCTGGTTGATCCGCTCAATGAGATTATCGAACACGCCCTTGATTTGGTCGCAATTGGAAAGCTGTTTGAGGAGTTGGGGCATACAGATGTGGCTATCCAACTGTTCGAAATGGGGCTGCAACGAAATGATCTACCGGAGGAGAACTACTGGCAAACGCAAGAGCGATTATCCATCGTCCACCGTCGGAATGGCGACTACACCGCAGCTGTGGCCGTGTGGCAACAGGCCGCTGAGGGGCACCAAATTTATGCCCATATTGAGTTAGCCAAGTTTTACGAGCATAAACAGCGCGACCTCGAGCAAGCCCATTATTGGACAAAAACCGCCCTTACGATTCTGGAAACCAAGCCTGCTAGACACACTGAGCAACGTCGCTGGTTGAGCGAGTTGGAGCATCGATTGGCCCGATTACAGCGAAAATTGGGGCGATAACGTACGTCAAATCAACATAATGTTGATACTCCACCACGACTATGATAGAATGGTGAATAGTAATATCAATTTGTAGCCAACTGAGACCGAATTATGAGTCCTTACTCTCTCCACGCCATCCACGAACTCCTCAAAACTATCTTCGAATTGGAAACACTCAACGCATTTTGCCATACTCATTTCCCCGACGTTGCAACCCAATTTACCAACAGTGACAACAAAAATGATCGAATCCAAAAACTTCTTGTCTATGCGAATGGCAAGGGGCAAATGGTCGAGTTAATTAAGCAAGTGGCCGATACCGCCGACATTGCTTCTGAGCAACTCTATCAATTGCGGCATCAATTACAAACGATTATCGCCCGTCAGGAATCGACACGACGCGGCTTTTAATCTATGGCCCAGATCAAATAGAGTGACCTCAACATCTGATAACCGTATTGGGGTCATTGGTCAAAAAATTTCCGAGCCATTTGGGTATGAAGTGGAAATGCCAACTCGGTCGGGGTGGTGATAATACAACGTTCGCTCGTTTCGTGGGTGGGCGTGAATGGGGGCAAATCACTGCTGAATAACGGCGCGGCGCGGCCAAAAATGAGGATGTTTTTGCCATCAGGCGTGCTGTGGGAATCGAAGAGGGTAACTGCATCCGGCTCAATAGTCAACTGCGTTTCCTCGTATAACTCACGGGCACAAGCAACCTGCCATGTTTCCCCAAAATCGATAAAACCACCGGGCAAGGCCAGCTTTCCCTTACCCGGTTCAATATCCCGCCGGATCAACAACAGCCCGTCATCCACTGGTTGTAATACGACCGCAACCGGTATCGGGTTACGAAAGGTCATCTGACCACACGCCTTACAGTGACGTGGCCACGTTTGGTTTTCGGCAAAGGGCTGTCCGCAGAAAGAGCAGTAGGTATCTTTTCGAGGCATAATTTAAATACAGTAATTGGTAAATTGAATGGGAATTCTCGTTCAATTTACCAATTACTATTTACTAACATGAGATGCTCAAGGGAAGAAGATGGCATCACAAGAATATCTCTAACGATCTTATCACTTCCCGATTTACTTTGGTGTCTGCCACGCTACTTTTCCGACAAAGAACGGGCCAAGACTGTCCAGATATTGTGAGGTTTGCTTGGTTTTGCGCATCGCTTGGACCACGGAGGAAATGGGGTGGAGTTCTTTGCCCAAAATACCAATAACAAAATCGTTGTCGTGCTTGTCAAGGCCGTGACAGGCGAGGCGAATGTCAGTCGCGTAACCTGCGCGACCAAAGGTGAAGCCGATGCCGCCGTGCTCACGTAAAATAATCTGCTGTTCCCGCTCATCTAGGGTTTCAAACTCCCCTTTTCGGCGCAACGGATACCAAATCACCCACTGCAATTCAGGGTCAACCACTCGCGAGTGGGGGCGGGTGATCAAAGTAGATAACAAATCATTTTCGTAGCCAATGGCATAGGTTCGGCCAAACATTGTAAATTCCGGCTTTGGCACCAACTCGGTAAACGGCGATTGATTGAGCAGTTTACGCAAATCGGTCACAAAATAATCTGGGTCCTCGTGCATCACCACTAAACCAATACCCTGCGCATCGTTCAAGTCTGTATATAGTGCGCCTTCTACCTCAGCCGCTTCCAACGCACTCATTATGGGACCGATATTTCGGCACTCACCAAAAGCCAACATTTGCATATAAAGACGACGATCCAGATAAATGGTTTCGCCTCCTTCATTTTTTCCCTTTTCACGCAAATCAAGCGTGGCATTTCCTTCAGTCATAAAGACCTCCTCTTGAAAATAAAGTTATCAATCATCAGTAACCCGTCATCAATCATCAGTAAAAATCAGATGTAAATCACAGCCTGACTGATGACTAAATACTGATAACTGGCTTCATGCTTAGGTTATCTCAACCGAGTAGTCACCTGTCCCTACTCAATCACCCCACCACCCAAACAAATCTCGCCATCATAAATAATGGCCGATTGGCCGGGAGCAATGCCGGGTTCGTCATTTTCAAGCTCAACGCACCAGCGTCGCTCGTCCAGTTGCCCCACACGACAATTGTCGAGATGGGGACTGTGACGAATCTTCACCTGCAATTCGCTCTTATCAGGCGGGCCAGCAATCCAATGCATATTGGCCACGCTAAAACGATTGCGCGTTTGTTCGGTGACGTGCTCTTTGTGTGACACATAAATGATATTGTGTTCAACATCTTTCTTAACCACAAACCAAGGTCCGCCGTGCAACCCTAGCCCTTTGCGTTGTCCAATGGTATGAAACCAAAAGCCCCGATGTCGCCCAAGTGTTTTCTCGGTTTCAATTTCTACGATATCGCCAGACTGCTCACCCAGATAGGCTTCGACAAAATCTCGATACTTGATTTTGCCCAAGAAACAGATACCCTGACTATCCTTGCGGCTCTTGGTCGGCAAATCAAACTCTTCCGCCAAGGCTCGAACCTCGTGCTTTTGATACTGCCCAATCGGGAACAAAGCCCGGCTCAACTGGCCCTGGCTCAAGCTCGATAGGAAGTAGGTTTGATCTTTCACGGGGTCTGGCGCACGTTTGAGCCAAAATAGATCATCCTTCTCCTCAATTTGGGCGTAATGTCCCGAAGCCACTTTGTCATAACTAGCGTCGATACAGTTGAAAAATTCGCCAAACTTGATGCGTTGGTTGCACAAAATATCGGGGCTGGGGGTGCGCCCCGCTTTCAGCTCACCAATGGCATGATCAACCACTTTCTCGAAATATTTGGTCTGCAATGGCACGATTTCCAACGGCACACCTGCTTGCTCACACACCGCCCGAGCATACTCTAAATCGGTGTCCCAAGGGCAATCGCCCAAAAAGGCCAAGTCATCTTCCAGCCAGATTTTGAGGTAGTAGGCTGTGATGTCATGTGGGCCATCATTTTTGATTAAATTTAAAGCGACGGAGCTATCTACCCCACCGGAGAGCAGTACTGCAACTTTCATAGAAATGTGTATTCCTAGTAAGAATAGCTACTATATTCATGGGCTAACTATGCTGCATATATTAATGTAGTAGAGATTAGAGATTGGGAGATTGTGTTATGTGATGCACAATACGCTTTTAATCTCAATCTCCAATCTTTGATCTCTTAATGAAAAGATAATAGCCAGTCCAGAGTTATTCGTCAAAAAAATTTATCAATTTACACATAATCCACTAAATCATCCTGCATCAGCCGCCTACAGTTTTCCTCAATCTTGGCCGTCAGTTGGTCAAAAGGTACCTGTTTTAACGCCGCCAACATCTCAATAACCAAAATCAAATGATGTGGATACCCAACTTCTTTAGTCAACCATTCTAGCCCACCAGGATTATCGGTTTCAACCAACAGTCGATCCAACGGAATGGCTTGGGCGATGGTTTGAATATGGGCTGAGTGGGCAAGCTGTACCCCGACTGTGAAATAGTAATCAGCAGCAATCATATCCTGCAAAATATCCAACGGGCCGGAGTACCAATGGACAATCGCCCGTCGAATTTGATATTGTTTGAGTAGGCTCAACACCTCGGCTTCAGCATCCTTCGTATGCAGATTGACCACTTTGTTTTGAGCATACGCGGCTTCCAGAAAGAACTCAAAAACTCGATGCTGGGCAGGGATAGTCGCTTGATCCACCCACAAATAATCAAGCCCAATTTCACCAATCAGGGGGCTTTGCTCAAGCAATGGCTTCATCTCGGCCAACTGATCCACATACTCCGCCGCACACCACGGATGCACGCCCATACTCGGCACAACCCATTGCGACCGCCGGGCAATCTCAAGATTACGTCGAAACGAATTAGGATGCATCGCATTGGTTAGAGTCAAAATCTGATGCTGTTCTAGCTCAGTTAGCACCGCATTTAAGTTGGCTTCATCATAGTGATCCAGATGGGCGTGGGCATCAATAAGCATTAACAACCCATTCCCCGAGATAGGCCAAGTAGTCACCACAGGGGATCAAGCCTTCGGTGGGGACAGGCTGATTGTAAAGATAGATCGAGCTATCAATGACGGCACCATCAGTTAGGGAAATTCGCACCACCTCTCGAAGATACAAAGAAGCATCAGGTCTTTGTGGGACGAATCCTTCATAAGCGTCCAATTTAGACAGCAAGTCCGTGGTTGTATCAAGCTGATAAACATCACCCTGAACCTTGTCTAGAGGGTTATCAGACGCAATCACGCCGGGATAACTTCCCAAATCATACAATCGTCCTTGATAATGTCCAATACCAATAAACTCAGCTTGTTTTTCTAGTAAGCTGGCCAGCGGGTGTTCAAAACCACGTCGCAACGTGCCATAAACAAAGATATATTTTTTCATAAGGTATACCATCGCTTTCGTGCATCAAGTACTACAATCAATAGAATACCAATCAAATAAGCAAAAATATCAAGCCAACTAAAGCCAATGCCCAGTATAATTGAAATCAGCCGCAAGGCAATCACACCGCTGTACCGCATTTGCCGAGGGATACCCGTCAGTTGAAAGGTTTCAATGAGCAGCATCCCTAGCACCGAAACAATGCCTTTTTGCCAAGGTTTTCCGTACGGCCAAATCAGGCAAAGTATCAGGTAAAAGAGTACGGCGTAAAGCGCATCACCGAGATATTTATCGTACCATAACCAACCCAGCGGCCATATCCGTGAAGCCACACCCAAGCCGATGACAATGACAATGGACACCCACCAAATGGGCCGTACATGTATCAAAATCGCCCCTACGACAAAACGTTGATTCGACCCACCCATTTCACCTGACGCAGCGCATCATCCTTTTCTGATGGCACAATCATCCGCACTAGGCCTTGTTCGCGAGTCAGTTCTTGTTCGTCTAGCAAATAGCTCAACAAAATTGGACCAGCCGGGTCAGGATCGTGCAATTCAGTAGCTGACACCCGATTACCAAAGCCATCTGCGCTGATGACCTCTGCCTCTTGCCAAGGCTGTCCGTTTGGGATTAAGCTATCGATTAAATCCAGTAGTGTTACCCCAGCGAATTCAAACGGGCCAGAGGTGCCGTGCCCTGTACTGACGATGTAACAATCGGGGATTTTCGTTAGGGGCAGGGCTTGTAACATCGCCACTGTTACTGTTTGTTCACCCCCCTGCGGATCAACAAAAAGAAAATCTGGGCTGGGGGATGGCGGGTCTGGGTTAGGGTCATGACTGTGGGGACGCAAAGGATCGTGTGAATGTTCAGACATAAATTACTCCTGTAAATTGAAGGAAAATTTGGACAGGATTAACAAGATTTACAGAATTAAACAGATTAGATCATCTTGCCAATCTTATCTATTTCTATAAAGTGCTGTCATAGTATAAACTGGCAGTATCATCTCAATCAAGGACAAACAAAATGGTCTATAAAACTTTAATTTCAACATCTAATCTTAATGAACATCTCAATGATCCGAACTGGGTCATTGTTGACTGCCGATTTTCATTAGCCGATACCGAGCTTGGTCGACGCAGCTACGCCGAGAGCCATATTCCGGGAGCAGTCTACGCCCATCTTGATGATGATTTATCCGGTCCAATCATTCCTGGGCAAACGGGGCGTCATCCTCTACCCAAGCCGGATGCCTTTGCCAAAACCCTTTCGGACTGGGGCGTTGATGAGGCCGTGCAAGTCGTCGCCTATGACAACTTCGGCGGAGCCATTGCTGCTCGGTTATGGTGGATGCTCCGTTGGCTGGGGCACGATGCCGTAGCCGTTTTAGATGGCGGCTGGCCTGTCTGGGCCACTGAAGACCGTCCCAAGACAGATGAAGCATCATCCGCAATCCCGCGCAATTTCATTCCTCAAGTCCGTCACGACCTGGTCGCACTCGTTGAAGAAGTGCCAATGAGTTCTTGCATCCTCGATGCCCGCAGTGCCGATCGTTATCGCGGTGAAAACGAAACGATCGATCCGATCGGGGGCCACATTCCGAGAGCATTGTCAGCTCCCTTTACCGAAAACCTTGATGAAACAGGTCGATTTCGCTCACCCGAAACGCTCAAAGCCCGCTTCAAAGCCATCCTCGGTGAGCGATCACCCGCCGAAACTGTCATTTATTGCGGCTCTGGCGTTACCGCCAATCATAACCTGCTGGCAATGGCCCACGCCGGACTGGATGGGGGCCGCCTCTATCCCGGCTCGTGGAGCGAGTGGATTACGGATGCTAATCGCCCTGTTGCTATTGGTGGGTGAGGCTAAAAACTCAGCGTTTCACCATCGGCAGGAATAAGCAAGCGATCCTCCGAAATATTGTGCTTGATCGCATAGGCTCGTAAATCGGCCCGAGATACGGTCCCATGGTCGAGGCTTTCCAAATGAATGGCGATAACGGTTGCCTCGGGGGCAGCCTCGCACACCGCGATGGTTTGGGGCGCATCCATCACAATCGGATCACTATCACCAATTTTTGCCCCGCTTGAGTGGGTGATGATGATATCAGGCTGATGCTCGGCAACAACTTGTTCAACGGCATCATACCAAATCGTATCGCCCATCCAGTAAACGGTGGATTCGCCCTCAGCCCGCAAAATAAAGCCAGCGACCAAGCCCAGCCGCTTGAGCAACTCACCTGTCCCGTGCTGACCGGGGGTACGGGTGATAGAAATGCCTTGCCAGGTCACTGTATCATCAACAGGTGTCACATTTGTAAAATCCATTTCCTGAATTGTCTCTTGATCAGTCGGCTGACAGAATAGCAGCAAATCCTTGGCTAACTGATTTTGAGCCACCTCATCAAAGTGGTCGGGATGTAAGTGTGAGATGATTGCCATTTCAGCCCCGGCGATGGCTTCCTCTGGCGTGCAGGGTAAATCAACCGTTGGATTCTTTGAAATGTTGGCGAATGATCGCAGCGTTAATTTTTCGGCCAGAAACGGATCGGCCAAGATGAGATGTCCTGCATATTTGATGCGCATTGTGGCGTTACGAATAAGTTGAAGTTCCATGATTTTCTCCTTTCAAATAGCTTTCTGCGAGGAATCCGAAAATGCATTTTCGGATTCCTCACTTTATTGTCCAAATTTGTTTTTGTAAGACACGTTTACTGAAACCACGCTGCAAAAAATGAATCAAGTGATTGGCCTGATGTTTCTTCCAAGGCCGCTTGAAATTCGGCGTGGGTGGCGGTGCCTCCACCGTGACGCTCGAAGTAGAGCCGTAGGCCAGCAAAAAAGGCGTCATCACCAATTTCCTGACGTAAGGTGTGGGCAGCGACAGCCCCTTTGATATAACTATCTCGGCCAAAGAGTTGGGCGGGTGGCGGATTATTCAGCGGGTAATCCTCAGGCTCTGCCGAGATAATCTGCTCGTACCGCAAAATTCGTTGTTCCAACGCCTCTGGGTTATCGCGATTCAACCACAAATCAGCAACATAGGTAGCAAAGCCTTCATTGCGCCAAATATCAGCCCACGAGGCGGGACTAACCCAATTCCCAAACCACATATGCACCAATTCATGAATAACCACATCCTCTCGCATCATTCGGGTGGAAAGCACAACCATCGTTTGGGTCTCCAGCGAGAATCCATCTTGCGGGGTGGTCACATAGCCCACCGCTTCAAACGGATAGGGGCCAAATAGCTCAGCGAGCCAATCAACCATCTCTCCCACCGGCTCCATCGCCAACTCAAACTCAGCCCGATTTTCGGGAAAGGTGTAGTGACGCAGCAAAACACCATTCGGCGACAATGCCTCGATTCGCTCATACTCCCCCACCACCACAGTTGCCAGATAAGTAGCCATTGGGTCCCGATGTTCCCAAATAAATAGCTCACCCTCCGAACCATCGGGCAGCGGGATGCCGGGGATCGATTCGAGAAAAATCCCGTTGGTGATGCCCGTCAAACCAGCCGGGACAATCAGTTCAAAGCGAAACATCGCTTTATCGTGGGGGTGGTCATTGGCCGGGAACCAATTCTGAGCGCCATCTGGCTCGGAGACGACGAAGAGACTGTCATCCACGTAATGCAAGCCCAAATGTGGAGCAAACGGCACATACGCCGAAGGTTCGGTGATTGGCTCACCACTGTAGGCGATTTCAAGCTCAAATGGAAAATCGGAAGCGAGCGGCTTAGGCAGATTGACGATGAGTTTTCGATTCTGCCGAAAAAAGGTGGTGGGGGCATCATCGACTGTAATTGACGTAATATCAAAGCCGTTGAGATCCAGCGAAATTTGGGTTAAATTGGACAGGGTCGTAAATGCTTGAATGGTTGCGACACCATCAACAAATCTGACGCTCGGATCCAAGGCCAGACGCAGGGTGTATTGCTGGACATCATACCCCAAATTGCCCAACTCTGGGGCGTAAAGGTCACCTGCCGACAGATTTTCTGGGTAGAGAACGGTATCGGCAGATATGATTTCTGTTGGGGTTGGTGAGGGTGGCGGTGTTTCAGTAGCAGTCAGCGTTGGTGTAGCGGGAATTACTGTTGCGGTTGGCGGTGGTGGCGTTGGCGACGAGGTTGAGGTGACCGAGGGGGTAACTGTAGGAGGCAGCGGGGTGGGGGATGGTTCAGTGACGACAACGGCGGTGGCACTGGTTGACGTGACCACCGCCGTTCCTTCAGCAGGCTGACAGGCTACCGCCAAGACCATCGTGCAGAGAAAAATAATGCCATTACGCCCAATTATCTTCATTGCTCATCCATGTTCATTGGTTGTCGATCACTGGTTCGATTGAGATATTCAAGATGCTTGGCTCGACACGAGGCCGGTGTATTGTCTTGACCAAAAAATTTTAGCCCAACGGTTTCCAAAAAAACCGGCTCAGATTCGGGCGACACTTGCCCCTCAAACAGCAAAATACATTTGGGGCCAGTGTCATCCGTCACATCAAAGCCGCACCACTTTTGTAATTGAATGGGATGCCCAATCGCTTTGCTCAGCCGATGTTGAGCTGTTTCCCACGGAGCTTGCATCCGCTGCCCCGCACAGCTTGGCAACTGCCATTCATCACAATGTGGCGCTTTGGTCCACAAAACATTCCCCATCTCATCTCGAAGAATGGCAATGATTTCAATTTTCCACTCAGGTGGGATCTGATGGGGCTGTCCTCGTAAACGACGAGATAGCAATTTAAGGGGATAAACAAAAAACAACAACCACAGCCAGCCCAAGTGTATTCTTAGGCTCAGCCGTTTGGCATCCCATTTCACGGTTGAATTTGTCCCAAAGTTCAAGGCAAATTCAATTTGCTCCTGCCGGGCGGGCAGGAGCGGGGAGGGGAGTTGATTGGGCGGGAAGTAGCCGACTTCTGGTGATTCAAGTGAGGGGGTCAAAGTGCCACCGCGAGCCAGACAGCGGTAATTGAATTCAAGGGTCCCATTCGGCTGTAAGGGCCAAAATTGCACCCCAATTAAATCTACAGCTTCGGCTTCGATGCCAGTCTCCTCAAACACCTCCCGAACCACCCCAACATCAGGCGTTTCGCCCGGATCCAACATCCCGCCTGGAATACTCCAGATATGAATGTCATCCCGCAACATCAACAGGACTTCACCAGCGTCATTAAAAACAACCCCGTTCGCACTAACTCGCATCAGTCGATTCTTCCGCTGTACGATGGAGGGCTTCAAATTTTTCAAGTTGTGCCCTTTGCGGGGGGGTGATGCGAATAAAAGGCCGTGATTTTTTAATCAAGGCTTCAGCATCAGCCAAACTATAGCCTTGGGTAATAAAGTAGGCTGTGGCCATCGTTGGCGCACGCCCAATGCCACCCGCACAATGGATGTACACCTTGCCTCCATCGGCAATGATCTGCTCGATAAAGGCCACACCCTCGTTCAAATGTTCAATGGTTGGCGCGTGATCATCAACAGTGGGCAAATAGCAGTAGTGCTCGAGGTTAAGACCATGCGCCGCATCATCAAACTCGATTCGCATGTTCACATCCCCCGTGATACCCGCCCGTTCCAAGGTTTGCTTGCCCACTTCATTAAATTGTGAGCCGACATAAATTTGGGGGGTAATCTGACTATATTTCAAGATCGGCACCCCAGTGAAATAGGGCACACCACGAGCGTAGAGCCACAATACCGTAACGCGCATACCATGTCGACGTAAACGGCCAAACAAAGCGATGACCCCTTTTTGAATTTGTCCTCTAAAACTTTTTCTTTCAATCAATTTCAAAAATCCATTTCAAAAAAATTTTACTACAAATGATACTCTATTTTAGCCGAGGCCGTTCAAGTTAGAAATTTTGTAAGCCAATGATGATATGATGATATACCAAATCTCAGTCACTTCCCAAAAAACCATTGCCACGTATAATCATCTTTATTTTGGAGGGAGCATCAGCCATTATGCCAGTCATTCGCCGGGGACTCGTCTATCTAAAACCATATCTATGGCTCGCGATGGGGGCCTTGATCTCAATTCTGATTGTGACTGCTGCTAATCTCTATCTGCCTCAACTGATCCAGCAACTCATTGATGATGGGATTGAGGCCAAAAGTTGGCCAGGCATTATCGCGGCAACGGGTGGCTTATTGGTCATCGCCATCATCCGTGGTGTTTTCACCTTTACCAACACCTACTGGTCTGAAACAGCCTCCCAAGGCATTGCCTATGATCTGCGCAATGAGATCTATGCCAAACTAGAAAAGTTATCCTTCTCCTACCATGACACCCACCAAACAGGACAACTCATGACCCGTGCCACCTCCGATGTGGAAGGGGTTCGCTCTTTCTTTGCCCAAGGGATACTACAATTGGTATCGGCCATTGCGATGTTTCTGGGGAGTATCATTATCCTACTCGTGACCGATTGGCGGCTCGCGCTGGCCTCTCTCGCTGTCATACCCATAATTATTGGTATCTTTTTCTTCCTCTTTTCACGAATGGGTCCCCTGTTTGGGCAGGTACAACAGAATTTGGGATTACTGAACAATATCCTGCAAGAGAATATCAGTGGCATCCGGGTTATAAAATCCTTTGCCGCCGAATCGCGTGAGCTTCATCGGTATACCGACCAAAATGAGAACCTATATAATCAAAATCTACAGGTGATTCGGCTATTTTCACTAGGCTTTCCTACCGTTTTCTTTCTCTCAAATCTGGGCACCCTGATTGTGATTTGGTATGGGGGGAACTTGGTGATTGGGGAGCAACTCTCACTCGGGGGTTTGGTCGCCTTCAATAGCTATTTGACCTATCTGCTCCAACCCATCTTTCAACTTGGCTTTCTCTCCCAGCAAGTCGCCCGCGCCACTGCCTCTGGCAACCGCCTCTTTGAAATTATTGATACGGAAAACGAGATTGTTAGTAAGCCCAATGCTCTCATTTTACCTGATCAGGTGTCAGGGCACGTCATTTTTGAGAATGTTCATTTTCGCTACTCAGGCTCTGAAAAAGATGTATTGCATGACATCAATCTGGAGGTCCAGCCTGGCGGCACTGTGGCTCTACTCGGCGCGACGGGCAGCGGCAAAAGCTCGATTATCAATCTGATCCCTCGTTTCTATGATACCACGCAAGGCCGTGTAACAATTGATGGCCTTGATGTTCGGGACATTGAGTTGGAGTCGCTCCGGCACCACATTGGGATTGTGCTACAGGCGGTCCAACTGATTGGGGGAACCATTCGCGAAAACATTGCCTATGGCAAGCCCGATGCGACAGAGCGTGAGATCAAGCGTGCAGCTCGGGCGGCCCAAGCCCATTCGTTTATCATGGACTTGCCTGATGGCTATGAGACGATCATTGGCGAAAAGGGGGCTGGTTTGAGTGGGGGGCAACGTCAACGAATCGCCATTGCCCGAGCCATTTTGGTCAATCCATGTATCCTCATTTTTGATGACTCGATGAGTGCCGTTGATGCCGAAACCGAGCAAAATTTGCAACGGGCGCTCAAACCGCTGTTCGACAAGCTAACCACCTTCATCATTGCCCAACGGATTTCCACCGTCCGCAACGCCGATCAGATTTTTGTCCTTGAGGATGGACGCATCGCGGCTCGAGGCACCCATCAGGAACTCCGAGAATCGAGTGTCTTATACAATGAAATTATCTACTCTCAATTAGAAGATGATACTGTCTCGAATAATGAAGGTGAGGAGGTAACCGCATGAGTGACATGCCGAACACGGACCGCAAACGCTCTGATTGGGATACGATACGCCGCTTACTGGGCTACTTTGAAGGTGAAACAGCCTTGTTACTTGGGCTAGCCCTCATGTTGATTATGTCAGCGGTAGGACAAGCCGTTAGCCCAGCCCTGATTGGGCAAGCCATTGATCAGTATATTAGCCAAGATGACCGAGCCGGGTTAACCCAAACGATGCTGTTGCTGCTTGGTGTTTATCTAATTGGCTACATCGGATTTGCAGGACAGCTACGCCTACTAGGGACGTTATCCCAGAAATTGCTCAAGCGGTTGCGCGCCGATATCTTTGGGCACGTGCAGCGGCTCTCATTGGGCTACTTTCAGAAGCACGGCGCGGGTGATTTGATGAGCCGACTGGTGAATGATACGGATGTTATTGGCACGCTATTCTCCCAAACCCTGATGCAATCCCTTGGCTCGTTGGTTGGGCTAGTTGGGATCATCATCGCGATGTTTGCCCTCAATGTGCCTTTATCGCTGAGTACTGTCATCATTTTGCCTGTTATGATATTGACCACGATCTACTTCTCCCGTCGTTCTCGGGTCGCGTTCCAGGAAACGCGGCGTACATTAGGCCAACTATCAACGGACTTGGAAGAAAATCTCTCAACCGTGCGCGAGTCCCAATCCTTTGCCCGGACTAACATAAACATTGCCCAATTTGATCGTGATAATGCGGCCAACCGCGATGCCAATATTTATGCGACAAGTATCACGGCCGCCTTTTCGCCCACGATGGATGTCCTCTCCACCTTGGGCACGGTGCTGGTGGCGGGTGTTGGCGGCTGGTTAGCCTTTAACGACACGATTACCGTCGGGGTTGTCGTCGCTTTTCTGGCTTATGTCCAACGCTTCTTTCAGCCCGTGCAACAACTGTCCTCCCTATACACTCAAATGCAAGCGGCCTTTGCAGCGGGTGATCGCGTTTTTGATCTACTTGAAACCGTCCCTGAGATTATAGATAAAACCGATGCGGTCGAATTGCCAGCAATGACGGGCCGCGTTGAATTCAATGACGTAGCCTTCGGTTACGACGATTCACAGGTGATCCTCAATGGTGTTAGCTTACAAGCCGAGGTGGGACAGACCATCGCCTTGATTGGAGAAACCGGCTCAGGGAAAAGCACCATCGTCAATTTGATTGGCCGCTTTTATGATGTCAATACCGGGCAGGTACTGGTGGATGGCTACGACGTGCGGGATGTGACTCAATATAGCCTTCGTCAGCATATGAGTGAGGTCCCTCAAAACAGCTTCCTCTTTGCCGATACCATTGTGAGCAATATTCGATATGGAAAGCCCGAGGCCAGTTTTGAGGAGGTTGAGGCCGCAGCCAAAGCCGCCCGTGCCCACGACTTTATTGTGGACTTGCCAGAGGGCTATGAGACCAAACTAGCGATGGAAGGGGCCTCAATTAGTCAGGGGCAACGGCAACTATTGTGCATTGCCCGCGCGATTTTGGCCAATCCCCGCCTGCTCATCCTGGATGAAGCCACCTCTAACATCGACACCCGCACCGAGCGATTGGTGCAAGAGGCCATTGACAATCTCCTGCAAGACCGCACCGCCTTTGTCATCGCCCACCGCCTCTCCACCATCCGCCACGCCGACCAAATCGTCGTCATCGGCGACGGCCAGATTCTGGAGCAAGGCTCACATGATGAATTGATTGGTCAGGATGGGTTTTATGCGAGGTTGTATCATAAGCAGCAGGTGTAAGGTCTTTCCGAGTTGAATTGTCTGTCAAAATGAATTACTCAACATCCGAAAAACAAAGTATAATTGTAGAGTAAGGAGTTTAGTTATGGCAACAATCATCGATATTGGATCACTTATCGTCAGGTCAGCAGATATTCATAGCGGACGCCCTCGCATTGCAGGCACAGGAGTCACTGTCCAACGTATTGTAAGTTGGTATAAACTGGGTCTCAGCGCCGAAGAAATCGTGGATGAAATTGACCATTTGACATTGGCCCAAGTTTACGCCGCCTTAACCTACTACCACGCCAATCGTGATGAAATTGAAGATATGTTGGCAGCCGAAGTAAAAACAGCACTTCAGCTTGAGCAAGATCACATCCCACCTGAGCCGTCATAATGAAGATTCACCTCTATATCGATGAAGACTCGATGAACCGAGCCTTGGTCAATGGTTTAAAGGCCAGGAACATTGATGTGACAACAGCCTTTGAGGCAAATATGATTGAGCAGCCAGATGAAGCGCAACTAGATTATGCTGCCTCGGAAGGTCGGGTATTATACAGTTTTAATGTTGGTGATTTTTACCAACTTCATACACTATATCTTTCTTCAGGCAAAACCCACCCCGGAATTGTCCTCGGTCCACAGCAACTCTTCTCTGTGGGTGAACAACTTCGTCGATTACTCAAACTCATCGCCACAAAATCAGCCGAAGAGATGCAGAATCAAGTTGAATTTTTAGGACATTGGGGGTAATCGTTCTCCTACATTGCCAAACTCGAAATAGAGTTTGGGAGCGATGATCTCGATTTGGGAGAACTTTCAGGTTGATCAAAAAACAAAACTATTCACTATCATCAACTACAGCAAAATACCAACCATCTTCTTCAATTTCGCCTGACGTTTTTTGAAATTGAAATGTAACCTGATGGATACCTTCCTCGACGTCTGCTCGCCAGCAAAAGACGCTCCATCCCGACCCTGAGGCATGATCCACGGACACATTATTACTGGATATATCCAACCAATTCACGGTAAGCACTTCGGTTAACTCAATCTCATTCACAAATATAGAAATACGACCAAGAACTTGCCCTGTGTGATCTAACCTATCGCCTTCCTCTAAAAGAGGTCCAACATCTACAACGACACAAATTGAACTATTGTATCCCCTATCTTCAAAACGCACGCCTTCAAATATCATCGTCGGATCAAGATTATGCTGATAAGCTGTCAACAAGGTTATACTTGATTCTGGGGGACTAACATCGGCAATATAATCGGGCCGAGGGCGGGCTGTGGGCAGTACCTCCGGAAATTCTTCGGATGTTTCAGTTTGTTGGATCATTTGAGGGACAGGATTTGGAGTGATGGTACAAGCCATCAAACATAAACAAATGACGAACATCAATAGCTGTTTCTGCAATTTTTTCTCCGTTTGTTGACTGGGTAGTCAGCATCGACTACTCGATTGTTAACTCTGTCTGCCCCGTCTCTACATCCCAAACACGTGCCGTATCGTCTTTGCTGAGCGATATGATCCTACGATTACTGGAAAGCCAAACAAGATCGGTAACCCAGTCGGTATGCCCCTCTAAAATGATTTTTAGAGGGGCTGACAAGCTCTCATAAGGGGGAACATTGTTTGATAATTTCCAAATCTGTATGTGGTTGTCCCAATCACCTATGGCTAGGTGAGTCCCATCAGGAGACCAGGCTACAGTTAAAGTAGGTTGCTCACCCTGTTTAAGTTGGGTCAATTCTTTACCTGAGGTAGCATCCCAAATTCTTGTGGTCTGATCCAAGCTCGTTGAAGCTAACAGATTTCCATCGGGAGACCACTCTACGTCCTGAATCCATTCTGTATGACCTTGTAAAATATGGGTCGGTTGTTCCTGCGATAGCTCCCAGATCCATATCAGATTCGGGTCAGATTCATCATTACGGGCTACGATGGCAAATTTGCTGCCATCTGGATGCCAAGCGACTGGCGTTACATTGTTATGACCCTCAAGTAACCGAGCCTGTTCTTTATCGGTTGTGTCCCAGACCCGTATCGTACGATCAGAACTGACTGAAACAAGTTGAGTTCCATTGGGTACCCAACTGATATTATCAATCCTACGGCTATGCCCCTCCAAGACACTGACCTGTTCATTACGATCTATATTCCAGAGCCAAATATCATAGACTACGTCCTCAAAAACTTCTGGCTCAAGACTACTTCTGTTATCGAAACCGCCGTGAATGTGGGAAACAAATTGAGTGATATCAATGGCAGCAAGTTGGGTGCCATCTGGCGACCAACGCACAGTTTGCAAGCCCCTCAGTCTCCTCTTTGTTAGGCCTGCTAGTGCCTTTCCTCTTCGAGCATCCCATAATCTGACGGTCCCATCCTCACCCGCTGAAGCAAGCATCTTGCCGTCAGGCGACCAATCAACACTTGAAACAAGTTCACCATGATCAACTAATAGATATTGTAAATTTAGTGTCCTTAAATTGTATACTCGGACACCCAATTTACCTGCAACCGCCAAGAACTCTTCACTTGGATGAAGGGCTAATTCATTGACGATGGATTGATTTCTCGACACGATATACATTGGATAGTCAGGTTTTCCAGCACAACTAACGATTAAGATAATCGAAAGAAGACAAAGCAGGTAAATAAGGCCTCGTTTTTTGACTATATTCAAAAGTAAATTAAGACGTTCTAATCGACGGAACTGCATAAAAATATCCTTTTTATTGTGCCATTTAGAGCAGTGTCAATGGTGGATTCGATAATAATGAACTCATGGAGCCAAACCCGAAACAGAGTTTTTCCCTCAACCTCGCTCTCAAACAGAGTTCGGAAGCAACGATCTACGCCCGAGGCTTCCGCTGCCGAGCAATCCGCTCATCCAC
Organism: Phycisphaerae bacterium; assembly: GCA_028285035.1. The sequence goes on from JANQQF010000155.1 coordinate 57,524, forward strand.
CGTCTTTCGGGCAATGACCTCATACAAAATAGCCTCGGCATTACCTTGTTTACGCAGCACCCGGCCTAACCGCTGTACATACTCCCGGGCACTGGCACTGCCGCCCAAGACCACAGCAACTTTGGCTTCGGGCACATCCACCCCTTCATTGAGCACTTTTGAGGTGACAATTGCTTGATATGTCCTCTCGCGAAAGCCATCCAGGATGGCCTTTCGTTCGGCGGCGACGGTTTGGTGGGTGATGACGGGGATGAGGTGGTGGCGGGCGATTTGGTAGGCGAAGCGATTGTGGGCGGTGAAGATGAGGATTTGTTGGTCACGGTGTTCACGCAGGAGTTGATCTAGAATGTCTAGCTTGCCTTGGGCTTGGTGGACAATCTCTTTAAGTTTTAGCTCCGCAACCTTGGCTCGCCTCGCTCCAACCTCTTTGGCACTCAGCATTGTAAAGGTATGCCACCAGCCAGGACCGTGTTTCTCGCGTAGTCGGGCCTCACGGATGTAGCCAGTGTATGTGGCGTAGGCTTCGTCGTAAGCGGTTCGCTCTTCTGGCGTCAGGTCAATCCGAATGCGTTGGGTGCGATATTCGGCGAGTTGGTTCCCAGTGAGGTCGTCAATTTTTTTGTAGTACAGGACCGGGCCAACCAACTCATCAAGCAGACTAGCCGGATCTGAAATGGCGTTGGGCTGGGTGAGATACGGGGCACGTTCCTCCCGAATTTTCAAAGCAGCCATTTCTTTGGGGGTGAGATGGTCCGGGTACGTCGCGGTCAACCCCAGACGATATGGCGCAGCGCACATCAAGCCGATTTCGTGCCAAGAGGGGGCGGGTAGATGATGGATTTCATCGAAAACAATGAGTTTGAACTCATTGCCTAAGAGTTCGCTTTGGGCCCAAGCACTGGGGTAGGTGGTGACGGTAATTGGCTCCAACTTCTTTTCCTGCCCATACCATACCCCAATGGTCATTTGAAACGCATTTTCCAGAATGGCGTACCACTGGTGTAGCAGATCAAGTGTTGGCACAATCACCAGGGTGCTCACCGCACAATCTGTGATGGCACGCAAGGCCACAAACGTTTTACCCGCTCCGGTTGGTAAGACAATACTCCCCCACCGTTCACCAGACTCCCAGTGGGTTAAGGCCTCAGTTTGATACGCGTGCGGCTCACGGTCGTCGTGCAAGGTTAACTTTAAATTATCCCAGCGAGGAATACTATTTCGAATACCCTGCTGCTTGAGCCAAGGCCGAACGACCCGATAATGCACGGCTGGACAGCGCCATTTGGCATTGACCCATTGAAAGCAGTCCGGCACCGTCTCACGTTCAGGCACATTGTTCAAGACAATCGTGCCCCCCTGAAAATAGGCAGCAGGCGGCTCTTCACTGAGGTTGCGTATTTTTACTTGTTTTTTAGGCATTTGACAATCTCTTTGATAAATCCGCCATCTTTCTCACATTCGTTATCCTTCTGGTTTCAGATTTATTCATCCACCAACATTAACAATTTTAAAATCACAAGTTGCAAATTCCAAATTATCTGGTACGTTAGTATAGGTTAAATTTAACATTTAACCTTATTTAAGGGAACGTAGTCAAAGGCTACAATCAATAATCTTGTAGTCAGGGCAACTTGTATGAGTTTCTTCAATTCAAAATTTCAACATTCTATCTTCGGCAGTGAACCACTAGTAGTCAAACACTACCAAAAGCAAAAATATCTCTCAACATCAAAACATTCAAATAACCAATAAAAATATACTCAGGCAAGTTTAGTAATCAGGTTTAGAAGGAAGGAAGGAGGATTATTTCACGAGCTAAAAATAATTCATTGATCTTCGTTGTTTTACATTAAATATAAAAGACTAAAAATTTAAAGTTACATGGAGAGTAAAAATGAAAGGTTTGACTCCAATTAGATTTATCACAATTTCAATCACTTTTCTCTTTGTGGTCGCGATGCTTGTATCATCGGTCTCGGCCTCAGGTCACGACACCCCATCAGATGCCGTTTCACTCGACGACGAGGTCACGCAAGGCGCTTTAATCCCGCTAGAACAGCACTGGTACAAAATCACACTCGACTCAGATGTAGCCCAACTCGCCTTACGTCTGGTGATTGATCCAAACGAATCAGATGCAATCGATTTTGTCACCTTGAGCGTTTTTGAAGCAGGCGAAATTTCTCTATTTGACGACGGCGATGTTAGTCAGATGACCACTTTCGCAACAGGTGATGTAGTTCTGTTTGATAATGACCCTGATACGGGGGAACGGTATTGGGGCGGCAATGTAGAAGGCTCAAACACCTACTACATCCAAGTTGCCAACGAAAGTGATTTTGAATTTGATTACTTCTTGTTCAACGAGAAAGTTAACATAATTCTTGAGGAACCAGAGGTTGATGAGCCTGAAGAAATTACGCCAGAGGTTGAGGCGGAAGTTACCGAAGAGGTTGCTGAGGACGCTGAAGTAGTCGAGGCTGAAGTTGAAGATTCTGAAGCAGATGTCGAAGCAGATGTTTCAGTTGATTTCCTTCTGGGCACTCCAGATAATCCAGCACCCCTACTACCTGGTCTTAACCGAGGGTCGATTCCAGCAGGTGAAACTTATGTTTATGAGTTCAAAAAAGCCAATTTGGCTGATTTAGAGGATTTGGTTCTGCCCTTACAATTCACTATGTTTGCTACTCCAGATAATGGGCATCGTCGACATTATGTCAACTTTGAACTGTATGATGCTGTAGAGTATGAAAAATGGGTCAATGGCGAAATTGACAAGCCAAACAACTTTGGGGCAGGGATGATAAGCGACCGACGCGATGATGATTACCTGACTCTTGAACGAAGCTGGCGCGGTTCCGTAATCAACAATGATGATTATTACATTGCGGTTACCAATGGGGCCGAGGTTGAAGTCGATTACTGGTTATATAACGACGAGGACATTTATAACCCCATTCTCGGAGAACTTCCTGAGCCACCCCAGCCTGTCATTTTTGCCGCAGGTGCATCTCCTCAGACCGCTGTGGCTTTGAAGCTAGGTCTGAATAAGGCAACCCTCGGCCCCGGTGAGGAAGCGTGGTACAGCTTCCGTATCACCGACTTTGATGAAAATCAGCTCGAGCAAATGGCCTTGACGATGGTAACCACGCCTAGTGATGGTAACCGTATCCGAAATATGGTCTTCGATGTCTTCACCGCTGGGGATGTAAACGCCTGGTCACCTGGAGATAATACCCAAATCACCAATTTGGGCGCGGGTCAGGTTGTTGTGCGTGATAGTAACCCATTGACAGGTGAACGCTTTTGGCAAGGTTGGGTTCTCGACAATGATCTTTATTTGGTTCAAATCCGCAATGGTAACGACATCCCAATGGATTACTGGCTCTACACGGGTGACGTTTACTCCCCTGAACTGGGGGAACCGACTGTCCCAATTGTCAGAACGTTTGAGAAAGGGACAGCCCCTGGCAATCCTAACGAATTTGAACTTGGGGTAAATGATGGTGAGCTCGAATCTGGTGAAGAAGTTTGGTATACCTTCCGCCGTTTGGATGCGCCAAAGGGATCACGGGTTGACACAAGTTTTACTTTGGTCTTCACGCCAAACAACGGCAACAACATTCGCGATATCAACATCGAATTGTTTGAGCCGGCTGCTTTACGTGATTGGTCGCCCGATGATTTTGAGGGTATTGTCCCCTTTGGTCGGGGTGAGCGAGTTGAGCGAGATGGCAGTGATTTAACAGGTGAGTTTATCTGGAAAGGCCAAGTCAATGCCGGTGATTTGTACTACATGCGGGTCATTAATCGCTCTGGTACAGATATTGATTTCGATATTTTCCCAGAAGATGTTATTGCTGTCGATCAATTAAATTAATTTAATCTAAATCGTAACTTAAAGAGGGGAAACGTTCTTGTTTCTCCTCTTTTTTATTCCATATCTGATCAAAAAATTTAAGTCTTTTCTTAAATTGTATGTTCAATTCATCTTAGGCTGGTTGATTGTTTACAAGATTATATGCACAAGCAAACTTTGAAGCATCAGACCAAGAATTTATTAGACAGTTAACTAAATAATCCCTCTTAATTTACGCCTCTTTTTCCTCATCAATCTCTTAAAAACTCAATTTTTTTTATCTTCCTCTCAAAAATTTGTTAAATTCCTCTATTTTTCCGTAGTTTCTACGGAAAAAAATTTAGAGGTAATAGGAATATTTGACGATACCCGCAAACACATTTTAGAGATATACTACCATATATAAGAATTAAAATTAAAGATAACTGACAACATCAACCAGAAAATCATAACTATCTAGAAAATCGCAATTTGAGACTATGGAACCTGAAAACTGTAGGGCCCAATCCTACAGTTAGAAAATTTTAACTTTTAATCAATTCTACCTTCAAATTCAGATTTTCACCTTTTCATAAAACAATTTCTCATTATCCTGAAACATCATAAATAAATAATGATAGCTGAGGTACGATTAGACACATTTGGTAGAGAGAATAGAGAGAAAGGAGGTTCATCCTGGAGGAGTATTTAATATAATTTACCAATCAGAAGTTAATTTAGAAACAGTTTACATAACACCAAAAATAGTAGTTAAAATTTAATGTTACACGGAGAGTAAAAATGAAAGGCTTGACTCCATTCAGAATTATCACAATTTCCATCACGTTCCTCTTTGTGGTCGGGGTCTTGGCAGCCGCTGTGTTGTCAGCCTCAGCCCAAAGCTTCGACACCCCCACCAACGCAGTTGCTCTCGACGACGAGGTCACTCAAGGATTTTTAACACCGATCGAACAGCACTGGTACAAAATCACGCTCGACTCGAATGTTGAAAAACTCTCATTACGCTTGGTTATTGACCCAAACAAATCTAATACTGTCGATTTTGTTTCTTTGAATGTTTTTGAAGAAGGCGAAATCTCACTCTTTGATGACGGTGATGTCAGCAATATGACCCCATTCGCTGCAGGCGACGTTGTCTTGTTTGATAACGACCCTGATACAGGCGAACGTTACTGGGGTGGTGATGTAGAAGGTTCTACAACTTACTACATCCAAGTTTCTAACGAAAGTGACTTTGAGTTCGATTACTTCTTGTTTAATGAAAAAGTTGTTGTAATTCCTGACACCCCTGAAGTAGAGGAAGAAGCTGTTGAAGAACCAGAAGAAATCACACCTGAAGTTGAAGCTGAAGTGACAGAAGAAGTTGTTGAAGAAGCCGAAACTGTTGCCGAGCCAACAATTGATGACAGTCTGAGATTTGGTACACCCGATAATCCAGCGCCCCTACTTCCTAGCTTGAACCGCGGCTCTATCCCAGCTGGTGAGTCTTATGTTTATGAATTCAAAAACACTAACCTGGAAGATTTAGACGACTTGATTTTGCCATTACAATTCACAATGTTTGCGACACCGGATGATGGACATCGCCGACACCACGTCAATTTTGAATTGTACGATGCAACTGAGTACGAAAAATGGATCAACGGCGAAATTGAGGAGCCAACAAACTTTGGTGCCGGGATGCTCAGCGAACGACGTGATGATGACTACCTGACTGTTGAACGAAGCTGGCGTGGTTCTGTTGTTAACAATCAAGACTACTACATCGTTGTAAACAACGGTGCAGAAGTTGAAATTGATTACTGGCTCTACAATGATGAAGATATCTACAACCCAGTTTTGGGCGAAGTTGAAGCACCACAACCTACAATTTTCGCAGTCGGTGAGTCGCCACAAACAGCCCGCGCTTTGAAGCTTGGTCTGAACAAAGCAACACTTGGTCCAGGTGAAGAAGTTTGGTACAGCTTCCGCATTACTGACTTTGATGATCAAGAGCTAGAGCAAATGGCTCTGACAATGATTACCACCCCAGATGATGGTAACCGTATTCGCAGTATGGTCTTCGATGTATTCACCGCTGGTGACGTTGCTTACTGGTCACCTGGCGACAACACCAACATCTCTAATATGGGAGCTGGTCAAGTTGTTTATCGTGATAACAACCCGTTGACTGGTGAACGCTTCTGGCAAGGTTGGGTTTTAGACAACAACTTGATGTTAGTTCAAATCCGCAACGGCAATGACATTCCAATGGATTACTGGCTCTACACGGGTGATGTTTACGCCCCTGAATTAGGCGAACCTACCATTCCTGTTATCGCAACTTATGAAGAAGGTACAGCACCTGGCAACCCAAGTCAGTTTGAAGTTGGCGTAAACGAAGGTGAACTGGCCCCAGGTGAAGAAGCTTGGTATACATTCCGCCGATTGGACGCTCCAAATGGCTCACGTGTTGACACAGCCTTCACATTAGTCTTCACACCAAACGATGGTAACAACGTTCGCGACATCAACATTGAGTTCTTTGAGCCAGCGGCTCTGCGTGACTGGTCACCGGATGACTTTGAAGGTATTGTTCCCTTTGGTCGCGGTGAAAATGTTGAGCGAGATGGTGATGGTTCAACTGGCGAATATGTTTGGAAGGGTCAAGTTAATGCTGGTGACTTGTACTACATGCGCGTCATCAACCGATCTGGAACAGACATTGACTTTGATATCTTCCCAGAAGACGTTGTTGAAACAAGTTTAACCAACTAAGTCTTACACGATCTGTAATCTAAAAGAGGTTCAGCGATATGCTGAGCCTCTTTTTTTATCGATACCGGATCCTGTTAAATAACTCAGCCAAAATATTTGGATGTCCAGCCAATATAGGCTCAGGGGTTTGTTGACCATTGTAAAGTACTTCATAATCAACAGGCTTATTTGAGAGATATCGTAACTCCCCCCCCAACCGATCAAGAATCGCTGCGCCAGCAACTAAGTCCCATAAACTCGCTTTTGTAATTAACGTTGCGGTTGCCGTTCCCCGAGCCGTATAGACCAAGTTAGCTCCAACACTTCCTAGAGCACGAGTCCGCTTAACATCAATGGCAAAATCGTGATGAGCGGTAGAATTAATGGCTAAAAACGGCTTTTCTGACCAACTCGTGGACAAAGCATTTGTCAATTCAAACTCATTTCGATACACAATGCCATTCACATCTATGTAAGTTAGATCATCAAGTAGTGGCATGTAAAATAGCCCAAAAACAGGTTGTCCCTTAAAAAGTAATCCCAAGGCAATTCCCCACCCTGGTAACCCCTGAACAAAAGCAGTTGTGCCATCAATAGGGTCAATTGCCCATACTCTCTCTTCTTGAGCCGTCTGTTTATTACGAGCGCCTTCCTCCCCAATCCAGACATCATCTGGAAATGTATTTTGGAATTGTTCCACCAAATACTGCTCCACGGCCAAATCAGCTTGAGTGAAATAGGTACGATCTGATTTACGCTCTGGTCGAACTTTACGAAAATACGTTAAAGCCATTTGTCCAGCCTGTCGAGCCCACTCTATAACTTGATCAATTTCCGAAGCAGATAACAGGGCTTCATTTGTAGACATTATCTAAGTCCTAACTGTAATTATGCGGTCAATTTGGTTATTTATTACCCAAAATTTACCAAACTCGCTATAAAATCTCACCATTCTAAAGATTTTATCACAAATTTTAAGTAATTCTCAATATCCTTCTCTTAAACTTACTTGCGTATTCCCTAACCGGCGATATAATCATAAATATGGGTTTGATATTGGATTTATCAAACGACAGCTAATTTTTATCAAAAGTTTTGGGCATCCATATTTTGTACCCCAACCTTATTACAATTTGGCAAAATAAATTTTTCAAACACGTTTCTTCTGCTTAGACAACGTGTTTTATTATGTATCGGACTGATCTAACAGGATCAACCATTTGGAGGTAAATTAATGTTATTTGGGAATGTTGCCATCGAAGCCCTTGAGTATGAATTAGGTCCACATCGTATCACCAATGCCGATATCGAGGCTCAACTAGAAGAACCAATGAAACGACTGCGGATTTCAAAAGGGTATCTCGAAAAATTGACCGGGATCAAAGAGCGCCGTTTCTGGGATCCAGGCACCCAACCTAGTACGGTTGCGACAAAAGTTGCGCGCAAATTAATTGAGGACAGTGGAATCAATCAAGATGAGATTGGTTGTTTGGTGAATACCTCAGTTACGCGTGATTATATTGAGCCTTCAACAGCAGCGATTGTCCACGGTAATTTAGGGCTTTCCCCACACTGTCTCAACTTTGATGTTGGCAACGCTTGTGTCGGCTTTCTACACGGCATGCAAACCGTTGCTATGATGATTAGCAGCGGGGCCATCAAGTATGGCATGGTCGTCTGTGGCGAAACATCCCGTGATGGCATTGAGGCAACAATTAGTCGTTTAGCCGCACCAGACTCAACGGGTGAACTTTTCAAGAAAAGTTTTGCCGCCTTCACCATTGGTTCTGGGGCAGTCGCCATGTTGCTCACCCACAAAGATTACTCTAAAACGGGTCACATTCTTAATGGGATGGTCAACTTAGCCGCTACGGAACACAATCATTTATGCGTTGCTAGTGGCAATGATGAAATGTTAACTGATGCGGGAGCCCTGCTTACGGAAGGAATTGCTCTGGGAGGGCGTACCTGGAAAGTAGCGGCAGAACAGCTCGACAATTGGAGCGATAAAACGATTGATCGATACATTCCTCATCAGGTCTCTATACGGCAAATTTCTGGAATGGCCCGTACAATGGGCATCACCCGCAGCAAAATCCAGCTCAACGTTCAAACACAAGGTAATATGGCTGCAGCAGCACTACCCATTACGTTAGCTCAAGCCGTTGAAGAAGAAACCGTTCGTGAAGGTAACCACGTCGGGCTACTTGGCATCGGTAGTGGCTTAAACTGTTCGATGATGAGCGTATCTTGGTAAAGTTGCGATTAAAGGATTAGAGATTGGAGATTGTATAAGTGGATGTAAAATCTCTAATCTCTTTACATACAAATTCCTAAAGGCTGCTGAATAGTTACCTTTTATGATAAATATACAATCATTCCGTCATTTGTACCCTTTCACATCAAACTGGTTGGACTTGGATGGTTTACGTTATCACTATCTAGATGAAGGCCCCAAAGATGCTCCTCCCGTTTTGATGCTACACGGCAACCCAACCTGGTCTTTCTACTACCGCACCCTTATCCCCGAAATCAGCCGAACCCATCGGGTTATCGTCCCCGACCACATTGGCTGTGGTTTTTCGGACAAGCCGCAACAATATAGTTATACGCTGGATCAACATGTAAAAAACGTTGAGCATTTAGCTGAACATCTCGGTTTACAGGATATCAGTCTCGTCGTCCACGATTGGGGCGGTCCGATTGGGTTAGGTTATGCGGTCCGTCATCCAGAAACAATCAATCGTTTTGTTATCTTCAACACGGCCGCTTCTGCTGCCCAAATCACAGCCATCCCGAAACGTATTCGATTCTGTCGTATTCCCCTGATTGGCAAAGCTACCGTACGGGGTATCAATGGATTTAGTCGGGGCGCCCTGTACTTTGCGACATCACAGCGTAGCCGTTTCAAATCCGGCGTACAGGCTGGCTATCTGGCACCTTACGACAGTTGGCAAAATCGGATTGCGGTTCATGAATTTGTCAAAGATATTCCACTTGAAGAAAATCATCCGACACGCAAAACTGCGGTTGAAATTGAAGCAGGTTTAGAGCAGTTTCAAAAACATCCAATGTTAATTTTGTGGGGTGCTGATGACTTCTGTTTCACGGTCAAAGAGTTCCTAGCCGACTTCCAAGAACGTTTTCCTCGCGCTGACATACACATTCTTGACCAAGCTGGACACTATGTGGTTGAAGATGCTTACGAGCGAATTTTGCCGCAGATGACTAGATTTTTGCAATCCCCCTAAATCCCCTTTTAAGGACAGACCATTGAACATTTACAACATCGGACAAACCTTAGCTGACACTGCTGCGCGGCGACCTGATCAGTTAGCCATCGCTTTTCCTGACGGACGTGATGGCAATGGGAAATTGAAGCACGTTGAAATTAACTTCAAAGCACTCAACCAACTATGTGATCAATACGCCCACGGTTTTTCAGAGTATGGCATTTATCGGGGCCAACGAGTTCTCATGCTATTGCGACCCAATATCGATTTTATCGCTGTTGTTTTTGCCTTGTTAAAGATTGGAGCGGTGCCAATTCTAATCGATCCTGGAATGGGCATGAAATCCTTCCGTCAGTGTGTTTCTGAAACAGAAGCAACCGCCATGATCGGGATTCCGATTGGTCATGTTTTACGCATCGTTTTTCGTAACTCCTTCAAAACTATCAAAACTTTTGTCACGGCTGGACGGCGATGGTTTTGGGGTGGAACAACCCTAGAAGCAGTAAAATTCGATAATAAAACACCATTCCAGGCAGCAGATACTCACCCCAAAGATGAAGCAGCCATCGCATTTACCTCTGGAAGTACCGGCATTCCCAAGGGGGTGGTTTATCGACACGGTATCTTCCGTGAACAGATTAGAATCCTCAGTCAAGAAGTTGGGATCAAGGAAGGGGAAGTATTACTCGCTGGCCTCGCTATTTTAGCTTTATTCAACCCAGCAATGGGCGTCACCACAATTATGCCTGATATGGATCCTAGCGCCCCAGCAAAACTTAAACCGGCTGGCCTTATTGAAGCAATGCAGCAGTACAACGTTACTGCCAGTTTAGGATCACCAACAATTTTCAAGATTTTGGGCGACTATTGTGACGCGAACAGCATCAAGCTCCCTGACTTGAAACATGTGTTTATGTTTGGGGCCGCTGTTCCCCCCAGCCTGATTGGGCAGTTTAGCGAAGTCATGCCCAACGGCAAGGTCTACACCCCCTTCGGAGCCACTGAGGCTCTCCCCATCACCTCTATCGGCGAGGGTGAAATTCTGGCCGAAACAGGGGCATTGACCGAAGAAGGGGCTGGCGTGTGTGTTGGTCGTCCTTTAGGGGATGCTAAAATGTGCATCATTCCAATTACCGATAAACCCATTTCAACCTGGGATGATAATCTTATTTTGCCTCAAGGCAATTTAGGCGAGGTCGTCGTAAAAGGATCAGTGGTCACTGACCTATACCTCAATCGTCCCCAAAAGACAGCCGAAGCCAAAATTTATGAGGGAGATGAAGTTTGGCATCGAATGGGCGACATTGGGTACTTCGATGTAAAAGGGCGGCTATGGATTTGTGGCCGAAAATCTCATCGCGTGGAGACGGCTGACGGACTAATGCTCACCGTACAATGTGAAGCGATTTTCAACCAACACATAAAGGTTAAACGTACCGCTCTGATCGGTCTAGGCACCTATGGGCAACAAAAGCCAGTTCTTGTGGTAGAGATGGAGCCGGACAAAAAAGATACAGCCAAAAACAAGATCATCCAAGAACTTCGCGATATCGGAGCTAAGCACGAACATACCCAGTCTATTCAAGATTTTCTCTTTCACGACTCTTTCCCTGTCGATGTGCGGCACAACGCTAAAATTCAACGGGAGAAGTTAACCGTGTGGGCGACGGAGCAACTCAAATGAAAGCTTTTGTAACGGGTGGGGGCGGCTTTCTGGGTCGCTACATCGTAGAACAACTGTTGGCTCGTGGCGATGAGGTTACGGTATTTGCCCGAGGCAGCTACCCAGAGATCGAACAACAGGGAGCGAAACTGGTACGCGGTGATTTGGCCGATGCCAAAGCGCTGCGAACTGCCAGCGTCGGGGCAGATGTCATGTTCCACGTGGCGGCCAAAGCGGGGATGTGGGGTACGTGGGAGTCATTCCACGAACCGAATGTTACAGGCACCCGAAATGTACTTGATGCCTGTCGTGTTAATGAAATCAGCAAGTTGGTTTACACCAGTTCCCCCAGTGTTATCTTTGATAATCATCCACATCGGGGCACAGACGAAACCTATCCTTACCCCGATCAATACGAAAGCTTTTACGCTCACACGAAAGCAATGGGTGAGTCCCTGGTTTTGGAAGCGAACAGTATGGGGTTGTTAACCACTTCTCTGCGACCTCACATAATCTGGGGACCACGAGACACCCAAATCTTGCCACGTCTCATTGAGCGGGCCAAGCACGGCAAACTGGTTCAGGTTGGCGACGGCACAAATAGAGTTGATATGACGTATGTTGAAGATGCGGCCACAGCTCATTTACTGGCTGCGGATGCTCTAACGGAAGACTCACCCGTGGCAGGGTTGGCCTATTTCATTAGCCAAGATGATCCAGTGATGATGTGGCCGTGGATCAAAAATCTACTGGCTCGGCTCGATTTGCCACCGATCAAACGAAATATCCCGCTGTCGCTGGCCCGCACCATTGGGGGGGCAATGGAGTTCACCTATCGCACCTTTAAGCTAAAGGGGGAACCCCGGCTCACTCGCTTTCTCGCCTCCGAATTAGCCATTGACCACTACTATGACATCTCCAAAGCGAAAGCGGATTTTGGTTACCAGCCCCAATTTACAATGGATGAGGGGTTGGAGAAGACGGTGGCTTACTTCAAAGAAGTGCTCGACTAACCCGAATATAGAAAACCAAACAAACCTCCTTGTTTCATGAACCTTTATCAAGGTTTAGAAAATTATGGCTGGGTCAGTAAATACCTTCATTCATTCCTCTTTTATCTTCCTCTCATTTTCTTCATTATACTTCCTCGTATTCAGCAATAAGAACCCGCTTGGGTAAAAATTGATTTAATATTATACTCTGTCACAGTTGAGCATAAGTAAATCTGGAGAAAGAATACTTAACAGCCCAGCGTTCTACGACCACAGAGTTGAAAGCGCAATCATTATGCCAATGTTGGGAAGAAAAGGGATTTCCCTTAGCCCCCGCCATCTAAAACGATATCGAGAAATTGTTGAAGCCCTCATTCGACACGGTTTTGGCGCAGTGGTCGCTCAATTGGGGCTAGATGAATATTTGGGACTACCACGTATTTTCCGCCGCAAGCAGGAGCCACCGACCAATGGGGTCACCCCTGCAGAGCATCTCAGACGTGCCCTAGAGGAATTAGGACCTACCTTCATCAAACTCGGTCAAATCTTGAGTACCCGCCCTGACCTCATTCCCCCCACCTACTTAAGCGAGTTGAGCAAACTTCAGGACAATGTGACCTGCGAACCGTGGGAGTTAATCAAACCACAAATTGAGGCTGAATTAGGACAGCCTATTGAAGAAGTTTTCACCTATTTTGATCAAACCCCATTAGCTGCGGCTTCACTAGGCCAAGTCCACGCCGCCACGCTACCAACCGGGGATGAGGTAGTGGTCAAGGTCCAACGCCCGAATATTGAGCCAACCATCAATCTCGATCTTGACATTTTGTATGACTTAGCCCGACTGACCCAGGAGCGAACGCCGCTTGGGCAAGTGTACGATTTAATCGATATGGCGGAAGATTTCGCCACAACAATGCAAACAGAGCTCAATTATCGGCGTGAGGCACATAATGCGGAACGATTTGAGCTAAATTTCAATGAGGAACCCCACCTTCATATTCCTAAAATTTATTGGGCTTATACCACTCAACGCGTTTTGGTGATGGAGCGCCTGCGGGGCATCAAAATCGATGACATTGATGCCTTAGACGCCGCTGGATATGACCGCCATCAAATTGCCAATATTTGTGCCCACATCATTATCAAAGAGATTTTTGAGGATGGCTTTTTTCACGCTGATCCCCATCCTGGTAATTTTCTCGTCACCTCGAAGGAGGTAATCGGGGCGATGGATTTTGGGAAGGTGGGCTATCTTGATCATAACGATCAAACGGCCCTACTTCGCTTCTATATTTACCTCATTCAGATGGATGTTGAAGGGACCGTCGATCAGCTCATTCGGATGGGGGTAGCTAATCAAAAAACGGATCGCAAAGCCTTGGCCCGTGATATCCGTCGGTTGCTCAAAAATTATCACGGAATGCCCCTTCAGGACATTCAGCTTGGTGGTATTTTAGATGGAATCGTGGGGATTGCCTTTCGACACCGGCTTAATTTATCCAGCGATTTGTGGAGTCTCATTAAAACGCTGGCGATGATGGAGGGGATGGGCTTGACTTTAGACCCAGACTTCAACATCTTCGAAGTATCTGAGCCTTACGTTCGCCGATTCCGACAAAATTTTTTATTGCCCTCAGAGTGGGGAGCATCGGCCTTGAGGAGCGGCACCGACTTTGCCGACCTGATTTCTCGGCTGCCTCGACAAACGACCCGTATTCTTGATCAGGTCGAACGGGGCGAAATCGGGGCTGAGATACGAATGCCAGATTTGCTCACCTCAGTCCAACGGCTAGACCGCATTGCCAATCGCCTAGCGATTACGATCATTACAAGCGCCTTTATCATCGCCTTGGCTGGGTTGATTGATGCCCTAAATTTTACTTGGCCCTGGGGCTGGGTCACCTGGCTCACCCTCGTTGCATTTGGGTTGGCATTGCTATTAGGTGTTTGGTTGATTCTGAGTATTTGGCGGTCTGGGTAAGACAATGAATCTCGTAACCATAAAAGCCGTTTCCAAACAATTCAGCGAGCGTCTCCTATTTGACCAGATTGATTTTCTGATCAATGCAGGCGACCGCATCGGTCTGATTGGGGCCAATGGGAGTGGCAAAACAACCCTGCTCAATATCATCGCTGGTGAGGAGTCACCAGACAAAGGGCAGGTCATGATCTGGGGTGGGGTTTCGATGCAATATCTATCCCAAACCCCACAGCTTGATGAAAATATGACCATTCTCGATTATGTCTTCCAAAGTGATGCCCCCGAAATTCAACTCCTCCACGACTTTGAGCAAACGAGCGTAGCCCTTCAGAAACAGCCTGATGATGAACAGTTACAAGCCAAGCTAAGCGATCTCAGCCAAGAGATGGACCGAACCGGGAGTTGGGCAGCTGGAGCGACGGCAAAAACCATTTTGAGCAAGCTAGGTTTCACTGATTTTGGCCTCAAAATCGGTATCTTGAGCGGCGGCCAGCGACGCCGCGTGGCCATGGCCCATGCCTTGCTCACCCCCGCCGATCTTTTGATCCTCGATGAGCCAACCAACCACATCGACGCGGATACGATCAGTTGGTTGGAAGAGTATTTGATGAAACGGGCTGGAGCCTTACTGATGGTCACCCACGATCGATATTTTTTGGATCGGGTGGCGAATCGAATCGTCGAATTAGACCGTCGCCAATTGGTCAGCTATCCTGGCAACTATACCGAGTACTTGGCCCTCCGTACAGAGCGACAAGAACGGTTGGAAGCCGCAGAGGTCAAACGGCAAAATATGCTACGCCGGGAGTTGGCGTGGCTGCGCCGTGGTGCCCAGGCACGTAGCACCAAACAAAAGGCTCGAATACAACGAGTTGAGGCCCTAAAGGAGATTGAGTATGATCGGGGTGATCAGCGGGTGACATTTGCTTTAGCGAGCCGTCGACTGGGCAAGCAGGTGCTTGAGGCCAAAGATTTGAGCAAACAGTTTGATGGCCCCAGCCTCTTCAATAACATCGATTTCACCCTGAATCCAGGCGACCGTATCGGCATTGTCGGGCCAAATGGGGCAGGTAAAAGCACCTTTCTCAATATTCTGGCCCAAAAGCTTACACCCGACAATGGCACAATCCAGTGGGGCGAAACCGTTCATTTGGGCTACTATGACCAGGAAAGTGCCGGACTAAAGGATGAGCTACGGGTGCGTGATTTCATTGATCAGGAAACACCGCTGATTCATACGGATGAAGGCGAGCGTGTCACCTCAACTCAGATGCTTGAATGGTTTCTCTTTACCCGTCCTGAACAACAAACCTACATCGGTAGTTTGAGCGGGGGGGAGCGGCGACGGCTTTATCTGTTGCACGTTTTGGCTCAACAACCCAACGTCCTCTTTTTGGATGAGCCGACCAACGATCTTGATATTCGCACCTTGAGCGTTTTAGAACAATTTCTGGATCACTTTAAAGGCTGTCTCATTGTCGTTAGTCACGATCGATATTTCCTTGATCGTAACGTAGATTATCTAATGAGTTTCGAGGATGGTGTACTTGGCACTCGTTATCCCACCCCGTACGAAACCTATCAGCAAATGCGGGCCGAGGCCCCAGAACAGCCAGCTATTCAATCTAAGCCCATATCAGCCAAGCCTGTCTCCGCTAATGAGCGTAATCGTCCTCGAAAATTAAGTTGGAAAGAGCAACGTGAGTTTGAAGGACTGGAGGCTCGGATTGAAGCGTTAGAGACCGAGAAGGTAACGTTGGAAACTGAGATCAATGCCAGTGGCAATAACTTTGAGCGAATGGGGGCCTTGGCGCAACAGCTTGAGGCGGTAGAGACGGAATTAGCCACGGCTGAGGAAAGATGGCTGGAGTTATCAGAGATTGTTGAGGGGTAATTAGTGCTCAAATCTGAATTAATTCGTCCCCGCCTCAAAGTTCGAGATGGGCAGGTATGGCCTCAAGCTTTGCCTGCCGATTATCACAATCTGGGTACCGCTCAACAACTATCGGCTATTTTTCAAGCCCACAGCGGACAAAGCCGCAATACATTGAATGAGGCTCTACGAGCGTATGAAGGCGATCGGCTGGATTATCCAGTCATCAGAGGGTTGGCCTCAGTATTAGAAAACCGTTGCACTTTTGGTAATGAGCCACCAATTTCCCCTGTTGAACTACGTACGCATCTTTTCCAGCGTGGCCCGGTGACCAGCAAGCAGGATCTTTTTAGCCCCCTTGACCGTACCCAACTTATCGCCGAAGCAGCAGCCCATTTTGAGATTACTCCTCAACAGGTGGAAACCGCCCTTTTCGCTGATTTGGCCGAGGAACAAATTCTGCTTGACCCCGGCGAACCCATCCCGCCACAAGATTTAATTGCCCGTTATAATTTAGAAGTCGCCCGTGGTCTCCTTTATTGGGCTAGAGAGGTTCGTATCACGATTAGCGATACCTACAAAGATATCTTCAAATATATCAAACTATTCAAATTAATGTACACCATTCAGCCGTTGTCTGATCAACAAGGTTATCATATCACCTTGCACGGTCCGATTTCACCGTTTGTGCAATCGACCATTCGCTACGGGCTGCAATTCGCCAAATTTATGCCTGCCTTGTTGCTGGGGCAGGAATGGCGAATGGAAGCAGATGTCCAACCACCAAGCGTTCGCAGCACGGAACCTTTGCGCTATACATTGGATGATCAAACGCCCCTCAAATCACACTTTAAAGCCTCAGGCCTATTCGATAGTGCGCTTGAAGCTGATTTTGCGGCTGAATTTGAGGCCAAATATGGTGGCGCGAAACGAAAATGGGAGTTGGTTCGGGAAGATGAATTAATCCTTGTCGGCGACACGGTCATGATCCCCGACTTTTCCCTAACGCATCGTAAAGATGGTCGCCGCGCCCTAATAGAACTCATTGGATTTTGGCACCCCAACTACCTTGAACGCAAATTAGAAAAGGTACGCCAAGCGCAACGCACAGATTTGATTTTGATTGTTTATGAGAAAGTGAATGTTGCCGAAGCCGCCTTGACAGAAGCATCTGCGGGCGAGGTGCTAACGTTTAGCCGTAAGCCTGTGCTTAAGGATGTATTAGCAGTAGCAGAACGAAGTGCAATCTAGGCATTTACGATTTTAGATTTACGATTTACGGTAGTATTTCTTCCCTACTTCCCCTCGTGACAATGCGCTGCGTTATCACACTTTCTTCATTTCCAACACAGAGCATTTAAGCCAGAGTTGCACCAAAAACTCCCCCAAAATTCCTGACAATTTCTGCTTGACATATCACAAAATGGTGTTACAATACCTGCATCAGAACATATGTTCGCATATAATTTCGTTCAAGATTTATCATAAAATCGGCAGTTCTGGCTGGTAATCTAAAGCTATTTTTAACTAATCACAAACACCAGTCATTAACCATTATTTTAGGAGGAACAAGCTTATGCCAATTGAAAGAGATTTTTTGGATGGAAATGGGACATTGCCAATTTTGTTCAAAGTCAATGAGACCATTGAAGTGTGGGATGGCCAAGTGGCATTGATTGTGGATCAGTTATTGAACCATATCAAAGTGCTAACAAATTTGGCTGAGGGTCCGGCGGATGAGTCGGTATTTGAAGCATTGTCTCGATTTCCTCGCTATCAAACCCGACGCGGGGGATTCATTAATGATGCAACACCGGAAAGTGTTTCAACGACCCTGATTGCTGAGTGCATTGTCTTGCTACGCTGTTTGGTCAAAGTGGCCCCCATTATGAAGGTAGACCAAGATGAACGAAATCAAATTTTAGAGGCAATCCAGGCCAAGATTCCATTTTTGGACTATCACTATATCGATAGCATATCAATTTCAGATGCACAACGGGAGGATTAAGGGCTGAGGATAATTACGATTTTGGATTTAGTCGATGCTTCATAAATTATAACTCCAAAATCGTAATCCAATCTCGGGTGGTCGGATTATTAGCTAAATCGTAGGCACATTGGATTTGGCTAATAATCCGGGTAACTGAGGTGAGGTTATTTGAGGAGGTGTAGGTACAAAATGTTGTGAATAGAAAGATTCTTATACAAATCTAACAATAATCTAGCAAAAATATAACAGTAAATTGATATTCTACTGAAGCGTATACCTAAAAAAGGCATTCCACCAACACTAGAACAACTACCTAACAAATTACACAGGCCGGAGTTTTTCACGTTATCTGCCATCAATTGAAAATCCAGGATATACGAGCAATTGATTGTTGATAATGAACGCAGGATTTCAGCCAGACCAGAGGAGGTCAGATTCCATGTCAAATGTATTCAAACAAATTTCAAAGAATACCCGGCCAATCATCATGTTTGCTTGGCCACTGGGGGTATTGTTAGTCGCATTTTCCATCATCTTGATGTTTGAGGATTATGCGACCTCAAGAGCGGGCTATTTGGCTCTGCCTACGCAAAAAGTTAACAACGGTTGGGTCACCTTCGCAGTAGCCGCCCTACCACAGGTCGGCCAGATCGTGCTATTTTACATCTTTGGGCGAGATACACGTCGAGGTTGGGCGGCCTTACTTGCCGCGTGTTTCTTTATCGTCGATTTGGGAACCGATGCTTGGTTTAAAAGTGCCGGCGCGTGGTCATTGATGCCTTTAGCTGTCGTTGAAAGTCTCTTTGTCTTCACCATCGGCTCCGAAGTATTATTCACCATTGCCATTGGCTTTATTGCCGAGACATTTGGTGAGTTCATCATGGCAATTAGCGGCTTTTTGAAAGGGACAACCGATGCTTTCCGAGGCGCGCTCGATAATTTGGGTGTGACCACAGATGCAGAGCACCCCCAGCGATAAAGTTGTAACATAAGCGATAAATGAAAAGATGAATATAGCGGAGGCCAGAAATTTTCCTGGCCTCCGCTATGTCTTTATATTATCACTGAACAATTTTGTCATCCAGACTATTTTCTATGAGATTTCCCAAAAAACCCAAACAGTGGAACCAAAAATTAGGGTTCAGCGTAATTAATTAAGTCTAACAGTAATCTAATAGTTCTCTCATTCTGAGTTAATGTACGCTCAAGATAATGTACTGTAACGTTGTGTTAACAAAGTAACAGTGGGGCAAGGTAGCAAGGGTGCAGCAGTATAGCGTGACAAACATTTACCCCTTG
Source organism: Phycisphaerae bacterium (assembly GCA_028285035.1). The sequence goes on from JANQQF010000155.1 coordinate 77,153, forward strand.
CTATTTTTCAATTTATCATTTTATAGCTTGTAACAACGAAAAATACCACTAATTACCTAAAGACAAAATTAACAGAGTAGGCTAACATTTAGTTACATCCAAAATTCCAGGTTACTACTCTATCTGATCCTACTTCAATTCTATATTAAGGAGAAACTCGTGAATCCAAAAGATAGTCCCCAGGAGAACAACCGCCAGATAATGATGAACCGCCCAATCATTTTTGCGGTTATTTTATTGGCCATTGGCATATACTTCTACAGTATCAACACCCAAAGTGCTAACGTCGAAGATGCCCAGCTTCCTCAAATTGTGGCCGCCATTGAAGCTGGTGAAATTCAAACTTTAACGGTACGGGGTGATGAGTTAGTTGCTACCCGAGCTGACGGGACAAGCCTCGGGGCACGGAAAGAAGCCAACATCAGTACTGTCGAAGCCCTACAAATTATGGGTATCTCGGACGAAAATTTACGCAACCTTCCCATCGAAGTTGAAGCACCCTCAGTTGGGGCTGGGGCCATCTTTGGAATGTTGTTAACTTTTGCCCCCATTCTTTTTATTGGTTACATTTTATTCCGCCTGTTCCGACAGATGCCAGGTAACGGCGGTCCGTTTGGAATGCCAGGACGTGTGGGGCGCAGCAACCCTCGCGTGATGGGTGGCACCAATGATAAAGATGAAAAGGTAGAACGCCCAGTGGTCACCTTTGATGATGTCGCTGGGGCTGAACAAGCAAAATTAGAATTACAGGAAGTCGTAGAATTCCTAAAAGAGGCTGATAAGTTCATCAAACTTGGGGCGCGTATTCCTAAAGGTGTACTGATGGCTGGACCTCCTGGTACAGGTAAAACCTTGATGGCGAAAGCTGTCGCAGGTGAAGCGGGGGTGCCCTTCTTCAGTATCTCTGGTTCTGAATTTGTCGAGATGTTTGTTGGGGTTGGGGCCTCACGTGTACGTGACTTATTCAAACGAGCTCGCGAACAAGCGCCTGCGGTTATCTTCGTTGATGAGATCGATGCAGTAGGTCGTCAACGTGGGATCGGTATGGGTGGTGGTAATGATGAGCGTGAACAAACGCTCAACCAAATTTTGGTCGAAATGGATGGTTTTGGCACAGACACCAATGTAATTGTCATGGCGGCAACAAACCGCCCCGACGTGCTTGACCCAGCACTGCTCCGTCCCGGCCGTTTTGACCGCAAAGTGATTTTAGACCGACCCGATGTAAATGGTCGTGAAGCAATTTTGCACATTCATACCAAAGGGAAACCACTTTCATCAGACATCAACATCCCTGATCTTGCTAAGTTAACGCCTGGTTTTGTTGGGGCTGATTTAGAGAACTTGGTCAATGAAGCCGCTATTCTGGCCGCCCGTCGTAACTTGATGCAAATCGGTCGCGCCGAGTTCCAAGATGCAATGGAACGCATCATTGCTGGACCAGAACGCAAAGGGAAGATTATCAGTGATCACGAACGTGAGGTCATTGCCTATCACGAAGCCGGTCACGCAGTGGTCATGCACAATCTCCAAAACAGCGATCCTGTTCACAAAGTGAGCATCGTCTCACGGGGAATGGCCTTAGGTTACACCATGCCTCTCCCTGAAAGCGACAAATATCTGCGCACCAAAGAAGCATTTGAGGATGAAATTATTGGGTTGCTTGGTGGTCGAGCGGCTGAAGAGGTAATCTTTAATCAAATTACAACTGGCGCGTCAAACGACTTGGAACGTGCAACAAAGTTGGCTCGGGCAATGGTCACCCGCTATGGGTTTAGTGAAAAGCTTGGATTACGCACATTTGGGGAAGAGCAAGGCAATCCTTTCCTTGGTAGAATGGGTGAAACCCGTGATTATAGTGAAGAGATGGCCGAGTCAATTGACCAGGAAATTCGCCTCATTCTCGATGCCTCTTACAAGAAGGCTAAAGAAATTTTGAAAACGCAACAGGAAAAATTAGAAAACCTGGCCGTTACCTTACTCGATATTGAAACGGTTGAGCGCCCACAATTTGAAACGATGATGGCGTAGGTTGATTGTGAACAGGGCGCTAATTTAGCACACATCTTTTCAGAAAAAATAAGTCTTATTCCAAGTAGCAAGGTAAGAAGGTCGTAAAGTATGAAAACACGACCGACACCTTGCTACTTGTTATTTCTCGCCAAATCGGGTACATAGTAACGGTATAACAATAAAAAAGTGGGCTGGCAAATTGCCAGCCCACTCTCATTTATATCGAGAACTTACCAGTCCAGTCGTAGCGTTCCCAACTCACACCTATATCCAACCTATTTCACCATTTGACCATAAGAGTTGTGCTCACGAATGGACTAGTAAGGTTGTGCATATAATATAGTCGGTACCTTAGAAATGTCTGAGCGTTGGATTAAAGGAAAATGAGAGAGGAAGGCAACAGAAATGTCCTCACCTATTGGTCATAGTTTGGCAGCACTTACCATTGCTATGTCATTAACACAGAATTCACATAGGTCCACGTGGCTAAGGTTCATTTGGAGTCTTTGGCTCATCGTCATTGCCTTGACCCCAGATTTAGATCGGTTTCTTCCATTTTTTTCACCGACAGCCCACAACGGGTTACGAGTTACACACTCAATCTTTTTCAGCCAAACATTACCTTTAGTCACAATAATCATTTTATATTTTTCAGGAATTCGAAAACAAGTCTGGCGTGATTTGAGTAGTCAGGCCATTTTAGCGGGTTTATCTCAAATAGTGTTAGACATGCTGGTTGGGGTTTTTCCACTCCCCCTGTTCTGGCCGGTTAGCTCACAAACATTTAGATTACCGTTCGGGGTATTGCCGAGTGCAGGTGCTTTATCCTTCACAAATTACTATTTTTATCGAAATCTGCTTATTGAATTAGGTGTTTTGGGACCAATAGCCCTTCTAATTTTCTGGCATCAACATCCCAACAGAAGGCCAAAATTCTATCAGAGAATGACCATTATTCTTTTGACCATCTCAATTTTATCAATGATCATAGCTTTCAATCTAACCAGATAAGAAAAAAGCCAGAAACAAAATACGCCCTATTAACGTCACTGATGACATACTACAAATGTTTGAGGGTCACCTGATGTTGAACTTAACAAACCTCAAGCGAGGCATAACGATTGGTCTCGGGCTATTTGTTGTTTTTATCGGCTTTGGCTTCTGTAGCCGCCTTCCCATCACCAGACCAGCTGACTTTGAGGTGACTTACAGCGAAGATGGGGGGATGGTTCCTTATGGTCGCAGCATTCACGCTTCTGCCGAAGAGGCAAGCTATTCTATCCACAAACACGGCGTTAATATTGAAACCATTTTTATAGTGATAGCGTCGTACATCACATAAGCAAGATCTATTCAACCCCTTAGAGGTCCAGACAATGTCTTTCTTCAACCGTCGACTAATTTTTTACGCCATTATTGCTTTCGCCTTTGGCTTGGTTGGCCTCATGTTAATTGGAGTCCTTTTTTGGCAGTTCCGCTTTGCGCCCCCCAATTTAGAGGCAACCGCCGCCGCGTTCTCCCTACAGGCGACGCAGGATGCAATGGTGGTAGAGGCAACGCAAGTGGGCTTGAATATTGCGGCTACGCAAACTGCCTTGGAAGCGATGGAGGCAGACCTGATAGCCACTCAAGTAGCCCTGGATGCTCCTCCCACTGCGACACCACCTCCTCAACCCACCGGGACATCAACCCCAGAGTCATCCCCATCACTCACCCCAATTCCAACAAGCGCTCGTGATCTATCCACCCTGCTAGACTCAATTGATGAGAATGATATTACCCAAGATGGCTTCTATCTTCAGGTAGCTGACATTAACTATGAGGCTTGGCCGCTTATCTACGCGCAAAACTATAACAACGAGGAACCGCCAGAGGGTTTCACGATGGTGATGATTACGCTTCGAGCCACTCACGTTAAATTCATGCGCAAGGAGTTTCCGGCGATTGATGCGTCAGATTTTCAACTGATTGGTGATCGTGACACATTTTATGCCCCATACAGAGAAAGCTGTGGAGTTGTCCCAGATCGCCTAGATGCGGTTATCCCACTCGGCAAAATGGTTGATGGAAATGTTTGCTTCCAGGTTCCTGAAGATGAGGGGGAGTTCCGTCTAATTTATGAACCACACGGCACACTGGCTACAACACTCTTGCTACCAGAAAGAGATGATCCAGATTGGGAACCGCTCCCCCCCGAACCGGTCATTATTGATAATACGGAATTAACTCTAAACGGTCTCGATATCGATATCGTTGATACAAATTATGAAGCTTGGCCAGAGATTGAGGCAGAAAACAGTCTCAATGATCCCCCTCTCGTTGGAATGCGAATGCTGCTCATCACCGTTCAGGTTACCAACGAAGAGGGCACAGTAGGTGAACCCATTGAATTATGGTCTTCTGATTTTCAGCTCATCGGGGATCGTAATGTGGCTTATCAAACTTTCAATCCCAGTTGTGGAGTGATCCCCAATGAACTCAATAGTGTCGTTGATGTAGAGGGCACCACCACGGGGACAGTCTGCTTTCAAGTTTCGTATGAGGAAAGTGGCTTCCGGCTAATTTATGAACCATTTGGCGTGCCTGCATTCTACAGCGATTTACCACAACCGGAGTAAGTGTGACGTTAGTTAGTCGGCTCAAGAATATTGGTCACATTAGGGATAACTAATGTTCGATCTTGCCAAGTGACCATACCATAGGCGAGGCTTTGTTTTATCGGTAATGGCTGATGAAGGGGCTGATGATCAACAGGCAACGGCAAAACCTGAACACCTGTAGAAATCGGAAAGGCGACTAATGCATCCTGACCAGAGCCACGGGCAATCATAATGTGTGTCTGCTCGTCCAAAGAAGAATTCGCCTCAGACGTTAGCCCCAAACGCGCTGCTAAATCAATAACAGGGACAGTTCGATTCCGCCATTCAATTAAGCCCAACACATACGGCGGCGCAGTGGGAATGGGAGTCACTGAAACTGATCGTAATACCTCGGGGACTTGGGTGATGCTTAAGCCAAAAACAACCTGATGATATGTTGAGGCTATCTGATTGAGCGAAAATAGCAGTAAGCTCCCAGATTTCACACTCGTTTGCTTAGACTGATGATGCCCATTTGTTGATTTAATCTGGCCATTTCGAGGCAAGGTCATCGCTTCGGGTACGCCGTTTTTCACAACCCCGTCCTGATCTTGCCCTTCTAGCGATGTCTCCTCGGGGGGAAATGGGGCCGTTGGATGAAGCCATTCAGGAGATAGAAACAATATCAACGCATCATCAAGTCTGATAACACCTTCAAAGTAGTTCGTTGTTGGATCGATTGTAATTCCGGGCAAAGGGGAAAAGTAGTCTCCTGGAACCTCAATCACCCGTGATACCTGATCAACAAGTAAGCCCCAAGGCTGCCCTTTGATATTAGGTTTATCATTAATGGGAGTTGGTGCAGGCAGGATAATAATCCGCTGATGGGTACTATCTTTGTCAGGTGTAGGCAAATGTCCTAAGCGACTAGCCATACTAAATACAGGGATATCACCTTCATTGTAAGGTAGCCAGCCTATAAAACCAGTATGATCAATTTCAACATCTTCATTGATCAGCAAATTATCAATACGTTGGATGCTCTGCACCCAAGACATATCCAAACCATATGTTTCGTGCCCAAGCGCACATCGAATAAACTGTAATGTATTCGTTGCCGTATTTATGTTAGGCATTATCATTCCTTGTTAAAGTCTATAACATTGATTCCGTGACAAAATGTTTCGAAGCTTGGACTAAACGGCGAATAACGCCCAATAGAACTTCATCCTGATAGGGCTTAACCATATACTCTGATACACCTATATCAAGCGCTTTACGCCGATGCTTATCACCAGCCCGCGAGGTCAACATCACGATTGGTACATCTTGATACGCCTGTTGCCCTCTAAGTGTAGCTGCCAATTCGTAGCCATCCATACGAGGCATCTCAATATCTAGCAGAATCAGATCAGGTGGCTGAGCTGAGCGTTGAATAATTTCCAACGCCTCCAAACCATCTTTTGCCATCGTTGGTTGCCAGCCTGCATTCTTGACCATATTTGAGACAACCCGACGAACACTAACCGAATCATCGACCACCATAATATCCCATACATCTCGTTGTGTTGTGGCAGGTTGCTGAAAGAGTTGTTCGTTTTCAAAGTTGAGATGGGCTGGCTCATCAACCAATTCGGCTGGATTGAGAATCAAGACCACACTCCCATCCCCCATCAAGGTCGCTCCCATAATCCCGTGAACTCGGCGAAGATGGCTTCCCAAACTTTTAATTACAATTTCACGCCCCTGCAAAATATGATCGACGGCCACGGCCACCTGTTGTTCCCCAGCATTAAGAATTAATACGGGAACACGCTTGACTGAGTCATCAGGGGGCTGCTTTAATTTCAAAATATCCCCCAGGCGAAGCAAGGGATACACCTCTCCGGCGACGCGAACGACAGCTTCCTGTCCAACCTGTTCAAATTCCTCAGGCTCCAAGCGCAAAATTTGAGAGATAGTGTTTAAAGGGATGGCTAATGTTTCACTATTCGCTTTGACCAACAATGCCCGAGTGATAGCCAGGGTCATCGGCAGACGAATTGTAAATGTAGTCCCTTGTCCCGGCGTAGAGTTAAGAGCAACCGCCCCTTTCAACTTATTGACGTTGGTTTTTACGACATCTAGCCCGACCCCGCGCCCAGAAATCTCGCTGATTTGACCAGCTGTACTAAATCCGGGTAGAAACACCAGCGTATGAAGCTTATCAAGCGGTATCTGCGGAGCATCTGCTTCCGAGAGATACCCCCCTTCGATTGCTTTCGTAATTAGTTTCTCCGGATTTAAGCCACCCCCATCATCACTGATTTGAATAACTACCTGATTGCCTTCATAATATGCCTTTAGTCGGATCTCACCCCACTCAGATTTGCCAAGATGTTGGCGCTGAATTGGACTTTCGATACCGTGATCCACGGCATTACGCAACAAGTGAAGCAACGGATCCGCGAGGTCTTCCAGCACAGTTTTATCCAGTTCAATGTGCTCTCCTTCAATCACAAGATTGACCTGCTTATCTCGTTTACGAGCCACCACCCGTACTGCTCGATGCAAACGCGTGGCGAGCGTTGCTAGTGGAACCATTCGGGTACGCATCAACTTTTCCTGCAATTCGCTGGAAAGGCGGCGTTGTCGATTGAGGATGCTGTCAAAATCACCAATCAAGGTCTTGAGCGCATTACCGACTGTATTCACGTCACCTGTTGTTTCGGTCAAAGCTCGAGACAACAGATGAAACTCAGTGTATCGATCAAATTCAAGCTCATCAAAATCATAGGTCTGCGTTGTGGCAGAGGCAACCAAACTACTGGCGGGGAGAGCATTTCCGTTTCCATTCCCGATCTTGGGTAGATTTACATCCCGACCAGGCGAGGCCAAATGACGCAAACCGCCACCCAAGGTACTGACCTCATATTCAACTTCTAACCGAGAGGAAACGTGACGTAGACGGTCAATACTTGGCCGAAGTTCTTCAACCTCACTGACCAAATCCCCCATCCGCTGCTCAAATGCAGTCCGGCTGATGACCAACTCACTGACCAATTTAATCAATTCATCCAGTCGCTCAATCGGCACCCGAATGACATCGCCCAACTCGCGGCGATTGGCTTCATCTTGCGGCGTTGTCTCGGGCTGAGTTGTAGTAGATGACTCAGCCGCTTCTTGATAATAGGGGGTTAGATCGATAACTTCAGGCTTTATTTCTGTACCTAATGGCTCAACCGATGGGGCATCTATGTTCAAGTGTCTCCCAGTATCAAGAATCATCGCATAACCCGCATACAGTTGTTGAACTGTCATTTGCATTTCAGTTGGGTCAGATAGCCCACTCGACAAATCTTCCAAGGCATCGGCTGAGTCAAACAGAAGATTGATCATATCCGAATTGAGATGCATATGCCCGTCATACAACTGGTCGAGCAAATCCTCCATACGATGAGAGACCTCGGAAATTAGGGTGAACCCAACTGTGCCTGCGGCCCCCTTCAAGGTATGCGCCGCACGACGTACATCCTGAAGTAACGTTTTATTATTGGGATCTTTTTGCAGTCCACTTAAGGATAGATTGATCTGCCGCATATGGTCTTCTGCCTCAAGCTGAAAGGCTTCAAGCAGTTCGGATGAGATTTCATCAAGGAAGGGTTCTACATCTGCACCATTCTGAACCTGTGGCGCAGAAACTGAAGTTGGAAACGGGTCGGCGACATTTTCTTGCGGTATCGGTTGTGGTGATACTACTTCTGATGCAGCAGCATCCGCGCCACCTGTTCCAGCCACCAACTCATCCAAGTATATCTCAACTTCATCAATCCCCTGCTGAAGTAAGGCCATCATTTCAGGGTCAAAAGCCAGCAAGTCAGCGCCAATTTGTTCCAGCATTTGCTCCAGCTCATGGGCCACGTGGCTTAACTCATCAAGCCCAACCATCGCCGCAGCACCCTTAATCGTATGAATGTGTCGATGTGCGGTCTCCAACCCCTCTGTCTGAGTCTGATCGGTTTGAAAGCCCGCTAATCCTCGACGAACTTCAGGCAAGTAATTCTTGGCTTCAGCAATAAAGCCCGCCAAAATTTCTATATCTAAATTTTGAGCCATAATGTGGCCTCCATATTCAACCTTACATTCTTTGATCTAATTAGGAGTTACACACACCACTCGTACCGACGCAAAGCATCGGTACGAGTGGGGCAACTCTTAAAAAAGATAAATCATTACGCCGCGTGTCCATTTGTGCTTGGCAACTTAAAGGCACTCACCGAACCACGTAAATCATCCGCCAAAACTGTTAGGTTGTTGATCGAAAGGGCCGCTTCTTTTGTCCCTACTGCGGTTTGCTGTGTTACTTCCGCAATATCATTCATTGACTGCGCCACTGCTTCAGAGCCTTGGGCTTGCTGCGTCGCCGCTGAAGATATCGATTGGCTCAGCTCAGCTAGACGATTAGAAACGCTTTCAATTTCGGTCAAGGCCTGACCCGCTTGGTTAGCCAGCTCAGATCCTTTCACAACCTCTTGCGTACTTTCCTCCATCGCCGCCACTGTTTCATTTGTTTCACTCTGAATTGTCTTAACCAGGTTTGCAATTTGCTCAGTCGCATCGTTAGAACGCTCAGCCAGCCGCTCAACCTCCTCAGCAACCACGGCGAAACCACGGCCTGCTTCACCGGCCATTGCCGCCTGGATCGAGGCGTTCAAAGCCAAGATACTGGTTCGGTCAGCGATGTCACTAATCAACTGGACAATCTCACCAATCTCCTGAGAGCTTTCCCCCAGTCGCTTAATCCGCTTTGAAGTTTCCTGCACCTGATCTCGAATACGGTCCATCCCCTCAATCGTATTTTGCACCGCCTGTGAACCTTGGCGGGCATTGGCTAGGGCCTGTTCAGCTACCGAAGCAGAGATTGAGGCGTTCTCGGATACCTGCTGAATTGAGATAGACATTTCGTCAACCGCCGCTGAGGTGTTAATAATTTGGGTCGCTTGGGTCTCACTTCCCTGAGAAAGGCTCTCAGCAGTCGTTTGAATTTCATTCGCCGAAGAACTTACCTGAAGGGTCGCATCTTGCACCCGACTAATAACCTCACGAAGCTGCTCAATCATAAAGTTGAAGGAGTCCGCAATCGCCCCCGTGGCATCCTCCGTAACCTCGGCCTCCACGGTCAAATCCCCTTCAGCCACCCCAGATACCTCCTCAAGCAGCTTCAAAATAGCGCTTTGCAGGGCATCTCGCTCATCCTGTGTTTGGATCAACGAGAGCGTATTGTCAAGCATTGCATTTAGGTTCGCCGTCAATTGTCCCAGGGGGTCATCGCTCTGAATTTCAGCCCGGGCATCAAAATTACCAATCCCGATCTCACTAAATAGCTCAGTCAAACCATCGATCTGGGTCAGAATACTGTCAAGCATTGTGTTTAGATTACCTGTCATTTGTCCCAATTCATCGGCTCCTTGTATCTCAGCCCGACTGGTATAAACCCCTTCTTGAATCTGATCAAACACTTCTGTCAGGTTCGTAATCTGACTGTTAATTCCACGAACAATAAACACAGCCATCAAAACCGTAATCGTGATCAAAACCGCACTAAAGACTCCAAAAAAGGTTAGCTGATTTTGGGCCAAAGCCGCGTCTGCATCGGCAACCGTTCTAATATCATTCAAGATCCCATTCTCCAGCTCCTTCAAGAGACTAATCTCTTGAGTCGATAGGGCAAACCAGTCTTCTGAGGTAATGTCAAGATTGAGCAGTGCGTCGAAATCTCCCTCAGCTCGACTGGCAAATAAGGTCTGTTTAATTTGCGTCAATTCCTCTACAACTGGGTTACCATCTAGCAACTCATTACGAAATTGGACTTCCTCTGCAGCGGCATAGTCGATGAATAGTTCATCAAACAAGGCCTGCTCATCAATGGCCGCAAAGAGTTCTGTAAATGCATCAACTAGAAAGCCTTCTTCGTTTGCCTGAAATTCAATAACCGCTTGATCTTCATTGGCGACCCGCTCCAAAATATCAGCCACCAACGCTCGCTGTCGACCCACCGCATCTTTTTCAAATAGAAGCATCCCAAAGGCCGAAATCCGAGTACTAATCTGAGGGTCACTACTGATAACCGGGATAAAGAGAATGGCATCAAACAACTCGTTGTGAATTCTGGTATAGGTTTCTAGAATCTCTTCCTCCGTAATCGCCAGATTATCAATCCGCTGTCGAATGTCTGGCAGTTCATCCGCATCCGCCAAAGCTTGATCAGCCCGCCGATAGAACTCTGCATCAAGATTATCAGCCCGTAAGTCATCAACAACCTGACGAAGCGTTACCAGTTGTTCATCCACAACAACTCTTTGGGTCTGGACTTCATCTTGAAATGCTGTCCCTCGACTGGCAACGAAGGTAACCGATGCCCCCCGTTCTACCTGTGATACATCCACATAATTACCCACCTGTTCCAAAAAGTTGGTTAAGCGCGTAATTTCATTCGCCTCATTCAGGTCGCTCACCCGCGCAATCGAATCACTGATGGCAAAGTAGAGCAGCCCTAAAATAGGCACCAAGGCTAAAATAAGCAGCTTTGTCCTAATGGGTAAGTCTTTTAAGTTAAGTTGTTTAAGGTTGTCAAACATGAATACCTCCTAAATTAATACTGTCGTGAAAGTTTAAGGGCTAAGGCATAAATGAGCTTGCCCAATATCATGATCAAATCCGATTTTAAAGTGAGCCGTATGGCAGCAAATGCAAACGTTATTTAATTCTCACTATCTAAAACCCGGAAGAAATTTCATAAACTAGACCTGTTGCATCTTGGTTGAGAGAAGTAGCTGTTCAAGATTGAGAATAGAAAACAGACGGGTCTCATACTCATAAATCCCTTCTAAATAAGGGGTTAACTGGCTGTCGATGGAGGTCGTTGGATCATGGATTCGAGCTTGATTCAAATAACGAATCTCGTTGACCTTATCGACCACCAAGCCAATTGACAATGTCTCACCACCTTGATTTATCAAGGCCACAAGCATCCGATTGGCTGAAGTAATGTGAGTGTGATCAAGGCCTAAAAAGCCCCGCAAATCAACAACGGAGAGAATATCACCTCGCAAATTAGTAACACCTATGACCCAATGTGGCACGTTTGGCACGGTGGTAGTCATTGGAGGTTGGGTGATTTCAATAACATTGCCAATCGGAACGGCATATTCTGTATCAGCCAAGGTAAAAATCACATGCTGTTTTACATCAGCGGAACGGTCAAGGTGTGCATCCCTTTCCAGATCTGTCGCCAAATCTGAGCCGAGCATGTGCTCAATCTCTCCATCAATTGTCGCTACAAGACTGTTCAGAAAATCATGGACATCTTCGGTGTGCGTTTCACTATTGGAGGCAGTTGTAGCCGAATCAATTGATAGCCCTGGGATTGATGTGGCCTCCTCAGGATGGCTACTCGCCTCAGTTGACCAAGGTAAATGGGACGTCTCCTGCTCAACTTGAGGCATTTCACCCAGCTCGGATTCGACCAGATGTGGGGCTAAATCTGAAGAAGCTACAGTGTCATTCTTGCCTTCATTCTCCTTAGGGTTTGAAGTAGCCATAAATAACATTGTTGAGGGGGCGGAACTTGTTGTTTCCACCGAATCATCGTTAGAGGAGGATTCAACTGGGGCGGCAAATATGCCATTATTCGCATTTGAGTCCAAATCGTCACCAAAATCCATCATATCCGCAAAAGGATCATGCCCCAGTGCTTTGCTGGATTTTGGCTTCTGATGACCATTACCATTTTTAGTTTCCATATTGCACAATCCTCTCTACCAAATGAGCATAATCAACAGCTCCAGAGCTACGCGAAGCGTACTCGTAAATACTCATTTGATGACTCGGGGCTTCGGCCAATTTAACATTTGTGCGAATCGGCTGGGCTACCTTCTCACCAAAATGGCGTTGCAACGTTTCCATGATTTCTTGATCTTTACGCAGTCGTCCATAGTAAAAGGTAGGGACAATCATAGAGAGTTGAATTTGATGGTTGGGAATGCGGCCAACTGTTTTGAGGGTTTGGATCACCTGACGCGTTCCGACCATTGCCAGATAACGCATCGCTACAGGGACCACCAGCTCTTTGGTACAAAACAGAGCACTCTCGCTTAACAAGCTGACCGAGGGCGAATAATCCAAAACAATGTAATCATAATCGCTCAACAGATTTAGCTTATTGGACAAGGTGTGTCGAGCAGCATCACGATCATTCATCCGCCATAACTGCCCTTCAACCTGAAGTAGATCGGCAGTGCTGGCAATCAAATCCAGATTATTGCGGAGGGGGGTGACACAGGCCTGAGGCTCGGCCCGTTCTAATAGTAAATCAGTGAGGGTTTGCGCAACGTTTGCACCAAAATATGTAGCTAAACTACCTTGGGCATCGAGATCCACGCATAATACGCGTGCCCCCTTCAGAGCCAAACCAACACTCAAATTGACAACGGTGGTCGTCTTGCCCGTACCACCTTTATAATTTAATACACCAATTATTCTGGTCATCTTGTTTTGCCTGTTCCTAGTTGATGTGATGGTAACCATCCATAAATCGTAATCAGGTCGTGATAAACATTTATTGACAATATTGTCGATAGGCTCTGAATTGTTAAAGTGAACAGCTCAGGCAGGGCAACAAGCATAAAATAAGCTTGCCCCCTGCACTTCAATCTTCAAGCAAAATATAACAACTGACGACTTACAACTACGATTTACATTAAAATCTACAACAGATTTGCCACGTTATTTAACAAATCTTCTTCGACAAAAGGCTTCGTCATATACTCATCTGCCCCTTGCTTGAGACCCCAGAAGCGATCCGTTTCTTGATCTTTACTGGTGACCAAAAGAACTTTAATGTCTTTCGTATTATCTGTGGTTTTAAGCTGACGACAGACCTGAAAGCCGTTCTTCTTAGGCAAAACAACATCCAGAACGATCAACTTAGGCTGTTCGCTCTCCGCTTTAGCCAGCGCTTCTTCGCCATCCACGGCGGTAACAATCTGATAGCCTTTTGCTTTGAGTGGGGTTGTCATCAAGTTCAACTGGGTGGGGCTGTCGTCAACAACGAGAATTTTTTCTAGTGCCATGTTCAATCTCCATTTTATAGGCTGAAATTTATCAAAATTTAATTTTTTGTGTCGATGCTTTAAGTTCGCTTAAAAAAAGCTGACAGGTTTCTTGCCATTGGGTAGCTAAAATTGGGGCGTTAAAAAATACCATAAGATGGGTAAAGTATGTTTCCAGAACATCAAGTAACCCTTGAGAGATTTCCATAAAGGTTTCACGCCGTTTGGCCACATCATCAGTCCATCTTTGGTAAAGCTGGGTAACGATATTGGTTGATAGCCGATTATTTTCCACCCGCAGCAATTGTGTCGCTGCATATTTTTCACTGACACTGGACAAGACTTCCATCAATGGCGCATGCTTAGAGGTGTGTGGTGGATTTGCTTCACCAAATGCGGCCACTTCATTAATGATCTCTGTGAAAACTCGTAAGGCTTGCACTGGACGCTTTTGCGTTTTCTCCTGAGCCAGTTTGGCTTGCAACTGTTCAAGTTTTGACAACAACATGATTAAATTAGTTTCCAAATTGCTATCTTGTTCAATCTCAGTGGCAGAGAGGGTTCGTTCAGGTTGAACGCACTCAACCAGTTTTTGTTCATCAACCAATCGCATTCCTTCCATCAAAATTGAATTCCAAGGGTCAACAACGGTTCGATTTGGGGCTGTAACAGGCTCATTTACTTTGAAGCTCCCTTCTCCCCAGCTTAAGAGTTTGTAAATTGCTTCAGGGCCAACCAGGGGGCCAACCAATGCATGTACAATCTGACCATCGGCGAAGTAGATGAGTCCTTCTTCGATGTCGCGATGTTTTAATCTCAGCATCGCCTTTCGTTGATCCAAACACAACATTTGAACCAGATTAGCAAGACTGATATCTTGAAGGTTACCTGTTAATGCCAATGTGTATCTCCTTACCTAGTGCTGAAGCAATATCTTTTGACGGATTGAATTCAGACTATTTACTTCAGCCTAAGTGTTCCGCTACGACTATCTGATCCGTCAAGTTAACTATGGCGGAACACTAACTTGCTACAAAATATGTTTCGCTACTGTTTGCAGCAATACTTCGGGCTGAAATGGCTTGGTGATATAATCAACCGCGCCAGCCATTCGGCCTTTGACTTTATCAAAGAAGCCATCTTTCCCTGACAACATTACCACGGGAATATGCTTCAAATCAGCATTCCCTTTAATAATCTTGCAGAGTTGATAACCATCCATGTAAGGCATCGTGATGTCTAGTAAAATCAGGTGGGGAGTTACCTCATTCATCTTGGACAGGGCTTCCATCCCATTTGCGACACTAACCACCTCATAGTTTTCGCGTTCAAGGGACATTGTGACCAAACGGCAAATTGTAGGGCTATCATCTGCAATGAGGATGAGTCCTTTGCTCGTTTGATCTACTTCAATATTGATTATCGCTTCGTTGTTTTCATGAGGAAACAAGTTGTTGTTTGACACGTTTCAAATCCTTTGGTGTGAATCAGATCCCTAACAAAGTTGGGCTGGATTTAGCTGGCCTCAAAATCCAGCCCAGTATTACATTAGCGACTACTTCTTAAGGAACTTATCGATACCCTCATCCTTCCATACTTTGAGGGTCTTTTCATCTTTAGGATCGATCTTTACACCGATGGCATTGACCGGGTGGTTGAACTTTTTTTGAGTTTCAATCCAATTCTTCTTGACATTTTCTTGTATACCCATTGTTGTAATCTCCTTTCAGGTTAGGACTACTAGTTGATGATTATGTAATGTTTAATTTATTGAAAGCTGGCCAGAAGCGTTTCAATTGAATTTAAGGTGTAATGCTCTGGTGCCTCTGGGCCGACAATAGCCATCGCCATCCGAGGCATGGCATCACCGTTGATCTCACCAGCTACGTCTAGCAACTGTTGATCGTCAACACTCTCAATTTGCCCCAGAATTTCATCTGGTGAAAGATAGTGTCCCAGATAAAGGGCTTGGGTGGCCAATCGGCTCATCCGAGTATAGGTATCTTCAGAAGCTAGTTGGTGTTGACCCTGAATTTGCATCTTGGCAATCCAAAGCTCCTCAGCCTCAATCGGCTTTTGCCCTCTAAGCAAGTCTTTCAACTCAATGCAGGTTAGATTTAAGACTGCTTCAAGATATTCCGGTGTGGTGCTGCCTTCAATCACCCACATTCCTCCATCACGATAGGCGTGATATTCAGAGCCAATGTGATAGACCAACCCCTGCTCTTCTCGAATGGTTCGGAAGAGGCGGGAACTGATTCCCCCTCCCAATACATTATTTAGAATATGCATTTCATAACGACGGGGATGGGCATATGAATAAACCGGTAATCCAATGGAGAAGTAAGCTTGAGACACATTCCGATGCTCAATCGTTACACCTGATTGGCCCATAGGCCGGGGCAGGGTTTTGCGTTGGCTACTCCCCAACATTCGCCAAAAGGCATCGCGTACTTGGCTGACAAAATCATCGTGATCAACCCTGCCTGCGGCAGCGATGATGATCCGTTCCGGCAGATACTGCTCGTGCATAAAGTAAATGACATCCTCACGGGTCAGCGATTGCACAATCTCAGCCGTCCCCGCTACAGGTCGCCCCAAAGGGTGATTGGGCCAAGCAAAGGCCTTAAGTTGGGCGTGGGCGCGCTCGCTTGGTGAGTCATTACCCATTTCGATTTCTCGTAAAATCGCTGCCTTTTCTCGGTCAACGCTATCTTCTGGAAAAATCGAGTTGAGCAAAATATCCCCAAACAGATCAAGCGCATAGGGGCAATGATCATCAAGCACGACAGCCGAGTAGCAGGTGTAATCGCGGGCCGTAAAGGCCCCTACGTGACCACCTGTGCTATCCATCAAACGGGCAATCTGCATCGCATCACGACTGCTGGTCCCTTGAAACATTAAATGTTCCGTGAGGTGAGCCAAGCCGTTTTTATCTGGTGTTTCATCGGTGAGACCGACATCGACGACAATACCAATCGCCACAGAACGCACCTGGGGGATTGTTTCGGTCACAACCCGTATGCCATTTTCTAATGTGGTACTATGATGCATATTTACACTCTATACTAAAGTTGGTCTTGTATACTTATTAGAACCATATTGATACATTTCTTAAGGGTTTCAACAACGCCTATCCCTTCCGCAGCGACACTACTAATGTAAGGTAAAGTATTGTCAGGGTTGAGATAACGTTGTAAAACCATTTCGGGAATCCGGTTTGGCAAATCTTGTTTGTTGTATTGCAGCACCAAAGGAAGATCAAACCAATTGTAACCAAGGTTATCTAGATGACGTTTCATCTCCTTAAAGGCACGTCTGTTATCGCTCAAGCGTGACTTTTGTGAGTCAGCCACAAAAACAATGGCATCAACCTCATCTAAAATTAAACGACGTGTGTCGTGATAGATACTTTGGCCAGGTACAGTGTAAAGATTAAAACGTGGTTTAAATCCTGAAATCTCTTTCACATTGAGTGGTAGAAAATCAAAAAAAAGAGTACGGTCTCCTTCAGTTTTCAAGGTAACCAATTCGCTTTGGTTTGATTTATTCATGCGAGCATGAATTTGTTCTAAGTTAGTTGTCTTACCACTCAAGGGGGGACCATAGTAGACAATTTTGAAGTCAATCTCGCGAAGCTTCCAATTCAGATTCATTTAACATACTCTTAAAGGTCAAATAGATCATCCAAGACATCATCGACATCTTGATGAAAATTCTCATTTGCCCCTTTTATTATTTGTTCCTGCTGTTTAGTCATATCTTCAGCTTGAGTTAAAATCTTATCTAATTTGGCCGCCGCTTTTAGTGTCACTTGACGAGCTAATCCTAAATTAGTTATTTGTGGATCAAAGGCCATTGTCAAAATCCAATTTGATCCCACTCCAGCTGAGTAAAGGCCATAACTGGGGCCTTCTTGTAGGCTTTGTTGACATTGGGGATGAAGCGATATCTCAGGGGTTAATATTTGAGCTGCTTGATCTGTTGCAGAAAAGCTACCTGCTACCAGTGCTGCTAAAGAGGGGACTTTACTTTGCGCCGTTTGAGCGCGTGAATGTAATAGATGTCCGCCACGCGTTAAAAAAAGAATACAGTGAGAGACAGCTTGTGTATCAAGTTGAGAAATTATATTTTCCACTTTGGTTTGAGTATGATCATCCAAACCAAAACTGGAGCTTTGGTTTAGTTTGGATGGATTATGGGAATTAAATTCATCAACAGGCTCTAGTTGTTCTTGATCAAAAGTAGACTCATCCAGGCGCCTTAACCCTTCTAATACTAATCCAGACCAATTCGCCTGAATTGTTCGCTCCGAAGCTGTAAGGCCCATTCTCATTATAAAATCCCCTTCATCCCAAGTAAGGGTTTCATAAACCGCCTCATCTCCAACAACGTCATTGAGTAGGGCGTGAGTAATTTGTCCCTTTGCAAAGAAAAGTGTTGCTTCTTGACCCTGATGTTGAATATCCAAGCGGGCTGTTTTACCTTCATTACAGCTTAAGGAGATCAAACTCGTTAGACTAAGATCAAGTAGATTACCTTGTACCAGCCCGCCTGAATATTGTTCTAAAGCAACATGTATATTCTCTTGTAATGATTCTGATACGTAGGGTTTTTCAATAAACGTTACTTTTCCCATTTGTAAGGCTTTTGTCACCTGACTCATAGAAACAGCCCCATCTGTTGAAGAGATAATCGCCGGTATATCAAGATTATCATCTCTCATACGATGCAAGATATCCAAGCCATTCATATCAGATAATGATAAATCTATGAGAGCCAAATCAAAGCTGTAAGTGTCAATGATGTTAAGTGCATCGACTCCACTATGAGCAAATTGAAGCTCAAGTTCTTCAGGCTCAAGCCAAGTTTTATAAAATTCGACTAAATCCTCTTGTTCATCAACGATCAATACTCTTTTAGACCTCATGATTCAGCTATTATTTCCTTAATTGTAACCACAATTACCTACCAATTATTTTGATTATTGTTATCGTCTGAACAGTTATCCTTGCGTTAAAATTCGACGAGCTAAACGCTCATTCCCTACCGTTTCCGCTAAATGATTAAGTTGAGTGTTTTCATAAGCTTGATTAAAGATGGCAATGTCTAAAGCCGCGAGCTTTCGGAATGCTTTTATGCCTACTTCCCCTTGAGCTTCAGCCACTTTTTCGCCATGCTCCATCAAAATATCCATCATTGCCAAGGGATAACGAACTGGTAAACCAATACGAACGTGAGTTTTGCCAATATTCAAGCGGCTTTGTACATAATCCTGACCATACTCACCTGAAAACAGTTGAACAAACCAAGCCTTAAGGGTACCCCGCAAATGTTCAACCATCCCTTCCAGAAATTCAGCGGTTGTATCCTGATGAAGTAACCGATTATAAAAAGCCTCAATCATTGCGTCAGCCTGAGCTTCAGCCTCACTCTGACAAGCCGCGACAGCTTGTTTTTCCTCATCTGTTAGCCCCATCAAAGTAGCCAAATCCTCTAGAATAGACTCATCTTTAATATCCCAGCTTTTGCGATCATCCATTATTATAGTCTCCTTAATTAGTAGATTGTTGTGGATTAGAGAAGCTCATTTAGTTTATTAGACATAGTTCGGACTTCAGCAAAGGCCATACCTAAATTTACATTATTGGGTGTTAGACCAATAAATAGTGTTTCATCATCCAAGCCAGCTACAATGATGTTGCCATCATCACCTTGAATCAAGGCCTGTTGAAACTGACCACGCTTGAGTTGATCTACACTACGTTTACTCAAACCAAGTACAGCGGCTGAGGTAGCCCCCACCATATTCTCATCTAAAGCACGTTGGGGGATATTTGCAGAGTAGACCAATCCATCTACGCCAACGACCGCTGCTCCATCAATATCTGAAGATTCGCGTAAAAGTTCAGCCAAGGCATCGGCTAAGAGATCACTTTTCTTTTTTCGTGTTGCTGCCATAAGGAAATCCTCCTGATCTAATATTATTGAGTTATCAGTAGTAGTAAGTGAATTAACATCTTGATCTAGGCGTCGAGCCCCTTCCAAAATCAAACCGGACCAATTGCGACTAATAGTTTTGGTGGTCGGTTCCATATCCATTTCTAGAGTAAATTGTCCTTCTTGCCAACCTAATAATTCAAATATTGCCTCCTCACCCTGTAAATTACCCAGGGTTGCGTGTAATACGGCACCTGCTTTAAAGAAGAGAGTTGCCTGTTGATCATTATTTTCTATAACCAATCGAGCCGTCTTACGATCCTGACAGTTATGTTGAATCAAATCGGCCACTGCCATTACTTGTAAATCACCTTGCATTGCCATGATTTATTACCTCGACCTTAAAGCTTCCATTGTCGTTGAATATTGTTAATTGTTTGATTGGTTAATCGACGATAGCTTTGCTCTTTATTAGGAACTAAAATGGCTAAAATCATCACTTGATCATTGATGTTAAAAGGACGACAAATCAATCGCTGTCCATTTTGATCATTTAATGAAATCTCGTCAGCTTGAGCCATATTAAGCAAATTTTGTACCTGAGTAGCTGTATTTTCAATTAAGGCTACGACAGCCGCTTGAGTTTGAGTATCTTGGCCAACCGTAGCGGCAAAGGCAATTAGTAATCCATGACGATCAGTCAAAATTGCTACAGGAAAATCACCTTTCTCACTTAGGTTGGTCAGAAGCATATTTAATTTTTTTGAGGTTGTTTGGGGTGTTTCGCTTGTCAAAGTATTACCTCTTTATATGTAAGAATGTATAAGGTCTAAGGCCGTTACAGAAAAATAAATAACTAATAGAGAAGTATCTGCAAAACAACCTGTCGATGTATCAGGCTAAGATAGCACGGCTTTAAAGCTTTTCTAACGTCATTTGATTAATCGTAAAGCCGTTGTTACTTCAAGACACTTTGGGCAATTTATTTCTTGGAAAAGCCTAAGCCATTTCTTTTTGTACTTGGCTCACAACGCGATTGATAATCGCCTTCATCGTATCAAAGACTCCTTGACCATTGACCGCAACAGCTTCAAAGGTAGGAATCCCGTTGGTATAGAGAAAACTTTGCATTGAGCTAATGGGCATTGCATTGGGCAAATCCCGCTTATTAAATTGCACGACCAGAGGGAATGTGGTGAATGGCATATTCAACTCAGCCAAGTGGCTTTTCATACTCTGCCAAGAGTCTAGATTGTATCGAAGACGATCCTGACTGGAGTCAGCAACAAAGACAACCCCATCAGCCCCACGCAAAACCAATTTTCGGCTGGCTTCATAGTAGGATTGCCCAGGTACTGTATATAAATGAAGCTTAGGTGTAAGACCACTAATCTTTCCTAGCTCTAATCGTAAAAAATCAAAGTAAAGGGTTCGATCTTCGTGAGTCTTTAATGAAATCAAGTCCCCCCGCCACTGGGGATCTACCCGTTCGTGAATAAACTCCAGGTTTGTCGTCTTTCCGCTGAGGGCTGGACCATAATAGACAATTTTCAAGTTAAGTTCACGTAATTGCCAGTTGATAAACATGGGCCTACTCCCCCCACAAGTTATCTAGTGCATCATTAAACAAGTCAGTCAAATCTTCTTGCCGAAGTAAGACATCTTCTGAGGCAAAACTATGCTGTTCGGGAGGTGTAACAACAATCGTCGCCAATTCATTAGCCGCTTTCTGAATTAGCACTCTCGCCCAGCCAAGTGGTGTTTCAGTCGAAACTTGAATAAATAATACGAGATCACTACCAGCACTACAGGTAAACGAATTAATGGTTTGGCCTTCACGAAACACCATTTGATCAGCCTGATATTGACGGGTCAGTCGCGCAATTTCGTGACTTGCGGCTAGATCACTCACGACCAAAGCACCCAAGGCCGTCAAATCAATACCTTGATGACTACCTTGGGTAGAAATAACCTGACCTGTAACATCGGCCAACATTATAAATTGGGCTGGGATTTGGCGAACAAGATTTTGCAGAAGTTTGTCGATAACTTGCTGCTGTGAGGGGTAGAGCGTTAATCCACTGTGTCTGTAGTGGCCTGGATGAGATTGATGGATCATAGAGTGAGTGCTCCTTTGCCGCATAGGCTAGAGTGATGTTCACAAATGGTAAAGTCTCAGATTCAAAACAGAGATTTATATTTTGTTAAATCAACTCGTCATCAACAATTTATTTCTGACGATGCAAGTTACATTCGTGATAATCCCACTATAGCAGAAAATTTTCATTCTGATGGTTAGGAAAGATTGTCAAGGTTGGGAAGGTTGGGAAACCATAAGATTTTGGTACCGCCGCCAATAAAACAGGTAATTTCTTATGTTACAATAGTGCAGAAGTTACTTACTGACCTAGGCATAGAAAACGAATTTCAATTTCTTGTCCTTTGAATATAACAAAATGTTTAGACGATTATGACTGGGTCAGTTGACTGCACCTTACCAATAATTACGAAACAATCCATTTTATAAACTACCCCTAATTAGAGACTCGTTTAGAACATGACTAATATGAAGCCAATCAACACTCAAGCCACATCAAAAACTGTCCTCATTATTGATGAAGCATTAGACAAGTTAAAACTCTTATTTGATTATCTAAAGGGGTTTGGCTTCAGGGTATTAGTGGCAACTGATGGAGAGAATGCCTTACTCCAAGCCGAAAATATTCAACCCGACATTATTCTTCTAGAAGTAATGATCAGTGATATTGACGGCTTTCAAATTTGTCAACGTCTTAAAACCAATAAGCATACCAAGCATATTCCCATAATTTTTACCACGGAGCGTGATCATCCGGTTGATAAGGTGAGGGGTCTTCAATGTGGTGCAGAGGCCTATTTAACCAAGCCTCTGCAATGTGAAGAGATTTTAGCCTATATTACAACGCGACTGAATGCGAAAAATGTCCAGAACAAATTATATTTGCGTAATTTACATTTAAGAACAGCGCAAGAAAAGCTAGAGCAACAACTTGTGACTCAAACTCTTGCACTTGAGCAAGAGGTTGATAATCGTAAGTCTCTAGAAGATCAGATACAAACGTACATCGCCGAGCTTGATACAAAAAATGAAGCGCTATTACAACTCGATCAAATGAAGAATGAATTCTTTGATCATACCTCACACGATTTACGTACGCCCCTCAATGGCATTATTGGCATTGCAGAGTCGATGATTGATGGCGCGACTGGCTCGCTTACCCCTGAACAAATGCATAACCTGATGATGATCATTTTTAGTGGTCGTCAGTTAAACACTATCATCAATGATACGATGGATGCCTTTAAATTAAAGTATCAGGGTCTTAATTTAGATTTGAAGGCTGTCGACATCTATAGTATCACCGAAGTTGTCATGACGATGTTCCAACCTCTACTTGGTCAAAAATCATTACGGCTCATCAATAACCTTGAACGTGATCTTCCCGCAATCAACGCTGATGAGAGTCGAATACAGCAAATTCTATACAATTTGATAGGAAATGCGATTAAGTTTACAGAAGTTGGTAGCGTCATCGTTGCTGGGGAATTGCAACAAGATATGTTGGTGGTGAGGATCACTGACACTGGCATTGGTATTCCGCCTAATCGATTGAACAGGATTTTTCAAACCAAGGATGTTGAGGAAGGATTCACCATTAGAAAACAAGGACAGACCGGCTTAGGGCTATTTATTACACAACAACTTATTGAGCTTCATGGGGGAACAATCACAGTGGACTCTATCTTGGATCAGGGAACGACATTCACTATTACCCTACCGCTACATAAATGGCCGGTTAATGCCAGCATGTTGAATCAAGCCATTGATGCGTTAACGATAGACAATTCTAGGTCGAATCAAGGGAAACAAGTACACCTCGATCCAGTCCTCCTTCCCTCTGGGCAAAATGGCTTGCATACTAATGAAACCACCATCTTAGTTGTCGATGATGAATTAATCAACGTCCAGATCTTAACAAATTATCTTTCAATGCAAAACTACAAAATCGCCCAAGCTTTTGATGGATATGAAGCACTTGAAGCGATTGAAGAGGTTAAGCCTGATCTCGTTCTACTTGACCTGATGATGCCAAAAATGTCAGGCTATGATGTTTGCGAAAAAATTCGGGAGCGCTATCCGCCTCATCAATTGCCTATTATCCTACTAACGACAAAGACCCAAGTCGCCGATTTAGTGGCTGGATTCGAGATCGGGGCCAACGATTATTTGACGAAGCCATTTGACAAGAATGAGCTTTTGGCCCGCGTTAAAACACATCTTCGTTTGGCCAAAATCAATGCCGCCTACGGCCGTTTTGTGCCACATGAGATTCTACGATTTTTAGAAAAAGAGAGTATCAATGAAGTCCAGCTAGGTGATCAAGTCCAGCAAGAGATGACTATTCTTTTCTCAGATATCCGTTCTTTTACAACACTATCTGAAAGCATGACCCCACACGAGACCTTCAGTTTCCTCAATGCCTATCTAGGCCGGGTCAGCCCCATTATTCGACAGCATCGTGGCTTCATCGACAAATATATTGGTGATGCAATTATGGCACTTTTCCCAACAAAAGTAGACGATGCGGTTCAATCAGCCATTGCCCTTCAACAAAAAGTGACTGATTATAATAATTTCAGCAAAACACAAAACAAGCGTCCAATCAAAGTGGGGATTGGTTTACATACGGGAATGTTGATGTTGGGCACAATTGGGGAAACTGAGCGAATGGAGGGAACAGTTATAGCAGATGCAGTCAACGTAGCCTCCCGGTTAGAGGGGTTGACCAAACTATATGGGGCTTCAATCATCATCAGTGAACACTCTCTGCTACAGCTAGAGGGCCGTCAGCAATATCATACTCGATTTCTTGGTCGAGTTAAGGTTAAGGGGAAGAAGGAAAGAATCCCAATTTTTGAGATTTTTGATGGTGACGCACCAAAAATAATTGATCTAAAGCTAGAGACCCTGTCTCAGTTTGAACTTGGCTTAGAATGCTTTTTTAAGCAAAATTTTATTAAGGCAAATGAGCAGTTTAGCCACGTGTTGAAAATTAATCCCCAAGATCAGGCAGCGGATTACTATTTAACACGAGCGAAACAAATTTTGGAGAATAGATCACCTTCCTCCCAAGAAATACCTTATAACCAAGCAAAAGACTCTATTCGACCTCATCCTCTACTCTTAAAGTAAAGACCTTTTCTATCTCTAACTGCCGAGCACTTCCTGCACTTTATTAATCAAAACTTGAGAAGAGAAGGGCTTTTCCAACAGAAAGGTTTCCCTGCTATCTAACTTATACGACTCCAACTCCTGATCAGTATAACCAGAGATAAAGAGAATTTTGAGATTGGGATAAAACTGGGTTAACTGTTTAGCCAACTCTGGACCACTGATATTGGGCATGATCACGTCGGTTATTAGCAAGTCAAGCTCTTGCCCTTTTTGCTGGCATATTTCCAGAGCTTCCCGGGAATTTGAGGCCACAAGCACCGTAAACCCTTGATTCTCCAAAAATTCCTGAATTATCAAACGTACCCCTGCCTCATCTTCAACAAGCAAGATGGTTTTGTTACTCGTAATGATAGGCGATATGGGGTGCTCAGGCACTAGAGGAGAAGCCTTGATTGTTTCGTCAGTTCGAGGTAAATAAATTTTGAAGGTTGTCCCCTGCCCGAGGGTACTCTCAACCTGAATATGCCCATTGTTTTGCTCAACAATACTGTATACAATGGATAATCCCAAACCAGTTCCTTGATCACCAATTTTTGTTGTAAAAAATGGCTCAAAGACTCGGTTTTGTGTTTCTTGATCCATCCCCTCGCCAGTATCAGCAATACACAATTCAATATAGGGGCCGGGAATCACATTGATATGATGATTTTCATCTAGCATTGTATTGGCCGTCATAAAGGTTAAGGTTCCTCCGTCAGGCATAGCATCACGGGCGTTTATCGCCAAATTCATAATAACCTGTTCAATTTGGCTAGGATCAAGCAAGACATTGTCCAAATCTGTGGCCAAATCAATCTCTAATGTTAAATGTTCTCCTAAGAGACGAGCCAATAGGCTCTTCATTGTTGTTACAACCTGATTGAGGTTTAAAGGCTGAACAAAGGTTGGTTGTTGTCGGCTGAACGCCAATAATTGACGGGTTAGGACAGCGGCTTGTTGCCCTGCCTTTCGTACCTCCCCTACCATTCGTTGCCGTGGATCACTCGAATTCAAATAGCTCTTAGCCAATAATTCAACATACCCATTAATTACGGTCAAAAGATTGTTAAAATCATGGGCAATTCCCCCAGCTAAACGACCAACCGCCTCCATCTTTTGTGATCGTTGCAATTGATCTTCCAATTCTAACCTGTGTGTTATATCACGTTGCAATGCAACATAATTGATAATCTCACCATAGGGATCACGCACTGGTGTAATAATAGAGTCAACAGTATACAAACTACCATCTTTTCTTTTATTAATCATACGGCTGCCCCAGACTTCCCCAGCTAGAATGGTATCCCATAGGGTCTGATAAAAAACATCCTTATGCTGATCACTCTTAAGCAGATCAAAAGTCTGTCCAATAGCTTCATTGGGGGTATATCCTGTCACATTTTCAAAGGCTGGATTAACATAAACAATAGTTCCCTCGGTATCTGTGATCATGATAATATCGGTACTTTGCTCAACGGCCGTACTCAACAGTCGTCTAGCTTCGCTATATCTGATACGAGTTAAGGCCCCAGACACTTGTTCAGCCACACTCCAGGCCAAGACAAGCTCATCACGGGCAAAGGCCTTAGGCTCTACACTAGCCAACCTTAAACCACCAATTAACTCCCCTTCTACAATTAGGGGCAAAATGAGGAGTGAAGCGGTCCCTTGCCTTTGCATAAAGGTACTCAATGGAACTAGACGTGGGTCGCTTTCAGCTTCGCCTATAACCAATGGCATTTTGTAGCTGAGCAGATACTCCACAATTGGATTGCCTTTGACCGGGAAGCTTTGATGTAGTACCGAACCCTGTTCTTCAGTTAAATATTCAGCGACGATACGTCCTTCTGTCTTCTCCTGATTTAGCAATATGGCCACCGCTCGAGAGACATCAAAGGTTAAGGCTAACTCACGACAAGCGATTTCGAGGATTGCCTCCTGCTCAAAATGAGTGGCTGAGGTAACAATGATCTGATTGAGTAGTGTTAGCTCACGATTACGGCGTTGAAGCTCTGCTTCAGTTGATTTATGTAACTCCTCCTCAATTTGTTTGCGCTTGGTAATATCGCTCACGACCCCATAAATCAGGCGAGTACTGTCTTGATCAATAACTCTCGCACTATCACGGATCCAAATCATCTGACCATCACTTCTCACCATACGATATTCTACTTCACTATCTTGACCCGATGTTAATCGTTGGAACTGGGCTGCAGCAGCTTCTCGATCATCAGAAACAATCAATTGCGAGTTCCAAAATTTCCAATCTGTTAAAAATTTCTCTTCAGAATAGCCAACTAAATCTTTGATATTGGGAGAAATGTAAACATTACTATTGTCTCCATTTTCAGGTATTTTGGTTATATAAATATGATCACTAATCGAGGCAATAACCTGTCGAAATTGCTCTTCACTTTCGTGCAAAGCATCCATCATACGTTTCTCTTCAGTGATATCACTTTGTACACTAACAAAGTGGGTAATATCACCTTGGCTATCCTGAATCGGTGTAATCCTCCACTCTGTAACAAATTCAGTACCATCTTTGCGATAATTGATCGTTTCCCCTTTAAATACTTTACCCTGAGCTAAATGATGGCGTAATTGATTTAAGACTCGGCGATCTGTCTGTGGGCCTTGAAGGGTGCGGGGCGTTTTACCTAAAACTTCCTCGGCTGCATAGCCTGTCATACGAGTGAATGCTGGGTTGACATAGAGAATTTCTGGGCCTGGTTTCTCCAAATCTGACGTGGTAATGACAATGGCCTCGCTAATCTGACTGATAGCCGTATCCAGTAAACGCAACCTGTTTTCTACCAACTTACGCTCAGTAATATTCTCGTGAGCGACAACCACCCGCGGTGAGTCACCATCCCTGTATGGTGTAACAGAGGCTGTAAACCAGCTTGGCTGACCTGGCAAAAAATCATATTCCAAATTAAATGAAGAAAGTTCTCCCGAAAACACTTTACGAATACCTGCCGCAAATAACTTGGCATCTTCCGAACCAGGACCTACGGCATTATCACAGATATCAAGATAGTTTTGTCCTTCGGATACAGCATCCACTTCTGCGCCATTCTCTATAGCAAATTTTCGCCAAGCGCTATTGACAAGTTTGATCTCTCCTCGATCATCTAACAAGGCAATAGCAGCCGATAAGCCATCCACGGTAGCCTGTAGCAATTTTTCAAATTCCTCTTTGGCTTGTTGGGCCTGTTTACGTTCGGTAATATCTCGGGTATACCAAACTCGACCATAATAAAGTTCGTTTTCATCTTTAATTGGGCTACTATATCGTTCAAAAACGCGACCATCTTTTAGAGCGACTTCATCATAAACTTGGTCGTGTAAATTTTCATAAATATCTTCAATCCTACTAAAAAACCGCTCTGGTTCTTTCAGTTGCGCAGTTATTATTTGGAGAGACTCATCCTTGTCATAATTGTCAACGACTCGTGGCGGAAGATCCCACATCTCAGCAAAACGCTGATTAAAAGAAAGCCATTCCCTATCTTTCGATACGACCAAAATACCATCGGGGGACGTTTTAGTCTGAGCTTCCAGCAACATTTTTTGGTAATGGGGTGTATCTATAGATGTATCTACACGAGACGCCTGCCATCGACGGAAGGAGAACCAAGCGAGACAAATCACAAGAACAAAAAGTGACAGATGAAGTTGTCCAAGATACCAAACATCCCCTCCATCAAAACGGGTCTGGGATGTATGTTGAATAGCATCTAAAACAAAAAAGGCACTAACAATGATAACACTTATAATTAGAGCTAAATCAAGTATGATTGAGGTTTTATAAATTTTTAGAATCATTATCTGCTCTGATAAACTTGCTCTGGGAGACCAGGAAGTCCTGAGGTAAACCCGCTAAAGATTAAAGTAACTGATCATTTATCACGCCACATATATCCTTTGTGACGAACTGTTTTAATATAACGAGGATGTGAGGGGTCTGGCTCGATCTTTCGACGCAAATGATGGATATGCCATTTCACAAGATCTCGCGCTTCAATATCTTCGCAATCATAGCCTAAAGCCTGATTGACTAACTGTCGGGCTGATAAAATTTTAGGAGCTGCCTTCACAAGACATACTAATAAATCAAATTCTGTTGTGGTTAAATCCAGCGGCATACTGGCCAGAGTTGCCGTCTGAGAGTGTTGGTCAATAACCAAATCATCAGCACGAAGGTATCGCTGATTAGAGGCGGAAGATATCTCTTGATTTTCTTCAGTAACGATCTGCTTAAAATTCTCATGTAATGTATCTATTTGGGATAGTAAGCGGTGGTGACGCAAAGACTGTTCACGATGTTCTAACCCTTCTTGTACTCGATCATTGATAGAGTTGGGAGTCATCGGTTTAATTAGATAATCAAAGGCCCCTAAACGTAAGGCTTCAATTGCACTTTCAACTGAGCTAAAGGCAGTGAGGATAATGATAACTAAATGGGGATCATGCTGTCGAGCAAAATGTAAAACTTCCAAACCGTCAACGGGTTCCATATGCAGATCAAGTAAGAGCAAATCATATTTCGTTTGAACAAGCTTTTTTAAGGCTTCACGCCCATTAGCTGCTGTATCAACAAGATAACCTGTGTGATGAAGAGAACGTTCAAGAACGAAACGGATATTCGGCTCATCATCAACAACCAAGATATGAGATTGTGTCATTGAGATCCTCTGGTACTAGTAAGATATAACGATCAGCTTTTTAAAGACACACTTAATATGTACGAAAAATTGAACAATATACATTGCATCAATTTATAAGCTAACAAGAAGAGCTATATATGTATTTAACTGACAAAAACAATGTCCCCAGCAATATTTACTGAGGACATTTGAGTAATAAACTATTATGCAACTTGAATAAGCTAAATAGTTAGCAATATATAATAAGCTTGTGTCCAAATGTTAAACTACCAATTCACTGCTCAAAATTTTAGTATGTTGTATTGTGCTCTGGTAAGAATATGATACTCAAATGCCTAGGGTGTATTTATTTGAACAAGAATAACTTATTATATACTATTATAAACTTTTTGTAAATCTATTGTCATCTTTACTATAATTCATAAAGTACACCGTGTCTATAGGAAAATCAAGACAATTTTTGTAGGAACCTGATTCTTCACTATGTCCGTCAGTTAGATACTACTGGCTTGGACATAGAAAGTTAATCAAAAATCCTTATCCATGAACCATCTTTAAAGGTTCAGACAGTTATGTCTGAGACAGTGACTGAAAACTCATAGGCGTCTTGAGCTTTCAATCGATCTTATGTTTTTAGACATATTTTCAGGTATTGATGGAAATTCAATTCGAAAAACGGTTTGATCATTTAACTGATCAATACGAATGTCCCCATCATGGGCACTAACAACTTCTCGACTAAATAATAGACTAAACCAAATATTTTTGTTTGGTAGTCCAGACTGTATCCCATTTTTCGCCAAAGACGTATCAAAAACATCAACCCAGTTTGAAATTGCTTCAATAACAGTATCGGCCAAAAATTCAATTTGTATACCTATTGGCGAACGTATAGAACGCAAGTACAATCGCCCTCCACCCAGAGCGTCAATCGCATCACTGAAGTTGAGTAATAAGTTTAGGAACATTAGATGTAACTGATTGGGTATTCCTGTTATTGAAGGTACAGGGGTCAGGGTAAGCTCCAATTCAACCCGTTTCCGTTTCATCTCTTTTTTGGCTAAATTGATCGCTTCTTGTAACACATTATTAAGATTAACGGTAGTTTTGGTATCGCTGGCTAGGGGTTGAATCTGACGCATTCGATTAACGAACTCAATCATCCGATCCAGCTCATCTAAACTCAACTTAATATAAGTCGCCAACTGACTCGGATCATTCAATTGATCTTTGGCCAAAGACAACGCTCCCTGAATAACCTGGGCTGGATTACTTATTTCGTGGGACAGGCTGGTTGTCAAACGACCGATTGTTGCTAGACGTTCTGACCGTACAATTTCATGATGTAGTCGTTCACGCTCCTCTATTAACCGAGCATTCATGATCGCTGAAGCCGTTAACTCCACAACTCCTTCAAAGAGCACAGTATCAGAGTCGGTGAAAGGTTTATCATTACTATTACGCACTGCCAGAATGCCAATATTCGTTCCACGATAACATAAGGGGGTAGCTAATATAGAATAATTCTCTACCCCTTTCAGGCAATCCACATTTGGGTCAAAACGGGAATCACCGATTACATTGCCGGTTATATTTAAACTTCGATTCTGCTTCATCACCCAGCCCAGTAAGCCTTGATCCTTAGGTTGACGAATAGCCTTGTAATTAAAAGAAAAAACGGTACTTAAGGAAGAGACTAACTCAAGGCACTGCCCATCAGCTGATAGAAGCCAAATGTCACCACTCGCAGCATTGAGGAGTGGGACAATTTGTTCTAATGATAGCGCCAAAATAGTATTCAGCTCAAGACTCTCGTTAATGGTACGGGCGATCAAGACCATGAATTCATTTTGAACTGTCCGAATTTGAGTTGCTTCTTGTAACTGAAAAATGTCGAGAAGCGGCCCAAGGTGTTGGGCTAAACGAGTCAGCATTCGCTTTTCACTTAAAAGTAATTGGGACGGCGTTAAATAAATCAAATTAAGCACCCCAACAATTTCTTGATTATTTTTTAGCGCAACACTTAAATAGTAAGGTACATTGTCCTCTGCTTGTTTTGGGGCAGGTTCCCTATACTCAAAATTCGTTAAAGATGTAGGGGCTTCAGCTAAAGATAAATTCGTAGTTTCGCTCCAGGCATTAAGCTGTAAATTTGAAGACTGCACATTAATCATTGGGATAAATTGAACTTGATCTAGATGATCTTGTTGATGAATCCTTAAACAAACATCTGCTTCACCTTTTAGAATAGTTGGATCTTGATCTAGAAACGCGGGGAGGTTGTAACTACTGACCAAATTAATCTGACCAGCGAGATCATATAAAAATAGCCAAGCCCCAGATGCTTTAAAGATGTTAGACGTCTCTTGGAGTGCTTGGCTAAACGTTTGAGCCGAGGAGATATCCTTACGAGCAGGATGAATGCCTTCAATCCAAATGTCAAGACCATACACAGTTGAATGCAAATATTGATTTATACGTGCTCGAATTTCAGTTGTTATTAGGGGAAGCAACAAGTAATCATCAGCACCTGTTTCCAAAATAGTCTGCCGCTGACTTGAGTCATTGATAATCGCCAAAAGGGGCACGTCATTAACCAAGCCGTCTAAAGATAGTTGGTACGCCTCAACCACGCTTTGAATATCTTCGGTTGTATCAATCGCAATCAACTCTATGGGGGATGCCGTATTTGTAAAGGCGCTTAAATAAGCGCGTGTATCAGTCACGGTGGGTAGTGAGATAAAAAATGTAGCAGAGGTTAGAGCAGTGGAAAATTGTTCAATAAGCAGGTCGTTGGTACTAATCAGTAGAAGCAAGACAGGTCTCCGGAATTCTGGTCGATAACTTTTTGTTTATTAAAGAAAAAATCCCCTAGGTAAATGGCTCGTTATGGCCAAATATTCAGAGGGGATAATCAAAACCTAGCAGAAATAAAATGCTGCAGTCAAATTGATCAAATTGTTAAAAATAGGCTATCGTATAATCCCCAAATGTGTATAAAATCGATTCGCCTATAAACACGGAAATTCATATACTTCACATCTGAGCATACCACAAAAATCGCACGTCGACAACACATTTTCAAGGAGTTTAGGGCTATTTGAAGGAGAGTTTGTAGAGTTTTTAGGGCTAGGAGAGTTTATAGAGTTTCGCGCACCACCAAAATAATGAAAGTAAGGCATCCGAAAGTGCACTTTCGGATGCCTTACTCAACCCTACTTTCACAGGATTTTGACAGTCCCTGCGGGACGACCCGGAAGAATGAAAATGTATCATAGGTATCCCAGCCTGCGAATGGACAGGCTAGAAGTCTGTGTTACAACACTACTTTCAAAGGAGCACATAATGTTAGACAAAGCCAAAGCCTTAGCCCCAGAAATGATTCGGCTACGCCGTGACTTCCATCGTCATCCTGAATTAAGTTTTCAGGAATTTCGCACCGCCAAAATTGTGGCAGATACATTGCAAGAGATTGGTGGG
Source organism: Phycisphaerae bacterium (assembly GCA_028285035.1). The sequence continues at coordinate 110,181 of JANQQF010000155.1, forward strand.
ATTGAGGTGAAAACAGGTGTGGCAAAAACAGGTGTCATTGGTGAGATGGGCACCAAACCTGGCCCAACCATTGCCATTCGGGCAGATATGGATGCCCTACCTATCACGGAAAAAACAAATACGGAATATAGCTCAACCAACCCAGGTGTGATGCACGCCTGTGGGCACGATGGGCATACGGCCATTCTGTTAGGCGTGGCTCAGTTGCTTAAGGAAAGCTTTGCCGAAGGCTTGCCAGGCAAAGTGCGCTTCCTCTTCCAACCATCAGAAGAAAATGCTGATGAAGAAAACAAGAGTGGTGGCGAACGAATGGCCGAAGAAGGAGTGATGGATGGGGCAGATGCAACAATTGCCCTGCACCTGATCTCAAACATACCAACAGGCACGGTCCATACCTACGCGGGATGGATGACCGCTGCCGTTGATACTTTCAAAGCCTGGATTACTGGCACGGGTGGACACGGAGCGTACCCGCATCAAGGCACCGATCCGATTTGGATGCTCGGCCCGGTACTAACCGCCCTACACGGCATCGTCTCCCGCAAAGTTGATCCTGCCCATCCTGCAGTCGTTAGTCTTGGTGAGGTCCATGCTGGCACAACCAGCAATGTCATTCCGGCCGAAGTTTATTTGCACGGCACCTTACGCAGCTTTGATGATGATGTCCGACAGCAATTGATTGATGAGGTACGCCGCGCCTTGTCGATTGTGCAGCCACTGGGTGGCGATTTCCGGCTAGAGATCCGTAAGGGCTATCCAGCCTTGTGGAATGATGCAACTGTCAATGGCTGGCTACATCAGGTGAGTGGAGACCTCTTGGGAAGTGAAAATGTTCTCTCAGAACCAATGGGAATGGGAGCTGAGGACTATTCCTACCTTGCCCAGAAATCGCCAGGGGCGATGATTGCAGTCGGGGCAGCCCTGAATGATGGGATTGAACGTAATCACCACACCGCAGAATTTGATATCAACGAAGATGCTATTCCACTTGGGGCGGCAGTACTCGCAGAGACAGCCCGTCGTTTCCTGGCCGGGGAGGTATCCCTATGACCCTCACCCTCAATTTGAGCAATTTGGCCCACACATATTCAATCGTTGCCCATGATCCAAACACGGGGGAAATGGGCGTGGCGGTGCAATCCCATTGGTTCTCAGTTGGCTCTGTTGTCTCCTGGGCAGAAGCTGGGGTGGGAGCTATTGCCACCCAGTCGCTCGTCAACATCAGCTTCGGACCTTATGGCCTGGAACTGCTCAAGGCAGGCCACACGGCGCAGGAAGTCGTCAATGCCTTGCTAGAAAACGACGAAGGCCGCGATGTACGTCAACTCGCCATTATCGATACGGCAGGTAATGTCGCCACCCATACGGGAAGTCGCTGCATTGCCGAGGCCGGACATCAGGCTGGGGAAACCTTTTCGGTGCAGGCTAATCTAATGCTCAACAATACAGTCTGGCCAGCAATGGCAGAGGCATATGAGCAAAGTGATGGGCCACTCGCCGAACGCATGCTGACAGCCCTGGAAGCAGCTCAAGCCGAAGGGGGCGACATTCGCGGGAAGCAATCGGCAGCTCTGCTGGTAGTTCGCGGTGAGCCAACCGGTGAGATTTGGCGAGACCGCCTGATTGATCTACGCATCGAGGATCACTCCGACCCTGTTCACGAGCTCAAGCGGCTCTTGCATGTCCATCGCACCTATGAATTTATGAATGCGGGGGATGATGCTTTAGAGAAAAACGATGTCAATGCTGCCTTAGCCGCATATGGTCAAGCTGAGCGTATGTTGTCTGAGAATCTGGAAATGCGCTTTTGGCACGCGGTTGCGTTGGCGAATGTCGGGAATCTGACAGAAGCCCTCCCTAAATTTAAGGTATTATTTGAGCAGGACGCGCAGTGGGCTTTAGTCGCCGACCGCATTCACCGGGCTGGCTTCTTTAATGTTGATACCGATGCGCTTGATCAGATTTTGGCCCAACGTCCCGATAGTTAATTATTAGTCATTGGTCGTTTATTGTTCAAGTGATTCACACACGAAACCAATGACAAAGGACAAGCGGCACATGACAAGTGGAAAAACACAAAAGTTTAACTGGGAAATTTTAATTAACTGGGGCATTCTTATCTTAGCTGGATTCGTGATGGGGATGTTCTTACGTCGCCCTTCCTATGGATTTATATTTGGCGTGCTTGGTGGGGGTACTGCGGGCAAAATTGCTGAGGGTGTTGTCATTGGTCTGGCCATTGGCATTGCCGAACAGTTTGCCATGCCGCCCCAACTGAAAAAAAATCCGTTGTGGGTGGTAGGTACGGTGTTAGGCTGGGGCATTGGCTGGGGCTATGGCTGGAGTATTGCCCTCCAGTTGTCAGGCGGATTCACCTTTGTCTTTGCCGTTGTTGGCGGTATTTCTGGTCTCATCGCCAGTCTCATTCACTGGCCTCTTCTTTATCGGCAGCTTAGGTTCTCTGTCGTCTGGATTGTGGGCAATACATTGGGATGGTCCTTCGGCTTGGCCCTAGGCATGGGCATCGGTGGCCAATTCAGTTGGTTCCTCGGCGGGGCCGTGGCCGGCCTTATCACCGGAGGAACAATGCTGTGGTTGTTATCACAAACACCGGATTTGGATAACAGTACCTCAAGTGTTGATGAGCAAGGAACATTGGCCGCACAGCAGTAAACTTATCCCGCCCAATAAATCCAATTTTATTTTCTTACTTGACATTTGAACATCCGTTCTTTACAATGTCTACAGATATGCTGGAATTGATGTGGACGATGGAGCAAGTTTTGGGACTTGCTCCAGATAAATACAGTTTGAAGACTAGTCGCAATTTTGCGACCCCTGAACGTTGGTTGAACCTAGGCCAGAATGATCAAATGGCCTGGGGTGAATTTCCCCTCAAAGATAAACCACCTTTTCAAGTAAAAATTAATTTATCTGAACTGAACTTGGCCTGTGGCTGTGCCAGCCGTAAATTCCCTTGTTACCATTCTCTGGGGTTACTTATGTTGTTGGTCGCCCAACCGGACGCTTTTACCAACACTACCCCGCCAAACTGGATGACGACCTGGTTTGAGGACCAAGTCGCTCAAGCAAAACGCAAACAAAATCGCCAAAGTAATCAAAGTACAAAAACGCAATCTCAACGAGAGGCTCGTCGTTACAAGAATTTGATGATTGGGCTACAGGAATTGGATTTATGGCTATGCGATATGGTTCGCAATGGCTTCGCGACTCTACCCGACCAATCTAAACAATATTGGAGTCAAATGGCGGACCGTTTGGTCGATGCGCATGCCAGTGAGTTGGCCACTGAAATTCGTGAGATGGCTGTCATCCCGGAAAGGAGCCCAGATTGGCCCGAACAAATGTTACGAAAAATAGGCCGGCTCCACCTCTTAATTCAGGGCTTTAATCGCTTCGAGCAACACCCCCCACAAATCCAGGCGGATTTAAAGGCGGCCATCGGTTGGCTGCCTGACACCACGACTGAAGTCGGGGAAACAGTTGATGACACTTGGTATGTTCTAGGACGACGGTTCAACCTAAGCGGCAAGCAGAAAGTACAACGCACGTGGCTTTGGGGCGAAAATAGCCAACGCTTTGCCCTCATCTTTGATGTGGCATATGCCAAACAATCAATCAATCTCAGTTTGGTAGTGGGCACTCGATTTGAGGGAACACTTTGTTTTGAGCCTAGCCTGACCCCGCTCCGAGCCTCATTAGTTGCCCAAGCCAATCCAATGCAGGCCACAAAACCTTTCACCGGAAACGCTTCGATCAAGAGTGCCAACCAAGCATTTACCAAGGCCCTAACCCACAATCCCTGGCTGCGATATTTTCCTTTCGCCTTGCAGGATATCTCTTTGAACAAAGTCGAGGATCGCTGGATGCTTCAGGATTCTGAGGGGTATTTGTTACCTCTGCCAGAAAAATTCGAACAAGTGTGGCATCTCCAAGTTTTAGCTCATACTCAGCCCCTCACCCTGTTTGGCGAGTGGAATGGCCACACATTTCATCCCTTCACCCTGTGGCACGGGAAACGTCTATTAGAGCTACATATTTTAGGAAACGTACGATGAGTGATCTGACAAACTTGATCAAAGTCGCTATGTTAGGCACAGAGCGCGAGGCAACACAACTGGATGACTCTAACTCACCGTTGGGTCAGCTATTAAATCGGCTAGATGACTCATCCCCTGAACACCATTTTCTTAGTCAGGCCAGTGCAATCACCCTCCACGAGCAAGCGGGGAAACTTCCCAAACAATTAACAAAACCAAACACCTTCTCGCAAAAATCAACGGAGGAGCTATTGCCTTGCTCACCCGCAATTAATCGTCGATTAGGGGCGATGATTGAAGGACAGCATCAAAATTTGCTTCCTGAACTTCTGACCGCCCTGGCTAAAGCAGGTCAGCGTGTGCCTGAAGAACATCTCCCTAATTTACTTGCCCGTGGGGCCAAAAGCGCAACGCTTCGTCCAACAATTTTGCCAGTGCTTGGTGAAAGCGGGCGCTGGTTAGCCAGCCAGAATCCAGCGTGGGGGTATGCGGCCCCCAAACTTGGAGATTGGGATGGAATGAAAGCACAGTGGGACAAGGCAACGCCTGTCCAAAAGCAAACCCTGCTCCGTCAGATGCGTCATCTTGATCCAGAGCAAGGCCGACAACTTTTAGAAAGCACCTGGAAGACAGAACCGCCCCCGAATCGACTCAATCTCATGAAATCCCTGGACGTTGGTCTCAGTATGGCTGATGAGCCTTTTCTTGAAATTGCCTTGGATGATCGAACCAGCACTGTTCGCCGGAAAGCGGCCGATTTGCTGGCCCAACTACCTCAATCACGTTTATGCCAACGGATGATCCAGCATACAGCCACCTTGTTGCGGTGGGCACCACGCAATCCTATCAAACTCCACGTGAAATTTCCTAGTTTGATTAGTCCGACGATGATTCGAGATGGTGTTTTGCCTCGACCAAAGGGGAATTTATCGCGGATTCGGGCGGCTCAAATGCTTGAAATGTTAGGCGCTGTTCCCTTAGATCATTGGACCAACAAATGGCAAGTCCCCCCCGAACGAATTATTGCCGCGACCCGAACCAGCCAATGGCCACGAACACTTATCAGATCATTTTCCCTAGCGGCAGAGCGACAAAACCAACAAAGCTGGGCCAAAGCTCTCATTGAAACCGATCGATACAGTGTCTACACTGTTAAATTGGTCAAATTGTTAGAAATTACCGAGTTTCAGGCAATGCTTCAACATCTGAGCAATCCTAAACGGCCACTCAAAGACAGTCCATTTTTGAACGTTTTGCGAAAATGGCCACATCCCTGGAATGATGACATTGCTCGCATCTGGATTGACCACATTACTGCTTATTTAAAGAAGCACCCTGATGAAGACGCAGCCCAGCCCACATTACGAACAAATATAAAAGTTTTTGCTCGGCTTTGTCCGACACATTTTATCGATGAAATTGTCGAAACCCATTTACCCTTAACCAAAGATCGATCCTATTGGCAGCTATTTATTCAAGACTTTATTGCAATCTTGAAAGTCCGGCAGGCGATGTTAGCAGAATTGACAGGAGATTAAATTAAGAGAAATGACCTCAATTATACGCGCTCACGCAGAACAACAATTCGCAGAAGAACTGTATGAACTGGAAAAAATGGATCGACGGCCCCGGCCTCCCAATTGGCGACTGTCGCCTTGGGCGGTAGCCACCTATTTGTTGGGAGGCACGCTTGACAATGGCTTTGAAGTGTCGGGCAAATATATCGGGAATGGCCGCCTGATAGAAATTGCCATCGCTACCCTAACGACAGATCGAGCGCTGCTTTTACTCGGCATTCCAGGCACGGGAAAGACGTGGGTATCTGAGCATTTAGCCGCAGCTATCTCGGGCAACTCGAAGCTGCTCGTGCAAGGCACGGCCGGAACGGGAGAAGAGGCCATTCGTTATGGCTGGAATTATGCCAGCCTGATTGCGCAAGGGCCGACTGCTGAAGCGCTCGTTCCCAGCCCAGTTATGATTGGGATGCGAACCGGTGCCATTGCCCGGGTCGAAGAGTTGACCCGTATTCCAGCTGATGTACAGGATGCGTTGATCACAATTTTATCCGAAAAACTGTTGCCTATTCCTGAACTCAACGATGAAGTCCAAGCCGTTCAGGGCTTCAATGTTATCGCCACCGCTAATGATCGAGACCGTGGGGTCAATGATTTATCCAGCGCTCTCAAACGACGCTTCAATACTGTGGTCTTACCCTTGCCTAGTCAAGCTGAGGAGGAGGTCACGATTGTGCAACAGCGGGTGGCCAGTCTAGGCAAAGCCTTGGAATTACCCGCAGAACCACCAGCTTTGGAAGAAATCCGACGAGTCGTGACCATCTTCCGGGAACTACGCAACGGGATGACTGAGGATGGACAAGCGAAACTCAAATCACCCAGCAGCACCCTCAGCACCGCCGAGGCCATTTCCGTGGTCAACAGTGGGCTGGCCTTAGCTGCACATTTTGGTGATGGCAAACTACGGGCCAACGATTTAGCCGCAGGCTTGACCGGGGCAGTGGTCAAAGATCCCATCCAAGACAGTGTTATCTGGGAAGAGTATCTGGAAACTGTGGTCAAAGAGCGAGAGCAGTGGACTGACTTGTATCGAGCCTGTCGAGAGTTAGTGTAAATGACCTCTCCCCCCCACATCTTCGGCATTCGACACCATGGGCCGGGGTCGGCGCTGGCCTTGAACCAGGCCTTGGCCGAGTTACAGCCTGATGTCATTTTGGTGGAAGGACCACCCGATGCCAATGATATGCTTCACTGGCTGGGGCACCCTGAATTAGAGCCGCCAGTGGCCCTGATTATTTATCGGCCTGATGTGCCCAAACGGGCCACATATTATCCGTTTGCTGTTTTTTCGCCAGAGCTTCAGGCCGTCCGATTCGCCCTCCAGCATAAAATTCCTGTCAAATTTATGGATCTACCCCAAGCCTATTTGTTGGGGATCAAAGAAAATATTCAAATACCCGAGGTCGATGTGCTGCAACAGTTGGCGAAAACGGCGGGGTATCCAACGTATGAAGCCTGGTGGAACAAATTAATCGAACAGCGCCAGAATACAGATGATATGTTTGAGGCCATCCTGGAGATAATGACGGTGGTTAGAGAGGCGATGGAGCAAACAGAGGCCAAAAAGACAGACGAAGAAGACAGGACAGCCACACAATTAGCTGAGCAACGAGAGGCCTACATGCGACGATGTATTCGGCAAGCCCAAGCCCATGGTCATCAAAGAGTCGCAGTGGTATGTGGCGCGTTGCACGGTCCAGCCTTGAAGCAGATGGACAACGCCTCAAAGGATAATGCCTTGTTAGCCAATTTGCCGATGGTCAGTGTTGAAGCAGCGTGGGTGCCGTGGACTTACAGTCGTTTGTCGTATATGACAGGCTACGGGGCAGGTATCGCCTCACCGGGCTGGTATCACCATTTGTGGGAAATGGGACAGCGACAGGCCAGCCCCACCGAAAGCAGCATTCATTGGCTGACTCATATCGCCAACCTCCTCCGTGACGATGGGCTAGATGCCTCTTCGGCCCATATCATCGAAGCAGTGCGGCTCGCTGAAGCGTTAGCAGCCATTCGAGATCAGGCGATTCCGGGATTAGCCGAACTTAATGAGGCCACGCAAACTGTGCTCTGTTTTGGGGATGCCACACCGTTACGGCTCATTCAGAAGAAAATCATTGTGAGTGAGCGAATGGGAGCCGTGCCAGCGGATACACCAATGGTGCCCCTGCAACGGGATTTACAACGGGAACAAAAACGATTGCGTCTTCGGCCCCAGCCTGAAAAGAGCACGCTCAATCTTGATTTACGAAATGAAACGCATTTGGAACGAAGCCATCTGCTGCATCGTTTGACCCTGCTCAACATTCCGTGGGGAAAACCCGTTTCCGTGCGGGGGCGTAAAGGCACCTTTCGTGAGGTATGGCATCTACAATGGCAGCCAGATTTCGCCATTCGGGTCATCGAGGCCAGCCTATGGGGGCTAACCATTCACGAAGCTGCAACCAATTATTCACAAGAGCAGGCCGATCAAGCGCCAAACCTACCAACACTGACAAAATTGTTAAACCAAATCATTCTGGCAGAGTTACCCGAAGCAATTACCCATTTGATGGCCCGCATCGAAGAGGAAGCCGCTCTCAGTAGCGATATTCCCCTGATGATGGATGCACTCCCTCCGCTGGCCCAAGTTTTACGTTATGGAAGTGTTCGGCAGCTTGACAAAAAGATTATTCAACATGTGGTCGATGGGCTATTGACCCGAATTTGCGTTGGCTTGCCCAGCACCTGCCAAGCTGTCGATGATCAAGCTGCGGCAGAGTTATATACGCGTTTGATTGCGGTTCAAGGTGTTGTTAGCACCCTACAGAATAAGGCTCACGAGGAAATGTGGGTCGGGGTCCTGCAAAAAATGATGACCCAAAAAGGGCTGCACGGATTGCTGGCTGGACGCGCTTGTCGATTGTTGCTTGATCGCAAGGTATTAAACACAAAAGAAGCGACTACCCGCTTGGAAAGTGCTTTATCGATCCAAACGTTGACTAGAACTGATCAGGAGCAACTGCTGCAAATCGCATTTTGGATTGAGGGGTTCCTCAAAGGCAGTGGACTACTGTTAGTCCATGATCAAACCCTATGGCAATTGATTGATGAGTGGGTCGACCAGTTGGATGGCGAACAGTTTCTGAGCATTTTGCCATTGTTACGTCGCACCTTCGCCACATTCAGCAACTCAGCGCGGCAGCAAATGCGAGAACGAACCACAGCTCGACCCGTAATTCTGGAGAAGCCAATGACGCCTGAAGTAACGTTTGATAAGGAACAGGCTGATGCTGCGTTGCCATTGGTCGCACAGTTGTTGGGATTGGAAGAAGGTAATTAGTAATTGGTAATTGGTAAGTGAGATTTGGGATTACTATTTACTAACGACTAAACGTCAAAGGATACTTTTATGACAGAACAACATACAGACGACCGAATCCGCCGCTGGCGACTAATTTTAGGCCAAGATGAGACGGAAAAGCAGGGGCAGCAAGGTGAACTTGGTGACGAGCCAGCTGAAGGGGAAGGGGAAAGCGAAGGTGGGGAGGCTGCTGAAGGTGTTGGTGAAGATCAGTCGGGTCTATCAGAGCAGGACCAACGTATCGATGAGGCCTTGGAGTCGCTGTACGGCGACGAAGGCGGGTTGGGCGACTCCGATCCAAACATTGCGCGTTGGCTAGGGGACATTCGGACATATTTTCCTGGCCCGGTGGCCCAGATGATGCAGCAGGATGCGCTGCAAAAATTGAACCTGCGAAAATTGTTAGATCAGCCAGAATTTCTAGAGAAAATCGAGCCTGATCTTGATTTGGTGACGCGACTGTTGGCCTTGAAAAAAGTGATGCCGGAGAAAACGCGGGAAACAGCCCGTCAAGTAGTTAAGCAGGTGGTCGATGAGATTATCGAGCGACTGGAATATCCGTTGATCCAGGCTTTAAACGGTAGCCTCAATCGTGCTTTGCGAACCCGCAATCCTCGCAAGCAAAAAGAGGTTAATTGGCTCCATACGATTCAGGCCAATCTCAAACATTATCAGCCCAAACAACGCACCGTCGTCCCAGAGACCTTGATTGGCTATGGAAAAAAGAGCTCTTCGTTAAAAGAAGTTGTCCTTTGTCTCGACCAAAGCGGCTCGATGGGGCAGTCTGTGGTCTATGCCAGCATTTTTGGCGCAGTGATGGCCTCGCTGCCTGCGCTGGACACCCGACTGGTGGTGTTCGACTCGAAAGTGGTGGATTTAACCAATGAGCTTGATGATCCGGTTGATGTGCTATTTGGTATTCAATTGCGAGGAGGCACGAATATCGATCGCGCCCTAGGCTATTGCCAGCAAATTATCAGCAATCCCCGCGACACGATTTTGATTCTGATTAGTGACCTGTTTGAGGGCGGTAATCGCACCAATATGGTCAAACGCACGGCTGAGTTGGTGGCTGATGGGGTGAACGTGATTGTACTCCTCGCCCTCAGCGACCAAGGCACCCCCCGCTTCAATCGCCAATTGGCTCAACAGTTGGTCGATTTAGGCATCCCTTCCTTTGCCTGCACACCCGATCTTTTCCCCGATTTGATGGCAGCAGCCATCAATGGGCAGGATATTCGGCAATGGGCGGCGTCAAATCAGATTATTACGGCCCCGAATAATTAGAAGCAAATCTTACATACAACTTGACGAAGCCCTCAAAGTTGAGGATCATTAGACCTAGACATCCATTTCAACAAGCACCTAGAAACAGGAGGATATTCCCCGATGAAACGTCTTTTGATGATGATTTTGTTATTGTTTGTACTCACGGCCTGTAGTGAGGCCGAGGAAGCGCCACCCCCCGTAGAAGAAGAGCCGACGGCAGTAGTTGTTTCGCCAACGAACACGCCCGTTCCACCGACGAATACACCTGAACCGGAGCTTGAGCCGACTGAGGTTATCGCTGAAGTTGAGGAAGGGGCAGAGCCTGTGGAAGAAGCAGAGCCAGACACTGAAATGGCGGAGGAACGCTCTGGAGGCAGTTTGGAGATTTTTAATGCCAGCGATGTTGAAATTTGTGACATCGCCATCACACCTAGTGATGAAGCAGAGTTAGGGGAGAATCTTCTAGACGAAGCTCTGCCCCCGGAAGATGGGTTCATCCTAACCGATATCGAAACAGGATTGTATGATCTTATTGCCTTTGATTGTGAGGATGAAGTTGTTGGTGAAGAATTTGAAATCACCCTGGGAGAAGCACCTGTTGTCTGGGAGATTAGCGATTCGGTCCAGGTGATGGACGAGGCTGAGCAGCCGGTGGATGAGGTAGTGGCCGAGCCTGAGCCGGAAGCTGAGCCGGAGACTGAAAACACCGAGACGATAAATCAAGACACCCTCGCCGCAGGTGAGTTTGAGTTTGCCGAGTGTCCGTTTGATTACCCCTCGAATCTGGAGATTGAATGTGGCTGGCTAACAGTCCCAAGTAATCGTACTCGTGACAATGACAATACATTATCCTTGACCGTGGCGATTTTACGGGCCGCCGATGAAGCTCGGCCCGATCCAATTATCTTTTTAGATGGAGGGCCTGGGGGAAGTGCATTGACCAGCCTTAGTGGTGATATTGAGGGCTGGATTGATTATCCCTTTCATCAAAATCACGACATGATTTTCATCGATCAACGGGGCACGGGTTGGTCGATACCATCGCTCAATTGCCCTGAAGTTGAAGAGGGGCTGGATAATGCTGAACAGGCCTGTCAAGAGCGATTGATTGCTGAGGGGATTGATTTGACTGCCTTCAATACCGCTGAAAATGCCGCCGATATTGCTGACTTATGGCAAACGTTAGGCTACGAGGAAGTAAACCTGTTTGGGGTCTCGTATGGCACTCGGTTAGGTCTGGCTGTGATGAGAGATCACCCTGAGGGCATCCGTAGCGTGGTGCTTGACTCGCCCTTCCCCCCCAATATCGATTTACCCACTGAAGAAGGGGTCACCAACTGGCAGGCCATTCAGGCCCTGTTTGCAGCCTGTCAAACCGAAGATCCGCTGTGTGCAGAGGCCTATCCTGATTTAGAAACCCGATTTTTGGAAACCGTCGACCAACTCAATCGGGATGAGGACGGCGAGATTTTTGGGGATGATTTGGTCAATTTAATGGTCAGTGCTTTGTATAGTCCAGATTTAATCCCGCTCTTGCCTCGCGTTATATTCGAAGTATCTGAAGGCAATTACGAAACCTTTGATTTAGTGAGTGCGGACTCGGGTGGAGCATCTCGATTCCAGGATGATGAAGACCGCAGCGACAGTGAGGGGATGTACACATCTGTCACCTGTCACGATGAGTATGCGTTTGGTGATTTTGAGCGAGCCGAAGCTGAGGCGCTTGAGAAAATCCCAGCCGAATTGCAAGAAGCCCTGTTTTACTCTAACACCGCGAACACATTTGAATTGTGCGATTATTGGGGAGCAGGGGCGGCTGAGCCGAAGGAAAATGAAGCCGTGGTCAGTGACATTCCGACCTTAATTTTGGCCGGACAATTCGATCCCGTCACGCCCCCAGAGTGGGGTCGCCGAACCGCCGAAACATTGAGTAATGGCTACTTCTTTGAGCTACCAGGCTATGGTCACTCGCTGAGTTCCGACCCAGAGTGCCCCACAACATTAATCACCCTATTCTTTGAGAACCCAACAGTTGAACCTGATAGCAGTTGTATTGATGACATCTTTCCGCCAGAATTCTTCTTGCCTGACGAACCACTTGATTTTTAGGACAGGGTAACAAGGTAGCAGGATAGTAAGGGAACAAAGTCGCAAGGGAAGAAATATCTAAATCCTTGCGACTTTGCTATTTTGTCAGAATGCTCACCCACGCCTTTAAATCTTTAATCCCTTGGGAACTCATTTTATGCCCAACCTCATACTCATCGTAGGTAATGATTGCATCACGTTCGCCGTAAATCTCGCGGGTGCGATGGGCCGCAGCTAGAGGAACAATATCATCTTTGGTGCCGTGAGCGATAAAAACGGGCATTTGATTGACTGAGGAAACCATTCCTTGATTTTCCGGAAATGGAGGGACAAAACTACCGAGTGAGGCGACCCCAGAAACCAATTCAGGCCGAGTCAGAGCCAAAGTGTTACACATCGCGCCGCCTTGACTAAACCCGATTAACACAATATGTTCGGGGTTGATGGGATACAGCTCGTGGAGCGTGCTCACAAAATGCTCAAATTTGGCAATGGCTATTTCATGGGACGCCGTGCGAGGTTGTCCAACATCATCACGTTCAAACCAGATATATCCGTTTCCGTCTAAATCTATAGGCGCCCGTGGGGTGATGATGGCGGCATTAGGGGGTACAACATTCTTAAAAACCCACATCACGGACTCGTCGCCGCCCCAGCCATGGACCATAACCACCGCAGGGGCAAGATGTGAGCCACTCGCCTCAGTAGGCAGGCGAACATTATGGATTAAACCACTAATCCCAAAAAAGTAGCTATCGGGGCCAATCCAGTCAACAGGGCCAGCATTGTGGGGAAGATTAGGTTGGATCATCGCCGCTTTATCTCCAAATCAGGTATCATTTGCTGCAACAATATCTCGAATTTCCGCCTCAAACGCATCAACTTTTTCATCCTGCCCCAACACAATCAGCGTATCGCCAGCCTGAAGGGGACGAATGACATCAGGATTGAGTTGTGGCGTTTCTTGGTCCAAAGCCGTAGCTTGAGGTTCCACTAAACCGATGACGTTGAGGTCAAATTTCTGCCGAATTTGCAGATCAATGATGGTCTTCCCAGCCCAGGCGTTGGGAATGACCGTCCGTCGGACGCTGTAGCCAGGCAGGATTTCTCGCTGTTGGTCACGTTCACGTTGGGTACGATAGATGCTGTTATCGTGTGCCAGAATCGAGGTAACAACCAGCGTAACCAGCGCTGGAAGCAGATAGACCGCCCCAAACACCTCGACGATGAAAAGCGTTGCAGCCAGAGGGACATTTACGATTGAAACCAGACTGGCTGCCATAGCTGGCACAATGATGGTGGGGGCATCATACCCAAAATAGCTGGCCAAGGCCGCAGCAACCATCGTGCCAAAGAAAATTGAGGGAACGAGGAGGCCCGCTGAGCCGCCAGCCCCAATCGTTGCCAATGTGGCTAATAATTTAGCCACCAGAGCAATCAACGCCACAAAAATCGTCAACTCACCAGCCAACGCCGCTAAAATAGGTCCCTCGCCTGGTCCTAACACCAGCCCCAAACCTTCCCCGGTAATGTAGGCAGCAACGAGCGCAATCACTCCAGTCACGGCCCCACCAATGAGATGACGCTGTAAAATGTTTGGTTGGCTATGATGAAACGCCTCTTCAAAGCTACCGCGCAGGTAAGCAAAATAAACACTAACCAAAGAGATAAGCGCCCCAGCCAAGATGACCACCCCGTAATATCCAAACGTCACGGGCGGATCAGGGAGATTTTCAACCTCAAAAATAACGACATGCCCCCCAGAAAAAATATTGCTAAAAAAGAAGGCCACAAGTGCAGCAATCAAGGCATAAATCAATTTTTCAATGATCGGTCGGCGGCGATACATCACTTCAGCGGCAAAAAATGCGGAGGCAAACGGGGCACCAAGCAGGGTTGTTACAGCCGCTGCAATCCCGGCCAATTGAGCTGTTTGCAGATGATCAGGCCGGGTGGGTCGCCACCAATCCCAGGCCCGTTGAATCAAACTCGTTGGTTGATTTCCCATCACTTGACGCGGTTTGAACATCCCCGCGGCCATACTCTCGCCAATCAGAGTCACACTGGCTTCCAACCCGCCACTACCGCCACTACCGAGGGTAACCAAGGTGGCCACATATTTCCGGATCGCGAGGGTCCAAGTCGGCATCTGCCAACGTACATCAACCCCTTCTTTCCCTAATAATACCTGTTCCGTGGTCGGCTCGGAAGCGTAATAGAGTGAGATCGCCCGTTCCAGCCCATCGCCTTCCACATCAATCAACTCGTGAATATGGCCTTTGCCGTCCCGATAGTGAATAATTGTAGATTGATACCAGGCAAACCCGGCCATAATGGTCGAGCCGATAAGGAGTGGCACAAAAACAAGAAAGATTGAAGGGCTATGTTCAACCCAATGAAGTACAGCTTCAAAGACAACATGCACTGCAGTTTTCAGGCTAAATACGACTGCCCAAACAACAAAACCAATCACAACAGATTGCACCACTAAGCGACGTTCATTTGGGTCAAAGTAGGTGTGAAGATCAAATATGACACGCAGATGTTTTATAGCATCTATAAAGGGGGTGATGAGAGCTCTCATGAAAAGTCACATATTAAGAATTTGGGCCATTGTACCATATCATGAAATGATGGGGTATTTTAATTTTTAAAAAATGTAACGATTTGGTAATGCCATATCCCCCAAATGTCCTAGATTAACGGTTGCTTCCGCCCCTTTGACAAGGTAAGATTTAAGATATGGCAAATTTTGAGGGGAAATCAAAGTTACTTGCCATAAAATAAGATTACACCTTT
Organism: Phycisphaerae bacterium; assembly: GCA_028285035.1. The sequence goes on from JANQQF010000155.1 coordinate 125,312, forward strand.
GCACATTTAACAACCAAACAAAAAACAACTAAACCGCTCGGTTGCTTTGAATAGCTGTACGGCTTAGGACATTTCTGGGGATTGATAATGACTTATCTAACACCAACTATTACAGCAAAAGAGACAATGTCACAATTTCTAACGGCGTCTCTCAATCATCTAGTTGAGCCAACAGAGGCTGTTATCGAAATCGCCAATGAAATCTTAAGAAGTACAGATGCCTCTCTGAATGAGTTTTTATTGACCGATTTACGCGCCATTAAAACAGGGGGGGAGGCTTTTTTGGGGCAAATCCAAGATTTATTGCAACAATCAGAAGAACAGGTTCTGGATCGGGTCGAAACCACGGTTTTAGCCTCACGAATTATTGAACATCCGACCCAAACTCAAATGTTAGATATGGATTTATCACAAGCCCCCTCACTCGCGCATGAGCTTCGAAATCCCATTAACTCTATCATCGGCTTTTCACGCGTTATCCTCAAAGGCATTGATGGTCCCATTACCGAATTTCAACGAATACGACTAGACGCAATCCAACAAAAAGGCCGATATTTGTTGAGTTTAACAAATAATATTTTTGACGCATTTCGAGTAGAAGCTCATAAATCTGGGCCATATAAATTTTATATGATTCAGAAAGGCCCCTTCAAAACCTGCTTTGAGGATTTCCTACAAAAACTTCCCAAAACCTCATCACCCTTAGTCAATATCGTTCCCGAAAACATTCCCGAAACGCCTGTAAATATTGACTCTAATCGTATTGCACACGTACTTAGTACTACCACCACAGTTCTAAGCCAACATCTGCCCGACGAAGCTTTTGAGTTAGACATTGTTCCCCAAGCCAATCATATCAATATTACCCTAACCCATTCACAATCAACCCTAAACTCTGATATTTTGTCTGAGTTTGATCGCATCGGGCCTGACGGCTCCCTATTCGCTTGTCATCGTTTCGACTCGGCCCTTGATTTATGCCTAAATCGAAGTATCATCGAAAGCCACGGTGGCACAATGCAATTAAGCCAAGATAGTGAAACGGGTTTAGTTGCAACGTTTACACTCCCCACTTGTCAGTAATCAAAGTTTTCTACAAACAAATAATAAGCATTGTCTATTTGCCAAAAACTATCATATGTATTTGTCATTGATGGCGGGTCATGCTTGAATGGTAAAGACTGAACGATCTATCATAAGGAATGATCATGCCCCAACCTGCAGATAAAATTATTGTTAACGCGAATGTCTTTACAGCCGACCCTGCCTTACCTCAGGCTGAAGCCGTTGCCATTCAAGGCCAACATATTATATACGTGGGCAAAACCAGCACAGCTTTAGATATGCGTGGACCAGCGACACAAGTCATCAATGGACAAGGTCTCACCCTGATGCCTGGATTTATCGACAGTCATTTTCATCTCTTGTGGGGTTCTTTGCAGCTCGGGGGTATTTTACTTGAGGACATCACTGATCTGGACGAATTCCAACAACAAGTTAAAACATTTGCAGCACAACATCCGAACACAGAGTGGCTATCGGGTAGCGGTCTGCAATATAACATCTGGCCAGAAGAACCTCATCTACCCCGCCTCATCCTCGATCAAATAGTCACAGATCGCCCTCTGGTCATCATGGCCTTTGATGTTCACACTGCTTGGGCAAATACAGAGGCGCTACGACGGGCAAACCTCCTGACCTCGGGTGAACCAGTTGCTCCGAACAGCGAAATCGTGCGTGACCCCGACGGTGTGGCAACGGGTGAGCTGCGAGAGTTGGGGGCCTATCAGCCCGTCTATGATTTAATTCCCTCACCAAGCGAACCCGAAAAGTATCAACTGCTCAAACAAGGCCTAGCCCAAGCCGCTAGCCTAGGTATCACAAGCGTTCACAATATGGATGGCAACGCTAAAGATTTGGCACGATATGCAGCCTTGGCTGATGTGGGTGAATTGACAACCCGGGTTTATTGCCCGTTCGACATCAAACCCGAGACTCCGTTAGAGGCCTTGATTGAAGCGGAGGCGATGCGTCAATCGTGTCAAACAGACATGGTTCAGAGCCGCAGCGTCAAATTTTTTATGGATGGCGTTGTTGAAAACTACACCGCCCTGCTGCTTAATGATTACGTGGGACAGCCCGGTCAGCGAGGTGGAGCCATTTTTGAACTCGAGCACTTTATCGAGGTGGGATTGCGAGCCGATCAAATGGGGCTGCAAATCAAGGTTCACGCCGTTGGTGATGGTGCGGTCCGGCAGACCTTGAATGGACTAGAGGAAATTCGGCGGATCAACGGTCCCCGCGATAGCCGCCATCGAATTGAACACATTGAACTATTGCATCCTGATGATGCCCCTCGTTTTGCCGACTTGGGCGTCATTGCCTCAATACAACCGTCACACGCCACGCTGTCAGCCGATGATCCTGATCCCTGGCGTACCCTGATTGATCCAAGCCATTGGGGCCGAGCCTTCCCCTGGCAGATGCTTCGCAAGGCGGGCGCCCATCTTGTATTCGGGAGTGACTGGCCTGTGGTTACCCCAAGCCCCTTTGTAGGCATGCATTATGCGCTTAATCGACAACCTTGGGGTGAGGGCTTACCTGCTCATCGACAAAATCTAACCGATACCCTACTCGCTTATACCCGCGATGCGGCTTATGCTGAATTTCAGGAACATCAAAAAGGTCAGTTAAGCCCGGGCACATTAGCCGATATGGTGTTACTCTCAAAAGATATTTTTACCATTCCATCCGAAGAGATTAACAATGTTCAGCCATTGTTAACTATTTGTGATGGACGGGTCGTATTTGAGGCGTAGTCAAAGATGCCCCAAACCCCACTTTTAACGACCAAACTTTACATTCCACCTCCCCACCCGAATCTCGTCAAACGTCCCGCCCTAACGGAACGATTGAATCAAGCGCTTCATTGCAAATTAACGATCATCTCCGCACCCGCCGGATTTGGCAAAACCACTTTGCTCAGTGAATGGATCAAAACCCATAAGCACTCTGAAACAGATGCCTCATCAAAATTCGCCTGGTTATCTTTAGATGAAGGGGATAATAATCCTGTCTATTTTCTGCGATACTTGATTGCCGCCATCCAAACGATTCACCCTCATCTTGGTGAAAACGCATTAGCCCTATTAGAAAAATCGGGATCAGAGCCATCCATTGATGAGGCAAAGCTTTCAATCACGACCCTAATCAATGACATCAACACAATTGTTGATCCCCTTGTCCTCATTCTGGATGACTTCCATCTGATTAATACATCAACAATGCAGAGGCTCATTGGCTTTTTGATTGAAAACCTCCCGACCCCGCTACATCTCATCATCGCCAGTCGTACAGAGTTAACCTTACCTCTGGCCCGTTTACGGCTAGAGGGACAATTGTTGATTTTGAATACTGCCGATTTACGATTCACCCTGGAGGAAGCGGCCATCTTTTTAAATCGGGTGATGGGCTTATCGTTAAACACCTCGGATATAGAAACACTTGAGAAACGAACCGAGGGCTGGGTCGCCGGTCTGCAACTTGCCGCCCTCTCCATGCAAAACCGACAAGATTTGAGTGGTTTTATCAATGCCTTTACCGGAAGTCACCGCTACATTCTTGATTATTTGGCGGAGGAGGTACTCAGCCAGCAGCCAGATGCGGTGCGACAATTTCTACTCCAGACATCACTTCTTAATCGGATGTGTGGGCCATTGTGTGATGCAATCACCGAATTTACGGGTGAACCTAGTACACGAAGGATCAAGAATGGACAAGAAATGCTAGCTCATCTAGAGCAGGCTAATCTCTTTATTATCCCGCTTGATGATGAACGGCGTTGGTATCGATATCATCACCTCTTTCTTGAATTTCTACGTAATCAGTTGGAGCAAAGTACCGAGCCGGAGACTCTGACCGCACTCCATCATCGCGCCGCTGAGTGGTATGAGCAAAATGATTTGGCTCCGGAAGCAGCGGGGCACGCCTTAGCGATGGCTGATGTAGATCGGGCGGTGCGGCTGATTGGCCAGCGTGGGCGAAGCATTCTTAATCGCAGCGAGATGTCTACCCTCCTAAGCTGGATCGAAGCTTTACCACGAGAAATGGTACGTGTTCGCCCACGCTTATCCTTGTTTCACGCTTGGGCTTTGGTCTTGACTGGACAACTTGATGCTGTTGAAGCGCGTGTTCAGGATGTGGAACGAGCCTTACAGGAGTCTAATCAGGCCCTTGAAATTCCGGGCGAATTGGCGGCAATTCGCGGGGCCTTAGCCTATTTTAGACGCGAATTTAATTTGGCTATCAGCCATTTTGAAGAGGCACTTGAAACGCTTCCCCCAGAAAATCTGTTTCTACGCGGTGCCGTTGCTTTGAGCTTGGCCACAGCGCATAACCTCCATGGTGATCTAGATCAGGCGTTATTGGCTTATCAACAGGCTCGTTCTCTACACGAAGCAAATCACAACACCCATATGACGCTCATTGCTGACCTCAATATCGGGCTACTTCATATTGAGCGCGGTGAATATCATCAAGCCGAAGCCTGCTATCAACAGGCGTTACATTTTGCTACAGATGAGATCGAAGCAGGGACTGTTTCACCAATTGTGGGGCAAATCTATGTTGGCTTGACCCAAATCTATTATCTGTGGAATGATCTTGAAAAAGCAGCTAGTTATCATGAAAAAGCCCGGCATCTAGGTGAAGAACGACAAGATGCCATTACAAAACTTGGGAGCCATCTTAACGCGGCCCTACTAAATCAAGCACAAGCGAAATTGGCGGAAGCAAGTGATGTGTTAACTGAAGCCGAGCAATTTAGCCAACAAATTGGATTATCTAGCTGGCGGGTCCGTCTGGCCGCTTTGCAAGCCCAGCTTCACCTCAAACAGGGTAACATTAACGAAGCAGTTCATTGGGTTGATCGTGCTGAAATCAATCTGACCAATCGAGGTTATGATGACTCCGCAGGCTACGATGAATTTTTGGAAAGTATTGTTGGGTTGGCTCGAGTCAGGGTAGCTATCATCAAAAACGCCCCGGACGAGGCATCAAGCTATTTATCTCAAGCCAGAGGGATTGCCGAAAGTCGCAATTGGCAAGGGAGATTGCTCGAAATTGGGCTACTTGAGGCCCTCGTTCAACATCTCAAAAATAATGACACCCAAGCGAGCACGACGCTTGAAGAAATCCTCATTTTAGCTGAGTCTGAGCAGGTGATTCGTCTTTTCGTCGATGAAGTTGGCCCTGTTGATGAGGTGTTGAGGCTGCTTCGTATTCAAAATATCGCCACAAATTACATTGATAAATTGCTTGCCCTCCGAAAAAAGAACATCACCCCTTCCGCTGTCGACACATTGCTCGAACCTCTGAGCGAACGAGAACTCGAAATTCTACGCCTGATTGAGGATGGGCTATCCAATCAACAAATCTCAGAGCAATTATTTTTGACAGTAGGCACAGTTAAATGGCACATCAATAATATCTATGGCAAACTCGGTGTTCGCCGCCGCACGCAAGCCGTGGCTCGGGCCAGAGAATTGGGCGTGTTATAGCCGAATAATCCAACCTTAAAGAAAACTAGATCTTTCTTTGCTGCACTTCACGCCAAGCCCCACGAGCGGTCTCGACCGCATCCTCATCAGGGGCCTCGGGCCGATAAGCCGCCACCTCAGCCGCTCGGCTAAGGCGAGCCAGCGCAGGCATTTCGCGAACACGCGAAGCATATTCGCTGAAGGTCTCCCACGGTTTACGGCGCAGGATATCCCGTTGAAACAAAAGATCGACCGTTCGATGAAACAAGCCGAGAATGAGCCGACGTGTGGGGTTGTCGTCCAGGGGGGTGTATTCTTCATCACCCGCATTTGATACTTTTCGAGTCAGTCGTCTCACAAAAAAAGCGATCAGTAACACCAGCCCAACAAGCAAAGTCGACCCAATCAAAAAGGGAATAAACAAAGCAATGATGCCAGTTAATCCGCCCGGCAACATCGAAGCAAGGGGCAGGTTTGAGATGTTTAAGCTGGTCAGCGGGCTGCCAAACAAGAAGTTTTGAACTGGGGTGGGATAGGGCTCGGGTATCCAACCGGGGGTTGGATCAAAGGGCACCCAGCCATATTCTGGAAAGTAAACCTCCGCCCAAGAGTGGGCGTGACTGTAACGTACTTCATAGTAATTTGTAATCGGGTTATAATCCCCAGCCCCGTAGCCCGTGACCAAGCGCGCAGGGATGCCCAAGGAACGGGCCATCACCACAAATGAGGAAACGTACATCTCACAAAATCCTTCGCGGTCTTCAAACAAAAAGGTATCGACGACTTCCGCGCCTGGCTTATGGGGTGGGGGGAAAAAGTTATAAGGGTATTCGCTCAGCAAATGATTGTTAAGGGCAATAGCTTTGTCATAAGTATTATCATACGGGTCGGTTAGTCGACCGGCTAAATTTCTAACGCGACCTGATATATTGTTGGGGAGTTGAAGATAACGTTGTTGAATATCCGCTGGATAGCGTGTCGAGGCCCGCCGAAGCAGGTCGGGGTCAAAATCGGGACGGCGAGAGACGACACTATAGGTCATCCCCGCCTTAAGGGGCTCTGGGGCTCTAAATCCATCGCCAGTATCAACTGAAATATTCTCGGCGGTGATGTAGATATCCGTTGGACGATACGCCGCGAAAATGAGATTGGGTTGCTCTCGAACGATGATGAAAGATTGGACAATTTCCTGTTGCGACTCAACCGTGCCTGAGCCAGAGGGTGCCCCCAACGGCGTAGAAACCCTGAACCAAACCCCCGCTCGGCTTTTTAGCGTAACCACATCTTTACTGGATTGGCTCCAACTTTGCCCATCGTAATAATCAAAGCTGTGGCTTCGCCAATAACTCCGACTGGGACTACGTACATACATCACCACATTGTCACTTAGACCGCCACGATAACGTAAATCCAAATTGGAGTCAAAGCCGAAGAAATAATCCCCTTTTTCATCGCTCCAGCCATTTATCTGCACCAAAGGGACCCCCGGATTGACGATCTCAGAGGTGATCCCGCCTTGTAGGGGTAGGTTCAGCGTGAAGGGGGGAACGATCGGGTTGTTGGCAAACCGTGGTGTAAAAATGAAAACGAGAACAACCCCAAACAACGCAATAATGCCAAAACTAACGCTAAAAAGTGTCATTGGGGAAGCAGCGTTTTTCACTTTGATATTGCCAGTTGGTTCAGGCACCATTGGCCGCAATTTAGCCTCATTAAGGCCTGTCTCTCGTTCAGCGATATAGAATACCGCCAGCACCAAACCAATAAACAGGATCAAATATATGCCTAATTCGTACGTCCGACTAAATGAGGCCGCTACGTATAAGATAGCCAAGCTAAGTCCCAAAGTCGTCATCAGGCTGCGCCGAAAACGTAGGTCAAAACTGGTTACGGCCTGTGCAAAAATGGCGAATTGAGCCTGTGGCACTGTAAAGCCACTAACCAAGCCAATAAATAGCCAACATACCACAAAGTGAACAATCACAAACAGAAATCCACGGACCAGACGATTATTTTGATCCAAATGAGTGTAACTAAACCAATGTCCAGCCGCGATGCCAATGGCGGCTATAAGCACATGGGGCCATAAACCAAAATGAACGCGCCCCAAAGCAAATAAGGGCACCATCATTGCCGCAAATATGACATAACGCAGGATAAGCGAGCGTTCTGGCTCTTTCGACACTTTTGTTTTGTTGATCATAAGCTCTTTACCAATGCTTCCCAATCTTCAGACGTTCCATATTTTATCGTTAGCTGTGAATGTTGTGCTCGCGTCATCAGATCCGAGGTGGCGTCATCGGTCGCCAGGACAATGGCTAAGACATGGCCGTGTTTGTGTTTAAGGTTGGTTAGGGCTTGGCTAATTTCCGAGGTAAGCTGATGCACCATAACAATCAAAAACGATGAACTGGGCACATCTGTTAAAACCTGAGACAAGGGACGACGACCATTATTCTGTACTTTTGCTAAATAATTCAATATCGCCCACCAGCTTAAAACACCATTGGGCGCCCGCCCCTGCGCATTCGAACCAAAGAGTTGAAACGAAATATCGCGCTGGGTGGCGTAATAGCCAAGACTGGCCGCGATACGAATCGCGCTTTCAAAGGGGGCGTATTTTCCACGACCTATCCCCCCCTGTTGAGATAAATCGAGGACAAGACTGATTTGATATTGATCATCATCCAGAAATTCTTTAACAACTAAATCGCCGCGCCGGGCGGTGCTACGCCAATGGATTTGCCGTAATGAATCGCCCCGCCGATATTCACGGGTGCCGATGACCTGCACCCCGCCGCCCACTTTATTGGCTTCGCGTTCGCCGGTTTCTCGTCGCTCTAAAATACGAAGCCGCTTGAGGGGGTGATATTGTGGGTAGATTAACACCTCGCTGGCTACTGAAACAGCTCGGCGGCTAGAGGTAAAGCCAAATGGGCCTTTACTTCGCAGCGGCAGGGTGGAAAAGTTGTAGAGACCGCGCCGATCACAATATGTTTGATAACTCAGAGTAATGGGTTGGTTACGAAATAGCCTCGGCAGAAAAAAGGGCTGCTGCTGAGCCTCCATTGGGGCAAAAGGACATTGTTCGTGACCAGAGGTAAGAAAAATCGGCCACAGGTTTGTATTCCGAAACTCAAGGCTAACCTTCACCTCATCATCCTCATGAAACGTGGGTAGGGCCAAGGTCTCAACAAAATCCAAATCGTCATCGTCGTTTAAGTCCGTTTTAGAGGAGTCAGATATGGCCTCAAAACTTCGTTTGATTTGAATGCCCCTCAATTGCCCTCGGCTGTAAAAAAAGCTGACTAACAACAGCCCCAGAAAACTGGCCGAGATCAGGTAAATCCAGCCAATTTGCGTTTGATTGGCCAAAAAATAGAGGATGACGGCAATGATGAAGATGATCCAGCTACGTTTGGTTAACACGATAAACCTGTGGGAATTGCGAATTGTGAATGATACTCAAACATAATGCCCAATGACTCGTCTCATTTCACCGGCACGGGCACGGAACGGAGGACTGAGTCCAACACAGATCGAGCGAGTTCGGGTGAGTGTTCGTGGGTGATGAGGCGATGGGCGAGAACACCCTTGGCCACCGCCTTGATATCATCTGGTATGACAAAATGACGTTGATTGATGACTGCTATTGCCTGCGCCGCCCTTTGCAAAGCGACAGCTCCACGAGGACTGATCCCCAACAGCACATCAGGATGGGATCGAGTGGCCGATGCAATTTTGACCATGTACTCCTTTAAGGAGCGTACAACGCTCACCGTTTGGACAAATTTTTGCAGGCCCACAATACTCTCCGGAGATAGAACAGGACGAATTTGGCTCAACGGACTGCCATGTTCTTCCCGCTCCAAGATGAGAACCTCATCCTCAAAGCCAGGATAGCCTAAATCAAGCGAAATCAAGAAGCGATCTAGCTGGGCTTCAGGCAAGGGGTAAGTGCCTGACATCTCAACCGGATTTTGGGTGGCGATCAAGAAAAAGGGGGCTTGTAGTGTGTGCTGCTGACCATCAACGGTGACTTGCCCTTCAGCCATACTTTCCAACAAGCTCGACTGCGTTCGGGGTGTCGCCCGATTGATTTCATCAACCAGAACAAATTGGGCAAAGATTGGCCCCGGCATAAATTTAAACGTCTGTTCTTGCTGATTGTAGATTGAGGTCCCTGTAATGTCACTGGGGAGTAAATCTGGCGTACATTGAATCCGTTTGAAACTAGCACTGACCGAACCGGCCAACGCTTTAGCCACCAACGTTTTTCCGATACCTGGCACATCCTCCAACAAAAGATGACCCTGGGCCAGTAATGTAGTCAGAATGAGGGTCAAGGATTCAGAAGAAACGACTGCTGCTTGCTGTACACTGTTCTGTAGTTTTTGGATTAATGCGGCTGCTTTTTCGACCTTTTGGTCGGCTGAAACATTATTGGTTGACCCAATCTGCTGTGTTGGGATATTTGGGTTCGTCGTTGTCCGAGACAGGGGTTTAAGCGTTTGCTTTGCCATACAAGCTCCATCTGTAAATCAAGTGTGATATCCATGATAATGTGTTTTGGGAAAATTGGCTTGGTCAAAGTTTGACCGAAGCTTGACTAAGTTCTGACCTGTGTCACAGTTTCCTGCTCTCTAACTATAAACTGTGACACACTTAACTATAGCCGCTGTAGGGGTGGGGGTCAACCTTTGAGGAAGGTTACTTTTGAACCATCACATAGGCAATGGTTGATTGCCAGGGAACAACCTGACCCAACAACTGATGTTCAAAGCGGGCCTTGAGTTGTCCCAGTTCATCGGGAGTAAGTTGGGCTTCAGAATGATTGAGGAGATGTTGGGCAAAGGTCGGACGACCAGAGGCACTTTCAATGGTAAACCAGCGATCGATTTGATCCTGGCTAATGCGGAGCTGCGCTTCGGAGGTATCGAGGTTGACTTCAGCAGAAGCCCTGATATCGGTTAAAATGTTGGTCAATTCAATTTCACTCCAATTGACCATTGAGTCCTCATCATTTTGGTAAATTGCCTCTTCGGCAAGTTGAATGCGTTGCGCTAAATCTTCTGACATAGCGCTAAAATCAATCAATTGGGACAACCGTTGCGTATACCGTGGCACGACTTCAGCCAAAACGAGTTGGCTGCCTGATTTCAATAGCTCAAGCAGCGTCTGAATAGCGGCCGTTTTGTCAGGTAGCCGAGTCAAACAGTTACGACCGATGATGAGATCGAACTTGATCTCTTCGGTCTGCTCGACTTGTTGGGCGATCAAATCAGGCAAATCAAGTAGTGTCCCAGCCAGCACCACCGGCTGCTCCAACACATCCAGATTCTGTCCCTGCTGTCGCAGCGCGGCAGCCGCCTGCTCAGTTGCGGCCAGACTCCACACGCCACCGACGGGCGCACGTCGCACAGCCTCCCACGTGAGCAGCCCTGTGCCAGGATTGGCGTCCAACACCAAATGATGCCGCTCCACCTCGGCCAAGGTGAAGACTCGGTCACGGATATGGGCTAACTGTTGGCCAGTACTGCTCAAGGTCCGTTGCAACCAACGATTTTGGGTGGCAGGGCCTTTTTTGGCGCGCGGATTATCCCAGGCGAAGCCAGCGTCTGCCTCCAGCATCGCGGCCAGTTGGGCCTCACGCCGTCGCCCCACCTGGTCACGGATGGTGGCTTCGTAGCCTTGATTGCTGGGATTATAGAAGGCCCGGCCCTGCAAGCTCTCTGGCAAATATTGCTGCTCGACCCAATGGTCACGATAAGCGTGGGGGTACAGATAGCCTGCCCCGTGCCCAAAATCTTCAGCATCTCGATTGCCATCTTTCAAATGATCGGGGACTTCGGCCTCTTTCTCTCGCTCAACCGCCGCCAAGGCATCAAAAAAGGCCATTGTGGTGTTACTTTTTGGGGCGGTGGCCAAGTAGAGGCAGGCCTGACTGAGCGGAAATCGTCCTTCGGGCATCCCCACATAATCATAAGCCTGCGCTGCCGCGCTGACCACAGGCAGCGCATTGGGATCGGCTAACCCCACATCCTCGCTGGCAAAAATAAGCATCCGTCGAAAAATGAAGCGTGGATCTTCGCCGGCATAAAGCATTTTGGCCATCCAATACAGGGCCGCATCGGGGTCAGACCCTCGCAGCGATTTCACAAAGGCTGAAACGGTATCAAAGTGGGCATCACCGTCTTTGTCATAAAGCACGGCCCGTTGCTGGATCGACTCTTCGGCGACTTCGACAGTGATGTTAATCATCCCATACTCGTCGGGGTCGGTGGTCTCAACCGCCAGTTCGATGGCATTCAGCACCGCGCGGGCGTCACCATTAGCCACATTAACCAGATGATCGAGGGCCGCCTCCGGTAAATTCACCTTGAGATTGCCATAGCCCCGTTCGGAGTCCCCCAAGGCCTGCCAAACAATATTGCGCAAGTCATTCTCATTGAGGTCTTGCAACTGAAAAATACGAGAGCGGGAAACGAGAGCCTTGTTCACCTCAAAGTAAGGATTTTCCGTAGTTGCTCCCACCAAAATGACCGTGCCATTTTCCACGTGGGGCAATAAGGCATCCTGCTGGGCTTTGTTAAACCGGTGCACTTCGTCGATGAAGAGGATCGTTTTCCGACCAAACATCCCCCGTTGATCGTGAGCCGTAGTAATCGCCTCACGAATATTTTTCACGCCACTGAGCACTGCATTGAGGGCGATGAAATGCGCATTCGTCGTGTTGGCGATGATCCGAGCGAGGGTCGTTTTGCCAGTGCCAGGCGGGCCGTAAAAAATGATGGAGGATAGCTGATCGGCCTGGATAGCACGCCGGAGAAGACGGCCTGGCCCAACGATGTGATCCTGCCCAATGTACTCATCCAGAGTCCGAGGGCGCATTCGAGCCGCTAACGGGGCCTCGGTTTCGATCTGTTTTTCACGGGAATGGTCGAATAAATCCATACCAGATATTGTAGCACAGATTTTCTATTTGAGAGAATTTGGGCAGGGCTGGGGGTCGGATTCGAATCAGGTTATTTGGGGTAAATGCAGCAAAGGGCAATTCATTCTGTCTGTCTCTTATTACTAAAAGCTCACAGTCACCCTAACTCTAGTTAGATATTTCCCCCAACTTTTAACAGAATTTTTGCTATCCTCTGCCAGATGAATTTCCAGTAATTTTAGGTTACGCTACAAATGGTCAAGATAGGCCAAAAAGCAAACCCATTCATCACTACAGCATTATATTGGAGGAAATTATGTCTGAACAACCTGAGTTTGACCATGATGTTAAAACACGTCGTTCTGGAAAGTGGCGTCGCTACCAGCTAGCGATGATCAGTCTTTGCGTCTTGGTCATTATTTCAATCAGTTGTAATATCAACAACCCATTCGTAATCTTAACCATTAAACACATTATCGGGCCTGAGTTTCTCAGTTTTATTACAAACACAGGTAAACCTCAAGAACTCTTTGTTTTTCACGAATTTGTCCCTGAAGAAGACACTACCCTAAGCCCAACCAATGTTGGCGGCTCATCAAAATTGAGCAAGTCGACAAAAGTTGGTTTGGTGGAGGTTGAAGGCAGTGTTGATCTCAGCCAACTGGAGGCGAACGGATATCTGGCCATTAAAGTGCCGCACGCCCCACCCACTTTCACGGTGAGTTCAATGATGACCCCCACTGTCCAGTTTATCTATCGGACCATCCCAACCGGCACTCAAATCACCGAGATGATCACCATCACCCGCCGCAATGAGTATACGCCGACGGTGAATGAGGCAATGCCTATTGCCGATGGGCAGTCTCATTGGGAAACGTGGTGGCTCCCCGATGGTAATACCTTTCCCTTACCTACAGAAGCCTTTGAAATCCGTCGGGCTGATTTGCCGTTCCAAATTCGGTACACGATTGATTTTGGTGATGGTACACATTCCAGATCCTGTCAGGGCTGCGTGTTAGAGTATTATCTTTACAATGGCTTTAATTTTATTGGCCCGCTAAAATTCCCGATCCTTATCGACGGAGCTGGGGGACCAAGCCAGGAACCAATGGCCATATTTGATCATTGTAAGCAAGGTTTGGGCTTTGAGACCTCATTTATTCCGATTACACCGACCATTCCCTATACCCACGAGCATTGTCTGACCAATCGGGATACAATGACCCGCACCTTCGCCCTCGAATTCTCATCATCAGAGGATCGGTCTTACACAATCTTTACCCAAGCTGAGGGGGGATCAATTACGCCGCTGATGGGTAATGAGGTTGAGGTGCCACCCAATGGTCTGTCTAACTTTAGCAAAACTGGCGTCCGCATTATGGCCGTACACACGCCAACGATTACTATTTCGGACACCACTCGGGAAATATTCACGATTAAGGCGACTTCAAAAGTTAGTCCAGAAGTCATAGCCGAAGCCGTCAGTATGGCCTTTGGACCGCAGTATATTTTGAACGAGGCCCTGAATAGTGGCAATATCTCAGTCTACTTGCCCGCGGTATTGAAACCATAAGGGGATTTACGGGTTGCGTTTCAACCACGCCTGAATATCGGCTAACACAGCATCGACTTGGGAAAAGAAAAGGAAGTGATCTTCATTGGGGTAGATGATTTTTGTGAGATCAACTTCGTTGTTTTCCAAAACGGTAATCCGATTTTGAATAAATTCGATGGGAATGCGTCGATCCGTTTCCCCCGTGATGAGGAGAATGGGCCGCTGACGCCAATGGGTCAGAAACGGATCGACATCCACCAAACGGGTAGGCATCACTGGGGAGAGATAAATCAATCCCCGAAAACGATCCGCGTGATTCTTGCCCAGTTGTGAGGTGACAATGCCACCATTTGACAAACCCATTGCATAGATTCGTTCGGAGTCGAGGTCGACCTGTGTTGAAGCGTGATCCAGGGCAGACAAGGCCGCCCCCATACTTTGCTCAGCCGGTCGCCAATTGCCAAAGCCATAGCTGGGGGCGATGATGACCACCCCCTCGGCTTCGGCAAGCTGAGCCATCAGCCACATATAGCCCTTGAAATTTCCCCCGCTGCCGTGCAAAAATACAATGGCCGGTAGCGGGGTATCGGGGCGATTTTTTGGAATGTACAAATAGTAATGGCCAACATCATAGGTTTGAGCAAACAACTCTGCATAGGCCCAGCCCATCACTGAACCGAGGGCCTGAAAATCTGGATCAGCCTCCATCTCTTCATAAATATCAATGGTCAATCCTGCCAACTGTTTGGCCTGACTATTTGTTAGGATTGGGTCAATCGCGGGCATCAGCAGAAAGCCAAGATTGAATTGCTCAATCTCGGGGACAATGTTCGCCAGGCGATAACGGGGAAAGGTTGTATTTTGGGTAAATTGATGTTGGATGGGGGATGAAGCTGAAGGTTGGCCTGAGGGGGTATTGATGATCGCGAATACACTTAGGCCAAAGAGTAGAGCAATGAGGCTAACGGCCACTCGCTGAACAACGGGCCGGGCTGAAGATACAAAATAGGCGAGACTTACGGTCGGGATCAACATAATCGAAATCAAGCCAAGCCAAGCAAAAGCAACGCCGACCCAAGTTACCGCATTGAAAAGAAGCCACAGGGAAACAGGCCCGATGAGAAAAAGAAATGCAAAATAAGGGGTGATGAGCAGCGTGATAATGAGCAAGCGACGAATCATTGTCACATATTTATCCCGCGCGCCGTATCCACTTCTCGTTGGGTGCCGATAACAACTAGAACGTCATCACGACCAAGTAGCGTTTCACCTTTAGGGGCAAAATGATAGCTGAGTCGGGTCTTCACGTATTGATCCCCTATCTTGGTTTTTTGGTTTGGCTTGATGGCAACAACGAGCAACCCTGTATGTTTGCCGATGTCCTTAACACGCAGCGCCGACTTACCACCATCCGTCCCATCGGTCTCAAGTAATGATTGCACGGCGGGCATTTGTATCTCGGAGGCCGGTATTTCCGTAAACTCCAATTTTCGACTACGCCCCTTGTTGTGTACCATCTGATCCAAAAAATCGACAACCTCAGGCCGAATCATCTCCGAGGCAGCCCGAAGACCACCAATGGCGTGAGTGGAAATCACTTTGTCAGCCCCTGCCTTTAGCAGTTTACCCCGATTAGTACGAATGTCATTGACACGGGTAATAATTCGCATCGTGGGGTTCAAGGAGCGCGCGGTCAACACCACAAAAAGGTTGTCCTTGTCATCACCCATTGCCGCAATCAGGCCTTTGGCACGGTCGACCCCTGCTTTCTCGAGGGTCTCATCTTCAGTTGCGTCTCCTTCGACCGAGTACAGTTGCCCACCCAATTCGTCCATAACCTGTTGCAACCCGTGAATGACTTTAGGATTTTGTTCAACCACAACAAATGATACATGACGAAGAAAAAACTCTTCCGCAATATGGAAGCCTGTTCGACCTGCCCCGCATAAAATATAATGGTCACTTAAAGAATCCACATCTAGCTTTGAGGTGGCCAGTCTATCCGAAAACAGCCCCATCTATGCTTCCCTCCACACCGTCGAGGCCCATTGCTGAAAGATGCTTTTTGTGAAAACAGTTTTATTAAGTTTCAACCGATCTTCAGGTGTACCAATCACAATCAGGACATCCCCCGGTTGTAATATTGTGCCCCCATCCGGCGTATAAATATACGGATCTTCACCATTATCATTCTCTCGTTTAATCGCCACGATCATCAAATCGGTTCGTTGCCCAATATCAAGGATACGAAGTTCCTGATTGTGCAATCGCTCCAGCAAGGCGGGGCCCTTAATATCATCAATGTGAAGTTCCTCTAAACGAAGCGTTTGCCCAGTCCGACGTTCGGCTTGCAACATCTCATCCAAAAATGTCACAACCTCCGAATCAAACATTTCAGATACCATTCGGCGGCCACTCACCTCATTGGGCGAAATCACCAAATCGACCCCTGCTTTTTCTAGCTTTTTACGATTTTTATCGGCATCAACTCGGGAAATAATACGAATATCAGGATTGAGCGAACGACTACTCAACACAATAAAGACATTACTCTTGTCATCATTCAATGCAGCAATCAGCCCTTTAGCACGTTCAACCCCAGCCAAACGCAATACCTCGTCTTCAGTGGCATCTCCCTGAATATAAGGCGCATTAACCTCACGGGACAACGCCTCCAACACCTCGGCAGATTTTTCGATGACGACAAAGGGATGTTTTGATCGATCAAATTCAATCGCGACCTGTTGCCCCATACGCCCCGCCCCACAAACAATATAGTGGTCATCCAATTGGACAATCTGCTTGTCAACACGATTGCCTTTGAAAAAGCGTTGAAAATTCCCTTCAATGATAAATGTAGCCAGCGATGATATAGCAAAACCACCAATCCCGATGGCAAACAAGCTGAGGAAAATTGTAAACAGCCGACCTAACGGCGTTGATGGGCTAAAATCACCGTAACCGATGGTGGTCATCGTGATGATTGTCGCGTAGAGTGCTTCTTCTACCGCCCAATTTTCTAATTGATTATAGCCAATCGTGCCAACCGCTGCGACACCAATAAACAGGATCAACGCTCGAACAACTTGCATTTGGCTGCCGATTACGCCAGGTAGACGGCTCAGAAAAACCACCAGAAAAATAGTGATAATCACAACAGCATACAGCAAAATGATCGGCGTCCTGATGATGGTGTCAATCGGGGTAAACAACATACCAACAAAAATCGTCCCAAGAAGGATGAGTATTAAACGAACGCCCCAAATGATCAACGGCGTTAATGGGGTGGATTGATGAAAAGTCGTTTTGGTCTGCACCTCATCATAAACAAAGGCCAGAACTCGTGTCCAAGTGACACCGGAATAAAGATGCCAGCCCACCAGACCAAATATCAAGCCATTGCTAACGTCTCGCAGGAGAATAGCCGGTAGTTCAATAGCCTCTGTTGTGTTGGTATGCGTCAGCCAGCCGAGAAGCATACCAAAAATCACAGCCCCCCATTCAATGCGGCGATTCAGGGAATAGGACTCCGACTCTAGTCCATAGAAGTCATCATTAAATTTTAAGATTTTGCGATAGGTAGTAATGGTTTGGAGAAAAAAGTGGCGGACGAGGGGGATAACTAATAAGAGATATATGATCTCAATCGAATGCACTAAACTACGTCGGATAGCGTCCAAGCTACTGAAGGTGCTAGCAAGTGAACCATCAAAGTAGGCGATCAGCAGATAGATCAAATACAATCCACCGCCAACAGCGAAACAAGCTAATGGCCAGGATTTTATACCTGTGGCAGCTAACAGACGTTCCGGTAGAGTCTGCGTTTCTGGTGGTGGTATATCGGTATACCAAGCCATTCTTGTAAGGAGTTGTTTAAAGGCTCTTGGTTGTGGCTCAGGGGGAGTTGATGACTGAGTCATACATTACCTCATAAAATAGTGACACCGGTTGATGGCTCGTCGTTATATCTGGCAGGGTCTCAATTTTCCCAATCGTTCTTGAGCTTCAATACGCCAATCTTCTCGATAGGCTGGCACCCCAACTTGTTCGAGCAAAAAGCTAGCTGCAACAGCACCACATAAACCAGCCAGTCGGATATCCTGAGTATTCACCCAACCGGCCAAAAAGCCGCCACAAAAGGCATTTCCCGCTCCCGTTGGATCAATGACTGTCGTTTCAACGGCCGGGATACGCCACATCTCACCAGTATCGCCTCGATGTACCAGAGCACCATCCGGCCCCTGGCGTAATGCAACAATTTCAGCCCCATAGGCAACCAAACGCTCAATCAAGGCCAGTGGCTCACCGGGACCAACAAGTGACTCAGCCTCTTTTTGGTTAGGCGAAAAGATTTGGCCAGCTGAAATTAATTTAACCAATTCCTCTTCAGACAAAGAGCGAAGAGCAGCCCGAAATGGCTCTACACTGACCCAAGCCCCTTGCTCACGCAATTGTCGAATAAAATCCAAATCAGGATTTTCCGGGTGAACACCGAGATGAAACGCTTTCGCTTTTTGGTATGTTGACGGCAGTCTATCCCACGTTCGCCCTAACTGCGCCCAAATCAGATTTTCTTTCACCCGCCACATCTGAGTCCGACGGCCATCATCTTCACAGACTTGCCACGCTCTAGGGGTCGGCACATCCGGTGTGTGCCTCAATCCAGATGTGTCAATACCCGCTTGGGTGAGCCAAACGTGAGCTTGTGCGGGTAAGTCCGAACCCACACCGCCAACCAAACCGACAGAATCACTCCAAACCCGCATCCCAAACGCTGTTTGAGGACCACCGCCCCCCAGCATCCCCATTGCTGTCTGTCCATCGGGAAAAACGATATCATCGATGATCAGCGAAAAAGTAATAAAATCCATCAGGCACTAAGAATTCGCTCTTTGTATAAGGCTCGCAATCGCTCCGAGTCAACATCCAGACAGACATTGACCTCGGGCCGACCGCCCCAAGCGTTCTCGCTACCCCAATGCTTACGACGATCCATCAAGGTTAACCCTGTAGCCACCCCCTCAGTTGGTACTCGTATCGCCCCTTGTTCAGTGGTAAACAAGGTTGGATCAATCACATAGGCAATCGCCGAGGGGTCGTGGGTATGAATACCGCCAATATCGTGGTATTCATCGTGGAACTTCTTGTAAAAGCGGCTGATGTCATAGATAAATTGGCCCGTCCGTGAAGGCTTCAAAGACTCTAGATACGGGTCTGTCATCATTGTCTTCATTGTCACATCCAGCCCCACCATTGTGACGGGCCAAGGGGCACCAAAGACCACGTCCGCTGCGTGGGGATCGTGAATAATGTTGGCTTCAGCCGCCGGATTAACATTACCATTCACCGTGGCTGCCCCGCCCATCACCACCACCTCAGCTACGTTCTCGGCGATGCGTGGCTCAAGGGCCAAGGCTAAAGCAATGTTTGTCAAGGGGCCAACGGGCACCAAGGTAATTTCACCTGGATTGGCCATAATCATCTCTACAATAAATTGAGCTGCTGGAATGTCGACGGCTTTGCCTTGTGGTGCAGGCTGATTGGTGTTGCCTAAGCCATCGGTTCCGTGAACGAAATCGGCTACATAATCGATAGGCACAACAAGTGGTAGGTCCGATCCGTGCGCGACAGGCACCTCGGGCTGCCCAGCAAACTCAACAAGTCGTAAAGCATTTTGGGTTGCCAAATCAGTGTAAACATTCCCAAAAATCGTTGTCAGCCCAATAACTTCAAGCTCTGGTGAATGAAAAGCGAATAAAATCGCCATCGAATCATCGACACCAGGATCGGTATCAATAATGATTTTCTTAGTCACAAAC
This sequence comes from Phycisphaerae bacterium, assembly GCA_028285035.1. The sequence continues at coordinate 145,157 of JANQQF010000155.1, forward strand.
TCCTCCTCAAATAGTAGGTAGTGGCTAGTCAGGCTCACTACACCGATATATCCACCTCAAATTCGATTAACACTTGGCGAACCTCAGCCAAGGTAGGCACACTGCGTCCACCACCTAGTTTTTGCACTTTGGCGGCTCCCACAGCATTGGCCAACATTGCACTTTTACGTGGCGACCAGCCCCACAAGTTGGCTGCAATAAATGCTGCGTCAAAACTGTCCCCGGCCGCTGATGTATCGACAACCTGTACAGGGTACCCCGGCACTAAGGTTTTCTCACCTCTTTGGTTCAGAATTGTACAGCCTGCCGCTCCCTGTTTTATGATAACCTGCTCAATTCCCTGATGCAAGAGATCAGATACACCATTAGATGTTAGCAGTCTAACTTCCTCTTCTGTCAAGAGGACTGTATCAATTAGGGGGAGTATAGTATCACGTAAATCTAATGAAACATCAGAAATCTGAGGGCCTGGATCAAAATAGACAGGAATGTTATTTTGTTTGGCAATTTGCAACGAGGCCAACGTCAAGTCGATCAGGCGCGCTTCACACAAGGTATACCCGGCAAAAAAAATAGCACCACTTCGTGCAATCAAACGAGCATCGGCTTGATCAAATTTAATTGTACCGCCGTGTCCATATTTCCCCAAAAAAACGTGCTCTCCACTTTGGCTGACCAGCACAATCACTTGTGTTGTCGTGCCTTCGTGGCGAACCTGTGATAAATCAATTCCTTCGGCTTTAGTTAACGCCGCCACTTCGTGCCCCCACTTGTCATCGCCCAAGGCCCCGATCGCCGCCATTGGCTGCCCCAATCGCGCCCCAGCAATCAAAAAATTGGCCCCACCCCCAGGCTCCAGCCGCACATCGTCAGCCACCTGATGCTGACCAGGTTGGGCGGGCAAAGTTGGGATTGAAACAATGAGATCAGCGACTAAATCACCGATGGAGATAATAGGGAGAGAAGATTTTTGTGACATTTTATGGATTATAAACCTGAATTCGCTTATTGGGCACCCGCTGCGCTAGACGGGCCATATTCTTTTGCACTTCGGTGATGATTTCGGCTTTATTCAAGGTCAACAACTGCCGATCGCGCATAATCACCTGTCCATTGACGATGACCGTTTGTACATCGGTAGCGCGGGTGGCATAAACCAACGTCGCCGTCAAGCTGTGCAGTGGCTGGCAATGCGAGCCATTCATATCGACCAACACAATATCGGCCAGATAGTCTGGAGCTAATCGCCCAATTTGTTTCTCTAACCCTAACACTTTCGAGCTGCCTATAAAGGCAATCTTCAGAGCCTCGGCTATGGTCATCACCTCCGGATCACGGGCTTCGTGCTTTTGCAGCATTGCCATCAGCCGCAAGCTCTCAAAAATATCGAGTGTGTTGTTGCTAACCGCTCCATCGGTGCCTAGCCCAACAGCCACCCCAATGTCCTGCAAATCATAAATTGGAGTCAAGCCCATCCCTAACTTCAAATATGTTTTTGGGGAATGTGTGACACCGACGTGACCAGCATAAGGGCGCAAAACATCCATATCTTCCGGGACAATGCCACAACCGTGTGCGATGATCGTTGGCACTTCCAGTATTCCCGTTTTCTCCAACACCTGAATTGGGGTGATGCCACGTTTTTCCAGACTAGCATTTGTCTGCCCAATTTCTTCCGCTGCGTGGATGTGAATACCAACCCCGAGCCGTTTGGCGTGGGCGACAGTGGCCTCCAGAAAATCATCGTCGCAGGTGTAGGGCGCGTGCGGGGCCATCCAAGTAGTAATCCGGCCATCAGCTTGCCCTTGCCAACGCTCAACATATGCCGCCGTGTTGTCCAGAGCCTCAAGCCCCAAATTACCAAAGACTGCCCAGCCCAAAGCCGCTCGTGTGCCCGCTTCCTGCACAGCGTTGGCGGCCTTGTCCATATAAAAGTAGTGATCGGCTACGGTGGTCACCCCGCTTTCAATCATCTCGACCAGGCCAAGCAGCATCCCCCAGTACACATCATCTTCGGTCAGGTTGCTCTCCAGTGGCCACATATATTCGTTAAACCACTTTTCGATGGACACATCCTCAGCCAGCCCCCGAAAAATCACCATCGGCACGTGAGCATGGGTATTGATCAACCCCGGCATTGCCAACATCTCATTGGCCTCAATCACCTCACGCGCTTCTGCTGACTTTGTTGGATCAGTTGGGCGAATGGCTACAATCTTGTCCCCAGCAACGATGATATCTTGATTACGATCAATCCGTAAATTATTCGCTTCATCGAAAATCAACGTATGACAGTTTCGAATGATTAAATCGTACATTGTGCTTATCCTTTAAGATTAGGAGTTAAGGTAGAAACGACCCTCGATCCAACGCAGGGCGTTGGATCGAGGCCTGATACAGCGTCTCACACTAACTCTACCATCTAGCGCTACAAACTATCGTAGGCTTCATCAGGCAACGCAAATTCCCAACGAGTGGCCAGTGCCCCCCCGATTTTACCCTGATCGATAGCTTTGGTTAAATCACGGTCAGCCCAATATGATGCCAGAAAATAGGAGATGAAGGCATCGCCACAACCATTTGTGCTGCCGCTGACAGGTATTTTTTCGATGGGGAAAAAGTGGTCCTGTACGTGACCGGGGTCAGTCGAGTCAAAGACCTGAATGCCACGGTCACCAAGCGTAATGACCAACAAAACAGGTCGTTCATCAAGGATCGACTTGACCTGCTGAATTTTAGGGTCATCTAATTCCCCCTTCCAGCCAATGAAGGCTAAGTCGAGATATTGGAGAAGGTCTGAGAATGTATCAAGAGGGATTTGCTGAAAATGCAAGAAATCGGCGGAGATAAAGGTTTTTTGTAGCCAACCGGATTGACCAGCGCGTAGAAATTCAGGAATGACCTCATCAACCATCACCAAATGCAGATGCTTGGCTTCACTCAAAGTCTTGATTTGGCTCTCGGCCAAGGAAAACTGATGCCAAACACCAGGTTGATAATCAAATATTTTGGCTTCTCCCGACTCCTGTAGTTCGATTTTGATGGATGCGGATTCCCCTGAAGCAATTAAATCATCAGGAATGGTTACGATGTGATGTGTTTCAAAAAATTTCAGGAGGATATCTTGATTTTGGGTGCCGATACAGGTTAATAACCTGGGGTGACAACCGAGATTTTGCAAATGAAAAGCATTGTGGAGAAGGCCAAAACCAGGTTTGATTAATTTCGTACGTGTATAAATATCAAGGCCAACAATACCAAATAGGAGGTTGGACATCAATCGAAACCAGCGAGAGGGTGAAACCGGGCTTCTTTCAACATTAAAAATTTATCATAGCGAACTTCAATGACTTTGCTCATCTGCCAAAACGACTCAACTGAAAGATGACCACATCCTTCTTGAAGATACCAATCATTCCCTAAATTTGGGTTGGTAATAATTAGGTCAGAATCGTGGATGGGGACAACGGCTGGGTTGAGGAAAAAACCAGGAGAGTCGGGTTCACGGATTTGCAAAAGGTAATCCCCACGAAAGCCGCGGGCCCGAGGCACGTGATGGGTTTTCCCATCATTCAGATCAATCAAATCAACTTCGCCTGGCTCGGTTTCAATCAATTGCGGCCAGGTAGGATCATCAACCAGCTCAGCAATGACTCGCCGTACCGAAATATCCTGATAATGATTCATGATTGTGTGGGGCTGATCATAATCGTAATCATACACATTACTAGGCTGATCATCATACACATTACCGCAATATTTCGTCAGAAACTCAACCAAATGAGGCCGACTACGTAAATACAAACGATAACTGTGCTCATATTCACGAATAGCCTCCATCTTGGAAACAATCCGTCCCCGCACATAGTGGCTGATCCGCCAACAGTTCGGCCCAAATTGTTCATCCAAAAAAGATTGGCGTCCCCCCTTTTTCTCTCCAGAGAAGCCAGGGCCGCCAATTGGAATCCAAATCTGATCCAGTCGGTTTTTCATGACTGGTTTTACATGTTCCCACCAATTGTTTCGATCAAAATTATCCAAAACATTACCTCGTTTAGAGTCCCCCATCAGAATTGAGAATATCATCCAACATCGTTGGGAGTGGTTCTTCCTCCGCAAGCGTTGCCAAAAATGTATGATAATTTTCTAGCCCAATTTGATAAAGCGACTCGGCCATCTCTTCAAAATTATATTGGGGATTGGCCGCTTGAATTAATTGAATATGTTCTTCTTCAATGCTATCGATCCCCTGCCACGCACCACAGATGGCACAGGCAATCGCCCCAACGGTGTCAGCATCACCAGATAAAGCGGCTGCATACATTCCGGCATAACTCGGACTACCATCGGCCAAGGCTAAAATGCCAAATGCAGCGGGAACAGCATCGGCGGCAGCTAAGGTTGAACCAATAAAATCATAAATGTTCTGCAGGCGATCAAGCTCGGTGAGTCCCTCTTCGCGCGCAAGCTGAACAGCAAAACCAATTTTTCGAGCAACCGATGGTCCCATCCAGGGGTGTCCTCGCCGCACTCCGGCATCAGCACCTTGAATACCAGCCTCAATAACTTCTTCCAAAGTGCTTGTAGGAATCGCTGCCTGCGCGACGGCTGCTGCAACGGCGCAACCCGCCGAAACTGCCACATCAGTAAAATGAGTTGGCGTGCAAGCAATGACCGCATCCTCAACAGCCCCATTAATATCGCCTGGGTGAATCAATCCAATCGGGCTAATTCGCATGGCCCCGCCATTGGTATCGCCTCTGGTGCCTGTGGTGGTGGGATCGGCACCCTCTTTGAGGGCAGTCACCCCCCGACGGGTACTGGGACCAACATAAGGGGAAGCATCCCCATTGATTTCGTCATACCACTCAACGATTGCTTGAGCAGCACCCTCAACGGTTACTTTTTTATCTTTAATAATCCGCTTGGCCAAGGCTACAGCTTGTTGTGTGTCATCTGTAACTTCACCCGCCTTTAAACCTGCGTGCACTGGATGGTCGTCTGGCGCATCAACCAGCGTCTCAAGCCAGCCATTGTAATGTTGCCAAGTGTGGTCTGGTCGTAAATAAGCAGGCATTCCCCAGGCGTCCCCTAACGCCTGACCATAAAGCCCACCGAGAATGTGATTGTATAAAGTGGTTTCGAGTTCCATGTGATTTAGGCTGCTTGTTGTTCAGCATCCATCCTTTCCTGAAATTTTCGAGCACTGGCCGCAATTTGCGCTTGCCTACGAATATTATATATCACAAGCGCAGCAATTGTCACGACTGGAGGGATCATTTCCACGTATTGATTAGGGATATCCAGGGTCCCCAATTGAGCGCCTAAGGCTGTGGCCGCCCCAAAAATCACAGCAGCAATAACCGTTCCAATTGGGTTCCGATTACCTAGGGATACGGCTGCCAAGGCGATAAAGCCTCGACCAGCGGTCATGTTAGCTTGAAAAATAGTAAGGTAGCCCATACTCAAATTCAAACCTCCCAACGCCGCAAAAAAGCCGCTCATCAGTAGGGCAATGTATTGAACGCGCTTGACATTGATCCCGACAGAGGCTGCTGCTTCAGGATTTTCACCGACCGCCCGTAAGTGAATACCCAGTGGGGTGCGATAGAGGAAGTACCAAATGAAAATAGTGGAAATAATTGCGGCGTAAGTCATCAGGTTATATCCCGTCAGATTTTCCGCATTTAGTAAGGTCCCAACCACAGGAATATCGTTAACAAATGGGATTACAATGTTGGGGATCGCAGGGCTAGCCAAAGTCGAGGTACTACCTTTGTCGCCGGTGATGGAAAACATCAAAAAGACCGTACCACCTGCGGCCAAAACATTGATACCCCAGCCAACCAAAATAATGTCGGCCCCCAATTCCAGGTAGGCGAAGGCAATCAGCCACCCTAAAAATAGACCAGAGGCAATGCCAGCCGCCACTCCAAACCACGGATAGACCCAAAATGGTAATCCAGGAAACCATTCAGGGGCAAAGGCCCCAAACACCACGCCGAAGAAGGCCGCCGCCAACATAATGCCTTCCAAGGCAATGTTGATAACGCCGCCAAGTTCGGAAATCAAGCCGCCCAAGGCAGGTAAAAGCAGGGGTGTTGAAATACGAATGATGGTGGCGATAAAAGCTGCCGTGAAAATGCTGCTTAAAACGGTATCAAACGACATCAGCAGCCTCCTTCATCTCGCCACTCGACGGCGTTGTTGGTGGCTTACGGCGTTGCCACCATTGTTGTAATAGGGGGAATACCCGTTCAGCCGTAATCAATAGAATGATAATCGCCTGAATAATAAGAACCACTTCACGCGTAACATCTGAGGAGCGCTCCATAATTTGGGCACCGGTCCGAAGATACGCGTAAAATAGACCCGCTAATAACACCCCTTTAGGATCATTGCGGGCCAACAAGGCGACGACAATACCTTCAAAGCCGATGCCAGGTGACAGATTGAGCGTGAGTTGTTTTAAGAGACCATTTGACAGGTGTGCTCCAGCTAATCCAGCGAGAATACCACTAAGCCCCATACTCATGGCCACGACCCATCTCGTATTGATGCCGCCATATTTGGCAAACTTCATATTGGCCCCAACGACACGAATTTCATACCCTAACGGCGTACGTGTCATCAAAAACCAGGTAGCAACAACAGCGGCCAACATTACAAACAAGGCAATCGATACCCGTGTTCCTGAAATAACGATCGGGAAAATAGCTGACTCGGGGAAAAATTCAGTAGCCACAAAGCCAGCTGTCGGGTCTTTGAGCCATTGGGTGAGCAGTAGCCGATATAGCTGAATAGCGATAATGTTGAGCATCAGGGTACTGACAATCTCATTGGCATTCATATAGGCCTTAAGAACACCAGGGATTAATCCCCAGATAAAGCCAACCGTCCCAGCCGCTAACAAAATCAGGCCGATGTGGATGACCAAGGGGGCCTGCACGAACAAACTGACGATACCCGCCGCCAAAGCCCCTAAAAATAGCTGTCCTTCAGCCCCAAGGCTAAACTGTTGCGCGCGAAAAACGATGGCCACGGAAAGACCAAGTAGGGTGAGGGTAATACTCTCTTCGATCCAATTACCAAAACGATTCATCCCGCGAATTTGTAGCCCATTGTCGCCGAATGAAATTTTCGGAAACGGTCCGGTGAGCAACTCCCGAAAGGCAGCGACAGGCTCTTCGCTAACAAAGAGGGTGATAATAAACCCCAGGCCCAAGGCTACCAGAACAACAGCAACAATACGGGCAAATTCAATCAAAAACTGCTTTCGATTTTGGTTCACAATTGTGTTCTCCAGATTGGCACTGTTGTGCTACATGATCGCTGCTAAATCAGTCGGGTCTTGGGTTTTAATACCCAGCATGTACAGCCCCAATTCCTCCTCGGTCAAATCCGGGGTATTTTCAAAAATCCCGGCCACTTTTCCTTTGTACATCACCGCAATTCGGTCGGCCAAGCTCATTACTTCAGCCAGGTCAGCGGAGATCAGCAACACCGCCCGTCCCTCGTTCCGCTTTTCCACGAGCTGACCCCGTACAAATTCACTGGCTCCAATATCAATCCCACGGGTTGGTTGGGCCGCAATGAGCAACGAGGGATCGGATGAAAATTCGCGAGCCACAATCACTTTCTGCATATTCCCCCCCGACAATGAACCAATCGGGGCATCATATCCAGCCGCTCGAATATCAAACTCTTTCATTAACGTTTCCGCTTGCTCCCGCAGTTTTGCCGAACTCATTACTCCAAATTGGGTAAATGGTGGTCGATAGTAGCGGTCAACCACTAAATTTTCAGCAATACTTGAAGTCAAGGCCACGCCGTTGGTTAAACGATCTTCAGGAATATGGGCCACACCAGCCCGTCTTACACCACGTGCACTTTGCCCAGCAATCGATTGGCCTTTGACAATGACCTCACCTGTTGTGGCAGGTTTTAGCCCGCTCAACACCTCAGCCAATTCAGTCTGCCCATTCCCTTCAACCCCAGCAATCCCCAAAATCTCTCCAGCATATACATTAAAACTGGCGTCATTGAGGAGTAATCGCCCTGTTTCGGCAACATAGCTTAAATTTCGAATTTCAGCGACAGCTTCGCCCCGCTGTTGTTTAGGCTTATCGATCTGGAAGAATACATCGCGTCCAACCATCATTCGAGCAATATCTTCTTCGGTGACATCAATCGTATTTACCTGCCCTGTCACCTCACTATGCCGCATGACAGTCACCCGGTCTGATATCTCCTTGACCTCAACCAACTTATGAGTGATAAAAATGACGGTTTTTCCCTGCATAACTAAACGACGGACCGCATCAAATAAATCATCCGTCTCTTGGGGGGTTAAAACGGCGGTAGGCTCGTCTAAAATTAGTATATCAGCCCCACGATACAGCGTTTTCAAAATCTCGACCCGCTGCCGCATCCCGACTGGGGTAGTCTCAATCCTGGCCGTAACATCAACCTCAAGCCCATATTCTTTGGCCAGCTCTTCCGTGATGCGAATGGCCTCTTCGCTGTTGATAAAGCGTCCCTTGACAGGCTCTCGGCCCAAAACCACATTCTCTGCCACGGTAAAAGAAGGGACCAGCATAAAATTCTGATGCACCATCCCAATCCCCATGTCAATCGCTTGCAATGGATTTGGGATAACAACAGACTCTCCATTCAGCAGAATTTGTCCCGTGGTAGGCTGTTCCAAACCGTACAATATCTTCATCAAGGTACTCTTACCCGCACCATTCTCACCAACAAGTGCGTGAATCTCACCTTTTTCAACCGAGAAATTCACATTTTTGTTGGCCATCACACCATTTGGGTAGACTTTGACAATGTCACGCATTTCAACTAATGGGGTCATAGGCATCACCGTTTTTTGTAAAAATAGGGATCAAATGGGCTTTTCATTGTTCGGATTGAACAAAGATCACAATTTTGTCAGTAATTGGCAAATAGTAACTGGCAATCAAATAATGAGCTTCAATTCCCAGTTACCACTTACTAATTACTAAAAGCGAGAGCAGCAGGTCATCCCTACTGCTCTTACATAAATCACAACTTAGAATGCAGTATCAACTGTGATTTCACCGTCGACAATTCTCTTTTCAGCGGCATCAACAGTAGCTTTAACATCATCTGGGGTATTTTCGTCATAGAATTTGTTACGAGCCAGCCCTACACCACCTTCGGCGATACCCAGTGATTCCATCGTTCCATATTGAAGTTCGCCTTTGATATGCAAATCAATCGCTCGGAATAGCGAGTTGTCAACATTTTTCATCATTGAGGTTAAAATTCGGGCGGCTTGATCGGGATCAGCATCTTCAACGATCAGGGCTTGATCCGAGTCAACACCTAAAGCATAGCGACCATCTTCGGCAGCCGCTTCAAAAACACCTTGGCCTGTTCCCCCAGCAATCTGGAAAACAATGTCAGCACCTTGGCTATATTGAGCCTTGGTCAATTCTTTCCCTTTTGCCGGATCATTCCAGCTATCAGCAAACTGGCGAATCACTTGGATGTCAGGGTTCGTATCTTTAGCCCCTTGCTCATAACCAACCATAAAATCCAAAATTACCGGGATTTCCTGCCCACCGACAGAGCCGATGACCGCATCAGGATTCATTCCGTCGATACCTTGGGTTGTCATTGCCGCAGCATAGACGCCTGCCAGATATGAGCCTTCATTTTGCTTGTACAAAACAGAGTAGACGTTATCACATTCACAGCCTTCATAGTTTACTGGGGCATCAAAAATGATAAATTTTTTGTCAGGGTACTGGGGGGCAATAGCTTCTAGGAATGAGATCATTTGGAAGGTACCAACGATAAAGAGATCATACTCCTTATTTTCAGCGGCATCAACCATCGCTGCTTCCCACTGAGTTTCATCTAAGCCTGCTTCAACCGTTTCAACTTCAATCCCTAGCTCGTTCGCCGCTCGATCGACACCACGTTGGGCTGAGTCAAAGAAGGACTTATCCCCCAAGACACCGTTGATAAACAAAACAACCTTCAGGGAGTCCTCACCCCCACTATCGCCACTAGAGCTTGCGGAGTCTCCACCACCGCCACAGGCTGCAACTAAAACTAATACGATTAACATCGAAAGTAGAACTGTTAATTTTCGGAACATCTTTCTCTCCTCATACATACATCTAAATTAAACATTAAATTATCAACATATCTTACGCTACTTGAGTACTCGGACCAACAACACAGTTAGCCCGAATGACATGATACAGAGCATCACACCAGCTATTACAATGATCTTTGATTGTCTTTCAGATTATGCTGAGTTCACCTCCTTAAAAACTGGACTAAACTATCGCATTGTGTTGTCTTATTCTAAGCCAAATGAGGTAGCGAGCTTTAACAAGTCTGTAAATTTTTGTGTATCAACAGTACGGGCAATCATCAAATTGGGTGGTTGATTATCATGACTCCGATAATCGACGATAGTAGCCCCTCGGCCCACGAGCGAACCTGTATCCACGGTCACGTGTCGCCGATCAAATTCTGTAACAATGCTCGGAGACAAGGCTACGGCCGCAGCCAATGGATCTGCCCAAGCAATGGTCGATACATTCGCGCTTTCCATGAAGTTCTCCAAATGAACCGACATCCGCCGCAAGAAATCTGCTTGGGTCGAAGAGGGAGAGATGATTTCACGCCATTGTTCGATTGGAGTGGCGTGATCAAGTGAGGCTTCCCAGGACACAAGCCACGTTCGATCTAGAAGAGAGGTACAGGCATCAAAGACAATTTGGGCTGCTTCAGGATCGACGGCAATATTAAATTCTGAGGCTGGCGTGGTATTCCCCCGACCATTAACGGAACCAGCCATGATTACAATTGAGCTAAAGTGGTCTAAAAAATCAGGGGCAAGACGGAGAGCAAGCGCAATATTGGTTAGAGGGCCTAAGGTTAATAAGTTTAGGTCACCAGAATATTGACGTGCTAGTCGAATCAGAGCTAAGGCAGCCGATTCATCCTCAATTGGGCGAGTGGGAAAGGCATCACTTGCTCCGCCTAGCCCATCCTCGCCATGGAACGCCTTGGCATCAAAAGGCTCATATTGTAAAAGCGGTTTGGCGCTGCCTTCATAGATGGGAATTTGTGGGGCGCTCATCGCATTTAGGACAACCCCAACATTGTATGTGGCTTGATGTAAGGGGATATTGCCAACAACACTGGTGATGGCCTCAACCGTCGCCTCTGGATGGCCCAAAATCATCATCAAAGCCACTGCATCATCAATTCCCATATCTGTATCAACTAGAAATCTCATATTAAGATCACCCTGATGACTGCATATTTTCTGCTAAAAAAAGATCAAATTCATCGCGAGTCGGCATCGACGGTTGCGCCCCGGCTTTGGTTGTAGATAAAGCCCCCGTTGCTGCCCCCCAACGTACGGCAGTGGGGAGTGGCAGGCCTTCAACTAATGCGGTTGCTAAGCCCCCGTTAAATGCATCGCCAGCGGCCACTGTATCAATTGCATCCACCTTGAATGCTGGCACAAATTCCGCCGTATGGGTCAAGCGTGATGCGTAATACGCTCCTTGAGCACCAAGTTTAATAATTGCTGTTTTGGCCCCTCGTTCTAAAAATACATTAGCTGCCTGTTTCGCATCTTCAACCGTTTTCACTGGAAAGCCAACCAAATACCCAGCTTCAATCTCATTTGGAGTAATAATATCTACCAAGCCATAAAGTTCGTCAGGAATATCTTGTACTGGAGCAGGATCGAGAATAACGGTTAATCCTTTTGACTGTCCCAATTGAGCCGAAGCAACCGTGACTGCCAAAGGCACCTCTAACTGCAATAGTAACAGCTTCACGTCAGCCAGGGCCGCATCCAAACGCTGCACATCAGTCTGATCAACGCGATTGTTTGCCCCTGGTATAACAATGATGCTGTTTTGGGCTGTATCATCAACGGCGATAATCGCCACACCCGAAGAAATTGTATTATCCACAAAAACTGCAGTTACGTCAATTCCGTTGTTAAACAGATTTTGTTGAAGGGCTTGCCCGAAGTCATCTTGGCCCACCCGACCGACCATACGGGTGGGTAGACCTAGCTGGGCAGTGGCGACAGCTTGATTTGCGCCTTTACCACCGGGCGCAGTGAAAAAATCATAACCAATGAGGCTTTCAGCAGGCTGGGGCAGGCGAGGGGTGCGTGCTACCAAATCCATATTGATACTGCCGAGCACAGCAATGGTCATTCTCCCCTCCCTGTGAGAGACAATCAAATTACCGATGGGCCATTATAGTGGATTTGGAAATCGTGGTCAAAATGAAAGTGGTACAGGTATTTTTTCGAAGGGCAAATAAATTCAACGCTCAAAATTTTCAGGCTTAATCAAAAAGAGTCTACTTATCCAGTAGACTCTCAATGCTAGCTAGGTTCCTCTACGATTTAATTTTCTACTTGAAAGTCATCGTAAATCGTTAATCAAAAACCGTAAATATCCTTATGCTTCCATTTGCATAAAGTGCTTGGCGTTCTCCCAAATGACTTTTGGCGTTATCTTGATTGGGTGAACCCGACGAGTAATCGCCCAGCCTTTCCACAATTTATGCATCCACCAGTAGGAAATGTCAAAGAATTTTGAGCGAGGTACTTTAACCATCATTCGGATCACCGGCTCCAACCAAGGGAACTCGACCCCGATGGCAAACCAGCGCTGTAAATATTCCATTTGATGCTTTTCTTTATCATCCCGCATCAGGATTGAGCTATCCCAGGCAATCGCCCCGATATCCTCAAAGCTACCAGCCATATGACCGTTTTCTTCCGTAAACTCACCTAGCTCTGTAGCTGGGTATGGTTGGAACAAAAAGGCGTGGGCGTATTTCACTTTAGTCTCAGCATTGAGGCGCATCGTATCAATATCATCCTCAAGAGTCGCTGTTGGCAAAGCTAAAATATTGGTTGCAGTCAGGTTAATGCCTGCTTCGTGCAGCAAGCGGCCAGACTCAATGATGGTTTCACGAGACATTTTTCGCTTGAGCAAGTCATTACGGAGGCGATCATTCCCGGCTTCAATCCCCATACTCACTGTATTCGCCCCTGCTTTTTTGAGCAAAGCCACTTTTTCAGGCGTAATCAGGTTTGAACGAACGTTACAGAAGAAAGGCAGACCGACTTCTTTAGGGAATTTATCAGCAAATTCCTCCAGCCAGTCAACGTAAATAATGAAGAGATCATCCAGGAATACAACTTGTTCTAGCGGGTATCGCTCTCGAATCCAGTTTACTTCTTCGATGACCGACTCAACACTACGTTGATAACCTCGCTTCTCACGGGTATAAATTTTATACCAAGCGTGGTTGAAGCAATAGGTGCAGTGGTATGGACACCCTCGGCTGGCCATAAAGTGCTTGATTGGGCTACGACGCGTCACCTGATGCTTATCATAAATCAGTTCACGATCCGGAATAGGCAAGTCGCCAAGCGTACGAATGAGGGGGCGTACCGGGTTTTTGACAATTTCGCCATCAATCTTAAACCACCAGTTTGGAATATCTGGGTTCAAGCCACCGTTATCAAGGCTATTGGCGAGATCAACCATCGGGCCTTCACCCTCACCAACACAAACGCCATCTAACGTTTCTTCCTGAACAATATCCGGGAAGAAGGTAGGGTGAGGGCCACCCATAACGGAAAGTGGTTTGTGACCATTCAACGCTTCTTTAATTTGTCGATTAAGCTTGAGGTAATAATGTTGTGATCCTGTCATCACGCTGTAACCGATGATGTCAGGCTGATATTTTTTCGCAAACTCAACTGGATCTTCTTGAGCAGCGACAGTTAGGGCAACGTCATGGCCCGCTTCTTTTAATACTGCTGAGATTGACATGACCCCTTGCGGTTCATAATCAATTTGTTTTTCTACCCAAAGGACTTTTGCCACGAGAGCTCCTCCTGATTACGATAAAATCGTAATTTATCCAAAACCTAATTTTTATGTAAATCACGTGGGACAAGAGTCCAACGCCAATATAGACAAAACTTTGACAAAATCCCACAAATACATCTCGGATTATATGAGAGCCTTGTGAATTTGTCAACTTTAGAGTTACTTAAGTATACGATCTTAATGACCAAATATTAGTGCAGTGTAAAGTAGATTTTTGACCTTTTTAATCAGACTTTTCATTTCAATAAACTCAGTACCTTGCGCTATACCTGGATTTTACACTGCTTAAGTGCTCTGATCTAAAATATTCAAATGTCCGAATGCTTCTTTACAGAGCACTAGTTAACTTCAGCAGCTGTCCAGCTAATTCGCTCTTCGGCCCAACCTCGACTGGCGTAGCTATCACCACCAACCATACCATCTGGGGAACCTTCCATCGTAAAGAGCTGACTCTTCCCATCACCTTCGGGGGTCATCACCCAGATTGCCCAAGGACCACCCCGATTGCTTACAAACGCAATCGCATCACCATCAGGAGACCAGGTTGGGAGGCCGTCACTGGCTTCATCTGTGGTCAGTCGCTGTAATCCAGAACCGTCTACATTGGCCAGATAAACATCCCAATTGTTTTCACGACGAGACATAAAGACAACTTGCGTACCATCAGGGGAGAGTGCTGGGGCGGTATCCTCGTCAACATTTGTTGTTGATTGTAAATCACCTAAAGCCTCAGTTCCAACCCGTAACCCGAAGGCTGTTGTCCCCCAACCTTTGAAAGCAAGTTGACCATTGGATGCAACCGTAGGATATTCGCCTTCGCCAAGGACAGTCCCATCAGCAAGCTCTGTCGAGGCATTCGCTCGCATCAACTCAGATTGACGGTTGCCAGAACGACGGGTTAAAAAGATAATATCCTGTCCATCACTACTCCAGGTTGGCAACTGATCTTCGATGAAGTTGGTGACAAGTGTTCCATTAGCTCCCGTAACATCTGTTGTCACTAACCCGCGAGAGTCGTTGCTCCAAGAATGAAAGGCAATTCGTGAACCATCCGCATTAAAGGCAGGTTGACTGGCTCCAGGGCGGAAAAATGTATTACTCGAACCATCGGCTCGCCCATAATAAAGATCATAGTCATTGCCATTGAAAACGGGATAAGCAATCGTACCAACTAAAGCCGATTGTGGCACAACGTTAGGCGCAGGAATAGCGGCAGGGCGAGTTGGGGTTGGGCTAGGCTCGGCGGTTGGTGTCGGTGTTTCTGCCTCAGCAACAGCTACTGGCGTATCTTCTGCTACCGGCGTTCCCAAAGCGAGTGCCAATTCAGTCCCAGCATCAACGGTTCCCAAGCCATAGACCACTGGATTTGTCCCTTCGGGTTCAAACACAAGCTCAAAATCATAGGATTTTGCTTCTAGTTCAAAGAGTAGGCTTTCACCCACGCTCCCCCCTGGCGTTAAGTTCAGATCGTCAAAACGGTCCACAGCCCCTAACCGTCGCAGACCTTCCTCACTTGTGTCGCCGCCGATATCACGAAGAATCTCGCCATCACTTGTTTTGAGTGAAAAATCATCAATGGATAAGGTGAAAGGTGTATTCCCTAAATTTTGTACCCGAACATTGACCAGATATAGGGCCTCATCTGTACTAGGTAAGGCCCCCAAAATGATTGGTCGTACCTCGGCGGTTTCGATCTCTAACACAGGAATAGCAATCTGAGGTCCCTCAGGAGTTGGGGTATCTGTAGGCACACTATCGAGTGATTGTTCACCCAAATCGCTACTTCGCTCGGTTGTGGGTTCGGCTTCAACGATTTCTTCATCTGTGGGAATTGCTGTCGCTTCAGCCACCTCCTGCTCCACGACCTCTGGCTCAGAAGCAGGGTTATCACCATTAAATAGAAATATGGCCGCAATCACTGCAATCAGCAAGAGGGCTATCAAACCGCCAAGGCCCAAGACCCAAGGAAGTGGTGAGGATGATGTTTGTTGAGGGGCCGGGGCAGGTTTCGGGCTAACAGCAGTCGGTTCAGGGGTTCGTTTCTGGACAGGCATCGCCATAGTTGATTGAGAGGAGGCTGATTTTTCCCAAAAAAGGCGGGTTTCGCCAAACTGGACAACCTGTCCTGGTGAAACAGTCTGCCAAGCATTTGGCTTTATACGATTCACGCCAACTAAAACACCGTTCGCACTGTCCAAGTCTTTAATCTCAACCGAGCCGCTCTCAGCTCGTCGCAATACTGCGTGGTAGCGTGATGCACGCGGGTCAACCAACACAATATCATTATCTAGTTCCCGCCCAATTTTCAAAACCTGATCATCCCCGTCAGGGACCGGAATAGTATCAGACTCACCATTGGTGTGGCGAACTATAATTTTATCTTTCAATTCATCGCTTTGATTTGTCGACATGGCTAATCCTTGTCTTAAATATTTTAATTAAAGTTAAGTTAACTATTTCTCATACGCATTTCACAAAAAATCCTTCAAAAATCAGACTAGGAATTTTGAAGGAATTAGCATTCGTTGCGTACATCAAGTTGTTAACTTAACAATAGTAAGGGATTCTCTGAAATGAGGCAACTAGAAAAATAAATTTCAAAAATAAGTAACATTCTAAGATGTTACAACCGTCGCCACAACCTTGCCCATTGTTTGGGGGTGTAAAATCATATTGGCATAAGATGCATTAGCCATCGGACAATTACATTCGCCGCGATAGATGCTGCCCCGCATCTTGGCCATTTCATCGCCGTTCCAAATCGGTCGCAAATCATAATTGTTCTCACGTAGGTTGCCCACCCCTTCCGCTCGGATACAGCAACTCCATAAGTCACCATTTGGGGCAATCTGACAACTGGCCCACCCCGCGTAACAAGGGATTACCTGACGATGCTCGTACAAGGTGCGTTTGGCTAACTGATAATATTCAGCACGGAAGGCTTGGGTAATTTTGGCAAAGCCTTTCACGGGCCGCTCTCTGGCCTTTTCGCTCAAAAAGTCAGCAATCGGACCATACTTTTCAGCCATCGGAGTAATTTCCCAACCAATCGTATCCAACTCGACTCGTTCCTCGGCAATTTCAGTAATATAGCTGTCTGGCTCCAAGAATTCCAGCCCGGCATAAATTTCAAAAAAGCGATCAATGTTGTAATTGGAGATTACCGTGTGATTGGTCAAGACTAAATTTTTGTGTTCTTTCTGCAGCACCTTGAGTTCGTCCCACGTCTTCATCGCCTTTTTCCAATTTCCCGGCACCATCCGAATTTCATCGTGTCGCTCACCAACATCATCCAATGACAGATTGATACCGATGTTAGATTTTGGTGCACCTTCGCACAGACGATCAACTTGATCCAAAATCTGTTTGGTCAAAATACCGTTGGTGGGGATGGTGATGACGGAGGGCTGGCAATGTTTGTAGGCAGATAAGGCCATATCGGCGGTGTCCTTCCGCATGAATGGCTCGCCGCCCGTGAACGTAAAGTAGAGTGGACCTCGCCCAATGTTAGCAAAGGTTTTATCCCACTCTTCCAAAGTCAAATCATCATTAGGTTTTCGCCACACATCACAGGTTTTGCATTTACTGTTGCATCGATAGCTCACGCTGACCACGATAGAAAATGGCATCATGGTCGGCCAGCCCAATTGGCGATAAGCCCAATAAAAAGGAATTTTGCTTAACAATCTCAGCATTTCAAGCTCCAAAATAAGGAAACGTAAAACGCAATGAATTACGCTTTACGTTTCTTGGAAGTTTTATGATTACTGATAAGAGTTTATCAACTCTTAAGCCGGGGCCGCCTCTCGGTCACCAACCCCCATCAACATGCTAGCTGCCGTTTTGACGTAATAAGGGAAACGCTTCCAAGTATCAGCTCGCATTGCGATTTTAGCGATACGCTTGGGTCGCAAGTAGAAGCGGCGATGGGCTTCGTGCCATTTGGCCTCAACAGACTCTTTGGTCAAATCACCAAAGGCAAAGTGCGCTTTATCGTGCTGAATGGCCAATTGAGACCAATCCATATTGTGAGAGAAGACGTCACCGTGTTCTTCCAGCGTTTCCCACATTTCGGTGCCAGGGAACGGCGCGGCCATCATAAAGTGGGCCAAATCGGGATCAAGTTCCAAAGCCAGCTTCACGGTCTTTTCCATTGAAACTTCAGTTTCACCTGGCATCCCGAAGATGAAGAAGCCCATTGTTTGTAACTTGGCTTTTTTGGACCACTTGACCGCTTTACGGACCATATCAACGGTTTGGCCTTTCTTGATGACGTGGCGTAGCATCCAGTCATCGCCATTTTCAATGCCGAAGCCAACCCGTTTACACCCCGCTTGCTTCATCAAGTGGAACAGTTCTTGGTCGGTGTTATTTACTTTCATTCCGTGTACGGTTACCCAAGGTACGTGGTTGACGTTGGCCTTTATCAAGGCACGACATAACTCCTTGGCCCGCTGCCGATCCAAATTCCAAATATCATCGGTAACCCCAATTTCAGTGGCACCCAAATCTTTAACCAGCCACTCCCACTCAGCCACGACGTTATCAACACTACGAGCGCGCCAAGTATCGCCCGTAATGGGCTTGGAGCAGTAGGTACATTTGTAGGGACACCCACGGGAGGTCACGATGGTGTAGGCCCGTGCATTCATATCCAAGCCATCAGTCAAGGGATTGAGATTGGTATAATGTTCAATGCGGAACATATCAAATGCGGGGAAGGGGATGGCATCAATGTCATCAGGCAAAACACGCTCTGGGTTGTGCTTGATTTTGTTATCAGCACTACGCCAAGACAACCCCAGAATATTTCCCCAGCCTGCCTCAGGGTCAAACAGCCGAGGCTGATCGACGGCTGGTTTCATCGGCTCAGGCACAGGGAAGCTGTACTCAGCGCTTTGATTACGTGACCGAAGAATTTCGACATTTTTGGTCAACGCTTCCATAATTTCGATCACGGTGTATTCGGCCTCACCACGTACAACCAGATCGACCATATCTTTTTCCATCGACTCGTGGGGCATCAAGGTCAGGTGGGGGCCACCCAAAATGGTAATAGCACCGTGTCGTTTCGCAACCGCCGCCGACTCCCACGCCTGAACAATCAATGGGGTAGGGGCAGATAAACAGACAATATCAAAGGGGTCGCGTGATAATTTATCATCCAGCGACTCAAATTGAGCCTCAATCGAGGCATCCCAAATTTCAACATTGTAGCCGTGGGCACGCAAGGCACCAGCGAGATACCCCAGCCCCATATGTACGTGTTGACGACTATTCCATACTTCCGACTCTGGACTTGCGAGTAAAACTCTCATATCAAGCCTCCATATCCTATTTCACTCAAATCAAGATAAATTTCGTTTTGCTTACAACAAGAAGGGCAATCCCTCTCTTTCGGGATTGCCCCGTGAGGCACATATACACACTGCCTGGCCTCACCTCACTATCAGATGAGACCTCATTTTCTAATGAGGCCCTACTTCGTGGTGAGGGATAAAATTCAATTTACAGCGTTTGTCCTGCTTCAACAGATTGACGTAGCTCTGTCTTTTCCTTCTGTGGGAAAATGGTCTTGAAGGCTACGCTGAAGGTACGGCGCCAGTTGAGCCAGAAATCTTTACGAAGCAGTGTACCCATCACTCGGTGTGGGCGAAGGTAGAAGCGGCGATAGGCCTCTTTCCATTTTCGCTCAACCACTTCAGCCGTCATATCACCCAATTCATATCGGGCTCGACCATCAAAGAAGACATAATCTTCCCAATCCTCAAGCAACAGACGACCTTGTCGCTTGGCAATCTCGTAGACTTTAGTGCCTGGATACGGTGTCATCATCGAGAAGTTGGCCACCAAGGGGTCTACTTCACAGGCAAATTGAATGGTTCGCTCCATCGACTCTTCGGTGTCACCCGGCAAACCAATGATGAAGAAGCCAATCGTTTCCAAGCCAACTTTTTTAGCGCTCTTAAAAGCTTGGCGAATAGTATCGTGGTCGATTTTCTTATCAATCGAGAGCAGTACATCGGGATCACCACTCTCAACCCCAAAGGCCACCCGCTTCAAGCCAGCCGTTTTTAACTTTTTCAACAAAGGAACGGTGGCCAAGTTTGCCCGGATGCCATTGATAAAAATCCACGGAACGTGATTCACACCGTGCTCAATAAAGAGATCAGCCATTTTTTCCAGACGATCAACTTGAATATTGGCTGAGTCATCCAAAATACCGATTTCCTGAGCGCCCATGTTATGAACCAAATGTTGCCACTCAGCCAGAACGCTTTCAGCACTACGCGCCCGCCACTTAATGGGCATAATACTTTGTGAGCAGAACGTACAGCGATAAGGGCAGCCACGAGAGGTCATTACTGAGAACGACTTAGCCCCGTCAATTGCATCTGTGGAGGGCTGCAAGTTAGTGTAGCGATCCATTTTAAAGTACTCATAAGCAGGGAAGGGCAGGGTATCCAAATCAGCAATGGGGGGATGATCAGGGTTGTGTCGCTCTTGATTGTCAGCAGTATAGTAGCTGATCCCTAAAAGACCGTCTAAATGAGCGGCTGAGGGGTCAAGCATATCTTGGGCTATGAAATCAGGATTAGTTTTTAAATTGCGCTCAACAATTTCACACAATTTAACCCAGACCGTTTCACCTTCGCCTCGTACCACCACATCCACCTCTGGTCGTTCTACACTTTCAGCAGGCAGAACTGATACGTGAGGGCCACCAAGAACTACAGGAATATCTTTAACAGATTTAATCGCCGCTGCCGTTCGCCAGGCTGACTTCACTTGAGGGGTATTGGCAGTAATCCCAACAATTTGGGGATCAAATCGTTTTATCGCATCCGTAATTGATTCCTCTTCAACATCCGCATCAAATAGCTCAACTTCATCACCACGTTCAGCCGAAACAGCAGCCAAATAAGCCAAACCCAAGTGTGGGGTGGTTCGGGTATCAATTGGTAATCGAAAACGAGGGTTAACTAGCATTACACGCATAGGTTAGAATCCTCCCTAACTAGAACACATTAGATGATTTTTTCACAATCACCTATCAAATTTTTTTAGCCGACATTCATTCTATAACAGGATAAAAACAATGCAAAATGAATCAATCAGCTATGTTGTGTATTTTGTAAAGCTCAGACAATTTTGTCCAACTTCAGCAACTTACCAAACACATAAGTTATTAAAAGACAACTAACTATAATACAGGTTAAAGAATGATGCAATTCGAGAAAGGGCGTAATTCTACACCTGACCTTAAGCGAAATTGCTTATAGTTAACATATTTAAAAATTTGTGGCAGTTAAAGGGGAATGCGCATTATTGAGGTATTGTTTAGCTACCTGTTTCCCTTTTTCAGTTAACAAGTAGGTTGCAGCGGGAAACTTTTTGTTACTATCAAGTAGACCCTTTCGTCGCAAACAATCTACAGTGGTCCGGCGAATGGTATGAGAGTCGCCATTTAAGGCGTGCAGCTTATAGACTTTCCGACCGTCCAAATAACGATGAGATTTGAGCGTAGCCCCATCAACAATGGCTTGTAACACTTTGTATTGCGTGGGAGAAAGTTTAATCAAATGAGACATCTGTAGATTGTTACAAGTTTAAGGAATGACAACTTATTCCGATAATGTCGGCATATTACCAACATACAAATTGTTGCTATCTAAAATGTAGAGACGTCCACTAATTTCATCTACAAAAATATCTTGTAAATGCGAAAAGGTGACTAACTCGCCTGCACTTGGTTTGAACTGACGAACAAATTGACCGTCCTTTTCAAGCTGAACGACACGTTGATTGCCTGCATCAGCAACATAAATGTATTGCACCTCTTCATCAGGTGCCGTAAAAAGAGCGACCGGATTATTAAACGGCACATCAAGCCCTGTCACGGTAAATTCACTAGGCAATCCACCTTGAAATTTACTAATCGCCCCATTTCCGTAAAGCACATAAATTGCCCCATCAATAGCAAGGTCAACTGCACCGGTCAAATTGACGGGCTGATCAACAGGGAAATAATCTTCAGGGGTAGCACTATAGCCATCAGCCGTGGGGAGATATCGCAACAGGCGGTTGGCTTGCGGGTCGAGCACATAAAAATTGCCAAAGTAGCTGGAAACTGCAATAGGTGAAATGAACGTCTCTTGGGCCGTCAGAGCTGATGTCGTCATCCCCCAGTTAGGGTTATATTCTAACAAGCCATTGTTTCCCAAAATGACCAAATCACTCGTCTGACGATTACCCCCAGCTGGCATCCACGTCATGTTCACCAAATTATCCACCACAACGCTACCAACCTGTTGACCTTGCCCAACGAGTAGTACATCCTCGCCATCAGGCAACAGGGTTTCCCCTAAATCGTCTAATTGATGATGATATATGCGATTATTACCTCGATCCATCACAAATAACTCAACACCCTGAACAACGATTTGACTCAAAGCCGTATTTGTCTCAGCATATTGTCTTAATCGAGGCAGATAGTAGAGCCGTTGCACTTGCCCGACCTCATCGGCAGTTTGCCGAATTTGGTCACGCAATTCTGTAATTTCCGGCTGCGTCCCCTTCATTGTTTCTGCCTCAACCAAAAACCCTTCCGACTCTCGTATCAATGCCAATGCCGCTCCTGGTTCGGCAGCTACGGCTTGAGCTTGTTGATATTTTGCTTGGGCATCGGTTAGCATTTGCTGATACTCAGCCTCTAAAACCCGTCCCTGTTGCAAATAAATGATACCAACAACAATCCCGACAATGACAGGAATGACAATAACCAAGTTTCGCAATACCTTAAATGATGCGCCCGACGCATCTTGATAACGATAGGCTTGTGTCCCTGCTTTACGCGGTGCATTGGCTTGGTCTGGCAAAACTAAACTCAACATAGTCTTTAATCCATTGCCTAAAAGGGCAACAAATAATAAAACACCGGTTGAGAACCACTGCGCTAACTGGCGAAATGACACAAATGAGAAAAATGACTGTGGGGCATAAGAAAAGTCAGAGTAAATATCAGGATCATAAGCCATCGAGTCTAATTCACGCGTTGCTTGGCGTGACGGAGCATCGGCATAATCGAAATTGTGATTTTGAGAAACTGTTGGTCTAATTTGAGCTGATGTTTTTTGGGTCTTTTTGGGCGCTGATTGACTCTCTTGCGATGAAAAACGTTCAATTATATCCGAGACACGTGGTAAAGGAGAGGTGCGTCGAGTGTCATCCATTTCAGCGGCCCCTTGATTTGATACCGCTGTTTCATAAACTGGATGAGTTGATTGTGTCATTGTGGGTACAGGTTGAGGGTGTCCGTCTAACTCGTCAGCAGTCGTCGCAGCAGTATTCCTATTTAACAGGCGGCCAATCTGGGCTGGCGCTTGACGCGTTAAATTCCCAAGCGCTGATTTATCAGCGGCTAAAATACCCAAAGCCAAGGCAGAGCCATTTTGTTTCTGTATTGTTTTGGATAAATTTTTAATTGTTGATTTAGCATTACTTGGCGTTACCGCCTGTACAACTTGGTCCAGTGAAACCTGGCTGGCCAAACGATGATCCGTGAGAATTAGCATGTCCTCTGGGGTCACATCTAAATGATGTAAATTTGGCTCAAGAAAGCCTTCACGTCCTAACCCCGCGTTTGAACCATCTGACAAATGAGACGGATAACGCCGGATTAGATTATTAAGCACGGCAAAGAATGCGGTGGGACCAGTTTGGGCAATAAAGGCCTCTTCATTTTGCATGACCAATATCACAGCGCCTGCTACAATCTGCCGTTCCTTCCGCACCTTTTGGTTGTAACGATACAGTTCCTCATTTGTGGCTTGCAAGGCCCGACGCAGACTAGCTGTGACCGAGCCACGAGAAAGATAGTACGAGTCACGAATTGTTTCTGCCAACTGTCGTTCAAGATCTGCATCTTCTCCCATATGACCACTGACTTCAGTTAAAATAAACAGATCCCCTTTGCCTGCTCCCGGCACGTTGTCTGCCTTAGGTTCACGCACAGCCACCTGATTGGGGGGATTACCTCGCCGAGATCCTCCGGAAATGTTTAATTGTGCAATCACAGTTTTGATGTCAGTGGTCATAAGTTACTCCTTGTAAGACTAGTGGTTAGGGGCTAGTTGTTAGTGATCAGTAAAAATAATCTCTAGCCCCACCCCAGTTCAGACTACAGCTTAAAGTACATTACCAGAATTACCTTTACTCCCATTCAATCGTGGCAGGAGGTTTACTACTAATATCGTAGACTACCCGATTAACGTTAGGGACTTCATTGACAATACGATTACTAATACGTGCCAATAAATCACCAGGCAAGCGTGCCCAGTCAGCCGTCATAAAATCATCAGTGGTAACGGCCCGAATTGCGATAACATCAGCATATGTTCGAAAATCACCCATCACACCAACACTGCGAACGGGGAGCAATACAGCGAAGGCTTGAGAGGTTTTATCATACCAATCGGCTCGCCATAATTCCTCGATCAAGATAGCATCAGCAGCACGTAGGGTTTCCAAACGATCCCACGTGATTTCTCCCAAAATACGAACGGCTAATCCAGGCCCAGGAAATGGATGTCGCCAAACAATGTCTCGGGGGAGACCTAGGGCCTCACCCACCGCTCGTACTTCATCCTTAAACAAATATCTCAACGGTTCGACCAGTTCAAAAGCCATATCTTCTGGCAAGCCACCCACATTATGGTGGGTCTTAATCTTAGCGGCACTACCACCTGTACCTTGCCCCGCACTTTCGATCACGTCAGGATACAATGTGCCCTGAGCCAAAAAGTCAACCTGCCCAAGTTTACGTGCTTCGGCTTCAAAAATGCGGATAAACTTTTCGCCAATCGTTTTTCGCTTGACTTCTGGATCCGTTACCTCCGCCAATGCAGTTAAGAAATCTTCAGTAGCATCAACTGCAACAAGCTGAGCCTGCATTTCCTTCTCAAATGTGTGCACAACCTGTTCGGCTTCGTTTTGTCGCAGCAAGCCATTGTTCACAAAGATACAAGTGAGTTGATCGCCCACCGCTTGATGTAACAAGGCGGCTACAACCGAAGAGTCAACGCCCCCAGACAATCCACACAGCACCTGACCCGCCCCAATTTGTGATCGCATCTGAGCAATACTTTCTTCGATGATATTGCCAGGTGTCCAACCTCCCTGGGCTTGACAAATGTCATAAAGAAAGGCTTGTAAGAGTGCTTTCCCTTCTGGTGTATGGGTTACTTCTGGATGAAACTGAACCCCATATAAGCCTTGGGCTGGATCACCGATAGCCGCGTAGGGCGAATTATTGGAGCACGCTAAAACTTCAAACTTTTCGGGCAATCGATTGACTCGGTCACCATGGCTCATCCAGACATCCATATCGGCTACATCTTTAGATAAACGTCCGAACAATTCTGCCTGCCGAGCCACCAAATCAATTCGCGCTGAACCATACTCCCGTTCACTACTTGGCTCAACCTCGCCCCCCAAGTGGTACATCAGCAACTGCATTCCGTAGCAAATCCCCAAGACAGGCTTGCTACTATCTAGTACAAAATCTGGTAAATGAGGTGCCTCTGGGGCATAAACACTGGCTGGCCCGCCGGACAGGATATAACCAATCGGCTTAAGATGACTCAATTTTTCTGATGAACTATCATAGGGCACAAGTTCACAGTAGACTTCAAGTTCACGTACCCGCCGGGCAATGAGCTGACTATATTGTGAGCCAAAATCCAAAATGACAATAGCTTCACGGGGTTGGGGTGTCACGGTGAAACACCCTCCGCAAATATAATAGCATCATCTGTCATCTTATCAATGACAGCCAAAGAACGTACCCGTAGGCCTTTTTCCTCAAGCTTAGCCCGGCCACCCTCAAAGGATTTCTCAATAACAGCCCCAACGCCCAACACTTCGGCCCCAGCTTGTTCAGCTAGGCTGATCAAAGCCATAATTGTATGACCTGTTGCTAAAAAATCATCAATCACCAGCACCTTGTCATCACGTCCTAAAAATTCTGGGGATACCATCAGTTGAACTTCTTTACCCTTCGTATGTGAAGGGGCGCTGGCGACAAATCGATTTTCGGGCATTGTAATCGGTTTGGTTTTCCGGCCATAGACCACCGGAACGCCTAGTGACAATGCTGTTGTCAGGGCAGGCGCAATGCCTGAGATCTCGGCAGTCAGCACTTTACTAATCCCCAAAGCCCCAAAATGAGCGGCTAGTGCTCCCCCAGCAGCTAACATCAGAGCAGGGTCAACTTGATGATTCAAAAAGCTATCTACTTTGAGAATACCATTCCCAAGATTTTGTCCTTCTGAAAGAATTCTTTGCTTTAAAGCTTCCATGAGTCCTCTATATTATGACAAGTTTATTTTACCACAGGATAATCGATCACCCAAATATTATGGTAAGTTATCCCATTTAATACCATATGTAGGAATAATGAATAAATTAATACTAGATATAGTGCTATCAAAGATCTAAATTCAATTTTACAGATTTCCTCCTTTTAGGAAAATAAAAATCCCAAAGCAAGTGCCTTGGGATTTTTTATATCAGCGTTATGAGAAATATTTATTCTTCTATGACACAAGGTCGAGGTAGCCCAATAATGTATGTTTCCGTGTTCTCACTCACAGGATTATCACAGGTACCTCGTCCAATATAGGCTGACCAAGAGACACACTGAATATCCTGTGATCGAGCGACCCTAAAAACATTAGCCTCTACAGGTATACTTGGAGCCTTTCTTCCATCAACAAGATGGCTCCAATTTTCGGTCAGGGATTCATCGTACCCTCTCAGGGTATTGAGGCAATATAATTCATCGTCACGCAAATTCAACTTCTCAAACTCAAAGACAATAGCACCATCCCCCCAAACTAAGCCATTTTTTGGCCCAACGATAGACGGGGCAGCTCGCAAAGTTGGGCTAGGATTGGAGGTGGGTATCTCAGTTGGTGCTTCAGTTGGAGTAGCCGTAACAAGCACAGGCTCCGGCTCTGAAGCCTCAGGTGTAAAAGTAATCGTTGGTTCAACAATTTGTGTTGTAGGAAGGGGGGTCAAGGTTGCAGTTGCTGGAATAAGAACTGTCGGGGGGATCGGGGTTGCTGTCGGGCTATTTGTTGAGGTTACTTCGATTGCGACAGCCGGGGAAACATTCTGCTGGGCTAGATAATAACTCAAGGCCAAGGCCAAAATTATACTAAAAGCCAACAACGTTACAATCACAGCAAAGGGAAATTGGGTTCGGGGCTTCGCCGCTGTAATGGCTCCCCAAGCCGGTCCCATCTTCTTATATTTCCCGCGATACCGTAACCCCCGAATCGCTGCATTCGCATCAACATGTCCACGGGCACTTTTATATAGACGGATAGCTTGTTCATCATCACCAGCTGCTTCTGCGGCAAATGCCTGCCAATAGGCTTGATGCGATGCGGTAGCGACCGACTCATCCGCTAAATCACTTAATTCATTTTCAACCGCTTCTATTTCTATTCGTACTTTGTCAATTTGCTCTGTGAGACGAGTGGGAATAGCAGCCTGGGTTGTAATGTAACTATTCTCTTGTTCACGTAAATTGGCCAAATTGCTATAAAGCGATTGTAATTCGGCCTGCTTGCGTAAGCGCTGTTCGCGGGTATTTAGCCCAGCAGCCATAAAAATCACCAAATCTAAAATTTAGACTTTTCTAATCTGACGCTGTATTATGAGTAAATTGAATAGCTAGGCAAATTGATAGGGCGGACACAGTAAACAGTGGGTGTCTGGCTAAAAATTTATGAGAAACTATACGATAAAGAGGTATTTTTTGAGCAACCTAAAATATTTTTTGGTCTGGGCTATTATTATCCTTTCTAGTTGTAATTCAGTTAGCTGCCTGCCGAATTGTCAAGGTCAGAACTTATCAGGGCTTGATTTAAGATACGTTCAACTCAGCCAAACAACCTTGACGGGGGCTAATTTAAGTCAGGCCGATTTAGAAGGTCTTTTTCAACAGGGGGTCAATTTATCTGGAACTGATTTACGTAATGCAAATTTACAAGGGGCAAATTTACAAGGGGCAAATTTACAAGGGGCCGACTTGCGGGGAGCTAATCTTGATCAAGCTGATCTTCGTTGGGTTAATTTTACGAACACGATATTAGATGACACAACGAATATGGATGAAAAATGGAAATTAGTTTGGAAGATTATCAATCAGGGTGGGGCAGCTCAGGATTTACAGGGCGTTGATTTAACCAATGTAAATCTTCAAGGTGCTGATTTACGACAAGCCAATCTTATACAGGCGGATTTAAGCGGGGCTAATTTAAGTCAAGCCAATTTAAGTCAAGCCAATTTACAAAGCACCCTACTCACTGGCGCACAATTAACCGGAGCAAATCTGTCAAATGCAAACTTGGATTTCACCCAGCTAAGTTGGGCCAACCTACAAAAATCAAACTTGACCAATGCCTCACTTAATCATGCCAATGCAACAGGCGCTTGGTTTAATGGAGCGATCATTAAAGGGGCAGTCCTAGAAAATATCACACTAACCGGCGCAATTATGCCGGATAACACACGCCATCCTTAAATCTCAAAGCTTACTTACAAGATTTTACGCAGCACGAGTCAAATCTGTATCAGAGATTTGATCCATAATCTTTTGCTGAGCCTGCTCAAATCGCTGCAAAAGCTGTTTATCACTGCCCTTAAATCCAATAATGGTTTGGCGAGCACAAACTAAACAACCACGCTGGGCACGATAGCTATCCATATCGCAGCTCAAACAACCGCCTAAATCTATCATCATAAGTGAAAAAGCTAACGCATCTGGATGTGTCTCCGGCAAACCAGACAATGTGTCAACTAAATTGGCCCACTCCGCACCACGTAGATCACGTAATTTTGGGATTAATTGAGGGGTAAATAAGAGATTATAGTTTTGATAAACTTGGGGAAGATTACTCATAATATACGCTTAACCTCGGCCGGGGATTAATTTGTAACGAACAAGTACATAACATAATTATAACGAGCAGAAACGGGCCTGTCAATAGTATTTTAATCGGCCTGATTTTTATTTTCTTTAACCAAATCCTCCCGAGTCAACAGTTACCTACCCGCTCAAAAAACTCCTTATTATAACAGAATTGACATCAAGCTACATACCAAATGAAAGGGTGTCAGGAGTTTTTGACATATCGTTCCAAAACTCCTATTATACAATCAAGCGGGAATACTAATTATGGCACGACCAAGAGAATTTCAAGAAGAAGAGGTCCTCGAAAAAGCACTCGACTTATTTTGGCACAAAGGCTACGAGGCCACCTCTGTGCAAGATTTAGTTAATCATATGGGGATCAGTCGAGGCAGTCTCTACGATACCTTTGGGGATAAGCATTCCCTGTTTCTACGTGTACTGGATCGTTACAAACAAAATTCACATCAACGTTTTAGAGCAATATTTGATCAAGCCATTTATAATCAGAATGTTACAGTCAAAGCAGCAATTCGTCGCTTTTTAATGAACATCGTTGATGAGGCAATGCTGTCATCACAAAATCGGGGATGTCTCATGACAAATTCAACGGTCGAACTCGCCCCACACGATCCAGACACAGCCGACCGGACAAAACTTCATCGCGAAACAATTGAGGAAATTTTTTATGAGGCGCTGGTGCATGGGCAAAAAACAGGTGAGATTTCTACTGAAACTGAGGCGCGAGCAATAGCCCAATTTCTATTTATGACAATCCAAGGATTACGAGTGGTGACCAAGACCACCTCAGATCGAAAAGCCTTGGAAAATATGGTAACGACAGCTTTGTCTGTCATCTAAGAAAATTTAACTATCTAGTACAGGAGCAATGTTTGTGAAAATTCTGGAAGATGTACAAGCTTGGAAAAGCGAATATGAGCAGGGTTGGTTAAAGCATTATCAAGAGACAGGTGAGATGGATTGGAAAAATCTCTACAATCGTCCCAAAAATGCATCAGCCCCCTCTGGTTCAGGGATTGATCTTAGCAAGAGTCGCTTGATGTTAGTTTCATCAGCGGGAAGCTATCTGAAGGATAGTCAGGAACCATTTAGCATTGATCGATCTAAACTGGGAGATTACTCAATTCGAACCTATTCATCATCAACCCCGTTTGATGCGCTTGAATACTCTCACCAAGCTTATGATCAAACGGCTGTGCGTGAGGATGCCCAGGTTTTGCTTCCGCTTCGTCACCTGGAAGCAATGGTTGAAGAGGGTATTATTGGGGAGTTAGCCCCATCTGTGGTCAGCTTTAACGGCTGGTTGCCTGATGTCACTCGCACCATTGATGAATTGATTCCTCGTATTGTTGAGGCCGCCAAAGAAGAAAAAGTTGATGGTGCCCTACTGGTGCCTGCCTGACCAATTTGTGCCCAGTCCGTGGGACTGGCTGCGCGTGCTTTAGAAATCGAAGGTATTGCTTCGACATTGACCACCTGGAACGCTGGTGTGACTCGTCTAACGGCGCCCCCTCGAGGAACGTTCACAAAATTGGCTCGGGGCGCAACTGTGGGAAAGGCAGGGGATACTGCCCAACAACGACGGGTGTTAGACGCAACGTTGGCATTGTTGACCCAAGATGCCCCCGTCGATATGCTTCGATTAGATGAAAGTGCTGAATAAGCGGCAATCCCAAATTAAATAACCTTTTGGTTATTTTTGTAAGATGAAAAATTGACAAAGTCGGGTGGGATTAGTAGAATAAATCTTATAATTCGAGAAATTCTTCCCAAATTTAAATTCTCTTTACACCTTAGGAGGTTTTTACAAAATGATCAACTTAACTCCAGTTGCAGCTGATAAATTGCAAACCATTATGAGTGAAAAAGGTATTGGTACCCACGCTTTACGTGTCTTCGTTTCAGGTGGTGGTTGCTCAGGCTTATCTTACGGGATGACCTTTGCTGAAGGTGCTGATATCGGCGATCAAACATTTGAAGTTAATGGGATGCAAATCGTCGTTGATCCTGGCAGCATCATGTACCTTGATGGTGCTGAAATCGATTATATCGATAGCCTGATGGGTGGGGGCTTCCGCATCGAAAACCCAAATGCAGTCCAGAGCTGTGCTTGTGGTAGCTCTTTCCAAACTTCAGCGGGCGAGCAGGGTACACCCTGTAGCCACTAAATTTTACGATTGATCCTAGCTCCCGCACAAAATACTTTCTAAAGTGTTTAGCGGGAGCTATTTATTTGCCCAAAACTCGCCAGTGGCTTAGGACTTAAGGCTTAAAAATCAGTTAACCCTTAAGTGTTTCAGAAAGTTCTGAACACTGCTAAATTTTGCAATATTTTGATAAGTGGCTAAACTTCGGGCATAAAATTTTCAACGCTTACACAATATTAAACCTTTGAGGTGCATACAAAAATCTTTTGGTAAAAATATCTCAAAGGGATATTTGTCGGGGATATTTCGATGTTAAAATTTTGGTCCAAACCGCACGAGAAAGAAAAAATAGTTTGGTTAGATTTAGGGGATTTAGGGGATCTGGTTAATCCGGATGGTCCGCATGAGCAGTGGCAGGATCACGGCTTGGGACTACTCCGTACGATTTTGCATCAGAATGGAATTATGACGGATGTCCTCTCTACCCGAGCGATGACCTCCTGGAAACAGCTTCGAAAAAACCTCGATGGATATGAGATGATGATTATGAACGTACGAAGCTACACGTTTCCAATTGCCTATAAAGCAGCCCAAATTTTCAAGGATGTTAACCCAAACGGGATTATCCTCACTGGGGGGATGCACGCGACAGTGTCCCTAGATGAGATGTTGGAAGTGCCTGAGTTTGATCGTATTTGTCAGGGGCCAGGTGAAAATGTAATCGTCGATTTGGTCAAAGACCCAACGGCCTTTGATCGAGTTATCGTTGGGGTGGGGGCGAAATCGATGGCGGAATGGCCGATGATTGATCGCACCCTATGGCCTGAGCCAGCCAGCCGTCGTCTTCGCAAAAATTTCAACTGGCCAATGGAGCCAGAATGTGGCTGGGGACCTCCTCCCGTAGCAACCATTATCACTAGCCGGGTCTGTCCGTGGCAGTGTGTTTTTTGTAACGAAAATTCGTACATCCCTAATATGGGTCGCCGTCCCGTCGATATGGTGATTGATGAACTGAATCAGCTCGACGATATGCATGGTGTCGGCTCCGTTGTTATTCACGACTCAATGTTCTTCCAAAATCCAAGTTGGCTCAAAGAATGGATTGAAAAGTACCCTCGCCGAGCTAACAAGGTTTGGCCGTATTGGGCTGCAGGTCGTTCGGACACCATTCGTCAATGGCCTGATCTTTTTGAGGCCCTGGTCAAAGAAACAAATTGGCGAACAATTTCCATCGGTTTTGAGTCAGGAAGTGAGCGCATTCTACGTTTGCTCAACAAAGAGTGTACCGAAGAGGACAACTACTTCGCTATTGATCTACTTAATCGGATTACCGATGATTTGGTGGCTGAAGGCAAAGAGCCAGCCAAATTCTGGGCGAACATCATGCTTGGTATTCCAGGTGAAACCCAGGAAGATGCATTCAAGACAATGCGAATGCTAAAATCAATGCGTTGGGTCTTCCCTTCCATTTCATACTATGCACCTTATCCAGGGTCAGCCCTTGGTCATCAGTTAATTGCTGAAGGAAAAAGTATGATGACCAAAGAGAACTATCACCGTTATCCTGATGACGAAAAAGTGAAGGGGATTGATTACAAATTCTACCGTGAATTATTGGCCGGTAAATTTGATCAACAAATCAATCAGGGATTGGATCCGATTTCACAACAAAAACCAGGCATCTACTCCGATGCCTTGATTAAGGCCTAGTAGGTTCGGGAAGGAATCTGATGAGCAGCTTTAGCAATCCACATTATATGTATCTCTTCGATATGAAAAACGGCAAGCAAAAACTGGCCTATGGTCAATCGCCGGAAGATGCATTGGATATTTTGAGTATCCGGTTAACTGCAGAAGAGATGGATTTAATTATCCCTGATCAATATATCAAAATTTCCCAACGTAAGATGCAACAGTACATTCATAACCTGGGATAATTATCCAATTTGTCACAAATCAAAAAGGAACTGGAGGCATAAGCTTTAGTTCCTTTTTATTATTTAGCATTGATTGTTCAACTACCCTAAATCCGACCTTCCTGCTCCAATTTCTTCAAATGTGCCTCAATTTGTAATGTAGCAATCCCAATCACCTCAGGGGCTTTATCCCCATAAATTTGGTTTGCCAAAGCACGAGCTGTTGTAAAACCTTCATTATAAAAATGCAAGACCTGCTGCTCTCGCATCAAACGATGATCGATATACTCTTGGAGCAATTCCACCGGATTTTCAATCACTGGGCCATGGCCGGGTAGGATAGCTAGCGCATTGAGCGATTTCATTGCTTCCAGGGAAGCCAAATAATCAGCCATATCACCATCAGGGGGAATGATCAAAATTGTCCCCTGCCCTGCCACCAAATCTGCGGCAAAGAGCAATTTTTGCTCGGGTTGCCACAGACTGATGTGGCGATAGATGTGGCCTGGGGTATGTTTGACAACCAAATTCACGCCACCTGCATCGATTTGTTCCTCAGCCTTAAGGGGATTGCCGTAATCCCACCAGGGCACGCCTAATTCTCGGGCTAGTAAGTCTGCCACGCCATCGTGATCAGGATGATGGTGAGTTACGATAATCTGGTCAATTGGCTTGCCAATCCTCTTTGCCGCACGAACAGTAGTTTGCACATGAGATTGATCAAATGGCCCAGGATCAATTACCGTCAACGCATCGCGTCCAACGAGATATGTATTTGTCCCTGGCCCCGTCATCACCGACGGGTTGTTTGCCACCACACGCCAGACATCAGGGTGAGTTTGGGTGAGTTCTCTATCCACACTACTTCCCTAAAGCCTGAAGCATCTCTTCAACACGCGTAAATTTCACTCGTGGTCGCCCAGTTTCTTCACCTTTGGCCACCTCCATCTCATTTAAATGCAGCCAATCATCATAAGAGACAAATTTAGGTTGTCGCTCTCGAATCAAAGCCTCGGCTGCCTCGATTTGAGGATGGGCAGGATTGAGATGGACACCATTTTCAACGTCATCTATCATACATTGCACCGTCTCCAGCGCATCAGGCTTATTCGTCCCGATCACACCACTGGGGCCACGCTTAACCCAACCTGCTGTATATTCACCAACAACCGGTGTATTTTGTTCAGGGTCAAGGACGCGGCCATCCTCGTTAAGGATAACACCCCAGCGATCATGAAATGGAACGCCGGGCAACGACACCCCCCGATAGCCGACGGAGCGGAAAACTAGACCAACGGGAATTTCCTCATATGCCTCTGTGGGACGAGGCCGCAATGATCCATCCTCCGTTTTATACAATTCATTCTTCACTAATTTTATCCCTGTGACCCGCCCGTTTTCACCAATAATTTCAGTGGGAGAGACTAGAAAGCGGATGGTCAATTGACGAGGTTTCGTTAGCTCTTCCTGCTCTGCATATCCTTGTAAAATCTCAATCTTTTTACGTATCGACCGATCCTGATTGGCTTGAAGCATTTTGTGACTCAACAAATCAAGTTCAGCTTCTTCAGGCAAAACGATGACATCCGCGTCATCCAGTTCCCCTAATTCTTTCACTTCAGGACTGGTAAATGCTGCTTGAGCTGGACCTCGCCGCCCAATCATATATACGTTTTTGACGTTACTCTTCCGTAATGCTTCTAAAGCCTGATCGGCAATATCTGTTTTGGCGAGTTCTTCAGGGGTCCGAGACAAAATACGGCAAACATCCACGGCCACATTCCCAACCCCAATCACAGCAACACTTTCCTGCGAAAGATCAAACTCATAGTCTTGATAATCAGGATGACCGTTGTACCAAGCGACAAACTCCGTCGCCGCGTGGCTCCCAGCTAAATCCTCGCCAGGAATCCCCAAGCTACGGTCTGTTTGGGCGCCAGTACAATAAACAATTTGATGATAGTGCGCCCGCAAGTCTTCCAAGTGCAAATCCCGGCCCATTTCAACATTGCCATAAAAGCGAAAATTAGGTCTTTGGGCAGTGCGATCAAATGCCTTTGTCACTGACTTGATCTTTTGATGATCGGGGGCAACCCCACCTCGCACCAATCCAAATGGGGTTGGCAATCGATCAAACATATCAATTTCAACAACCAAGTCACGCTTGAATAAATGCTCCGCAGCATAAAAGCCAGTTGGACCAGAGCCAATAATGGCTACGCGTAACGGTCTTTCCACAGTCCCTACTTCAGACATTGCACCACCCTCATTATCTATAAATTTTTGACTACCATTGTTATTTTTGAATAAAACGACCTTGGAGGGATTAGAGATTAAGAAATTGAAGATTAGGGGATTGGTGTCGAAGTATTACATACCAAATTTGAGTCCAAAATCATTGAATTCAACGCTATTAATAACAATTATAACACAAAAGAAAAAGACGTAGGGCATCTCTATACCCCACGTCAAATTCAAACAGGTCTATGTCTTTATCAGCTCCCCAGGCTTAGATATTTTTCTCCGCCATCCGGAAAAACTGTAATGACAACCCCTTCGGTCAGACTCTTAGCTATTTCAATAGCAGCCCAAGCTGCAGCCCCCGCAGACGGGCCGATAAATAGCCCCTCTTCTCGCCCCAGCCGCTGGGTCATTTCGTGAGCATCTTCAGGATAGGCAGCAATTTTGCGATCTGCAAATGCTGAGTCATAGATACCTGGCACGATACTACTTTCCATATGCTTCAACCCTTCAATGATCGCCAACTCATCCCCCGGCTCAACCTCAACGATTTCAATATCGCTGTTAAAACTCTTAAGACGACGACCAGTTCCCATGAATGTTCCACTCGTTCCCAAACCAGCCACAAAATGGGTAATTGTGCCTTCAGTCTGTTCCCAAATCTCAACCCCAGTGGTGTGATAATGTGCCTGCCAGTTGACAGGGTTATTGTATTGATCGGGCTGGAAGTAGGTGTCTGGATCATCTTCAACGATCTGTCGAGCAGTTCGGATTGCCATATCAATGCCTTCCAGCGGATCAGTCAAAACCAACTCTGCACCGTAGGCCTCCAAAATCCCTTTTCTTTCTGGGCTAACATTAGCTGGCAAGACTAGTTTGACCCGATACCCTTTAGCTGCCCCAATCATCGCCATCGCAATGCCCGTATTGCCTGAAGTCGCATCAATGATTGTCTTCTCTGGGGTCAACAAGCCTTGTCGCTCGCCCTCTTCAATCATTAACAAAGCAGGTCGGGCCTTCACTGAGCCACCAGCATTAAACCATTCGGCTTTGGCATACACGACTACATCTGGGGAAACGCCTACCGAAGCGGCAATTCGATGTAAAGGTAGCAAAGGCGTGTTTCCAATCTGAAACAATAAATCAGCACCAGTTTGCGAGGGGCGTTTTGCTACAAAACCACTTTTTCTTTTAGGTAATTCAAGAACATCCGCAAGCATAATTCATTCCTTTCTTCTCACTTATGGTGACTACGAAATCAGTTTTGTGGAAATACTTTTCCAGCATCTCCACAAAACTTCATCATTTATGCCAAGGCAGGCTCTACTACACCATTCGTAGAAATGGTCTCATTCACAGAAATAGATGTAGCAGAAGGCACACCGCAAAACTGTTCGTAATCGATCAACTCGGTTATCGTAGGATGCTCGCTACAAACGGGGCACTCAGGGTTCTTAGCTACATTCACTTGGCGGAACTCACCATCCAGTGCATCGTATAAAATCATTCGCCCCTTCAATGGATCACCGATACCCAAAAGGAGTTTGATAGCCTCAACAACTTCCAGGCTACCGATGATGCCTGGGAGCACTCCAAACACACCACCTTCGGCACAGCTTGGCACCTCACCAGGTGGGGGTGGGTCGGGATAGAGACAACGATAGCAGGGGCCACCATCAGTGGTATCAAAGACTGTCACCTGGCCCTCAAAGCGGAAGATACTGGCATCAATCAGCTTCTTGCCCAAAATAACTGTGGCATCATTCACCAAGTAGCGGGTAGGAAAATTGTCGGAGCCATTGATAACCACATCATATTGGCTGATGAGATCAAAGGCATTTTCGCTGGTAATTTGCGTTCGATGACCAATCACCTGCACATCGGGATTGAGTTGGGCAATGGCCTGCGCTGCCGACTCAACTTTTGGATGATCAACGGTATCAAGGCGATGAATAATTTGCCGTTGTAAGTTGCTCGTATCCACCACATCAAAATCAACAATGCCAATTTTCCCGACCCCGGCTGCGGCCAAATAGAGCGCGGTCGGGCTACCTAAACCGCCAGCTCCAATAATCAAAACACTTGAGTCCAACAGCTTTAGCTGCCCATCTTCACCCACCTCAGGCATCACCGTGTGACGGCTGTAACGGATCCGCTGCTCATCATTCAAGGTACGCGGTACGACAAAGTCGTAGCCAGCTTGTTTCCAGCCATTAAACCCACCAGCTACCGAAACAACATTGGTGTAACCCATTGCTTCCAAATCACGTGCACCCAACAGGCTACGGACCCCACCAGCACACATCACGGCAATCGGTTTGTCCCGTTGTGACACTTGAGCTTCAATTTGCAATTCCAGAAACCCCCGTGGAATGTGGATAGCACCAGGTACGCGCCCTTGTGACCATTCATCCAATCCACGAACATCAACCAAGGTCAAACCTTCTGCACCGTCCATTCGACGGGATAATTCGTGAACATCAATTTCATCAATCTCCTGGCGCAACTTACCAATCAACTGATCACTTGTTATATAACTCATTGGTTGCCTCCTAACTATCGACCACCTGCCATGGCAGGTACAATTGAAACAACATCCTTCTCGGATATTTGGGTTGCCTCACCTTGCAGGGTGCGAATTTCATCATCATTCACAAATACATTCACATATCGTTTTATTTGGTTGTTATCGTCATACAGTCGGGTCTTGATTCCAGGGAACTGTATTTCCAAGTTGTCTAACACCTCGGTGACTGTACCCCCATTTCCTTGAACCTTACTTTGTCCGTTAGTATATTTCCGCAATGGGCTGGGAATACGAACTGTTGCCATAATAAATTCCTCCATAATAAATTAATTTTAGACAATAAAAAACTCATCGCCTGTAAGTACAGACGATGAGTGATGTCGAGTTTTATTTAATTTATCTGAAAGCTAAATATAAAGCATTTAGTTTAGAGAGTTCTCATCGTCCGTAATGCATGGCGATGCGGGCTACCGTAAGTGCCCCCCTCTCTAACAATGAGTGGTGAGAGCTACCGCGCCCGCTTACTACAAATACAACAACAATACATTGAACTAATGAGATGGTTATTCATAATTTGTAACTATCAATGTAGACGTACAAGTATGCCTACATCTTACTCACAATTATCACATTCGCAAAAAATCAGAAACAGTTCTTAGAAGAAACCAAGTAGTGTTGGGTCTTCCATCATTTCAGGATTCCACTGCTCAGGAATAACTTCAACCTTAGCCTCGCGGGCTGTTGCCTGTTCAGCTGTTTCCTTAACCTGCTGAACCAGCCAAGGGCCATAAGGGCAGAAAGGCGTAGTCAACAGCATTTTGACATGGACAGGAGTTGATGCCAAATCTACAGAACGAATTAGTCCCAACGTAACCACATCAAGATGTAGTTCTGGGTCCATAACCCCGCGCAAGGCATCTTTGACTGTATCTTCGGTAACTTCACCATTTGTTACATTTGTTTCTTCAGACATCATATCTCCTTTTCAACAATAACATCGTCTATCATTCTTTGGGGGCAATGAGGATATCATCACCATTTAATTTTACCTCAAAAAGCGGAACAGGCGAAAAAGCGGGCATCGTCTGCTCGCCTGTTTTTACATTAAAACGTGCCCCATGTCGGGGGCAAATCACACAATCTCCATCTAGTCGTCCTTCAACCAGGGGGCCATCATCGTGCGTACAGATATCTGAGATGGCGTAGAATTCTCCATCAATATTGAATAAGCCTACATCTTCATCATCATACTCAACCAGCATCTTTTCGCCGGGAGCTAGATCAGAGACTTGGGCGACTTTTATAAACTCGCTCATTGATTATCTCCTACCAATCATCGTCCGTATTCCATTCTTCTTCCGACAAGCCATAGGCCCCCGCTTTGAGCACCTTAAGCGAAAGCAATGCACATTTCAGCCGAGCTGGACCAATGTCAATACCTAACGCCTCTAGGATCTCTTCCTTGCCAATCTGCTTAGCCTCAGTCAAGGTCTTTCCCTCAATCATCTCGGTTAACATACTGGCACTAGCCTGACTAATCGCGCAGCCCTTCCCCTTAAACCGAACCTCATCAATAATTTCATTGTTATCAACATGAAGGTCAATCCGAATGACATCCCCACATAATGGATTATGCTCTTCGTGAGTATGGGTTGCGTTTTCCAAAGAACCAGCATTACGTGGGTCTCGATAATGATCCAAGATGTTTTCTTTGTAAAAATCGTCCATGGGTCTTATCCTAATAATTCACGGGCTTTGTCAAGCGCATCGGCTAGACGATCAATATCTTCAGGTGTGTTGTAAACATAAAAGCTAGCTCGGGTTGTCGCAGGTAGATCAAGTTTATCATGCAACGGCATGGCACAGTGATGTCCAGCTCTCACAGCGATACCTTCAGCATCAAGGACAGCCGCAACGTCGTGTGGATGGACATTCCCTAAAGTAAATGTGATTGCCCCACCTCGAACAGCCGGGTCTTGCGGTCCATAAATGCGCAATCCTTCCACCTGGTTGAGCCGCTCTAAGGCGTAAGCCGTTAATTCTATTTCATGTTGCCGTACGTTTTCCATCCCCAGCTCTTTCAGGTAATCGACGGCTGCTCCTAAGCCAATCGACTCAGCAATAGCCGGGGTTCCAGCCTCAAACTTCCACGGCAACTCATTCCAGGTGCTACCCTCCAAGGTGACTTTCTTAATCATATCACCACCCGTCATAAACGGCGGCATCTCTTTTAGAATTTCCTGCCGAGCCCACAGCACACCAATACCAGTCGGGCCTAACATTTTGTGGCTGGAAAAGGCTAAGAAATCACAATCGACGGCTTGGACATCAACAGGCATATGGGGAATAGATTGCGCCCCATCGAGTAGCACCAAGGCTCCAACTGCATGGGCCTTTTCAATGATCTCTTCCATCGGTGGGATCGTCCCCAACACATTGCTCATTTGGGTAACAGCGACCAATTTCACGTCTGGAGTCAACATCTCATCAAAGGCATCCATATCTAGATAGCCTTGTGGGGTCACCGGAATGTATTTTACAGTCGCGCCAGTCACCGCAGCCACCTGCTGCCAAGGCACTAGATTGGCGTGATGTTCCATCTCAGTTGAGATAATCACATCCCCGGCTTTAATATTCGCGTGTCCCCAGCTAAAGGCCACCAAATTGATGCTTTCAGTGGTATTGCGGGTAAAGATCACCTCACGCCAACTTCGGGCATTGATAAAACGCCCTACTTTTTTACGGGTATTTTCATACGCTTCAGACGCTTTTTCGCTGAATTGATAGATACCCCGATGCACATTAGCGTTGTACTCACGATAATAACTGTTCATTGCCTCAATGACGGGCGATGGTTTTTGTGAGCTAGCCCCACTATCCAGATATGTCACAGGCTTCCCATTCACTTCTTGATTCAAAATTGGGAATTCCTGGCGAACTGCAGTTGTATCAAACATAACTTTTTCCAATTCTGATGTGGCAATTTCGACATCGGGTCAATCATTATGTTGACCATTAATACATCTTTTAGATTAATAGAGACGACCCGAAGGTCGCCTCTAAGTTAAAATTCTATTGTCAACCTAAGCTCAATTTACCAAACTGTACGAATTGAGATTTGTCCATCAATTTTGTGAGAAACTGCATCAAACAATTTCTCACGAACGCGCTCATTGTACATTCGGTCAAACACTTTGTAGAAGAAGCCTTCTACCACCATTTTAACCGCTGATTCACGCGGAATACCACGGCTCATCAGATAGAAAACGTCCTCTTCATCAATCTGCCCGATGGTTGCTCCATGCGAAGCACGAACATCATTGGCATCGATTTCCAAGCTTGGCATCGAGTCGGCGCGAGCCCCTTTGTTCAAAATCAAGTTTTCATTCTTGAGGTAGGAGTTTGTTTGCTGCCCCTTCTCATCGATTTTGATCAAGCCCGTGAAGACACTTCGGCTCTTATCTTTGAGTGCCCCGTGCAGTAGCAAGTCACCACCCGTGGCGACACCCACATGATGAAGCAAGCTGTCGATGTCCAGATGCTGCTTGTTTTGCATAAAGTAGATACCGTTCAACTCCATCATCGCACCGTTACCAGGTAAGACACTGTCGTAGTAGGATTTGGTTAATAAACCACCCAATTGGCCGGTTTCCCAAATCACTACGCTGTCATTTTGTCCCACTGAACGATTGACATTGAAGTTGTAGACATCCTCACCCCAACGCTGAACCTCCACATGACGAACCTGCGCCCCTTCGGCAGCATAAAGCTCAACCACCCCGGCGTTTAAGGCTTGACCATGTTTACTGTGGGAGACAGTCTCTTGAATGTAAGTTACATTGGCATACTCTTCACCCACAATCAACGTGCGAGGAAAAATCGCACTGCCTTCACCATCCAGTACGATTGCAGCCTGGAAAGGCTCCTCAACCTCAACGTCTTTTGGGATGTATAGGAAGACACCGGCCTGCCACAAGGCGCTGTTCAAGGCCGCAAACTTGCTGTGAGAAGCAGGAACAGCTTCAGTGCCAAGATATTTTTGTACTAAGTCTGCGTGTTCAGCAGCCGCTGTTGCTAAATCGGTGAAAATCACACCTTGTTCAGCTAAGGCTACATCCAACTCGTGGAAAACAATGCGATTGTTTGCAATGACAATACGCCCTGCTGTCTCCCGGTCGGCTTCCACCGCAGATTGAACCATTTCGGGCAATTCATTCAAACTCTTGACACTACCGTTTGAGACAATTGTGTCTGAATTAGCCAGATTGAACTTATTCCATTTTACACGGCGGAGGTCAGTTCGACGCCAGGCCTCATCGGAGGTAGTTGGCATCGGCGTGTCTTCAAATGTAGCCCACGCACCCATTCGCCATGTCTTGAGCCAATCGGGGCCATTGGCCGCAATTGCCTCAACATCATTTTTTGTAAACACCCCAGCTTCTAACAGCTTATCAGGGCGTGCTTGTTGCTGTGCCATGTTACCCGACAGAGCCCTCCATTTCCATTTCGATGAGGCGGTTCATCTCAAGCGCGTACTCCATCGGCAATTCCTTGACGATTGGTTCAATGAAGCCACTAACAATCATATTGGCTGCTTGATCCTCTGGAATACCTCGGCTCATCAAATAGAATAACTGCTCTTCAGACACTTTTGATACACTGGCTTCGTGTCCGATAGAAACATCTTGTTCTTCAATTTCAATGTAGGGGAAGGTGTCAGATGAAGACTCTTCATCCAAAATCAACGCATCACACACCACATTGCTCTTCGCATTGGTTGCCCCTGGAGCGACCTTGATCAACCCGCGATAGGTACCACGCCCACCGCTCTTGCTGATAGACTTACTGGTGATAACAGAGCTGGTGTTCGGTGCAGCGTGAACGATTTTTCCGCCTGCATCCTGAAGCTGACCATTACCCGCAAAGGCAATTGACAGAACCTCGCCATGAGCGCCTTCTTCCATCAACCAAACAGCCGGATATTTCATCGTCAACTTAGAGCCAAGGTTACCATCAACCCACTCCATTGTTGCATTTTTGTAGGCTTGGGCACGCTTGGTAACCAAGTTGTAAACGTTATGGCTCCAGTTTTGGATGGTAGAGTAACGGCAGCGGCCACCTTCTTTAACGATGATCTCCACAACCGCGCTGTGCAAGCTGTCAGTTGAGTAGGTTGGTGCAGTACAGCCTTCCACGTAGTGGACATATGCCCCTTCGTCAACGATGATCAGCGTTCGCTCAAACTGCCCCATATCCTGGGCGTTGATGCGGAAGTAGGCTTGGAGCGGTAAATCAATGTGAACCCCTTTGGGGACGTAGATGAAGCTACCACCAGACCAAACGGCTGTGTTCAAGGCTGAGAACTTGTTATCCTCAACCGGAATAACGGTGCCGAAATACTCTTTTACAATTTCAGGGTGCTCACGCAAGGCTGCATCCATGTCAAGGAAGAGTACGCCTTTATTTTCGAGATCCTCAATGATGCTGTGGTAGATGACTTCGCTTTCGTATTGCGCCCCAACACCGGCCAGGAACTTCTGCTCGGCTTCGGGAATACCTAAGCGATCAAAGGTATTTTTGATATCTTCCGGGACATCGTCCCACGATTCAAATGCTTTTTGAGCATCAACCGGCTTGATGTAGTAGTAAATGTCATCAAAGTCGATCTCATTGAGCATTCCTTTACCACCCCACTGCGGCATAGGGCGTTCAAGGAAGTGGCGATACCCGCGTAGTCGGAAATCCAACATCCATTCGGGTTCACCCTTCATCGCAGAAATTTCACGAACGATCTCTTCATCCAATCCTTTTCGGGCTTTGAATGCATAATCTTCAGGTACGCTAAAACCATATTTATAATCTTCTAGATTGACATCAAATGTTGTTGCCATATTGCCCCCCTTATGCAGCAGCTGCTTGTTGTGCGGCGATAATTCCGTCGTATCCTTCTTCT
Organism: Phycisphaerae bacterium; assembly: GCA_028285035.1. The sequence continues at coordinate 188,879 of JANQQF010000155.1, forward strand.
TCCAATCGTGCAGCCAACTCTGGACCACCCGACTCAATGATTTGACCTTGCCACAAGATATGAACGTAATCAGGTTTAATGTAGTTCAAAATACGTTGGTAGTGGGTAATTACAATGAAACCACGATCTGGCCCAGTGAGTGAATTCACTCCCTCAGACACAACCTTCAAAGCGTCAATGTCTAGTCCAGAGTCTGTTTCGTCCAAGATTGCAATCTTTGGCTCAAGCAAGGCCATTTGCAAAATCTCGGCTCGCTTCTTCTCACCACCAGAGAACCCTTCGTTTAGATAACGTCGGGCAAAAGATTTGTCGATTTTAAGCAGTTCCATCTTGCCCATAAGCAGTTTTCGAAATTCGGTGATTGGAATACCTTTGCCATCCCCATTTCGAGCACCAACCACAGAATTGACAGAGGTGCGCAAAAAGTTAGCCATACTAATACCAGGAATAGCCGTCGGGTATTGAAACGCCAAGAAAAGCCCCATTTGAGCACGCTCATCAGGAGCCAATTCCAGCAAATTGATACCATCCATCCAAACTTCGCCACCCTCAACTTCATACTTTGGGTGACCTGCTAAAGCATAAGCCATCGTGCTCTTACCAGAGCCGTTCGGCCCCATAATCGCATGGACCTCACCAGGTTTAACTTCCAAGTTTAACCCTTTGAGAATCTGCTTATCTTCAACGCTGACCCGCAGGTCTTTAATCGTAAGTGCTGAAGACATAATTTTCTATAACACTCCTTCATTAGATAGTAGACTTTGTCGTCTCTTGATTTTCTTACAAAAGAAATTGATTGAATTAATACTTCGAAGATATAGACAAGTTTGTATATTGTTGATTCTTGAATTTCAAAGATTAGTATAACATTTGTCCATATTAAATCAAATTTTAAGACCAGTTATTGAGGGGCATTCTAACATGTTGACCAGACTTTGTCAACTATATTGTTATTAAATATATCAAAGATTGCATAGTTGGAATGTGTATGCTATAATCTGCCCTGAATTAAAGAATAATTACCTGCAAAACCGAGCCATTCTATGGACAAAGTAGCATTTTCGCAAAATGATGGCTCTCTACTAAGCTTAGCAGATTCCGTATGTAAATCAGGTTACTTTTATGAGCACTACAAACAATCTTCTCATCACCAAACAAATGCCCGCTACCCGCCGACGAATTTTGATTCTACTCAAAGAGAATGGCGAGTTGACAGCTGATGAATTGGCAGAATTACTTGAAATCAGCGCCGTTGCGGTTCGTCGTCACCTCACCAAATTAGAAAGAGATCAACTTGTTAGTTATAAAGAAGTCCAGCGGGGGATGGGGCGTCCCAGTTTTGTTTATCAATTAGGCGAAGCAGCAGATAGTTTCTTCCCGCGTCGCTACGAAGATTTGGCCCTCAATGTCCTGGAAACCATCCGCGATTTATATGGCAGTGAAGCGATCGATGCCATTTTCCAAGTCAGATCGGAGCACATCATTGATCGCTATCGCCGCAAAGTAAACGGCCATACACTTGAAATTCGGCTTGAACAATTAACTGATCTTCGTGAGGCAGACGGGTATATGTCCACTTGGCAAAATAATGGAGATGGGACATTCACATTACGTGAGGCGAACTGCCCGATTTATCATGCCGCACAAGAGTGTGGGTCTGCTTGCAGTGAGGATGAAGTTATATTATCCAATCTTCTTGACGCAGAAATTATTCGTACTGGACATTTGATTGCTGGGGATGGGGCCTGCTGCTACCAAATTCGCTCAAAGGTTGCCGAAAAAGCTACTCAGGATTAAGATACAGAGGCACATAAAATAGTTACATCAAAACGCTGGTCCAGGGTCAGCGTTTTTTCTTGGCTCACAATCAGCCTAATTTGTACAACTTTTTAAGGAGTATTCACTCGTTATGTCAGTTACTAAGGATCAGGTTTTGGCCACACTAAAAAGTGTATTAGAGCCGAACCTGCAAAAAGATATTGTTAGTCTCAATCTTATCAAAGATTTAAGCGTTAGTTCAGGTGATGTTGCTCTGACCATCACCCTAACAACTCCGGCCAAACACATTCGTAATCAAATCGAGACAGAGGCCAACCAAGCAATTTTGGCTTTGGATGGTGTGGATACAACCACCATTAATTTTGATGCTAGGGTACCTGCCGACTCTCGTCTGTTGAGCAAAATGGACATCGGGGTACGCAATGCCATTGCCGTCGCATCGGGAAAAGGCGGTGTGGGTAAGAGCACAATGTCCACCAACTTAGCCATCAGCTTGGCCTTAGATGGCGCAAAGGTTGGACTCCTTGATGCCGACCTGTACGGCCCTAATATTCCAATTATGATGGGTGTCGAAGATCGCCCCAAAGGTAAAAACGACAAAATTATTCCGCCCGAAAATCACGGGGTCAAACTGATGAGTATGGGCTTCCTGGTCGAACCCAATCAAGCCGTGATCTGGCGCGGACCGATGATTCACAATGCTCTCCGTCAATTCCTACAGGATGTTATGTGGGATGATCTTGATTACTTGATTGTAGATTTACCTCCCGGCACAGGTGATGCCAGCCTCAGCTTGGCCCAAAGCTTAAGCCTCACTGGGTCAGTCATTGTCACGACCCCACAAAAGGTTGCGTTGAGTGATGTTATCCGTGGGGTGCAGATGTTTGACCAATTGAATGTCCCAATTCTCGGTGTTGTTGAAAATATGAGCTACTTTGTTGCTCCTGATACCGGTAATCGATATGACATCTTTGGTCATGGGGGTGGCGCAGAAATGGCGAAGGAAGCGGGAACTGAGTTCCTCGGCGAAGTTCCACTTGAGCCAAATGTACGCATCGGCGGTGATGAAGGAACACCTATTGTAGTGCGTGACCCAGACTCGCCGGCAGCGCAAGCCATTCGAACTGTCGCTCGTAAAGTTGCCGCTGCGGTCAGTGTTAAGAATCTGGCAACTGCCCCAACCGAGGCACCGAAAGGGCCAAATATCAAGATTATGAGCTAATCTACTAAAGGGCATAACTTAAGGGTTATGTCCTTTTTAGGTCAGAGTTAGTTCAATTAATTGACATTTGTCTTCAACCTAGGATATAAATACCTCATCATCCAATGTTTTCAACAAATAAGATGATTACCCATCACACATCACCAGACCATATTCAAAGGAGAATAGGTATGGATACCTCTCACAATTCTGTCATTGAAAGAATCGATACAAGTCATAATAAACTGATTCGACTTTATCGGAGCGTCCCTATTACAAGCCTTTTAGAACCATATTTCCTCAATGGTTGGTCAGTGAAAGATATCCTGACTCACATCGCAGCCTGGGAATGGCGCTGCGCAGGTATGTTACAACAAGCTCACGAAACAAATATGCCGTTTCAAGGTTCGCCTGATGTTGATGCCTTGAATGAAGAAATTTATCTTGAACGAAAAGAGTGGAATTGGGAAGATGTTGATGGGGATTTTCGCGAGGCCCATCAAGAGGTAATTGAGGCGATCAAAGCTTTATCTCCACATCGCCTGGAGGACCCTGCTGTAATACGCCATATTGCAGTGAACACCTGGGAACATTATGATGAACATCTTTCCGCCCTTGAGTTATGGCATCAGCAGGTTATTCGGGGGCGATGACTATTCAGCCAGGGTGGCTGAACTCCAGCTCAGTTGCTCATCCCACCAGTAACGTTCATCAAATGGGGGGCGCTCAGGTGGACCCAGGGTAACATCATCGAAGGTAATGACAGATTGGGTGTAACCGCTATCGACATGCATCATCCATATCCCCCAGTCATCCTCTCGATCTGAGACAAAAGCCAGCCATTCTCCATCAGATGACCAAGTCGGTAGACCTTCGATTGTCGAGCTATGGGTCAATCGACGAACATTATCACCATCACTATCGACCATGTATATATCCCAATTGCCATTCGGGTTAGCCATGTAGGCAATATCCTCACCAGTCGGCGACCAATCAGGGGCTTTTGCTAACGAATCGAGTAATAAAGGTGACGCCCCATGCTCACTGTTCTCTAAATCTGCCAGCCATAAACCGCACTGATAACCATTTATCCAACTATCACAGCTTTCAAATGCAAAGCGATAGCCATCAGGGGCAAAGGTGGGCGATTTTCCTTCACGACGCAGATTCACTTCCATCGAGCCATCTCCCCACGCCGTATAGAGACGCCAATATCGATCACTTTCCCGCTGGGAGGCAAAGATGATTCGATTTTCAGTGGGGGACCAATCAGCTTGGGCATCTTCCCAGAAATCGGTTACCGCTGTTGAAAATTGCCCCGATGAGGCACTTGTTCCCAAAGCACGAGGGGCAGTTGGATCTCCCCAAGCACGATAGGCAATTTGAAAATCTCCATTGCCCCGATCCACTAAGGCTGGCTCGGACACCCCGGGCAATTCAAATTTTTGTAGATTACTACCATCTGTGTTAATAAAGTGTGTTTCATAAAATTGTAGATGAGGATTATAAAGAGCAAAAGCAATTGTGCCTTCAGGCGGGATAGGCCTTTGCCGAGAAGGCGTCTTACCAGTGGTGTCAAGTAACATTGGTGGCTCAGATCGCATACCAGAGGAATTAGTCGTCTGAACATGATCAGGTCTCTCCGCTCGCTCACTTACTTGTGGCTCATCAACACTGACAGAGATTGGCTCTCGCTGTACTTTATCAGACACAATCGCAATTGTATCCCCTAAACTGTTCACCCCTGGTGTTGGTGATACAACAGATAGGCTAGGTTGAGTTTCTTCAAAAGCAATCGCTGGCGTTGGTATTGGGGTTGGTCGCCCGCCTAAATCAACTAAGCTGGCTGACTCTGCATTAGAGATAGGCTCCGTTTCAATACCAAATTGCCCCTGAGTGACTGCCATTACGCCAAAGGCCATCACCCCAACAACCGCTATCGTTCCAACGGCATTCAACATCTTCCCAGGCAATGCCCAATTAAATCGACGTGAAGCTCGCTCAGTAAGCCATACACCACGAACTTGTTGATGCAATCGGGAGGGAGGGGTAGGTTGACCTAATTTGTTTTTTAGTAGGGGTGTTAATTCATTTGTGATACGTTGAGCAGCAAATAAACGATAAGCACAGGTAGGACAAATAGAGATGTGATCTTCAAACGCTTCAACCTCTTTAGGAGAAAGTTGCTTATCCAAGTAAGCTTCAATTTGCTTCGTAACGTGTTTAATGGGCATTCCGTGTCTCAAGCACTTCTGGGGCGGAGAATCCTTGAGCAACCAAGGAATCGGCTAGCCGCCGCCGCGCATTGTGTAACCGAGAATAGATTGTCCCTTCGGGACAATCTAACATCTTAGAAATTTCAACTGCTGGAATTTCAGCGTAATAATGCAGTACCACCACTTCTTTAAGTGGTGCACTCAACCCCTGAACGGCATCCCACAACATTCTCTGATATTCGCCACGTAAGGCCCGGCTTTCAGGACCAGGCCGACCATCGGGAATATCAGGCACTTCACCTGTGGGGCGCAGCCAAGGAATAGTCATCAAGCGCTTGCGGCGCAAGTGACTGCGACAGTAGTTCAAGGCAATTTGATAGAGCCAGGTACCAAAGCTAGCCCGGCTTGGATCAAATCTTTTGCGGGCTTTGTAGGCTCGCATAAAGGTCTCTTGAACCACATCCTCTGCGGATTGTGTTTGTTGTAACATCGCCCAGCCTAGGCGATATATTGCTAGAGAATGTTGATGATAAAGCTCATCAAAAGCCCGCTCATCCCCATCCTGCCAGCGTTTAACTAATTCGTTTTCGGTCACGACCTGCTCAGCAAGTTTTTTTGATTTCACCTGATTATACGCCATTGTTCACCAATCCTTTACTAAAGACACGTCAACTTTAGCAAAATCCAAGCCAAAGCCAAAACTTTGAGTAATCTAGGCTGATGCTAGAAAACCCTCTGTTTGCAAATTGAATTTAGATTAGTTTACTTAAAAATAGATAAGAATGACGGTCAAAAGGCTGACGCAATTCTGACGATTATCCAGCGATTGAGAGACATAGCCAATGTTATGTCTCCCAATATGATTTTAAGAGCCGATTCGCAGTTCTTGTTGGATGACCCGTTCAAAAACATCAAAAGGCTGGTTTCCCTCTATTCGTTGGCCATTGATAAAGAAAGTCGGTGTCGCTTGAACCCCTTGCCGAGCGGCTGCTTGGACGGCACTTGCTACATCATTCCGATGGGTTCGGCTCGACAAGCAGTCACCAAATGCATCTTGGTTCATTTCAACCTGGTTGGCAACAGCCACTAAACTACTTTGATCTAATGCACCAAAATTTTCGAACAGGGCATGTTGATACTCAAAAAAGACCCCTTGATCCGCAGCACACCAAGCTGCTTCTGCGGCCAATGCTGTTTCTTGGCGCAAACTAAACGGATGCACTATATAACGCACCTGATCAGTTTCAACATAGGTCTCAATTAATCGTTCCGAAGTATTCAAGACAAAATCCCGACAGTGAGGACAACCATAATCAGAATATTCAATAATCGTTACCTGAGCATCTTCCGGCCCTAAGGCGGGGAATTCGCTAACATCAACAGGCTCCAACGGCTGATTCTCAATTGATCCCAACCAAATGAGACCGCCTACCAAAAGAATTGCGACAAGCCCAACAACCCCGATTAACATCGGCGAGACCGCAGGCTTATTTTGCTTTTGTTGTAATTTTTGACGTTTTGTTTTTTGATTTTTCTTAGACATCTTTTCTATCCTTCATTTTCTGAAAAAATTGACCACGGGGCAGGATTCACCACGAGACGCATTTGTTGCGTCTTATGAAATGTACAAGCCCCTTCATATGTAATCGGTCGATTAAATCGCTTTGTTAAGGTAGCATTAGGGCCGATAACGAAAGGTCCTAAATTATGGGTGACATCATCCTCATTATGAATGATTAAAGTATCTTTAACCCCTAAGGTCAAAATAATCTCCTCAGGAAAATCTACAATCACATCCTCTTCGCCAACGTTAGCTGGGATTACGTAAGTGACTGTCCGATACGCATCCCATTGATTTACAGCAAACCATCCTAAGAAAATTATCAGCAAAAAGCTGACGATCAACCACCAACTAAATTTTTTCCATTTTACTTGAGGATTATTAAAACTCATAGATCTTAACTAACCATATCCTCAACTACTCCATATCTTCCGTGTGGTCCATATCATGTTCCATTTCATCCTCATTATGGTGGTCCATATGTCCCTCGTCGCTCTTAGAGTCATCGTGACCGCTATGGTCATCATGGTTGTGATCATTAGCCCCCTCTTGAACTTTGGATTTGATCACAACCGCGCCAGACTGTTCGAAATTTAGGGTGACTTCAAACTCTTGACCAGGCACGAGGTCTTCTTTAAGTCCCATCAGCATAATATGCTTGCCACCTGGCTCAAAATCAACAGATCCACCACTAGTAATTTCCACATTAGAAATGGGACTCATTTGCATTACATCATTGTCATCCATTTTTGTTTCGTGCAGTTCAACTGCATTGGCAATATCTGTCTCAGCACCAATGAGTGTATCTGCCCCCCCCTCATTCATCAGGTGAAAATACACCGCACCATTGCCCCCAGACGCTGCCTGTCGGGACCAGGCATCCATCACCATCACCTTTGGCTCGGTGCTATTACTCCCTGTTTCCACGGCGGCTGTTCCACACGCAGCCAAAAGCATTATCAACACAAAAAGCACAAATTTTATTGTAACAAATTTCATCAGAAATTCTCCTGTTGTAGTAGGTAATTCAAATCGCTTTGCAAATCTTCAACAATAGACCCGGCTGGATCGAATCCATATTGCAATAGCATTTGGCGTTGCGAACCAACCAAGTAGATACGAGCGGTATGACTGACCAAATAACTTGCCACTGAGTCATCAACAACTTCTTTTTTGGCAAACACACCATATTCAGCCATAACAGACTCAAGCACACTCGGTTCACCTGTCAATCCCACAAAATTTGGATCAAATACAGACAAATAGCGGTTAAGCACTTCTGGCGTATCCCGTTCAGGATCAACTGAGATGAACACAACCTTTACATTCTGTCGTTGCTCATCCGTCAAGTCGGCCATCGCCTGCTTGATATGTCCCAGTGTCATCGGACAAACATCAGGGCAAAAGGTATAGCCAAACGTAATGAGTGTAATCTGCCCTCCTAGTTGGCTGAACCGAACTGCTTCACCTTCGTTCGAAACCAATTCAAAATCGGACATTGCCAAGGGTGGGTCTAAACGAAAACCAGCGAACTCATAGTTAGAGGCAAATGATTGGCAGGACAAACCAAGGAATGACATTGTTATCAATAACAATACCTTATAGATATATGATTTTTTCTTCACAATGACATCTCACAGCATTATACATTGACATAATATAAAATTCAGTTTATGTTATGTATAATAGATAAAATTAATATTTTTATTTGAGCAATAGGTATGAAGAATTAGATTAGAATAGGGGGCTTTAGAGGGGGAGGCAACCACGCCGAAGAAAGTATTAACACATCACCAACAACATCACCAACAACTTCAGCGTATGCGGTTGAATTTGGCATCGCTTTTACCAACAAATAGCCATGGGCTAAACCTGAACGTGCAAAGTTGTTAACTGGATCAATGTTTTGTTTCGTGATGGCTTCCGATTGTGTTGCCCAATAATATTGTAGGTGCGACTCAAGAACCCACTCCGCAACGAGTTCAGGGGGCAGGGGTAATGGGTTATGAGAATGAAATCCGCCCTCAAAAATAGCTAAATGATAGGGGTGGTCATGATGATCACGAAACGCATCGAAATAAGCCGAAGGGCCTATACCACCGATACATATAATCAAAACCCAATAAATTATTTTGACCGAACGCGTTAGCTTCATAATCGACCAGAAGAAATTCCTGTAATATCGAAAAAATTATGGGCCTTTTCTGAGGAATGTCAAATAGATTATGATTTAGCAACCATGATGAACCATAAGACTCCCCAAAATATACATAATGTGGTACACTAGCTTTACATATTCAGTTGACATATTATATAATACAGAGGAAATTGTTAAGTATTTGGCAGAAAGTTTTAGGAATAAAGGATTGCTCAAAAACCAAAAATAGCCTCAACTATTATCAATTGTGCGCCAAATTTAGAAAGTAAACGGCTGACTTGATCTTATTTTGAACAAAAATCGCCCATTAAAATTTATCAGTTTTCCCAACACTTCTTGCCGTTTACTTAAGTAATTCGTAAAAAGCAGTTAGAAGTAAAAAACTTAGAGAGCTTCGTTACAAACGGGCCAAAATGTACTCAAATTTTGGCGAATTATTAATAGAGTTGTTCCTGAATAAGTAATCATATCAGACTACCCTGATTTAACAGTAAATTGAGGGATGAATCGAATGAAAATCTTTGGTAAATCCTCAAATTCGCTGTAAAACCGGAACATCTGATCTCTAAACCTTATTGCGGAACACGTTTAAT
>JANQQF010000173.1 GCA_028285035.1 Phycisphaerae bacterium
ACCACCTGCTCGTCCGTCAACGAGCCATCAGAGACGACCACGGTCGCGCTGTACACGCCTGGTCCATCCGCTTCGGTGGTCGCCCACTCGAACAGACCTGTTGTCTCACCGATGGTGGCGCCTGCCGGAGCGTTGCTCAAGCTGTACGTTAGGGTGTCATCATCACTAGCCGTGGCTGTGAAGCTGACCGTCGCCCCTTCATCCACGCTCGGGTTGGCAATCGGATCAAGCACAGGTGGTAGGTTACCCACCGTCACTGTCAGAGTCACGAGTTGACTGGTTGTCACTACCCCGTCTGAAACCGAAATCGTAGCGTTATAAACGCCAATTCCATCAGCCACCCAGTTGAACAAGCCACTCGCTGAGTCGATGGTCGCGCCAGCGGGCGCATCGCTCAAGCCATAAGTCAGCGTTTGCGCTGGAATGTCCGCATCGTTTGCTGTGGCGGTAAAGCTGAGCGTTTCCCCATCACCTACGATTTGATCCGCAATCGGGTCAAGTACGGGCGGCAGGTTATCTTCAGTGACTGTAATGTTGATGGTAATGCTATCGGTCAGTGCACCATCCGAAGCAACGACTGTAATCGGATAAACGCCAGGTCCGTCCACTTCATCGGTCAGCCAAGTAAACAAGCCTGACACAGGATCGACCGTGGCACCGCTAGGACCGTGACTAAGACTATAGGCCAAGGTATCACCGTTAGCATCGTAGGCATCAATTACATACTGCGCGATATTATTTTCAGAAACGGTTTGGTCGGTCACAGGGAAGAACTGTGGCGCGACACTGCCCTGCCCCACAATGATCGCGACGTTCTGGCTGTCGCTCAAGTTGCCATCTGAGACAATAACTTTGACCGTGTACAGGCCGGCTGTAACGCTGTCCCAACTAAATACGCCTGTGTTGGGATCAATTGTCGCGCCAGCGGGTTCATTTTCTAGACTGTAAATCAAGGTTTGAGTTGGGAGATCGGCATCACTGGCCGTAGCCGTGAAGGTCGCTGTCTCACCGGCTGAAATTGTTACCCCAGCAATCGGATCCAGAATGGGTGCTTCGTTGACTTCATTCACGGTGATGTTGATCTGCTGACTGCTCGTCACAACGCCATCCGAGACCAAGATGGTGGCCGGATAAACACCGGGGCCATCCGCCTCACCCATCGACGTCCAAGAGAATAAACCTGTATCAACATTGAAGATGGCTCCCGTGGGGGCCTCGCCAAGGCTGTAGGTTAAGGTCTGGGCTGGCAGGTCGCTATCGCTAGCGGACACGAACAGGTTTACCGTTCCACCTTCATCAATCATCGGATCGCTGACCGTAGCAAAGACTGGTGCTACGTTCACTTCCGATACGGTAATCAAGCTGTCTGTGGTGACGCTGAACACGCCATCCGACACCACAAGCGTTGCCGGATAAACCCCAGGCCCGTCATTTTCATCTGTTATCCAGGTGAAGAGACCAGTGTTCGGATCAACGGTAGCTCCCATCGGCCCACTCTGTAAACTGTAAGTTAACGGCGCACCCTCAGCATCGGTCGCCACAGCGGTGAAGGTTAACGTTTCACCCTCAGCCACAGTTTGTGGGTCTATCGTCGCAAAGACAGGTTCTGTATTTTCAGCAAAGCTAACGATCTTTGAGCCAGCGGCCAAGTGTAGGCCATCTTCATCTGTCAGATCAACCGTGATGGTCTGTGACGAGGCCGAGGTGGCATAGGTGTGGTTGAGGCTGCCGCCACTGATAGCGCTGAGACAATCGGCGCTGTTGCCATCGCCCCAGTTCACGGTACAGGCCGTGACAGTATCATCACCAGGATCCACCACGTCACCTAAGGTGAGGGTGTAGGGTGTACCGATCTCGGCATTATCTGAACCTGTGAGGGTGATCGTCGGAATAACATTTTCAACAACCAGTTCAAAGTTGACCGGGACTGTACCGCTCGCCGTTTCATAGGTAACGGTAACCGTACCCGTATCATCCGGTCCATCAGAGTCGGTCAACACCCAGAAGTTTCCAGGAGTGTTCCATTCCGGGTCGCCCGGATTCGCTGGGAGACCACCGATTGAGGCACTGGCATCAATCTCACATTGCCCTGGTGGATCAGGATCACAGGGCGTACGCATCGTGTTCGTCGCGACTTGGCCTTCTTGGATAATGATCTGATCAAGAGCCGCACTGAAGAGGACCGGTTCCGCGCTGGTATCGACGGGTGTAACCAGTTGGAAGATGTTATCGCTTAGATCAGTTTCGGGGGTATCGCCCGCAACAGCGACCTGAATTGTGTTGGTAATTATGGTGTTATCCGGGATAAAGTTATCTATTCGGAGGATGAAGGTGGTTGTCGCAACGTCACCTGCTGGTAGATTCCCGAGCGAAAAGACACAGGTCTCACCTGGGGCACCGAAAGCATCACATTGCCATCCATCACTGCCAGGTAAATTAAGAGCTGCCAAAACATTTGAGGGAACGGTCTCAGTGAGTACCACATCTGTCCCTAAATTCCCGCTGTTGGTCACGGTAATCGTATACTCAAGGTTACTACCCGGTGTTGGGGTAATACCTTGGGTACTCTTGATGACAGTCAGTTCAGGCCACGTGCCAGTGATTGGCGTGGTTACAGTTGTGGTATTGTCGTTAACGGCCTGTTCACCGCTCAAGGGTCCGATCGTCAGGGTGGCTGACACAGTACCGACCCCGGCTGGGATTTGATTGAGAACATCCAACATGACGGGGGTCACGCCGCTTTCGCCTAAGGTTAGTTCACCCACAGGGTAGGTACAGATGCTGCCCGTGCTGGTATCAGGAATACAATTCCAACTCGGATCATTCAGCCCAGCGTTAAAGATCATATTGGGTGGGACTGTCAGGGTTAGTTCTACACCGGGTACAGAACTGCTACTGGTAGCACTATTTGTATAGGCAGCGGTATAGGTAATCTGATCACCAGGCTCCACTGAGCTCACATCCGCCTCGGCTGAAATCTGGAGATCATAGGCAAAAAACCCACCGGTCCAGGCATCACCGATGTAGCGGGTGTTGCCGTGCGAGTCAGTTACCAGGAGATCGATTTTGTAGATGAGATCAGAGGATAAGCTTGGCACATCTAAAGACCAGGTGGTAAACCAACTCTGCTGTGAAAAGTCTGCCGGATTCCAGGGACCTTCAACCTGTCCAACACCTGGCTCAAAGCTACGGAAACGTACTTGAATATCCGTGATGGTGCTGTCCAACGGGTTGGCCATGTAATACACTTCGTCAGCCGTTGGGGCACCCGCGTAGATGGTCACTTCATCTAACACACCATCAAAGAATTTATCAAGGGCAATGCCATCGCCACCAATAAAGACCGGAGCTTCAAGCAAAGTGCGAGATGTGCTACTAGAAGCCCCATCCTCTACCCCATCGATGAAGAGACGGGCGGTGCCGTCCGCCTCGCGCAGGCCCAAGATGTGACGCCATTGATTATTGTTCACGGTTTCCGTGGAGATAACTGCAAAGCCAGGGCCATCGCTACCATCGAGCGCCCACTTAACCGTACCATCAGGGTTAAGCGACAATTGGTATTGTCCATCACTGGCGGAAACGCTGCGTTGTTGGATAATCACCTGCTCGCTGCTGGCCTGGGTATTGATCCAAGCGGAAACAGCAAAGGCTTGCGTGCCAGATATGGCTGGAGCCGTTCCCAGCTCAAGCAGATCATCTAGACCATCGAAGAGCACACCTTTGGAATATCTACTACCGAAATCGGCTGCTGGACAGTCTGAGGTGACACAGGTGGCCACGACCTGTCCCACAGAGCCATCAATAAATTCGGTGGCATCGAGGGCTTCTTCAAAGTGGAAGACCGTCTGTTGCCTGGTTAAAAGATAACCAAAATCGCTAACCGTCCCTCGAATCTCGGGAATTGAACTGCCCAAGATATCGGTATCGATCACCACATCGGCAATCGGGCCGATTTCCTTAAGAGAAAACGTGCCATTTGAAATTGCACCTTGATAGGTATTACCAACTGCATCGGCGACCACAGCAAAGGCACTGAACTCACCGTAAGGAATGGCTGGGAAGGGATAGTTTACACTCCAATCTCCGTTAGGTGCCACATCGGCAGCAATGAAGCCGGAGATGCTGTTGCCATTACGATCACGGACATCAACAGTCATCGTTCCGGTGGCCACACCACTGGCTGGAGAACCAACATCGAAAACAGTTCCCGACAGGATGAGGTACTCACTATCGGTATCATAGCTACTGCTCGTTAGCGACGCGCCTGGGGCAACCGTGTCTACATCAATGTACTGGGTGACAGTTTTGACGTATCCCAAGTTGTCAGTCGCCGTCACCTGAACGATGTATCGGCCCGACTGATTGGGGGAGAAGTTGTAGAACCAGGTGGCCGAGTTTGGCTCAGCACTAGGTGTGGCGTCTGGGGTAGTCACCCCATTTTGCGGATCGGTAATTTGAACAGAAACGGTGTCAATGCCGGAACTGGGATCATAGGCGGAGAAACTGATTAGGCGGGTTTCTTGGTTTAGGAAGATGGAGGAGTCGCCGAGGTCAACCTGCGGTTGCTCAACGTCGATCAAAATTTGTTTGTGAACGGTTGTATCGTACCAGGAGGACTGATATGTATACAGCGCCTCAATTTCTCCAGCATCGAGCGCATTGTTGTAGAACGTCACCTCATCAATGCTGCCCTCAAAACCAGCCGCTGCGGGCGAGTCGCCAATTCTAATCGGGTGCTCTTCACCGCAAGGGAAAGCGGTCAACATTTCCCCTTGCAAGGCCCCATTGAGATAAAGCTTCAATAACCAGCCAGACGGAGTCTGCGCTGTACTGTACTGCGAGGTCATCATCACATGGTTCCACTGGTCTTTATTCAATGAACCAAGGCTCTCCTCAGCCCAAAGTTGGGCATTATCACAAAAAGCGTTTGTAGAAAATTCGACTTTCATGCTGTTGGGGTTGATGAACAGCCCAAAGTATTGCTCGGTGTTGCTATCAGAGCCTTTCACCGCCAAGGTTTGCTTGCCATCTTTTTCCTGCTGTGGCTTGACCCACATCCCAACGGTATAGTTAGCACTCTCTACCGAGGCGCCGCTGCGCATGGCATCACTATGAGGAATCGTCAGCATGTCGTCTCCATCAAAAACCAAGGCCTCACGCATTTGGCCCCGACTACCGGCCACCGGGCAGGCATCCCCATCACAGGTGGCCCCTAAACCGAGCACGCCTTCATCGCTGAAACTGGTGAAGCTTTGTAGAACATTTTCCAGGCCTTCATCAAGATGCAAGTTCACCATAGGGGCTTGTCTGATCGCAGCTTCAATTTCTGCATCAGAAAGGGCGTAGCCAGCCACGACCACATTGTCCATCATTCCGGTGAAGTTTCCACCCTGAGATTGCCCGACGTGAACCAGACCATCACCTTTGAAGGACAGATGATTGGTTGTGGTGGTTGCCAACACACCATTGACATAAATCTTGATCTCACCCAAGAAGACATCATTAACATCATTATCTTGATAACGGAAGGCTAAATGATTCCATTGACTGGGATCAAGGCTGATAGCGGCTTCGGCCCCCGTTGTGCCTGTCCAGTAGATTTTGGGTTTGTTGCCAGACACCCCGGCAAACAACCAGTTGTTGTTACCATCCGGCTGAACCCCAAGCAGACTCCCAGTACCCTTCACCCACCCCATGATAGTGAAGCTACGATCGTATAAGCCCATCGCCTGAGCGTCATCCGAGAGTTCGATGACATCATTGCCATCAAATCTAACAGATTGATTATCAAGGCCCGGTAAGCCGCTTTCGGGGCAGCTTGCCCCGGAACAGGTGCCGAAGCTACCGCTGGGCGAGTCGTTCTCGAAGAAGGTTTGGCCTGTGCGCCCATTAAAGTTAAACTGAACATTGGTGTTGAGGTAGAGGGCTCTGGCCTCCTCGGCGGTAAAGCTACGATTGTAGAAGCGCAGATCATCGGCGTATCCCAGGAAGCTACGTGGTGGGGAAAGATGCGCTTGCCCTCGGCTATTCCTCAGAGTCGAGTAGCCAAGCGTAAAGCCTTGTACGGTTCGGAAATCGACATTGGTAGCACAAAGTGTGCTAGAAACCAATGCGCCATTCTGATACAGGTTGAGTCTATCTTTCCCGTTGTAAGCAACGACCAGATGTTGCCAATGATTGCCAGTCTGATGCTTGTTGCCATTTCCAAAGCGACTGACAAGATCTTGGCCATCTTTGTGCCCTTTGTACATAAACTCATTGATCACGGCAGTACAGTCGCCGCCCACGGTGACTCTCAGTTTTCGGTCGGCGAGGGCTTCAATGCGGACCTGATCACCATCACCGGGTGTATTATCATCACCGGGTGTATACCACATTGGGTTTGTACTTTGGGTGAAATATGAATTTGATGGCGGTGATGGATCGATGCCAGGTTGATCCGGTAGGGTCAAGATTGCCCCTGGTTCATCTATGAAGCTTTGCGGGAGAGGTCCCGGGTATATTGGCGGGTCGACATGGTAGTATGGATGCGCTGCATGCAGCCACAGTCCAATAGAAAAGGCATTGAGATTCTCACCAGACGTACCGGCCAAGGCAACCTCGTGGTCGAAGTGGACGTACTCATCGTCACCGTTACGGGTACTATAATTTAAGGGAGGCGCATTATGAACAAATTGCGACAACCCCACCGCCTTTTTGCTCACCCCAGAATGTAGGTTTGGATTGGGTGCAAATGTGGCTATTTGTGCGGAACGTAATCGAAGTTCGTCATCACCGTTTAGATAGCCATAAAGTAGACGTACCTCATCACGAGCAGCCTCGGCATGACAGGCAAAGCTGCGCTGTGTGACGGCGTCGGTAAAGCCACAATATTGCTGGTCAGTCACCAGTGTGCCATCATCAAATGAAGCGTGCATGGTTAACCCATTGAACACATCGATGATGTCGTCCTGCGTTAGGGCGTTGGCGTGCAGGGCCACGCGATCAATATCCCCCTGAAAGGCACTGCCAATTTCGACATCGCTGTCATCATGGATGATGGTTCCGACAGTGGCGGAGCCTGACTCGATACTATTGATGAAGATTGTCGCATCACTTCCATCGTAAGCGACCACGACATAGTTCCATCGATCCAAAACGAGAGGCAGGGTTGAGGACAAAGTGGTGCCGTCAAACGTAGCTTGAACGGTGCGATCACTCAATTGCTCTACTTTAAAGTCATTGACATCATCATAGATAACACCACCATCTGGTGTCGGTCTGACCCGCACTGCCAGGCTGAAGGTGGTCAGATTAAAGTCATCGTCGTGTGGATGTGTTAAAGTTTGAGTGCCATCGAAGGTGGCAAAGCCGCTGTTAGCAGTCGGACAGGTGATGCAGATGAAATCGTGCCCGGCGGAGGTCGCATCCAGAAACGTCGTCGCGCTACCCGTCTCATTAAAGGGGAGAACAAAGATTTCATCTACGGCCCTACCATCGATCAACGCCCCGCCTCGTATCACTAAATCCTGGGCCAGCGATTGGCTGGTGTTGGGTGCCGTCAGCGAGCCAGACAAGTTGGTCTCAACCGCCGGATAAAGGGCATTGATGGTCTGCTGCGATTGAACTACATCGATTGGGAATTCAGTCTCCAGCAGACCATAGGCTACCCGATTGTCCAATTCATTTTTGACGGTGGCGGTGTAGTTGATGGTGCTATTGGGTAGATAAACCGTGGCGTCTGATCCCGCATTTAAGGTGAGAATATTGACAACCGAGGGTAGGTTAGGATGGTAGCCATAGGCTCGCTCCAGGCCATCCAAAATCGTATCCCGGTCGCTATCACGATCCAGCGGGTCGGCGGAGACGAGGGCTTGCAACTGCTGGCTGCCATTATAGTCATACACCACAGTCCAGCCGCCGCTCCAGGGGAAATTGTCATCGACATAGGCACTGCGGGCATTGGAATGGTAGAGCTCATCACCATCTTGTAGCCCGTCTGAGTCGCTGTCGGGCGAATTGGCTCGGGTGCCGTGTAAGGCTTCCCAATAATCATTCAGGCCATCATCATCGCTGTCCAACTTTTCTGGATCAAAGCCAGAATTGTTCATTTCCCAAAAATCGGACAAACCATCGTTATCTGTGTCCCACTTCGTATCATCTGGGTCAATCAGGCCGCTGCCCTTACTCAAGAGGCCGTCGCCATCTGAGTCAAGTTGAGGATGTGCGTTTCGGAAAAAGGCAGGCAAACCCTCAACAGCGTTTGGCAACACATCCAACATAAACGCGCTACCAATAGGGGTATTATTCGCCCCTTTGAATTCTACATCTTCATTACATGTTGCCTTTTTATTAGCCCCAATAAAGCCCCAGCACTCAATTGTCGCTAAGTTGTAGAGTTCAGATAGGTAAACTTTTGGGAAAGAATTTACGCCTTCGGTCAAAATGACCTGGCTGGTTGGGGTGAAGGTAGCCGTATTCCCCTGCCAGGTGGTTCCGTTGAGGCTCAAACTGTTATCGGCATCTTCGGCAGGTGGGTTGGCTGTGATATTGTATTCAAAGGTCGAAGTTTTACCAACCTCCAGAAGCTTATCATCTTTATAGCTTGTTTTGATGATAACGCGGTCTGGGTCGGCTACAGTGATCGTGTTCGCAACATTGGCTCCAATTTGGATGCTATTACCAACGACAAACCCTTCGATTCCGATATTATTGATTGGTAGCCCCATATCATAGGTCACCGCCAGCCGATCCTTGTTGTTTACATCGTAGGGGATAAAGTTATCGTAGATGAGATAAGAAATCCCTTGGGCGATGGCCCCGCTAAAGCCACCACAAACCCATTGTCGTACAGCCGACTCAGGGTCAACATTGAACAATTCACAGAAAAATCCGATGGCTGCATCGATCAACGCGAAGATCGCCACAATTACGGCCCCTACGCCCGTTGCGGAGATAGCCGCCGAGATGATTGCTACGATAACTTGACCTATCGTTTCCGAGGCCAGGAGATTGGCCTGAACAGAGCCCAATTTTATGTCATCGACAGCAAGGTTAACGAAGAAAAAACCGACGGCCACTCCGGATTCAATCAGAAATCCTGTAAACGCACTGACTTTCACAACCCGTTTAACGGCTTGCATCTGATCCCAGACGGTTGCGCCGGATTTAGCCCAAACATCATGGGGGGAGAGATTCTTGAGTTGCTTTAAAAGATCCACCTTGCTTGCGGCACCCTGCCAGGCCAGTGTCTCGGCGGTGACGGTGAAGCTTGTGGCGCTCAGCAGGGCAGCTCGCTTCCAGTTATCATCTTTCAAGAGTGCGGCCCCTGCAACCGCAGTACCCGCTGACACAGTACTTAATACGGTACCCCCTCGTTTAAGCCACTTACCATATGTCGGGGTTGTCTTGGAGAATTTATTGAAGCGTTTATATACTTTCTTAAGACCCCAGTCTAGGGCCGCACCACCAATTGTACCGGTTGCATCGGCGATGAGAACCCCGACAATTGCATCCCCATAGGAGGCATTCTCCAGGAGAAAACTGCGTAGCTGTAGCGCCTCAAAATTACTGTTAGCCACCAAAGTTCCACTATCATAGGCAGCCTGTTCACTTTCAATCAAGGTGGACAGCAGGTCAATCATATCGGCAATGATAAGGGTCACAGGTGTGTCCCCATCTAGCCCAAAATCAAGGTTATTGACAATATCTTCACCAACAATTAATCCTTCGATTTCGACAAGATCAGCCAGCCCTCTATAAAAGGTAAGATAATAATTTTGGGCCAGGAACGCAGCTCCATTTTTGGCCGCCTCCTCGTTGTTGATCGCTTGATCCGCCACGATTTTTTGTAAAGCGCTGCTATTGAGTTCGGCTTCAATGGCTGGCTCAAGCTCATTGATAAGATAATCAACAACGTCATAAGCCTGCCAAGTGGCAGTGCCCCGCTGATAGGGTTTCCAGTTAAGGTTCGCGTACGTACTCAGCAAGGCATTTGAGAAATCAATGCTAATCGCATTATTATTGATCGTGACAAGATCGGGATCTTCTATGGTCGCTGAGCGGGTTGTATCTTCTTGGGCGAAAAGTAAGGTGACCGCATCACCCGTTGAGGGAGTAAGGTAGGTCGAATCGAGCAAGGCCGGAACTGAGGTTTGGAGGTCACGAAAGGCCGTTACCGGGTCAACCGCACTATTCTCTAGCACAACAAGTTTGTCATCGGGAATGTCCCACAGTTCTGGCGCGCCTGTGCTGTAGGGGGTAGTATCTTTATCAAATCGATTTTTGATCTCTTCAATACTAAAACGGATGCCAGGACTGAGCTGATCAGCCACAATAAAAGTACTTTGTAACCCCCGCACTAACTGCCAAAGGTGGCTTTCATAATTTACTAACGGAGCCAAAGCATCCGTTTGAGCAACAACCGCCGTCTTGGTGCCATGATTTTCAGTGACAGTTAAACCCGTCAGAGTAAAATCTTCGTAGTAGGTTTGGATGATACTCTGATTTGTAACCCAATTGCTGTAATCAGCACACCAGGCCGCTCTTGCTGCAGAATTATCTGGGTTGGGGAGACCACTCGTATCACAGGTATCGGTCAGAGCCAGCACAGTCCAAAATAGTTTCACCTCATGAGCCTGTCCCCAATTCGCCATCTCTGGGCGATAGACCATCTGGGCGCTCCAAGCGGCGGGCGTGTCACCAACAGGGTCTGTTACTTGGGCCAAAGGCACATACGCATACAACGAGCCATCACTCTCATCCTCGCTAATCGAAATCGCATATTGGTTCATCATATCGATATCAACCCAATCGGTAAAAACTGCCGTGGCAATATCGACGCCGTTAAAGGCAGGATCAATCGGCAGGCCACCAGCGGGGTTGACTGTGTTCACATCAGGATTAGCAATTTTGATTTGAAGCATCGGGGTTAGCATCACATCCCCCTGGCTCAATTTGGCCACCGGGTTCTGATTAGCACTCATATCGGCAAATGTATTTGAAAAAACACGATTAATCTGGCCGGATAGATCATTATCGGGCCAGTCAAACACATTGTTATTTTGCCAGAGGTTATCGGGGTTGGCGGGACGTATCTGGAAATCAACCAACATCGTTTTATTGGTGGTGAAGTTACTCAAATCTAACAGCAGCTCGCTTTGGGTATTCGTGGAAAGATCGCCCGTAAAGTTTAGGGCTGAATCTAAAGCGTCCGGGACACGATCACCGTCATTATCAAAGTCGAACACATCAGGCGTCGCATCCCCATCGGTATTCTCACAGGCGTTGGCGTTCAGTTGCTGCGCAGGCCAGTTACCCTCAGCCGTGATATCAACCAAATTGATACATTCGAAAGTATCTTGAATGCCATCATTGTTGCTGTCTGGGTTCAGGGGGTCCAAATACCATTTTTGACCATTTAAGCTAAACCCTTCCACCTCAACCTGATCACTAATCCGGTCGCCATCAGTATCAATGTCATTCGGGTCGGTGCCCAGCTTGACCACCTCAATCTGGTCGGACAGGCCATCACCATCATCATCCGCAACGCCATCACAATCGATATCACCCAAAATGGGATTAGCACATTCGGAGCTGGCTTGCTCTTGCTGTTGAGGGAGAAACAAAGGGGAATTGTGAATTGTGAATTGTGAATTATCAATTGCTAATGGATCTATTGTGGGATCAAAGTCCGATTCGGCCATTTTGGCGTGATTCATTTCGACCGCACGTTGGATGGCCTGTTGTTCCTCTTGCTCGGCTATTTGGCCATGTTGCCGCTGAGAAAAGGCCAGCACGTGGTTTGATTGCAGCAGCGGCGTTACCAACATGGAGAGGATAATGGCCAAGGCAAAGCCCGCGTACATCTTTTGGGAATGACGATGGGTATAGACAAACAGAGCGAAAGCCGCCAGCAGCAAGCCCAATCCAAACATCAAGCCGATCATTTGTAGGGTTTCAGGCTTAATTGATGCAACGTTAGGTAGGAGGGAAAGTGGATCATCGACAAGGATTGAAGGATTTTCGATGATCCGAGGAATAGCCCAGAAAATCTGATGCTCAACGGCTCCGGTATCCCATCCCTGATAGGTGGTGGTGATATCGGCTTCGTACCATTCGTAAGCATTCTGTTCTGGCGGAAATTCCATATGCAAAATTTGGCGCACAGGCAAACCCGCTTCATTGAGCCAAATTTCGCCGTGCGCTTTCATATCTAGGTACTGATCAGCCACCCCCAGATGCATTCCAGGTGGCAATTCACCCCGCCGTTGGAGTTCAGCCTCCATCTGGTCTGCCATATACCTGGCATAACGTGGTCCGTTCAGATCAAAGGTATAACCGGTATAAGCCCCGTCCGCAGTTGAGGCCAAATCTGCTGAATTGGCTGGAGCAACATTCTCCACCGCGACCAAAAAGCCGAGGGGATCGCCGCCTGAGGCAAAGACGTCTGCAGACTCATCAAGTTCAGCCCATTCATCCGTTCCTGGCTGACGACCGTAAGCTTGGCCGTTCTCAACTTTCACCTCAACAGACTGATGGTTACCACCAAATCCTTCTAAGGTCAGGTGCATCTCATTCTCAGGGATATTCATAAATCCTGAGGTTATCATCCGCTCAATCTTTGGCGAACGCCCTGCATTCTCCAAACGTGGGGTGGGATGACTGGTTTGCACAATCTCACTGCGGTGTTTGTACACCCCAATGTCACTAGCCAGTTTCCAGGCCCGCTCCAAATGCTGTTGGGCTGTGAGCGGATTGGCCGCCACCAATGACGGCCACAAATACAAAATAGCCATTCCAGCCACAGCCAAGGCCAAATAAAGTTTAATGGAATGATGTTTAATACGTCTCATAACGATTTCTCCTTACGCCATACAAGGGGAGCCAATGATTGATTGTCTTAACTTGCAGCGATCAAAATTCACTACGTTATTATAATATTATCTATCTTGTAATTTGTCTGTCATGAAATTTGAGCAGTCTTGTGACAATTTTGTCATGAAATTAGGGCACTTTTTGAGGGGGTTGTTGCCAGTTGGTCAAGATATTGGAGGTTGTGTGGTGGTTTGTTGACCCAAGTGATAAACCAAAATGTTTCTATGAAACTGTCACTATGACCAAAATACCAAAGCGACGTGACAGACTCGTGACCAACAACCATAAAAAGCGTGACCAATTCATCATACAAAAGTATTAATAAGGCCAAAACTACTTTTAAATATGAGGCAATGGGGTATAATATGGGCTCAATGGGGGCAGAGCAGGAGGGTTGAGATTACCGACCAACTAACCTTAACGTTTCTGGGATCATTTGCAGTCAATTTTGAGGGCACATCGATTACTCAATTCCGTAGCGACAAAGTACGGGCGTTATTGATGTATTTAGCCTTGCAGCCAGATCAGCCTCACCAACGACGAACTCTCACCGGTCTATTGTGGCCGGACGTCGCTGATAAGCAGGCGTTGGAAAGTTTACGAACCACCCTCTATCGATTACGCAAAGCTTTGGATAAGGTCAGCCCGGACCTGAGCAAGACGTTAATTACGGTCACCCACCAAACCATCCGCTTCAACACTAGCACCGCCATCAAGGTTCAAACCGATGTCATTTATTTCAAAACTTTGTTAGCCGCTAGTGAGGCACATCCCCACGACCAATTAAGCTATTGTTCAGCCTGTCTGGAGCGGTTGGATCAAGCCGTCAGCCTGTATCGGGGCGAGTTAGTAGCCGGGTTTAGCCTAGCTGATGCCCCAGCCTTCGAAGAGTGGCTTTTGCTGCAGCGTGAGATACTTCATGAGCAAGCTCTGTTGGCGTTTAATAATCTAGTCAATGGGTATGAAAATCAAGGGGATTATGACCAAGCGTATCGTTATGCTAGTCGTCTGTTAAAGTTGGACTCTTATCGTGAAGCCTCACATCGACAACTGATGCGATTGTTGGCTTATCGCGGCTTACCTGACCAGGCTTTAGCCCAATTTGCCACGTGCCGCCAGCTATTGCGAGATAAATTAGGCGTGGAGCCGGAATTAGAGACTGTGGCTCTAACCGAGCAGATCCAACGTGGTGAATTGAACAAAGGGATAGAAGCGACTCAACTGTCCTCATCCCAATCCCTTATTCCCAGCAGAACAACCCAGAGTCAAGTGGGCCAACAATCACCTGCTCACCATGATTGGAACGACGTGCCCGTAATTGGTGATTTTTTTGGGCGCACAACCGAGCTCAACCAACTCCAGCAGTGGTTGATTGATGATGAGTGTCGATTGGTGACCATTCTGGGGATGGGGGGTCTGGGCAAAACCAGTCTGGCCGCACAGGTTACTCGCACAGTAGCCGATCAGGTTGCCAGGATTAGCTGGCACTCACTGCTCAATGCCCCCAAACTGGACGAAATTTTACCTCGGATATTACAAACCTTACAGGGTAGCCCTGTACTTGATTATCCCAATAGTCTGAATGAAACGCTTTCTCTGTTCCTCAATCAGCTACGACAAAAACGATGTCTGTTGGTACTGGACAATCTGGAAACGATTTTGCAAAGTGACCGAACTGGACACTATCGTTCTGGCTACGAGGACTATGGGCGGCTGATCGAAGCCGTGGCCCAGTACGAACACCAAAGCTGTTTGCTATTGACCAGTCGTGAACAACCCCAGAGTCGCTGGCTGTTACGGGCCAACCTGCCTGGTATCCAAAGTTTGGCTTTAAACGGTTTGAATGTAGGAGCAGGCTACCAAATTCTGCAAGCCCATGACATAACTGTGGATAGAACCGAGGCCGACAGATTAACCGATCGATATTCTGGCAACCCCCTGGCCCTCAAGCTGGTAGCCCAAACCATCCAAGATCTTTATTTTGGTGATGTTGTCACTTTTCTCGGCGAAGAAACACTCATTTTTGATGACATTCGGAGTGTTTTGGATAAACAGTTCAAGCGGTTATGGTCGCTGGAGCAGGATATTTTGTTGTGGTTAGCGATCAGCCGCGAGCCGTTGCGCCCACCTGATCTAATGACGGTCCTTGCTCGTCCAGTGCAGCAACGAGAATTGCTTGAAACGTTACGTTCGCTGCAACAACGTTCGTTGCTAGAACAGGGCCAGATCGGCTTTGGGTTGCAAAATGTCATCATCGAGTATTTGACCGATTATTTGGTTGAACAGGTCAGTCAAGAAATTGAACAGGGACAGTTGAGGCTGTTGCACAGTCATGCCTTATTGCACGCCCAAGCCAAAACCTATGTACGTCAAAGCCAGACTCGACTTATCTTGCATCCAATTGGCGAACAGCTTAAGGCTAGGTTGGGTTTGGCCAAGGTTGACCAAATCTGCCGCGATTTACTTGATCAGCTACGCCAGCGATCATCACCCTCTAGTTATGCTGCGGGCAATATCCTCAATCTGCTGCTGTATCTAGAGATTGACGTGACCGATTATGATTTCTCTGGTTTAAGTGTATGGCAAGCTTACCTTCAAGATGCCACCTTAAATGGGGTTAACTTTACCAACACGGATTTAGCTGGGACTGTCTTTACCAATACCTTTGGCGCGATCTATTCTGTTACCTTCAGCCCAGATGGCAAGGTCTTGGCCGCAGGGACCATCGACGGTGAAATTCGACTATGGCGAGTGACCGATAACCAACCGATAGGCATCTTCAAAGGTCAGAGTGAATGGGTTTTAGCGACAGCCTTTAGTCCAGATGGCGAGTTGCTGGTCAGTGGTGATCACAATATGATGCTGAATTTATGGAACGTAAAAACTGGGTACAACTTTACAACGCTGAGGGATTTTGAGGCCGGCGTGACCTCCGTCGCTTTCAGTCAGGATGGGCAGATGCTGGCCAGTGGCTGTGCTGATAACTTGGTACGCCTCTGGAATATCAGTGAGGTCACTAAATTGGGCACCGAGGAGAACTACCATCTGCTTCGGGGACATACCCATTGGATTCGATCCGTCACTTTTAGCCCAGACGGCTCACGCTTGGCCAGCGGCAGTCGGGACAATACGGTATGTTTATGGAACACTCAAACTGGACAACTGGAACAAACAGTACAAGGACTTGGTGAGGATATTATGACAATCGCTTATAGTCCTGATGGCACCTATTTAGCTATTGGTAGTGCTAACCACACAATCCGCCTATGGAATGTTAATACTGATCAAGTGTCTCATATTCTCAAGGGCCATCTTGATACCGTTCTGTCGATCGCCTTTAGCCCGGATGGACAGACGTTGGCCAGTGGCAGTGCAGATCATACGGTTCGGTTGTGGGAGATGAATAGCGGTCAAGAGCGTCACATCTTTCAGGGGCATGACAACGCAGTGCGAAGTGTGGCCTTCAGCCCAGATGGACAAACCCTAGTTAGTGGTAGTTGGGATCAAACGATTCAGCTGTGGGATGTACAATCTGGACAAGCCAAATATGCTTTGCAAGGCTACTCCAATTGGATTTACTCTGTTGCTTACAATCCTGATAGCACCCTGATGGCCAGTAGCAGTGGCGATCAAATGATATACCTGTGGGATGCACAACACAGACAAATTCGTTATACGCTTGCGGGCCATACCAACTGGGTTTGGTCTGTTGTTTTTAGTCCAGATGGACAGACGTTGGCTAGTGGCAGTGCAGATCATACGGTTCGATTGTGGAATACCAAGACTGGACAAATCCGTCATATCTTGCAAGGTCATCAAAATGAAGTTAAGGCCCTTGATTTCAGCCCGGATGGAAAAATTTTAGCCAGCAGTAGTTTAGACCGAACAATACGACTATGGGATGGGCAAACGGGTCAACTCCGTCATACGCTCAATGGGCATGATAATTGGGTTTTAGACATCGCCTTTAGTCCAGATGGCCGGATGCTAGCCAGTGGCAGTGCTGACCACACGATTCGGCTTTGGAATGTCAATACGGGTCAACATCTCAACACCCTTCAGGGACACAATCAAGGGGTAGAGACCATCGCCTTTAGCCCGGATGGAACGCTCTTAGCCAGTGGCAGTTGGGATCCAAAAGTGTATCTGTGGGATTTAGAGACCGGACAGCCCTGTCAAACGCTGCAAGGCCACACCAATTGGGTTCGATCTGTAGCCTTTAGCCCGGACGGAATGACTTTAGCCAGTAGTAGCAACGACACCACCATACGTTTGTGGAATGTTCACAATGGACAGGTCCGACAGGTTCTGGAGGGGCATACAAACTGGATCTACGATATTGCCTTTAGTTCAGATGGTCAGCTGCTGATTAGTGGTAGCTCGGATGAAACCATTAAGCTTTGGGACGTAACCAGCGGCGAGTGTTTGGCGACCTGGCAAGTGCCCGGCCCCTATGAGGGCATGAACATCAGCGGGGTGACGGGCATCACCGAAGCTCAACGATCGGCCCTCAAAGCGTTGGGGGCGGTAGAGTAGGCTCACAATAATCAGCCCCACCCACACAGTAAGGATCGCTTGCTAACTGTCACCTTAAAGAGACCAAGATTTTGCGCGCACTTGTGCTGACTTAGTTTGTTGGCTTCCTGGCTCATTTGTATTGGCAATTGGCTATGACGAACTCGTAGATACAATGGGCATATAAAGCATACGAAGCAGGCTAAAGGATACCACCGACCCTTTGCCACCCGTCACATATAGGTGCTTACCATCTGGGCTAAACACCACCGCATTGGCATTATCCAGTCCATGAACCCCCGCTATCCCATCATCTCGCTGTACCTCTACAAAACTCAAAGCTCCCGTCGTCTCATCTCGACTAAACACCGCCACTTCACCACCCAACCAAGCTGTTGTAAACAGATATTTACCATCCGGGCTAACTGTCACCGCATTGATCGTACTCAACCCATCAACACCATTTACCCCATTTTGTTGCATCTCCACAAAGCTTAAGGTTCCCGTGGTCTCATTTCGGTTGAACACTGCCACTGCCTGGTCACTTCCACCCGCCACGTACAGGTGCTTACCATCTAGGCTGACCATCACCGCATTAGCTCCAGCCAACCCATCGACACCCCCCACCCCATCCTGCTGTATCTCCACAAAACTCAAGATACCCGTTGTCTCATTTCGGCTAAATACCGCTACTGCCTGGTCACTTCCACCCGCCACATACAGATATTTACCATCTGGACTGACCGTCACCGACCTCGCTCCACTCAGCCCATCAACACCACCCACCTCATCCTGCTGCATCTCTACAAAGCTCAAAGCTCCCGTTGTCTCATTTCGGCTAAATACTGCCACCGCATTGTCATTGGAACCAACTGCGTACAAGTGCTTGCCATCCGGGCTGATTTTTACGGACCAAGCTCCACCCAGTCCATCGACACCCCCCACCCCATCTTGCTGCATCTCCACAAAACTCAAGGCCCCTGTTGTCTCATTTCGACTAAACACAACCACCGCGTTGTCACCTGAACTCACCGCATACAAATGCTTGCCATCGGGACTGACTGTAACAGATCTGACAAACCCCAACCCATCAACACCATTGATTCCGTTTTGTTGCATCTCCACATAGCTCAAGGCCCCTGTTGTCTCATTTCGGCTGAACACGGCCACCGCGTTGTCGCCTGCACCTGCCGCGTATAGATGCTTACCATCCGGACTAACCATCGCCGATACGGTCCCACCCAGCCCATCGATGCCACCTACCCCATCTCGCTGTATCTCCACAAAGCCTAGAGCCCCCGTCGTCCCGTTCCGGCTAAATACTGTCACTGTATCATCCAACCAAGTCGCAATGTACAGATGTTTGTCATCGGGGCTGATTATCATTGAAGAAGTAGCCCCAGCCAGTCCACCAATATCTCCCACCTCATCTTCCCGTATGTCCACAAAACTCAAGGTTCCCGTCGTCTCATTTCGGTTAAACACTGCCACCGCGTCGTCACCGCCACCTGCTACATACACATACTTACCATCCGAACTAACGATTACCGAATAGGCCTCAGCCAGTCCATCGACACCACCCACTCCATCTTGCTGTATCTCTACAAAACTCAGCGCTCCCGTCGTCTCGTTGCGGTTAAACACTGCCACCGCGTTGTCAAACTGACTTGTCGCATACAGCTACTTCCCATCTGGGCTGACCGTCACCGCATTGGCTCCAGCCAGTCCATCGACGCCATCCACGCCATCTTGCTGCATCTCCACAAAGCTCAAGGCTCCTGTCAGCTCACTTCGGCTGAACACCGCCACCGCGTTGTCACTTGCACCTGCTACATACACGTGCTTGCCATCCGGACTGACTGTCACCCACTTGACCTGGCGCAGCCCATCAACGCCACCCACTCCGTCTTGCTGCATCTCCACATAACTCAACGCTCCCGTCGTCTCATTTCGGCTAAACACTGCTACCGCGTTGTTAGACTCACCTGCTGTATACAGGTGTTTGCCATCGGGGCTAACTGTCACCGAAATAGCTCCAGCCAGTCCATCGACACCGCCCACCCCCTGTTGCTGCATCTCCACAAAAGTCAGAGCTCCGGTTGTCTCGTTTCGGCTAAATACCACTACCGCGCGGTCCTCGAAACCTACCGTATACAGGTACTTACCATCCGGGCTGACGATCATCGCCCTGATCCCATCCAGCCCGTCGATACCGTCCACCCCGTCTCGGTGTATTTCTACAAAGCTCAAGGCTCCTGTCAGCTCGCTTCGGCTAAACACCACTACCGTATCGTCAATCAAACCCGACGCATACAAATGCTTGCCATCGGGACTGACCGTTACTGAATTGGCCCCACCCAGTCCTGTACCGTCATACACCGCTTCAATGAAGTGAATTTTTTCGGCCGCCATCACCGGGCTACCCCCTAACAAACCCTCTATCATCGTCACAATCATCATCACAACCATTATTCGGGTTGTCTGCTTTCTTATCATTTTTTATCTCCTGTATAAACTCACCTTTCTGCGCTGGCAGAGTCGAATATTCTCAATACCTGTATTGTATCAAGCTAGCGTAACAAGCACGTGACCAACGATCATAAAAAGCGTGACCAACTTATCGTAAAAAAGTATTAATAAGGCCCAGACTACTTTTAAATCTGCAGTAATGGAGTATAATGTGGACAAAATGGGGACAGAACAGGCGGTTTGAGATTACGGATCAACTAACCTTAACGTTTCTGGGATCATTCGCGATCAATTTTAAGGGCACACCGATTACGCAATTCCGTACCGACAAGGTACGGGCGTTGTTGATCTATTTGACCTTGGAACCAGATCAGCCCCACCAACGACGAACCCTCGCTGGTCTATTGTGGCCGGAAGTCTCTGATAAACAGGCGCTCGAAAGTTTACGAACCACCCTCTATCGATTACGAAAAACTCTCGATAAGGTCAGCCCCGGCCTGAGCAAAATGTTAATTACCGTCACCCATCAAACAATCCGCTTCAACACCAGCACCACAATGCAAGTTCAAACCGATGTTACTTATTTTCAAACCCTGATAGCTGCTAGTGAAGCACACCCCCACAAACAATTAAGCGATTGTTCAGTCTGTCTGGAGCAATTAACGGAAGCCAGCAAACTATATCAAGGTGAGTTATTACCAGGGTTTAGCCTAGCTGATGCCCCAGCCTTTGAAGAGTGGCTACTATTTCAACGAGAAATGCTTCACCAACAAGCACTGTTGGTCTTTAAGCAACTGGCCGATGCCTATGAAGCCCAAAGCGATTTTGACCAAGCGTTTACCTACGCCAGCCGCCTGCTCAAGTTAGACTCCTACCGTGAGGACTCACATCGCCAATTGATGCGGTTGTTGGCCTATCGGGGCTTGCCCGACCAAGCTCTGGTCCAATTTTCTGTCTGTCGTCAATTATTACGAGCTAAACTAGGCACGGAGCCAGAGCCGGAAACCGTGGCTCTGGCCGAGCAGATCCAACAGGGTGCGTTGAAAAAAGTGGAGCAAGAACCTCCTCCCCCCTCATCCCCATCTCTTGCTCCCAGCAGCCCGACTCAACGCCAAGAAGGGCAGCCATCAACACCGCGCCACGATTGGAATGATGCGCCCGTTATCGGTGATTTCTTTGGCCGGACGGAAGAGCTGGCCCAACTTCAGAAGTGGTTGATCATCGATAGGTGTCGATTGGTGACTATTCTGGGAATGGGCGGGCTGGGCAAAACCAGCTTGGCTGCGCAGATTGCTCGAGCGGTGGCCGACCAATTTGATGTGGTCACTTGGCAATCACTGCTCAACGCGCCCAAGTTGGATGAGCTGTTACCGAGTATGCTACAAACCTTACATGGCAGTCCCGTCTTGGATTATCCCGATAGCCTGTCTGAGCAACTCTCCCTACTCCTCGACCAGCTCCGCCAAAAACGATGTTTATTGGTGCTGGACAATCTGGAAACAATTCTGCAAAGTGAGCCAGCCGGACAATATCGCCCCGGTTATGAAGCCTATACGCGACTGATTGAAACCCTGGCCCAGCACGAACACCAGAGTTGCCTGCTGATAACCAGTCGCGAACAGCCCCAGAGCCGTTGGCTGATGCCGGGCAACCTGCCCAGTATCCAAAGTCTGGCTCTAAATGGCCTGGATGTAGGCGCGAGCCACCAAATGTTGCAGGCCCACGATGTCATCATAGGCCAAACTGAGGCCGACCAGTTAACCGATCGCTATTCCGGTAATCCCTTGGCCCTCAAGCTCGTCGCCCAAACCATCCAGGATTTTTATTTTGGGGATGTGGTTGCATTTCTAGGGGAAGAAACGCTTATCTTTGATGACATTCGGAGCGTCTTGGATAAACAATTCAATCGGCTATCATCGTTGGAGCAGGATGTTTTGCTGTGGCTGGCCATCAGCCGTGAGCCGGTGCCTCCGCCGGTCCTAATGGCTGTGCTTGTTCGTCCAGTGCGCCAGCGAGAACTGCTTGAAACACTGCGGTCGCTGCAACAACGCTCGTTATTGGAGCGGGGCCAGATTGGCTTTCGGCTGCAAAATGTTATCACCGAGTATTTGACTGACTATTTAATTGAACAGGTTAGCCAAGAGATTGAGCACGGCCAGTTGAACCTATTACATAGCCACGCCTTGTTGCACGCCCAAGCCAAAACCTATGTCCGACAGAGCCAGACTCGCCTCATTTTGCACCCGATTGGTGAACTACTCCTGGCTAAATTCGGCCTAATCGGTCTAGAAAATCACTTACAACAACTCATCAAAATAATGCAGCTTGAAGAGACCGCTAAACAGAGTTATGCGGGCGGTAATATCCTCAATCTACTGCTCTATTTAGAGATTGATGTGACGGGCTATGACTTCTCACAGCTCAGTGTCTGGCAAGCTTATCTACAAAATGTGAGGCTCAATGCGATTAATTTCGCTGGAGCTGATTTGGCCCACTCTGTTTTTACCGACACCTTTGGGGCCATATATTCGGTCGATATCAGTCCAGATGGCACCCTGCTGGCCGCTGGAACCATTGAAGGTGATGTTCGGTTGTGGCGAATGAGCAATGGTCAGCCGATTGCTGTTTTGAGAGGGCATGGCGATGGGGTTACAAACGTAGCCTTTAGTCCAGATGGACAGACTCTGGCCAGTGGTAGCCTCGACGAAACCATACGGTTATGGGATGTTAAAACCGGACAAGTTCAGCATATTCTTGAGGGACACCTCGACTTGATCAGTAGTATCACGTTCAGCCCTGACGGGGCCTTACTGGCCAGTGGGGACACTAATCAAGTCATACATGTGTGGGATGTCAAGACAGGACAAATCTATTATATCCTTAAAGGGCATGAGGATTGGGTACAAAAAGTAGTGTTTAGCCCAAATGGGCAGATATTGGTCAGTGGTAGTCGAGATGATACCGTACGTTTGTGGGATCCTCACACTGGACAACTGCTGCACAGCCTCAAAATGAATAGCAATGGGGTAGAGTCAATCACGCTTAGCCCTGATGGCACCCTACTGGCGAGTGGTGGTTTTGACCATACCGTACAGGTGTGGGATGTGAACAATAAGCAAATTCGACATATCTTTCAAGGACATACCAGTACAGTGCCAGATGTTGCGTTTAGCCCAAACGGAGAGCTACTCGCCAGTGCGGGTCGAGATCATACAGTCCGGGTATGGGATCTAAAACGGGAGCAAATTGATCATATATTCCGGGGACATACAAATACCGTTATAGAAATTGCCTTTAGTCCAGATGGGCGAACGCTTGTCAGCGGGAGTGCTGATCAGACGATGCGATTTTGGGATATTCAGTCAAGACAAGCCGGGTACACCTTGCAAGGGTATGATAGCCGAATTTGCTGCGTTGCCTATCACCCTGAAGGCACCCTCCTAGCCAGTGGAAGTAGCGATCAGATGGTCCGCATATGGGATGCGCAAACAGGCCAAATCCATCACACCCTGCCCGGTCATCTCAATTGGGTCTGGTCTGTGGCCTTTAGCCCAGATGGGCGAACGCTGGCCAGCGGTAGTGCTGACCAAACCATCCGATTGTGGGACACCCAAACAGGGCAAATGCGACACACCGTGCAAGGTCATCTTGATGAAATAAAAGGGATTGACTTTAGCCCAGATGGACAGATATTGGCGAGCGGTAGTTTTGATCACACGATACGATTATGGGATGTGAGAACAGGGCAAGCTCACCATACGTTTAAAGGGCACAATAATTGGGTTCTAGACATTGCCTTTAGCCCAGATGGACAAACGCTGGCCAGTGGGAGTGCTGATCAGACCGTGCAGTTGTGGCACGTAGACACGGGGCAACATCTCAATACCTTCCAAGGCCACAGTCAAGGGGTAGAGACCATCGCCTTCAGCCCAGATGGAACTCTTTTAGCCAGCGGCGGTTGGGACCGAACTGTACATTTGTGGGATATCAAAACCGGACAAATACACCATACCCTTACTGAACATACGGGTTGGGTCCGCTCCCTCGCCTTTCATCCAGACGGACAAAATCTAGCCAGTGCTAGTAATGATAATACAATCCGCCTCTGGGATGTATCGAGTGGAACGATGCTTCAAGTGTTGGAAGGCCATAGTAATTGGATTTACAGCCTCGCTTACAGTCCCGATGGGCAGGCGCTGGTCAGTAGCAGCGCCGATGAGACCATTAAGGTGTGGGATGTTCAAACAGGCGCGTGTCTAGCCACTTGGCAAGTTCCCGGCCCTTATGCGGGGATGAACATTAATGGGGTGACGGGCATCACCGAGGCCCAGCGGTCGGCGCTGAAGGCATTGGGGGCGGTGGGGGGTCATTGAAATTAAGCGATTGAAATCGCGCCTTGTAGGCTAAAGCCAATCATCCACCTTCGTGGATGAGTTGAGTTTTGTTCGGAAGGTTTCGCTGAAAGGATTGTTGTTTTATTCGGTATATTGTTAGACAGATAAGGTTGTGTTAAGATTGGGGAGGTCGGCTTAAAAAATTAATGGCTGATACGTCGGGTTAAACTTTTAACGCTGACATATCAGCTATTAATGGAATTGAACGGATGTATCGATACAATAATTATTGTAGCTAATCTGAATTAGATTAAGCAAGTAATGAAAGAATACTTTGATTTTATTGAACAAGTAGAAAAAAATTACACTAACATCATTCCCAAAGAAAAATATGGAATGATAGTATTTTTGTTGTTCGAAAAATTTGGGACAAATGTTTTTTCCGAAGATGAATTAAAAAAAATAATTAGCGATTACAATAATTATTTTGAAAAAGAAAGAGAACTACATAGAGTTATAAAATCAACTATTCAGTTTCTTTTAATAAATTTCATAAGAAAGTCCAGAAATGGCTATGTTTTAACGCCCTATTCTCAACATTTTACAAAAGAAATTCGTAAAAAGCTTCATCGTGACTTTTCACCGTCAGATGTAAGAAAAATATTACTAAACCTTAAAAATGAACTTGGTAAACAACTAAAAGATGATAATTTTAATGAATGGTACGACTTTTTTGAGCGATACAAAACAGATTTAGATAATCAGGTGGAGAGTTTAAATAAAAAAATTGATGGTTATGTTCATGATTTTAGAACAGTCATTTTTGATAATGACAAACAAAATACTGAACTACTAAAATCAATTCGTGAAGGATTAGAAAAGATAAAAAATCAAGTTATTGAGCTAACAACTGCATTTTCTGATATATATGACATCGAAGACTTATTAAATCAAGTAGCCATAAATTCAGAAACAACAATGAAAAACAGGAAAAAGGCAAAAGACTATTTTTCCGACATACGAGACTATTTATCATTTATCAATAACCGTATTGATTTAATACAACCTCGGATACAGGAGTTTTTCAGCAATATAAACAGAGCTGATTTTGATAGAAATACTAAAAAGTTCATATGTCATCTAATTAAGAATACGACACTTGAAAGGATAGACTCAAAAAAGGAATTAGTATTTCCTGATAATGCGATTTTTCAGAAGGAACTTTACACGGAAAAATTCAATTTTACTATTACTGATAATCAACTAAAAAAAGGAAAGACACAGAGCAAAACTGAAAAAACAGATGTTGACCCAAATAACGTTGAAAAAAAATATCAGTCTGCAAAAAAAGTAAGACAACAAAGAGCAAAAATAGCTAAGTATGTAAATGACATAAAGAAAGATTTAAAGAAAAACAAATCAATAGAATACAGTTCATATTTTTACAAAATATTAACAGAAACACAAAACATAAACATCGCAACAAAAGTCGCTTACATTCTTTTAAACGAATATACAAAATCACAACAGCATGAGGTCGAAATTGCCGACAAAGCGATTTTGCATAACGATTTTAACAATACCATTTTATGGAAGATGAAAATAAGCAAAATAGAATAGAGCAGTTATTAAAATATGACTTCTTAACTGCTATTGATGCAAAAGATGTTTTTGCACAAATTGATTATGCCTTACGCCAAGGAAAACACATCCAGCATAAGCACGATAAACAAACAACATTGTTTAATTTCATTTATGAACATGAGAAAACCCTAACGAACTATTACACAGATTTTTTTCATGTCAATTTATCGTCAAATGATGCAGACAAATTCAATAAATATTATTACTTGTCCTTTAATCCCAATGATAGGGGAATGGTCAGAAAAGGACGCTATGAATACATGGAAAAAAAGCACATTATCATAGGTCTTGTTTTTTGGGAATTGTACGAACTTGATATGAATTATCCTGACAGCTTATCAAAATTCTATGAGATTCTTTTTAATCATGACATATACAAAGATAGCTTTATTAGGTTGTTTGCCGGAATTGATAGCGAAACAGAAGATTTGTATGAGGACAAGGAGACTGTCAAAAGAGAGATAGTCAAAGCGTTTGACAGTTTTGAGGATTTAGGTTGGGTTTATTTCAAAAAAGCAGATAATGAACCAAAAGATAAATTTACCATTATGCCTTCCTTCAGAAGGCTGGTTGAAGAGCAATACAAAAACGAAATTGAAAACTATGAAGATTTAAGTAAAAAATTACTCGCCGATGAATAAAAATTATCCCAGTATATACAGCTTATCGACGTTAGGAGTTATTCACCATTATAAATGTGATTATCTATTTCACCATCTGAGAACCGATTTTACAGGCGAAAGCGGTTCCGGGAAAAGTATGATAGGCGACTTCCTACAGCTAATTTTTGTCGGCTCAAAATTTATATCATCCACAGTTCCGCTAAAAGGAGAGAAAGAGCGGGAGATAAAAACGATGGTTCTATCTAAAGGAAACAAAACTGCTAATGCTTATGTATTTATAAACATTGAAGTAAAACCAAAACAATTTCTTGCGGTTGGGGTGTTTATTAAAAGCTCCTCAAATGAAACAAAACACTTCATTATTCAAAAGGGATATGATAAAACCAACCCTGATAAATATTTAGACAAACCCTTATTGCATTCTGATTTACTTTTTGACGATACAATTTATGAGTTGAACGAACTTAGCAACTTGCTGAAAGATTGTCAATGCTTTGATTACAGAATAGATGTGTTTGCAAAAACCCTTAGAGAGATTGGTATATTGCCATACAATCTTGAAACTGAAGCGCAACGGAAGAATTTTTCGATGATAATCAGGGCTTTTGCTCGGGGAAAAGGTTTAAAGACAGATAATTCTGATAGCCTTATAAAATTTCTGTTTGATGATAATTCTGAAAAAGAAATAATTTCATTTTGGAAAGAAGGAACTGAAAAGATAGAGAAAGAAGTTAGAACATACTACAAAACCAATAAAGACATTGAAGCAATTAAAGAAAAGGCAAACAAGATAATAAAGTATGCAAAACACCAAGGTAACTATAAAGATAGTGAGATAGAATACTTTAACTCTTTATGTTTTGAGTTCCATGATAAGATTATTAATGAAGAAGAGGAGTTTAAAGAACAAAAACAATTATTAACTAGGTATATGATTCAACAACTCTTGATTGAGGAAAATGGTAAAAATGCTAAAAAATCCGAGAAAGAGAAAATTGTAAAGACTATAGGCGAGAATAAAAAACGCATTCAGCAAATTGATAAAGATCTTGAACGACTAAATGAGACAGATATTGAAAAAGAACTTCACTCTATTCAAGAAGAATTAAACAAACTTGCCAAACCCCATTCAAATGTTTTAGAAGTAAAAGAATGGTTAAAAGAGTATGATCTACAGTCATTAGTTGAACACCATACAAAACAGCAGGTAAATGAGCAAAAACGACAGGTTTTAGGCAATTTTATAAACTACCTACAAACCAAAGGCATTCAAACGATTTACGACAAGTCTTTATTTTCAATTGATTACCAAAAAGCAATTGAACTGTACAAGTCTACAATCGAGAGCTTTGAAAAAGAAATTTCTTTTCTTGAAACAATAAAGAAAATATCAAATCCAAATGATAAAAATTCATTGGCAGGTTGGGCGATTAACAGAATTACAGAAACAAATAAACCATTTAGTAAAGAAGAAGAAAGTTTACTGGTCTATTTACAAGATTTGCCCAGAGATAAAATAATTAATGAAAAAGGCATTAGCAGATATTTAGAAAGTCCCGACACCTTATTTTTGAATTTAAAAATTACGAATACTGACAACTTTGGTTTTTGGATTTCTTTAGGCGGAATTAATGAATATATCCCGTTTTATTCAGAAGAACAGATACTAAACACAAACAACATTACTGAAATAAAAGAACTCTTCAACAAAAAGTACAAAACGGCAGATAAATTACTGAACCGATACAATCTTAAATTGGATAAAAGAAAAAATCTGTTGCAGTTAATTGAGGGTTATGATAATAAAGAAGGCTTAAAAATATACCCAGACAGAGAAAAGCTTTTTAGTTTTTCCATCATTGAAGGGTTAACGAACGATTTTGAAACAAAAATTTCCGACTACAATAATAGAGCAGCCATTGAAGCAGCGATGGGTATTTGGACCAGAGAAAAATCAGAATTAGAGACGATAGAAAGTCAGATTAAAGAATTAGACCATGAAAAAAAAGAAATAATTGAATACTTAGAGAATAATATCGAAGATGAATTAAAGAAAGACATAAAAAAAATTAACGAAAGAATAGAGAAGGTGCAGAAAAAATTAAAGCTGTATGGCAATAAAACAGAATTGTACTCTGTCGCCTATTCTGCTTTTATAAATGAATTAGAAAACAAAAGCCTTGATGAATTGAAAGGGCAAAACAGTAAAAGGGAAGATGTAACAAAAAAATTACTATCTATTTACAGGAAAATCAAACTATTGCAAAATGAATACGACAAAGCTAAAAACGAGTTTTTTCGTGTCATAGGAAAAGATTTTTCACCGACTCATACTGTAAAAATCTCAGAGGAACCAATTGAAGAACTGAAATCAACTTATGAAGCAAATAAGCAAATACTTGAACAGTATTATTCCGATGAAATAAAACCAATGCTTTCTGAAAGTACGAACCATCAAAGCATACAATCAGCAGTATCCGTTGCAAATACAATTTTGCCGGATGTTTATAAAGTAAAATCAAAAGATGATTTAGAAGAAGTTATACCTAAAATAAACAAGTACCTTGAAGAAATAGTAGAAACGAATGCAAGAATAAACACGAGGCATGTTAGTATTTTACATGAGGCATTTAATAAAACTCATGAAAAACTTTCATATTACTATGAAAGTTATGGTAGAATAAAAAACTTTTTTGCTCAACCTGAAACAAATAAAATAACAGGCGGAAATAAAGTTGTCTTAAACCTGATTGAAGACAAAACAGAATTTAGCACCCAATTGTTAACAGAGATGCGCAAACAATTAGATATAGAATTTTACAAAATAGGTATATTTGAAAAACTACAAGAGAAAAGTATTGAGGAGTATATAAGTGAGATATATACTAAAATTACAGGAAAATCAAATGTACCTAAGATAGAGAGGTTACTTAACCCTAAAAACTATTTTGCGCTCGACTTTAAAATGACAGGCACAAAAGGAACAGCGAATGTAGGAAGTACGGGACAAACGACAACAGCATTAGCATTACTGTGTATTGCAAGATTGTCGGAATTACATAAGGACGAAAATGATAATGACTTAGCAGGTATCCGTTTTATGCCGCTTGACGAAGCATTGGACTTAGGAAGTAATTATGATGTACTTTACAATATAGCAGTTGAAAAAAAATATCAAATAATATCAATGTCTATTTATCCACTTGAAAATATGCAAGATCGCTCACAATATTGGTATATGCTTAACGAAAATCCCAATCAAGAGGATAAAATCAATTACCCACCTTTTGCAGTATTCTCGAATGAAGAGGGGGAAATAAAAAACGTTGCACAAAAAATAGAATATTTAATACATGAATAAGAACTTAACTTGGCGAGAATTAAAAGCAATTCACCAACTGTATAAGAATGGCGAAACAAAGGCTAAAATTCAAGGAAATGACTATGTAAAAAATATTTTACAAGGTCAAAAAAGATTTTTAGAGTCTAAGTTTGGAAAAAAGAGTGTATTAAAAGTAAATGATGATAGAAAACAAGACTTTAAAATATTTTATGAAACAGAATTTCTCGACAAGTACAACAAATACTCAAACTTTCTAAAAGAATTAGGATTAAAATTAGGAGATAAAGAACGACTTGTAAAATATTCACAACTAAAAGAACATGAAATAGAAAAACTGATTAATATTAGTGATATTTGGTCAGACAATAAATTGACAGAATTAAAAGAACAAATTGAGAACGCCAGAGAAAACCTACAAGGTGTATCAAGAATGTTCTTTAAGTCCCCCAAGTATATACAAAATAGCAATAATAGACAGAGTCTTAAAATTGCAGTAAAAGCATTAATCGGTATTGATAAATTTTATGAAAATGATAAACAGTATTTGTATGTTCTACATTGTCAGAGCCGAAAACCGAAAGCTATTATTTTATGTGAAAACCTATATTTTTTAAAGTTCCCTCACTACGCAAATGAAAATGATATTGAGCTTTGGTATGCAGGCGGAAATAATATAATAAAATTAGAGAAAGTCCCTGAAATAAAATACCCGATATACTATTTGTGTGATTGGGATTATCACGGATTAAGAATTTATGAAAGAGTAAAAGAAATAATAAATAACATTCCGGATAACCAATTTAAAGTCAACTTAATTACACCTAATGGTAAAGCCAAGAGTATAAAAGAAACCGAAGAAAACCACAATAGCAAATGGTTATTAACTGATTTTTCAAATCTTAAAAAAGAATATTACAAAGAACAACATCGTAATATAATACAAGCATTAATACAAGATAACGAATGGATTGAAGAAGAAGA
This sequence comes from Phycisphaerae bacterium, assembly GCA_028285035.1. Next base: position 30,765 of record JANQQF010000173.1, read on the forward strand.
TAACGAGTTCAATGGATTAATGCATGAAATAAAAGAAAAGCTATAACAATCAAAATGCAGCGTGATCATTGTCCGCCGCATTGTTCAGAAGTGTCCTTGTCACAAGGTTTCGTGATCATTCAGGTTTGGTTGCCTTCGACAAGGGCGGATAACGGCCCCTGATTTTGGGGATTAGGCAGCACATCGCAGTCGAAGTTACAGCAGAAAATAAAATTTTTAAGTGGTCACATTGCCAATTTGGGGTGTTGCATAAGGAACGAGAATGATCAGAGTTGAGGTCGCTGAACAGAAGGCCGAAGAACGAGATATTGAAAAAGGTATTGTTGCGGTCGCTCGACAGTTGCTGGATGTTTTAGATGATGAAACAATCAGTCAGAAAACTGGCCTCACACTTAAAGAAGTTCAACAGTTACGTCAATCACAAAATCCTGCCTAACAAATCATTAAATCTAACCGCTAAAGCTGGCTTTTTATTGAGGCTACTATTTCGCAGCATAAATAGCTGACACGTTAATCCCCAACCCTTTCCAAAAATCGGGATAGGGGAGCAAAGCCCCCCTCCCACACCACCGGACATGCGGGTCCGCATCCGGCGGTTCGGTCAAGTATGACGCAGGAGGTATGGTTGT
>JANQQF010000179.1 GCA_028285035.1 Phycisphaerae bacterium
GCGCTCCCGCAGTTGCCTTCGGCTAGTGGTTCGTCGGATCCACGCCCACAGGAGCCTTTCACTCCCTAGTTGTCGCCCCTGCCGGGCGTACACAAAAAACGCGACCATTGGTTATGGTCGGTTTTCATTTTGTTGCTACCTCAATATCATAACACCTCTCAAAATACGACCCAACAGATACGCCAGAACTAAACGATGAGTCCCTACATTGCCGATCTATCTAACCTCTGACAAACCCTAATTCCTCGCCACAAATGGCAAGTACACAGGAACCATCTCCCCGAACTCATACGCCCCGATGTCATATTTATCATATCGCGGACGGGATTTATCATCCTTATCGACCGTAATCCCGGCGTCTATCCCACTATCTTTCGCATCCGATGTTTCCAGCAAGGTGTAGTCATTCGTAGCTGCGTTGGTGAAGGTAAATTTGCCTCACCTTATCTGTTGTAAGATCTAGGCAATTTTGTCATGAAATTGGGGCAATGTGGGTTTGAGCAAAGCGGATGCTTTAAAGTTAGGGGAAAGGGTGTTGGCCCTTTACTGGTTTGCCTACAATTCTCATCAAAGAGATGAAACACCGCTGCCATTAATGGAATTGTGCCAACACTTCGGTATAATTATTGTTATAGCAAATTTGAAAGGCTCCACATGCAACAGAATGAGCAAGAGGCACATCAACTTGTTGACAACCTTACGAAACTTGGCATCTCGGCAAACGTGGAGGGTGCGGGAGTCCATTGGCGTGTAGATGTCAGCCCTATCAATAACAGGTCTCTCCACGTACACTGCTTTTGGTATGAGCGGCACATTTCTGGCTTAATGTTGGGAATGAATCCGGCCAATTCTCGCAGCCAGTTGAAGGGCCAAAGAGAACCCTATGAAGGCCACCAGTTTTATGTCATTGTCAATGAGTTCGGGAAACCGGTAGAGAATGGTCGAACCTATATCGCTGATGAGGCAATCACGTGCATTCGCTCGTGGATTTCAGGCGACTCGCTGGAAAGCCTTATTCAAAAGGCTCCATTCATCGGCAAGAAACGGCGTGCTATAAAAGTCATAGCAATGGGCCTTGACCCACGTCTTCGCTGGGAAATGGATGGAGATCCGTCCTTCGATCTTTGGGTTTATGGAAGCGGTCGATCTTGTCGCGTTCGCGATGAAACTTGCGCTTTCTTTGTTGGGCAGGTGCAGGTTGCCTTTGCCCAAAAATTGCCTGACGCACCAAGTCATATTGCAGCCTGGCTTATAGATGAGGTACCGCTTATCTCGCTCGCATCCCAAGCTATTGAATTAGAACGACACGCAGAGGTACTGCAGGTTGATCCCGCCCATTGGCACTGGTTGCACGTTCGCGATCGTATTGCGAATCCGGACGACGTGCTTTTTGATCTGGCACCATTAATCGTTCGCCTTTCGGAAAATCCCGTCGTATCGCAGTTCTATACATACTCAAGCTTGAATCGCCTGTGCTTTTCAGCAAGTTCGCACTATCCCTGGGTTGGAAAGTATCCTGTCGTGTGGGCAATCAATTCGAATAAATACAGGGTCAGCAATGTGACCTGCGCCTTGGAGGAAGCGATTGATATGATCGAAACAGCGTTAGCAGCATCCCCAATTCAACCCTTTTTCGGTTCAGAGCCAGAGTATGAGATCCATCTGATTGCGAAAGCGCTAGAACGACAAGAAAGTTTGCTTCGCCCAAAGATCATCCAGCGTAAACAGTGGTCCGATATCTGGCTAAGTAAGGATTCACGACGATGCCGCCTAGATACACGAAGCATAACCTGTTTCGAAGGCACTGCTGAGTTAAGAATACGTTGTGGAAATGTTGATGACGTTGTCGGAATTGCTATTCGCTTCCTGGAAAACGCTGCTGGCTTTGATGATTTACGCAGCAATCCCCGCTAGCAATTTGACCAAATGATACTTACAAATGGCAGATAGCGCCCCAAGCTCTAGGCTTTCGAAGGCTGGATTAATCTTAAAAAACGACTTTTCATGTTGTGCACAAAATCGCTTAATTTAAGAGATTGGTGATTTGTGCCTTAAATCTCTAATCTCCCGACAAATGAGACATTTAATGCACCTGCTGGATCGTTACGAAACATTTAACTAATCCTAAACCTTGGGCAAGGAGAAGAAAAATTCAGAGCCTTGCTTGACTGTACTTTTGACCTGAAGTTGTCCCCCCTGTAATTTCACCAAACGTTCGGCGATAGCCAGGCCAATCCCCAAGCCTCCATGGGTGCGAGTTATTGACATGTCCGCCAATTTGAAAAGGTCAAAAATAACCACCAGTTGATCTTCTGGAATACCAACGCCTGTATCAATCACGGCAAATCGTACTTTTTCAGCCTGATCGGGGTCTTCCTCGGCCTTGAAGATCACTGTACCGTGTTGTGTGAACTTTAGCGCATTATCACCAAGATTTGATAAAATTTGGTTGAGTCGTGTGGGGTCAGCCAAGACAGGAGGCAAATCTGATGGGGTTTCGATGAGGATTGAAAGTGGTTTATCCCCAATATCGGCCTGGAGACGAAAGACGAGTTTGCTAAACACAGCCTGAACATTCACGGTTTCCAAGCTAACAGCTAACTGTCCCATTTCCATTTTGGTGATATCCAACATCGTATCAATCATCGTGCTGAGATCAAGCCCGCGTTCGTAGGCACTGTCAAGCATCTTTTTGACTGGATCTGACAGAGGTTCGACGCCACCCATTGTTAACAACTCAATATATCCCAGAATAACATTCATCGGAGTCCGTAATTCGTGACTAATCACAGCCAAAAACTGGGACTTTGCCTTATCCAGCGCTTGAAGCTCCAATATTGTGGCCTCACGCTCAGATTGCAACCGAATATTGGTGAGAGTACTGGCCAATTCGCTAGCAATTGAGCGCAGCATTGAAACCTCTTTAGCGGTAAAAAAGCCAGCGGTTTCACCATAGACATTCAAACTACCCATCACCGGATCATCCCCGACTGAAAGTGGTATCACCAATAAAGACCGTACAGTTGGCAAATCCGTTGTTAATAAAAATTCAGAATCACTCGCCAGATCATTGACCACGATATCCTCATTCGATTGGAGCATATCCAGAATAATGTTCTCAGATCCGAATAATTGGTGCGTAGCCCCCTTTAATGCTTGTCCAGGAATATCAATTTCACGGGTCAATCCCAAATGGGGATCGTCGTCGAGCAGGTAAACCTGGACCTGAGCATAGGCAAAATTTGTCTTGAGTTCGGTGACGACAAATGTCAGCAAATCATCAAGTTGATGGATTTGATTCATCTGCTGGCTCAATCTAGCCCGAACCTGCAGACGGTGGGTTCGGTCGGCCACCCGTTCTTCTAATTCATCATTAGCCTGTTGAAGTTGCTGTTGTAAATGGCGCAGGGTTAAATGGGTATTAATTCGAGCCAAAACTTCAGTTTGATCAAAAGGTTTGGTAATATAATCAACCGCCCCTAACTGTAGGCCTTTGACCTTATCTTTGATACTACTTAACGCTGTCATAAAAATGATGGGGATGGAATGCGTAGTTTTATCGGCTTTTAATCGACGACAGGTTTCAAAACCATCAATGCCAGGCATCTGAATATCGAGCAAAATCAAATCAGGCTCACCAATTTTGGCCTTTTCAAAACCTGACTCACCATTACGTGCAATTAATAACTCAAACTCATAAGTTTCCAGATATCCAACCAAAACTTTTAAGTTGGTAGCGTCATCTTCAATAATCAACAATGTATTTCTTTGGGCGATTTCAAGGGAGTTATTCATTTAGAGCTACCTCATTGACAGATCTCTTATCTCTGGTGCACGTTAGATTAATTATACAAAAATCCAAGATTTTGTAACAGATCAATCAATAAGATAGTACAAGAAGTTGCTTTATAAGGAGAGATTGGTCCAGTCTTTAATAGACTGGACCTCTAGTTCATTTGAGGGTTAAGTTTGTAATAGGATGGGCTTCATCCCCACACTTAATTAAAAATAATGGGCAAATAAATATTCGTCGAGGCCGTCCGCGTACACAACACATACCCGGTATCTGTCTTATCAAAATGGCTTACTAGACCGAAGTAGAAATCTACATACCAAGCCTGTGATGTATCATTTTCGCGAGTGGTGGAGGACCAGTAAACGGTTGTCGTTTCCTTCGAGGTGGTCGTCATTGTAAAGGCACTGGTATCGACCGACGGGCCAAAGACGGAGTCATCACTAATGGAACGTAACTCTTTGATGTTGGGCAACCGCCAATCATCGTGATCAGCCAAGGTCAATCCTTCACAATAGCTCAGGGCCGCAGTCCACGTCATGCTGATGACCGAGGTGCTATCCCGCTGCCACATCAGCGAGGTACCGCTGGCGGTAACCGTTTGATCGCCGTTGTCGGTAAAAGACTGGGTTGTATCGGTTAGATCATCCCGTACACAGCGCACATAAAAATTACGCGTAAGGGCTTCATCTTCGGGCTTTGGCCCAATACCACCCCCAGCATTCATCGACCAATAGTTGCTCGATCCATCAGCCTGCTGGGTTGAGGACCACCAATAGTCGGCACTTACGGAATTGGTAAATGTGTCCGAGTTGAGTGGCGGATTACTTGTACTCATATTCACCAAGCTATACAGCTCGTGGCTGGTCGGCAAACGCCAATCGGTGTAAGACCCCAAGGTAAGGGTATCGCAGTAACTCACAGCAGCCGCGTTGGTTGTCGTCGTCATCACCTCATTCTTCTGCCAGATCAGGCCCGTCACTTCATCCGTCACGGTCTCCCCGTTGTCGGTATAACTGGGCGGATTAATGCTGTAGTCTGAATCCTCTCCTGTCGTCGCAGTGTAGTCCGTGGTTTGCCCAGTATCCGGCAAGGCCGACATCCGCCACGTCGTTGTGGCCGAAATCGAACTCAAGGTCCAGATCAACGCTACTGACGCGAGCAATAAGGCTACAATAATTTTTACAAGTCGAGGGGTAGTCATAGTTTTCAAAATCAATATCTCTCCCATCTGTTACTGTAATATATTCTTCATTAATTCTTTAAAGTTCCGATCCATCCTATCACTCCTACTGACAATCGTCTATCGTAAAATTGGGTAACATTTATTAATGTTTGAAACACATGCACTGCGACGGCTTGACCTTCCACCCTGCAAAAACTTATGCTACAATTAACCTGAGGTCATCAATGTCAAACCCAACTGTTGCTACCCAAATCCCCTGTCAACAATGCACCGCCATTCTACCAGTGGAGCAAGACTCTCAATTTGTCACCTGTAGCTACTGTGGCACCACCAATTTTATCGATAAAACGCGGGCCGTCTTTCACTACGCGGTGCGCTCCACCGTGCAGGAGCCGGATGCCCTAGCGGCTTTGCGACGCTGGATGGGGGGCAATGATACGGTCAAAAATCTCGATCAAAAGGCCACTATTGAGTCGGTGACCTTTCAATATTTTCCAATGTGGATGGTTCGGGTGCAGCAGGATGGACAGGAGCAGGTCTTTCTTGAACCCGCTGCTGCGCTTTCGGTCAGCGAACTCAAACACCTGACCGTGCCTGCTGCCGATCTAGAGGCGTATGATCACACCCTCGACGCCCTAGCGACCACGCCGACGGTGCCCTACGAGGCAATGCAGCAGTGGCTGGAGAATGATCACGGTCTCAAGCCCGAAGCCAGTCAAGCCGTGTCGTTGGTTCATTTGCCCATTTACGTTTGCAAATATAGCTTCAAAAACCAACGCTACACCGCTGTGGTCGACGCCGCGACCAGCAAGGTCTTTGCTAACATTTATCCTTCCAAATGGGAAGCCCCTTACGCACTGATCGGCGCGGCTGCCTTTCTGGCCTACTTCTGCGCAGCTCTGACTCCAAGCGGGGGCTATCTATTCGGTGAAGGCACTGGCTTTATGATTGGCCTCGCCGTCTACGCCATCGCTGCCGTGGTGCTCGCCATTCCTATTTTTGCCGTCGCGGCATATATCTCGGCTAAGGTTTAACGAATTTCTCAGCGTTGAATTATCAAGGAAAAACTCATTATCCACAGATAGACACAGATCAGCCCTGATCAAGTCAAAATTTTGTAATTATCTGTGAACATCTGTGTGAATCTGTGGACTGTTTCAGATTCCCAAGGTTGCATCAATGTCTAATGGAAACGAAAAAACCCAAGGCCTAACCTGCCCCAACTGCCGGGGCGATGTGCCCGTGCCCGAAGGGGTACGCATCGTGCGCTGTCCCTATTGCGAGCAACGCTCGTTGGTGCAGGGTGAGCGGGGCATCCGCCGCTGGCAGGTGACCAACAAAATCCAGCGGGATCAAGCCACCAGTGAGGTCAAAGACTTCTTCCGGGGCATTCGTAAAGCCCGTGATCTAAAAACAAAGGCCCAAATTCAAGAGTTGTTTCTGGTTTATTTGCCCTACTGGCGGGTGACTGCGTTTGTTACTGGCTGGCTCTTTGGTCGGGTCAAACGGGACAAGGACTCCACCAAGCCGGTTGAGGTACAGGTGATGGAGACCATGCATTGGAACGATGCGGCGACGGATGTTTCGGAGTTTGGGGTCCATCGAGTCTCGATTGCTCATCAGGATTTGGAGCCGTTTGACAGCGAGTGGTTGCACCGCGAGGCAATGATCTTTGAGCCATCAGAATCCCGCAGCGAGGCGATGACAGAGGCCGAACAGTATTTCACCTATGTTGGCCAAACCAAACGCAGATTGACCTCAAAATATTTTGAGAAGTTCCACTTTCTGCGGCCCCAATTTTCGCTGGTCTACTATCCTCTGTGGGTGGCCCGTTACGAATATCAAAAACGCAACTATCAAGTGGTGGTCGATGGGGTCAAGGGCAAAGTGCTGTATGGCAAAGCCCCTGGCAATATCTTTTTCCGGGCCGCCGCCCTGGTCGCCGGAATGGCCATCGGCAATCTGGTGCTGGTCAATGGCACTATCTTGTCCTTCTTCCTTGCCTCTGGCAGCAGCGATGATGATGGTGGCGGCTTATTTATCGTGCCCCTGATCTTGGGCATCGCCGTGATGATCGCCGGCTATCGTGCCTTTCGCTACGGCGAGGAGGTTGAGCAGATGAAGAGTGGGGCCAAAAAAGCCCTCGGCGGCGGTACCAAATCCATTATGAATCAACTTAAGTCTGGCAAGGTTGATTTTCAGGAGTTGGCTAGCGAAGTGACAAAGGGATTGCCCAAATGAAACTACTCGCCCTGACCTGCCCCCGCTGCGCCACACCGCTCATCCCCGATAATGATGACATCGTCACCCTGTGTCCTGAATGCCAAACCGCCATTCAAATCAGCGATGAGGGCCTGAGCGAAATCGAAATTAGCTATGCCACGCCTTCGCCCGAAAAAACCAACATCCTGGAGTGGCAGCCCTTCTGGATCTTCACCGGGCAGGTCACCTTGCAAAAGAGAGAAACCCAAGGAGGCAGCAGCTCCGATCAACAGATGGCTGAACTCTTCTGGACCCAACCTCGCCGTTTCTACGTCCCCGCTTGGGATACGCCCCTGCACACTGCCCAAGGGGTCGGCAGCCGCCTGCTCCAGCAACAACCGCTCTACACCGCTGGTCCCCAACCCTCGGGTGACATCAACCTTCTGCCCGTCGTCGTCACCTTCACCGACGCCCTCAAGCTGACCGAGTTCATCATCCTCTCCCTCGAAGCCCAGCGCTCCGACTGGCTCACCAATCTGCAGTTTACCCTCACCCCGCAGGCCCCGCAGTTGTGGGCGTTGCCGGGGTAGGAGAATTGGAAGGTTGGAAGGTTGGGAACTCTAGGTGACGACCTATCACAAAGACCAATTTCACATCCCCAAAGACAAAAAACAATTTGACCTCGCTGTCATTCACACCTTCTTAACCGCAGCCTATTGATCACGGGGTGTGCCCAAAGCCGTCGTACAAAAATCCACTGAGAACAGCTTTTCTTTTGGTTTGTTTGAGGGAGAGCAACAGATCGGGCCAGCGTGGTCACTGATTTTGCTCACTTTGCCTATGTACAGGATGTGTTTGTGCTGGAGGCGTATCGCGGGCAGGGCTTGGGTCGCTGGCTGATGGAATGTATCATTACCGCGCCCGAATTGAAAGGCATCCGCCGCCTGTTGCTGGCTACCTCAGATGCCCACGACTTTTATCGAAAACTGGGGTTTGCCCCCGTCTCCGGCAGTGATATCTGGCTGGAGATGCTCTTCGAGCGGACGTGGTTTAGACCGGGATAGACCGGGCCAGCTGACTTTGTGGCTTGCTCTCAACAGATGGTTCAGGGGGGGCGTTAGTGATACGACACACTCCTTAGAAATCTCATATTCAAGAAGTAGAAAAATATATAAACGGAGTCCTACAAACCTAGTCTAGCCTCACTCTGTCACATCCCCAATATCAGCGAGTGGCAGTGGCCATTCGGGGCACGTTTGCCGGTAAGGTTCGCCTCGAAAATAGAGATCCCACTCCGCAAGGGTAAAGTTTCGGCCGGCGTATTGACAGGCCAGCGTGGTCACCTCCTCAATATTCATTGGCCATAGGTGTGCTGGACGGTTTTCGGTCCCAACAAGCAGCCATTGCCCGTCAGGACTAAAGGCGAGGGACTGATTCCCATTGTCATAGCCTTGTAAAATAACAGGTTCATCCCCAAAATGAGATAAGGGCCATAGACGAATCGTACCATCAATGCTGCCGCTGGCCAGCCATTGTCCATCAAAGCTGAAAGCTAGACTATGAACAAAATCAGTGTGTCCTCGTAGAACACGCGCCGGGCTTGTAAAACTATCGGCTGTAGACCATAGCTGAATAGTGTCGGCTTCATTCCCAGCCGCCAAATATTGTCCATCCGAGCTAAAATCGACCACGACCCCACTCATTCCAGCGGCCTGTAACATCACGGGTTCGGCCAAATCATTCAGACTCCAAACCCACACGATTGGGCCATCGATCTCGCCGCCAGCCAACCACTGCCCATCGGGGCTAAACGCCAGATTATTGATTTCGTACACATCGTCACTGGGCAACTCCTGAGGTGATGCGCCCAAACCGGTCAAGGACCACAGTTGCACTCCACCATTAAGATCACTACTGGCTAATCCTGATCCATCAGGGGTTACCGCCAGCGCAAAAATTGGCGCATCATGCTCAAATAGAATTTCACCCATCACCTGAGAATTAGCCAAGGACCAACGCCAAATTTGTCCTGTCTCGGACCCGGCCATGAGCCATTGACTGTCGATACTAAAGACGAGGCTTAGGACCCCACCCTCACTCTGGGTCAGAATCAGCGGCTCTGCCTGCAAATTGTTGGTTGGCAATAATTGAATAACTTGGTCTCTGTTCGTGGCTGCCAACCACTGCCCATCTGGGCTAACGGCCACCAAATTACTCCCTTGTTCATCTTGCCCAAACAACGCCAACGGCGCTTGCTGTGGCCGATTGAGCGACCACTCGCGCACTGTGCCTTGCTCACCTGCACTCAATAACGCTTGACCATCAGGGCTAAAGGCCAAGGCGATGACGACCTCCCCATTTTCTAGAATGGCAGGCGGTTGAGCAGGATTATCAACCGCCCACAAATGCACAGTTTGGGCATAGCTGCCTGCGGCTAGATGACGACTATCTGGGCTAAACGCCACAGTAAACACCTCACTTTCTGTCCCTGGCCAAACAACGGGGTCAATTTTGTCTGGCTCGGTCAGTGACCACAACCGCACGTCTGTCGCTCCGGCGCTAAGCAACCACTGACTGTCAGGACTAAATCGGATTGCCTCTACACTATTTAGTTCATTTATACGTAATACCTCAGGATCATCAGCCAAATCTGCGCTTGGCCACAGATAAGTTTCTTCAATACCCGAACGGGCGGCCAGCCATTGTCCATTTGCACTAAAAGCAAGCTCAGAGATAAACGCATCATCATCCGCCGCGACGACTTGCGGGGCGGCTTGCAGATCAGTCATTGACTTTTGGCTAATCGTTCCTTCCTCACTGGCAATAAATAACCATCGTATATCTGGGCTAAAAGCGATCGCCAACGCCGCATTAATCTCTATCTCCACCACCGGCTGAGAGTCAAACTCAAGCAACGACCAGACCCGGATGGTCTCAAAGTCACCACTGGCCAACCACTGCCCATCAGGGCTAAAGGCAAGTACGTTGATGCGGTCGTCGTGGGCCGACCAGACGTTGACGGGGCTATCCAAGTCAGCTAACGACCAGAGATGGAGACCGCCATCAGCATCACCCGCGGCCAGCCAACGTTGATCAGGGCTAAAAACGATTCTATCGGATGTAATCCCTAAGCGACCCAGAGGCCGCCCCGATGGTCGTTGTAACGCGGCGTATAAAGCACGTCTTGGTTCGGCCAAAAAGATGTCACTGCTTTGGTAAGTACGAAGCGCTTCCAGAGCTAAGAGCAAACTCTGGCTGGATTGCCCCACGGGAACGATCTCTGATTGTGCGGCGAGTTGGCGAGCGCGAGAAATATCACGTTCAGCAACGGCCGTCGCTTCAGCATTCTCTGCAGCAATACGACCTTCTTCGGCGTTGGCTTCAGCGGTGACGGCTGCCACGCGCTGGGTTTCGGCCCTACCTTGCTGCACAAAGGCAAAAATCATCAAGGCGGTCAACACAACCATTACACCGGCAACACTCCCTACCAGCCAGCGCGCATTCCGCTGTCGTTGCCGAACACTCTCCTGAACAAAGTGTAACTCCAACTTATTGAGCCAATGACCTGTCTGCTTTGGCACCAAGGGCTGGGACTGCCACAACTCGACAAAATGATGCCACCAATGACGCAAAGGCCCGTAATCTTCAGCACTCGCTTCCCCGCTCACGATTTGTTCAAGACGTGGTAACCCGGGATTGTAATGCCACAGCCGATTATTTTGCTTGGCCGGGTCCGTTTCATTTGCCCACAACACTGCCGCTTGAGTAAGCCGACGTTGCAGAGGTAGCTCTTCGGCCCGGGCCTGGTGCCAGCGGGTCAGCCTGTCCCAAGCCCGTACTAAGGCATCGTGGGCGGGTTCTACATACGAATGCGCTTGATCATCGGCGTTTTTGGTCGATCCCTGTACCAACAAGCGGGCCTCCCGTAAACGATCAATCACGAGGTTCACCTGGTCATTTTCAGCGGGATCGTGATACTCCAACTCAGAGAGTAGCACCCGTCGCCGGGCTAGCTCATTGCCATCAACTGATACCATCCGCAGCATCACCCGCTGCATTGTCTCTTGATAGGCCCGGCTTTCCTCTGGAAACTCTTGGGTCAGTTGCTCATACACCCGATTGGCCTGGTTTTGCAACGCCCCAACCACACCGCCGCCGAGAGTTTCATCCCCCCCCAAGGCCGCATAATCCGCTTCAGTAATAGCCCGGGTCTCACTTTTTCGTCCGACGTAATTGATATACATCTGGCTCAGGGCAAAGGAGAGAAGCGGCAGGGCCCCTGGAGTTTGGTTCACCTCTTCAATCAACTGCTCAACCAACTCAGGCGGCTCAAAGTAGAGGACCTGCTCCGAAGCTGGCCCTTCGATGATTTCCCGCAATTCACTTGAGGTCAAGGCAGGGACGATAAAACGAGCCGCCTCCCAAAAAGCCTTCAAGCCTAAATTGGCCAGTTGTGGTTCAAAATCGGTACGGAGGGTGAGGATCAGGCGAAAGTGATCTGATTGAGTAGCCACAGCTTCAGCCAAAAGCTCCAAAAAACGACGACGCTCTGTTTCATTGTGACAGGCTGTAATCATCTCTTCAAATTGATCGAGAGTCAAAACCAATTTTTTATTAGGGTTCGTCTGGACCCAACTGGCAATATATTTGGCCAGGGCGTGGGGATGGTCGGCCTGCAGATTAGGCTGAGGCGTTGCAGATGCCTCAGCCAACAGTTGCCCCAACGCTTGAAAAGGAGATTGGGTCGGGCGTATCGGCGAGAGGACCTGCCACTCATCGGGGTGAAGCGAAAGGGTATTTTTTTCGGTTTCGGGAAGATTTTCCGGATCAAATTCGGCCACTCCCTGCAACACAGGCAGGAGTCCAGCCTTGACCAAGCTCGACTTGCCGGTTCCTGAGGCCCCAAGCACCACCGTCAAAGACCATGTTGTGATATGACTCAACAACGCCCCAATCACCTGCTCGCGGCCAAAGAAAAATTTATGGTGTTTCCCCTCAAAGGATTTCAAGCCCCGATAAGGGTTGCGATCCAGAGTTAAGGCTTCGGCTTCCGCCAAATCAAGTTCGCGACCGGGCACTCGAAAGAGAAACATCCCATTGCGATGTTTTTTGAGCGGCCAAAACTCCGGGGTCTGCTGGTGGTTGACCGCCTTGGCTCCCCGCCAAACCTGTTCATCAATGTGTTGATACAATTCATAGGCCGTCAACAAGCCATCGCCTTTCCCGTCTGGATAAATATCGGCAATCCCACCAGACAGTGACTCCAGCAAGGCGTAGGCAAAGGGGGAATGTTCTGTCTCGGTGCTCTCTCGCAGCACCTTTGGACGTTTTGGGCTGTACGCCTTGCGTTGCAGCACGTCCAGGGCGGTTTGATCGTATGCCGCTGAGGTGAACAAATGCCAGGCTGGAGACTCAATATAGTGCTCATATCGCTGTCGGTGGATGAGCTTGGGCTGTTTATGCACCGCCCGCAGGGTGGACCAGCGCATTCTTCCCGCAAAGCAACAATCCAAAATGAGCAGCATATGATGACACTCAAGCTTGAGCAAAAGATCGTGGAGTTGACGCATCTGGACAAAGGTCGCCTCGGCCCGCTCTGGATCGGCATCATGGGGTAGAATATAGCCCGCCGGACCATCCTCTCCTTCATCGGCTACCCCGTGCCCCGCAAAGTAAAAGATAACCCGATCCCTTGACCCCACCTGGCTGGCCCAACTATCTGGCCTAGTGACATCCAACGCTGAGACTAATTTTTCTCGGGTGGCCTTATCATCAGTGAGCAGCTCAACCTTATAATCGTGCTCCTTTTCCAAGACCGCCTTGAGGGCCTCTGCATCATCCACCGCTGTTTGCAAAGGAGGAATGGTGTTGGTGTAGTCGTTGATCCCCACAATAAAGGCCAAATTTCGCGCAAAGCCAGGCTTTCTGCGCTTTCGCCGCGCCAGCCGGGTCTGTAGCTCATTTTCGGAGGATTGGGATGGCAGGATGTCGTCTGTCATCGGGCGCTCTCCTTCAAGCAAGAAATAGGGAACTTTATAATAACATAAATCTTGAAATAAGCGGCTTTTTGCCTCACCTCATAGCCCGAGATTATCAATGTCTGCTCATTCGACAAACAAATGCTTCCGACCATCACCGGCTGAGGCTCAGCCTCTGTCGTATATTTAGGTATACAAACCAAAAAAAGGCAACCCAAATCAAATTGGGTGCCTCTTTTATTATTATTCAGTTTTTGATCGCAAATCTTGGTGACGGCGATTTATTAATCAAATAAGTACCAAGTAGTAGACAATAGCTGTAATGATTGCTACTACAAGGTAACTAATAGCCATTACTATTCGGGTGGGCTTATCTAAAATCAATAATACGATCAGCTCACCCATAGCCAAGAAAAACAGCCCGAGTATCACACCTATGATTATTGCATCGAGAAAATTGTTGGGTGTCATAATAAACCTTTCTAGACCAGCCAAATATTCAATTGGCCCTTTCGGGCACCAGCCTTCAGCAATAAGTTATGTAAAATCCGATCACACTAGCCTTTGCCACAACTTACTTTTGTTAACCGATGCCCTACTCCAATCTACCAAATCCTATTGCAATTGATACAATTGAGAGAAGCCACCTCTCAACCACGATGGGTGTTAGCAAATACTTTTTGTTGCATTAACACTTACGACCGCCTAAAAAAAAGCAAAGACAGCTATCAATTATCAGAAGTTAACTTAACATATCATAAGTTGATTAACCCGTCAAGAGCCTTTGCACCAAAAATGCCTAATTTGTCTCATCAAATCGCCAAATTCGCCTTAAAAATCTTAAAAGGCACCTGAATGTTCAAAATTTGACGGATTACATTGCAATTTAGTTTGTATGATCAAGACGGGCTGGCAGTGTGTCAATGGACTATCTGGTATGCCCCACAATATTCAAAAAGGTGGGGGCTGGTCTATCTGTAGCAAACGCTCCCACCGCACTGACGACGCCTATTTTAATCTGGCCAAAGAAAATCACATCGGCTGGCTTAGCCCCAACATCCCCCAACGCGACTTTCAAACCAGTTGGGTCTGCGAGTACGGCCACCACTGGACCGCTTCGTATCAGCGAGAGTGGGTTGGAGTGTCCGGTTTGTGAGGGGGATTAGGGGGAGAATAAGAAAAAGCCGCTGGCGATGGCTGGCGGCTTTTTAAATATAATCAGATAAATTCAACCTCATTTAGTAAATATTAAAATCATTTTCGCAGAACCTCATCGAACCAAAGCAGGGCGGCCTCACCTTCTTTTTGGGTTATCTTACTAACTTGGCGGCTATGGCGAATCCCGTTTCGTAATTCAGCCAGTTGGTCGAATTTAGTGATCAAAGCACCTTTATTGACAAAACGCGGGGCAAAATGCGACCATAAGGATTTATTCAAAATTGTATCCTGTAGTTCACGTAAATCAGAATACTCCAATTTACCTTCCAGCGTTTGATAATCTTCTGCATCAAGGGCAGCGTTTTTGCGTAAAGCCCGCTGGAGACGCTCCTCTACTTTTACGACAACTTGTTGAGGAAGCTGCGCTGGGTCATCATGTAAGGCATCTACGATTATCTGTCGTAAGGTCAACTCGACCTGTTCAATGGCCTCATCTAGCTCACGCAGTTGAGGCGATAAATCCAGTCGCTCTTTGATGAGTAGTTGTTCGATGGCATCTTGAAGGGTACGTTGTCGCTCAGCAATGAAGAGCTCAAAATCCTCAACCGTAAATGAGGTGCGCATCAGGATTTCTTGGGCGGTTGGTGAGATAAAGTGTGATTCTAGAATGGTTCGGACCGTCTCCTCATCATTAGCCTCAATTAGCTCGGGTAGATACTCATTTGGTAGCCGATCATTGATTACCTGTCGGTTGGTTAAGCTCGTTAAGGGGGTCCGATTCAAAATCGAATGAATTAGATTTCTGCCTAAATGCTCCTTACCCCAAGAAGCAGGGATAATATGGTGGTCATCCAGATCGCCGTGTTGGGGGACATTCCCTGTCATCCAATCACGCGCCCCCTTTAAGATTAAGAGATTGAAGATACCATTGTAGACAGAGGTACCACGCTTTGTTTCTTTTCGCAGTTCAAGATTACGAAAACGGGTCTTGAACTCTTGTAGCAAACCTGGCTCTTTAGCGTCATCGTCTATCCAAGCCCGTACATCAAGGAAATCACGGGCACTGGTTGACTCGACAGAGCCTGAATACCGATTGGTATAGACAGAGGCCCAGTACCAGCGGCGCACTTTACGCTGCGCTTCAAGCTGTGAATTGGCTGGTAAGGTTTTGACATACGACTGGATTGCAGCAAATACGGGAAGAATAGACACATAAGGCAGATAGTTTGAAGAAATCACTCCAAACTCTTGCGGATGCCGCAGCAGATCTATCGCGCTCTCGAGGGCATCAACGGCATTGTGCCAACGCTGGGCAAAATCTTCTACATCAGGGATCAACACTTCCTTGCGGCGGGTACCATCAGGATCACGCACAGGTTTTTCTTCACCGGGCAATAGGAAATATAAATATTTAGGGGAGCAGTAGGCTTGCCGCAGAATCGACATAACCTGCAAGATGTAAACATTCATCTTTGGGGTGTCAACAAATTCTAAGCGGGATGAGGCCTGTCGCCACATATGTTTTAATTGAAGACCTTTCGGTTTCAAAAGGGCGTTGATCAGGTCAAAGGCATCTAAACGAATGCCACGACTATTAATCTGCGTAAAAATGTCACACACCTTATCGATCTCAATATCTTTATCCAATTCAATATAGGAAATCTGATACTGTTCGGTGATCCCTTTTAGATGGTCGCCAAATGCTTTGGCATTATCGACGTGTTGGGTCACGATTTCGGATGGTCCATTTGCCCCGTTTTCCTCAAGCTGGGTGGCCTGATTTTGCCAGTATTGTTCATACCCTTGGACCCAATTCGGCAGGTCCCACCCCCCTGAGCCAACAACTGATAAGGGAAAGATATGATTGGCAAATTGTGACTCATTGCTGGCCAGGAGCGGCTGCCAACGCCGATTCAACCATTCATAGTTGAAGGCTTCATCATAATTTTCGGACATAAATTTATCGACCCGAATAAAGTAAAAAGCCCGATTTGCCCGGTTGGGCAGCGGTACCTCTGGGGAGAGAAAGGCATAGAACATTGCGGTTAACCGTTGTTGACCATCAAGCACAATGTATTCCGGTTTGTCAGCTCCAGAGTAGCCATAAATGGCTTCACAAGATAACGCATCAAAATTACTCTCCTTTCCCTTCCACAATAGCAAGCTGCCAATGTAGTAATCAAGAAAAATAGAGCGCATCAAATCCCGAATATCCCAAGGTCTCCATTCAAATTCGCGCTGAAAGTCAGGAATAACAAAACGGCCTTCACGCAGACGACCAATTAAGGTGTTTAAACTAATATGATCCGGTTTTTGGGCATCTTTCATCGATTCTAGCTCCTCGTGGAATTTTTATCAGATTATTCAGCATTTCCTAAAGCCAACATCTACTTCAACATCTCTGTTCTTCTCAAGTCAACGGCCACTCTGGAATAGCCTCATCAATCTCGGCCATCACATCAATCGTTTTTTGTAGAGCAACCACGACCTGTTGATAGTGGGTTAAATCATCATAGGACAACTGTCGTCCCCGCCGATCTTTGAGCCACTTTTGCAAGACTTGATAGCCGCCTACATAAAAGTCCCAGACTTCAGGGGGGATGCCTTCAAAATATTGGCTACTATTGATTTTGACTCGGCCTGACTGATCCGCTTTGGGTGGGACGTATTTGGGGTACCCTTTTTCAATCCGATTATCCCCAGCGATGGGGTAGCGGGTGACAAATTGGCCCACGTCTGGCGCCTCTAAGAGATGCAACCCAGCCAATGCTTGACCCAAATCTCGCAGGGTCCAGAAAAGTTCGACATCGGTGGTTAAGGGCACACGAGGAAAGTCGATTTTAAGAAATTCGGCGTAGCGACTGCGATAGGTGGGGCTATGGAAGATGGCGTAGATGTAGTGGAAAATATCTTCGGGGCCAAAAGTAGTTTGGCGATCCTCAGCTAATGTTGGGGTAAAGGTCAAGCCTAGCTTCTGTGTCATCTCCGCCACAAAATCGGGATTGAGGTTTGGGGTTCGTCCACCGTTGGCCTCATCCGGTGGCCACGTGGCAATGTCAAAGAGGCTTTTTTGGCGGGTGGTGTCCTCGGTGGGGTAGAGGTAGAGGGGGAACCCTGTAACACGATCTTTGATAGAAATGACATCTTTGCTGTATATAGAATTTATTACGAAAAAATGCCCTCCTTCTAAAGTTCTTGTTTGCCGAAGGGTAAGCAAAGCCTTATTTGGTTGGTGAAGGTTATTCAAAACAGCGAGTTGAGGTCTTCGCAACAATGATGAGTGATAGGTGTAAAATATGTTAAATGGAGACGCTGAGCATCTTACAACCAATTTTGTTTATAACCGATTACAAGTTCATTTTTACGTGTTTGTGAAAACTTCCATCCACTTGTATCTTTAAGACCATATTGTTCTTCTAATGTATCCTCTGAAATGTGAGGATTAAGTAACACATCTGAGATAAAATTACCGATTGTATCACTATCAAAAGTTAGTAAATATTGCTTTGAGCCAAATTCAATTCCTAATGATGATTGCGGAAAAACTTCTGACACTTTCCAGTCATCTTCATATTCACTACTCAAATTAAAATCCTTTGGCACAAAGAAAAAATGAGGCTCCTGTGGGGTTAAAATCTCCCAACTCGTTGTCTCAATCCCATTAGTCCGCAAGTATTCATATTTGTCTTCCCGTTTGCCCCACAATTCAAAAAAGTTCACCGTAGCGGGCTTGACAGGCTTCTTGTCCTTAACAAATAAGCCAATTGCTACCCCCTGTCGAATGTCAAATACATTATCATCCACACTACCATCTGGGGTTGTCTCACCAGTCGTTGCATTGCCGTGCAGGTTGATAATGTAGATGTCACTAAAGGCTTTCATCAATTCTTGTCGCATCCCCCGATGGATCAAGCCTGAAAGATAGGCGTGGTTGGTGATGATTGCCACAATGCCCTGCTCGGTGCGTTCGATGCGATCTTGAGCTAGTCGAATAAATTTAATGTAATCATCGGACAACGGCTGGATATTGCGTTCACTACGAACTGCTTTTTTGTAGGTGTCCATCAAGCCTTCAATCCACGGGCTTTTGTTGGACGAGCTGACCGAATACGGCGGATTGCCCATCACCACCAGTACGGGCAGGTGATGCTTGACCTCATTGGCGGCGTTGGTCTCATCGGCCACCCATTGGGTGAAAAGGGGCAGGCCAGTCATCTCGTGGGCTTCTTCCAGGGCGTTGGTTAGATAAACCCCGAGCCGTTCTCCGTCGGCGGGCTGATAACTCCACTGCTCGGCTAAATCTTCGGGGAGGTCCCGTCCGGCCAGTTGCAGGCTCAGTTTGAAGTGGGCCACGGCGTAGGGAGCCATCAACAACTCAAAGCCAAAGAGCCGGGGCAGTAGATGCTGTTTAACATAGCCCGGCCACATCCCGGCGTTGCCTTGCTGGATAAATTGCTGGCGAATGTGGTCGATGACGCTGTAGAGAAAGATGCCTGTGCCAGTGGCAGGGTCTAGGACCAGCACCTTATGGGTCTCAATCGTCTTGCGGGTCTCCTTCTTGCCTTTGACCTTCAAGCTGGGGTCATAATTGGGTACAGTAATTTTGCTGCTGTCAGCCAGCCCTTGGGTGCAACCAAAGCGATCCGATTTGAGTAGATAATCAACGGAGCGGACAATATAACTGACCACGGGTTCTGGCGTGTAGTAAACACCCCGCGCCTCACGTAGCTTAGGATCATAGGCGGCCAGAAAGGTTTCGTAAAAATGAACCACGGGATCTTCTTTGCGGGTACGGCGGCCAAAATCTGCCAAAATTTCGGGCATATCCGTGTTCGCGAGAAGATTCACCAGATCATCCACAAAGCTGGCAAAGGGTTCATCATCAAGGTCTGGTCCGGTAATTTGAATAAAGAAATCCCGTAAAAAGGGATTGGATTTTGGAATGAGGTATTGGGCCTCCTGGCGGGTGAAGGTGTCTGGGGTGGTGTCCATCACTCGGGCGGTAAAAAGACCATAGGCCAAGGTTTGGGCAAACATATCGGCAAAATCGGGGGTTTTATCGGGTAGTCCCAAATCTGCGATTAAAACCTTGGCAAAGGCGTCCCGCCAGCCTTGCAACAACATCGAGGCTTGTTCATTCTCAAAGGCGGTGATGATAATGTCCCGAATGATATGGGTCAGGCGAGCCATTCGCTCGGCCAAGTCCTTGGGGGTGTTAATTGCTTCGGGCTGGTGGGCTAAAAAATTTTGCAGGAGGGCTTCAACTGCCTGAAGTCCTTCCTTTTTGGTCTTGAGCTTGCCATTTGTTTGAGGCTGAGCCAGCCGTGCTTCTTGCCGTAGCTCACCAGCCACATACCAGCGAAAATCGAGGTAGTCGGTCAAAACGAGATTATCCAAGGCACGGCGATACCGTTTAAGCTGATCGGACCGTTCGGTTTCCGCCAACGATTTACCCACATCCTTGGCCTCAATGTAGCCGATGGTCAAATCGTTGCGGGTGATGATGTAGTCAGGCGCACCACAAGCAATGCGCTTAGGTTCATTCGTAGCCGTGATTTGGAGGTCAAGCGCCTCTAACAGGGCCTTGAGCGTGGGGCGGTGGGTGTGCTCCGTAGCATTGCCCGCTTTCAGGGCATCTTCAATGGTCTTAAGGTAATGCTTAAAGGTAGCTGACATTGCAATCCTATTGTTATTGATTTAGCTTCGAATTATTGTTTACTAGACTTGTTAAGGGGAATATATTTAGTTTACGTAATGATTGAGAGGTTGTCAAGGGGAGATTTAGTCGGACTTTCGAAATGTTTCCATTGAGCCTGCTAATTCTTGAATCTGTAAAAATTCTTTTTCGGAGATAAGTTTTCCAAAAGAATTTACTTTTAGACCTAGGTCACGATAAAGCTTAACGGGGTTACCGTAGACTACCGACGACTCAATACAATATACGCCTTTTGTGGGCGGAAATAGCTGCCGATCTTGGTCTGTAGGCTGTACTCTCTCCTCTACAGTCAAATGTCCATACGCCAAACTCTTTCTGGAAATGACGATAATATCAGCATCCTTATTTTGTGAGTATGGGTATCGCCCTTTGTTTTGGTTAAAAAGGCCATCAGAAAGATATTTCTGTAAACCTTCTGGCGTCGGAAATTGTTCCTTATCACTGTTGCCATAGACAATTATTTTTTGAGCCATTGTTTTGTCCTTTATAAAGATGATTTCATACGCAGGATTTACTCCAAATCCAACTCATCCCGCATCAAGGTATCAATCGACACCTCAAAAAAATTAGCGATGGTTAGAATCAAATCAGCGGAGGGCATCGCCTGACCGGACTCGATGCGGTCAAGGTGACTGTGGGTGGCGAGGCTCAGGGCCGAGGCACATTTTCTTAGGCTGAGGCCACGTTGCTGGCGCAGGTGGCGCACTTTTTCCCCAAATCGTTCCATAAATTTTAACGTACCTTTACAGGGTACAAAATAAAGTATCACTTTTGACAGATTAAAGGGGTGATGCTAAACTGTACCTTATCAGGGTACAAGTTAAGTTTAGAAACCAGAAAGGAGCAACCCAATGGGAACCATACCCCCTCCCGAGTTATTAAAACAGTGGCAGGTGAGTGATCTCACCGCCGAGATGGCCATTGGCCATCTGATCCAAAACATCGTCAAACTGGATGAACGGCTGACCGAGATGCACAAGAGTGCGCGAAAGCTGCGCATTGATGTGGACAGCTTGATCGCTCACACGAATTTGCCGTTGCCGGTGAAAACAGTGCCGCAGCCGACGGTGGTCAAGCGGAAACGTCGGGCCGGCGCAAGCGGCGGATCAGCCGTGGATGACGATGATATGGTTTAGGGACAACTGAAAGACATCATCCACAAATTCACACAGATGGACACAGATAAGATTATTTGTTTTTTGGCCCAATCGCCTAAAGGCAGTTGGACTTTTTTAGTATAAGGGAGGGACGGGGGTTTGGGAAATGGGCAGACTAGGTGTTTTACCTGACCTTCACACATATAATTGGCGAAGATCAGGGTGGCGAGAAAACATATCGTCACGTTCTTGTTGGTGCTGACTTAATTTTAGTCTATCTTTTTCTAGTGAGGCTTCTAAGGCGTGAACCTCCGCTACGTTTATTTCAAATGAGGCATTTGCCTGAGCTCGTTTAGCCTCAACATCTGCATTCCGATAAGCACCATTAATAACAAGGCCTACGACAACGGAAAAAATAGCAACAAAAAACACCACCACCCACTCACCAGTAGAAAGAGAACGAATAACTGCAATTAAGGGGCAAATTATGAAAGAGAAAGTTAGTGCGATTTGATACCAAAGTCTTTCACCTGAACTGAGTGGCTTTTTTGAAGCAAGGTCTCTTATAGTTTGTTCATCGCTTGCTTTTTCTTGACGCTCTTGCTCTAAATTCGACTCCATTTTACCAATCGAGTTTTTAAGCGCTGTAATCCGATCTGACGTATTCTGGAAAACTTCAAAATCCTTACGTTCCGGCTTAGTGAGTGACGTTTCAAGCGCGTTGAGCTGTTGATCGATCTTAGTAATAGCCTCTCGGGCTTCTTTTTGTTCACTTAGATCCTGAAATGCATCGGGTACAACCCCGTTATGTTTCAGGATAGTTTGCAGTTGATGCAGCCATATATATTCTGTCAGTCTATCTGGATGTTGGGATACCTTTTCAATTTCAACCTTTGTGTTTTCTATAACTGACCACATTGCCTGCTGTTTATTTTCTTCAGCTTGGTTTAGCTCCGGGGCACGCTCTATCAAGTCAGCCGCGTTAGACGCGATTTCAGACCGGATACGGGTCAGTTCTATTTCAGTTTGTCTATGATTTTCTTTTGACGTTGTGTGTGATTCGATGATTTCGTTGATAGCTGTTAGATTTTGCTCGTTAGTCTGCTTCTTTCGCTTTAATTCACTTTGTTGAATCTCAGTCAAGTCAGAAGCCGCAAGCTGATGTGTAAGATTCATTTGCTCCTCAAGTAGCTGCTTCCGCTTATCTTGGTGAGAAGAAAACTCTGGTGTGGCGAGAATCTTTTCGCCAAGCCCCTTTTGTTTTGCGACCCATTCCTGCTCCGACGCCCTCAACTCTTCCTGCCGAGTTTTAAGCGCATCATAACGAGACTTAATCTCAGCTAAATCCGCTGCCATACGTTGAAGATCGTCCAGCTCATTTGTCAAAAGATTGAGGCTTGGCATCAGAACACTCCTTTGTAAAAACATCACTTGTTGATAATGAATCGAGATATATCTGAAAAACGTCTCCATTATAAACTGAGCAAAAATTTGACGTCAAGCAATTTTGGTAAATTAGCGGCTAATGCTAACTAATGAAACAAAGAGATTTAGAAATTTAAATAATTCCTATTAAAATAAAAGAGGTTAGAATAAGAAAAGAAAGAGAAGGAAAGGAGAGGAGAGGATAAAGATGAAATATGAAAAAAGGGAAAGAATAGAGTATAGAAGTGGATAAGAAAGAATAGATATGGAGTAGAGTAGAGGGTATAGGATAAAAAGGATAGAAGTGAGGGATATTTAGTAGTTTGTTTAATAATAGGTTTAGTTTTGGGGGGCTAAAAAAGAAAAAAACACCTTTATAGGGTGGCTAAGCCCAGGTGTTCTTTCCTTGGATTTGGTAGAAAGAAATAGAAAGGATTAAGAAATATCCGACATATTTCTCTCAAAGGTTTATTACATGAATAATTGTAAGATAGAAGTGGGAAATTTCACCTGTACGGATTCTGTACGGATGTACGAGTTGTACGGGTTTTATCACAAAAACTCGACAGATTGTACGAGTTTTTTGCAAAAAGTTCATACTAATTATAGAATAATAGTAGGACATTTCCTTTAATTAATCAAATCTTCCATAGAAGAATAAAATATCTTATTTCTATTTAGTAATATTTTAGAAAGAATAGATAAATGCCTCTAAGAAAGAACACTTATATATTAGGATTTCTCTTACATATTTATACCATATTGTATGGTTCTTAGGACATTAAATAGTATGAACTTAGAAAGATTTGGACAAACCTTACATCAATCAAGAAAGCAAACAAAACTAACTCAAGCAGAATTGGCTGAAAAGATAGGAGTTAGTAAAGAATTAATTTCTAATTGGGAACGGGCATATAAGCTTCGAGGACGAAGATGGGTTCCAGATCGGACATCAGTGATAAATTTAATAAAAATATTCAAGGATGTATTATATGCTGAAGATGCTTACAAGTGGGCTTTATGTGCAAATCATAAACTAACGTTTGAAGAACTATACAGAATATATGCGAATATTCAATTAAATGACAGTTTGAATTTAATTGAATTTGGTAAGACTTTGCAAGCATTACGACAAAAAAAAGACTTAACCCAGCAAGAGCTTGCTCTGGAAATTAATGTATCTTCAAATCTTATTTCAAAATGGGAAACTGCTTATGAGGCAAATGGACGTCAATGGAAACCATCTCGTAATAATGTCATTGATCTCATCAATGTCTTTACCTCGGAGCTAACAATGACTGAGGCACAACTTTTAGCCAAACAAGCAGGGTTTATCTTAGAAGATGAAGATTTAGCTCATCTTATTCCAGACGAGGAATTTTTGGTCAACATCTAGAAATACTCAATAACCAAGTAATCAGGCAGAGATCAAACTGGCAACGCACACTGCTCCGGCACCATCTCATCTACAACCTGGATCTGTCGCTCGGCCCGGTCAGCCGCGTCCTGCTCATACTGATGCATCAGGGCGATGAACTGTTCAGGGTGGGTGCAGGTGATCAGTTGTTGTTTGACCTTGTTCATGTGAGAGAGGCCGCGCACATAGCGGACAACGTGTTTGCGGAAGCGGATCAGGCCCTGCTCTTCGCCATAGAAATCGATCATCAGATCGAGGTGACGATAGATCAGTTGGGCCTTTTCGGCCAGGGTAATTTGCTCGATGTCCTTCCGTTGGAAAATCCAGGGGTTGCCGATGGCGGCCCGAGCAATCATCACCGCATCACAGCCGGTGTGTTGTTTCATCCGGGTGATATCGGCCACGGTCTTGACATCACCATTGCCGACAACCGGAATCTTGACCGTCTGTTTGATTTCGGCGATGGGATCCCAGCGGGCTTCGCCCTTATAGGCTTGCTCTTTGGTGCGGCCGTGGATGGCGATCAGGGCAGCCCCGTTGTCCTCCATCACCTTGGCCACCTCCAGATAGTTGAGCGAGTCCTCATCCCAGCCCAGGCGAATCTTGCCGGTAATCGGCACATCGACAGCTTTATTTAGGCGCTCAAAGATACGCCCGATCTTGGCGGGTTCACGCAGCAAGGCGGCCCCAGAGCCTCGGCCTGAGACCTTACGCACAGAGCAACCCATATTGATATCGATGATATCTGGCCCCAGCGGGGCAATCATCTGGGCCGCCTGCGCCAACACATCCTCATTTTTACCAAAGATCTGAAAGACCATCGGACTTTCCGAGGGATCAAATTCCAACATTTGGCGGGTGCGGGGGTTGCCCTGGGTTAGCCCATCAGAGGAGACAAATTCGCTGTAGCTCATCGCCGAGCCATATTCACGACAGATTAAACGGTAGGGTTTGTCGGAAAAGCCAGCCATCGGCGAAAGGATGACATCACCATAGACGGGAATGTCTCGCACATAAAACGTCGGGGGGTCTTGATGAGGTTGGGTCATAGGGGGCTGGCTCATTGAGGCAGACTGGCTCATAGAGGCAGCTCTTCTTCTTGAGAGGGCAAAACCGCTCCCTCAAGATCGGTGTTGATCAGGATGGCATCATCCATCGTGGCCCCGGTGAGATCGGCCAGACTTAGATCGGCATAGGAGAGATCCGCCCCGGTTAAGTTTGTTTCCAAAAGATTGGCCCGGCTGACATTGGCATTTTTGAGGGTGGCGCGGGACAGATCAGCCACGTGCAAAATCGCATCACACAAGAGGGCTTCGGTGAGATCGGCGGCGGTCATATTGACCTGAAGTAAATTGGCTTCGCTCAAGTTGACCCCGGTCAGTTGAGCCTCGCTTAAATCAACCCCAGTGAAGTTGATGTGGCTTAAAATAGCTTCGTTAAGATTGGCCCCTTTGAAATTGGCCCGATGGGCAATGGCTTCGGTGAGGTTGGCTTTTTCCAGATTGGCCCCAGCAAAGTCAGCCTTGGTTAAATCGACTTCCACCAAATTACAGTTGGTGAGATCTGCCTCTTTCAGGCTGGCCCCAGCCAAGCTGGACATTCCCAGGATGGCCCCAGATAGATTAGCCCCATCCAAAACGGCCCCGGTCAGGTTCGCCCCTTCCAAATTGGTGCCGCTCAAATCGGCACCTGTGAGATCAACTTCTTCTAGATCCTGCTCGGAGAGATCAAAGCCACTCAATGATTTTTTCTTGCCTTTTGATTTCCAATTGAGGGCCAGCTTATATTGCTTCTCCCGCACAGAGGGGCTTTCTTCAATCAGATCAAACTCGTCCTCGTCTTCTTCCTCAACTAGCTCAGGTTCACCCATCCCTAACGGGGCGGCTGGGACATCTGGGGCAACAACCCCTAATAAATTGGCTACAGACATCGGCGCTTCCATTTGTAACGAAGTCGGTTGGGCTGGGGTACCAATGCGTCCTAAATCAAGCGGCTCGCCGCTGGGCGTCCCTTCAAGATAGTAGCGTGAGATTTCAATGCCGAGCGCTTTTACGGCCTCAGCCAAGGCCAAGGTTGGCGCATCCGCACTGTCTAGGTTGACGACAGCCCATTGTCGTCCTTCTGCTTGATATAGTTCGATGGTAATTGTTGTTGTTGTCATAATTCACCTACCTGGTTAGGTCTCCTTTGGCTTCAGGCGACCTACGGGAAGTTATTCAAGAATGTTTGATGCTGATTTATGAAGCGTTAAAGATGTCCTATTTGCTCATTGATTGTTTGATTTTCTGTTAGCCAAGCTATCAGGCCATTTCCCACCTGATTGATATTTATAAATTAATTCGGCAATGTATAGGGTGTCCCTTATGGGCACCCAAAGCGGGGTATCTACAAGAGACGCCCCCACAACTACCCTCAATGGGTTGGGGGCCTCATACCTTGGATTTAGTTATTAATGTTAGGTAAATATTTGAAGGGGTCCAACCACTCAACGACTTCGTTGGTAATATTTATCTAAAGCTTTCCGACAACCTATCCACTATTATAAACACTATTGCCTATAAATTATCCAGATAAATACCAATAGGGCAAAAGATACAACAAATATTTGACGCTGACTTGGTACGGAGGGGCTAGAAGATAAAGCGGTTGACGGACCCAAGCCTGTCTCGGGCAACGTAGTAATACCGATGGCTGATGTGGCGGTGGCCTCAACTGCGGCAACGGTTGGACTGGCTGTCGCAATGGCCGCAATGCCTGTAGCCACTGGGGTCGCTGTCGCCTGACCAGAGGCAGCCCCCCCATCGTCATCATCGTCGTCATCTGACTCGACAAAGGGTGTGGCAGTTGGGGTCGGGGTGGCCGTCGGGTCCGCAGTGTCAGGGCCAATAATCAGAATCGGTACCAAGGCCGCGCCAGGGGCTAAATCATTAGCATACTCATCCTGCGCCCCAGCAGTGCTGGCTTCATTGAAAGTAGTCAGGACATCTGTTTTAGCAACAAAGACAGTGGTGACCACGACCGTACCAAAGGGAGGAATATCACCAAAATCATTGGTCAGATCAGCCCACTGAAGCAGGCCTACCGGTGTCATCACCGTTGGCGTTGGCACAGCTGACACAAATTCCAGATACAACGAGTTGTAGGTGTCAGACAAGGGCAGCCGGGTCAAGGTCGCCAAACCGTCGTTGGAGATGACGTGGGTGAAAGTCATCACATCCCCGACCTGGGGGGAGTCAGTATTGAGCAAGGATTTGAGCAGTGGGGCAGAACCGCCAATGGACTCCTGCGTTTCACTTGCATTGGCCGTATCACTTATCGCGCCAGAGGAGAGAACGAGATCCTGTGACCGAGCCGCATTAACCACGGTTGGTTTGGGATGTTCTGCCGTAAAAACGACTGTGATGAAAAACGAGCCACCCGGCGGAATCGCTGGGGTGGCCACATTGAGCCACGTGATCGTTCCTGCCCCCGTATCTAAGGTATCCTGAGGTGGTTCGGCACGAGCAAAGGCCAGAACAGAAGTATCATAATCATCAATCACCGTCACATTGGTAAAGGTAAAGCCACTCGTATTGGTGAGGGCAATGGTAAAGCTCAACACTTCACCTACGCGCACGGTGTTGCTACTTTTGTTCAGAACCTTGGTCATCGTAATCGCACTACCTTGAGCCAAACTAATCTGTTGAACAAAAATCAAACTGGTCAGGGTTATCGCCACCAAACCCATAGCCATTGATAACACGTGAAGTAGTGGTCTGATCCTCATCTCATTCTCCTTGGTCAACGTCTGCTTGCTCACCTGATATAGGCTTTTCGCTAAAATGAAAAAGTATCTTTTGTAAGGTGCAAATTTATAGATGACAGATATCTGCCATTCATTATTAGATTTAATTTTACCTAAATCTAATAATCAACGCTAATCAAACCGAACATTTACCCCAGTTGGCGCAATGTCTCAAAAACAAATTGAATACCCCAACGCAGATTTGCGGTTGAGACGCGCTCGTCAATGCCGTGAATGCGGCTGAGTTCAGGCCCATCAAGCAACATTGGCATAAAGCCGTATGATTTCATCCCGACCTGTCGGAAAAAGCGCGAGTCGGTGGCCCCCGGTGTTAAGTAGGGGAGGACCAAACCAGGTGGGGCAAGGCTTTGCAGCGTTTTTACCAGGGCTTGATAAAAATCGGTTTGAGTGGAGACAGGTTGTTGTGGCTGGGAGATGGCTTCCCCCTCAACCGAGACTTTCCGATCCCCAATCACCGAGCGCAAATCAGCCAAAACGGCCTCAGGGTTAGCATCCGGCAAGAGTCGAATGTCAAGCCGAGCTTCTGCGTGGGCGGAGACGACGTTGGTACTTTCCCCCCCACGCAACATCGTTAAACTGATCGTATCTTGAATGATCGGTGCTAAAAAAGGATGCCCTTGTAGAATTGGGCGCAAAATGGACCAAACAATTGGGTTTTCAGCGTGATTGAATAAATAAGAGCGGGGGAAGGGTTGAGTTTCGGCCAAGACCCGTAGCATCTCAACAACTGGCTCTACCAACCGCAAGGGACGTTCCCAACGCTTGATGCGGCCTAAGGCCTGCACCAAGCGCTCTTGGGGATTATTGGTATGGGGCAGGGCGGCGTGTCCAGGCGTACCTCGAGCGGACAGCTTTACCGTGAGCGGGTTCTTTTCAGCCACCGCAATGCCATACAGGTAGGGGGCTGGAGCCTCCTGACGTAGGCCAATCCCACCTTCATCCCACACATATTCGGCCCGAACTAAATCCAAGTGATGATCAAGGAGCCAACTGACACCGTAACGACTATTGGCCTCTTCATCGGCCGCAATGAGCAAAATAATATCACGTTGTAAGGGGACTTGGTGTTGTTTAAGCAAGGTAAGCACTTGAACAAAAATTATGCCCAATCCCTTATCATCCAAGGCCCCCCGCCCCCAGACAAATCCATCTTGAATAAGCCCCCCAAAAGGAGGGATGGACCAATCTGTAGCGTTAGCGGGCACCACGTCCGCGTGGGCGTAAAGTAGAAGGGGCGGTGCGGTTGTTTTCATTGGGCTGGTCAGACGCACGACCAAGTTGGCCCGATCGGGGGCCGATTGCAATACTTGGGGAGAAAAGCCACGCTCCTGTAACAACTCAGCCAAGAATTCGATTGCTAGTGCTTCTTGGCCGGGTGGATTTGAAGTATCAAATTGAAGATAATGGCTTAACAGTTGAGCAGTTTCAGTCTCAATCGTCGCCCAATTGATGGGTAATTCGGGTAGAATTTGCTTGATATCGCCACGCATTGGCTGTCCGATCTATGTTTGGGCTGTTGCTTTCTCATCGGCCCAAATCGAAACCGTGAGGGTCCATTGTTCAGGATTGGCTTGGATAGCTTGCTCCATTGCGGTTACAATATAGTTCATTCCAGCGGCTAATCGCTCTTCTTCAGTGCCTTCCGTTGGCACATAAAATGGGGGTAAAAAATGAGCGGTGTGAGTTTGATCTGGATGCCGATGGCTAAAGCCGATAATCAAAGGGACCTTCGCTTTTATTGCCAACCGAACGTGACCATCAGGCAGATGGGCTGGGTGGCCAAAAAAGTCAAACACCTGCCCCGTACCAGTGACGTCTCGATCTCCCGCCACCCCGGCTACACCACCCTTACGAAGGGTTCGGATCATCGAGATCAAGGGGCCATCTATTGGAACCAAATTCATCCCTTTGTTCATACGAATATTGGAGATATAGTCGAACAGCTCTGGGGGTTCAACCCGCTCAACAGGAATAGTGAAAGTAACATCATGCAATAACATCCGATAAATAATCATCTCAAGATTACCCAGATGAATTGAGACCATCACGACCCCACGGCCATCGCTCAACGCCTGCTCAACATTTTCCCACCCCTCAATTTGAACCAGCTGCCGAACAGCCTCATCATCCATTATCGGCAGGCGAAACATATCGAAGTAGTTGTAGAAAACATAATTAAAGACTAACCGGGCCCGCCGATTAATTTCACTGGTCGGTGTATCTGGGCCAAGGGCATAGGCCACATTACGCTGCACATTCTCACGGCCTGCTTTATTTAGTTGGTAACTTACGCCAGCCACAACTCGACAGAGCCAATACCCCAGCCACGTCGGCATTCGGGGGATAATAATTCCGGCGAGACGATAAAGATAGTAAACAAGTTTCACAGCAAGTGGGTTAGCCTACAAACAGTTGCTTAATTTCAATGGTTTTATTGCCTAGGTTGTCTTCTGCCTCAGCACCAAGCTGAAACGCCCCAGCCAGTTGGGCATCAAATTCGGACTCAATCCGACACTGCGTTGAACCACCACAATTTTCATCATCGCCAATGCCTAGTGGCGAGCCATTCTCAGCAAATACTTCCCAGCCAAACTTACCTACTCCATCTGGGTCAGTGACCGTAATAATCACCTTAACCTCTTCCCCAATGGTATATGTATCCCCCCCAGGCAACTCGACGACAACCGTTGGGCCTGCATTCGTTGGTGGCGGAGGAACAGGTGTATTGGTGGGTGCGACTGGTGGTGGCACGGGTGTATTCGTTGGTGGCGGTGGCGGCACCGGAGTATTTGTTGGGGGTGGCGGTGGTACGGGCGTCTCCGTTGGCACTTCTTCAACCACAGGCACAGGTGTTTCCGTTGGCACCTCTTCAACCACAGGCACGGGTGTTTCCGTTGGTACTTCTTCAACCACAGGCACAGGTGTCTCCGTCGGGGGCACCTCGACAGGTGTTGCCGTAGCAATAATTTGCACAATGGCCGTCGGGGTAAAGGTGGGTAGGCTTTGCGCCGCCCGGGGTGTTTTTGTTGGGGTCGGGGTAACCGCTGGGCGAAGCCCTCCCAAACCACAGGCCAAAGATGGTAAGACAAGAACAATGAACGCGCTATAAATCCAGAATTTTTGGTACCTCATGACAATCAAACCTTTAATAAAATAGTGCTCTTAGAAAAAGGAGAGCCATTATAGCATAACCTGGGCGCGTTCGTCCAAAGTCAATTGATCTGGATAACAGCGTGTTTACATCCTAAACACAAAAAAGGCCCATCAAATCTGATGAGCCTTTCCAATCAATTAATCACATTTCGCTATATCATCGTCTCCGCAGACGATGTAGCCAGTACCACCCAGACCATAACCCAAATTGAACAAACAGGCCTAAGATAGCTAACAAAAGCACCGCACTCATCAACAATACCAGCCCAAGCCAGGGAAAGAAATTATTCTGAGACTCAAGGGTTTGGTAAGGCTGGGCAGGTTTGGCTGGAGATAATGCCCCAATAACTGCCTCATCTGAAGCAACACTAATTTCAGAAGTTGGCTGTTCCGCCGCGACTGGCACCTCCACTACAGTGGTAATCGATTCCTCGGTCTCATCCCCTGGTAAGTAATGAGCGATTCCCATCTCTGGCTCAACTGTCACTATTTCCTCAACAATTGTTGGACCATCAAGCTGTTCTTCAGCAGTAGCGATTTGAGGAACAGCTTTTGTGGTCACTTCTGGTTTATCATCAATGACACCCTCAGCTTCCACGTGGCTTTCCTCGGAAATAGGCGAAGCTTCCGTTGGAAATACCTCAGCCACAGTAGCGGCATCTACATTCGACTCCGACTCAGCTTCAAATGAACCCTCATTTGTGCTGGCTACAGCCGCTTCTATCTCAACTTCAAGAGGTGGTTGGGTTGAAGCCATAGCCGTTGTTTGTATATTGAAATCAAGGTCATCGGATAAAGCTGTTGTTACATCATTATCATTGATTAAGGCTTCACTAACCAAAATGGGCTGACTGACGACTGCCATCGGCAAAATTTGCCCTGTCTCGGTCACCGCCAACACTTCACAACTGATCTCGACCGAGCCTGGATTGGCCGTAACCTGGGCTGTCAGGGTCACCGAAGTGCCTGTTCCATTCAAGGGTTGGGCTGGGAATTTCTGCGTGATGATCCCCATCCATTGATTGGGTAGAGCCTGATCCACTCCCACCAGATAATCAGTAAAGAAATCACCCCAAGAAGAAGCTTGCCAAGTTAGTTGCGCTGGGTCCCATTGACAAACCATCTGCATCCCGTATAGCTGCTCAACATTGGTTACAATTAACTCAAGGTCAAGATTATCACCACTTTGCACGCCAGTTTCAGCGGGTCTTACTTCGAGATAAGGTCCTTGTGGTAGTTCTACCTCGTCTTGTTCATCTGAGGGATTCTCCTCCTCAGCCTCACCCTCGGAGTCATCTGAAGGATCAGTCGTATTCTCAGGGTCAAAGGGATCGTGGCTATAATTTGGATCTTCTAAATCACTAAAACTTGGATCCAAATCTGCCCCCAAGCCCAAAGCAGGCGAGTTGTCTGTAAGTCGATAATCATCTTGGCTAGCATCTTTTACTTTGAGGGCATTAAGATTTGGAGCAATATAATTGTTATTGACACTAATATGCTCTTGCCCTTTTGTTTGGACCGCCAGATTACTGTCAGGATTAACTACGATATTCCGTTTGATAACATCTGGGTGGGCTCGTTCACTACGATAGGCTATCCCATATTGAGCGGGGTTAACAATGGTGTTATTATAAATTGACAACGGTCCAGTCCGACCATCTTGCGCCACGATGATGGCACTATCTTTTTCCAGTTGACCAGCATTAACAATAACGTTGTTGTGTACTTCATTACCCGCGCTACCGCTGATAAAAATGCCACGCCGGGCCCCATCTTTGATCAGATTGCTGTGAATTTCACAGACCGAGCCTGGATTATTCATAATCCCCGATTGTTGACTTGACTCATTGGCACGGCTGTCCCGATAGATTTTGTTGTGGTGGATCACACAATCTTCAACGGCTGATCCCACCTGGATGCCGTCCCAACCTGTATCTGTCACAATATTTTGATAGATGTGAACGCCGTGTAAAACGGGGTCAAATCGCGTCTCATCTCCGTTATTACAGCGGCTCGTTTGTTCACGGCCATGGAATGAAGAGCCCACATAGAGGCCTTCGGTCCCAACGTTGTGAATATAGTTATGGTGGAAAATGGAGTTGCGCTGAACAAAGTTGTCTCGATTGACGGCATCGTCCCGATCGTCCTCAATTTTGCCATCCCTATCATAGTCAATCTCATTCTCCGAGCCATCAGAACAGGTCCCTTTAGTTTGAGCCGCCATTCCAGTCAGAGGCACATTAGTGACCTCGATGTGATCGATTTCAAAGTGGCTACTGCGCTCACCGATACGGACGCCGTGGCTAGTTGAGCCTATGATCTTAAAACCATAGGTCTCATCAGCACTGCCTATTCCGGTGAGCCGAATATGCTGACTATTGCGAATACGAATGCCATACCACTTGTCTGAGTCAATGGTCACTGCACC
Source organism: Phycisphaerae bacterium (assembly GCA_028285035.1). The sequence continues at coordinate 33,359 of JANQQF010000179.1, forward strand.
ATCAAAGTTGATAAATGTAATGGGCTTAGTCGCCGTCCCTTGGAAGTTTTGCAAGGTTAGAGCGTTGCGGTTACCCCCACGCACACATACGACATCACCAGGGTCTACTCCATCGTAATTTTGCCAGCCATTGGCAATATCAATCTTTGGTCCAATGGTATGATCACAACCAGCTAAAATTGATCCCGAGCCATCTACCTGCTCCAACTCGACGATCAATTGTGACCAATGTTCGGCAATCTTGTCGGTCAAGTTCGGGAATCCATCCCCTGGCCACTCATTACAATGCCCCGCCCGCTTCATCACCTCTTCTCGCACGTGAAAGCCAGCGTGTCGATACAGTCCAACGCTGCCTCGAATGGAGGCATATAGATAATCGTGGGTGCCATAGACAAAATCGAAGGTTGAGTTATTGACTGTGTCAAAGTCCTGCCCCAATTCGACGAGTTTGTCTCGAATAGCACTGGCCCCACTAGCCTGACCGCCCCCACACCCCATCACCATATGGGCTGGATACTGTCCCCCCCTCCGGGGAAAAAATTGGGCGGTCCAAAACTCAGGGCCACCAGAACCGCCAGAACCATACACAATGTCTCGACAGACGTTGTATTTTTGAAACATCTCATCAAATAAATTGGCCAGCTTGGTCACGTGGTTGCCATTCCAGTTGGTCCACCACGCTTCACCCCCATTGGGCGATTGGGGAGAAACCAAAATCCAATCCTGTTCATTGACCAATTGATTGACTGGATCACTTTTATCAAAGCGAACATATCGGCCACCATCTCCGTGCAGGAAGAAGGCCAGTTTGGTTGGGGTATCTGGATCATACCCATCACCCACCACCAGTTGAACGTTGAGGCCCTGAATCTTAGTTTCATAGATGCCAGGGCCACGGCCGCCTGAGCCGCCTGTTGGATTACAAGAGAGTGGTGCCCGAGCAGGGGGAGTGGGCGGCCCAGCCACCACTTCTGGCTCAGGGGCATTCCCGAGGTTGATTAGTTGTTGTAGCTCTGTTTTGCCCAAAGCTCGATTGTACACCCGCCAATCATCCATCGCGCCATCAAAGTAGCGATCCGTTTGCCCCAAATATTGATCCGCTCCCAGGATGAAAGGGGCTGATGAGTTGTTGATGGTGGTGTAATTAACCGATTTGGAGGCTACTTGCTCACCATCCAGGTAAACCCGCAGCTTTTTAGCATTAGCGTCAAATACAGCGGCCACGTGATACCATACCCCTGGCTCAAGATCGTCATCAGTATAGGCTGACAAGGCATATGACGATCTATACGTGCCATCGGGAGAAACCACCCACCGCAATCGGTTGTGGCTGGAGAAGTAGAGGTCGTAGGCGCGATTGCCTCCCCCACTTTTGTACTTACTCACCAGACCTTGTCGTAACCACGGTTTGTCCATTTTGACCCAACCCGCTACGGTCAGGCTATTTTTTACATCCAACCCCTCTTGGGCGGAGTCACTGATTGAAAGATATCCTTTTCCATCAAAATCAAAAGTGGTAGCTTCATCAACTGGGCCTGGACCACTCTGGATGCCATTATTTTCGACAGACAGATGATTACCCTGTCCACTCGCGTCGCGACGGGTCTGGCCACTTTCATTAAGAGGCCAATACCCAACCAAACCTTTTGTTAAGCTGGCTAGCTCAATAGTGCCTGCTTGGTTGGTCGGGGCAGGCGATGCAGAAACGTGTTGGACGCCCTCATCCTCCTCAGTAGGCTCCCAGGGTTGACACCCACTCTTGCCGTAATTACTGGCTAATAAGGCTAAATCTCGCACATCAACGGTTCCATCTTGATTGAGATCGGCTCTTGGGTCCATGTCTGCACTGCCTAAACCGATGTTTCCTGAAATCAAGGTTAAATCAGTTATGTCAATGACTTCATCATCATTGAGATCCCCAATCTGTAGCGTAGTGGGGGGCACGACTTTATCTTCACCCCGATCAATAGTTGTCGTTAGGCAGTTGGGTAGATACTGTGGGGCCTGAACCTTAAGTTGATATTCACCGACCGGCAGTGTGGTTAAGTGAAACTGATCAGCCACAAGCTCCATTTCAGACGTAATTCGTCCGGTCGCCGAAATCTGTCCCCCAAGCATTGGGGCAGGACCTTCATATTCTACAATCCCAGCTATACTTCCCGGCAAGCGAGGCTGGACAAGGATGGGGGTGCTTGTATGGCTAGAAATCGAGAGAGGTTCGCCTTCAATTGAGGTACCACTGGCCTGACAGGCAATGTCGGTTGTGCCTAAGTTACCGATGAAACGTAATATTGCCAGGTCACCCTCACCCGAAATCATCCCATTTTCTTCGGTCAATCTAGCCGTCCACAGGCCAGTTTGGGCGTCCAGATTATATTCCGCAAAATTAGGCGTTTCATAGATCGCGCCAGGGGTAACCTCTTGCCAAATCAAAGCTGTCGGGTCGACTGTACATTGCACATCAATCGTCGCTAGATTGTGCGCGGCGACAACCTCCAGTTGAATATCAAGACTATCATCTTCTTCAATTTCAGTAATATCAGGAGTTATACGCAACCATGCACTTTCAAAGATGCCAATATCCGGGAGATCATCGCGTAGTTGTCCCGCAATATCTTCTTCCATATCAGCGGGTACGCCCCGATTAATGAGAGGGCTATCTGCTAAGGGGTAGAAGGCTTCATTTAGCCCTAATGCATCAGCAATTACATCACTTTCACTTTGCAGCACATTTGGAATATTGGATATTTGCCACCCGTTGGCAGCCGATGTCCATTGGCTGGACCGTTCAGTTATATCAGCTTCCCCATCAAGAATGACATTGTTATTAAACACGCCACCCTGCATTGTTTGGCTTCGCAGAAAGTAATCATTTTCGCTAAACACATTATGTAAAATATTAATCTGTTCGGTATCTTCGACAGTTAAGGCTAAGCCCGCAATTGTACCACTACGTTGGGCTTGTCTCAGGATATTGTTGGAGATTTCAATATTTTGAGCGATCCCTTTATATTCAGAACTGCTCCCTGTAATTTTGAGGTGACGGGTATTATTCTCAAAGATATTTTTTTCAATAATAAAATCTTGTACTTCACCTGCGATATTCAGACCGATGCCAAAGCCTGCTCTTGTATCCTGATCGGGAGTCGTGGGCCGATATCCCTCAATTTTGTTTCCGGAAATTAATACATCTTGGCCCGTTTCGATCCCAATCGCTTGTCGGCCAATATTATCAAACTCACTTTCATGGGGACGATTGATCCAAAACGAATTATCTAGGATCTGAATACCTTGAATACTCGCTCCATCTCGCCAAAATTTTGAGCCGAGATGGACCCCATCCGCCCCAATATCTTCAAAACGGTTGTTCTGTACAACGATGTTTTCGGCTTGATATCGAATGTTGATGGCCTTTGCTTCAACACCGGCCTTCTCACCCGTTTCATCATAAAAAGGCTCGCCCGTTCGTATATTGTGAAAGTGATTATTTTCAATCAGAATATTCTGGGCGTTATTAACCTCAACAACTGTTCGAGTCCCGGCCCGAAATTCATTTTGTCTTAAGATGATATGGCTGGCTTGCGTGGTATTACTTTGTTCCAATGTCTGATGACTACCTAGCTCAAACACGTGATGCATAAAGTTTTCAAAGACTAACCCTTCAAATAACCACCAGCTTGTTCCCAATAGATAAATTGGCCCCGAACTCTGCAGGATCACATCTTCATCGGGAAAGGCCGTTACGGTGATGGGGGCATCCTGATGCCCACTATTAGCCTCACTCAGGTTAGTCTTATCAACCAAATGGGTCCCGCCCCGAATGTACAAGGTATCCCCCGGTCGCAATTGTTGTAGGGCGTAGCCAATCGTTTGCCACGGCTGCTCAATACTTCCGCCCTGAGCATCATCCATCGCTTCTGGGTTGGTCGAATCTACATAAAAAACGGGGGGATCAACCACATCATCTTGGGCGTGAATCTGGTCCGATTGCATCCCCTGTCCCATGATTATTAATATTAATAATAAACCCAGGACTCTTTTTATTTTTTTTATCATAGTTCCTCAATCGTCTCTGGCTTACAAAATTTACTGGACACGTTTATGCAATAATGAGTATAACATTATTAATACACCCTGTCTGTCATGTAAATCGAGCAAGTTTGTCATGTAATCAAGACAATTTGTATGGGTCCTCAAGTAAACTATCTATTACAATGGGTGATGGTCAATCGGTGGAAACAAACGTTCCTATCATACCATAAAAATTTCTTAAAAACATTTCACTTTAAATTTCAGAAAGTATTCAAATTGAATATTTCCTCAAACCAATTGCAAACCCAAAATCAAGCAATTGACCAGATTCATTACAAACCTTGTCTAAGTACTGGTAATGACTTTGTATCCAAAGCAAGATATGGTAAAATTTTGAACGTCACATAATGGTTGCAACATTTAATATACTAAATTGAATCATAAATTCTATTGTTCCTTACCAATTCTGATTTTATCAGAAGATGTATGTTTCATAAATAGAAAAAGTTGGAGAATTTTACCCTAGTTTTAGACGAATATTATCTCTTTTTGACATCACATGACATGATTAGACCTAATTTTCTACTAATCATGTCATAACAATGACTATTTTTGATTTGAGACCCATTTTGGAATAGGTAACAATTTGGATTATTTAATAATATAAAATTTCCATTTTAGACCTTCCTTAAATTCAAACTATAAAACAATGTTATCCTCAATGAAACAGGCAGCTGGCTCAACAACCGCACCTTTAGCTGATTGGTTGCCCACAATCGTTCCAACACTTCGAACATTGTGGGTTGAGCAGATTCCTGAAACCTCACAGAGGCCATATCCAGCTTTGACCGATTGGCTAACATTATTACACGTTACCGAAACTGCCACAGCCAAAATTGATGCCCAACTGGTCCAAATGCTTGACTCTCCCACGGGGGGGAATGAAATTCAGGAAAGTTGGATCATCCTAACAAAGCTATTTGACCTAACGTTTGAGGCAATGCGTCATCATAATGATGAGATACCGCCTATTGCCTGGCCGAGTCTCCTTGATTTGCAAAATAAGATCATACAGAGTGCAGCAACCAAGACCTTGCTCCGGCAAAATCGTCCATCGACAGACATTCTCACTCGACGCGCCAACTATTTAGACACAATCACAGAGCTTAATAAGCACATTGTTGCCTCTCAAGATACAGCCGAATTATTAGATCAAATCGTAAGCCTGATTCAGAAAAATTTTGCCTATGAGTATGTAGGTCTTTACTCCCTCAATCAATCACAACAAGCCCTGAAGTTGCGAAGTGCCTCTTGGCACACCTATCAAGACCAGGTTGCAAAAATGCCTATTTTGGCAATCAGTCCTACGACCTTGAGTGGTCGGGCTGCCTCGACTCGACAGATGGTTCTAAGTAACGACCTATCTACAGAAAAAGACATTAGGCCGCACCCGATCTTGTATCAAGCCTTGGCCCAAATTTCGGTTCCCCTGCTAACAGATGACCAATTGTTGGGTGTCCTTGAAATTGTCAGTGATCGGACAGAGGCATTCACCGATGATGATTGTCAAATCCTGCTGGGGTTAGCCAATCATATTGCGGCTGTGGTTAAAAATGTTCGGTTACAAAACACGCTTCAGCGGCATCTCCGAGAACAAACGCTGCTTTATGAAAGTAATGTCGCGTTGGGGACTAGTCTAGATGTCGATACTGTTCTACAGCTTGTTTCAGAGGTTTTGGTCGAAATTATTGCGGCTGGCGCCTGTGTGATCAGTGAAATCGATCTAAAACAGAAGAGTATCACCGCCCACACTGAACATATTCTCGATATGTCGAAACCACCAACCTCAACTTGGCGCAAAATAGGTATGCCTCTACCCTTAAAAGAAGATCCTCTAGTTCAGCAAGTCCTGCAAACCCAGCGTCCGGTTACAAATCGCGCTTCGAAAGAAAAGCCTGCCCCTTGGCAATGCTTTAATGAAGTTGATGAGTCTCAGTGGGGCACGGTATTGGCCTTGCCGTTTGAAATAAAAAAGGAAGCGGTTGGGCTGATTGAAATTTATGATCGAAATCAACATCGCGATTTTTCGGCAGATGATATTCATTTAGGCCAATTAATGGCCACACAAGCCACGCTAGCCTTGGGTCGAGCCCGACTATTTGATGATACGCGTGATCGGCTTAATCAGGTTTCAACGCTGTACACGATGGCTCAAAAAATTGCTGGGAATCTTGATCTTCAGGCAGTGTTAGATGATATCGTCGTGGCCTTACGGCAAGTCATCGGCTGTCGAGGGTGTTGTATCTTTTTGCTGGATCAAAGCAACGAAAAGCTCGAAATTCGGGCGGCTGATGGCCTAAAATCCCACTGGCGAGATATTGCAAAACTTCGTGTTGGGGAAGGGGCAGCCGGTACAGCTGTTTCTGAGGGCAAAACAGTTTATATTCCTGACATTCGTCAAGCCCCAGACTCCATCATCTTTGATGAGTCAGTCCAATCGTTGATGGTGACCCCAATGTGGGCCAGTGGCGAGATTATTGGAACGATCAATGTTGATGATGTAAAGCCTGATGCCTTTGGGCCAGCCCAGGAACAACTGCTTAATATTGCGGCGACACAAGTAGGCATCGCCATTGAAAATGCTCGGCTATTCTCAAAAATATCAACCGAACGGCAACAAATGCAGGCCATCATCCAAAATATGGCGGATGGGCTATTAGTTACTGACAAAGAAGGGTCAGTGATTACTTGTAATCCCGCCCTGGCCATGATGCTTGGCTTGTCTATTCCAAATATTTTACAGAAGACGCCAATCACTGCCCCGACGGCCCTAAAACAAATTCTCGATATCAAGCCCATCCGTGGCCAAACCGGGATGTTAACCCGCGAAGTTACAATTGAGACTATCCCACCAAAAACGCTACAAGTCTATTCAACGCGAATGGAGGTTGGCGACGAATTAATCGGCGAAGTTCGGGTGGTTCACGATGTAACAAAAGAGCGAGATTTAGATCAGCTCAAAAGTGACTTTATGTCCACAATCTCGCATGAACTTCGAACCCCGCTCTTCTCAATTCAGGGATTTGTCCAAATCTTATTAGAAGATGACGATACGTTGGATGCCGAACTACGGCGAGAGTTTTTAACAACCATTCAAACCCAATCCGTGCAACTGAGCGAAATGGTCAACAATCTACTTGATATGGCTCGTTTTGATGAAGGACGAATGGAACTGGTCAAAGCGGATGTTGATATGGCGCATCTATTAAGCCAAACCAGCAAAAAGCTCGTCGGCTTTGCCCACCAACAAAATATCAACCTTTATGAAGATATCCCTCCCGTTTTTCCGATCATTATTGGTGATGTAGAACGGCTGGAACAAGTCCTAACCAATTTGATTGGTAATGCCATCAAATTCACCCCTGAGGGGGGTCAAGTTCATATCCGAGCTAAAACCATAGAGGGTCAAATTGCCGTTGAGGTACAGGATAATGGAATCGGCATCCCACCCAACGATTTAGATCAGATATTCTCCCGCTACTATCAGGTCAGCGACCAAAATAAGCCATCCACCAAAGGCAGTGGCCTAGGCCTACACATTGCCAAGAAAATTGTCGAAGAGCATGACGGCAAAATTTGGGCCGAAAGTGTCGTCGGTGAAGGTAGCACCTTCCATTTCACGATACCGATACCAAAAGAGAGACAATGACCCCACAAAATCTTGACTCGCTCATAAAACAAGCAGCGGCCTTGGTGCACGAGGCACAAAATATCGTGGCTTTTACTGGCGCTGGTATCAGTACCCCTTCAGGTATTCCCGATTTCCGTAGCCCGGACTCAGGGGCTTGGGAGAATGCTGATCCTACGATTGTGGCCTCACTTTTTGCCTTTCAGCGCGATCCTCGCCCCTTTTTTGAATGGATTCGACCGGCTACAAAACTGATGCTTGAGGCCCAGCCAAATCCGGCCCATCTGGCTTTGGCTGATTTAGAAAAAATGGGCAAAGTTAAGGCTGTTGTGACCCAAAACATTGATAACCTACATGGCCGAGCGGGGTCAAACAAAGTTTTTGAGTTACACGGCCATATGCGTGAAGTCACCTGCCTCACCTGTCGAAAATCTCAAAAGGCTGCTCAAATCATCGAAATATTTCTGGCCGATGGGAATGTCCCCTACTGTGATTGTGGCGGCGTTCTCAAGCCAAATGTAATTTTATTTGGTGAGCAGCTCCCCTTTGTCGAATTTGCCGCCTCCGAGGAAGCGATGCGGCAAGCAGATTTAGTGATGGTTGTGGGCTCTTCGCTTGAGGTGACCCCAGCGGCAGATTTGCCCGCTGTAGCGATGACTAATGGAGCAAAGGGGATTATTGTCAATTTGCAACCAACGTACTTTGATCGCCAAGCCGAGGTGGTTATTCCTGGCGATGTGGCCGATGTGTTACCTCGTATTGTTGATCTCGTCCAAACCTTATGATTCAAACGATTGAAGAAGTCGCCCTCAATGCTTGGCCGCCCTTAAATCAGATCCTTTTTGATGGTTGGGTGCTTCGCTTTGCAAACGGCTACACGGGTCGAGCGAACTCGGTCAACGTCCTTCAGCCCAGCCAGCTAGATATTCCCCAAAAAATTGCTCAATGCATTGAGCTGTATCAACAAAATAACCTTCCGCCAGTCTTCCGGCTTACGCCACTAGCTCAACCTGACAACCTTGATGATTATTTGGACTCGGCTGGCTTTAAGCGAGTAAAATCAACCAGTGTGCAGGTCTTGGATCTTACGAAGAGTACGCCAACAGGTACGGCTAATTTTGAATATTGGCCACACTATGATGATGAGTGGGAAGCGCATTTTGTTGCCCTAAATGGGGTTCCTGCTCAACGAGCCACACATCAGGTCATGCTTCAACGCATTATCCCAAAATGTTGCTTCGCCGTGTTGTATCATCAAGGAGTGATTGTGGCTTGTGGGCTGGCGGTGTTTGAGCGAGGGTGTGTCGGGCTATTCGACATTGTAACCGCTAAAGCAGTGCGACGGCAGGGCTTTGGCACCACGTTAATTGAAAGTATACTGGCCTGGGCCAAAAAGCAAGGGGCAACCACCGCCTATCTACAGGTCGAAAAAGGTAATAGCCCGGCTCTTGAGTTGTATCACAAATTGGGGTTTCGAGAGCTTTATGAATATTGGTATCGGGTGCGGGGGTAGAAAAAACTCATTAGTTGAAAGTTTAGACCGCAGAGGTTATATCGGATACAACCTCTGCGGTCTTTATTTTTTATTCGCGGGTCCGATTAACCAAAGCCCAGCCTGCGGGCAAGGTCAAGGCAGCCAAAATAATCTTGGCGATGTCACCAGGAATGAAAGGGATTAGGCCAAATTCGAGGACTTTATCCCAGCCAGTAAACCCTGATAGCCACATAATCCCCAACGTATAAATGACAATATTTCCAATCAGCATTGCCAAACCAGCCGTCCATAGGGAGCGATCCCAGCCCCGCTCACACAGCCAGCCGACAACAAAGGCAGCGGGCACAAATCCGACGAGATAACCGGCAGTTGGCCCCGCAAAGGTAGCAACTCCAGCCGCAGCACCAGCAAAAACGGGTAGCCCCATCGCCCCCCAAGCCAGATACGTCAACATACTTAACGCTCCACGTCGGCTACCGAGAATAGCCCCAACCAATAATACCGCAAACGTTTGCCCCGTAACCGGAACAGGCCAGAGCGGAATTTCGATTTGGGCAAATAGCGCCACCAGAATACTACCACCAATTACTAAACTTACATCACGCAACAGACTTGGCCGAGGCCAAATTGCCTCGGCCAAATAAGATGGAACAACCTCACTTTGAACACTCATAGTTTTCTCCTATAAAATAAAATTTAACTTCAATCTTCTGCCAATATAATGATCCGGTCTTCCGCCACAAATATCACTGGTTCAGATTTAACCGGGTTGAGTACAACCCCAAAGCGTTGCTTGGCATCCCTGGCCAAGTGGGCCAAACGATAACCAAAAGCAACTTCTCCTCGACGAATTGCTGAGGCTACTACGGTATAAAAATTTACCGGTTCTCCTAACGTTACATAGTCCCCAGCCAGTCGAAGGTAAATCTCAGTACCTTCTGCCGAAAATAGTTGCTCAAATACAATACCAAGTCGCTTGTTTTCAGCAAGCTGGGCCATAATTCGGCTGAGCAAATTATCACTGACGATAAAATCATTGGCCTGCGTAACCGCCGCTAGCTCCCGATTACCAATATCTAACATCTCACTGACAACGGTAAAATGTTCGTCGCTCTTTTCGATGATGTTCCGCAGATGCAAGAGGGTGATCATCGTCTTGGTATCCGCTTTTTCGGTAGACAACGCATCTGAGTAACAAAGCACAATCACTTGATCAAAACGGGGAATATTAATCGAATTCAGCGTCTTACGGTCTGTGGTATCCCCTTGTTGAAATACAATTTCCTGATTTGTAACCCGTTCAATGAAAGTTGACAAATATTGTACCCCATTCGGCTCATCGGCCAGAATAAACAACTCAGAATTTGGGGGAACATATTGATTAAGTTCATCGATGATTTGAAAAATCTGATGATTCCACCCCAAAATCAAGGTTCGATCAACTTCTGGCTTTGGATGAACCTTGGTCTGAATTAAATGCTCGGTCACAACATCTTCAGGGACTCTCCCACGTCGTAAATCGTGATCATCCTCAGCAACGGCAATAATTTGTTCACCAGGATTAATCATCCGATCCACATCAGGATTAAGTAAAACTTCGTTCTCAGATGTAAAAACCCCGATAGGGCAAGCCGTTTCGTATTGAAGCAAAACTTGGCCAAATGGTTGCCCAATAAATCCAGAATCATCGTGAAAGTAAATCTCATCGCCTTCAAAATCAAAAATCTCATTGTAAACTACAGACAGGCCAGGTTGTAGGCAAGTTTGAGCAATCAATCGCGCAATAATGTCATTGGTTTGAACCATCTCCACTTCATCCTGGCCCACCATGTTGATCAAATCCACACTCTTTTGTTCTTCTAATTCAACTACAATGTGATAGGGTCGCTCTCGACGCTTAGGATTATTTAAGATAGCCAAAACGATCTTAAAGGTGTAGGCGTCTGGGTCTTCAATTTCAGGGCTAGGGATGATAATCGACTTTGCGCCGTCGATATGAACCAATTCTAAATCAAGCAGATCAAGGGGGCTGCCGGCTCGTACAACAATGCGGGTACGCCCCATTTGACCAACATTCTCTTTGACTTCGTCCAGCCAAAAAACGGGATCATCTTCAGTTAGAATAGTGATACACGATCGCCCTTGATTCTCATTCGCAATGACCAATTGCTGGATGATCGGGAAGATTTTGGACGACGTTCCCAGAATAAGGACATGATCTTGTTCGGCCACAAAAGAGCGACCTTTTTGCAACTCCTCCAAACGGGTACTCAAAGCATTACTCAAAATACCAATCAGGGTACTAAGCACAAAAATTCCACCCATCGTCACCACAAACATGACGGATAGAAAGCCTATCGAGCCTTGATCCCCAGCCAGAGTGCCAGGATCGAGCGCGTGGAGGAACGTGATCCAAATCAAATCAAGAAATGAGAGCTGAGTGTTACCCTCAACCGGGATCAGTTGAAAAAAAATCAAACACGCTGAGGCAATGACCAAAATGGCCAGGGTCCCTATCGCTAGGCCGCCAATTTGGCTAACAACCCCCTTGGCCATCAGATTATCAAATTCGTAATGTAGTTTTTGGGACCAGGTGATTTTTTCCATAATCAGGCGGTTTTACAGGCGCTAGATTTCAGATCATCCAGACAACTTTACCCATTGGGTCATGCCGATTATACTATAGCCATAATCTAAACCCTAACCTGGACACGTCAAAATAAAAAGGGGTAAGTTTAAAGCAGTTTTTTGTGCAATAAAACACGAATTTGATCAGTTAAACCCTAACAGATAGGAGTCCATTCCAGTGCAACATACTCTTCGTGATGTCAGTATTGTTGGTATCGGACAAATTCCCGTTCGGAAAGAAAGCAATCAATCCTTAAAAGAAATGGGGGCCGAGGTCGTCCGATTGGCAATGAAGGATGCCGGTATTGACCGGGTTGATGCCTTATTTGCCGGGAATATGCTGGCTGACGAGTTGCAAAATCAAAAACACGTCGCCACCCTTATTGCCAGTGAAGCGGGGTTACGCGGGGCCGAAGCGTTGCAGGTTCGAGCAGCCACCGCGACCGGAGCGGCAGCCCTACGGATGGCTTACTTTGCCGTGGCTAGCGGGGAAGCTCGGTTAGCCGTGGCCCTTGGTGTTGAGAAGATGGGCAAAGGTATTGATGCCACGCCGGCCTTGGCCAAAGCCCTTGATGCAGACACCGAAACTGCCGAAGGGGCTACGTTGCTCAGTCAAAATGCGCGGCTAATGGAAATGTACATCAATCAGTATGAAGCCAACGTGGATGATTTCAACAATTTTTCGTTGAACGCCCATCGAAATGCTCGAACTAATCCAAATGCCTTGTTCAAAGATAAGACAGTCAGCCGAAAGATTATCCGAGAATCCCCGGTCATTGCTCCGCCGATGCGTCTATATGATGCTTCGCCCGTGTGTGATGGGGCTGCAGCAGTGATCCTAACCCGAAGTAATGAGGCCCGAGCCTACACAGACCAACCTGTTAAAATTTTGAGTTCCAGTGTCGCGACAGACTACTTTCGCATTGCTGATCGGCCCGAACCCCTTCATCTTTATGCGGCAGCCAAATCTGCTCACGAAGCATTTCGAAAAGCCAATGTTCATCGGAATGATATTGACTTCTACGAGGTTCACGATGCTTTTAGCATTATGGCTTGTCTACTCCTAGAGGCAGTTGGTTTCGCTAAACCCGGTCAGGGGTGGCGCTTGGCGGCTGACAATGAAATTAATCTGCGCGGATCATTGCCTGTCTCAACCTTTGGGGGGCTGAAGGCACGGGGCCATCCCGTGGGAGCGACCGCCTTGTATCAGACCTGTGAAATCGTTTTGCAGTTGAAGGAACAAGCTGGGAAAAATCAAGTGCACGATGCCAAACTAGCTCTGTTGCAAAGCGTTGGCGGTGCGGCCAGTACGGTACTGACTCATATCTTTGGCATCTAAATCAATGAAACGCATCCGACAACTTTACAAAAGTACGCAAAGATTTCTAAAAAAGAATTTCAGCATTAAACAGGGCGGTGTGGTCGGCGTAACGGTCAAAACCATTCAAAGCTTCAATGAAGCACGCGCCACTCAAGCTGCGGCGAGTATTGCGTATTATGCTCTGTTTTCCCTTTTTCCACTGATTCTAATTTTAATTGCCTTTGGCACCGTGATCCTAAGAGATCCACAAATTGTGGAACAAGTTCTTGCGTATACAGCCCAAGTATTACCCATCGCGCAAAACTTAGTGCAGCAAAATATAGAGCAGGCCTTGGCGCTACGAGGCACTGTCGGGGTGCTTGCTGGAATTGGTTTACTTTGGTCCGCTTCAGGCGTCTTTGTCATGTTAGCCAGAAACATTAACTTAGCTTGGGAAGGGGCTGAGGAGCGGAATTTTCTCGAAAGCCGAATGGTGGGCTTAATGATCGTCGTTTTAGTCATTGCCCTACCATTCCTATCATTCATTTCCTCGACACTATTCAGTCTGTTACCCTGGCTTGATGGGAATGCACCCTTGTGGGGCGCAGTGTCCTTATATGATACCCTCACTTGGCAAGTTATTACTCGTTTAATCCCTTGGTTCTTTATTTTTATCATGTTTCTATGTTTGTATCGCTGGGTGCCAACCGTCGAGGTCCGTTGGGCAGAAGCCCTGTGGGGTGCCTTGATTGCTGCATCAGCCTGGGAAATTGTTAAGTTTGGTTTCACCCAATTTTTAGGCAGTGGTCTGGCTCAATATCAACTGATTTACGGCTCCCTCGGAACCGTTATAGCCTTAATGTTATGGATTTATCTCAGCAGTGTGATCATTTTGTTTGGTGCACATCTGAGTGGGGCATTGACTTTTTTCTATCAAAAAGAGAAGCGGCAGCGTAAAAAGAAAAAGCCCAACCGCAGTTGAGCTTTTTGTGAAATTTCAGAGCGTCGGTCTACAAAATTCTACCATCCGACGCCTTAACAAAGTAGCCATTACACGCCTCTTCGATCAAGGTAGGTGTCATATGCAGCGGCTCGCCCGCATATTCACACAGTACACGCACCGCCTTTAGCACATCACGAGGGTGCACCGCCTGAAGCGGTTTTTTCGGTTTACGGTACCATTCATTCAGCAGATAAAGGAAGGAGTCGCGATCTACGCCGGGGAAACCTAATAGTTTGGCTTGCAGTTCAAATATTTGATAAAACATTCGCTCGTCTGGCCCAAACACACCCACCTTGAGCTGAATACGACGGAGAAACGCCCCATCCACCAAGTCTTCCGGATCCAAGTTCGTACTAAAGACGAGGAGCTGCTTAAATGGTATTTCAAAGGTCATTCCTGAGTTCAGACGCATAAAGTCAATCTCGGTCTCAAGCGGGACAATCCAACGGTTAAGCAGTTCAGTTGGGCTGATTTGTTGTCGCCCAAAGTCATCAATCAGGAACATTCCACAGTTGGCCTTCATCTGTAGCGGCGCTTCATAGAACTTGGCCGTATCTTCATAACGTAGATCAAGGTGGGCCATAGTGAGCTCCCCCCCAACCATCACAGACGGACGTTTAATCAGCGCCCACCGCTTATCCGCATCGCCTCGCTCATCGTTACTGGGTTTGTGAATGAGGGTATCATATAACTGAATAATACCCCCACCAATGGTCACCGCATAGGGCATCCAAATCGGGTCATTCCCCCCAAGCATCTCGGCAATGGCTTCCGAAATCGTTGTTTTACCATTACCCGGTGGACCATAGAGGAACAAGGAGGAACCAGCATTAACGGCGGGACCAATTTTACGGTCAAAATCTTGGGGCAAGATTAAGTGGGAAAGGGCCGATTGAACTTCATCGCGTGACAATTTACGAATAGAGGATTGTAACAAAACAGATTTGTTATATTTCTCCAATGGCACAGGGGCAGGACCAACATACTGGGTCCGTTCCATTGCCTCACGGGCTCGCTCCCGACCTGTATCTGTCAATGAATAAACATAACCTCGACGACCTAAACTCCCAACGGCTTTGGCGACCTCAATAAAGTGCTCTTGTTGCATTTGTGCCAGCAAAGAGTCCATCACCCGATAGGGCAATTTTATCACCTCTTCTGCATGGGTAGCGCTCACCTCACCTTCGTTGTAGGTGAGACGTAACAGAATCTCTATCACTGCCCCAACATTAATATCAAGCTCATCGGGTGATGGAGGCGGCTCTAATAGCTCCGGCATTCCATCAAATCGTTGGACACTTGGTACATTTAATTGTGCTGTAGAACCTGGGCGCCCACCAATGGGGCCAGTTTTATGGAGTTGCTTTAAATTTCCAGTCACAGCCATTCCTTACACTCCAGTTGTGTGTATCTTGTTACAAGTTATCAGTCTATAGATTGATATTCAATTATTCCTGGGAGGGTATGAAAAATTGAAACACTTTTTTGGCAGGTACAATTTTCTCTTCGTAATCGCGAACCATTTTAAGTAAGCGTTCTTTACCACTATTCCACGCTTCACTTTTCATGACATCGCGCAATTTGTCTTCACTATCGGCCCGAAGAACGATGAGACGCATAGGATAGTCGCCATAGGCTGTATGCCAACCTTCGACCATTACTAAATCCATATTCTGCAAGCTTGGCAAAAACTCTCCCAATACATATCGATAGTATTCAGCTTCGCGATTGGGCCTTATATTGTAAGCAAGTAGGAGCTTAACTTCCATATTAATTTTTAGTAACTAATCTTTAGTACTAATCCCCGATTAAGATAAATATGCCCAATTATATCACGCTGGGCATGTTATGCCAAACGACTACAAAGTTGCATTTAAGGTAAAGGAGTGAGACTTAATATTGTTTGATAAATTGACGGGGGGATACACCCAACACACGTTTGAACACCCTTGAAAAATAGCGGACATCATCATAACCTACCTCAATGGCAGCTTGGGAAATTGATAGATGTTGCTCCCGTAATAATCGGCTCGCTTGCTTGATCCGATAATGGGTGTGATATTGATGGGGAGACTTCCCCAGCCACTCTTTAAACAAAGATCGTAACCTTGAGGGGCTCATATTAACCGAAGCGGCCATTTCAATCGCATTAAATGGGGTGGCATAATTTTCAGTTAGATAGGTTATTGCATTTCGAACAACTTCAGGGTAAGAGGACTGGAAATCCGACGAACCGTGACGTAAAAACGCCATCCGGGCGATCAATTCATAAAAAATACCGATTGCTTTGATAGAATAGCCATATTGTTGAAAAATAAGCACTTCTCGAATGTCTGCAAACTTCTCTCGAATATCTTTATCTTCAGCTAAGTCAATATAACAAATGTCTGGCTTTTCACCCAACACCATCGGCCAATCGCCCGCTATGGCCAACCAATCGTATTGAATACGAGAGCCCCGGTAATAGAATGATTGTCCAGCGGGGATGATCATTATGTCACCGGGTTGAACCTCAATAGTTCGATTACGATATTCAAAGATTGCCGAGCCATTCAAATGGTAAAATATTTGAGTAGAATGGGTCCAATGAAAATCGCCCGTCATATAATTCGGCTTACTGGTGAACTGCCCTACACGCTCAAGCCAAAAATCAAGCGAGAATTCTTCTGGGGTCCCATACCCCACTCGCCAGTATTCATATCGTTCAGGATGAATACCATAACAGGTTCCGCCGGCCATCGGCAGAACGAGTCGGCGGTCTTTGTCCAATTTGTCAGTTGGTTTGTCCTGGAATCCAGTCATGATGTCCACATTGTTTCACAAATAATGGCTTTATAATACTAGCATTATTTTTTTTAGTAAACCGTAAGAAGTTTTGAGGGTATATTTCAGTTATGGGGCGAGAATTGGGCCGACGTTCGGCTCGAGCTTCGGCCGGGAATAAATCCCCGGCCTATGTTAGGTTGAAGCCCGCTGAA
>JANQQF010000180.1 GCA_028285035.1 Phycisphaerae bacterium
TTCAGCGGGCTTCAACCTAACATAGGCCGGGGATTTATTCCCGGCCGAAGCTCGAGCCGAACGTCGGCCCAATTCTCGCCCCATAACTGAAATATACCCATCATCTGCCAATCACTTGACAAACATTCGCCCTAAGCCTATTCTCTCTTTACAAGTAATTGTTACACTTTGATTTTCTCAACCCACTCATCACTACTCACTATCCACTCATCACTTTATCTTTATAAGGAAATTTAATGGCGACCACTGCAAATTTATCGGAGTTTTCGATTATTCAAACGTGGCAGTCAGACCGTCGCGGCCCGATTCGATGGTTGATGTCACATACATTGCGTAATGGTATTTATATTTTCCTCTTATTCTTTGGAGCATTTGGTAATGCAATTGGGGCTGCCCTCGTTGCAATGTTTACGGGGTGGGGCTTTGACTCGATTACTAGCACTGATAATCCGATTACTTTTTTGGGATGGACAGCGTTTGAGCAGGGTGGCTTGACCACCTTAGGCTGGGTTGTCTTTTGGCTGGTTGTTTCCCAACTTATTCGTGGTGTCTTGATGTTCATGCGAAACATTTGTAGTGAGATCGTGGGGCAGCGTGTTGAACGTGATACTCGGGATGAGTTATATTTGAGCATGATTGGTAAAAGCATGTCATTTCACGACCGCCAAACCACCGGCGATTTGATGGCCCGGGCGACCAATGATGTCCGCGAAATCAATTTTCTATTTAACCCAGGGGTAAATCTGGTCATTGGGTCAATCAATTTTATCATTGTTCCTTTCATTATGGTTCCCCCTATTCACCCGCAACTGATCTTGGTCCCTGCTATTTTTCTCTTTGTTTATGCTTATCTTCTTTACGATTATTTACGTGAACTGCGGCCTGCCAGTGAGACCGTTCGTCAGAAATTTGGGCAGTTAAACGCAACCTTGGCCGAGGCCATTGAAGGTGTCGAAACCGTCAAAGGAGCGGCCCAAGAAACCAAGGAAATCAATCGTTTTGACTTATCGTTGCTGGGTTGGCGTAATGCTTTTGTGCATCAAGGTGATATTGAGGCTAAATTTTTGCCCCTGCTATTACTAGGGGTCCTACAGGCAGCCGGTTTGTTACACAGTTTGCTGCTGTTTCAATGGGGTGACATTGGTATTGGTGATGTGGTTGCGTTTAATGGGATGTTGCTTCTCTTTCAATTCCCGACGTTTGTCGCTCAGTTTGCCTACGCCCATGTCGCTACAGGGTTGGCCAGTGCCAAGCGAATTTTGGAAATATTGAATGCCCACACTGAGCTTGGTCAAAATACTGAAGGTCATCGCCAAGTCATGGAAGGTAAAATTGACTTTAATAATGTTACCTTTAGTTACACAGGAGTCAGTAATGCGATTGATGAAGCTAATTTTACCATTATGCCAGGGCAAAAGGTGGCTGTTGTTGGTCAAACAGGAAGTGGTAAAAGTACAGTAGCCAAGCTGATTAATCGTACCTATGATATAAGTCAAGGGCAGATTTTGATCGATGGCGTGGATGTTCGTGATTGGAATTTGGAGACATTACGACAGCAGATTTCGGTGATTGAACAGGACATTTATCTCTTTTCCCGAACACTTGCTGAAAATATCGCTTTCGGGAATCCTCAAGCTAGCCGGGAGGAAATCATCGAAGCGGCCAAGGCGGCTCAAGCCCACGATTTTATTATGGATTTCAAAGATGGCTACGACACGATTGTTGGCGAACGTGGGGTGACATTGTCTGGGGGGCAACGGCAACGAATTGCTCTATCACGGGCCTTTCTGACGAATCCCCGTATTTTAATTTTAGATGACTCCACCAGTGCTATCGACAGTGCCACTGAAGATCGAATTCAGCGAGCCATTGAGCGGGTCGCTCAGGGGCGAACAACCTTGTTAATTACCCACCGTTTGTCCCAGATTCGTTGGGCCGATTTGATTATTGTGCTGCGCCGTGGCCGTATCAGTATGGTTGGGCAGCATGATCAATTGATGGTGGAGTCTGAGGCCTATCGCAATATTTTTGCTCGGTACGAGTAGGTTATGTTCAAAGGAGAAAGATCATGAATCATCGGCAAATTTTACTAACAACCGTGTTGTCTAGCCTGTTGACACTGTTGATCATCGTTGGATCGATGCTTGTTTTCAGTCAGGCGAATGCAGCACCTAGTACACAGGATGCTACATCTTCGACGGCGGCCCGTTATGTTAGTGTGTCTGGCTTGGCATTTAGCCCGATTAATCAAAGCACCCAATATAGATTTGATAATGTGCGTCAAATGCTAAGCCTTGAGACTACAACTCGAAATTTCTTTGCGAACAATAATGTTTTTGTCGCCCCGTTAAGTTTGCCCGATCAAACGATTTTGACCGGAATTACTGCCTTTGGAGAAGATTTTGATAATCAGGGTTCGGTTGTAGTTCGATTAAAGCGCTGTGAGCATAGTCAAGCGCTTTGTACCTCGCTCACTGATGTGACCAGTATTGACACCTTTGCCTTGGGGCGATTTGAGACTGCACAAGTGTTAAATTTAAATGAAGTGGTCAACAACAATTTATATTCATACTTCTTAGAGCTTGAAATAACCGCTTTACGAAATAGTGGCTTACGGTCGGTCCGAGTAGAACTCATCGACAAGGGAACAGTTGGCGGAGCAATTAGTATTCGAGAATCGTGGGAACTATCTGGTAATGTGACCCGACTTGCCTTAGTGAGCGGGGCTTTGAGCCAAGTCGAGATTTGTACGAATAACTTGAACGACTTACCTAACATTACCCATTATCCATCGGTGATTATTGATGGTCAATCTACCCGCTTGTCAAGCAACGCCTGTGTCACGGTTTGGGGGACTAATATTGAATTACGACGCGCCTTTAATACTGTCGCCTCATCAGGGACATATCAAATTTTACGCTAGTCACCTTTATTATCTGCAATCAAAAAACGGGCGTTTCATTACGAGACGCCCGTTTTTTATTGTTGGAATATACCCTCAATCTGGATTGAACTCAAGTACAGGCTTGACGTTGGACGAACATTTTATATCAACCGTATTACTAAATTGAGGTTCAGCTGGTCCACCATTCTTAAAGGCCTCAGCGTAAAATTGGACGCCTGTTGTATCATCTCCTGTGTTGGGGCAGAAGATCAAGAATGCGTGATCGTTTGATGAGATTTCAACCGGGAAATTGCTGGGCGTGTTAGATAAATTACGGCAGGCTTGTGAGTCTTGGCAAATCGCCGCTGCTCCGGCTGCCTCCCCCCCAACGGTTAATACATCCGTATCGATCCGACGCCATTCATCCGTTTCGATACAGAAGAAGTCCCCAAACCATTCCTCAAGCGAACAGTCTCTATTGGTGACTTGTTGATATCGATCAATGTGTAAAACCACCTCATCAACCGCATCATCAAAGTGTTGCCATTCAACTTCAACAGTTCCCGTTCGCACACTGGATGAAACACTGGCATTTGGGTCGTTTGAACTGACGGGGGCATCAGTCGCGAATGCGACATTAGCACTAAACCCTGAACCAGCTTCAGGCACGACCCTAACATTAACCTGCGCTTGCGAGGTACAGGTGCCGTTGTCAGCAAACAAGGTGATGACATGGTCTCCAACCGTTCCAGTCGGGAATGTGGCTCGGCTGTTGGGGTCTGAGGTTGAAACAGATTGGATATTTCCAGTTGGATCTTCAAACACGATGTCAAAGTTGCTGGCATTGATGATATTCCATTCCAAGGTCAAATCCTGGCCTCTCAGAGCAACTACATCAACTGGATTCGCTGGCTCGAATACATCACCAACCCCCAAAATTTCAAATTGGTTGATCACTGGGGCACCATAAATTCCAAAGTCACAATCACGGACCACTTCCAGTGTCACCCCTAAAATTGGGCCAAAGAAAACGCCGTGTGGATTGCGCATTCGCCAATAACTTTGATGAATACCCGGTGTCGTTGGAACCGTGAGCAGAACTTCTAAAACAGCAGTCTGATTTGGCTTACCTTCAGGCATAATGAGTTGATTGCTATCAATCAGAACATTACGACGCGCTGGTTCATTTGGGAAGGCCGACTCAAATGCAACCCCACCTGATCCCATCTGCCGTCCTCCATAAAAGCTCAGTTCATAGCCAGGTCCCCAAGTACAGGTTCCAATATTTTGCAATCGCCAGGCCCGATTAATGATTGTCCCACCGACTGCCTCCGCCGCAACATCATCGGCTTCCGTCACAAAAACCCGTCGATTTGAGGTTTTTGGGGCAAAAACCCCAACAAATTTAGCCGCATCACAAACAGGTGCGGTGAAAGAAGATAGCTGATCTTGAACTGGACCCGGTGGGATACCTGGGGCTGGTGGAGGTGGCGGATATCGAGGAACGGGAGTAGGCTCCAAGGCCTCCCCACCGGTTGTGCTGATAATAAAAGCTGCGCCATCATCGTTTGTAGTAGAAGAGGCCGCACCAGGTGTAGGCGAAGCAATGGGTTGGGCTGCAATTTCGGTTGGTTCAGGCTCAACCACGGCCGGCTCACTTTGAGCCAAGATTTGGCTTGAAAGTGCGGTGCTATCAATGACATCAAGTGTTTGAGTTAACTGTGTACCAAGTGTACCATCATTTGTCACAGACTGAACGCGAATTTGATATGTTCCAGGATCTTGAGGTAGCCACTCCTGAACAACTATTCCATTTCTGGGAGCATCTGACCTAATCAGGCGCTCAGGTTCACCGGCTTGGCTTACATATAGCTCAACTCGTGAGATGGAGTTACTGTTAGGATGTCCACTTTGAATTTGTACAGGACTACCTATTAACAATTTTGTATTATCTGCTGGGGCAAAAATGGTTGCTGTCTGTGGCTCAGGTGAATCCGGTTCTGGAGCACCTCCAATAATGCCACAAGCACTAACCATGGCAATGGTCAGTAAAGAGGCTAAGAGGAGGGCTAAGATTATTCTAGCATTTTCAAATATATTCACAGTGAGACTCCTTTTCCTACGCGTTGAGCTCATCAATTCAGTTTATTTATTGCACATCAAATCCTAAAAAATCCGACTCTGTCTTTTGTCCTGCTTGATTGTATCCCACAACCTTTATAACATAGTGCCCTTGCTCTATAGGGGTAAATGTTTGGGCTGCGGTGAAGGATTTTTGCGTAAAAGGAGCCTGATCGGATCGGATCAAAATATTACTTTCCCCTGACGGAGTTTGTACGGCATACAACTCAACATGTGAGACGGCAGTTGGATCCTCAGTTCTTGACCGCACAGTAATTGGTCTGTTGATTGGAAGTGGAGTGTCGGGAGGACGAACTAAGAGCGACGTTTGAAAACGATCAATAGTAATGACGTCTTCTTCTGCCAAGATCGTTGTGTTGCACCCAGCTAAACTGATAATCACGCCAAAAATAAATAATAATCGCAGCCAAGGTTTTGCATCATCCAATTGTTTTACGATCATCTCAAGAACTCCAAAATATAGTTAAGCAAACCGGAAGAGGTTTTGGGAAAACAGAAATTTTTAATCAGAGAAACTGCGTCTAAACAGGCCGACAAACTGGTTTACTTATTAAACGTGTTCCGCAATAAGGTTTAGAGATCAGATGTTCCGGTTTTACAGCGAATTTGAGGATTTACCAAAGATTTTCATTCGATTCATCCCTCAAT
>JANQQF010000183.1 GCA_028285035.1 Phycisphaerae bacterium
GATTTTGGCTAATTTTCAGCTTTTTCTTGGAGTAGAAACCTGCTCCCTTTGCACCAACGAGTAGAATTGCCTTCCCTTTGCACAAAATTAAGGTACTAAGCGCCTCCTTTGAAAAAATTCAATGAGTAGCGAGGATTTTTAACCTTATCTCCTCATTTTTGTTTTGTTCCGGTGTAGACAAAAGCATTTCGAATCATCTGGATATGCTTGCCTTTGTCGATACCAATAGGCTTTCCACATTGACAGATGATTTTACCCTTTTCTGTCTTGAATTCGTAAGTTTGTCCCATCCGGCTTTTGTGACAACGGAGTACCTGCCCTTGCCCAATTTTCTCATATTTCCACAATTTTCGTTTGCAAGCCGCACATTTGATGGTCAACATTGCGCATTACCTAAGAGAAATCGGGTATTTCTCACACGAGGTTGTTTCGAATCGCCACGCGTACTGCATCTGTGCGACTTTCAACCCCGAGCTTACCCAGAATATTACTCACATGATTTTTGACAGTATATTGACTGATACCTAAGCGGTACGCAATCTCAGCATTGGAAAAACCATCAACCAATAGAACCAAGACATCTTGTTCACGTTGGGTGATATTAAATTGTGGGGCGGGTTCAGCGGGGCTAAATAAATTTGCTGTAATTTCAGGGGATAGTGGGGCTATCCCTGAGTGGGCCATTCGGATTGCCTCTGCTAGTTTTTCAGCAGGTACGTTTTTTAGCATATAGCCGAGTGCCCCCGCTTCGATGGCCGATTTAATCAATTCATGTTCGGCAAAACTGGACAGAGCAACAATGCGAACCTCTGATTGTTGCTGGCGAATAGTTTTAATTGCGGTTACACCATCCATTTCAGGCATAACCAAGTCCATCAGAATCACATCTGGTTTAAGCGCAAGGCAAAGATCAACGGCTTCGCTGCCAGATGAGGCTTCGCCAACTAACTCCAGATCAGGAACGGCATAGAGAAAGCTTGCAATCCCTTTGCGCAGCATATCGTGATCATCAACAATTAAAACTCTAATCGGCTCGCTCATCATCACGCATCCTTTGAATGGTTTATCCACTGAACGGTAATCGTCGTGCCCTGATTAGGGATACTCTGAATATCGATATCAGCGTGAATACTTATTGCTCGCTCACGCATAATGCTCAAGCCCATCCGCTCAGGAGCAGACTGATTTACATTAAAGCCACGTCCATTATCAGACACCTGTAATTGTAACCCGGTTTCCAATTTGGTCAGAATAATACTAGCTTTCGTCGCTCTAGCATGTCGAGAAATGTTGTTGAGGGCTTCTTGGGTGATGCGATATAAACTCACTTTGACGTCAGTGGGTAAAGCCACAGCCTCGACAGAGACTGTGATGTCAATTTCTTTACGACTGATGGTTGCCGCAGCGAGTTGTTTTAACAATTCCGAGAGGCCTGTCTCCTCCAACGCCGTTGGCCGAAGCTCCAGCAAGAGCATTCGCATCTCGGCGAGTGCCCCTTGGGTTAATTGTCGCAATTGCTTTAAATTCTGTTCTCCCTGCTCACGATCTTGATCCCAGACCGTTGGTAAAACATCTGCGATTAAGCTGGCCGTCCATAAGGTCTGACTAACCGCATCGTGTAGATCACGAGCCAAGCGCTGGCGTTCAGCTTCAGCCGCTTGCCGCGCCTGGCGGAGGGCTTCGTTGGCCTTGATCTGCTCGGTAATGTCGTGATAGGTGGCCAATGTACCGGTCACGTTGCCATCCGCATCATAAAGGGGGACTTTGTTTGTTCGGACCCAAACCAAGCGACCATCGGCTTGATACATCTGTTCAATATAATTGAGCCGGGGTTGTTCCGAGGTCATCACCGCCTGATCGTCAGCAATAAATTTCTCGGCCTGTTCCGCTGACCAGGGCATATCATACTCACTTTTACCTACAATTTCTGTGGGGTGCATCCCCGCTCGCTCGGCAAAGTAAGCGTTGCAACCGAGAAATCTGGATTGTTTATCTTTCCAGAAGATTGCCACCGGAACGTGATTAAAGATGGTCTCCAGCATCTGTTGGTGACGGCGCAATACGATCTCTTCTTGGGTGCGCTCAGAAATGTCTTCATAGGTGCCAATAAGCCCGATAACCTTACCTTCATCATCGAATAAAGGCACTTTATTGGTGTGTAACCAAGCATAACGTCCATCCGAGCGACGTTGGGGTTCTATGATATTGAGTTTCGGCTGTCCGGACTCCAACACCTCCCGATCATCCCGTAGGAAAGCCTCCGCCTGGTCGCGAGTCCAGGGGCGATCTGGAAAATTAAGATCGTTTTTGCCAAGAATATCATCCAGTGAAGCTGCCCCTGTATCAGAGACAAATCGCGCATTGCCCCACACCCATTCTGAATTAACGTTTTTCCAAAAAATCGATTGCGGGATTGTATCAACGATGATCTGTAACTTTTCAAACAGGTCTAGTTTGTCAAAGTTCTCGGTAAGTGTTTCGAGCGGTGACTGATCGGAGGGTAAATTATTGGTTTTGGTAGAGGAATTCGTCATTGATTCTGTCCCAGTAGCGTGCTGATTGATTTTGCCCTTTCAAAATCAGGGTGAAAGCTAAATTTATCAATTATTGATGAAATTGGCTATTTATTTTCTTAGAGCTGCCTTAATTGCGTAAACTGTGGATTGGAGCCGGGATTTTCCCCCCAAAGCTAACAAACCGTTCGGATTGACCACTGTTTCGCACTGGCATAATCGCACTCTCGCCAAATAGCCCCCCAAAAGACACAAAGTCCCCAGCCTCTTTCCCCGGTACTGGAATTAGCCGTACAGCGGTAGTTTTACCATTGATCATACCGATTACCATCTCATCCGCGATGATAGCGGCAATAGTGGCCGCATCGACCGAGCCGGGTACAGCAATCATATCCAAGCCCACCGAGCAGACGCTGGTCATCGCCTCTAATTTTTCCAAAACCAAGCTTTCGTCTTTAACAGCGTCAGCCAATACCTGATCTTCACAAACGGGGATGAACGCTCCGCTTAGTCCACCAACACTTTGGCTGGCGAAAGAGCCGCCTTTTTTAACGGCATCATTCAGAATAGCCACAATTGCAGTTGAACCGGGGGCGCCAACTTTATTAACCCCCAAGATTTTAAGAATTTCTCCAACGCTATCACCAATGGTTGGCGTGGGAGCTAATGATAGATCAACCACACCAAATGGTACATCTAGAACCTCAGCCACCCGGCGACCAATCAGCTCCCCGCTGCGTGTCACTCGATAGGCAGTACGCTTGATTTCGTCAGCTAGATCGTGTAGTCCCAAATTTGTAGCATCGGTCTGTTCCAGTCGTCGCTCCAGGGCACGGGCAATTACCCCTGGCCCACTCACGCCGACATTAATGACCACATCGTGTTGTCCCACGCCGTGGATAGCTCCCGCCATAAAAGGGTTGTCATTAGGTTGGTTGGTGAATACGACAAACTTAGCCGCCGCAAAGCCTCCCTGATTGGCACTTCCCTCGGCCAAATCTTTGATGAGTTGTCCTATCAGCACCACCCCATCCATATTGATCCCATAGCGGGTTGAGCCGACATTGATTGAGGAACAGATTTTATTAGTCGTCGTTAAAGCTGTTGGGATGGCTTCGATTAAGGCTCGGTCGGTTGGACTCAGGCCGTTTTCAACATTGGCTGAAAAGCCCCCCATAATGTCGATCCCGACATCTGTGGCGACCTCATCCAACGTTTGAGCTAGTTCAACAAAGTCATCAGAGTTAAAACCGGCTCCAACAAAAGCAACGGGTGTAATCGCGATTCGCTTGTTGACCACTGGTATACCATATTGCTCACTCATGGCCTCGCAAGTAGATACCAAATTAGCGGCAGTACGGCTAATTTTGGCCCGTACCTTACGGCAGGTATCCGTCGCATTATCACTGGCACAGTCTAGCAGATTAATGCCCATTGTCACTGCCCGCACATCCAAATTTTCTTTCTGGATCATATCTACAGTGTTTAGAATTTGGTCTGATCGAATCATGATTAATCCTCAGAGTCACGCCTACAATCGGCTGATCTCATTCGTTGCTTTAAAGATATCATAGTGTTGTAATGCGGTGGTTAAGTTATTTTCCTTAGCAAAGGCTGTTAGCTTACGTCGGACAATATCAATATGTACGCTTTGGCTGAGATCAACTAATAATATCATAATGTAAGTGTCTTCAGCTACGGTCGTCAACAAATCCAGAATATTGATGTTATTTTTGGCGCAAAAACCAGAAACTTGCGCTACAAAACCGATTCGATCTTGGCCACTGGCAGTTAAGACATAACTTTGCGTAATATCAGTTGAGCTTGTGTTACTTGAGGATGCACTTTGGAGTTTAGGTTTCAGAGGTTTGACTGTCACTTCTAAAGTGGTTGCGCTTTGTGAGTCAACGTTTGATAGCTTAGCCTTTATGGCTGCCTCTGCTACTGATTTAGGAAAGGTGGCTACTAGAATCATTGTGAAATAATCACGAAGTACGGTTTGACTGAGGTCGGCGATATCGCCTCCTAACTCACTAATGGCGGTGGAAATCTCATAAACAATCCCAACACGGTCGCGGGACATGATAGAAATAATGAATTGAGTTGGGTTATCAGACATAGAATAAGTCCTCGTTAGAGTTAAAGCCAGCCCAATTATGCTACCACTGTAACGGAGGAGCAAGTCGAAGACGTAAAGAGAATGTGTTTTGATGCTCAACTATAACTTTCTAACCCTTTCAAGGTGGTTCAGGAGACAAAAAATTCTGTTTAGTTTTATATGTCCTGATTAGTATGATGCTCCAAATAAAAAAGTCTAGGAGATCCTAGACTTTTGTTCGTTATTGACAATGTGAATGGTTTCTACGCTTATCAATCCACCAAGGCGTTAATTTGTTCGGCTAGCTCAAAATCTCGGTCACTGATGCCGCCCGCCTCGTGGGTTGTTAAATCAATTTCAACGCGATTGTAAACGTTGAACCACTCTGGATGATGGTTTGCTTTCTCAGCCAGAATGGCCACTTGGCTCATAAAACCAAAGGCTTGGACAAAATTTTTCAGCTTAAATTCTCGATGTAATTTTTCGTCTTTGATTTCCCAACCAGCTAAGTTTTGCAACTTTGCCTCAATTTGTACATCAGTTAATTTTTCAATTCCCATCCCTTCCTCCACAAAACATTATGATTGAAATTTAATTTGGAAGAAGTCTTAACGTGTACTCAACAATTACACCCGGCTTGTCTGGCCGATTATATACCTGACATTGACCACCGGCACCCCAAACAACAGCAGCGGCGGTAGAGAGACCAAGCCCCATTCCCTCGATTTCGCCCGTAAACAATTTTTCCCCTTGATAATATGGAGCCAGTACCCGCTTCAATTGTTCGGGAGATAAGTGTACGCCATCATCAATGATTGAAAGCTGGACTTTATCATTGTCAAGAGGGGCTATTGTAATTTCAATCGAAGGAGTTTGCTTTGGGTGAAACTTCTTGGCGTTCTCCAGAACTTCCCACAGGATCATCTCCATATTGTAAGAGGAGAGAGTGATACAACAATTTGCTACTGTTTCCAGCCCTTGTAATGTTACCGATTCAACCTCTAAATTATCTGTCAATTTTGTAATGGTATCTGCTAGATAATTTAGATTGAAGGTAGATTCGGCAAGCTTTTGGGAATATGGTGTATTTAAGTATGTTAAGACATCCTCAATTTGTCCTTGCAGACGTTGTACACCATTTAGAGCAATTTGAGCAAATTCAATAATTTCTGTTGTAGAAAGATTTTCAGCATGTTCTCCAATCAACTCTAACCCACTAATCATACTGATTAAGGGAGTTCGTAATTTATGGGAGATCATCGAATGAAAACTGTTCATACTACGCTGTAAGTTCATCTGCTGTGTGACGTCGATCAGTTGGACGATCATCTCATCTTTGTCTGAGGCGGCGGGGAGATTAATGCGATTTACCTGAAGCCAAAACGCTTTGGTATTGCCTGATTCGGGTCGTATTAAATAGCGGGGAACTTCTGTATCGGATTCGGCTGGCCATAGGCCCCAGGCCGCATAGGGTTCTGTCTGATACTGTTGTTGGGCTAACTTTAGGAAGGGTTTCTCTGGTTCAGTCGATAAATCTTTTGGTAAGCCGAGATATATTCTTGCAGCGGGATTAGCGTATCGTATCTGGTCATCACCCCCTACGATGAGGTACCCATCTTCTGCTTGTTCTACCACTTTTTCAAATTTTATCCGTTCAATCAGTAACCGTCGATAACGGTTGAGACGGGTGATGGCCTGGACTCGGGCTTTGAGTTCAACTTGATCAAATGGTTTGGAAATAAAGTCATCGGCTCCGGCCTCTAATCCGGCCAGTCGGGACTCGCGATCATTGAGGGCAGTCAATAACAGAATTGGCACCTCGGCCAAAAGTGGATCAGCCCGAAGTTGACGGCAAACTTCAAAACCATCCATGTCAGGCATGATCACATCTAACAAAATAATATCCGGGAAAAGAGATGCGGCCTTATTCAAAGCCTCTTGACCTGTCCCAGCAAAAGCAAGCTCGGTAGCGGTCTCATTAAAGAGCTTTTGGAGGATAACACGGTCGTAGTGTTCGTCATCAACAATAAGAATTGTGCAATTCGGTTTCATAGTAATCTAGCCTAAGTACAATGTGAGTGTGAATATCTTTCTGGTAACAAATTGAATAATGATGCTGATAGAACTAAATTTGTTTTGTTTTCAAAGTGCGATTTGGATGGTGGTCATCCTCTACATCTTATTATTCAAAAGCGGTCTGATGCAGTACAATGAGGAACCTATTTAATTATAGCATACTTTATCTCAATTAAGATTGATCTTAAGGTACTAAAATGATTGCGAATTGTAATACACCTTCAACAATCGTTTAAGGAAAACGTAAGGAAACCTCTCATGGATAAGTCGGATCAAACAGGGCACGCTATCGACGGTAAAACTCCCACACAAAGTAAGGTTACCCTCAGTCAGGTGATGATGCCCGAGCATGCTAACCCAATGGGAAATGTTCATGGTGGGGTGATTATGAAGCTCGTTGATGAAGCGGGAGGCTTGTGTGCAATTCGTCACGCGCAACGTCAAGTTGTAACCATTGCTATCGACTCGATGACCTTTCACTCACCTGTTCATGTTGGTGATTTGGTGATGCTTGAGGCCGTACTAAATTGGGTCGGGCGGAGTTCGCTTGAGGTTGGCGTACATGTCATTGCCGAAAACCCATTGACAGGCGAATGTACGCACACAAATTCGGCGTATGTCGTGTATGTTGCTCTGGACGCTGATGGTCGCCCTACAGAGGTTCACCCCCTACGTTTGGAGACGGCTGATGAGGAAAAACGCTGGCGTGAGGCTGAACGTCGACAACAACGCCGACTGGGTCATGAATAAATTTAGAGAAATATATTTGACATTTCATCGAAGCATCTTATAATCCACCTCAATTCGACTTTAGTAACGTTTAAGTTATTTTATGTATCATCAAATTGCTCGCCCAAACCAAGTTAGCGTAGTTTCTTCAGCCCACACAGTTTATTGTCAGGCTTGCTTGTGTTGTTGTATGTCTACATCTATATTGACTCGGCGGATGCTCGATTTGTAGTTGAATTTTTTGATACCTAGCCTTATCCACAAAGCCCACCGAGTTTCCGGTGGGCTTTTTTGTTTACGTGATTATTGAGAATTGGAGTGTGTTATAAGGAAATTATTGACATACATTCATCTAATTTAGCTTCAATTTTTGGAAATGATGGGCAACCCATCACATAAAACCAACAAACTTATTGTGAGAGAAACAGGAGACAATTATGACTGAGTATGCAAACCCTGATAAATTGGTAAGCACCCAATGGGTGGCTGATAATTTGGACAACGACTCTATTCGGATTGTTGAGTCGAATGAAGACATCTTACTTTACAATACGGGGCATATTCCTGGGGCCATTAAAATTGATTGGGTTGGTGATTTGAATGATCCGGTCATCCGTGACTACTTGGATGCAGATCGGTTTGCTCAATTACTCTCAAGTAAAGGCATTGGCCCAGATACCACTGTTATTTTCTACGGCGACAAAAATAACTGGTGGGCGACATATGCGCTTTGGGTATTTGAACTCTTTGGCCACAACAACACCAAAATTATGAATGGTGGCCGGAAAAAATGGGTTGATGAAGGGCGTGAGTTGACTAAAGAGGTGCCCAACTATCCGGCTGTCGATTACCCCACCCCCACCCGTGATGATAGTAAGATTCGAGCCTTCCGTCCCGAAGTTGAAGCGCATGTGAAAGCCAACGGGACCTTGGTTGATGTTCGATCACCTGGTGAGTATGCGGGTGAATTGTTGCATATGCCTGATTATCCTCAAGAGGGGGCGATGCGCGGTGGGCATATTCCTGGCGCGAAAAATATTCCTTGGGGTAAAGCCGCGAATGAAGATGGTACCTTCAAATCGGCGGATGAATTAAAAGCCTTATATGGTGAGGAAGATGTAACCAGTGATAAAGAGATCATCGCCTATTGTCGAATTGGCGAGCGTAGCAGTCATACCTGGTTTGTCTTGAATTACTTGTTGGGCTATGACAACGTCCGTAACTATGACGGTAGTTGGACGGAATGGGGTAATGCTGTTGGCGTTCCGATTGAACGATAATACCCCACTAAAATTGGTGATAGAACTAGCTTCATTACTGACAGAGAGTGGTTTAAGTAACCTGTGATGAAGTGTATTTAATGGGATAGGGCGTAGTATGTTATTTAGTTGCATACTACGCCTTGATGAAAAGATAAGGAAAGACATATGCCCAAAAAAGTGGATACGACAGCTCTAAAATTTAATCAAGTCTCGATTATCATCTTAACCTTGCTTGGCTTTTTAATTGACCAGCCTTATTTGGTCCTATTTGTTGGCTTGGTCTTGGCCGTTGGTACGATTGCGCCAAAGGTAGCCTTATTTAAGCAGATTTATGTGCAACTCCTCAAACCAGCCCATATCCTCAAAGCGAATGTAATTGATGATGACCCCGCACCCCATCAATTTGCGCAGGGGTTGGGTGCAATTTTCTTACTAACTAGTAGTGCTATTTTACTTGCCACTAGCATCTCTAGCATTGGCTGGACCTTAGCTTGGATTGTGATCATATTGGCAGCGGTAAATTTAGTTTTCGAATTCTGTGCCGGATGTTTTGTCTACTACCAACTGGACCGTATCGGCTTACTACCTCAGCGAGGCTAGCTTATGATTGACCGAATATTTACAACGCTTGTGATTATGGGGGGCTTGACCCTGCTTTGGTTGACTTGGAAATATTACAAGTGTCAGATGGTTCAATCAATCGAGACCACAACCACCTATGAAAAGCCAGCCTTGTTATATTTCACGGGGGAATATTGTGTTACTTGTAAATTTCAACAAACACCTGTCATCCAAGAACTCTTAGATGCGTTCGGCGATCAAGTCCAAATTGAAACCTATGATGTAACAGCCCATTCTGACCTCGCTCAACAGTATAAAGTACTGACCCTCCCAACCACAGTGATTGTCAATCGTGATGGTCAAGTAGCTGATATTAATTATGGATTGGCATCGCGGCAGAAGTTGGTTGGACAGCTAGATCAACTGAATAGCACATCATCTTTAATGAGGCCATTACCACGAGCCTGTTAGTCCTTCAAATGAATTGAACATTTATCTGAAAAAGTCAGCCATTTTCGGCTGACTTTTTTACTTCTTGTCCCACTGAAAACAAAATATCCCTACTCACTCAAAATCTCACATCTATCAAAGCCTTTTCGCCTCAATATTCGGAGGGTACCACAAGCGGTATCTACATCGATATTTTAAGGATGTTACTCTTGTGCCCACTTTGGCTACAATACAGCGAGTGCCAAAACAAGCTAGATGGTGACGTTGTTAGAGGCACTCAATAATGCTGTTGCCTTACAACTGCCCTTGACAACCAATCAATCAGGCTCACATCGGCTAGTGTATCAAATTACGACCCCGCCTGAGGAGGATCAGATTTATGCAACCGAGGCGGAGACCTTGTGGATGAGTCAGGTATCTATACCCTACAGGTCTGGATCCGCGAGGACGGGGTCAGTCTTGATCAGATTATTCTGACCCTTAAACCCCTGTTTGATCCAACCCAATGATACTTCCAATAATCTAGCATCAGTAATAAAAAGAGCCGTTCATACAAAAAGAACGGCTCTTTGTCCCTGATAATAACCCTGCACCACATCAATTTTTATAGGGTAATTAATCGTGTCATGAAGAGAGGCTAATCATGTCATTTGAGCCAAAAACAGGGGCAAAATTGGATAAAAAGGCTGAAAAACTCTCCTAAATTTTCTATTTACAGAACAAGGTATCTATGATACTCTCCTTAAGTTACTATAGATAGCAATAATATCTTTTACACAACAAGTATACATGAAGTAAATTTACTGAATTGACGATGTAAATGTTGTATATAAAGATTTTTCAGAAACAACCTGATAGAATGTTATTTTTAATATAATTATCGTGCTGGATGGTTATAACCTGCCCACCCATCTAAAACTTCCAACTGTTCAAAAGTGACTTGTACTTAACTTATCTGATTTCTCATAACTGATATTAACTTTCTTCAAATATTGGTAGGTGATAGGCATAGGTATAAAAATTTTTCATAACAACAACTTGGTGTGATGTTAGAAACATATCAGACTGAGGATAAAAATAAAGAATTTCGCTTCTATATCCTAGAAGCCATCTGGCTAGGAAAAGAGAGAGGATTTCCTTATGACCTTAACAAGCGTTGAAGTTGCGATTCGGATACTAGTGGTATGGTCAATGTTTTTGATGTCTGGTCCATCTGCTATAGTGACTCAGGCCTCAAATGACCAACCTATTAACGAAGTAACAAAACTAACCTTACCATTACAACAGGCTAAACCAGTGGCTGATTTTGTTGGTAGCCCAACAATAGGTGTTGCTCCCCTACGTGTAAACTTTGTAAATAGCTCGACGGATGCGCTTAGTTATCAATGGTTATATGGTGATGGTACGGTGAGCAGTACCAGCGAGATTACCCACAGCCATGTATATACCCAACCAGGTAGCTACACGGTTGTCCTCCAGGCAACCAACAGTTTAACTATGACCGATACCTTGACTCGCACAGCATATGTTACTGTTTCTAAACCAACTCCGACCGCATTGTTTGATGGCATCCCAACAAATGGAAATACACCCTTGACGGTTACCTTTATTAACAGTTCAACGAATGCGAGTAGTTATCTATGGGATTTTGGGGATGGGTTTAGTAGTAAGGATGCTAATCCAGCGCATACCTACACTAAGAGTGGAGTATACACGATTACTTTGCAAGCCAGTGATGGGGTGATTACAGATACTCTGGTTCAACCCGCATACGTTGAGGTAACCCCACCTGTGTCGCCATTAGCCGATTTTAGCGCATCGCCTTTGACAGGCCCAACACCGCTAAGTGTAACTTTCCTGAATCAATCAACGAATGCGAGTAGTTATCTATGGGATTTTGGGGATGGGTTTAGTAGTAAGGATGCTAATCCAGTGCATACCTATGCCAGCAGCGGGGTATATACAATTACCTTGCAGGCTAGTGATGGAGTGATTACGGATACTTTGGTTCAACCCGCATACGTTGAGGTGACCGCACCTGTGTCGCCATTAGCCGATTTTAATGCATCGCCTTTGACAGGCCCAACACCGCTAAGTGTAACTTTCCTGAATCAATCAACCAATGCCAGTCAATATCTGTGGGATTTTGGGGATGGAGCCAGGAGTATAGAAGCCAACCCGATCCATACCTATGCCAGCAGCGGGGTATATACAATTACCTTGCAGGCTAGTGATGGGGTGATTACGGATACTTTGGTTCAACCCGCATACGTTGAGGTGACCGCAGCCCCATCACCAGTGGCCGATTTTAGTGCATCGCCTTTGACAGGCCCCACCCCGTTACAGGTGACATTCTTAAATCAATCGAACCAAGCCACGAGCTACCTGTGGGATTTTGGGGATGGCACAACCAGCAAAGAGATCAGCCCAACCCACACCTACACCCAAGCTGGCGCGTATACTGTGGTTCTCAAAGCCAGTGATGGGACTACCACCGATACCTTGACCCAAACAAACTATGTCACGCCTTTCAGCTTAAGCAACCCTAGAGCGAGTTTCACAGCAAAGCCGCAACGAGGCGAGGTGCCTTTGGTGGTTACCTTTGTGAACAGTTCAAGCAACGCCACAAACTTTGTGTGGGATTTTGGGGACGGAAGTAGTCGTGTGATGACCAGCCCGGTGCATACCTACAGTATACCAGGTCGATATACCGTGACCCTTCAAGCAGGCAATGGGAGTGTGACCGATACCCTGAGCCTTAGTCACTACATAACGGCCACCGATCTATTGATTGCTGCCTTTGACCCCTTGCCCCCGACAGCCCAGATAGGAGAAGTAATTTCCTTCCAAAACTACTCGACGGGCGCGAGTAGTTATCTGTGGGATTTTGGAGATGGGATAAGTAGTACTGAGACTAGCCCCAGTCATATTTATGGAACGGCAGGTGTCTATACGGTGACCTTAACAGCGTTTAATGACAATTTTAGGGCGAGTACCACGGCCGTTTTAAACATTCAGGAGGCTTCAGCGGCTGTGGTCGCAGGACCGCCGGCCAAAATCCAAATCGGTTTGAAAGAAGTCACGGACACTAAACAGGCTTTCAGACAAGGTCGCCGTTGGGTGGCCGTTCGGGTGGTTGATGCGGATGGAGTAGCAGTGGCAGACGGGACTGAGGTTCGGTTAAGCATCTCAACAGGTGATCTGGATGAGACGATCGTGCAGACAGAAAACGGGGTCGCCCGAACCCGTTTCAAAGTACCTCGTGGTCAACCTTTCACCATTACGGCTCAAGCGGGTGCCGCCCAAAATACATTTGTTTGGTCCGAGAATGATCTGACCCGACCTAGACAATTGAGTCAGCGGGCGAACGATAAACGATATGGGGACGAGGTTGCGGCGACCATTCGGGCTCGAAATGCATTAGAGGCTGACGGTTCAGACATCGTGGCAGAAAATCAGACCCGACGTATCACCTTTAATCAAAATGGCTTTTCCTATCATTTGAAAACACAAGATCGTGATCTAAGAGGGGAAGACCCCACTGTCGTCGCTGATCAAAGGTTAACCGTTGGCTTTCAACTCACCAATTTTAGAATAGGTAGAAATTCATTACTGAGAGGACCAATTGAACGAGTAACGGGTGATAATTGGATTACATACCAAGATCGCGAAGGCCAATGGCAAGTGACCTATGAAGTGGCCGAAGCCTCCGTCGAGCAATATTTTGTCCTTGGTAAAGGCATCCCCATTGAAGGGGATGTGGTTATTGAAGGAAGATTCCAAACTCGTCTCCAACCTCAATTTATTTCCAATGAAGAAGGGATTCGCTTTGTTTCCCGCAGTAATCGCGGAGAGGAAGCTGAACAGCTTGGTTATGGACCAGCCTTGGTAGAAGATGCGAGTGGGCGACGCCTGATTGGTGAGATGCAGCTACGAGGCAGACGATTGCGGATCACGATTCCCGAGGCGTGGTTGGCCCGCGCCGATTTTCCGGTTGTGATTGATCCATTGATTGGGCCGGCGGAGATGATTAACGATTTACCCGGCGATGCGAATGATCCAGTGACCGCCTCAGATGGGACAGATTTCTTAACCGTGTGGGAATGGAATGGGGATATTTATGGACAGTTGGTTGATGATACGGGAGCGTTGAGTGGAACCCTGATTACAATCAGTCAAGCAGACGGGGTGCAACACGAACCAGCCGTAAGCTATAACCCACAAACCGATGAATACCTGGTCATCTGGGACGATAATCGCTATGGCTTTACCTATAGTGGCCTGCAAGGGCAGCGGCTGAACAGCAGTGGTCAATTGGTAGGGAGTGAAATAGAAATCGTGCCCCCTACCGAAGACTTGGACAATCCCGATGTGGCTGTCTCAGAGGTCGGTGATTATTTGGTGGTGTGGGATGATATAAGTGGCACTACAGGTAGCGACATTTACGGTCAGATGGTCAGGAGCAGTGGGATCTTGAGTGGTACCAAGATGACGATTACCGCCGTCAGTAATGTTCAGCAGCAGCCAGCCGTGGCGTATGATAACAATGAGGATGTTTTCCTGGTGGTCTGGGCTGATCGACGGAGCGGGGATTATGACATCTATGGGCAACGCTTGGATGCCAGTGGGCAATTATTGGGGAGTAACCAATCCTTAGCCAGTACAGCCCAATCTGACTGGTATCCTGATGTAACCGCAAACAATCTGGGGCAATTCTTGGTGGTGTTTGAAGAAGAGTTCTCTAGTAGTAATGATGATGCCCGAGCCATCCGGGTTGATGCCAGTACTGGGTTGGCGCAAGGCAGTCTGATTGGGTTAGATCAGGGCAGTGATCGGGAACGTAGTGTGGCGGTGACGAGCCTAGATGGGGAGTATATCACGGTCTGGGAAGATCAAACCTTGATTCAAGGGCGGCCCGTCTATAGTGATGGGCTTACAGGCGATACGGTTTCGGTCAGTTTGACAACAACCGGTAATCGTTATTTTCCAGAGATTGCAGCCAGTGATACACAGGCCCTTAGCCTCTGGACTGATACCAGTCAGGCTGGCTCAAAAGGCTCATCACTCATTACTGGACGACGGGTCACAACCAGTGGGAGTACGAATGGCGATGAGATCTTTATCTCCCCCTATTTTAATGAGAAGGAACGCACCGCGCTAACGTATAACCCCGATAGTCAAGAGTTTTTATTGGCCTGGCAACAAGCAGCCCAAGCCCCAGAAGCTGATATCTTTGTGCAACGGGTAGATGGCCAAGGACAAGCAATTGCCCCCCCTCTAAATTTGACCAACCTTGTCACAGCACAGGAGCGACCCGCTGTGGCTGCAGGGCAGAGTGGATATTTAGTCACCTGGCGTGATGCCCGCAATGAAGGTAGTACGGGGCTGGATATTTACGGCCAGCGGCTGAATTTGAGTGGGGGAATGACAGGTGATTTGATTACAATTACCACGGCTGCCAGCGATCAATCTAACCCAGCCGTGGCCTACAACAGCGTGCGGGATGAATATCTGGTAGTTTGGGATGATGATCAGGGCAGTGATCTGGATATTTATGGACAAATTGTGGAAGCTGATGGGGATTTGGGGACAAGTTTTAGCTGGTCTGTCTCAGATCGGCAAGCCTATCCCGATGTGGCTTACAACCCCGATGATGATACCTATCTAGTCGTGTGGGAAGATCGGCGACCCGCCGCAGCCGCCTATGATATTTATGGGCAGGTGATTAGCGGGAGTGGCTCGCTTTTGGGCAGTAATTTCGGGCTGACCTCGGTCTCGAAGAGCCAATTTGATCCGGTCGTGACCTACAATAGCACGGCCCAGCGCTTTATGGTTGGCTGGTGGGATTACCGAGATAGTAATTGGGATATTTATGGGCAAGCCATCAGCGGCACGGGGACCTTAGCGGGTAGCAACTTTGCGATCTCTACCCCAAGTAGTGGCAGCAACAACGATCAAGAGTACCCCGACATCATCGCGGGGCCAGCGGATGAATTCTTGGTGGTCTGGCAAGATCGACGAAATGATAGTGACCGAGATATTTATGCTCAGCGAATTGATGCGGCTGGGAACTTGTTGGATGAAACCGATCCCACCGTTAACATTGTCATTGAAAGTAGTACCTCGGACTACACAGAACGTCCAGTGGTGGCCTACAGCCCAGCAGATGGGGTCTATCTGATTGGTTGGAACAACCAGGACGATGGAAGCATTTACACCCAACGCTATGTTGGACAGACGCCTGATCTGCCTGGGGCCAGCTTTACTGCGGTTCCAGCCCGTGGTGTCGTCCCCCTTACGTTGACCGTGACGGACACCTCAACAGGCACAATTGCTAGTCTGGCCTTGAATTTTGATGATGGTATAGCGGCGATAGAAGGCAATCCCGGCGATGTGGTGAGCCAC
The DNA here is from genome assembly GCA_028285035.1 of Phycisphaerae bacterium. The sequence goes on from JANQQF010000183.1 coordinate 16,095, forward strand.
ACCTACATTGCAACTGGAACATTCCAGGTGGTTTTAACCACCACAAATCCGGGAGGCAGTACCACGGTCAGTCAACTGGTTACCGTCACCGAGCAAATTACGCCCCATTTGGTGACTGACTTTGAAAACGTCGAGTTAGGCGTGGATCCAACCTTCTGGCAAGACCAACTATGGAATACCACCAGTCGGGATGATTTTGAAATTGTCTGGTCTGGTGATAGCCGGACGTTAGGGACCGATTATACGGGATCACCTACAATCTACAGTACTTATGCCATTCCGGGGTGGTCCGTCTGGCAAAATTATGAGTACAGCGGTCGTCTGAAGATGACGGATGCGAACAGTGGGATTGGGGCGGCCTTCTACTCCCGTTACCCTGATGGGGAGGAAAAAGCTTACTACCTGCGGCGTTATGCTGACACAACTCAAACCGAGCAGTTCCACCTGGCTGGGGTTGGGGCTGGGGCAGGGCTAACGGGTGATGTGGATACAGATGTCACCCCTGTGCCTAATCAGTGGTACCAGTTCCGCATTCAGGTGATGAGCTTGGCGGGTCGGGTGGCTGTCCGAGCTAAGGTTTGGGCGGCGGGTGGACCAGAGCCAACGGATTGGCAGGCCACCGCTGAGAGTACGGATGCCGCCCGTTTGACGGCTGGGGCGGTAGCCGCACGTACCTCTGGCGCAGGCAGTAAATATTTTGATGATTTATCCGTTACCCCCTTGACGACGCAAGCTGAGTTCACCAGTGATCTGCAAACCGGCTTTAAGCCCTTCACCCCCGTCTTTACCAGCACCAGTCCGGGCTGGGTCTTGACCTATACCTGGTCCTTTGGGGATGGCACGCCGCTGCAGGTCACGACCAACCCAACCACAACCCACACCTACACCCAAAGTGGGGTCTATACTACCAGTTTGACCGTTGATGATGGGGTGACGACCAACGCCTTGACCAAGACCAACTACATCACGGTCAACAACCCGCTTGCGGCAGGCTTCTCCGCCTTCCCCTTGCAGGCTGATGTGCCGCTGTTGGTCCTATTCCTCGACAACTCAACCGGAGCGAGCACTTACTTCTGGCAGTTTGGTGATGGCATCACCTCAACCCTGCCTAGCCCCACCCATACTTACACCATTCCAGGCGTCTACACCGTGACCCAGACTGTTGGCGATGGAGTCGAGACCGACATCTTGACCAAGACCAACTACATCACGGTCACCGAAGCCCTATCAGCCAATTTCTCGGCTACGCCTGTGGCTGGAGGCGTACCATTGACCACAACCTTCACCAATCAATCGACGGGGGCCGACAGTTATCTGTGGGTCTATGGTGATGGCATCACCTCGACCACTTCGGCCACGACCCATATCTACACCTACACCCAAGTTGGGGTCTATACCATCACCTTGACCGCCTCTGATGCCGGGGGTTCAGATACCCTGACCCGGACCCATTACATCACGGTGGCCAATGTGGCGATCGCTGATTTCTCAGCCACCCCGCTGGTGGGCACTCCCCCCTTGAGTGTGACCTTTGTCAACACCTCAACTGGAGCCGATAGCTATCGGTGGGCCTATGGTGATGGCGTCGTTTCAACTACGACGGCTATCACCCATACCTACCTTTACACCCGACCTGGCATCTTTACCGTGACCTTAACGGCAGGGAACGGAATTGTTACTGATACCTTGAGCAGACCTGGCTACATCACCCTCACCCAACCGATTACCCGTGATTGGCGACAAATCACCAGTACCGTTTCGCCGAGTGTTGTGGCGGATCACGCGCTGGCCTATGACCCAGATCGCGATGTGACCATCCTCTATGGGGGGAACGCGACGGGCTGGCCTTATGAGGATCAAACTTGGGAATTTGATGGCACCAACTGGTTGACGGTGACAACTACGACCACACCCACCGTGCGGTATGGGGTCTCAATGGCCTATCTGCCCAACGAAGGGGTGATCCTTTTCGGCGGTAGTGATACCGCTGATATGGCCTTCAATCAAACCTGGGTCTACACCGCCAGCGACTGGAGCCTAGTGCCTGTTGTAGGTACGGTTCCGCCCAGTCGAACTTATGCCAGTTTGGTTTCCAACCCGATTAGCCAAACGCTGTATCTCTTCGGCGGCCAAAACAGCCGTGAAGGCACACTCTACAATGATCTGTGGGCGTATGAAAATGGTAGTTGGACTGAGGTCAGTGTGAGTAGTGCGAAACCCCTTTCCCGCACCCTGACTGCATTTACCTACGATGCCCTCAATCAGCAATTACTTCTCTTTGGCGGTCAAGCCAGCGATGGCACTGCTTTGGCTGATCTATGGGCCTTCGATCTGGTCACCCAGACCTGGACCGAACTTGACCCTGGTGGCGGTGGGGGTGATCCGCCGCCACGCTTTACCCATAGCCTAACCTATGATCCGCTACTGGAACAAACCATTTTGGTCGGTGGTACCCCCGATGGTGGTGACACCCTGCTGAGTGATACTTGGCACTATGACTCAGCGAATGGTTGGTCTGAGGCTACGCCTACAACCACCCTGCCTGGTCGGGCCTATCAGCAGGCGGTCTACACCCCGGCTGGCCTCATCTTCTTCTCAAATGGGGAGGTGTGGCGCTATGAGTAGAGACGTAAAGCAGACAAACTTTATGGAAACTACCGACGGTGAACCAAGTCAGTTTATCAGCAAGCGAGAAATCACAATGAAGCCATATATCAAACGTTCAATCTTTGGTCTCTTGACAATGACCCTGATGTTAGGGTATCTCAGTCTGTTTTTTATTACCCCATCTCCTGCACTAGCCCAAGGGCCAGTTTCAGGAAATTCGTTGGATTTTGATGGGACAGATGATTATGTGGAAATCGCTGATGATACTGCTTTAGAGCCAAATGATATAACCGTAGAGTTTTGGCTTCGGCCCGATCAAACTTTAAGTAGTAGTCTGACAGACCATCAGGCTTTTATTGGCAAAACAGCCTCAACAACAGCAAATGGGTTTAATCTCATTTACAATGAGACTGGTAAATTATCCTTTGCGGCTGGGGTTAATAGCTGGCGATTTTGTGATGTGTCTACCGATTTAACCGTCTCCGAGTGGGTCCATATTGCTTGGACTTATGATGGGCAACATAGCAAGATTTTTTTAGATGGGGTGCTTTCTTGTGATACGGATCATGGGAGTATTGCCGAAATTGTTTGGGATAGCTCCTCCCTACTTTTTGGTAAGGATATTGCCTATGGCCGAGAATTTGATGGCCTCATTGATGAAGTACGAATTTGGGATGCGGCTCGCACACAGACCGAAATTCAAAATACAATGGACTACACTTTGGTTGGTGATGAGGCTGGTTTGGTTGGCTATTGGCCATTGGATGAGGGTAGTGGACAAACCGTCTCTGATCAAACGACCAACAGCAATGATGGGCAGTTAGGGGCTACGACGAGTTCTGAAAGTAGCGATCCTACTTGGACAACGACCCAAGCCCCTCTTTTTGATGGCTTAGTCGTTATTGATGAAGATACGACCTGGACGATCTCAGAGGCCACGGCTGGCATGTTGATCATCACCGGAACAGCCGTTTTAACCCTTGAAAATACCATAACCATTACAGCCAACGAAATTATGATCGGGGACAATGCAAGACTAACAGCAGATGGGCGGGGGTATGCAGGTGGAACTGGTGGGACGTGTTGTAGTCGAGGAGGAGGTGGTGGTAGCCACGGGGGACAAGGTGTGCCGTGGACCTATACCCCACCGCAAGGG
>JANQQF010000189.1 GCA_028285035.1 Phycisphaerae bacterium
GGCTCACCATTTTTTTCTCCTACTTTACGGGATGCCCAAATTTTACTCGCCTAACTCCTTTTTCAAAAGTTATGTTTTCATCCTGTTTTTAGTTTAGAATTAGTTTACCGTTGTAATGAATTCATCCAGCAAGGCGTTAAATTGCGCTGGTTGTTCCCACTGGGGCGCGTGCCCTGCGTCAGCAATGATCTGAACTCTATTGCGCCACAGACTAGGCATCATTAACTGGCTGATATAAGCCTCACTGACCAACTGCTCTTCTTTGCCGTGGAGAATGGCTAAGGGCGTTGATAAATTGCCGACAATTTCAATTTCGTCTTGATAGCCATCGGGGGTGATGCTGGCGGCTAAACCCGCTCGGGCGTTACCATCGGCCCGCAGAATATCGGTTGTGAACGGCGTTTGAGGCGCTGAGACATTCGGAGCAAAAAAGGACGCGGCATAGGTTTGTGCTTCTTCTGCAGATACATCCGGCTTGAAACCCACATTCATTGCCGGATTTGGCAAAAATGCTTCTTCCATCGCTGGAGGAAATGCCAGCGGAGGGGTGCCAAAAATAACAAAGCCCTTGGCTTGGGGGAGTTGGTTGTGTGCTTCCAAAACAATGTGCCCACCCAGACTCCACCCGACAAAAACAGCATCTTGCATACTTAATGCTTTGGCAGCCGCAGCAATCACGCCAGCATAGCCTGGTAAACTGTAGGCTGACATATCAGCTGCAGACTCAGAGTCGCCATGCCCAGGCAGGTCAATCGCGACAAGACGGTATGTCTCACCAAGTGAACTATTGAGTTGATGCTGGTAGGATAGGCCAGAGGAGGAATTGCCGTGAATCAACATGACAGATGGCCCTGTTCCGGTGCTTTCATAGTAAGCTACCTTCTGTGATGGAAGTTGCAAAATTTTTGATTGCATCGCTTATTATCTCCTTTTTTGTCAAGGGTTTATGTGGAGCCTTTATTGTATATCTCTATCATTTCGCCGCAAGTATCATTGTGTTCATATTTTATTCAATAATAAAAAGCAAGCATTAACAAGTTCAATTAACATTGAGTTTTCAGAATTTGCAGCATAGTGTATTTTTCTGTAGACTAATTATACCAACCAACTAGTTGGTTGAAAATGGATTAGGAGAGATAGTATGGCAGAAAATAGTTACCAAACCATTTTAACAGATCTCGACGATGGGGTATTCACCATCACCCTTAATCGTCCGGAAGCGCTTAACACGATCGTTCCCCCTATGCCAGAAGAGTTTGAGCATGCGATGAAGCAGGCATCGCGTAATCGAGATGTGCATGTGATTGTAATTAGAGGGGCGGGCCGTTCTTTCTGCGCTGGATATGACTTTGGGGAAGGGTTCCATCACTGGGATGAAATGCTGACAAGTGAGGGGCGATGGGATCCGGCGAAGGATGCGAGTTGGGGAACCAATCAATTCACAAGCCCGCATCAGCAATTCTTCTCGATGTGGCGATCGCCAAAACCGGTCATTGCCCAGGTGCATGGCTGGTGTGTCGGTGGGGGCAGCGACAATGCGCTTTCAGCCGATATTATCATCGCGAGTGAGGATGCTATCATTGGTACACCATACTCACGAATGTGGGGGGCCTACTTGACAGGGATGTGGATCTATCGTTTAGGGCTTGCCGAAGCAAAATGGCGGGCCTTGACTGGAGAGCCATTCACTGGCCGTGAAGCGGCAGATATTGGCCTGATCAATCGTGCTGTACCTTTCGAAGATCTTGAAAGCACTGTTGCCGAGGTAGCAGCAAAGCTCAAGACCATCCCCTGGTCTCAGCTAGCCGCTCAGAAAATGGTCGTCAACCACGCCTATGAGCAAATGGGCCTTGGCGCGGTCCAGACGCTTGGCCCCATTTTGGATGGCATCATGCGTAACACCCCTGACGCGCTAAAATGGATCGACAAGGCTGATCAAGATGGCGTAAGAGAGGCCATTATCGAGCGCGACAGCCCGTTTGGCGACTATAGTCAAGCCCCTAAAGATCGCCGCCCAAACCCCAACAATGTCATAAACGTATGAGCATCAACACGCGAGATCGGATCCTCACAGAGGCTGAGCGGCTATTCGCCCGACAAGGCTTTGCTGCAACACGTTTAGCGAGCATCGCCTCTGCCGCCGGCCTCGGAAATGCGGGGTTACTTCATCATTTCCCATCCAAGGCCACACTTTATCGAGCCGTGTTAGATGAGATTGCATCCGATCTCGAAACACGGTATCAGGTTCAGGATACTTCGTTGAAGGATGTGTCACAGACCCTAATTGAACTGGTTGATGGTCTCCTCTCCTTACACCGTGACCGACCAAATGCAATGGCAATCATCGCTCATGAATTCCTCGATCAGTCAGGGCGGATTGAGGATGCGGAGTTTTTGCCATTCGCACGTGTTGTGAGTGACACCGTTGCTGTACTTCAGGCTGGGCAACGAGAGGGTACGATCCGGCCGGGGGAGCCATTGGCAATGACTGCTGCACTGCACGGAGCGATTATAATAGGCTGTCTTGGGCGTAGCGTTTATCGACAAACTGGGGGCATCGGCAGTTCATCTGATGACTGGGAAGGGGAACTCGCGAAGAGCGTGCTGGCTGGAGTGTTTTTGATCACATAGAAAAAGTTTTCCCTCTCTAATCAGCCTTTGCGCTTCAAATCAGCTACTGGCGTGGACCCAAATTTTCTCGCATATTCTCATGCTAAGCTATCAATCTTTGCCAGAGCTCCCATTACCCTGCTTCTCATGACCTATCTCGTTATGCTAATCATGACGAAATTACTCGAAAGTTATTTGTATCCCGAAGGCACAACCGAAATGAACTGTCACTTGAATCGTATATTATCCGAGTTGGTTCCACTGATATGCCCCAAAATTTTGTCTACAACACCTGAGAGAGGGGCGGTAGCATCGATGATGATTGCATTCTGTGGAATGTCTTCTTTTGTTGCGTGTAATCGGGCAATGAATTCTCGTTCGCTTGCTTGTCCACCCCATTCGTCTTCGGGGCGGGTGACAAGACGTCGGTTCAATGTGCCTAGATCGATCTCAAGAACGAAAACGCCATCGAATAGATCGATAAACCGCTCGAAATTCCTAGAACCGCCACAAAAAAACGATGCCGCATAACTTTGGTCGGCCACCAAAGCGGTGACCTTATCGACATCCCAGATATGATGCTTATGGCTGAAGCCAGCCAGCGGCTTACCGGTTATTGGATCGCCTTGATAGGCCAACTCCCTGTCGCCGTGGATGGCATGGTAGCCACGGCGTTGGAGTTCGTCACAGACCGAGGTTTTGCCAGTACCGGACACACCTTCAATTAAGTAGTTTTTGACACCCATGGTTCGGTTCCAATTACTCTATCTGCCCGTTTACCTTTAACCAATCCAGTATCTTCTTATCTACGGGCGCACTTTTCTCTTTATCCTTGTGTCTTAGCCATACCACTTCTTCTATCTCTGAGGCTGCCTTTATCTCTCCTACAAAACTGCTTTGATAACAGGTCATCTTGACCACAACGCCTTCGGCCTTTCCGTGAGCTTGAGCCTTAAAGGTATCCACATATTCTATCGTTTCGGGAATGATATCTATTGACAGCTCCTCCTTAATTTCGCGGATTAGGGCGTCTTGGTCACTCTCACCAGACTCTCGTTTGCCACCAGGAATATAATATACATCTTTCCCTTTAGAACGAGTACTCAGAATTTGTTTATCTTTGATATACAACCAAGCTAATTTATCGATTTCTTGCATCAAAACAGTTCCTTATTTTCTAGCTAAACCCATACTCTTTACGTAGATTTTTCTCATCAAGCTGGAAATCGCAACAATCCTACAGAGCAATTCATCATAACATCTGTAATAATTGAATATTATTGCCACACGTATCATCCAGCACTGCGATCATCACTGCATTCATTTCCTTTGGTTCCATACTGAATTCAACACCAAGCCCTATTAATCTTTCGTATTCTTTTTGTAGATCATCTACAGCAAAGGATGTCCAAGGGATACCCGCCTCTTTCAGAGCCTTTTGATACACCTTTGCTGGCTCAAAGCCCATCGGCTCCAGCAATAGTTCCACACCTGATTGTTCTTTGGGGGATACAACCGTGAGCCATCTATGCTCACCGACAGGTATATCTGTTTTTTTGATGAAACCTAGGACTTCGGTATAAAATTTTAAAGCTTTTGTCTGATCATCGACAGGAACGCTTGTTACGTGAATACTAATCATTTGCTCATTCTCCTGGGCTTTTTTTGTGTGACTTTCAACGTGATCCAAATATACCAAAGGTTTTTGCAGGTTTCTTATTCTGGATTGCTTTTGTGCATTTTTTGATATACCTTGGGCGAATACCCTGTAGCCCGCTTAAATGCATTTGAAAAGGTTGGTAGGCTTTCATAGCCAACATCAAAACAAACCTGAGTAACAGGTATCTCCTTTTTAAGTAATTCCTTTGCCCTAGATATTCGTACGTCTCTTAAATACTGTCGTGGCGTGACACCATAAATCTGTTGAAATATCCTGATAAAATGGAAGCGAGACATAAATGCGGCTGCTGCTATTTGTTCCAATTCGATTTTCTCTGAATGGTATTTTTCCATGAAGACTTTGGACTGCCTTATCTGTATATACAAGTACTTTGACAATGAATGCTTTTTGGCTATCCGGTCCACTTCTTGTTCGTAGAATGTTTTAGGTTTGTTACTCATTGTCTATCCTAAAAATTGCATACAAGATGTTTGATGCGTTATCTTCTAAACATTTTCATGAATGACAGCCGTTTTTGACTAGCTCTATTTAGCTGGCGCTCTAACAGGGAGGGAGGAGCTTGAAATACTCATTAGGAGGCGCTGCTCTTCGGTGATCTGCCCAAAAACTCTGCTCGCTCTTGGCCCTTCAAATCTTTGATTGCATACAAAGTCACGACACTCGACACCCCTTGCCGACGGAGTTGAGACACGTACGCCATCAGGCGGGGTTTATCGCTCCGCATCAGGTCTTTGAAGCACCAGCCTACCCCTTTCAATACCAGCTCTTCTTCATCGTACAAAAGGCTATCACACATCTTCAAGGCAACATCCGTATACAAGCCTGACTTCGCCACTTTTCGGGTGAAAAGAACGACACTCGTCCGTCTTAACCACTGATTGCTATCTTGATTCCAATCCTGTACTAGCTCTAGGAATGGCTCGCGATGGGCGAACAGTACATCGCGAAGCAGAGAACTGGCGAATGCATCGACCTTGCTCCAACCGTGTAAATAGCGAATAAGTGCGTCTAACATATCAAACTTGTCCGGAGAAAAATAGCTTGCTAGCGGCTCAAGAATGAACAAACCGATACTTTGCTGCTCGCCATATTCAGATTTGATAAGTCTTTGAGCAAGATCGATCTGTTGCTCCCGAGATAAAGATCGGATAGTGGCCCGATGCGCAGCAATAATCTTGTTTTTCTCTTTGACTCGAACGCCGTAACTCAGGTAGCGGGGATCAGGTTCAGTGGCATCAGCGGTGTATGCACTGTTTTGCCCGGCGACAACGAGATCATTGACAATGGTTTCATACAAATTATTTAATCGGTTCATCAGGATTGTCTACCTTGAGGTGTTACCGCTATCTTGACAAGCTCAACTATTTCTTCAATTTGTTGTTTTTCATTAAACGACTGCACAATCCATCTTGAGTTTTTTGAGCGGTCAAGATGACTGTTTGTATTTTTAGGGGGAACGAGTCCTTTTTTCTTGATGATCGCAGGTGTCAGTCTCAGATCTATTTCGTGGTCGTTTTGAAAATGGGCAATCTCTTTGCCCTTAAAAAAGACACAAAGCAAATCAGTATCTTTCCATAAGGCCACGGTTATATCTGGAAGTGTTTCCAGTTTTCTAATTAGGTCGTTTTGTAACTGAGTCATAATCGGGTTACATCTGTTCCGCTACCAAGCTTTTTACTTCATTTAGCCAAGCTTGTCGCATTTCTAATGTGCTTGATGCCATCGGGCCAAAGACCAAACGCTTAAACTTAGGCACGCCACACAAATCGAAAACACAGTTTTTCCACAGAATCTCAAGGGGATTGCCAAATACAGCCACTTCTCTTTCCCAAGGCGTATTTGAGGTATTGAACACCATCGCGCATTTTGCCTTAAGTAACCCGATAGGTATATCTGCCGGAGAGTCACCCATTCGGTAATCGTAGGCAATGCCCGGACGTAAGACCCGATCAATCCACCCTTTAAGAATAGCGGGCGGCTGTCCCCACCAATTGGGATGAAAGATCGCAATGAGATCGGCCTCTGAAATTTCTTGACAGTGCTGTTCTATAAGAGAATCAGACGATTGGTAGTTGTCTGCCTCCGTACTGTCTAAGATTGGTTGAAATTTCTCTTCATACAGATCGTGAATGTGTATCTGATGTCGCTTAGCTTTTGCAACTTCGATAGCTGTGTTCGCCATAGCGTGGCTGAAACTACCCTGATTAGGATTTCCGATGATAACTGAAATTTTCATACACATTTTTCCTGAAAATATGTTACGACAAAGTATAAAGTGATTTCCCCCTCTCACAAAATCACCAATCGACTATCCCAAAAACAGAAAAGCTTCCATTTGGAGGCTTTTCTCTACTCATCTTATTTGAAGCATCTGTAATCTATACTCAAGGCACTACTTCTTGCTCAACCCATTGCTCATCCTACCAATAAAATTGCGTTCGATCGTGCAGCCGGTCCGCTGATGCCCCTAGAAATTCGACGAAGGTTGCGTCGAGCCAAGCTCGCTCCTATCAAATGTGGCGGAGGAGTGGAAGCTGAGACATCTTCGTTTAAGACGTTCATTCGCGCTCGAAATACGTCTGGCGAGTCGATCGGGGCGCTCGGTTTGAGGTTGTCGTCGTATGCGAGATCGACGGCTTTGATTGCATCAGGCAGGGTTCGCCATTTTGTCTCAATCTCATTTTGAGAAATCTCTCTGAGGGTGCCACGGATACGATACTGATGTCCGATGGAAGGATACCAAAGCAGGACCTCGTAATTGCCCGTTTCCTGTAGGTCTTGCCACTTCTGATGAAACCGGCTGAATAAAATAAAGATACTTAGGTCAGTGATGGCGCGTAGCAATAGCGTGTACACACTTGGTTGAGAGGTCGCGCTGGATGTCGCCAGGAATAAAACTTCAGCGTTTGGGTCGCCTTTCTCGGTCGTGCTATGTATCGATTGTTTGATGAGTGAAATGGGATTTTTCATTTGAGCAAGGTAAGAGAGAGCTATTGTAAAACCGTACGAAAGCACGAGCTTATAAATACCAAGTTGCGTGATGCAAAGTATAAAGCGATTGACTTCTCCCGCAAAATCAACAATCGACCACCTTTCAAATAGATAAGGTATGGACAGGGGAAATTATTTCCTGGATGGCTGTTGGCCCACGAGCGGACGGTTATGGTATTATTCTCGGCGGTACAGGCGAATTCGAAAATGCAACAGGCCGATTTTCGGAATTCGTCATCCTTTGCGAGTTACGCCCCGATGACGGGATCGACTCAACGCTGGAACTTAGGATAGAATTAAACTGGTCAATCTCATCTGAGGATTTCTGTAAGAAAAATTTATAAGCGAGCTGATAACAATGAAAGCGATTGGAGTAACCCGGTATTTACCCATTAGTAACCCCGAGGCGCTGATGGATGTGGAACTGCCCAAACCCGAACCCACGGGACACGACTTGTTGGTGGCTATCAAAGCCATTGCGGTCAACCCGGTCGATACCAAGGTACGTGCGCCCAAGGATAATGTTGAAGAGACGCCTCGTATCCTCGGCTGGGATGCGGCAGGTGTGGTGGAAGCGGTTGGCCCAGAGGTGACGCTATTCAAGCCTGGTGACGAAGTCTTTTACGCCGGGGATATCACCCGCCCCGGCACAAATTCAGAATACCAGTTGATTGACGAACGTATCGTCGGAGCCAAGCCCCAGAGCCTCGACTTTTCCAAAGCGGCTGCGCTTCCGCTAACCGCAATCACGGCCTACGAAGCCTTTTTTGACCGTTTGAACATTGACGTCGATGGCGACAACGCAGATGAAACGCTGCTGATCATCGGCGGAGCGGGCGGCGTTGGCTCGATTGGTATCCAACTCGCCAAAATCGCTGGGCTGACTGTCATCGCTACCGCCTCGCGCCCGGAGTCGAGTGAGTGGGTGCGTTCGTTGGGGGCCGACCACGTCATCAACCACCGCGAGCCGTTGCGGCCGCAGGTCGAAGCGCTGGGGATGATGCAGATTGATCATATCGCCATTTTTAACGACACCGACGGACACTGGGATGCGGTCGTTGACCTAATTCGACCTCAGGGATCGATTGTTTCGATTGTGGAAAACAAAGCACCTCTAGCACAATCGCTGATGAAGTCGAAATCGGCGACCTTTGTGTGGGAGTTTATGTTTACCCGAGCGATGTTCAATACCCCGGATATGATCGAGCAGCACAACCTGCTCAATCGCGTTGCAACCTGGATTGATGATGGCACCATTCGTACGACGGTTAGTCAAGTCCTGTCCCCAATCAACGCCGAAAATCTCCGGGCGGCCCACGCAACGATTGAGGCTGGTAGTGCCATTGGTAAGATTGTTTTGTCAGATTGGGTGTAACGGAATTTCACAAGACAAAACGAATTGTAGGTCGTCCAAATAAAACTTTCCATAATAAAGCTCTCCACTGGGGAGCTTTTGGTTTGGACAAATCCTATCCAATTTGCTCGAAAAATTGGATAGGAGGTACGCCATCGACAAGAAATAATCAACTCCGATTTCTTGCAGCCGTATCCCTAATTTTTGATTGGTGTTTATTCATTAACTGATTAGGTGTATTCCAGGAAATAGACCGCAGAGGTTTTAAAATCGACATCAGCCAGACTTGATCTTGTTGATATTAACTCCTTTAGTATTGATATCAAGGGTAAAACCTCTGCGGTCTAGCTAATTCTCATAATCGGTTCATTAGCCTGATTATACAATCTGTTTAAATTTTCAGTACCGAAAACAGGGGGAGCTATGTTTCATTCAAATATGCGTCTCGGTCCACAAAAGGGCTATTCTGTATTTTTACGTCTTATAAAAATAATCACAGGACTCTTTTTTGTAATTATCGTAAGTTCTCTTCATCACTCGTCGAGTCAAGTATTTGCCCAATCAAATGATCATACTTTTCCTGGTAAGCCCATTTTTACAGGCCAATGGGAAGTTGGGGATGCGTTGGTTGAGTTAAATTCGATGGGGCCTTATCGACTGCTTGAACGGACGTCCACGTCTGGGAACTATCGCATTTGGCATTATGACCCATATTTGGTAGGGGGCAGTGCAGGTCCATTTTCAACAACACCTGAAGGCAAGGGAGATGGGCGTTCAACTCAAATGACTTACCTTGGTAATGAAAAGATTTTTAGCTGGGACTCGGAATCGGGTGAATATAAAGTTCAGAGGTATGGGTTGTCAGCCGAGCGTACCCCGCAAGTTTTATCAGCTCAACCTCTTGTGCAAGGTACTTTGCCAAAATCTGAGTCGGAAATCAGGTTTATTCATTTAGGAAATAGCAGAGTTTTAGAGTGGGAGGTAGATACTGGCAAATATAAAGTATGGCACTATGCCTCCACCCTTGTTGGAGCGCAGTCGTCATTTCCTGGCCAATTAATCGCGCAAGGGACCTGGCCAACAATTCGGACGGGGCATGAGTTGGTCTATCTAGGCTATCGACGGATATTAGATTGGGAGCCAGAAACAGGGCAATATCGCATTTGGCGATATGATCCGATGATTACAGGGGATGCCAATCCTCTTGTTGGTGAGCCAGTCTTTGCAGGTTCTTGGGGGGATACCCGTCGCGGCCATCAATTGATGACTTTAGGGAACAATCATCTTTTGGATTGGGATCCAGTCAGGCGGCAATATGAAATTTTTGAATTTGACCTTAACTCACTAGGTATTTTGAGCGTTGATGATCTGAGCGAAAAATTTACCGATAGAACTATTACAGGTGTCACGCCTATTATTCATGGGCGTCAAATATTTGACAGTGATGGTGATAATCTGCTGCTCTTGGCCGAGGATATTCACGATAAGATTGGGGGCTGGCTCATTGATCATAATATTGACGGGAATGGAAATAGTTTCTTCGAGTGTACAAACGATTGTGATCAACCCGGCGAAAAAGGGGCGAATGAGGTCATCCTGCTTTTTGATTGGGCACCGGGGTCGAATGAGGCTTCTTCGGGCTGGGGCGAGGCCGCTGGCGATGCCTTGTTTAATTTACTTGTAAAAATAAATTTAGCGAAACCAACGTCAACAAGTAACCCTTTTTATCATTTTATAGCCCATAGTTTTGGCACTGCCGTGACAGGGGAGGTGGTGGAAAGATTGGCCTACTTTAATATACCTGTGGACCACGTTACGCTTCTGGATCCGCACGATTTTGATCAAGAATTACTTGACTTTGATGGCGATCAAAAACTATTTGATTTGGGTAAACCCACAGGCTATGGGGCGACCATATGGAAAAATGTTATCTTTGCCGACGTCTATTATCAGACAAGAGGTGAATCTGGAAATGCTGACTTTCTTGTCCCCAATGGCCGTCCTATTCCAGGGGCATTTAATGAACTTCTGTTGAGTGAGTTGCCTGATCCGAGTGATTACCCTTTTTTTGACCCAGATAATCCCCCATACCCCAACCTTTTTTCAGACCATAGCTATGTCTGGTTTTGCTTTTATCGAGCGACAGTGACTGGTTCCTTACCCAGTAATATAGAAAGGTGCCCGCCTGCTGTCGTCAATCCAGATTATTCCCAAACTGGCTATGCGTTTAGTCGAGTAAATAATCCAGCGCAAAGACCCGACCCTAATTTTTATACGGATCAAGCACATGCCTATAGCGAGCCTAAAATCGTTGATATTGTAACAGGTGACCCCAATACGTCAGGCTTAGAAAAGCTAGGGTTAGAGTCTGATGATATTGTGCAAGGGCGCTGGGAGCCAGACTGGTCACCAACTCAAATCGCAAATGGGAAAGTTGAGCCGCTTAACCAATCACGAGTTGATGGTTTAATTGCTAATCCGGTTTGTCGTGTTTCAGCCCTGGAAAACACCTGTCCTCAACCGGGCTGGTATTTTCACGGAGGTGGGGGATGGGCGAATTTTGCCAGAACTGGCGAGAATGGGTACTTGGTCTTGGATTTCGAGAATACGACCCATAGACACAACTGGATTTATATTCCAGCAGATGCTACAAAAATCAAATTTGATTTGAATAGAAAAGACGGCCTGATTTCTTCAAATTACACATTTGATGTTTTGATCAATGATCAAGTCGTTGCCTCTTATATTAGGGATAATATTGAGAAAGAATTTACGACTCAATTCATCTCCATTCCAGATCAGTTTTTAGGGCAAGTCGTGACCATCACTTTCAGATTTTCAAGTGCAATTGCGTGGTGGGACCGAGCGACACTTTGGATTGATAATCTCGAAATCAATACAAAACCGATTTATTTGGCACATTTGCCATTGATGGTAAAGGAGAATTAGTGGCTCTATTCGTCACTTAACAAAACTTCATTGTGTGGATTGTTAGGTAATGACAGTCGCTCGCCTGTTTGAAGGTTATACAGCCCAACAAAAAGATTAGCTGTCTCTGGGGATATACCCAAGACATCAAGGGTAAACTGGTCCACCACGATGTCATTTGGTTGCCATAACGAGGCTGGGTAATACCCACTACCCAGCGGCCCATCTTTTTGGACCAGGATTTGACCCGAGGCATCCCGTAGTTGTACAAAGATGGTCCAGTCAACAGTGGTGTGTGATAAGCTCTGCCAATAGAGAGTCGTCTGCAGTGTATCATTCTCGTAAATAAGGTTGTAGCCGCTTAAGGCAATCATAGGGGGATCGCCAAATTCAATCGATAGGGGATGCTGCGGGGTGAGGGCAGAGGTATCAATTAAGTTTTGTGGGTGTCCCACTAGAAAGGGTCCGATCCCTATGCTGTTGTCTTGGCTGATCTCCTCATTAACCACAATAGGCAGTGGTGTAAAGTTATCTTGATGATATTCCAGTAATCCCACCCTTAACCAACTTGTCCCCGTGGGTGCATCTTCATCAATTAAAAACTGTCGATGATCAGTGACAACTTCACCTGGATACCAATAATTTAGGGCGTATCCTTCCTGTAATCGCCGATCTAATCCCCCTATACGGGTTTGGTTTTGATCGAGTAGCTGTGAAAAAACAATGTATTCCCTTTCGACCACCTGCAGTGATTGCCAGTAGAACGTGATATCAAACATTTCGCCTGGCATAAATTGGTCTTTTTCAAGATTATAACCCAACAACATAACATCATTATTGATATTAGTATCTAACCGATGGGTGATCGGTGGCTCTACAAAGTTACGATTGGGAGTATTTTCATTACGAAATTTAGAAGGGGGAATAGGCAAGGCTAGGTTTGTATTTAAGATTAGACGGGGTACCTGGTTATTTAAGGTAATCGAAAATGGTGGGTCCACATAATACCAAGCCCCAATCACTGCCCCTTGATAGGCTGAGAAAATCGAGATGAAGACCAAGCCTAAACTAATGGTTGCTAGCCAAATTTTTGTGATTGCAAGTGAGATAAAAGGAACAAAATAAATTGTAAAAAAATATAAAATTGGAATAAATGGGAGGTAGTGACGCATGCTGTAGGCAGAGCCGCCAAAATTATCCGTACTGGTAATGACAAATATGATTTGGCCGAAAATACCCAAACCAATGATTGTACTCTTGATGGCGGTAGAGGTCGGTTGTGTTTTTATCGCAGAAAATAAGCCGACAATAGCCAAAATAAGTAAGGGGGTGCTTGATAAAAGCCCTTGCTCGCCAAAAAATGTATGAATGCTATATAAAACTATATTGTCAGACGCCCGTATCCCGGCGACACTTTCCCCCCAGGGCGATCCTAAATAGCCATACCCTTCTGGAAAAAAATAAGCGAATAAGAGGGTACCCGTGATCTGATAGTTGAATATCAATGTTAATATCGCTGGGATTACAGCTGCAGTGATAAAATACACAAGCTGGCGTTTATGATAGATTAGGGTAATCAAAAAAATGGAGCCACTTAAAAATAGAGCAGTTCCATCAATCATTGTTGCTAAGCTGGCAAAAAAACCGGCAAGACCTACTTGTAGGTTACGTTGTGGCGAAGTAAAAAGCAAGGCAAATGCCACAAACAAGGCTATTGCCGCTAAAATATGAGGATTGAGAGCTAAACTGTACGCCCAAATAGGCGTTCCAAAATAAAATAAGGCTGTCAATCCAAGCGCCCAAATTTGTGAGTTACCCTGTTTGAGAAGCGCAGTGTAGTAAAAAGAGACAAAAAGTGCTGTCGGTACCCCTATCATGAAGATAGTGAGCCAATAATAAGCACAAAACAGATCAGCTGGACATCCCTTGATGGCAAATGTTGCTTTAAGACCGTGATGTATAACGCCATAAACGAGTGCTCCAATCGCGGCAAAAATAGGCGGTTTGTCGGAAACGTAGTGGCCATTTAAGACGACCTTATCAAAGGTTTCGTCATTATAAGGGGAGGCATCAATTCGCCAGGTGCCACGTTCGACTAACGACTCGATCGCTGCCAATCGGGAGGCTTCATTCCAGGAGTGATGAACTGTCTTGGTTTGCAAGAATACAATCGTTAAGATGACAAAAAAAATTATAACCCCGTAGTAAAACGTGGCGGATTTATTAAGCATGGTTCGGATCTTAGATTTTTGTGAGATGCGATCAGCAAAGTTATTTGGCTGAGATGTGAGTAGCTTAATCGGTTACGCCTGAAGTAGCAACAATTATTGATCAAATTGATAACGCCTCCAACCAATCTTGGTTAGAGGCGTATGTATAGTCTATTTTTAGTAACAAATCGACGCGACTTAACTAATCGGCTGCATTACCTCCGCCTTCAGAGAGTAAGCCACGTGTTCGGCGTACTCGGCTTGGGTGAATTTTTAGTTTATCACCCCAGCCTTTCAATTTTCCATACTTCCATATTTTAATGACTCGTCTGAGCCTTTGGATCATCCCGCAAAAGCTCCAGCGCGTGAGGTAATGCCGGCAAAATCGTTTCCAGATTTTCTTTGACGGCCTTGGGACTCCCAGGAAAATTGATGATGAGACATTGCCCGCGAATACCAGCCACCATTCGCGAGAGCATCGCGTGGGGGGTGACCGCCAAACTGTCACGAAGCATCGCAAAGACGAGACCGGGCGCTTCTTTTTCAATAACCAAGCGGGTCGCTTCGGGGGTGACATCACGGGGGGCGAAGCCTGTCCCCCCAGTGGTCAAAATTAAGTTGAGCTTATGGTTGTCAGCCCAATCAAGGAGCGTATCTCGAATGATCGGGATTTCATCGGGCACGATGGCGTTTTGTTGGATGGTAGCCCCCAACCGCTCGGTCACCAACTCACGAATGACAGGACCACTGCGATCTTCATAGGTGCCTGCTGTACCCCGATCACTGACCGTTAGAATACCTGTTGGAATTGATGTGGCCACGCTCACTCTCCACCGTTGTGCTCATCTACCAATTGTTGCCACGGGCCGTGGATACCATCTTCGTTGACCCCGTAATACACGTGGAGCGTATCATCTGGGTCCCGTTGTATCAAATCGTACCGACTCTGATCACCCCGACCGTGTTTTTTGAGAAAGCCGATGTCCCCACGCCAGTCAACTTTATTGATATCAATCGCGTTCTTTTCATGCTCGGTCAGGGCATATTGCCACAACTTACGGGCCGATTGTCGGGTGACGTTGTGGACGATGTTGCCATTCCGCAAATCGCGCAAACTGTAGTAATTTTTGCCCTGCCGTGTTTCGGCCAGAACAATTTCAACACCAGTTTTAGGTTCAGGTGAGACCCCATTTGACTCAGATGTCGGCTCGAGGGCGATCGGTTCCGGAGGCGGGGCAGTCTCCGTGGAAACGGCACTTACGGTTTCGCCCCGCAATCGTAAATTGCGTCGCACCAGGGCCACAATCTCATCCCGGACCGCTGGGGTGCTTTCTGACTCATCCCGCACATAAATCTTGTTGTCATCGATCGCATAGGGCGGATCGTCACCAATCGGCACCGTAATCTGTAACACTTTTTTGCCACGAGTTGTGTGAGCATCGATAGAGATGTCGAGGGGTGGCGTGATCTTCTTTTCCACCTCATCTCGAATAGTGTTGGTTGCTTCGAGGGGCTTGCTCAAGCCTGTGATCGAGGCTTTTGCATCATCAGAGAGGCCGACAAAGACCGACCCCCCGTTGGTGTTGGCAAATGCGCAGATGTCACACAAAACTGCGTGCAAATTGCCCCCCCGACGGTTCACATTTTCGTGGAAGGATTGCACGATGTTGGTGCCCTGCTGACGGGCCGCAATTATGTGATCAAACGGAGCCTGTGTCGCCCGGAAGGGGCGCGTGTAGGAGAAATCTTTGCTGCGCAATAAATTTTTCAGGGCCTCGAAACTGACTTCGGGCAAAAATACCTCGGTCACGCGATCCCCCACACCCAAACGATTGCGATCATCCGGGTCCCGATTGAGCCGATGGGCATCCGAGCCTTGGATACAGTGCATCCGACGGGGATACTCTGGCTTTGAGCCGTTGTAGAAGTTGGCTGTGGTCCGACGACGGCGTGACTCGAGGTCGGTCACCTCCAGTGCGTCGAGGTTCGGGTCTTGTGTGTAGGCAATCTTGGTTTGACCGCCGAAGTCGAAGCCCTGCATCGCCACCCCGTGCGTAGAGTTCGCGTGAGCGGCAATGGCTAAACCGCCAGCCTCATGGATAATCCGATAGGCGGTCAAAACATCGACCGTGGCCCCGACCTGGGTCGAGCCTGCATCTAACATATTTGGTGGAACACGTAGGGTCAACAGGGTATGTTCTAGCTCACGTAGTGTTGTTTCGGGGGGGAAAATCCCCAGAATATGAAAACCCAACGTAGCGGTCAACTCAAAACCAGGCAACACCAGGATTTTATCTAATAAGCGCCGATACTCATCCAGTCGTTGCTGCTCTTCGGCTTGAATTCGATTTAGTTTTTCTAAAAAAGTCAGATCTTCGATTTCTTTGCGGAGGATGCGAACACCGTTAACAGTGTTATGGTCGGTAAAAGCGATAATGTCCAGGCCGAAGCTTTCGGCTTTGCGTAGAATATCCAGGGGGCTAACATTTGGCTCAAGGTAATCGGCTGAGCCAGGGGTGTGTAGATGTAAATCAACGCGATACCAAGCGCGTTTATCTCGGTTATTTTGGCGTTTTCGAGCCACAATTTATGTCCTTCATAATGAATTGTTGTTGTGTGACGCTCCTGTTCTTAGCGAAAATCTATCCTGATTATGCCCCATTTTTGTAGCCATTCACCGTGTCTGTGATGGCCTTCCAATCAAATGGTTTCAAAATAAAATCATTGGCTCCTGCTGCAACACATTCCTTCTTCAAATCAACCGCAGACATCATAATCACTGCTAAATCTTTCCACTTACTATTATTTCGGATGTCTCCGATAAAAGGTAGGGTTTCAATATCTTTGAGATGATAATCAAGAATAAGGAGGGTTGGCTCTTCTTCATCTAAAAGGGCAATGATGTCATTGTCTTTGATATTGAGGGATGATGTGTTTTCAACATCTTCCATCGACAAAATAGTTTGCAATAGACGGCAGGTGTCAGGATCGTCATCGACAATCAAGGTTTTCAGGGTCGTCATGAGGTTCTTATCTCTCTTAATATATCTTAACTTGATGCGCAAAATTATACCATTTGGCCTAATAAAGTGCAATATGTTAAAAATTGGGGATACGTCCTATATTTTAGGAAATCGAGACAAGCTAGGCGGATTCGGGGAAGCCCCCCGCGCCTCCCTGTGCTGGCTCAAAATTTGGAACGCATCCAAAATTGGTGTTATCGTCGCGGCACCGGGATCACCAACGGTTGCCCCGCGCGAATGATGCTATTTTCATCAAGCCCATTTCGATTGCGCAGTGCCTCAAGGGTAACGCCATACTTCAGCGCAATGCCGAGTGGGGTATCGCCTGATTGTATAATGTAAATAACTGGCGTGGGGGTCGCTGTCGGAGTAGGCGGTGGGGTGGCGTCGGTTGGGCGGAGTACGGCTTGCTGCAAGAAGCGGACACTACCCAACATATTTTGGAATGTTGGGTCAATCACCTGCCACTGGTCGGCGGAGGCGGTCGCGACGAGGTAGTAGCCGACCTCGTTGTGGCTGCTTGCGGCCACAATGCCTGTCATTTGTTGACCAAGGGTGGGGTGGGTGTAATTGAAGTTGACCGTTTCCCACGCTTTACCCCCCATCTGTAAGGTTGTTTGATTGAACTGGGTGGGTGCGAACTGGGTGAGACGATTGTTGAGTAGCTCAATCGGCTCATTCAGGCCTTCGGCTGATATACCTATCCAAAAGCTGCTATCAGACAAATTTTCCGGGTCTAAGCCATTCGCTGACGGAGATACGATGGCGTAGAGGCTAGTCTCACGCCGACGCCAGCCTACTGGGTAATCGAAGGCAATACCCAACGCGGCACTTTCTAATGAAGCGGTGGTCAGTTGTCCACTGCCACTCAGTGGTTGAATGGCTGGCTCCGGTGTTGGAGCCGAGACCGGAATGGGTGTCCCATCCGCCGTCAACGCTGATAGCTGCGTCAGTAAATTACTCAAGAGTGGTGATTGCAACAGCGCTGCGGTCAGTAATGTCACCACCACGATAATACCTAATACAATCAAAATTACATTTATTTCAGACCGATTCATCTCACCCAAACCCTGATTGATTTACGATTTTGGATTTTAGATTTACGATTGCGTGATTAAGCTCTCTCACAAATACAACCATGGATGTAGTACGTAGTATACAATGGGTTGGCTGCCCTGCTCTGTGTTGAAGCCAGATTGTGACAACGCAGAGCATTGTCACGAGAGAAGCGGCATAAATTTATCTTTACGCAAGTTTCTCGTCAATCGTAAATCATAAATCGTAAATGATAATACGCCTCGTTACATAAGCAGCAAATTATCCACATCATCCTAAATATTACGAGATATTACAAAATTGCTTCATTTGTTCATAAAATTGTTATAATTTAGGCATAGGATAACAGTAATTAAATTTATAAACACATTGAAGTGTCTTTGAGAATTTGATTAAATCGGATCACTTCATTTTTCTGGAAGGCTGGAAGGTTGGAAGTGTGAGATAAACGGCCTTCCAAACCTCGCTCTAAAATTATTGAGCTTGATTTTTTGAAAATTTACCTAAAAGAAAATTCACTAACACACTGACAATTCAAGGAGAGTGTCATGCAAAAAATAAAATCATCTGAAATTACCCCGGAACATATTTATCTATCACGTCGAAAATTTATGATTGGGATTGGCGCTTTGGCGGCGAGCTCGGCTATCTTGGCCGCTTGTGGCACCCAAGAGACAGCTTCAACTGAACCAGCCGCTCCGGCTCAATCTTCTGGCGGCGAAGCAGCCGCTGCAGATACCGCCCCTAGCGCGAGCGCAACCACGGACGAGTTAGGCGATGATTTGAACAGTTTTGAGCAAATCACCACCTTCAACAACTTCTACGAATTTACGACAAATAAAGAAGGTGTTGCAGACTTAGCCAAAGGCTTCAAAACAGACCCCTGGACTGTTGAAGTAGGCGGTTTGGTGAGTAATCCCAAAACATACGGCCTTGAAGATTTACTGGCCTTTGAGCAAGAAGAACGTATTTATCGCTTGCGCTGTGTGGAAGGCTGGTCAATGGTCATTCCGTGGCAAGGATTCCCCTTGGCCAAAATCTTACAGGAAGTCGAGCCAACCTCAGCAGCCAAGTACGTTCGCTTTGAAACCTTGTACGATCCCGACCAGTTCCCAGGACAACGTGGTGGTTTCTATGACTGGCCTTATGTTGAAGGCTTGACGGTTGATGAGGCGATGCACGATTTGACCTTGATGGCTACTGGGCTGTATGGCAAAACGCTACCACCACAAAACGGGGCACCCCTCCGCTTGGCTGTGCCGTGGAAATATGGCTTCAAGAGCATCAAGTCTATCGTTAAGATTGATTTGGTTGAAGAAATGCCCGTCTCCTTGTGGATGGACGCCGCGCCGAATGAGTATGGCTTCTACGCCAACGTTAACCCCCAAGTGGACCACCCGCGCTGGTCACAGGCCACCGAGCGTCGCATTGGTGAGTTTGGTCGTCGCGAAACGTTGATGTTCAACGGTTATGAAGAAGAAGTGGCTAGCTTGTACAGCAACCTAGATTTGAGGGCAAACTTCTAATGAAACTCGGAAAAAATTGGACGTGGTGGCAGATCTCCGTACATATCCTGGCGTTGATCCCCCTCGCAAAAATGATTTGGGATTTCTGGTTCGATAACCTAACGGTCAATCCCATTCAGGAGTTGACCTTCCGCACCGGCTGGTATGCCTTGTTCATCTTGGTGTTATCTCTGGCCTGTACCCCAGCCAACACCCTGTTTGGCCTGCGACAAGCCTTGGCCCTACGCAAGCCGCTCGGTCTCTATGGCTTCATGTATGTTAGCTTGCACCTGCTCGTCTTTATCGGTCTCGATTATGGCTTTAGCTGGCGCTGGATCTGGGAGGAAGCCTTGGAAAAACGCTTCGTTCTCGTCGGCTTCGCTTCCTTTCTGTTGTTACTACCCTTGGCGATTACGTCAACCAAAGGCTGGCAACGTCGCCTGAAGAAAAATTGGAAGCGCCTTCATCGCCTCGCCTATGTGGCTGTCCCGCTCGGGGTCGTTCACTTCCTGTGGCTAGTCAAGGCCGACTATCGTGAACCACTAGCTTTTGGTGTCTTCCTCGCCGCCCTACTGTTGGTGCGGGTGCCGCCGATCAAGCGCCAAATTACCAAGTGGCGACGTGGGATGGGGTCAGGACAGAAGAAGGCAATGGCCAGCTAATTTACGATTTTAAATTGACGATTTACGAGAAAAACGCTCCAAATGGGGCGTTTTTTGTTTTGTATAGTGTGTTTGTGTGACAAAGGCTATCATTCAGAATACAGATTGGCGAAATTAAACGGATCAAAACATAAACAGCCAAAAATCCTTTACATTCCGTGTATCCACGTTCTGAATCAGTCAAACGACCTGAAAACTCAGCCAACCCGACTCCCTTAAGTGACTTCAGCAGTTCAACAACCTCTCCTGCAAAAAATGACTTGCTCCAAACAGAGCGTTTATTACTTTGATGAATCGTGCTATAATCAAGGTAAGTTACTGATATGTGGTGAGGGTAGCGATGGCAATGTCTGATTTAGGTAAAATGCGAGATGCTCTGGATGAAGACCCTGCTCGACATCGGGTGGCAGCTGAGGCATTATTGGCCTTACGTCGGATGCGTCGGCTTGATGAGCCGACCTACATTGATGATACCCTGATCACCCAGGCTGAATATCAACTTTTTTTGGATGAGGTGCGAGCTAAAGGGAATTACTTTCAGCCTGATCATTGGCTAACCTTACAATTTCCAGAGGGAGAGGGCCGAGAACCTGTGGCTGGGGTGCGTGCAGCAGATGCCGTGGCCTTTTGTGATTGGCTCACCGAGCGTAATGCGGCCCAGTGGTCGTATCGCCTGCCAACCCTAGATGAAGTGGATCAGGTTGAGATGATTCATAACGTCATTGGTTATTGGGCCAGCGGGCAATCTGGTGAGTTTGTTTTGGCTGGGGCGACAGCGCCAGCCAAAATGATCAACATCATCGGGCAACAGATTACGATCGACCGTGACCGCGGCTTTGCCCTCGCCCTTGACCGTGCCCTTGCCTTCCACTATGTCCTTATGCTTGAATTTTACATGGATGCAGAGTTCGACCTTGATCGCGCCCACAAACCCGACCGCACCCATGCCCTTGATCTCGACCAAGCTTTTGCCCTCAACCAAGCCCTCGATCTTGCCCTTGACCAAGCCCTCGATCAAGCCCTCGCCCACGCCTACACCCGTATTCAATCCCGTGACCGCGCCCTCGCGCTCGCGCTTGACTATGACCTCGACCTCAATCGCGCCCTTGACCTCAATCAGGCTCTCTATCGCACCTTCGATCACACGCTCACCCTTGACCCTGACCATGCCCTTAAGCATATCCTTGACTTCGACCATAACCTCGACCGCGCCCGTGAGTTAATCCGTCATCGTGACTGGCCATCTATTGTTGATAAAGTACAGCCGGTCACCGATCAATGGCCAGAAGTGGCTGATTTTTTGTGGTGGTATACTCGGTTGCTAACCCTAACGATTGGTACATTATTACACTTTTACTCTAATGAAAAGGCGTTGGGGGAAACATATTTGGATAGCTACGTTGATTTTGTCATTTTGCACAAACGGATGCAAGGTTATTTACCCGCACTTGAGGGAATTCGGATTGTGCGGGAGTGGAAGGAGAGGGATTAATTGTCAATCGTGAATTATCAACTGTCAATTGACAATGGCTTCGCGCCGATTGTTTCGCCCGCAGTCTGGGGCTAACCTGCTTGGACGTTTCGTTAGGTCGGTTATTTGACTGTAGCCCACGAACACCTGGGATCAATATCCATTCGTTGCTCTCGTGGGCGAGGCAAGGTCATTGAACATTTTGATTTCAACATTCATATCGTTGACCTTGCCATCGCCCCTACAAATCTTTGTTCTATGCACGTGCCATTCGCAACTCACTACCCGCCGCAGCCTGCTCTAACAACGCATCAAACTGCGCCTCGGTTTCCTTCCGGAACTGCTTGGTGTAGAGCGAGTAGTAGTGGCCTTTGGCCCGGATCAGCTCGGCGTGGTTACCCATCTCGGCGATGCGGCCTTGCTCGATGACCAGAATACGGTCGGCCCGTTTGATGGTCGAGAGACGGTGAGCGATGATGAAGCTGGTACGGTTGGTCATCAGACTCTCCATCCCCTGCTGAATCAAGGCTTCAGTTAGGGTATCGACCGAACTGGTGGCCTCGTCCATGATGAACAGATCAGGATTAGCCAGTACGGCGCGGGCCAAGCTAATCAACTGCTTTTGCCCGGTTGAGAGTAGATTACCGCCCTCGCCAACCTCTTGATCGTAACCATTCTCTAGCCCAACGATAAACTCGTGGGCGTGGGCGACTTTAGCCGCGTCCTCGACTTCGGCGTCGGTGGCGTCTAAGCGACCGTAGCGGATGTTGTCGCGTACGGTGCCGGAGAAGAGGTGCGGTGTTTGCAGCACCACCCCAATTCGGGATTGGATACCCTCCAGCGTGAAATCAAGATAATCATCTTCACCAAAGCGAACAACCCCACCTTTTGGCTCGTAGAACCGACATAACAGGTTAACGATGGTCGATTTACCACCACCCGTCGGCCCAACCAAGGCGATAGTTTCGCCTTGCTTCACCTGCAAGTTGAAGTCTGGCAAAATGGGCTTGGCCTCTTCGTAGTAGAACTCAACATGATCGAAGGTGATGTCCTGCCGCAAGGTGCCGGGATCAAAAGCGTTAGGGCGATCCACCACCTCGGGTTCTGAGTCAATCAGGGAGAAGACTCGTTCCGCTGAGGCGATTGCACTTTGCATTTGCGCATAGACATAAGCCAGTTCCTGGATTGGGAACAACATAAAGGTTAGATATGAGATGAAGGCCTGAAGACCGCCGATGGTCAAAAAGCCAGTTTCGATTTGCAAACCACCGTACCAAACAATCGTACCCAGTGCCACCGCACTAATCAGTTGCACCACGGGCAGAAAGAGGGAGGCGAGAACTGCTGCGCGGTAAGCTGAGCGATACAGCCCTGTGGCCATCCCGTCGAACTCGTCCAGATTTTTCTGCTCACGGGTCAAGGCTTTGACCACCCGCACCCCAGTGATGTTCTCGTTGTAAACCCCAGTCAGCTTTGAGTTTAGCTGCCGGACCTTACGAAATTGCACCAAAATATGCTTTTTGAACTCGGCGGCCACAATAACCAGAATAGGTACCACGAGTATCATAAGCAGGGCTAAGGGCCAACTGATAAAGAGCATGAAAATCACAGCCGTTAAAATGTTGAGTATACCCCAAGCACTATCAATCAAGCCCCAGGTGATCAGTTCGGAAATTTTACTGGCATCAGAGGTGACTCGCGACATAATCCAACCCACCGGCGTGCGGCTGTAGTATGACAGCGACAACCCTTGCAGGTGATTGAACATTTTGCGGCGTAAATCGTATTGGATGCGATGCCCCAACACCCCGGCTAGATAGATGAAACCAAAGACGGCAGCGGCCTGAACCAAGATCATACTGGCATAAATGCCCACCAACTGATAAAGTCGGGCCTGGTCTCCAGCCAGAATACCTTCATCCACGATTAACAGGCTGAGGTAGGTGAAGACTGAGTCCTGAAGCGACACCAAGGCAATCAGGAAAAGAAAGGTGGCCACCCAGCGCCAATGCGGGCGGGCCTGCATCATAATTCGTTTCAGCGTTTTTCCATTAAATTGAGTTGTAAATTCTTCTTCTTCAAAAAACTGTTCGTCCATTGTTATTCTCCCATAGGACATAGAATGTATTTACTACGCACTACGTCCTACGTCAATTCGTAAGCATTTCCTGCACATTAACTGTGATACTCACAGCTTCCGGATGTGCATTCAACTTAAATCTCCTGTTCAAGTTGCGCTTGTAAGTCGTAAGTGCGGCGATAGATGCCGTCCTCAGCCATCAACTCGGCATGCGAGCCGTATTGAATGACCCGCCCTTGATCAAGCACCAGGATTTTGTCCGCCCGCATCACCGTTTGCATCCGGTGCGCGATCATAAAGGTGGTCCGATCTTTGCGCAGGGCTTCCAAGGCACTATGAATGTGAGCTTCCGTTTCAGTGTCCACAGCGGAGACGGCGTCGTCAAAAATCAGGATGGGTGGGTTTTTGAGCAATGTCCGGGCGATACAAACGCGCTGCTTTTGCCCCCCAGACAGCGTCACTCCTTTCTCACCGACAAGCGTGTCATAACCTTCGGGGAAGTCCATGATCACGTCGTGAATGGCAGCGGCCCGAGTCACAGCTTCGATCTCATCATCCGTGACCGCTCGCTGCACCCCATAAGCAATGTTATCGCGAATAGAGCGGGAGAAGAGGAACGCCTCTTGCTCAACAATGCCAATTTGCTGGCGAAGCTGATAAACCGGATAACTTTGCAGTGGTCGCCCATCGACCAGAATGATCCCACCGCTGTAATCGTAAAAGCGTAACAGTAGATTGATCAACGAGCTTTTGCCCGACCCAGTCGGTCCCATCAAGGCCAAGGTTTGACCGGCCCGCACTGTGAAGGAAATGTCTTGTAGAACGGGCGTGCCCGAATTAAAGGCAAACGACACGTTTTGGAAGACAATGTCCCCCTTCAGGCTGGGTGCTGGTTTAAACGAATGATTTGTTTCGTAGCCTACCCCATTGCCATTGTGGCTCCCATTATGCCCATTTTTATGGCCATTGGTCGCAACTGACACCATCGGGACAGACGGACTCGGTTTATCATCAATCTGCTCTTCACTTTCCTGAATAATTTCAGCGACCCGACTGTACGATACCAAACCCATTGAGGTTTGGACCATCAACCGGCCCAGATTTTGCATTGGCCAGATAATCCAGATGACCAATCCCGCTACGGCCAGATAGGTGCCGATGGTAATTTCACCGCTGATCGTCATCAGGCCCCCGACTAGATAAACCAACAGCATCTGCAAGCCAGAGATGGTTTCCACAATTGGCCAGTAGGTTGAGTGCATAATCGTTAGATTTCGCCCTCGTTCAAACTGCTGCTGATTTTCCCGCTCGAATTTATCGATTTCATATGTTTGGCGGGCAAAGGCTTTAACCACCCGAACCCCACTCAGATTTTCCTGCAGTGTCGTCGAGAGATTACCTTCCTGCTCTTGGTGGGCCTCATACGATTGATGAATACGACGGAAGAAGAATATCGAAATGAGAAACACCAAGGGGGTAGTCACCAACGATAAGAAGGCCAGTTGTGCATTTAGGAACAAGAGTGCTCCGAAGTTGATGGCAAACAGCAACAGAATGCGGCCCACCCCAATCATTTGATCGGCGAAAAAGGTTTGAATGGTGGTAACGTCTGAGCTACAGCGTTGCACCAAATCGCCGGTTTGAGCATGATCGTGATAGGTCAACGGCAAGCGTTGAATATGGTCGAATAGGTAATTTCGCAGCCGCAGGATAATTCCCTGCGCTGATCGTGCTGCGAATTTCCCACTGAGAAAGGTAAATCCGCCTTGGATGATGGCTAACCCGACAAAGCCTAGGCCAATCATGTAGAATGGGACCTCAGCCTGCTCTTGCAGCAGTAGGTCATCAACAAAATATTGCAGCAACAAATATGTGCCCGTTTTGGCTAGAGTCGAGATGGCTAGGGTCAAAATAGCCAAAGCATAAAGCCAGCGAAACCCTTTCATCAGCCGCCATAGCCCGACGACTCGGTTTGAGGAGAGTGTTTCTTTGAGATCCAAGGCTGGATATATAGCGTGTTCCATTTTTCACAACCTTTATAAAATGTACTGAGCGCAGCAATTTTGCTGCGCTCATCTGAAATTTAGGCTAACTTTTGTTGAGCATCATTTGTCCCAGCACTTTGTGTGCCATAATCCTCAAGCTTTTCACCCAAGTGGATCATCTGACTGCCCAACTGTCCAATAAGTTTTCGATAGGTTTGTTTGTTAGACCGATTTGTTGCTTCAATCTCGTTGACGAGACGGGCTTGTTCGGCTTCTTTGATTAGGTCATCGTATCTAGCTTTGCGGGCTAAATAATCGATATCATTTGGCGATAACATTTTGAACGCTCCTGACAATTGTGTCGTAATAATTGTAGTTTTTGCTAACAGACATATTGCAATTGGTAAATTTGCTTTACTTTATCGTCTATCTGTTAAGAATTTTTCAGTTGCGCTGTGCCATGCCACCGAACTCGCTGTCATGCACGTTGTCTTGCTAAGGTTTCAGCATCGAGCGATACACATTGGATCTCGCTCCTTTTCTGAGATTACGTAAATATCGTGGTTCATTATCATTTTGTCTTCCTCCTTTCTTTGATAAAGTCTGGTTCTGAAGCAAACTTCCTATAACTGATGAAATCTAAAGTACTGCTTCAGCTTAGGTATTCTGCTACATTAAAATATAAAAACAAAAAAGCCGCAGAATTTACGCTGCGGCTTTTTTCTCTAATAGAGAGATAAAAAATAAAAAAGGCCGCAGATAGATGTGATCTGCGGCCTTGAGCTTATATCAAATTTGTTAGGTTAGTTGACATAAGAAGGAGGCAACAGACGCACACTGAGTCCCAAACTCATAGCGATCTCGCAATGCTGCGATGATGGGTGAGAAATTAACACGATTTTGCATGGTTGCACTCCTTTCAATGAAATTTTTTGGTGATCTTCGTTGAAGTAGTTAAATAATTTTGACTACGGCCTTAACAATAACATAGCTTTTATGAATTTGTCAAGCCCTAATTTTAAAGATTTAAGGTTAAGCTGATTTACGATTTGTGATTTTAGATTAGGACTTACGAAAAACGTTGATTGAGCCTGTCGAAAATAACGTTTTTCGGACCAATATGTTTGGTTTCGACAAGCTCAACCGACAGTTTATCCCTATTCTGCGTAAGCCCTAAGATTTTTGATAAGGTGGTTGGTCATACCAACCGCTCTTTTTATTCACAATTCACAATCAGAATGCGGCTCCCCAAGACATACGTTCTTGCAGCCAGGCATCAGTCTCGGTATTGAACGTGGTGCCCTCAGGTAGATCGAACAGTTTGCGAATCTCGCCACCACTGATCAGTGTAGCCCAGACCGCCCAATTCCCATCACGGTCTGAAACAAACGCTACCCAATTCCCATCCGGCGAAATGGTGGGAAGACCATCGTTGGAGGCGGGTGAATTTGAAAGATTGCGTAATCCATCTCGGCCAACCCCAATGACGTACGCTTCCCAATCCCCCTCCTGCAGGGAGGTGTAAGCAATATTTGTGCCTTGGGTATCACTTGGGGTGTCCGTTGCATTATCTGTGATTTGACTTGGATTGACCCCTTCATCGCCGGCAGCAGTCGCTGCGACTGGCACAGTGAAGATACCGCAGCGCGAACCACTCGCCCAAGTATTACAGCCTTTGAAGGCAATTAAGTCATTATCAGTCCAGACAGGATGGCTCCCCTGGATTTGGCTGGCTGCGTCGGCGGCGATGAGTACCCCTTGCTCAACGATATTTTTGCAGGTCTCATCACTTTCGCTACGTGGTGGATCAACGCTACATTGTACAAATAACCCTGAGATTGTGGTCTCATCTTCATCAGTGAGCAAAGTATCGTTAGCATAAGCAATTTGGTCCCCTGCCGCATTGTAGGTGGCGAAGCTGTCGGCTTGATCCCCACTTACTTTCTTTTCCCGTTCATTTACAATATTGTATTCGTAAATAGCGATGGGGGTTGTCCCTTGCCGATTTATCAACATTCTTCGCCCATCAGGCCGAATGTCTGGCTGGCTGGCATTTTCAATAACGGCGATTTCCTCGCCATCAGCAATTGAAAAGATGTGCGTATCATACAAGCCATCGTCATTGAGCAGAGGAATAGCCAAATTCCCCTCAAGTTCATCCGGCTCAGGCGCAGCCACAGGCACCCCACAAACAAAATTTGTCTCGGTTAATGATTCGGTTGCCACCATATTTGTAGAAACTTGTGGTGCTTCAACGACCTCTGTCAGGCCATTGAATAAGCTGAATCTGGTGTTGGTATTGTCTGGAACCCAATCAGCCGCCGGGTTAGGCGAAAACTCCTGAGTTCGGTTTCGAGCTTGGACCACCCAGCAGAATTCACGATCATCGTCAATAAATTCGTAGGGAACAGAGACATAAAATTGATTACCGCCTGGCTCAACCTCTGCTGCTAGCTCACTTGAGACATTGACAAAGCGTCTTTCCTCGGCATCCCATTGTCGAAATAGGGTGCGTCCATTATCAAGGCGGTAGAGAACGTCGTAGTCTGCGCCTAACCCCCGACGGAAAACACCGGTGTCGCTGCTACAGTCTTGATCAATCAAAACACTGATTTGAATGCCTGCATCGACGGGGCAAAGATCCCCGGCAAAGTGTAGAGTGACGCCAAAGCTATCACCTTCATTGCGGATAGATGCCGCAGATACGTCATAATTTGAGAAGGCTGCATCTCCGATGTTGTCTGGTAGGCTAATGTGGGAGGTTGGCTCAACGATGATATCTCCGGTCAAGAATTGTTCAGTTGCATCAACGGTTATCCCGGCTCGTCGATCGCTGATACGCCAGCTAGCCCAGACATTCGTGGCAAATGGCCCGGTTTCGCCTTCATCAATTTTAGCTCGAACGATGATTGGCGTTTCCTCATCGGCTTTGGTCAGCTCAATGGTGGAGAAGTTGACCTCGCCATTCTCCTCGCCACTGACAAAGGTACCAGGGGTTTGGGTCGAATGGAAAGTGGTTCCTGCTGGGAGGGGGACGCTAATTTGTACATCCCATAAGCGGAACAGTCTAAAGTTGTCCAGGTAGATGGTGTAGGAGATGATATCATCCTCAATCGTAGCAATCGGCTCAACGACAAGGTTGCGCGGGCGAGGGCGAACCCAATTGAGTGGCTTCTTGGTCGTATCAACGGTAATAGGACTCATCAGATAATCACCAGGCTGATCACCACGCCAGGCAAGCCAGGGTTGAATTTCAAATTCCGTGATTGATGGATCGGTCACTTCAATGATGAAAGTGTCGCCTCGAATGGGGCGATTAAAGGTTGAGGTGAAAAAGCTGATTTCTTCGCCATTAAAGTTCACTGCCGTTAGATCAGTGGTTGTGGCTTCGAGAAATCGAGTGCCTTCTGGAAGCGGAATGTTGACCGTTAAATCTGAAATCGTCCATTCCACCTCCCGTCGCACAATCATCGTATAGGTGATTTTGCCATCAGCATGAGTGGGGGTAATGCGCAGGTCGAATGGAGGCCACTGCGCTTGGGCGTGTGGAGTCTCTTGACCAATAAATAGTAATGTTGTTAAGATGACGAGAAGTAGAAGTTTGTAAGTGAATTTTGGTATCTGCATAGGGAACCTTTCCTAATGTAATGATCGGCGATACATGATGAATATGTTGTACCCGAAAATGGTGTGAATGTCCAGCTACGAAACTGGCTCCACTTTTTCTACACACTCAATCCCTAAATCCTTCAATCCTGCCAAAATTGGCTCATACAGATCAGGGGTGACAGGAATGTGTACGCCCGTTTTTGTGATTTCGCCGCGCAAAATCAAGTCAACCGCAATCGCGGCGGGCAAGCTAACTGTGCGGGCCATCGCTGAGTCGCCATTAGGCTCACCAAAGGCGGTCAAGGTTGATGTGATTTTTTCAGAGTTGCCCTCAGGGTAATTGGCGGTGAAGTGATGCTCTAAAATAATCATATCCCGCTCACCGTCGGCATATTGCATTCGCTCCAGCATCACCTTTGTCATCAAATCAAGGGGTGAGATGGTCGGACCTGTACCCTCGATTGGCGTCTCATCAAACAAGCCAAGCCATTCCAAATTTTTGATCGGATCACTGTCCGGAGTCAAGTCAAGGTGGGTCGCCACATCAGCCTTTACATCTCCGCTATCGGCAGCACTTTCTGGGAGAATATTACGCATATAGGCGGCATAAGTGACATCTGCTGAATATTTTGTTTCATCCAATAGGTTGAGTTTTACAATATTGTCTAACGTATCACACCATGTTTTGTTGCGCAGCGTGCCGCGATACATCGTGGCGGTATCATCAATACCATATATTTGTCGATAGGGCATCGAGTCGCGATTGGGGTAGGCCTCAAACTCGCCAATGGGATCAACGTTCAACATCCAATAGTGCTGGAACAATGTCTCACCCGCCACGGTGATTTCCTCGCCATCTCGCAGATAGTGGGCTGCATTTCGCGCCGCCATCAAGACACCCCGTGGACTCCAGGAAAATTTGTAGCCAAATGGATTGTCATTGTCCTCTGGGGCAGGTAATCCGCCACAGTAAGAGTAGAAGCCCTCAATGTATCCGCCTGCATTTTGGACGCGATGAATGATTTGCATCGCTGACATATGATCGATGCCAGGATCGACACCTACTTCATTGAGAATGATGATGCCCGCCGCTTTGGCCTTCTCATCAAGCCCCTGCATCGACGGGCTGACGTAAGAGGTGGTGACCATTTGTTTTTTCTGGGCAATACACTCTTTCGCCACCGTGACGTGGTGGGTGTATGGCAATAGGCTAACGGCTAAATCTGTTTCTGCAATCAGTTGCTTTAGGGTTGTCTCTTCACTGTCTGTTTCGATGTCATAAGCCATCGCCACGCCATTGGGATGATCCCCGACAAGTTGCTCGGCTTTGCCCACCGTTCGGCTGGCCACCGTGATCTGGTAGTCTCGCTCTAGCAAATATTGGACAATCGGGCCAGTGACCAAACCTGCCCCTAAAATAAGTACACGTTTCATCCTTGAAGTCTCCTTTGGCCTATAAGAATTTTTCTAAATATCGATAATCCGGTGTTAGCTCACCGTGATAGACAATCATAGCCCGTTTTAGCTCAGGTGGTAGATCACATGCTGCAAAATCAACAGAAAAATCACACGCAGCGAGAGCTGGTAAAAATGGCAGAAGCGCTTCCCCAAAGGTCGTAGAGGCCTCTATGGGCAATTCACAGGGCAGATTATCCACAGCCATAATGACCAAGCCATCACCCTCAATCCCATCCGTGACCGCATCCGAGGCGGGATGCCAGACAAAGCTAGGCACATCAGGCTGGATGGCTTTCAACGTTGGTTCAATGGCCCCCTCAATGTCACAACTGATATCACCGATGACGCGTAGTTTGGGGGGGATTGGCCCCTCGAACAGCTGCTGTGCGGCCACTTTTGTTAATAGGCGTGGGTTAGGGGTGTCCCAGTAGATGCAGTTAACCAGAATTGAGAGGTGGGGCAAAAATTGCTCAAACTGGGATTGATATTTTTCCGGATGCTGGAAGAATTCGCCTAAATCAAAGGCGGTATTTGCCACAATCGGCTCAACCGTGTCCTCTTCCCGAAAAATCACCTTGTATATGATATTGCGATCAATCTGATCACTGTCCTGTAACTCCAGTAGGTCTTGCGGTGTGATTTGCTGGGTTGGCAGGAGATTAAGGATAATTTGGGCACCGCGTGAAACATTCCCATAGCCTGCGATTCCGATGACAAACGGCGTCAATCGTAGGGGAAACCCTTGCTCCAGAATATTTTGTCCTACCTGTTGAAGCGCCTGTTTGGCCGTCGGCAAGTCACCATATTCGTAGGTTGGTTTAATGGCGGTTAATGGCGTCTCATACCCTTCCCATAACAGCCGCTGACCCATTACATGCAAGGTATCGATCATCCCTGCCAAGCCCGCGTGTTCACCAAAGAAAATGAGCCGTCGATCTTGCTCATTGACAATACGCTCATAATCAATGAGTTGACAGTTAAGATCAAGAAGGCCTTGTAACAAGGGCATGTTGTAGGCTTGCCCTTTGATAGTGTGAGAAAAAAAGAGATAGGTCTTGCTGGGTTGTAATAGTTCGACCGGAATTTCTTTGATGGCCAGAATGATATCCGCTTCAGACACATCATCTTGAACCACACTTCCGGCTGTGATGTAATCTTCATCGGCGAAGGCTCTAATTGGTGAAGATTGAACCTGAACAGAAATGCCTGTATTTTGTAGCTCAGCAAGTTGAGTGGGCGTGAGTGGGGTGCGTTGTTCCCATTTATTTTTGTCTTCGCGTCGGATAGCTAGGGTATTTTTCATAATCACCTCAACGTCTAAATTAACATTAAGTAAAGCTTTTTGCAAGCCGAAAATCTAATACATTCGTCCTAAATTCATTTTTTGAATTTAACTTGACCTTTTTTGAGAGTGCCTTACAATCTTATATGTTGATTATTCAGTTTCTGAATTTTAGATGGGGATGAAGCGTGCGGTCAACCGATAATTACGATCTTGAAATCTTAAATCATATCGAGCAAAACCCCGATACTACTCAGGCAGATTTGGCGACTCAACTTGGGGTGGCTGTGGGCAGTGTCAATTGGTATGTCAAGCGGCTCATCAACAAAGGGTACATCAAAGTCACCCAAATGGAGCGTCGTCGTTTGCGCTATTTGCTTACGCCCCAAGGGTTTTCTGAAAAGACTCGATTGACCGCCTCTTTCATGCAAGCTTCACTGAAATGGTATCGTCTGACTCGCGAAACCTCTAAAAAATTATTGACTGAGGTCAAGCAGGCCGGATATAAGGCAGTCTGTATTGAAGGTGATAACGATCTAGCCGAAATTATTTATCTAACTTGTTTGGAAGCAGGTGTAACGGTCAATGATGAGCCAGATCCGAACATCCCACAGTTTCGCGTAGAGGGTTTGGAAACTGTGTTAGATTGGCCGCAAAGTTCGTCACGTGAATAAATTGCTAGCCTCAGACGCGCTGCCAGCCCGTTGGCTCCGGTCACTTTTTGCTGGCCGCCGCCGCCAATGGTTGACCCTGACAAATCTGGGTGGGGCCCAAGGGATTTTGTTTTTAACGGGCCTAACCAGTAGCGTTTTAATTGCTCGGAATGTTTCCCTTGAAATTTATGGCCAATATCAGGTCATTCTATCTTTAATTGCCATTGTATCTTCACTTTGTTTAACTGGTTTGAGCCAGAGCCTCACGATTTCCGCTGCTAAGCGTTATGATGGAAATCTAACAAAGATTCTTTGGCTTAAGATCGTAGCTGGTCTTGTTGGTAGCTTGGTCCTTGTTGGTGCGAGTTTTTTCTACAGATCGACCCAGCCAATGCTTGCCTTTAGTTTAATATTTGCGGCCTTTTTATTCCCCTTATCCATCCTGCATCAAATCTGGTTGCCTTGGCTGACGGGGCGCGGCGATTTGAATCAATTGTCATTATTCAGGGTGATTTCAGCCATTGTCGGGGTGTCTGTTTTGATTTTGCTCATTCTGTTCGTGCCAACGATTGAGGTGGATCATCTGGTTCTAGGTGTGTTTGGTGTGCCAACTCTGGTTTCGCTAGGAGTCCTGATTTATGCTTTGCAGGGACGAACGAACACGACCGTTCACCAAGAGACGATTAACTATGGCTTTCATACCACGGCAGCGACCCTGCTGACCGGGCTGGTGGCTTCAGATAAGTTGATTATCAATGGCTATCTCTCGGCCAGCGATGTGGCTATTTACGCCATTGCTCTGGTTTTCCCAACCCAAATAAAAACGACCTATGCGATTTTTAACCAGATGATTACCCGCCATATTTATGCGGCAGATTCTGTGACAGCCGCGTGGAAATATTTGAAAGATAAAATCGGGTATTTGGTTGTATTTTTTGTCTTTATCGGAATCGTCGGCTTTTTTGCCATTCCTATCTTGATTCCCCTTCTTTTTTCCGAACGATATGTGGCCGCCATCCCCTATGGGAAGTGGATGTGGTTAAGCTTAGCCCTGACGGCTCCCATAACCTATTTGGTTAATATTTTGCGAGCGCAGAAAAAGGTCACATTTATTTATACGATTTCTATTGGGCAGCCAGTTTTGCTAATTAGTTTATATTTTCTGCTGGTTGGTTATGGGGTGTGGGGGATTGTAATCGCCCGAATTATTAATTATTGGGCGACAGCCGTAATCTATCTCGGTTTTTTTCTTTACTATCTCTGGCGTGATCCCGTGGTAGCGAGGCCAGAGATAGTTGAATCATCTGATTTGTCTTGACAAACTTTACCTGAGATGTGAGGAAAACTATGAAAAAAGCATTAGTCATTGGTTCTGAAGGTAATATTGGCGTACCCTTGGTCAAACATTTGCGGAGTAAGGGGTACGAGGTTTTGGAAACGGATGTCCGACCAGGCTGGCGAGAGGGCTATCTGATGGCCGATATTAATCACCCCGTCGATTTGCTCCCGGCCTTTGATTGGCAACCGGATGTGGTGTTTATTCTGTCGGCGATGGTTAGTCGGGTTACGTGTGAGCAGGCCAGTGGGTTGGCGGTTGCTACGAATTTGGCGGGAATCAACAATGTGTTGCAGTTGTGCAAGCGGGTCAAGGCAAGAGTTGTTTTCTTTTCAACCTCAGAGGTGTATGGTCCCGAATGTGATCCAATGGATGAAAGTATTTCCGACCCTAAGCCCAACAATCGCTATGGTCTATCGAAGCTCCTCGGTGAGCAATTGGTGGAATATGAGGTCAGAACGTATGGCCTCAAAGCTGTTTCTATTCGCCCTTTTATGATTTATGATGAAAACGAGAACTTTGGTGATTATCGCTCGGCTATGATCCGTTTTGCCAGCAATTTGGTGAGTGGCAAGCCGATTGAAGTACACAACGGCAGTGCCCGGGGCTGGCTACATGTCTCAGATGCGGTGCAGGCCATTGAAGCGGCGGCACACGTTGACGACTATTCGGTGATCAACATCGGCCACCCCGAGATTATCCCTATTGCGGATCTGGCCGAGATGATCCGCAAAGAGGTTGGCGCCTCGGCTGATTTGGTGACCTATAAGGATTTGCCCCCACGGATGACACTGATTAAACGCCCCATCTTGAAACGGCAAGCGGAGATTTTGGGCATCATCCCCAAAGTCAATCTTGAGGAAGGGGTGCGCCGAGTCTGCCAGCAGGTGCAGGCCCGAATTAGCTCTGGGGAGACCCTGTTAGTTAGTGAGTCATAATGAAGTCGACCCGAATTTTGCTATTGTATGCCCAATCATCTGCCAATAACACCTTGTCGTATCAGGTTGGTTGGCCCGAGCATTTCCTGCGCGACCCCCGCTTTGAGTGTATTCCGATTAACTTGGCAGATCATCGACTGGTGGTGCAAGCGCGGGGTTTTTTCTTGACCCGTTTTAAGAACTTTGAGGCCGTTGTGCTGTTGCACTCAGTCTTCTCAAATCGCTCATTTTTAACAAAATGGCTTTTTGAGGCGATCCAACAGACCAAACAACCCAAGCTTTATTTCATCGGCAATGAGTATAAGCTGATGCCGGAGAAGATGGATTTTTCCGAAGCCTTGGGTGTCTCGGTGTTGATTAGCCAATGCAATGCGGCAGATGTGCACGCTTTGTATCACGACAGGTTAGGATGTCAGGTCGCCTATGTGCCAAATACGGGCCTCAATCCTGAGATGTTTTCTCCGAAAGTGCCGTTTGAGGAGCGCCCTATCGACATTGGCTATCGCGCTTTTGATGCTCCTTTTTATTTAGGGCACAACGAACGACGGCGTATCGCTGACTATTTTTTAGAGCAGGGTCCAGCCTACAACCTTTCGCTCGACATCTCGATGGACTCAGCCAAGCGGTTGGACTCGCCGGCTTGGGCCGATTTTCTCAACCAATGCAAGGGGCAAATCGGAACAGAAGCGGGCGGTGATTTTTTTGAGCTAACAGACGCCTCCCGGTGGGCCGTGATTAAGCACCTGGAGACCCACCCGAACGCAATGATGGACGACGTTTTTGAGAGGTTCTTCAAAGATTATAAAAAACCAGTCCCCCTACGTATTTTGAGCGGACGAAACATCGAAGCAGCGGCCACGAAAACGGTCCAAATTTTGTTTGAGGGGCGCTACAACGATCATTTTCAACCTGATGAACATTACATCGCCTTGAAGAAAGATTATAGCAACATTGATGAGGTGATGACCAAGTTTAGAGATCAGAATTACTGTTTGCAAATCACTGAGAATGCCTATAATATGGCGATTCAAGAATTCACCTATGAACGACTCCTTGAACGGTTCGATCAAATTTTACAGCCATTATTGTAAGCCAGTACCACACCTTACTCCAGATACACGAGGCGATAAATGAAACAATTTATCCTCAATACATTGCAGCGGCACAAGAAAGGTTGGCTTGGGCTGGAAGCCCTACAATCGTTCCAAGGTACATGGCGGAGCGTGACCGAAGCAGAGC
The DNA here is from genome assembly GCA_028285035.1 of Phycisphaerae bacterium. The sequence goes on from JANQQF010000189.1 coordinate 36,072, forward strand.
CGCCTCGTCCGCTTGATTTGAGCCAAGCCAAGGTCTTCGCCGAATTTGTCAGAGATGATGGGCAACGGGTGTCCCTGTATGAGGGGTACCGTAATCGGATTAAGGATAGTTGGAAGTTGGGGTTTTGGCCCACGAAGGCATTGTTGGCGATTAAAAATCGAGTGACCTTGCCATCACAGGCTGCCTCGCTGGTGCAAGCCTTGATGATGGGGCGGACATTGTCTGCGCCATTGATTGAATTGGCCGATGTGGTGGCAGAATTGCAGCGGCAATATCCTGATGTATTGATCGAGTCGAGCATCATTTGTCCGTTGACGGATCGCAACATTATTGCCGCTCACCTTACCCCCAAGCAGGTTGAGAAGATGGCTCACTCCTATCGGCTCAACGCCCAAGCCCGGCTACAAAAATACCTCTACTGGACTAACAACACGGCCCTAGACACAGTAACAGCTTTAGAGACAGGCTGTGGGATTGGTTATGCGGTGGCTGCTTTAGCCACGTTTGGGGTTGGCAAATCAATGGGGGTCGATAACCTGTCACCAGATGTGCGCTGGATCCACGAGCGATCAGCCGTGTTGACCAAAATGGGGGCTGGTGATAGCCCACAGATTTTGCCGGGTGATTTGCACCAACTCCCCTTTGATGATAACGCCTTTCATTTTATGTATAGTTCATCCGTTCTAGAGCATGTGCATGATTTGTCGCAAGCCTTTCGAGAGATGTTTCGGGTGCTCAAGCCCGGCGGGGTGATGATCCACGAGGCCGATCCTTATTTCTCACCTAAAGGCGGGCATTCCTCCTGTACCCTCGATTTTCCGTGGGGGCACGCTCGTCTGCGGCCTGCCGAATTTCGCCGCTACATTCAGGAATTTCGGCCTCACGAATATGACCACACTATGGCAATGTACAACACCCTATTCAACCAGCCCCGCGTCTCCCTCAATCAAATCGAACAGGCGATTGGTAATGCTGGCTTGATGTTACTGGACTGGAAGGAAGGCAAAGATGTGACACACCTACCCTCGGCGGAGATATGGCAAGAGGTGAGTGACGTTTATCCTGATATTGGCTTCCGAGATTTGACCACCAACTTTTTGGGTGTGGTTGCAATGAAGGGGTGATGGATGACTGAAATTTTAGGCTTGATCCCGGCTCGAGGTGGCTCTAAAGGCGTACCGCGCAAAAATATTGTCGAGGTCGCGGGTAAACCGCTGATCGCTTGGACGATTGAGACGGCGTTGGCGTGCCACAGTATCGGGCGAGTGTTGGTCTCGACGGATGATGAAGAGATCGCCGGGATTGCTGGACAGTACGGGGCCGAGGTGCCCTTTTTGCGCCCCACTGAATTTGCTCAGGATGATACGACCGATTTGCCTGTCTATCAGCACGCGCTTGAATGGCTGGCCAAGAACGAAGATTACCACCCCAAAATTGTGGTCTGGCTCCGGCCCACCGCCCCACTGCGGCGCGGGCAGGACATCGAGGCGGCCATTCAGTTATTGATCGATACGCAAGGGGATTGGGTTCGTTCGGTCTGCGCGGCGGAACATCACCCCTACTGGATGAAGCGCATTGAGGGGGATCAGAAGTTACTCCCGTTTGTTGAAGGGATTGATGAGACTGGCTTTCTACGCCGCCAGTTGCTGCCCCCCGTCTTTCGCTTGAACGGGGTGGTGGATGTGACCTGGGCCAAAACGGTTCAGGCGGGTAATTTGTATAGTGGCGATGTGCGTGGCTATGAAATGCCTCTGGAGCGTAGCCTCGATATTGATAATAAGGTTGATTTGGCGATGATGGATATGATGTTGCGGCTGAGAGGAGCAGACAATGATTGAGCCAGTAGCTATTGAAAATCGGCAAGTTGGTCCCGGTCACTCGTGCTATATAATTGCCGAAGCAGGAGTAAACCACAACGGTGATATGGCTCTGGCCCACCAGTTGATCGACGCAGCAGTAAAAGCTGGGGCAGATGCCATCAAATTCCAAAGCTTTGTCACCGAGGATTTGATTACCGCCGACACCCCCAAGGCCAATTATCAAGTTGAAACCACCGGGGAACCGGGTAGTCAATACAACATGCTCAAATCCTTGGAACTCACTGGACCACAACACGCCGAGTTAAAGGCCCATTGTGACGAGTCTGGCATTTTGTATTTGTGTACACCCTATGAAAACAAAAGCGTCGATATGCTGGATGAACTTGGCATCGGGGCCTACAAAATCGCTTCGACCGATACCACCAACATTCCCTTCCTGCGATACCTCGCCAGCAAAAATCGGTCCGTCATTTTATCGACCGGGATGTCTACCCTTGGTGAAGTTGAGTTGGCGGTGAACGCGCTGTGGGAAGGTGGTTTGCGGGAGAAAACGATTATTCTCCATTGCACCTCTGAATACCCCACCCCGATTGAGGAGGCCAACCTGCGGGCGATTGGCACGATGGAGCGGGCCTTTGCTTGTCCTATCGGCTTTTCCGATCACACCCCCGGCATCGGAGTCAGCCCGTGGGCAGTGGCTGTGGGGGCGTGTATGCTGGAGAAACATTTCACACTAGATCGAGATTTGCCCGGCCCCGACCATCGAGCTTCGCTGGAGCCGAATGAGTTGGCGACATTGGTCCAAACGGTGCGGCAGGTTGAAACGGCCTTGGGCGATGGGCGCAAACGTCCGATGCCGAGCGAGATCGGTAACAAGCCTTTTATGCAAAAAAGTATCGTGGCGGTTCAAGATATTGCTGCGGGAGAGACGATCGCGGCTAACGCTCTGAGCTGCAAACGCCCGGCCACGGGGCTGTCGCCAGCCTTGTGGGATGATGTGGTTGGTAAATCGGCAGCCCGTCCGATCAAAGCGGGGGAGATTTTGAATTTTGGTGCGATTGCATGGTAAACAAGATGACTGAAGCAAAACGACCCGTGATTGTGATTGGGGCTGGAGGACAAGCCAGAGTTGTTTCATCGATTCTGGCCCGCTCCGACAGGTTTGAAGTTGTTGGCTTTTTGGATTACGTGTCCACAACGGCTGGCGAACAGATTGGTGAAAAGACTGTGTTGGGCGATCACAGCTTGTTGCCCGACTTACTGGCCCAAGGGGTGAAACACGCGATTGTGGCGGTGGGGGACAATGCCATTCGCACCAAACATTTCAATACCCTGACCCAAATGGGCTTTGAACTCATCAATGTTATCCACCCGACCGCGCTCATTGAGGATGGGGCGACGCTGGGCTGTGGAAACGTCGTCGCTGCGGGGGCGATTATCTGTTGTTATACCCAAATTGGCGACAATTGCATCATCAACACCGGGGCCATCGTCGAGCACGAAACGCGAGTCGGCAGCAACGTGCACATTGCCCCTGGGGTCAACATCGCTGGGCGAGTGAAGATTGGCTCGAACACCTTTGTCGGCATTGGCGTGACCGTGAAAGAGTATCTGACCCTTGGTGAAAATGCCACCGTTGGGGCGGGGGCTGTCGTCCTCAAGGACATTCCAGCGAATGTCATCGCCTATGGTGTGCCCGCCGAAATTAGGCGCGAGAAGGAATAAATTTGTGAACCTGTACGCCTCGACAGCCTGTATCCCTGATAACCACAACTTTCTCGAAACCGTCGAACGATTACAGTCCGCCGGGATAGACCAGATTGAAGTTGGCTCATCACATCGATATTTCCCAAACCAAAATGTGGATAGCCTGCAATCCTATTCCAGTCAGTTTTTGGTACATAACTATTTCCCGCCTGTTGCTGACCCATTTGTGCTCAATTTGGCTTCACCAGATGAGCGAACCCGACAACAAAGTATCGATCATATCAAACGGGCTATTCGCTTGAGTGCCGATCTCAAGGCCCCGTTCTATTCATTTCACGCCGGATTTGTCACTGACCCGTCCGGTTTTGGCACAACCAGCTATATTTTTCCGGCCCCAGAGTCGGAGGCCGAGGTTAAGGCCGCGCTGAGCCGGTTTGTCTCGGCCTTGGAAGAGGTGGACCAAGTCGCACAACCGCTTGGTATTCGACTTTTGGTGGAGAACAATGTTTGTCCACCAGACTTAAAAGGCAAACTTTTGTTGCAAACGGCTACCGAGTTTGACGTGCTTTTTGAGCGATTGGAGTCCAAGAACATCGGTCTTTTGCTCGATTTTGGCCACCTCAATGTAACCGCCGCCACCTTCGGGTTTGACCGGATGACCTTTATCGAACGGGTAGCTGATCACATTGGGGCCTTTCACCTCCACGATAATGATGGCACCGCAGACCAGCATCAGCCGCCAGCTATCGATAGCTGGACGTTGCAGGTATTGCGACAGCCGAAATTTGCTGATACATCCGTCGTGGTTGAGGCTCGTTTTGAAACGACGCGTAAGTTGAACGACTGTATGATTTGGCTTGAAGCCAATTTGAGGGCATAGACGTGGGATCAATATTGTCTCGGGTGTTTGAGAAATTTGTTGGGGAACTGGAACGAGCGCCAATTCGCTTTACGGCGTGGCAGCAAAATCAGCGACCACAACAACCTTACCATTTTTTATCCGTGGATTCCTTGCAACAGACTCGTCGTAGTGACATCGTGCTGATTTTTGGGGCAGGCTACTCGCTTAATGACATCACTGCTGAAATGTGGGCGCAACTGGCTGCGTATGATACCATGGGCTTTAATTACTTTGTCCACCAGGATTTTATTCGGATGGATTATCACCTGATTCGGGAGATTGGCGGTAATGACCGTGACCCCAATAGTTGGCAACCTCGTTTGGATGAATATGCTAGGTTGATTGGGAAAAATCCGCACTATCGAGACACAGTATTCTTGGTGCAGGGTGGCTGGCGGGCTATCAATGGTAATCGAATGATTGGTTTGGGGAAGCTGCCGGCAAATGCTCGAATATTCCGCTTCAAAAATAAATCACCCAAACATCCAATCCCCCCTAGCCGGACCTTTACTCAGGGTCTGGTGCACAGCTACGCTACATTGATTGACTGTGTGAATTTCGCCTACATTCTCGGCTGGCGTCACATTGTGTTGGTGGGGGTTGATTTGTATGATCGTCGCTATTTTTGGCTGAAAGAGAATGAAACGCGTGATATCGATGCCGCCCGGGGAAACACCCATCAGGATACCCATAACACAGCCCAGCCTGTTATCCAATTTCTTGGCTATTGGCACGATCTTTTGGCAACTGAGGGAATCACCTTGTCAGTTCATAATCCACGCTCCTTGCTGGCTGAGGTAATGCCAGTGTATGAGCAGACTCAAAGCGACTCGTGATGAAAGTGAGCATCGGCTTTAAGCTGCAATCTGGGCCTTGGGGTGGGGGTAATCTGTTTGGCAAGGCTTTACACAAATACCTGCAAGACCGAGATGTTGAGGTTATGTTTGATCTACAAGACTCTGATCTTGATATTATTTTGTTAACTGAGCCAAGACCAACCTCACAATCGTCGGCGTTTACGGATAAAGATATCCTTCGCTATTTACGCTTTCAGAATCCAAACGCCTTGGTGGTGCATCGGGTGAATGAGTGTGATGAACGTAAGGGGACGCACGGGGTGAACCGCACCTTGATGCTAGCCAATCGCTGTGTTGACTGTACAGTGTTTGTGTCGGACTGGTTGCGCCAGACCTTGACCAAACAGGGACAATTTTCAGAATGCCAACGGGTGATTCTCAATGGTTCCGACCCTGAAATCTTTCACGCAGACGGCTATCAACCTTGGGATGGTCAGGGGCCATTAAGATTGGTGACACATCATTGGGGGGCGAGCTGGCTCAAAGGATTTGATATTTATTCAAAATTGGATGACCTGCTTGCAACAGATACCTACCGCAACAAAATTGATTTTACCTATATTGGCAATCTCCCTGATGGATTTGAGTTCAAAAACGCGACCTACATCCCCCCGAGATCGGGGGTTGAGTTAGCCGATCTCATTCGGCAACATCATGTGTATATCACAGCCTCACGAAATGAACCGGGCAGTAATCATCAAAACGAAGGGGCCTTGTGCGGTTTACCATTATTCTATCTGGAAAATGCGAGTATGCCTGAATATTGCCACGACTTTGGCCTGGGCTTTCAGATTGAGAATTTTGAGCAAAAATTAGATGAGATGTCCGAAAGCTATGCCAAATGGGTGGTACGAATGAAAGATTTTTCGTTTACTACGGAGCGGACTTGTGCGGCGTATTATCAATTGTTTGAGCAACTGTTAGCCCAGCGGCAGGAATTGATAGAAAAACGGCAGTGGCCGACTCGACCCACTGCCTTGCTCGAGAGTTTGATGCCGAAACAAATGGAAAAGTTATTGTATCGGATTAAAAAACGCCTTGCTTTTAGCCGGTAGTTGTCTAAGGTCACTTTGTTATGTCTGCTCAAATTTACCCGAAATTAAAGACCGTCTTGGCGACCAGTCCCACCATGGCATATCGTCTGGGTCGTAAATTGGCCGGCTTTTCCAATCAAGCAAATTTATATTATGTTACTCCCAATGCAAATTGGTCGATTGACTGGGATGGACGATATATCACTTCAGAAGTTGAACGACAGTTTGCTTGGGCGACTCATTTAACCTCAAGCCCCTATGCGTTGGTCGATCATATCGTTCATTATGGCGAATTGTGGTCCTTTTTAGGTAGCCTTAAATATCCGCATAATAAATTTAATGTTGTCGTTGCAACCTTGTTTCACGGTAATCGTACAGATGAATTTCCAGATTTAAAGCAGGCGATGAATCGTTTTGTCGATGCATCGAATGTTCCGGATAAAATTGTCACTGCCTGCAGCTTAATGATGCAACGATTAACAAGCTGGGGAGTGGCTCCTGAAAAAATTGTTCAAATTCCTCTCGGTGTTGAGTTAACACATTTTCAACCTGCTTCTGAGACAGAAAGATTGAACCAACGACGACAAAGAGGAATTCCTGATGAAGCGGTTTGTATAGGGTCATTTCAAAAAGATGGCAATGGTTGGGGGGAAGGACTGCAGCCAAAACTTATTAAAGGGCCAGATATTTTCCTGAGTATTATCGATAGGTTATCGACACAATATCAACTGCATGTTTTATTAACAGGTCCGTCACGAGGGTATGTTAAGAAAGGATTGGAGAAACTAAATATTCCCTATACCCATCATCTTTTATCCGATTATCGCGATATCGTTCAGTATTATCAATGTTTAGACCTTTATTTAGTCACATCACGGGAGGAAGGTGGCCCCAAAGCCACTCTAGAGGCACCAGCTTGTGGAATCCCACTGATTTCAACACGAGTTGGCATGGCTGCTGATGTTGTACAACATCAGCAAAATGGCTTGTTGGCTGAAGTAGGCGATGTGGAGGAATTAGCTGAATTATGTTCACACGTTATAGAGCAAGCCGAATTACGATCTCAATTAATCAGACACGGTCTGGAGACTGTTAAATCTTATGACTGGCCTATTATTGCTGCTCGATATTTTCACGAGCTTTACCAGCCATTACGCACACCTGCTTGATAAATCTAGGTATTGATAAACCGAGGAATTTTATGAAAAAGCTTTTAATGCAATATGGTCGAAATTTGATTGTAGCTCAAATAAAACGTCTGCCACCTGATGTGGCACTGCGTTTTCTATTTCGTTTGGATGAACAACTTTATGAGGTGCAAAGTCACTTTGCCATTGCGTATGGCCAAGGTATCCACACCAAGCATCGACATATGCGTTATCACGATTTTTTTGTGGAGCGTATTAAGGCGGGGGAAAAGGTGTTAGATGTTGGCTGCCATAACGGCTCGGTGGCGTATGATGTTGCTGAACAAGCCCAAGCCGAGGTTGTTGGTATCGAGATCGAGCCAAACAACATTGGTGATGCCTTAAAACATCATCCCCACCCCCGTATCACCTATTGTATTGGCGATGCCCTGACTGGCGTGTTGAGCGGTAAGTTTGATGTGATTATCTTGTCCAACGTTTTAGAGCATTTGCCACAGCGTTCCGATTTTTTGAGACGGTTACAACAGGCGACCAACCCCTCTCGTATTTTGATTCGTGTGCCTCTCTTTGAGCGGGATTGGCGTGTGCCTCTGAAAAAAGAGCTTGGAGTCGAATGGCGTTTGGACCCGACTCATGAAACCGAATACACCCTGCAATCATTTGCCGATGAAATGGATGCGGCGAGATTAAAAATCACATATCAAACCGTGGTGTGGGGTGAAATTTGGGCTGAGACAATGCCCGATGCTCGATAACACCACCCTCTATGGCAGGTAGCGAGATAAGATGCTTTCTAAACACCATGCCTTTCGACCTAGGAAGATAACCATAAATGGCAAATGAATATCAATCACAAATCGATGTGATCGCTGATTTATTGATTAAACGACTGGCTGCTTATCCAGTACGTGACGAGTCATTCTTTCAGTTGGATGTAGCCCTAAAAGCCTTTGCCGCCTACTTGGTCGAGACCACTAATTTTATCGATTTTGTGCCAGATGCTGATATCCTTGATAATGCACAAAGATTCGCAGACCAACCGGTTTTTATTTGTGGTTCAATGAAGTCAGGCACCTCGCTCTTAATTCAATTGCTGGACCATCATCCCGACCTGATTGTAATGCCCGGTGACTCGCACTTTGCTAAACACCTTGACCGTTGGGATCGGACGCAATTTACCGACATCACCTCCCGCTGGGTGAGCCGCCTCATCAATCCCACCGGCAAAGAACCTTTCTGGTTTATCGGCCAGGATGAACGTACGTTTCGAGGCTTCCTGCAACATCTGCGCTATTTCTTGGATCATACCGAGTACGATAGTTTTGTTTGTGTGGTTCTGGCCATCTTCGCCGTGAACTCGCACACATCAGGCCTTGCACCCAAAAAATATTGGGTTGAAAAAACGCCAGAGAATGAACTGAAAGCCCAGGAATTGAGCCAGCGATTTCCCAAAGCTAAGTTTATCCATATTTTAAGAGATCCGCTTAACAATATCGCCTCACTAAAGAAACACGCGGCCATGAGAAATTGGGATACCACCTCTTGGCGCTATGCGTATACGATGCGGAACCTATTTCAGGCTGCGCAATCAAATCAGCGCCTATTTGGTCCTGATAAATATCATCTGATTACTTACGAAGCCCTTGTTTCAAATTCGGCAGAGACCCTGCAGGGTATTTGTGATTTTCTTGAAATCCCCTTTGATGATGTCGTGCTCACCCCCACTGAAAATGGTCGCCCTGGCGGATCAAATTCGATGTTTGAGTCTAGTCGGGTGAGCGGGGTTATTTTGGATCAGAGCAACAGCAAACGGTATTTGAAAAATCTTGATCGAGCGGAATTGCAGGACGTGGTTACGATTTTGTATCAGGCGGCCATTGCCTTAGGCTATGATTGGAATGCACCCGACATTAAAATGTATCAACGTTCAAAGTTTGGCCAGATCTCTCGCGATTTGCAAGCCTTTATATCGCTTGCCATCCATCGATTTGCTAGAAAAAATGTAAAAAACTAGATTGGACCTATTTCATATTGGAGGCAGATTATGTCGTCAGATAAGCCGATAGAAACGCGTGGTCATATTGTTGGCTTCAAAGAAAAAATCAGCCAAGCTGCCCAATCTTCAGAGAATGATTTTTTTGTCTGGTTTGATAAGGTGGCCGATAAAGATATAGCGTTTGTGCGCGGCCATTGGGACTTTGCCCTGCATATTGCTGCCCCACTGGCAAAATATATTTCGCAGCCGGAGACAAAAACTGCCTTGGATTTGGGGTATGGCGGGGGAAGAATATTGGCTGCGGCAGCCAAAAGCTTCAAACAAGTCATCGGAATCGATATTCATCAGCAGCGCGAATTGGTTACAAAAGCGCTGAATGAACGGGGCATAAACAATTTTGCATTGCAGCAAACAGATGGCCGGACAATCTTGCTCAATGATGATAGTGTTGATGTGGTGTACTCTTTTATCGTTTTGCAACATGTTGAAAAAATAGCGATATTTGAAAGCTACCTTGATGAAGTTTATCGCATTCTTAAGCCCAACGGCGTTGCGCTGCTTTACTTTGGCCGTAAATATATTTTGTCGCTAAAAAAATCATTAGCCCTTTTATATTGGATCGACCGCATGCTTGAGCCTGTCACCTTGCCTAAAGGATATCTGGAGTTTCCTGCCGGAGTGAATGACACCAATCTGCAAATTTCGCTGGGGTATGCCAGAAAAAGCGCCCGCGCAAGGGGATTTCAAGTGTTAGACACGGTTGTCTCTCGCAAAAAAGTGCCAGATGGAGTTAGGCTTTACGGCGGCCAACACGGCCTGATTCTGAAGAAATGAGAAAGTAGCCTGATGCTTGATAACACCACCCTCACCCTCTTTTTCACGCGCCGAGTCGGTCTACATCACTGGAATAGTGTTGGTAACCTTGACCGAGAGGTTGAGATTTACCGTCAACTAACACACCATCTGTCTCAAGTAAATTTTGTCACCTATGGGGGGCAACAGGACAAACCTTTCGTTGATCACCTGACCCCCATTCATCTCCACGCAACCCCTGGGCGACTACCTGTTTTTGCCAGCCAATTCATTTTGCAAAGCCGTAATCATCAACTTTTACAGGAAACGGATGTCTTTAAGACAAATCAGATCCCCGGCGCTGAGACCGCGCTTTGGGCTAAACGAAAGTATGGCAAAAAACTGATTACGCGGTGCGGCTATTTGTACAGTCGCTTTATGGACGAACACACCACCAATCGGTTGCGAATTCGCCGGGCCTACAACCTTGAACAGCGTGCGTTTGCCGAGGCAAATGCCGGGGTTGTGACCTCGCACCGAGATCGAGAATGGACCATCAAAACCCATCAACTTGACCCTGAAAAAATGCATGTCATCCCAAATTATGTGGTCACCGATGTCTTTAAACCGTTGCCTGATGTGGCTAAAACCTACGACTTGGTGTGTATTAGCAAGGCCTCGCCCCAGAAAAATTTAGGTGCGTTGTTTGAGGCCTTGGGGCAATTGAAAAAGCGAGGACAGTCAAAATCATTGCTGTTAATCGGGTTGGCTGCTCAGGATCAAACGCTGCGAGATCAAGCCGAGGCGCTTGACCTTGAAATCACGTGGGTACCTCGTGTGGCCAACTTTGAGCTACCCAACTATCTCAACCAAGCCCGTGTCTTTATTTTACCATCGTTGTATGAGGGGCATCCCAAAGCTCTGTTGGAAGCAATGAGTTGCGGGCTGGCCTGCATCGGAACCGATGTGCCAGGGGTTCGGGAGGATGTTCAGCACGAGATGACTGGCTATCTCTGTCAACCTGAAGCGGTATCACTGATCGATGCGATTGAGAGCCTTTTGGCCGATGACACATTGCAACATCGCTTGGGTGCACAGGCCCGAGAGTACATTTTGACCCACTACTCAATTGATGCTATTTTGCAGCAAGAATTATCTCTAATTGACCGTGTGTTAGGCCAATGACCAAATCGCTCACCTTTCTCATTATTTCCACCACCGACTGGGATGCCCCCCAATTTGGCTCACGCCAGCAAATTGCTTTGCAATGGGTACGTCGGGGACATCAAGTGCTGTTCGTGGACATTCCTCGTGCCCTCCACTCCTTCATCTCCGACCCGGCTGGCATGCGACGCGCGATGACCCGGCTGGGCAAGGTACGGCAAATCCCTGACGGTCCGTTGGTCTATACACCTTGGCCCGTTTTGCCCGTATATTACAACCCCGTGATGAATGCCATCAATCAACGGCTGATGGTTCAATATGTGCGAGCCGCGCTGGCTAAATTGAACTGGCAAGTTGATGTGTTGTGGACATATTGGCCCAATACAGCGCATTTGATTGGGCAATTTAATGAACAGATGGCGGTGTATCACTGTATTGACGATTTTGCGGCGGTCGGCTACTTTATGACACCTAAGCAAACTATTCGGGAAATGGAACATCGTCAATGTCGCAAGGCTGATGTGATTTTTGCCCGAACGAAAGGGTTGACCGCAGATAAACAGCAGAGCAATCCAAACACGCATTTTCTTCCCGGTGGCGTTGATGTCGATGTGTTTAACCCAGCTAATCTAGCTGCACCTCGAACTGATTTGGTTAATGTGCCCACGCCGCGTGTTGGTTTTCTGGGGACGATTGATGACCGGGTCGATGTGCCATTACTCACCTATTGTGCTCAGCAGATACCTGAGGCAACATTCGTGATGATTGGTCCGGTCAAAAGCCATCGGGTGGATGTGCAGCCGTTGGAGGCCCTGCCCAATGTTCATTTTTTGCCTGCCTGTACCTTTGCCGAAGCGCCTGCGATGATGGCCAGCTTCGATGTATGCCTCATTCCCTATGTGGTTAACACTTACACTAAAGGCTTGTCGCCAATCAAGCTTCACGAGTATCTGGCCTTGGGAAAATCTATCGTGACCACCCGCCTACCCTATCTGGAACGTGAAGTCGACCATATCACCATCGCTGACGACTACGACGCCTTTGCCGATGCCATTCATCATCACCTGACGCATCCTCCCACCGAAGCTGAACAAAAGCGCCGTCGGGCCATTGCCGAAGCCACAGCCTGGGGGCATCAGGTTGATCAGATTGAACAATACCTCTCAGCTTTGCTGAGATGATTGACGATAAAAGAACTCTATAAACCCTGCAGAACCTATGAACGCTACAAACTCTAATAACCCTATAAACGTTTTACAACTAGTCGCCTCCTCCCACGGCGGGGCGGCCACACATTTACGAGATTTGGCCCTTGGCCTGTCGCCAGATGAGTACAAGGTCACTGTAGCAATGTCGCTGGATGGGGGGAATGTGATCCCAGATGATTTTACAAACGCCGGCTTGAAATTTGTTCCGGTCGATATTACGAGCGGTTTTTCTTGGGGGGAAGTCCAACGGTTGCAAAGCCTGATACAGATTGAGCAGATTGATGTGGTCCACATGCACGGGGCGCGATCTGCGATGTTTGGGCGTTTAGCTGCGGGCGGCCTGAAACAACGTCCCAAAACCGTTTTTAGCGTACACGGCTTTGCCACCCCCTTCTACAGTAACCCCAAACGCTTCGTCTATCTCTCAATTGAGCGCATTTTGCAACGGTTAACCGATTGTACAATTTGTGTGGCTCAAGCCGAAGCCGACCTGTTTTTATCGTTCGGCTTGACCAAGCCTGATAAGACAAAGGTCATTTCCTACGGTATTGATGTTGATCGTTTTGCCAAACCCGCTCCTGACTTGACGGCGTTGCATCAAGAATTAGATGTGGGAAATGGTCCGATGGTGATGATTGTGTGTCGTATCAACGTGCCCCGCGACTTTGACTCATTGCTGACGGCGTTTGAACAGGTGTGTGCGGAGCTATCGGAGGCGCGGTTGCTGATTGTGGGGGATGGGCCGCAGCGTGATGAGGTCGAGGCGTTGATCCGCGATAAAAGTCTGACCGAGTCAGTCCAAATTATCGGCTTTCGCAGCGATATTCCCGATTTGATGGCCTTGGCCGATGTTTACACGCTAACCAGCTACGGCTGGGAAGGCTATCCGATCAGTACAATGGAAGCGCAAGCCGCAGGCACGCCTGTGGTGGTCACCGATGCAGGTGGCTCAGGCGAGGCCGTTTTGCACGAAGAAACTGGCTTGGTTGTGCCGAAGCGTGATCCAGATGCCTTGGCCAATGCTCTGCTACGGTTGTTGAAAAATTCGGACTTGCGCGAAATCCTAGGCCAAACAGGGCAAGTACGAGCGAAAGCAGAGTTCACCCGTCAGCATATGATTGAAAAAATCAAGCAGGTTTATGAGGAGATAGCCTCTTCATAAACCTCCATTATTCCACTAACCATTCTTTCTGGGGTAAACGTAGTGCGAATTCGCTCCAATCCCGCTTTGCCAAATTGCTGGCGTAAAGCTACGTCGGAGGCTAATTTGTTGATGGCTTCGGCTAGTTTGGGCGGATCTTTTGGGGGAACCACCAGCCCCGTGACCCCATCTTGCACAATCCACGATGTCCCTGTACCTAATTCTGTGCTGATACATGGCAGACCTGTCGCCATCGCCTCAAGGAGCACGATGCCAAATGCTTCGGAGCGAGCGTTCGATGGGAGGACGAAGGCGTCAGCTTGCTGATAATAGCTTGGCAAATCCTCATCGGTAATGTCCCCGGCAAATGTGACCCGCGATGACAAATTAAGCTCGGTAACCAGTGCCCGACACTCTACTTCCATGGGGCCTGTGCCACCCAACGTGACGTGGACGTTTGGAGTCGCAGGGAGTGCTTTGAGCAAGGTGTCCAGCCCTTTGTAGTAGCGTAGCCGCCCGACAAAAAGAAGCTTGAGCGTGTCGGTGGGTGTGCGCTCAACGGGCGTGAAGCGGGTGGTATCGACGGCCAAGGGAACGGGACGACACTTCTCCGAAACGGGTTGTAGCCAGGTCGATGACTCGATGTAGCGAGGCGTTGAGGTAATAATCCGGTCCACTTTACGCAGGACTTGTTTGAGGATGGGACCATACACACGAAGTAGATTTTTCTGGCGAACCACATCGGACTGATAGGTGATGACCGACGCTTTGGCCCGCCCGACCAGCCAATTAGCAAACTCGCCCAAGGGATAGGGCGATTGAATGTGTGTAATATCCGGCTTGCGCCGCAGAATTTGCCAGGGCTGGGCGATGCTCAGTGGCATCGACGCTGCGGTAAGCAACCTTCCAGCTTTGATCACCTGTACCCCATTTATCATTTCTGTGTACGTTTTTGCGTCAGGGCTACAGACCAAGACGGCAACATCATGTCCTGCTTGGACTTGCGCCTCAGCCAACATTTTGAGATGGTTTTCGATACCCCCCAGAACGGGAAAATAATCTTTGTAGATGTGGAGTATGTTCAAACTTGTCTGACCTATTTTGTAGATTTAGAGAAGCAAATACTTAATTTTTATAGCGTAGCTTGGTCCATCTGACAAATAAGAGCAAGAGTGAGATAAAACCGACCGAAATCATCAGGGGGAAGTACGATTTGACCTGACTTATGCCTGACGGATAGCCTGTTTCGGGCAAAGTGGTGACAGGAACAGCAGCGGACTCAGCCGCAGGAACAGCGGTGGGGTTTACCGTTGTAGGTGGCGCGGGTGACGATTGTTCGCCATCATCGTCATCATCACCGTTATTATCGACTTCTGGTTCATCAAGGATAGGCGCAGGATCTTCATCAGGTATATTCACATTTGGATAAATTACAACAAAACTAGAAACAGGTGTTATTGAGTCAAAGCTGGTTAGGCTGACCGTGTTTGTGATTGGGGAGACAATTGTTGTTTTGGCTGTAAAAGACATTGTTGCTATATTCGCATTCACCGTAACGGGGAATGTGATGATAATATTTTGGTTTTGGGTGATGGTTAGACCACGAACGAGTGTGGGAAGATCGACAGCGCTGGTTGCTACGAGGGCCGTACTTTGAAATGGGGTAACTGACACTGGTCCAGCAAATGTCAAATCAGATGGTAGGGTGTTTGATACAGTACCGCCGAATGTCGTTGCACCATCATTGGTTATTGTAATAGTGTAGATAATACGTTCCCCTGGTGTTGGGTTTGGCTCGTCTACAGCTAACGTAATCTTGAGATTTGGTGTAAGAGGCGTTGTGCTCACTAGGGTCACTGTTGTGCCCACTGAGTCTTGAGCCGGTGATAATGTGGTTGGGCTAGTGACAGAGGCTGTATTTGTTATTAGCGTGACAGCCGCGATTGAATTATCAACCGTAACTGGGAATGTCAGCGTAATCGTTGAATTACTTGTGATGGTTAGGCCACTGGCTAACGCTGGAAGGTCGCTGGAACTCAACGCTAATGTCGCCCCACTATCTGTTGGATTCAAGACGACGGGGCCTTTGAAAGTGAGACCCGTCGGTAAAGTATCAGAAATGATAGCATCAGTTGTTGTCGCACCACTATTGTTGACGATGATGGTGTATGTGATGACTTCACCTGGAACGGGTGTTGATGTATTGACCTGTTTGTTCAAGCTAAGATTTGGAACTGGCGTAGCAACAACAGCGATAGAGGTCGAGTCGGTGGCTGGGGTGACGATTGTTGAACTGGTGACAGCAGCGGTGTTGGTGAGAATTGTTCCAGCCGTAACGCTGGTGTTGACAGTGACAGGAAAGGTCAGCGTGATGCGAGTATTGCTGGTAATGGTTAAACCATTTGCCAAAACAGGTAAGTCGGCTGCCGAAGTTGCGAGGGTGGCGAACTGATTTGGCTCAAGTGAGACAGGTCCAGCAAATGTTAGGCCAGCGGGGAGAGTATCGGAAATGACTGCATTGGTCGCTGTTGCACCACTATTACTAATTGCAATGGTATAGGTGATACGTTGACTTGGAATTGGATTTGTGGTGTCGACCTGTTTGGTTAAGGTCAAATTTGGTGTAGGTGCAGCCGTGACAATAATGCTTGCTGAGGCAGTCGTTGGGCTAATTGTGATTGAACTTGTTACACTGGCAGTGTTTGTGATAATCGTCCCTGCCGAGGTTGCCGCATCGACTGTAACTGGAAACGTAAGGGTGATTAAGGTGTTGTTCGTAATGGTCAAACCACTGGCGAGGATAGGTAGGTCAGCGTCAGACGTAGCGAGGGTGGCGGGCTGATTTGGCTCAAGTGAGACAGGTCCAGCAAATGTTAGGCCTGTAGGCAAAGTGTCAGAGATGATTGCGTCAGTTATAGTTGCACTACTATTGCTGATGCTGATGGTGTAAGTGATGAGTTGACTGGGTATTGGATTTGTGGTATCGACCTCTTTGGTTATAGCCAGAGGAGGTTCAGTCTGGGTGAACTCCCAAGCACGGATATCATGATTATCCGACCCTACACCCGTACCGGCTGTAAAGCCAATATATGCTTGATTTTCGACATAGTCTGTTAAGTCGATGATCTGGGTAAGTAGCGGGGTTCCTGGCTTGGTGTTAGTGGCTGAGAGATACACCTCTAATAAATTTGATGAACCATCATAATCGATCCAAATAAATCTGGAACTTCCGTTACTTAATGTAAGAGGGGCATTTGTCGAATTTAATGTTTGGGTACCAAGAGCTGTATTTACACCAACTATCCTCACAATATTGTTAACCCAGGTGTTAAAGCCGATCCCGATACTTTTTGTGATTGGTCCCATACCAGCGTTGAAGGTGTAGCCCATCCCACTACCGTCACCTCCCAAAGCAGTGGCACCACTCGGATCATTTTGCAGAACAAAATACAGGCCATCTGCCCCAGACCCAGGGTGAAATCTAAATTCAAAAGATGTCTCAAATGAACTGTTAGGAGAGATGGCGATAGGACTGGAAATAAAGGCTGACCCAACCTGACCAATTCCAGTCGGGGTTATACGTAAGACATCCTGAACCCCATCATTGGCTTGGCTTGCATCGCCATTTAAGGTGAATGCCGATACATCTGAAAAATTATTAAAACTGTAAAGCGGTGAGACAATTAATGATGGCCGATTGTTGAAATCAGGATTGTTAAGCACTTGTTGATGATTATCCTGAGTTTCCAGAGCATAGACAATTCCCATTAGTGACCAAAACGTGAGTGCTAACAATAGAGACAGTAAAAACAATAACCGGGTTCTCATTGAAGTCTCGCTTTCTCTGATACAAATGCTGTTTTGATACAAATACTGTATTAAATTTCAGTCAAAATCATATCCTCATAAAAATGATACCTGTTATGCTGTAGATTGTACAGCTCTTTTATAAGAAATGAGATTGCAACACTATTGAGCTAAGAATATCGTGGGAAGATGAACTCGATAGGTTGCTCCATCAAAGAAATTAGCTTGTTCGTGTAGAAGTGTACAGATCAAATCCTGGCCAGCTTGTAGTGGCAGATCAACGCCGTAGTAGGTCTCAGTATTCCTAACCGTTGGATAAAATGTTTCCCCACCCAGAATCTTGCACTGCACCGATAATAATGCCCAATATTCGTCTGGTAAAGTGTTTTTATCTTCAGAAATGTGATAGGTTCCTGCGGCCAAATTGGATTTTGTGAAGCTCTCATTGTCATCAAGCGTAAAATTTCCAAGGTGTCCGCTAAACATAAAATCGGTTGCATTTGCTGGCGTCGTTTTGTTGATGATGGTGATAGAACCCTCTTGCGTGTCAATACAATTTTGTTCTTCCTTGGCATTGTAAAGTTCCAGAATCTCATCTTCGGTTAAGGCACGACTATATATTCTTATATCGTCTATAACCCCCTTGAAATCATCTAATCCATTAAATCCGTTACGCCCAATCTCAAGAGGGCTGTTGCTGTTGACAATCGACGTAGAAAAGTCTTCTTCGGCCAGTAAAATGCCGTTGCCATATAGTTTTGTTTTGGCCCCATCATAAGTTGCGACGAGAAAAACCCACTCGCCTTGATCAAAGGTACTCGCTGAATTTAAGGTTATTTGAGTGACTCCACTTGAGACATTCAGGCCAAAATTGACTGGCCGAGACGAATCTGTTCCAAATGTATACAGTTCATAAGCTCGCTGTTTGTGGAGAATCCGTGGACTAAAGGTGCCGCCTGTCTCAAAATTCATCCAGGCGACCAATGAGATTTCTTCCGTAATATCTAGTGATTCGGAGTCAGCAACTCGGATATAATCATTTGAGCCATCAAAACGATACGCTTGATTTGTTTGGCCAAATCGATCAGTTGTTAACGTTGCCCCCTGTACTGTTCCGTGATTGTTATTTCCGCTACCATCATTTGCATTGCCAGCGAATGGATAACAGGCAACTAATCCGTTTTCTATCTCGTTTACATTATCCGAATTTGAAAATGTCCAAGCTCTAATATCGTGATTATGAGAACTAATGCCTGTTCCAGCTGTAAAGCCCAGATAGGCTTGATTACCAACATAATTGGGCAGATCAACAACTTGACTTAGAAACGGGTTAAGTGGCTTGGTGTTTGCAGCCGAGAGGTAAACATCTAACACATTGGTTGAACCATCATAATCAATCCAGACATACCTAGAGGCCCCATTACCCAGCACGAATGGGGCAGATTGAGAGGAAAGCGTTGTCGTTGTACCATCGCCAGTCACCCCCACAATTTTTACAATATTGTTGACCCAGGTATTAAATCCAATGCCAATGCTATTGTTGATAGGGCCTCCACCATTGTTGAAGGTGTAGCCCATACCACTACCATCGCCACCCAAAGCATTGTTTTTATTAGGATCATTTTGTAAAACAAAATACATCCCATCTGCCCCAGACCCAGGATGAAAACGAAATTCAAAGTAGGTTTGAAATGAGGTGTCAGAAGAGATAGTGATGGGGGTTGAAACAAACGCAGACCCAACTTTTCCAATACCTGTTGGGGTCAATCGAATAACATCTTGATTGCCATCATTGATTTGAAGGGTGTCGCCATTAAATGTGAAAGATGAAACATTCGAAAAATCATCAAAATGGTACAATAATGAGGTTTGTAATGAAGTGTAGTTATCAGAGTTACGATAACTTATGGTTAATTGGTCATCTTTTTGAATAGCATAGACCATCTCACCGGATATCCACAATAAAGACGCAAATACAAAAACTAGAATCGTTAACTTGGTTCTCATAAGGGTTCCTTTTTCTCTGATTCAGGCTCCGATATTAAATTTATTGTATCACATTGTGGTTTGAATTTGGTTTGAATAGAGGATGAATTTTTTACCAAGAGAACCGGTAAACGATAAACCGTCCGCCGACGTAGGTGTACTCACTCGTATGGGTTTGTTGATAAATTACATCTAAGACGTCATCGTTGGTAATCAATTCGGGATATTGCAGCGGGAAAACGATCAGATAATCTGGCTCGCTTTCCCTCAGATAATCCAAAATATTTTCATCACGCGATTGGTCGGGTTGCTTGAGGTGGGGGATGATTTCAGGTGTAACGAGGCCGACGATGTCGATGACTCTACGGTTGCCAAAGTAGCCAATCGCCCCCACATCATGCGTGGCAATTATATCGTCAGGTTGTGTATTTTCGGCCACCCATCGACCAATCCCAACATGTGCGGCGTTGATATTTTCCACCATCCAGCCATACTGCGATGAACTATAAACGAGCAAAGCCCCAGCGTTGAGAAAGGCGAGAATGAGGAATGCTGGATAAGCCCATCTGGTGAGGGTAGGCAATATGGGCATCTCCGGAACCCGTCTGATAATGTCTACCGCCCCAACAACGCCTAAGAAGCAGTATAGTGGAATAAGATTGGCTACTTGCCGACCCACTAATTCGCCCCAGCCAGCCATTGTGGAAACGATTAAAGGATAGGCAAGCGCGACAAATGGGACAATGAGTGATTGCCGCTGTTGCCACCGATGCCGGGTCAGAGTAATAAACCCCCACAAGGCTGGAATAAACAAGATTACATTATTTTCAAGCATAAAGATGACATATTGATAGAGGAAGTTGAGGGGGCGTAATGTCAGCGCAGCGAATAAGATGTTCAAATCACCGGCTTGAAATGCTTCATATAAGCCCCCTTCGACCTTGGCGTGAAAGGTGGAGGGGAAAATGCTGCCGATGATGTTATAATTGAATAACCAATTTGGTAGTAAGATTAGCACATAAAGCAATATATGAGGCAAAAAAGCAATGATGAGCTCTTTTGATTTGAATTGACGAGTGGCTAATCGGTCTAACCACGCCAAAGGGAACAAGACGTAACATTCGGGGCGGGCTAGCGCGGCCAAGGCTAAGGCGATTGTGCTTAGATATGAAAAAAATCCTTGATTGATGTTGTGTTTTACGTGCCAAAGTAAAGCCAACATCGTCAGAAAGACATAAAGGCTAACCTCCATACCAGAGAGCGCACCCCACAAAACGAGCCGGGCCATCGTCGCAGTTAAGAGGGCCGCCACTAAGCCAACTTCGGCGGAATATCCGTGTTGGATTGTGAGCTGATAGGTAATCCAGCAGCTAAGTACTAACAGAAGGATGCCCCAAAAATAGGCGGTAACTATCGGGGGCACACCGATAAAATATGTGGCGCTGAGCAAGATAACCCAAAGTGGGCTGGTTGAGCCAGGCGAGGGGGTGCCCCGATTGTGGGCAAAGCCATACCCCTGAGCCAGATTGTCCGCAAACCGCGCATGAATCCAGGAGTCATCCAAGGGGAATCCTAGCATCCCGCCAATGCGATGGCTTTGCCATAAAAATAGGAGACAAGCAGCCCCAATTACTAGGAGAATAAGGCCGATGCGTTTCCCTTCTGTCAGAAGTGTGGTCCAGGTCATGATTAGCCCCTCATCTCGTGATTAATGCTTGAATAATTCGGGTTAGATTATTGGGAATAATCATAAATTGGTTACGAACCATTTCGGCCACACTAAAGGTGCCATTTCGGGGAACGGTGCCGAGGGCATATTGAATAATCAGTAGAAAATTCCATAAGATGAATAGGCCGGTGATGACAATCAAAATGTTGAAGCTGACATATTCCTTTTCCATTAGAAACCCAAAGAAGATGGCTAGGCCAATAACAAAAACGGGCAGCACACCCACCAAGACGCGTGAGCCAAAGCTGGTGCCACCACCATTCCACCAAACGGCTGAGCTGATGAAGTAAAATTGTGTCGCAAAGATAACCAGCAAGAGCGTGGCTAATGACTTGTCCCGTCGAATGAGCATAAAGAGGCCGATAAAGCCGAAAATCAGGATGGGTGCCCAGAAAAATATGCCCCGGTCGGTTGAGAAGGCGAGTTGGAGAAGGCGGGGAGAAGCAAAGTTGAACAACGCATTTGTATCGGGTACATCAGGGATGAGGGTGTAAGCGGATACAATCCATTGGCCAAATACCACCCGCCAAAAGGTCACCTGTAGGCCAACAAAGATGAGTATGCCCGTGCTAAAAGCCAACCCGCGCTGCAAAGCTACTTGTATCCGAGCTGGGAATGGGGCTGGGTGTTTGAAGAACCAAAAGGTAAACTCAATTGAAGGGACAATGGCTAGGAGAAAGTTCTGTGGCCGGATTAAGATAGCCAGACCAATGCACAAGCCTCGGCCCAGCCAACCCCGCCACGTTGGTTCTGGACAGGTTCGATACCAAACCCAGATAAAGAGGGCGTTGATAAAAAAATCCACCGCGTGGGACATCATTGGCGAGCTGTACATATAGAAAAGGAGCGAGGAGGCAAACCACACTCCAAGGGTCGCTAGGGTAGCGACCCCAGATGAAACATATTGCTTAGAGATATCCCGCAACAAAAATAAACTCGCTAGCACATAAAGGGTTGACGCCAGAGCTGTGGTAAATGTGTAAGGTAAACTGTAGCCGTCGGCAGGCCACGGGCCTCCTACCAGCGTCAGGAGGCTGACGATTGCGTGGGTAATCAGATAGAAGGGTGCCCACAAAACGGCTGGTCCGATGGACCAATGGTTGACTCGATAGCCGGTTGGGGTGAAAGTATTGAAGTAGGCAGTAAAGCCTAAATCGGTGAATTCATTGTTCACATTCAGGTCAAAATCGAGGACAGCTGACCGCAACCAAGAATAGTAACCTAAGGGGTCGCTTCCGTGCAGGGTGGGTCTAAATAAGAGTGGCATAGCGACAAGATAAGCAATTAAGAGCCATTGCCAACTCTTTATTTGTTGTAATCGTGTTACCAGGGTGTTCATGAGGATTTGGCTCTCGCTTGAAATGGGAATGTTTTATGACGAATTAGGACAAGGGCTAATCCAACCCACAACGTTAGGGTGAGTAGAAAAGGGAAGGATAGCAATAAGGGCGGCAGATTATGCCAGATTAAACCGTGCAGTATGGTAAGAACATATAACGTTAACAAAACTCCGATACCAACCTGGTTTTTCGTTTGAATATAGTAATACAATAAAACAATAAACGAAATCAGGATTAGGATAAGCTGGTGATACCAAGTGAATGGGGCAATCAAGTGTAATGCAGCGACAATCAAGGCAAATTCAATCGGCATCCATTTTTGCTCAGAGTCACTGGCCCAGCATAAAGCTGCGGTGACGAGGACGATAAGCAACCCCAACCAACGGCCACCCTGTAAAGCGATTTGCAGATTATTTGGAAAAATGCGCCCCAAGGTGGCTGAAATGGTTTGATTAGAGCCACTCACATAGACCACATCCGGGCGGCCTAGCTGGACTGAATTTTGAATGTAGTCCAGCAGATATTGCCCATTCATCAGGGGTAAGCTGAGAACAGTCAAAATGGCAATCGCCCCTATTGCGATAATGCCAGCGCGCCACTGTCGTCGCCAAAATAAATATAACACCAAAGCGAATGGAACGACCTTCAAGATAGTCCCCAAAGCCAAACTAATGCCAAGCCACGCGGCGCGTTCTTGTTTGATCGCCCAGAAGGCTAAAACTAGGGTGAAAAAGAGTAAGCCATTGACTTGGCCTGCTAGTAATGTCGCTAGAGGGGGAACAAAGAGAAAGAAGAATAGCAACGTGATCGGTATCCACCATTGATCCCCGATGGTTTTCCCCATTAACCAGGCCCCACCAATCATTGCCAAAGCATTAAGCCCCACCCACAAAATCATCACCCCCTGTGGCCCAAGCGGACGGAGCAGCGTGAGCCAGGCGGCTGTATGTGGCGGATAGCGATAAGGGCTGGTGTAATTTGTGATAGATAGATCAGCCGCTAAGTCGTTCCAGGCTTCAAGGGTAATGGTGTAGGGGTTTTGGTCACGGGCCGTAGCCTCAGCGGCTAAATAATAGACATAGAAGTCAAGGGGCCGATCAGCCCGAATGACGTAGGCGAGCCAGCCAGTGTAAATAATGGCGATGGCGACAAAAATGATGGCTGTCAGTCGAGATGGGGTCACTTGAAATGGTAGGCGATTGGCAATATTTTCCAGGTTCACGTAGGTTCCCTCGTAAATCAATCTGCGGTCTTTTTAGAGTATAAAGTGTCTTGATAAAATCACAAATGGTAAGTTGGTCATATAGTGAAATCTTGATTTTATCCCGATATAGGGTAAGATGTAATTTGTACTGAAATTCAGCGCCATTTATTGAGGCTAACCCATGACAAAATCGAAAATAACCCTCTTTTTTGAAAGAATTATTGAAGCGGGGTGGCTGGCGGCAGTTGTGTGTGTCCCCCTCTTTTTTAATATCTACACCGCCCGAACCTTTGAACCAGATAAGATCACCTTACTTCGCTCAATTGCTATGGTCATGATTCTCGCTTGGCTTGTTGTTGCCGTTGATCAAATCTGGATTGCAGCCAACAGCGACTCAAATGAGACTTGGCAAAGCCGAATATGGCGTTGGATAAGACAGCCTATGGTGTTACCCACCCTTGTTTTGGTGGTGGTTTATATTATTAGCACGATTCTATCGATTTCCCCCCAAGTCAGTTTATGGGGATCGTATCAGCGACTGCAAGGAACCTACTCTGCCTTATCTTATATTATCGTCTTCGCCTTGATGGCTGGACATATGAATAGTCGCAGTCAAGTTGAACGGCTGGTGAGTACCATTATTATCACCAGTATCCCTGCCAGTTTGTATGGGATTGTGCAGCGGTATGGCCTAGATCCCTTGCCTTGGGGTGGGGATGTTGAAACTCGGGTGGCCTCGACGATGGGGAACCCGATTTTTATTGCCTCATACTTGATTATGGCCGTGCCGCTGACATTGAGTCGACTGATTAACTCAATGTCAGCCATTATCAAGGAAGAAGATGCCTCTTGGGGACATACCATTCTCTCGGCCGTTTATATCTTCGCCTTGGCTGTTCAATTGATGACTGTCCTATTTAGCCAAAGTCGCGGTCCGATGCTCGGTGGCTTGGGCGGCATTTTTGTGATGGGCCTATTGATGCTGATGATTTTACGGACTCAGGACGCAGATAAATCTGGACTCTCCGCTAAGGAAGTTGCCTCAGGTGTTGCTTTTATCTTCCCGATTGGGTTGGGGACAGTTATCGGTGGGGCCTTAGGGTATTTTATCGGCGGTGGTCTAGAAAATGTGTTGTTAGCCGGTGGTTTGCAAGAAATCAGTTTAGCTGTTGTTGGGGGGGGCTTAGGCGGTCTACTTGGCCTGCTGGGGATCTATACCTTTATGGCGGCCACCCAGCGTGGCTGGCGTTGGATGTGGATTAGCTGGGTTATGTTAGCTATCCTTGCTATTGTTGGTGGAGGGCTGCTAAATCTTCGCGGGACTGGTCTGGATCCTTATATTGACCCGGTTCGACAACTGCCTGGCCTTAATCGACTTTCAACAGTGGCAAATGCAACTGGAGGAACGGGCCGGGTTCGTGTTTTAATTTGGGATGCGGCCCTGGATCTCGTGGCCCCGCACGAGCCATTAGGCATTGAAAATGATCCGCTTGTTCCGGCGGATCCATTTAATGCGTTGCGTCCAATTTTTGGTTATGGCCCCGAGTCAATGTTCAATGCCTTTGCCTATGTTTATCCCCCCGATTTAGCCTATGCCGAAGCGCGGGGAAGTTCAGCGGACCGATCCCACAATGAGACGGTCGATAGCTTGGTTATCACTGGGATAGCTGGCTTCTTGGCTTTCTATTATGTGATGGCCCATCTATTCTATATCGTGGCGAAATCACTAGGGTGGACTCCTACTCGATCTTCGCAAATACGATTGATTATCAGCTTGATTGCGGGTAGTTTGCTCTTTGGCGTTATTGCATATTTCGCGGATGGGCGTGATTTGACATTTATTCCGCTCGGCCTGCCGATTGGGCTTATTGCTGGGATGATCATTCACGTTTGTGTGCAAGGATTATTGACCCAACAACCGGGACCAAGAATCGTTGATCCCCAATTGGCTTTACTACTCATTGGGGTGTTGGGATCTTTTATTAGTCACTTTATCGAGGTCCATTTCGTTTTCTCCATCGCGGCCACCTATACTTACTTCTGGGTCTACGCCGGGCTGATGGTTGTTCTGGGACGTATTGGCGTCGTAATGAGTGAGGCCAGGGAAACGGAAGCCGCCGAAGAGGTGCTACCCGCCGAAAACCAGCCCAATCAGGCGGTGTCAGAGCGCAAGAGTAGTTCGCGGCGTGGCAAGAAAGGACGCAATAATCGCCGAGCCGGACGCCGAAATACAGGTCTCTCTCTGGGGACAGGTGGCTCATTTGGTGAGAATTGGGTTGTTTGGGTTGGGGGCCAAGGCTTGGTGATGACCATCATTTTGATGATTATGACCTTTGACTTTATCACTCCTCAATTTCAATTTAGATTTGATGATCAAGACAGCATGAGTTTGCTGTGGATGTTTGTCATCACCTGGTTGGTTGGTGGGGCTATTGCGCTTTCTGAGATAGCGGTTCGCAAAACTGAATTGAGGGTCAATAACTCTTCTGTTTATCTTGTAGCGGCAGGGCTATATCTGGTCTCCTCCACCGTGTACTTTGGTATTTACTATCTAGCCCACATTACCCAATTTGATCAGCAAATCACTGTACAAGTCCCTGCTGATGTGATTACCGCTGCCGATGTTTTAGTCAATGGGTTGATCATTTTCTATCTGTTTTTGTTCCTGCTCCTCCTGATATTCGCCTTGATTTTATCCTGGAATCAAGATCGTCGCATTCCCTTTGCTGGTAATTTGTGGTGGGTTCAGGCGGCTGTTATCGTTATTATTATCCCTATTGCAGCTTGGTTCTTTATCTGGACAAAAAATATTGATGTGGTTCGAGCTGATGCTTATCTCAAGGAAGGGGATCGGTATCGGGGGCAACGCCAGTGGGATTTTGCTATTGCCTTGCATGAAAAAGCGCGTTCCATCGATCCAGATGAAGATTTTTACTACTTGATGTTGGCTTTGGATTATCAACTGATGGCTCAGGACGCTTCGCTGGATGAGATGACGCGACAACGGGCTTGGCTGAAAGGGGAAGAGATCGCCTTGCAGGCCCGCGAGGTCAACCCCTATAACCCTGACAACACCGGAAATATGGGGCGTTATTACTTTACGATTGGACAAATATTTGATAGCAATCGTTTTGATGACGCCAAAGATTTCTTTGAAAAAGCAACCATCTTAGCCCCATCAAATGTGATTTATCATAATCTGTGGGCGCAGACAAACTACATTGTCCAAAATTACGACGCTGCGATTGAGCGCCTAAGAATTTCTATTGAAATTGACCCTGGCTATCCGCCAACTTGGGCTTTGTTAGGGGATACCTATGCAGCCAGCGGTGATGTTGAGAAAGCCTTTGAGGCCCACACCCAAGTCATGGGAATGCGCGGGAATCCTGATGGCTTTGGTACGTTTGCCGATCAATTTTTAGACCAACGTCTTAGCTTCTATATTTCGGCGAATCGTCTCGAAGATCTTGTCACTGAGATGGTCAAAGTGGCTGAAGCCAAATCAGATGATGAACGAATCCCTGCGGCAATCGCCAGAGCCTACATTCTGTCTGGGCAACCCGATAAGGCCCAAAGTTTCCTAGAAGAAGCGGTTCAATCTGGAACCAGCTCAAACCAAACGATTAAAGATTTAGCCAACACCTATCTTTCAAACAACCAATTTGATCAGGCCCAACCGCTATACGAGTTTTTAGTGGAGAGGAATGCCGCCGATATTGAGGTGTTTAGCGCCTTGGGCTATATTCACGCCCAACGTGGCAATCTTGATCAAGCCATTGCTTATAACCAGCGGGTCGTTGATCAGGCTCCTAATGATTATGATAGCCTGAAAAATCTGGCTCTACTGTATGAGCAAGCGCAAGCCTTTGAAGAAGCACTGCAAATGGCTGAGCGGGCAAAGGTTGTCGCGCCAGCGGCTGAAGCCCCAAGCTGGGATGAATTTATTCAGCGAATGCAAGCCCGATTGGCAGGCCCCAGCTAAGATGAACCCATCAATCTTTAGCCAGCTATCAAGCAAAATTGCTGATAAGAAAGTAACGGTAGGGGTGATTGGATTGGGATATGTTGGTCTACCCTTGGCCGTCGGTTTAGCGAAGGAAGGCTTTCAGGTCATCGGGGTGGATTCTAGTGTAGCCAAAACGGACACCTTGAATCAAGGGCACAGCTACATTCCCGATGTGCCCTCAGAAGAGTTGTCCCCGCTGATCATCCCTGACCCAAAGACTGACCTGCCTCGTTTTTTTGCGACAACTGACTATGATCGTTTGACTCAGGTCAACGTGATTTTTATCTGTGTGCCCACTCCATTTGATGCGATGAAAGCCCCAGACTTGACTTATGTACGTCAGGCATCGGAGGGGATTGCCACTCGGTTACAACGCGGACAGCTAATCGTTCTGCAAAGCACAACTTTTCCAGGAACGACTGAGGAAGTGGTGCAACCCCTTCTTGAAGCAAGTGGTTTGATTGCCGGTGAAGACTTCTTGCTGGCTTTTTCCCCCGAACGGATTGACCCTGGACGGACAGACTACACCGTTGAGAACACCCCCAAGGTCGTAGGGGGGATTACCCCAGAGTCGGCGCAATTGGCCGGCGATTTGTTAGCTTCCTTGACCCCACACATTCACTTGGTCTCTTCCCCACGAGCAGCTGAGATGACCAAGCTGTTAGAAAATATTTTTCGTAGTGTAAATATTGCTCTGGTCAATGAATTGGCAGTTTTATCTGAGCGTATGGATATTGATTTTTGGGAAGTGATTGAGGCGGCGAAAACAAAACCCTTTGGTTTTATGCCGTTTTATCCAGGGGCAGGGGTGGGTGG
Source organism: Phycisphaerae bacterium (assembly GCA_028285035.1). Next base: position 64,728 of record JANQQF010000189.1, read on the forward strand.
ACACTGTATTCCGGTTGATCCCTACTATCTTTCTTGGAAGGCCCGGGAATATGATTTTTACACCCGCTTTATTGAGTTAGCTGCTGAAGTCAATGGCGATATGCCCTACCATACGGTTGATTTAGTGACCCAGGGTCTGAATCAACAAGGGAAAAGCTTGAATGATGCCCGTATTTTGATCCTGGGCGTGGCCTTTAAGCCAAATATTGACGATGCCCGTAACTCCCCGGCTGAACGTGTGATTGAATTGTTGCTTAAAAAAGGGGCGAATGTTCAATACCACGATCCGTATGTTCCCAAATTTCAAATTGGGGGCGACGTTGTTTTGAGAGATGTGATTGCCTTGGAAGGCGTTCCTCTAACTGAAGAGGTTGTCCGTGGGGCTGATTGTTGTGTCATCATCACCGGCCATCGTAAGATCGATTATGAATGGCTCTTGGCCACCTCTCATCTAGTCATTGATACGGTGAATGTGACTGACAAATTCTCTTCATCAATGGCGCAGGTACTCCGCTTAGGGGCACCCAATTAAGAGGACGATCAATTTAATTCATCATTACAGTTTGCCTTGTCCTTTCCCGTCCCAAATGTTATAATTTTTCGGCTTTACCTATAAAATTGATTTAATTAGGAGATTCTTTATGAAACAGTACGCTGGTTACCCAGACATGGTTATTGATCCAACAAAAAAGTATTCTATTACAATGGATACAGCTAAAGGCACCATCGAGCTTGATTTATTTGCTGATGCAGCCCCTAAAACCGTCAACAACTTTGTCTTCTTAGCCCGAGATGGGTTTTATAACGGTTTGAGCTTTCATCGTGTAATTGGTGGTTTTATGTCTCAAGGTGGATGTCCTCAAGGGGATGGCCGGGGAGGTCCAGGGTATCGCTTTGAGGATGAATTTGCTGGAAATCCCCATAAGCATGAAACAGGTAGTTTAAGTATGGCTAACGCTGGCCCGAATACCAACGGCTCGCAATTCTTTATTTGCCACGCCCCTCAACCTCACTTAAATGGGGGGCACACTGTTTTTGGTAAGGTGACAAGTGGTCAGAATGTGGTCACCTCACTGAGCAACGGTGATGCGATTAACTCTGTGACGGTTACGGAAAGCTAGAGCGGTAGTTATGCGATCTATCAGTTTACAACTGATCGTTGTCGTATCATTGCTCGTTGTGGCTGGATGTGGGGGCGGTGCTGCACCTGCCCCAGCCCCACCTGCGGATAACGCACCTGCAGAAGCCGCCCCATCAAACTCAGCGATGCCTGCTACCCCTGCTGACCGAGCCAATTTCTACAGTGGTAAGCCAGAAGTTACGATCAATACCAGCAAATCGTACGAGGCTACCATTGAGACCAGCAAGGGAAATATCGTTGTCTCGCTCAATGCTGAAGCTTCGCCGGAGCATGTCAACAACTTTATCTTCCTTAGCAATGAAGGCTTTTATGACGGGCTGACCTTTCATCGGGTTGAACCTGGTTTTGTCATCCAAGGGGGTGACCCTTTGGGGCAAGGCAATGGTGGCCCTGGCTATACTGTCCCTGGTGAGTTTGATCTCAAGCATATTGAAGGTGCTTTGGCGATGGCTCGATTGGGGGATCAAGTGAACCCTAACCGTGAGTCAAGTGGTAGCCAATTTTATATCACCTTGGCTCCGACCGAATTTTTAGATGGCCAATATAGCGTTTTTGGAAATGTCAAAGAGGGGATGGATGTCGTTCAATCTATCCAGGTTGGTGATACAATCAATCGAATTGTAGTTTCGCCTTAAATTTATTCGTACTGGTGCGACACTCTGCGTTACGCCCTTCAGACCAACGCAGAGCAGTAGCCCGAGCGCCTAAGTGTGTAACTCAAAATAAAAACGGCGTGACATCAAATCACGCCGTTTTTATATTTCATTCAATAACTAATCGATGTTATACCGTAGGCTCAACTATTGTTGCATTTGTGTCGGTCAAAACGGTATTATTATCTAATTTGGGACGTGGCAACAAGCCCGCCTCTTCGATAATCTCCGCAACCATTTCTTCCTGCCGATAAGCCATCACGTGTACCCCGGCCACCCCGGCAATCTCTTTGGATTGCTGGATCATTTCAATGCAAATCTTTTTGCCCTCAGCCCGTTTTTGCTCCTTCGGTGTCTTGCGTAGACGCTCAACGATTTCATCTGGAATATGAACACCAGGCACCTTGGTGCGCATAAATTCTGCTGCTTTTTCAGAGCGCAGGGGGCCAACCCCGATCAAAATAAAGGCTTTCTCGTGCAAGCCTAAATCTCGGGAGCGGGCCATAAATTTCTCTAACATCGGAATGTCGTAGCAATATTGGGTTTGGATAAAGTTTGCCCCAGCCTCAATTTTCTTAGCCATACGATAGGGCCGCCAGTCATAGGGGGGCACAAACGGGTTGGCGGCGGCCCCCAGGAATATTTTTGGCGGCGTGGTGATTTTGCGGCCACTTAAAAACATACTGCGATCCCGCATGATTTGTATGGTTCGCAGCAAGTGAGTCGAGTCCATATCAAACACGCGCTTGGCATCAGGATGATCACCAGCTGAGACGTCGTCGCCTGTCAAACACAAAATATTTTTAACCCCCAAGGCTGCGGCCCCAAGCACCTCACCCTGCATCGCAATTCGATTGCGATCTCTACAGGAGATTTGCAACACCGTATCATACCCCTGTCGCTCCAATAGGGCACAAATTGCGACGCTTGACATATGACAATGGGCCCCTGAGCCATCAGTGGCGTTCATCGAGTCGCACGATCCAGCTAAAACTCGTGCCCCCTCATACGCATCCTCTGCATCCGCACTGTCAGGCGGACTAATCTCCGCCGTAACGGCAAAATGCCCCGCCCGCAAGACTCGTTCAAGATTACTGCCTGAAATATGTTCGCTCATGTCTATACCTTTCTTGCTACTTCGTATGCAGCGGGATTAAGGGCATCTGCGAGGTGCCTTCCCAACCTGGATTAACTTTTTTGTCATCTCCTGTGACCAGATTGACCCAAGCCGAACTGCCCTCAAGCATTCGATTGACTGGTGGTTGAATTAAAATCATTTCATCACCATATTGACCCATATGTGCGGTGCGCTCAAAGGCTTGGACCCACACACACGGCATTTCGGGGATGACCTCGCAATTACCATTGGCTCGTACACCACCACAGGGGCCGTTTCGTAAATTTTTGGGGCATGTCATCGGGCACGTCATACCTGTTGAGTGCAAAATACATTGCCCACACATCTTGCAATCGAAAACCGCTTTCTTGCTCCACTCTTCGACAGGATGAATGAGTGAATTGACTCGCTCATACCCCACGCGTTTCCACACCGGATCAAGGGCGATAAACGCTTTTTTTGTATTATTGTAGGCCACTTCTAATATTCGAGGATTATTCTGTAACCAGCTTCTGACACCCATTGTTTAACTCTCAATTCTTTTAGTAAAAAATAAGAGCCGCCAAACAAACATAACATTAATCGCGTTTGCTTCACGGCTGGCCGAGTGAATTAAGTTTGTAACAATCCTTGTTACGCATCTGATTGGATACTTATATGACACTGATATATCTGTGTCATATTATGGTGAATTTTATGAGCGGGGATATTATCACAAACCAATTAATCTGTCAATGTCAAAATCAAGAAAAGAGCGGTGGCTAATGGCTTGAATTTGATCAAAAAATGGGTGTTAAAATTTTGACTTTTATCACAGTTGCTTCGACGACGAAGGTTGCAAAGCAGGCTTTGCCGAAATCCTCCCAAAAGTCTGTTTGCAATCGACCATTTGGGAGGATTTCTCGGCAAAAACCGCCTCGAAATGATAGTAATCCAAAATGTCAACCATCCTAGTTACTACGCAGGGACAGGCTCAGCCTGTAAAACTTCAATCACCTCTGCGGCGAGATTGTATCGACCAAATGGCGGCATCAAATAAACGCCTTGAGCGAAGGTGTCTCGTAATTGGAGCACTAGCTCCTGCGCCATCTTGACCCCTGCCTCAGCCCCTTTTTCACCAGCCTGATGCATCCGCTGTCGAATATCATCCGGAATATTGATGCCCGGTACCTCATTATGCAGGAACTCAGCATGACGAGCATTGAAGAGAGGCAAGACCCCGGCGAGGAGCGGTAACTTAAGCGGGCCGTGTTCATCTTGGTAACGGCTCAAAAAAGATTGGGCGGCAGCAACATCATAAATCGGCTGGGTTAAAGCAAAATTTGCCCCGTTTTCCAACTTGCGTCGTAACACCTTGATTTCACGTTCGGGATCGGCGGGTGTTAAATTGAGCGCACAGCCGACTAAAAAGTCAGTGGGCTGGGAGATCGTTTCGCCCCCGTAATCTAGCCCTTGATTTAAGCCTTGTTGGAGCAGCTTGATCAAACCTGAGGGCACCACATCATAGTCATTCATAGCTTCAGGGTAGTCCCCAATGCTGGTTGGATCACCCATCACGACAAAAATGTTTCGGACATTAAGCGCGTGGGCGGCCAATAAATCACCCTGGACTCGTAAAATATTCCGGCCTCGGGTTGGGAAGTGTAAGACGGTTTCGATATTCAAACGGGTTTGGAGTTGATGGCAGACCGCCCAAGGACTCATGCGCATCCGTGAACGAGGGCTGTCCGCAACATTGATGGCGGTCGCTCCAGCCGCTTGTAACGTCTCCGCCCCAGCAACCACCTTTTCTACAGACACCCCTTTTGGCGGACTCATCTCAACGGTAACCACAAACTCACCCCTGTCCAGCTTTTGAGCCAGTCGGGTTGGCCCCACCACCTCAACATCTTTTCTGCCACCCACCTCTTGACCGGGTAATTCAGCGAAATCAAGTGCTTTTCGGTTGGGATCATCTAGGGCCTGGCGCATTTGGGTGATGTGTTGCGGCGTGGTACCACAGCAGCCTCCAATGAGCCGTGCGCCAGCCTCGATAAAGGCCAAGGCGTAGTCACCAAAATATTCCGGGGTGGCGGGATACATGATTCGGCCCCCCAGATGTGTTGGCCAACCGGCATTGGGTTGCGCGGAAAGGGGCATATCGGCGGGCAAATATTGGTGCAGGGCTTGTAGGGAGTCGAGGATACCAGCCGGACCGACTGAACAGTTGACCCCGACAATATCGATCGGTAAATCAGTCAACTGTTCGGCCACTGTCTGGGCTGTATGGCCTAAGGGTGTGCGTCCCTCCCGATTAAACGTCACCTGTGCACTAATTGGCAACTCAGGTGCGACTTCTCGGGCCACCAAGATGGCTTCGCGTAGCTCTAGAAGATCGGTAAATGTGTCAAAAATCAGCAGGTCAATCTCTGCTTCGACTAAAGCCGTCACCTGTTCTCGATAGGCAAGACGGGCGGCTTCAACGCTTAAGCGACCCAGCGGGGCCAATTTTTGACCGAGCGGACCCACCGAAGCGGCCAAAAAGACCGGACGAAAGGCGGCCTCAATCACGCGGCGGGCCAACTTTACACCCGCTTGATTGATCTCTGTGACCCGATCCGCTAAACCATATTCGCCCAGTTTGTAGCGATTCGCTCCAAAGGTGTTGGCCTGAATGACGGTTGATCCTGCTTCGATGTAGCCTCGATGAATATCCGCGATTAGGGCTGGCTCTGATAAATTAAGCTCATCAAAACAACGCTCAAATGGAATCCCTTTTCCATAAATCATCGTTCCCATGGCCCCGTCGCACAACAGAGGGCGATCTCTTAAGCATTCAAGTATATCCTGTGACATGACAGCTCCTCATATATTTGATGATATATCACCAAGGATTGTAAGTGAATCGAGCTAGATTGCAAGTTCGGTGTGGATTGCACACCTTGCGAATCAGCAAAAATAAAGTTGCCAATCACCTTCAATTGCCTACAATAATTTTTAGAATCTTCTGGGAGTTATGTCATTAAACCACAATAGCTTGTGGTTTTTTCTTTGAATACAGCTTATGAACATTTTATTGAGACAATCGTATCGAAAATTATGGGTCGGACTTTGTTTGGCGATTTTATTTGGACTGTTGGCTTGCAATCCATCCCCGGCGGAGGCCCCTGTTACACCTGAAACAGCTACACCTTCCCCCGCACCCGCATTAGCAACGGATGCTACCTCACCTCCTGTATTGAATCTCGATGAGGTGATGTCATCCCCCGACTACGGGATGCAGGTTTTCCTGTTTTGGCGGGATGAAGTGGCCGATCGTGATTTGGGCTTGGTTGAGGCGGCTGAATTTCGCTGGGTGAAGCAGGAGATGCCTTGGCGGGAGTTGGAAGGTACAGGGAAGGGCCTGTGGAGTTGGGACAATGCTGATCGACTGATGGATCAGATTGATGCGCATAATCTCAAAGTGATTGTCCGGCTGGGCTCACAACCGGAATGGGCGGCCCCTAGCGTACCTCTACCTGAAATTTCCCCGCCTGATGATTTACAGGATTTCTATGATTACGTTTTTGCCGTCGCAGACCGCTACAAAGGTCGCGTGGAGGCTTATCAAATTTGGAATGAGCCTAATCTGGCCCGCGAATGGGGTGGTCAGCCACCCAACCCAACGGAGTATACTGAAATGCTCGCTGTCGCCCACGAGGCGATCAAGGCGGCTGATCCGCAAGCTATTGTGATTAGTGCGGGTATGGCCCCGACCACTCGCAATGATGCCGAAGCAATGCCGGATGTGTTTTTTATTCAGGGAATGTATGATGCTGGGGCAGTGGCTTATTTTGACGCCTTGGGCGTACATGCCCCCGGCTACAAAAGCCCACCAGAGGCTGATCCCGGTGAGGTTGCGCGTGACCCTGTTTTGACCAATGGCGATAGTGCGCCGGAAGAACTCCGACGCGTGTACAGTTTTCGGCACGTTGAGGATATTCGAGCCCTGATGGTCGAAAATGGGGATGAGGCCAAGAAAATCATCATTCTTGAGTTTGGCTGGACGGTTGATCCCCGTCCAGACTCACCCTATCACTGGCATCAGGTTGACCGTATCACCCAAGCCCAATACTTTGAGCGGGCTTACACCTACGCCATTGAAAATTGGCAGCCCTGGATCGGGGTGATGAGCCTGATCTACGTGGCCCACCCCGCTTGGACTGCCGATGATGAAGAAACCTACTGGAGCATCGTCTACCCCTACTACCCCGAAGCCCGTGTCGCTCCGGCCTATGAAGGGCTGAAGAAGTTGCCTAAAGTACCACCTGTCGGGCCGTAGATAGATATCATTAAGAAAATTTCTACTTTGACATTGAACGGCGTTGACTTATAATAATCTAGACAGACTAGACAGGAGGTTGGAATGGGACAGGTATGGCAATTGCAAGAAGCAAAGAACAAATTTAGCAAAGTTGTCGATCAAGCAATTAAGGAGGGGCCACAAGTTATTACTAAACGCGGTGTTGAAACCGCGATTGTTCTATCTTATGCAGAGTATCGTCAATTAATCCTACGGCAAAAAAAGCTTTCTGAATTTTTCCGGGAGTCACCATTGGTTGAGGCTGAACTTGATTTAACCCGTGACCAAAGTCGTTTGAGGGCAGACGTCACCCTATGAACTATGTGCTTGATACCAATATTATTTCTGAACTTGTTAGTAAACAACCCAATCAGAAGATTATTGATTGGCTTGATGCTCTGGACCCAAATACAGTCTATCTGACGGTTATTACCATTGGCGAAATTCAAAAAGGTATCGAAAAGTTACCACCATCAAAACGGAAGGATGATCTGAGTGAGTGGCTGCAAAATAATTTGCTAGCTCGATTTGAGGGGAGAATTCTCGACCTGACAACTGAAGTTAGTTTGATTTGGGGGACACTGGTTGGGCGACTGGAAAAGGGAGGAAACCCAATGGCCGCGATAGACTCACTCATTGCGGCCATTGTACTTCAGGGGAATTACACCCTAGTTACCAGAAATGATCATGATTTTCAACCTGCTGAGATTTCTATCATTAATCCTTGGCGTGATGTGTGACAACGCTGTACCTACCCCCAACCATCGTAAATCATCAATCAAAAATCTAAATCAACCTATTCCATATTAAAAACCTCAGTGATATGATCCAAGGCCCAATCAATCTCCTCCCGGGTGATGACCAGCGGGGGGGCAAAGCGAATGGTGTGGTCGTGGGTTTCCTTGCAGAGGATACCACGCGCCTGTAAGGCCTCACAGAAGCGCCTGGCGCCACCCGCCTCGGGCTTGAGCTCGACCCCAATCAACATCCCTTTCCCCCGAATCTCTTTAACATGTGGGGTTGGAATTTCAGCCAACCGTTCCTGGAAATATTCGCCCAACGTTTGTGCATTCTCAATGAGGTTCTCTTCAGTTAATACCTTTAAGGCCTCAACCGCCACCGCTGCCCCAAGCGGATTACCGCCAAAGGTGCTGCCGTGTTCACCCGGTTTGAATAGACCCAGTACCTCTTTATCCGTGAGCACGGCTGACACTGGATACATGCCTCCCGCCAAAGCCTTACCCACAATGACCACATCAGGTCGAACATCTTCGTGTTGACTAGCAAATAGCTGACCTGTGCGCCCTAACCCTGTCTGAATTTCATCGGCGACAAACAGCACGTTGTGTCGGCTGCAAATCTCTCGCACCTGCTGGAGATAGCCGTCGGGGGGGACAATCACCCCGCCTTCCCCTTGGATCGGCTCGATCATCACCGCGACGGTGTTGGGGGTGATGGTCTGTTCGATAGCAGTCGCATCCCCAAAAGGAACACTGGTGAAGCCAGCCGGAAAGGGGCCGAAATCAGCTCGTGAGTCTGGATCAGAGGAAAAGCCAACGATTGCGATGGTTCGCCCGTGGAAGTTGCCATCACAGACAATAATTTCGGCTTGATCTTGGGGTACATTTTTGACTTGATAGCCCCACTTGCGAACCGCCTTTAAGGCCGTTTCCACGGCCTCAGCCCCGGTGTTCATTGGTAGAACCATTTCATACCCCGTCAACTCACAAATCGTTTGGTAGAATTGCCCCAATTTGTCATTACGAAAGGCCCGCGAGGTCAAGGTTAACTGTTGGACTTGGTTGATCATCGTCTGGGCAATACGGGGGTGGCAGTGTCCCTGATTGACCGCCGAATAGGCACTCAAACAATCTAAATATTTGTTGCCCTCAACATCATAAACCCAAACCCGTTCACCGCGTTGGATGACGACATCTAAGGGGTGATAGTTGTGGGCACCATATTGATTTTCCAAAGAAATGTACTCAAATGCTTTCATTGTTTTTCCTTATTCGTATGTATTATTTGTGATAATTCCGGAATTGATAAAAAAATTGGTGAATATTTTCGATTTTAATACAAAATCTGTGGTATATCAAGAGGATTTTCGTACAATGTGGATTTTGTGGGCATTTTGGTAATTTGATACACTACAAAATCTGTTCTTGCGAAGATGTTAACCTAAATTTTTGGATACAATTTTATGAATAATGAAGATGTAAAATCACAGGACTCACCCAAATCATCAAATACACTTAACGCTTGGCTGCCTTGGCTGATTGCTCTTATTTTTGTAGGGGGTGTAGTTGTCTTGTGGCAACCACTATCCGAGATAAGCTCAGATCGAGAGTCGGTGCGGGCGTGGGTGGAACCCTTGGGGGCGTTTGCGCCTGTCGCCTACTTTATCCTCAATGTCGCCCAAATCGTAGTGGCTCCCATTCCGGGGTATCCCGTACAAGTGATTGGCGGTATTCTGTTTGGTCCGGTGCTTGGCTCTATTTGTGCGGTAGGGGGGATGGTGGCCGGTGGGACTTTGGCGGCCTGGCTTGGCCGAAAATTGGGGCGACCCTGGTTAGAGAAGCGTATTGGTGCCGAGGAGTTGGATCAGTGGCGTGAGGTGGCTCGAATCGACTCGTTTTGGACGTGGTGGGTGATCCTGTTGATCCCGCTTGGTGATGTCCCCTACTTTTTTGCTGGATTGGGGCGGATTCGGTTGCTCACCTTTGCTCTGGCGATTTTAACCAGTCGCGGCCCATTCACGGTCCTGATCGTGATTTTGGGTGACCGGGTGCTGGATTTGCCGTTAATTTGGGTGGCTTTGGTTATGGCTGCCATTGGTCTAATCGTCATCATCGGCTTTAGCCAGAGTCATCGGCTGGAACAGTGGGGGCGTGCTTACGTAAATTCGCGGGCGAACAAAGAAAATTCCTCAAAAAACCCTTGACATGCGACCTCGCTTTGTGCTATTCTTCCTTGTCGATAACTTAAAAGTATAAGACGTGTGCTGTAGCAGAGCAAAGAAGATTTTAACTTAAGCCTACATTGCAAACATCTGGAAGGCTGGAAGGTAGTTTAGAATAATCTTCACCCTTCCAACCTTCCATTCTCCAACCTTCCAGTTTTAAGTATCGACAACTAAAATTGATTTTTCCGGGAGGCTTTCTCCGTGCGACGTGAACGAGTTTCTGATGATATATTTGTATTTACCAGCGAGCTTTATGCTCAAGTGACAGCTGCGGCAGTTGTCACCCGTGAGGGTATTGTGGTGATCGATACCTTACCCTATCCCTCCGAGACCGTAGAGATGATTGAACATCTGAATGGGTTGAATATGGGGCCGATTAAATATCTGGTGAATACCCATTGGCATGGCGACCATACCTATGGCAACTGTTTTTTTGACGACTCAGTCGAGTTGGTGTGCCATCGCCGCTGCCAGCAGGTGATGCTGGAACACGGCCAAGAGACCTTGGATTTGGCTAAAGAGAGTACACCCATGTTGGAGGATGTTGAACTCCGGGTGCCTGAAATTGTCTTTGATGAAGGACAGTTGGTCCTGCATGTGGGGAATAAATCAATCGAGCTAACCTTGACCCCAGGGCATACCCTCGATTCGATTGTTGCCTATGCGCGTGAGGATAAAGTGCTGCTCGCCGCCGATACCGTGATGCCAGTGCCTTACTTTGTTTGGGGTGACCGAAATGCTTTTATCGAGTCGCTGGAGCTGTTGAAAACGTATAATCTGGAGAGTATCGTCCAAGGGCACGGGGAAGTGTTACTGCGAGGCGAAATTCCCATTGCAATCGACTCTAGCATCGAATATCTGGAAACGCTTTCGCGTAAAGTCGAAAATATTGTTAAAAAAGGTCGCTCATCCTCAGCGCTTGATCGTTTAACCATCGAAAGCTGTGGTAAAAGCCGCATCCCCCTCAACGGTCTCGTTCAAGATTTACATCAAGCCAATGTTTACAAGTTGTATGAGGATTTGACTACGGTTCCTGAAGAAGAACCCGTGGCTTAGGATTGATAATTTTTGATTGACGATTTACGATTGAGAAAAATAAATAACGAAAAATCCTCCCAAATACTCGGGAGGATTTTTTTGTGCATGCCTTATTTTGTGATGTTCAATTGTAAGTGATGGGTCGTCCTCTCATTCTGAACCCGTTAGGGGCAGAAATCTTCCAGGTCGGTCATTTTGTAGGCCCAATCTAGAAGATTTCTCTCTACACTCCACTGCGTTCCGCTCCGTTTGAAATGACATTAATCTAAGGTCGAACTCAGCAACCCATAAACCTTCATTCTTTCGGTTTAATCTTACAGAAAGAAAAATGGGAATATGGGGGCACTACCCCCCAAGCCCCCGCCCTACGGGGTTTTTCTTAGCAGGTTAATCGTAAATCGTAAAATCCCTACTGCCACGACCAAACGGCAATGGTGCCTTCTCCCACCTGTATCGGCTCTTCTTTCCCCTCCGTGTCCATCACCAATATATTGCCGCCTGACCCTTGCCGCTTTTCTCGCGTCACCACAAAGTAACGGCTGTCTGGTGACCAAAACGTGAGGGAGAGATGGTACTGGTCAAAGTAGGGGACTGTTTGTAAGAAGGCGGCGGTGGGGTTGAAGGAGACCAGTGGCTGGAGTTCTTCTTTTTCAACGTCGTAAATCCACCATCGTAAATTAACCTCTTGTGATAAAGGCGAGGCTAAGCCCCCTGCTTTGGCCGTTGAGCCGTCACCGCTCTCGGCAAAGGTGAGAAGCGCCACCTTGCTGCCATCCGGCGCCCAGTACATAGAACTGACCGGACGTTCGGTCAGCTTCTTATGACCATTCCCCTCGGTACCCACAATATAAGCGGTGCCGAATGGGGGGCGGTCGCCTCGCTCAATTTGCAAATAGGCGATATGATTGTCATCTGGGGCGAGGACCATATAGGCAAATCCATCGAGATTAGTCAATTTTATTTGTTCTAGAGTTTCAGCCTCATTCCGATAAATTGAGACTGTGTCATCATCTTCGTCGGAGGCGATGTAGAAGAAATATTGTCCATTACTAGACCAAACGGGCGCTTGAAACCCGCCAGGTGCTAGATCAAGCTCGATGCGAATGGCTTCCTCTTCATTGTGAAGCAGTGAAATGTGCGCTTCATCGGAGACAGCTCGGGAGCCGCCGACGTGCATCAGCAACTTCTCACTGTTTGGTGACCACGCCCAATAGAAAGGCGCGCCTTGCTCTAGCAAACGCTGCTCATCCGGGATGCGGGCGTTGGCTTGACGCATCGCCAAGCCACTGCGTTCTTGGGTTAAAAAGGTGATGGATTGACTGTCAGGTGCCCAGTAAAGGTAAAATGGGGCTGAATTCGGTTCATTGTATAAGATATCAGTTTCGCCATTTGAGGCCGCCGCCATGTAGAGTGAGGTGTTATCATTGGAGTCGGGGCCGATAAAGGCTAAACGTCGGCTATCGGGTGCCCAGGTTGGGAAGCTGTAGCCTCGGCCATCATCTGTCATCTGCTGTAGATCTTCGCCATCTGGGGTGACGGTGTATACATTCCGATCATTGCCGATAAAAGCGATTTGATTGGCAATCGGCTCAACATCAAAAATGGGAGCCGTCAACTCGGTAAAGCCGGAAGTCTCTAAATTACTTCGAATTTGCACATAACCAAGATAACCCACCACACTGGCACAGATTAATATGACTACCGTGGTTAAGGCCGTGCCCACCACCCATTTTACAGGGAAGCTTGATTTTTTCTTTGGCGGGGCCACAATTGGCGTTTCTTCAGTTTTTTCTCGTTGTGATCGATTGACAAAAGAAGGCGGTGGGGCGTCCGGAGGCACAACTGGTTCATCTACGGAATTTGTTGTGGGGATCTCTGTATCCGCTACCGTTGAGGTTTTATCTTCATCTTCACCAGATACCGGTGTTGGTTCTATTGCTGTGCTCTCTTCAACAGACGGGCCATTTTCGATCTCTGATTCCTCTGTTGTAGCAGTTACCTGTTGCTCTGTTGCCTCTTCGGTAATTGGTTCCGTTGGCGTAGTATCCTCTGGCTCCATTCTTGGTACATTATCTCTTTTTTCATCCATAACCCTCTCCTTCTACGTCATTTGTGACCTCATCCGCTTCATTACGATCATAAAAACATAACAAGGTACTACCATACTTACGTTCGTCGTATAAAAATAAATCTCTTAAATCTAAATCTTTAAATTCTCGGGGGTGAATCTGGACAATTACCACACCATCTGGCTTGAGCCAGAAATCAAGACTTTGATCAATTATCTCAATGGCTTCAATCCATAGCTCTTTGTATTGTGGCGGGGCAATGTAGATGAGATCAAACGGTTCTACATTGAGTGGCGGGCTTTTGAGGAATTGTAGTGAGTCGCCCCGTTTCACATAGGCCTGCTTCGCCAGCTTTGTATTGCGTAAATTTTCCCCAATCGTCCGCGTAGCCTCGGTGCTTTTGTCGATGAACATCGCGTGTTCCGCACCACGGCTGAGCGCCTCGATCCCAACTGCCCCTGTGCCCCCAAACAAATCCAGCACGCGCGTTTCCAAAATCCAGTTCCCCAAAATGCTAAACAGAGCCTCTTTGGTGCGGTCTGTAATCGGGCGCGTTGAATCACCGGGAACGGCCTTTAATCTTTTACCTTTTGCAATGCCTGTAATGACTCTCATTGTATCTGATGCTACGACCAATGGGTGTAAGTCGTATTACGAAGGGGGTGGCTCGTTGGAATTGAGCTTTTGTCAGTGATGATTGCTGTGGAAAATGTAGCAGCCAAACAACCTTGTTGTCAAATATACGACAAATTAGCAGCTTGTCAAGTGATTTTTTGTACAGCGGAAATTTTTTAGAGAAATGGTTTATGTCATTTAACCCAGGTCAGGTGATAAACCTCTTAAAAATACCCATATTGAGTGTATGCTGTTACAATTAAATATGGTACCTAACAATAAGGAGATCAATTTTGGACGAAGAACTCTATTCAATTATCTATGCTAGCTCTGCAATAAGATTATTCACCCGAGACGAGTTATTGGAACTTCTGACAACAGCCAAAGAGAGAAATAGCAAAAGGGGAATCACTGGATTATTACTCTACAAAGGCGGCAACTTTATCCAGGCAATAGAAGGCTTGGAGTCGGATGTCAAGACGCTTTATGAAAAGATTCAAAAAGACCACCGTCATGAAAACATTATTACCTTAGGTTCACAGGCGATTAATGAAAGACAGTTCCCGGATTGGACAATGGGATTTCGTAATATAGACGACCTGTCCAAGACCCAATTAGAAGGATACAGCCGATTTTTAGAGGCTGATTTTACCCCAGAATATTTTCGTGATAATCCCCTTCGAGCCTACATTATGTTGCAGAACTTCAAAGAAAGTATGTAAGATTGATCAGTAAACTCATTTATGGAAAAAAGCTCCAGTCAGTATAGCAGGAGCTTTTTTTGTTTAGGTAAATATTAGTAGTAACGATTGTCGAAAGAGATGCGAAACCTCAAGCGTTGTTCATCAAATCCGTAGAGGAGTTATGACGGAGAAACGGACAACGTTGCCCGTACAGCTTGTCTAAGCCGAATCAATTTGAACGGCTTGACGATGTAGTCCTCAGTGGGGGGTAACCCAGCGACGATGCCACCATCGATGGTGCTGTCAGTTGAGGAGGTGATGACAATCACGGGGACATCTGCGAGCTCGTCATCTTGTTTCATTTGACTGTAAACATCATAACCATTGACATCAGGCATATTCAAATCAAGTAACACTAAATCGGGTCTGCGGTCGCGAATTTTTGTCATCCCCAAAGCCCCGTTAGTCACCCCCAAAACATCATAGCCGATCGGCTCAAGGGCTTTACAGATCAAGTTCACAGTGGCTCGGTCATCATCAATACAAACGATATAAGGTTGTTGACTCATCGTGACCTCCGGTATCTACTGTAAGTGATTATCTTTGGGCGGACAGAAAAAATTCTATCACTATCTATGAAGATACGACCTGATAAATTAGAGTGAATAGTTAGGGTTGAGTGACGGTCGTGAGTTTTTTAATAGAAATCATCTGCTGAAAGGCAGATTTCAATCTATGGTCTGGTAAAGTGGCAGCAGTTCAAATATGAGCACCACTACTCACCACAACTTATCATAAGTTGCCAATATAATCAAATATTACCTAACAGTAGGTTGCATAGAGCCAGGCAAGAGAATAAATATCCACTGAAAATTTTTGCGGTATAATGGGAGCATCTTTCAAATGGATAATCCGATGGCTGAAAATCAACCGACATTTGACAAACAAGGACAAAATGTTGGCCGTGATCAATATAATATCGCTGGCGATCAAATCATCAACCAAGCCCCTCAGCCACCACTTCCTGAACGCCCTCGTGACGAGCGAATCCTGCTGCAAAAGGTGCGCACCTTTTGGATCAAAGGCGTTTTGGAGAACTCCTTGGCCGAAGTCGTTCGGCTTGATTTGCATCTAGAAAGCCGCCCCGAACTGGTCAAATTTCTCTGGGAGAAACACCTCCCCGCTCCCAACGAACCCACCCCCCTCCCCCAAGATCAACCCCTTATCGACGTGTTTCATCGGCTAAACGAATCTCTCCTCATTCTCGGCGAACCTGGCTCTGGCAAGACCACAATGCTGCTTGAACTAGGCCGAGATTTGCTGACCCAAGCCGAGGCTGACGTAAGGAAACCGGTCCCGGTGGTCTTCAATCTCTCCTCATGGGTCGAAAAAGAAGAGCCATTGGCTGAGTGGCTGGTTGAGGAACTCAATCGCAAGTATCTTGTGCCGAAAAAGATTAGCACGACTTTGGTCGAAGGCCATCGGTTGCTGCTTTTGCTGGATGGCTTGGATGAAGTGGCCGAGACAAAACGTGAGGCCTGCGTTGCGGCGATTAACGCCTTCAACCAAGAGAGTCTGATGCCCCTGGTCGTTTGCAGTCGTATTGCGGACTACCAACGATTGACCACCCAGCTTAATTTAGAGGGGGCCATACTCATCCAACCTTTGAGCGAGGCCCAAGTCCAAGCCTATTTTGAGCAAGCCGGAGAGTCATTGGCGGCTTTGCGAACAGCTATGCAAGCCGATGAAGGCTTGCAAGAAATGGTAACCTCCCCTCTTTTGTTAAGTATCGCTAGTTTTGCCTATCGAGGCGTGTCACAGGAAGCCTTGTCAGGTTTGGGCGGAAGCGTAGCGCAACGAAAACATCTGTTTGATACGTACATTGAGAAGGTGCTGCACAGACGCGGGCAAGATGAGCGATATACCGAAAAGCAGATCAAAGCGTGGTTAGCGTGGTTGGCTGGACGGATGATCGAACATAAACAGTCGGTGTTTCAGATTGAAGGCTTGCAACCAAATTGGCTATCAAGACGCATAGCATACAGATTATTTCTTGGCTTAACTTTTGGTCCGTTGATTGGATTGTTTGTCGGAGCGGCGTCTAGCTTGATTCTTGGATTAGGTAGTGGCTTGATTGCGGGCGTGCTTTTGGGTGTATTGGGAGGGCTGTATTTTGCTCTGGGTAAGCTAGATATTAAACCTGTCGATTCAGTTAAATGGTCCGTCAAAAAAGGTCTGACTGGCGGGTTGATTGTTGGCCTGATTAGTAGCTTGGTTTTTGGACTAATTACTGGATTGGTTGACGGGCTTATTGATGGGGTGATTTATGGGCCTTTTGCTGGGCTGATTTTTGGCTTGGCTTTTGGTTTATTTGGCGGACTAGATTTGACCCAATTAGAGAGGCGGCTAACCCCTAATGAAGGGATTAGACAATCTGGTAAAAACGGCCTGATATTTGGGTTGACTGTTGGGTTAATATTTGGGCTTTGTTTCGGTTTATTTGGTGGGCTATTGATTGGACCCTTTGGCGGGCTGATTATTGGTCTGTTTGGTGCTCTAACTATGGGGCTGTTTGTTGGATTGCTTAGTGGTGGTCATGCGGTTTTAAGACACTACATCCTCCGCCTCATTCTTGCCCGCACTAACTGCCTCCCCTGGAAACTCCCCCAATTCCTCGACTACGCGGCGGACCGTATCCTTCTCCGTAAGGTCGGGGGCGGCTACATCTTCATTCACCGGATGGTGATGGAACATTTTGCGGCGATGGAGGGGGAGGAATGATGATGAAAAATAAATTCTCAAACCGAATATTGTTCCATATCAATTACTCTACCCCCTCAATCCCCCCTGCAAGGAGGGAAGTTTCCTCGTGTTCCCCCTTGTAGGGGGGGTGCCTTTCCGAAGGAAAGCGAGGAGGTAGAGTAACCGTTCGCAATGTGAGTTCATTACCAATATAAATTTGTTCGTTGTCACTCCCCCAACGCCAGCTTCACCGCTGCCAACGCATCAATCTCACCCCAACCGTAAACATTATTCGGTACGCCAGCGACATCACCGCAAGCGCAGGTGGTGGCATTGGCCAGAGCTTCGATCTGGTCGATCAAATCAGGATTTTCGGGGGCGGGTTCGGTCAGACCACAGGTGGCCATGACCTCGGTCGGTTGGGCCGACTCGCGGATGATGCGTTCGGTCTCGTCGATGTCGCCGATTAAATCGGGATTGGCTGACCAGAGCAGGGCGACCAACCCAGCCACGTGCGGACCCGCCATACTGGTGCCATCAGCCAGACCGTAGCGGCCACCGGGTAAGCTGGAGCGAATGTTTGAGCCTGGGGCAGTGATATCTGGCTTCATGAGCGCCTCGCTGCGGAGGACGGGGCCTCGGCTGGAAAAGCCGGTGATGAAACCACCTCGCCCGGTGGCCCCAACCGAGAAAACCGCGTCGTAGCGAGCGGGTGGCTCGCTGACGCTCTGACAGCCAGGGCCGCTGTTTCCCGCACTGACGACCATCATGATGCCCGCCGAGCGTAGGGCCTCAACGGCAGGCTCCAGCACGCCGTCATCGCAGCCCTCAATATCCGGGCAGCCCCATGAATTGTTGATCACATGAGGGGCCATTGTTACGTCGCCATCGGTGAAGGGATCGCCGCCGGGGGGATAGGGGGCGAGGAAGAACTCCATACAGTCAGTGTAGCTGGCTGGATTGCCCAGCCCGCGCCGCATATTGCGACAGCCGATCCACGTCGCGCCCGGTGCAATACCGATCTGATTGCCGTTGCCATCATCGCCGACCATCGTGCCCATCGTGTGGGTGCCGTGCTGCCCATCATCGAAAGGGATCGGGCTGTTGTCCCAGGCATCGTGCCAATCGTAGGTGTGGTCAATTTCACCCTCGGTTTCAACGACACCACGGTATCTGGCCCGAATGGCGGGATGCTCCCAGGCATAGCCCGTATCCTGCCCGGCAATCACAATCCCCTCACCCGTGATGCCCATTTCCCACACCTGGTCAGCGTTCACCTGCAATATGTTCCAATCAGGGCCGTCTCCTGCGCTCTCGAGAGGGGCACCGTAGCCAATGTTTAACTCCTCAGTCGGGTAGGGTCGTACGTTGGGATTGAGCATGACACGATCAACATTTGGTAGTGCTTCTAACTCATCTATCCAAGCTTGCCCACCCTCTACTCGGATCATATTGATAAGATAGAACGGTCGATAGGTCAGCCCCAGTGCATCAAGCTCGGTCCAGATCGGGGTTTGTGTTTGCATAGCAATTTCTAACAAAGCATCTCGCACAAATTCCCGCCGAGCGATAGGATCGACAATCGTGCTGGCTTCGCTGAGATCAGCTTGCTCGGTGAGGATGATGAGCACGTCATCGTCATAGGTGCCAGGTTCACCCGCACCCAACCACAGTCCACTCCATAGACCGGAACAGAAGAGAGCGGCTAGCAGAGCGACCCCAGCAGTCGTCAGAGCCGATAATTGCCAGCGCGGTTGCAGAACTTGACGGCCACCCCAGAGTAGAAGCGCGATCAGTCCTGTGCCAAAAACGAGCCACAAAAAGGCAGCGGTTTGCCACGGTTGGGTGATGAGTGGGACTTGCACGCGCGGATCGGTGAATAGAGTCGGTGTGGCTTGATAGACGGTGGCGAAGAGGATGCCTACCCAAATGCTGCCTGTTAAGGCCCGTAGCTCGATCATCATCAAAGCTAAGGGCATACCCATAATCAGCCAAGTCAAGGCGCTCCAATCATTGTTAGGCACGATGAGGCTGGGTAGAAAGGCGATATAGATGAACAGGGTGAATAGGGCGGCTAGGGCTTTGTGTCGTTGAAAATTGAAGGTGATGATGCCCAGAATGACACCCCACATCATGATTACTTCAGGGAGCATTTGGCCGAGTGCTTGCAGTCCGATGTAAAGCACTTGCCAACGATCGCCTAGCGTGCCAGTAATCGGCCAGCCGATGGTGACTATTGGGATCAAAATGAATGTGGCGAGCAACCCAGCCAACGGCGGGCGGTCCAGCCCCATCGCGTGGGGTACCATCTCGCCAGGCACGCCGACCTGTCGGAGGCCAAGCACACCTAGCCCAAATACAAGTGGGGTGAGGATTAGCAACCGCAACATTGATTGCAGTGGCCAGGTCGTCGGATAACTAACTGAGGGAGCGATAGCGCGAAGGAGAGTGGCAACGATGATGTACACCGCCAACACCAGTAAGGCCCAAGTAAATGGTTGCAAGTGTGACCAATCTTGACCTCGGCTTAGAGCCATCATCCCTACAATTGGCAACACAAGTAACGTCCCTGTCACAATAACCGAAATATAGGCGGTCAGGCTGGGCGGGATAAATTCGGCAAATTCAAGGGCTGCACTGACAGCAATCGGGATGACAAAGAGCCAGCCGAGTAGGAGAAGTAACAGAGCGGCTTGACCGATGTTTGGTAACGGGGTGTCTGGAGCTGGGGCGTTTTCCCAGCGATTTGAGTTTGTCATTTTGCTTCCTTGGTTATTGTATAACTATAACGATTTTTCCTGTAGGGTGAGGCAAAGCTGGTTGGCTTGATTATCGAGCGGCAAAATCGCCTGCCCGCCCGTCTCCTTTAAATTGATGGGATAACTTGGGCCGCTGGGGGCGAGTGTAGCGGTCACAGGTAGGGCCAGTGCGTTGCCCTCGGCAGTAATTTGATGAGCCAGAACTTTGATCTCGGTGGCTTTGGTCGGGGGTAGCTGGATTGTAGCCGAGTGGAAGGTTGCCAAATCGGGGATGTCATGGCGGTCCAGTTCGGTCCATTGCTCGCTCGTGCCGTTCCCAGCAAAAGCAAGTGAAACCCCGGTTGCCACTGGCTGGCCGCTGTAGGTTAGCAATAGGTGGGCCGTGTTCCCGCTGGCCTCATTGTTGCGTAGCTCAGCGATAAAGCGGGGGATGAAGGCCCCCCGTCGCCAGGCGTTGAGGGGTGTTCCGATGATGACCAAGGCCGCAGCCAGAGCCAGTCCCCGTAGTAACAGGTCTTCCCAAATGAACAGGCCGTGTAGGACCACGCCGGTCAGGGATAACAAAAAGATGACAAACAGGAAAATTGGATGACCCACCCATCGGTAAACTACCTCGGGCACGGTATCTCCTCGGCGACGGCTAGCTTGTAGGAGTAGCACGGGAAAGATCCCACCCAGCATCGCAATTACGACAACACCAATAAAACTGAGCGGGCCGGAGAAGGACTCGTTGCCAGTAAACAGTTGCCATTGTGCCGCCAGGAAAACCCCGATGAGCGGGGCCAAGCCCAACCAGAAACGGCCCCATTCACTGAACAACTCCTCCAGAAGGCGCCCGACCAAGCCTGGCGGTCGTCGGAATCTTTGTTCAGCCGCAGTGGCGACTGGCGGGGCGAGGAGGACAGTCTCAGCCGCTTCAGCCATGACTTGGGGCAACTGCCGAGGGCGGGTCGCACCCAGTCGAGCCTCGTAGCGGGGACCATCTTCAGAGAGGAATACCTGAATGTAGCCTTGGTCGATTAAGGCGGCAAGCTCAGCTCGAATATCGGCGGGTTCCCGCTCCAGGTAGGCTGCAATCTGGGCCAAATCCACACGGCCTGTACGTACCATCCACGTAAGCAACTCCCCCTGCTCTTCAGGCAGAGTGAGCAGGTCGCTGACATTGAGACCAAAACGATCCCAACCCGCTTCATATTGTAAGGCGAGCGATGTTTTTAGTCGAAAGCGGACAAATTTTTCCGCGACCTCCACCAGGTGCAGGCTGAGCCGGAAGCGGTGTTGGTCTTTGCCCAATTCAGGATAACGAGCAAGCTGCTCGGTTGCGTCCCATTCCTCGCCGATATCGACGGTTTCGGACTGTGTGCCAGATCTGGTCTTTATATCCAGCCGAAAGCGTGCCAGTCCCGCCTCGACACCCAGATAAACCACATCAACCTGGGGGAAAGTGGCTCGCTTATTCGGCAGAGAGAGGCGCAATCGCCCCTGCCGACGAGGTAGGATGATTAGCTGACCCTGTCGCGAGGGGAGCCACTCGCGGGTGAGGTTGTAAAGAGCCAGGGAAAGATGAAGACTGACGATGCCTAGCCCTAAAACGACAAAAATCGTGCCAAAAATATGGATACTTGGTCCGACTGTTTCCGCTAGAGGGATGAGCGATGTGCCACTTTCACCAGCCAATTTCGCTGGGGCAATAGCCCCGTTAACGGCCAGCACCCATAGGCTGTTGATGACAATCGCCACGGCCTGCGCGGCCATCGCACCCCGTACTAAGGCGCCGCCGCTCGGATCCCGGCGTAGCACCACTCGGGCACTGTTGGGCACTGAAAGATGTCCAAAAAAAGCGGCCAGTGTCACCCCGAACACGAGTTCGAGCAAGGAGACATCAAAGCCTTGCCCGCCGATGAAGGGTAGGTTGACAAAGGTCAGATTGTCCAGCGTGATATAGGGCACTGCTAACAAAGCCAGCACCATGAGCATTAGGAGATTGATCGCCCCGATGACCAGCGCCAAGGTAATGGTAGCGTTGAGCGAGCCACGGGTGATAAAGTAGAGGCCGATACCAAAGAGAACCGTGACCCAGAGCCACGGTGGGATACTGGTGGCGGCGGTGAGGGTGGTGGCAAAGCCAATGTAGAAGGCCAGAATGGCGAATACACACAGCACTAGCACCCCGAGCGAGAGTAGGACTGATCCGAAGGGGCCAAGATATTCGGTCACCATCTGGCCTAAATAGCTTTTGCCATAACGAATTTCGCTGCTACGGGAGGCCGTTTCAGCCATATAGGCCACGGTCAGGACGTTGGCTAGGCCAAATATCAATAGCAAGGCGATCCCTGGAAGCGGGCCGATGCTGGCCAGGGCAATCGGCAGGGCCAGGACACTCGCCCCGACCGTTTCGGTCAAGGTCATAGCAAAGACCGACCAAAATGGCGGCAAGCCTTCCAGCCAACTTCCCAGCCCGTTCCAGGCCCATCGCAAACGATCGCCAAAAGTCATTTCAGTGACGTAGATGCTTTCCAGTGGGCTGTCATAAAAACGTTGGTAGGCTTTCTGCACCGATTGGCTGTCTAGCCTCAAGACCTGCTGCAATTGCGGCACATTGGTCGCTGCAAAGGCGTATTTTTCACCCAGATGGTGGGCAATCGCCGCTCGTAATTCGGCTCGGTCGGGCACGAGGTCGGCCCATTGGGGGGCGTAGCGTTCGAGATCTTGGATGGTAGGCTTGAGGGGGAGGTTACGGCCAAGGGCAAACGCTTCGATAAAGGCCATATCTTGCTCTTGCACGCTTCTCTCGGTCAGAAAGCGCTCTGTCACCTGGCGTGATTGTACCACCAAGTGGGCTGTACGGCTCTCAATTTGGAAGAGGATTGTATGTGCCTGTCTATTGGGTGGCTTTTTTCCTAATATCCGTTCGCGAGAAAATAGTTGGGACGATAAATGGCTGGAACTCATGTTTGGTACCTGTTGAGAAATCGAGGTGTGAATTATACCGTACCTCAAAGTGGGTCACAATTTGGGTGGGACTCTTGGGGGGATGCCCCTACAACTGCCCTGAAAAAATGTAGGTTGGGTAGAATGGCAAAATAATGGGGAGTTGTGACCTAATGCGTTGGGTTTCGTCCCAATGCATTGGGTTTCGCCGTCTATTCGTCATCAGTGAGAAATAATGAAACCCAACACTTAGCCCCAGCAGGCTTCTTTTTCTGGCTCTCCCCAACCTACCTCTAAAACTGATTTATGGCATACCCGAATGAAGTTGTCGGATATCTATCCATCGACTGGGGGCAATGACGGTGGACTCTGGCTATTAAAACCGTAGCACAAAAGCACGCGGGAGTGACAGGGGTCAAAGCTTCTTTCTTTTCTGCGCCCCTGTTACTGGTAATTGCGATGATGGTTGCTAAATTGATCAAATCAGCTAAAAGCCTTGTTGCAGGCGGGATGTATAGATTTCTTTAGCACTTGTTTAGCACTTGGATTATGAGAGTGCTAAAAATGAAAACGGAAATTTGCCAAAAAAAAACGCTTAAGGTATTATCTCATCCGGTTTAGCACTCTAGCACGTTAAGTGCTAAATCAACAATTTAATCTACTTTTGTCAATAATAAATCAATTTTTTGTAAGGAGGTATTTTACCTATGAATCTCAAGCCATTGGGTGATCGCCTGATCGTTCAAGCCATTGAGCAAGAGGAAGTAACAGCCAGCGGTATCGTATTGCCAGAAACGGCTAAGGAAAAACCCCAGCAAGGTAAAGTTTTGGCTGCGGGCCCAGGAGCACGCAAGGACGATGGTTCACGTGCGGCTATGGATGTTTCAGTTGATGACACTGTCTTGTACGCCAAGTACGCGGGCACTGAAATCAAAATTGATGGTAACAAGTATCTTATTTTAAAAGAATCTGACGTTCTGGCGATTGTCCAGTAACTTCTGGCCTACCTAGTAGAAAATTATAAGGAGCAAATGACTAATGGCAAAACAAATTGCTTTCAGTGAAGATGCACGCCGCCAGCTCAAAGCTGGGGTTGATGCGGTTGCAAATGCAGTAAAAACAACATTAGGCCCAAAAGGTCGTAACGTTGCTTTGGATAAAAAATGGGGCGCACCAACTGTAACTCACGACGGTGTTACTGTTGCTAAAGAGATTGAGTTGGAAGATCCATACGAAAACATGGGCGCGCAACTCTTGAAAGAAGCGGCCACTAAAACAAATGATGTTGCTGGTGATGGTACTACTACTGCGACTGTTTTAGCTCAAGCCATCGTAACTGAAGGTTTGAAAAACGTTGCGGCTGGCGCAAACCCAATGTTGCTCAAGCGCGGTATTGAGTTGGCGGGTGAAGCTGCTGCTGACGTTGTTCGCAACTTGGCCATTCCGGTTAAAGGTAAAGAAGAAATCGCTAACGTGGCTAGCATCTCTGCGGCTGATCAAGAAATCGGTACATTGATCGCTGAAGTTATGGACAAAGTTGGTAAAGACGGTGTAATCACTGTTGAAGAGAGCAAAGGTTTGGCTTTCGAAACTGACTACGTTGATGGGATGCAGTTCGACCGCGGTTACATCAGCCCTTACTTCATCACTGATCAAGAATCAATGGCTGCTACTTTGGAAGATCCTTTCATCTTGATCCACGACAAGAAAATCTCTTCAGCCCAGGACATCGTACCTGTGTTGGAAAAAATCGTTCAAGTTGGTCGCCGCGACCTCGTGATCATCGCTGAAGACGTTGATGGCGAAGCATTGGCTACTCTCGTATTGAACAAATTGCGCGGCACATTCAACGTTTTGGCTATCAAAGCCCCTGGCTTTGGCGATCGCCGAAAAGCAATGTTGCAAGACATCGCTGTATTGACCGGCGGAACTGTGATCACTGAAGAAATGGGCCGCAAGTTGGACAGCGCCACTTTGGATGATCTCGGTAAAGCTAGCAAAATCTCTAGCACCAAAGACGACACCACGGTTGTTGGTGGCGCTGGTGAAGATGATGCGATCCAAGGCCGCATCAACCAAATCAAAGCTGAGATCGAAAACAGCACGAGCGACTACGACCGTGAAAAATTGCAAGAGCGCTTGGCTAAATTGGCCGGTGGTGTTGCCGTTATCGGTGTTGGTGCCGCAACTGAAGTTGAATTGAAAGAGAAAAAGCACCGTGTAGAAGACGCTTTGAGCGCTACTCGTGCTGCTGTTGAAGAAGGTGTTGTACCTGGTGGTGGGGTTGCTTTGATCAACGTCATCGACGGGTTGGTTGATGTTTCTCACGACAACGCTGATATCAACACCGGTATCAACATTCTCCGCCGCGCTTTGGAAGAGCCAATGCGACAATTGGCCCGCAACGCTGGCGAAGAAGGCGCTGTGATCATCGAAGAAGTTCGCCGCCGCCGCGTTGACGCCAAATATGTTGGCTACAACGTTTTGGATGGTGAGTACGTTGATATGGTTGAAGCTGGTATCATCGATCCCGCTAAAGTAACCCGCAGCGCGATCCAAAACGCTTCTTCTATCGCCGCAATGATCTTGACCACCGAAGCGTTGGTCACTGACATTCCTGAGCCTACCCCTGCAATGCCTGCTGGCGACCCCGGCATGGGCGGCATGGGCGGTATGATGTAAGATTGCCCGCCGTTTTTTCTTAAAGCGGTAGCATTAAATTAATTAAACAATCCCACAAACTTTAAAGTTTGTGGGATTGTTTTTATTTTTACAACAAAAACTGTTTTTTTCTAGAGTAACTTTTAGTGGAGTCATTTGTGATTAAGATAACAAGAGCAAAATTAATTGAGATACTTAATAAGAGGCGACAAAATAATGAATCACTTGATTTATGTGAGTATGATTTGAGTAATGTTAATTTATGCCAACTTGATTTAAGTGGATGTATTTTGTGTGGACCTCTTGGTGATTTAACTGGGGCAAATCTATGTGACACAGATTTAACAAATGCTGATTTAACGGAGTCAATGTTGAAAGAGAATTTTTTAAAGGTATCACCCGATTACGAACCAAGTTATACACAATATAATGCCGGAACAAAATTTCCTGAAAGATTTAATCGACAAAATGAAATGAGATATGTAGCGAGTAATAATGGCATCAAGTAATGAATGGACTGAATGGCACTTAACACCCAGAGGTTGGGAGCGTGGCACAGAGAAAATTGACTTTGGGGATACGGAAGTTGTAATACCACCAGAAGATCGAGTCTTGACCTGTGTGTATAGGCAGTATATGGGGTGGGGTGTTAAAGCTAGTTCAGCCTCACCTGTTGAGGAAGAATGGCGTAGTGATGATGAAGACATGGTTTATTTATTGTTGGAGGAACATGGAGAGTGTCCAATGAGTTTGTAGAGTTTTTTGACCGTTATAGACCCAGGCCTTAGGTGAGGCAATAGGAATGAAAAGATGTTTGATCGTTACGTCATTGGGCTGATTGTCGTCATACTATCAAAATTCAGTGTTGAAAATGATGTTTGAGGTCAAACGGAATCAGTGTAGGGGCGCAGGCAAGGTCAACGCTTGGACCGGCGAAACCCGAGTGCCCAAAAACCTTGCCTCGCCCGCGAAGGCAACGGATGTCTGTTAACCCTCATTCACTCATGGGCAACGAACAAATGCCCGACCCATTGAAACATCCAACCATTACAGTCCCCAGACCACGGGCGAGGCAATCGGGGGAAGGGGTGTTTGGCCATTGGGCAGTCGGGCCGATTGCCTACGCCCCTACAAAGTTGGGTATTGAGAATGTCTCTTGTCATCAAACGGAATCAGTGTAAGGGCGTAGGCAAGGTCAAAAATGTGACCGTTGAAATCCGGATGCCCAAAAACCTTGCCTCGCCCACAAAGGCGATGGATGCCGATTGCCCCCTAATCATTCGTGGGCAACGACCCAATGTCTGTCCAATCAAGTCATCCGACCAACATAGCCCCAGACCATAGGCGAGGCAATCGGGGAGAAGGGGTGCTTGGCCATTGAGTGGTCGGGCCGATTGTCTGCGCCCCTACGATGGCTATTTGATATAATCCATTCTATTTAACAATTGGTCCAAATTATCTCGATCTTCGGCCCAACGTAACGGATTTTCTTGAATGTATCGCCGAATTGCATTTAACTCTGGTTCATTACGAATGATGCGTTCCCAGTAGCCACGTTGCCAAACCTTCATATCGGTTCCAATCAGCCGTCTCATCGCCTTAACCCGTTTGGAAACCAACATTTTGTAGTTGCCTAGAATCGCACCTATTGAGCCGGATTGTAACCTGTGAGGTTTGGTAGCTTTAGGGGGGTGGAACTTGGGGGGTCTCACGATTTCAATAATACCGTGAATATGATTTGGCATCACGATCCATTCGTCCAATGAGATATGTCGAGCGTGGGATTGTTTTGGAATATGTACCCAGGTATCTGTTGCGATTTTCTGAAGGATTGGATCAGCAAACAGGTATTCACGTTGATGGGTGCAAATTGTGACGAAATAAAACCCCACATTTCGATAATCCCAACGTTGCAATCGGATTGAGCGTCGGTTTGGTTGAGAACGTTTCATAATTGATTATTGTATCGTAGGGGCGCAGGCAAGGTCAAAGATGCGACCGTTGAAATCCGAAAATGCACGACTTTGCCTCGTAAACGAGGCCCCTCGCCCACAAAGGCGATGGATGCCGATTGCCCCCCAATCACATGCGGGCGACGACCCAACATCCAACCATCACGGCCCCAGACTACGGGGGAGGCAATTGGAGCGAAAAGGTGTTTGGTCATTGAGCCGTCGGCCCGATTGCCTATGTCCCTACGCATTAATTAATCTGTCACACCAAGCCACTCACTAACGACCTCCTCTAGATCAAGATTTTGCCCCTCGCTCCAAATTGTCTGATAAGTTTCTGTATCAAACTCAGCCTCACAGGCCGCTTGGAGTTGGGCCAGCGGTGTCCAGCAAGCGTGCCAGCCTGTGGGGCTGAGGGGGTGATGGGTGGACAAGGCTAGGAGTTGGAGGGCGCGCTCGGTTTGGCCTGTGGCGGCTGAAATGACAGCGGCAGCAGGCAGAAGCCAGGTTTGGCTAGCGATGGAGCCAAACTGATTGGTCTGGTTAAAGGCTTGCTGTAAATGATGATTAGCTTTGGCATAATTTTGTTGGTTACAATAACTCATCGTTAAACCCCAGTTCGCCAAAACAGAGTAGAGTGGATCCTGACTCAATGTTTCCAAACTTTGATGACCATACTGTTCGCTGGTCTGATTTTCTTGGCGCAGGGCAGTTAAAATGGAAAAAATCGAGGTCATAAAGGCCAGTAGTTGTGGCTCAGTTGTCTCTAAAAATGTATTCCAGGCCTCCTCAAGTATCGTCTGAACTTTCACAAGCTCGCCATTGAGTAAATTGGTCAAGCTCAGTAACAGAGTCGAGATTGGCGTTAGAAAGAATTGATCTATGTCTTTTCCTACGCTTAAAATTTCTCTGCATTTTGCCTCCGCCTCTTGATAATCTCCACCTATGAATGAAAGTTCAGCAACATTATGTAAGGCGATGCTAATATCCAATGGGGCGCCAGCTCGCTGAGCCATTTCGAGGACATTATAGCAGGCCTCCAAGGTCGCTTCACGATCCTCCGTTTGGCTTTTCACCACAGAGATTGCTGCTAAACATCGAGAGGCATAAAGAAAATCTTCTTGATCAAGAAATTGAGCCAATGCTTTCTCTGCAAAAACCTGACACTTCGCTAAATCCTGCGTTAATCTAACGTAATAGTGGGCCATAACAAGATTGTGTAAAGCCTGTTCGGCTTCCGCTTGGTGCAGCTTGATAATGGACTGGCAGGTGTCAAGATCATCTAGTAAATTATCTGAAAGCAGGTTATGAGCACGCATAAAGCTTAGATGAAGAAGGAATCTGGCCCAAGATAAATCAGCGTTGTCATTTGCGACCGAGGCTAATTTTTGTTTTGCACTCGAGAGTAGTTCGATAATCGGCAGATATTGCCCGGATGTACTCGAATATAGCTGGAAGGCCTCAGCTACGTGGCCGATTGCGTTTATATTTTTTTCGGCGATCCTCCATTCCCAGGCCAACCGGATATTTTCAAAATCAGCCTTGATCAGGCGTGTTGCCTTGCCTTGACCCGGCCCTTTAAGATCAGGCTTACGATTGGCCATAAACTCAAGAAAATAGCTGCTGTGTTTCTGGGACACACGTTGCTCTAAGCCAGCCGCTTCTAATTTTTCATAGCCATATTGCCTCAACAGTTCGTGGACCTCATACCGATCCATTTGATTGCGGATGATAAATGATTTGTTAAGGAGCAGCCGCAACTCACGTAATCCCGCTCCGGCGATCTGTTCAGCGGCTTCCCGAGTAAATCCGCCTTTGAAGATGGACAACTTCATAAATGTCTGTTGCACTTCGCTGGGGAGCCGTTGCCAGGAGGTGTTAAAGACGGCCCCCATACTCCGTTGCCGATCTGGCATGTCGCGCATCTCCGTTTCAAGAAAATCCAGGCTGCGCATGATTTCGGCTCGGATCTCGGCCAATGACAACATCTCCAACCAGCCAGTGGCCAAAACAATCGCCAATGGCATCCCTTGCACCAAGTGACACAACTGAATCGCTTCCTGCAGGTTTTTCTCATCAAACACAAAGTCGGGCTGGATCAAACGAGCTTGTTGTTTTAGTAGGTTGAGGGCGCTGTAGGTTTCTGGCGCGTCCCTAAACAGTATGCCTGTTTCCAAATCAGGATAGGTCATCCCCCCGATGATAAGCATTGTTTCGCCCCGTAGATTGAGCCGCTCGCGGGATGTGGCGAGTATCTTGACCTGCGGGGCCGCCTCAAGAATGTCGGCTACTAAGTCGGCCCCATCCAGCAAATGCTCAAAATTATCCAGCACAAGCAGAAGTTGGCGAGAAATCAAATAATCGATGAGCTGTTGCTTAAGCTGGTCTGGATTAAAAAATTGAATCTGTAGGGTTTCGATGATGGCTGGGACAATATGATCGGTTGAATTGAGCGGGGCTAGGGGAATGAAGTGAACACCGTGTTGGAAATTGTCTTGGTTAGCCTCAGCAGCAGCCAAGGCCAAACGCGTCTTACCCATCCCCCCCGGCCCGACCAATGTTACCAACCGCCGCGCTGGATCGGCCAGAAACTGACCAACATCAGCCAAATCTTGGGCGCGGTCAATGAAGGGAGTCGGTTGGGCGGGGAGATGGTGGCTTGGCTTTTTGGTCGAGGGGAGCCGTGATTGGGGGGTGGCTGTATCCTGTGACTCTCTTTCTTTAAAACTACTTGGTTCTAGAACACGATTGCTTTTGATGGCCTCGTACAAAGTCGCCGTCTCGGTTGAGGGCGATACCCCAAACTCAGCCTCAAGCTGTTTAGCAAAAAGCTCATGCTGCCACAAAGCAGCTTCGGTATCACCGCTGTAGTAGTAGATTTTCATCAGCAGTTGCTGGGCTGGCTCGTGTAGAGGGTCAAGGCTAACCCAACGGTGGGCGTAGGGTAGGGCTGCCTCGTAATCCTGCCAAACGCAATGCCCCCAGGTCAGTCGTTCTAAGACAGGGATCAGGCTTTGCCGTAATGTCTTTGCCTGAAAAAATTGCCATTCAGCAAAGTCTGGCGTGCCACGTAGTGTGAACCCGTGCAAGAAATCGGCTTGATACAAGTCTACAGCCTCTCGCAAATGAGGTAGACAGGTTTGGCATAGTTGCTCGGTGGTGTGGTCAGAACAGTTGGCGTTGGCTAGAGCCATTTGGTAGTGAGCTACATCTGACCACAATTCGTGTTCCTCTTGTGATAAAAGGATGTGGTCGCTTTCGGCACGAAGCAACGCTGGCCCCAGCACTTTGTACAAATCCGCCAAAACCCGCCTCAAACTACTGCGGGCCTGTCGCTGGGCCGCCTCGGGCCACAGCAAAGTCGCTAACGTATCCCGATGCTGTGGCTGATTGGCTATTGCCAGGTAGCTTAGTAAGGCCAGCCCTTTCCGGCGACCAATCGCAATCGGCTCATCGTTTTGCACCAGCCGAGGAGCGCCGAATAGATAGAGCTTCAAATCAGTCATCAACGTCTGTCTCCACAATCTCCGTCTCAATTATAACTGCTGACCCGGACATGGAAAACTAAACAAGATGATTTGTTCATATGAGAGACTTGATGGGAAACAGGCTGCCAAAGAGACGGGTTTCTTGATACGTGATACGAATTCAAGTCATTACAAAACACGCATCACGCATTACGTCGCCTCAACTTTGAACAAATGTGGCTCATTTAACCGCTTGTCATAGCCGATGCACACCCCTCATTTATTTTGTCACACATTTTGTCACGCGTTTGACACGAGATTGCCATAAAGTGGGGGCAGATGACAGTTGAGGCATCTGAGCAAACAAAATTTATTCAATATAAGGAGACAAACTATGAAACTTAAAACAACCGTTAAAGCAGGTGGTATGCGGCTCCAACACAATGAAACGTTGGTGCAAGGCAAAGGCTTGAAGGTTAAGACACAGGTCAAGGCTGGCCATTTAGCTCTCAATCATAATGAGACGCTAGCCCAGGTAAAAGGGATGAGGGTAAAAACGAGCGTTAAAGCAGGAGGAATGAAAACCCAGCACAATGAAACGCTGGCTCAAGTCAAGGGGCTGAAGGTGAAAACCAATGTCAAGGCGGGTGGGGTAAATCATATTTCGCTCAATCACAATGAAACGCTGATGCAAGCTAAATCATTGAATGTAAAAACAAACGTCAAGGCGGGTCGAATTATCTTGAACCATAATGAAACGTTGGTCCGAGAGCTAGTAAAACGATAAGACAGTAGATCATTGAAGGGTGAAACCTAGCTTTCACCCTTCATCTTAGTCACGTTTAGTTACATAGGAGACGTAACAGTGAAACTCCAAACACACTTCAAAGCCGGTGGTCACAAAATGAATCATAATGAAGTCATAATCTGCCAGCCTACTAAAGGACTGACAGTTCAAACAAATATCAAAGCGGGTGAGCAAAAGATGAATCACAATGAAATGTTGAGTCGGTCTAAAGGAGTGAAGGTGAAAACCAAGATTAGAGCTGGCGGTCATAAGCTGAATCATAACGAAACATTCACCCAGGCTGAAGTTAGGGCGACACCAGCCGATACCTTTGCTGTGCCAAACCTAAACCTCAATCAACTACGTCAGGCCATTCAAAGCGAATATCAGGTAGTGGCGGAAAATCCCACCCACGGCTTTCACTTTCACACCGGACGCCCTTTGAGCCAAATTCTGGGATATGAAGACCATTGGCTGGAAGGTATTCCCGAAAGCTCAATCGAGTCCTTTGCGGGGACGGGTAACCCTTTTAGTCTGGGGGAACCGCAACCGGGTGAGCGGGTGGTCGATGTGGGCTGCGGTGCTGGGATTGATAGCCTGATTGCGAGCAAGATGGTTGGCCCAGAGGGGCAGGTTATTGGGGTGGATATGACCTCGGCGATGCTGAATAAAGCTCAACAGGCAGGTGATGACGCTGGTTTCGATCGGGTTGAATTTCGGCAAGGCTTTGGCGAAGCCCTACCTGTGCCGGATGGTTGGGCTGATGTGGTTATCTCCAACGGGGTGCTCAACCTCTTTCCTGATAAATCAAAGGCGTTGGCCGAGATGGTGCGAGTCCTCAAACCAGGGGGACGCCTGCAAATCGCTGATATCTTGGTGGAGAAGCCCGTGCCGCATGGCGCTAAGGAGAATATCGATCTCTGGACTGGCTGAATTGCCGGCGCTCTGCTGGATGCAGAGTTAGAGATGGTTGTGCGAATGGCTGGGTTTGTTGATTTTGCTATCACCTGGCGAAAGGATGTCTTTGCTGGGGCACCACAGGAAGGCAGTGCCGCCAGCTTTGGTACCAAAGGGATCAATTTCCGAGCGCGAAAGGCTTGGGATGAAACGGAATGGTGGGAGTCAATGACTGGATTGGCGTGTGAATTACCCATTCAATACAGCTCGATATTTGAGGCTGATGCCTTTTATGATGCGGGTGATAAGGGGTGTGCCGAAGGCCCGATCCAGGAAATCGCCGCTTTGATGCGTCAACTTGAGTCGGGGCAGACGCTTGAAATCCGAGCGACCGATCCCACGGTTCGAATTGATCTTCCAGCCTGGGTCCGCTTAAGTGGATACGAGATTCTGGAGCAGCAGGCTGATCGCTATCTGCTCAAACGAAAGTAGTTAATTCAATTCACGAATAGGAGAATAAAAAATGAAACACATTATGGTACACAACACCCATGGGAAAGATGATGTCGAACGCGCTTCATTGGCCTTTGTGGTGGCTAACGTTGCCCGCAGCGCTGAGCAGCAGGCTACGGTCTTACTCACGATTGATGGCGTATGGTTGGCAAAAGAAGGCTACACCGACGGTTTGCAGGCCGATGGGTTTGCCCCACTTGGTGAGCTGATTCAGCAATTTGTAGATGCAGGCGGTCGAGTCTGGGTGTGCGGGGCCTGCGCCAAACCCCGTGGCATTGGAGCGGATGCTCTACGACCTGGGGCCGAAATCGTTGGGGCTGCTGCTGCGGTCGAGGCACTGGTGAATGGGGCGGCGACACTGGATTTCTAAAAGGCTGTTTGAAAACAACTTCTAAAACAGAATTGATCTCTCTTCCCCTGCGGCAAGGTCGCCGTGGGGGATTTTTGTTTGTAGGTGGGCTGGCTCAGGTCGTCCCATCTAGCCACTCAGCAACGACCGTCTCCAAATCAAGATTTTGCCCACGCGTCCAAATGGCTTGATAGGTCTCTGCATCAAACTCGGCTTCACACGCTGTTTGGAGTTGGCCCAATGGTTCCCAACAAGCATGCCATCCGGTCGGGCTGAGGGGGTGGTGGCTGGCTAGAGCTAGTAGTTCAAGGGATTGTTCGGTCTGGCCTTCATTTGCCAAAGTAACCGCCGCAATCGGCAATAACCAAGTTTGCATTGCGATGGAGGCGGAATCAGCCGCTTGTTGTAGTCCAGCCTTGAGATATTCTCTTGCGGCGGGGTAATCCTGCTGGTTGCAACAGCTCAAGGCCGCCCCCCAATTCCCAAGGATAATGAAGAAGGAGTCTTTCACCTCAGTCGCCAAACTTTGTTGCCCATAGTCACGTCCGGTTTGGGAGTCACCATTCAAGGCCGACCAAACGCTGAGGCACGCGCTCACAAAGGCGAGGAGGTAGGACACGTGGTTGTCCGCATAGAGCTGCCAGCCTTTTTCCAAGCCTGGATAAGCGGCCGATAAATCACCCCGCAGGATGTAGTCAAGACTCAGTAAGATGTCGGTGAAATCAGCCATAATCGCCTGGTCGACAGCATCAGTTAGACTAAAAATTTCCTGACAGGATGGTTTAATTTCATCATACTGCCCTAAGGCAAACAAGACCTCGGTTAAATTGTAAAGAAGCATAGCTGTATCCAAGGTCGAGTTGATTTGTCGGGATAAAACCAACCCTTGCCGTAAATGTGCCTCCCGCTGTTTGATATTCGAGTAGGTACTATGATATTGGGCTAACAGGCTGAGGGTACGGATCATATAAAATCGATCATCCAGGGGCTGCAATTTATCCAAGGCCTTTTCGGCTAGCTCTACGGCTCGGCCCAAATCATTATCGAACGCATAGAAATAGTAGCCAAGGACTACGGTACAGAGGGCAATCTCAAACTCATTGTGATGGGTTTGGGCCACGGTCAAACAGGTCTCAATGTCTGATTTTAAGTGATCTACTTCAAGATGGGTGAAGGCCCGCATGAAACACAACCGAATGAGAATCTTCGTAAAGGCTTGGCTCGGTACCTGATCGCCTGTTGGGGCCAAGGCTTGATGCGCTTGATTAAATAGTTCGATACCAGCGCGAAGGTTGCCCAAAGTGGCGAAGTAAATATGTAATCCTTCGGCTGCCTCAATAATCCCAGCTTCATTCTTATGAGCCAAGGCCCAGCGCCACGCCGAGCGAATATTCTCAAGATCAGCCTTGATGGCCTGTGCGCCTGCCGCCTGGGCTCGACCTCTGAGATCAAGCTCCCGTTCAGCCATAAAGTGCATGAAGTAGGCACTATGTTTTTGCCGTAGTTCCTGTTCCTGCCCAGCTACAGTCAATTTTTCGTATCCATATTGACCCAGTAACTCATGAATTTCATAGCGATTTGCTTGATTATGAGTGATAAATGATTTGTTGAGCAGTAGTCGTAAGGTCCGTAAACCCGCGCCAGCAACAGACTCAGCGGCGTCACGGGTGAAGCCTCCTTTGAAAACCGATAGCTTCATGAAAATCTGCTGGGCCTCATCAGGCAGGCGCTGCCAAGAGGTGTTAAAGACAGCTCGCATACTGCGCTGACGGTCCGGCACATCACGCATTTCAGTTTCGAGGAAATCAAGACTGCGGGTGATCTCAGCTCGGATTTCGGCCAATGACAACAACTCTAGCCAACTTGTTGCCAAGACAATGGCCAAGGGAATGCCCCGCACCAGATGGCACAGTTGGATGGCCTCAGCCATTTCCGCCTGATCAAGGGTGAAATCAGGCTGGATGAGATGAGCCTGTTGTTGTAAGAGCCTGATGGCGCTATATGACTCTGGGGGATCGCCGTTTGATGAGGCTTGTAAATCGGGATAGGACATGCCCTCAACGCCGAAAATCGTTTCACTTCGCAAGTTGAGGCGCTCTCGTGAGGTGGCTAACACTTTGACCTGGGGGGCAGCCTCTAAAACTTCAACCACTAATTCAACTCCATCTAGGATGTGCTCAAAATTGTCCATTATCAGCAAGAGCTGTCGTGTGGCTAAGTAATCCAACAGTTGTGTTTTGGGCTGATCTGGATTGAAGGACTTGATTTCCAAGGTTTCAATAATTGCCGACGCGATGTGGTCAGCGGAATTTAATGGCGCTAACGGAACAAAGTGGACCCCGTTGGGGAAGGCACCCTTGTTGGCCTCAGCGGCGGCTAATGCCAGTCGCGTCTTGCCCATACCACCAGGGCCGACCAGCGTCACGAGCCGTCGGTCTGCATCGGTCAAAAATTGACCAATTGTGCCCAAATCCTTGGTGCGTTCAACAAAAGGGGTGGGCTGAGCGGGTAGATGGTGGGTTGCTGTTTTGGCTGGGGGATTGGTGGGTGGGGGATCAGGTGTCTTGGCAACGTGTCGCTGAATGTAGCGACTAGGCTCTAGCAAACGATTGGCCTTGATAGCTTCATACAATGTCGCGGTTTCATCAGAGGGGGGAACCCCAAACTCATCCTCCAGGTGCTGAGAGAATAACTCATACTGCCGTAGGGCAGCCGTGGCTTGATCATTGTAATAGTAGATCTTCATCAGGACCTGTTGCGCTGGTTCGTGGAGGGGATCAAGGCTGACCCAACGTTGGGCGTAGGGTAGGGCCGTGTCGTAGTCCTCCCAAGTGGCGTATCCCCAGGCCAGCCGTTCCAAAGCGGTGGTCAAACTTTGGCGTAACGACTCAGCTTGAAAAAATTGCCAATCGTCAAAGTTTGGCGCATCACGCAGGGTAAAGCCTGCCAGAAAATCAGCCTGATACAGGGCAACAGCCTCTTGCAGATGGGGGGCACAGACGTGGCACACCTGCTCGGGGGCGTGATCAGCGCAGTTGGCTTGGTCTAGACAGGTTTGAAAATGGACCGCATCCGACCACAAACTGCCATCTTGGGCTAAATCAACTTGATCTCCTTCGGTCAAAAGACGCTCGGGGCCTAAGACTTTGCTTAAATCGGCCAAAGCTCGTCGTAAACTGCCCCTGGCCTGTCGCTGTGAAACATCAGGCCATAACAAGGTGGCCAATGTTTCGCGGGTTTGAGGCAAGGTGGTAATTGTCAGATAGACTAGCAGGGCCAGACTTTTTCGGCGGCTTATCGCCAGGTTTTGATCATTTTGCACCAACCGTGGGGTTCCCAATACATAGAGCTTCAATTTAGCCATCAGCGCTTCTCTCCAAATCTTACCTTCAATTATAACGAAATTGGCAAAAATCGCAGAATTTTTGTGGAATCGCTTATTTTGTCACGCCATGTGTCACATTGGCGAAACGCTGATTTGGTATAGTGGCCTCAGATCGCAGTTGAAACACATTTCAAACAAATTGTTCAATTAAGGAGACAAACAATGAAACTCAAAACAACAATTAAGGCTGGTGGGGCAACCTTGAACCATAATGAGACCTTGCGTAAAGGGGTGAAGGTTAAGACACAAGTCAAAGCCGGCGGAATTAGTCTCAACCACAATGAGACCTTGGCCCAGACCAAAGATGTAAAGGCTAAATCTGATGGCGGCGCTATCACTTTCGCAGAAATTATTGGGCACCGCAACTACCCATTATATCCTAAAACAGCGGGTCAAGGCTTGAAGGTCAAGACACAGGTTAAAGCGGGGCGGGTTGTCCTTAACCACAACGAAACCTTAGTCAAAGGCTTAAAGGTCAAAATCGATTGGACCGCTATTAATCCGACAGAAATTATTGGGCATCGGGGCTACCCGTTATACCCAAAAACGGAGCAGAAAGGGCTAAAAGTGAAGACTCAGGTTAAGGCAGGCGGAGCCAGTTTCAACCACAATGAAACATTAGTGCGTAAAGGTTTAAAGGTAAAAACGAGCATTAAGGCTGGGCCGGATACTAGTAGCGGTGGCGGCGGTGGTGCTGGTCCTGGTGGTAGTGGTACTGGTAGTGGTAATCTTAACTAATTTTTGTTGAGATGTTTACTTAGCAGGTCCCCTCAATAGATGCCGCTGTAAAAGGTGGCTTTTGTTGAGGGGGATTTTACTAGGAGGTTTTTTATGATACACAAAACTGCATTTTTTCGTGAGGCAGGTTCAGGACCAACTGTCCTTTGTATTCACTCCAGTGCCAGCTCATCTGGGCAATGGCGTGCTTTAATGGCGCATCTTTCAGACCGCTTCCGGGTCGTCGCCCCCGATTTGTATGGGTATGGCAAGAGTCCGGCCTGGCCACATGAGTTTCCCCTGCGCCTTGAGGATGAACTCGACTTGATGGCCCCGATATTGGCGGACACGGATCAAGTCCATCTCGTCGGGCATTCATACGGTGGCCTGATTGCCCTAAAGATGGCTTTGAGTTACCCGACCAAGGTTGCCTCCCTCACGCTTTATGAACCAACCTGTTTTTTCTTGTTGCCGACGTATGAGCCAGCGTACAAAGAGATCAAAGCCATTCGTGATCAAACCTACTGGCTGATTGATGAGGGTGAGCCTGAAGCGGCTGCACAAACATTTGTATCCTATTGGGCTGGCTCAGCGGCGTGGGATCATACACCAGAGGCACGGCGTCAAAAATTTGCTCAAGGGATGCAAAAAGTTCGGTTGGAGTGGACCAACGGCTTTGATGTTCCGCTCTCGATGAGTGGCATCTTGGCCCTGACCATCCCAATTTTATTGATGAGCGGGGCACAAACCACCCTAGCTGAAAAAGGGGTGATGCAGCGGTTACAGATTTTGCTCTCCCAAGCCGAGATCAATGAATTTGCCGAGATGGGGCACATGGGGCCGATTACTCATGCAGATGAGGTCAATCAAACCATTGCTACATTTTTGGAACGTGTGGAAGAATATATGATTGCTCACGTCTAAGAGGCTTGTAGCGTTTGCATTCTGACTGGGACCTAGATAATGGTTCAATTTATGGTATAATCAGGCAACTTTTTCAAGGTTGCAAGGGTGTGACCTCCGACATATCACAAACGCAAACAAATAATCTCGTTTATCTGCCGCCTCAACCCACCTCCTTTATTGGTCGTGAGCAGGAGGTTGCTGATCTCACCGCTCGGCTGGCTGACCCTGCCTGTCGCTTGTTAACCTTGACAGGCGGGGGTGGGATTGGCAAGACCCGTCTGTCGATTGAGACGGCGCGGGCGAGCCAGCTCGATTTTGAGGCGGGCTTATACTTTGTCCCGTTACAACCGCTGGAGGCGTTAGAGTTTCTTCCCTTTGCCCTCGCGGAGACCCTGCAATTTTCTCTGACCGGGCAGGCCTCGCCCTTCCAACAAATCTGTGACTTTTTGCATGATCAAACAATGCTCTTAGTGTTGGATAATTTTGAGCATCTGCTGGGTGATGTGCACCTATCACTCGTGTCTGATCTGCTCGCGGCTGCCCCTCAACTCAAACTGCTTGTGACCTCACGAGAGGCGCTCAATTTGCGAGAGGAGTGGCTCTATTCGGTGGAGGGGCTGACCTTTCCGGCGCAGGGGCAAACCGCTTCGCTGGCAGACTTCACCTCGATCAACCTTTTTGTTGAGCGGGCCCGTCAAGTACGCTTTGACTTTTCGCCTGATCAAGATCCAGTTGCCTTGGCTCGTATTTGTCAAATCGTGGCGGGAATGCCCCTGGCTTTAGAATTGGCTGCGGCGTGGGCCAAAACCTTGACCTGCGCTGAAATTGTGGCCGAAATCCAGCGCAGTCTCGATTTTTTGAGTACTCGATTACACAATATCCCTGACCGCCATCGTAGTATTCAGGCTATCTTTGATCATACGTGTCAGCAATTGAGTGACAATGAGCAAGCTATTTTTGCTCGGCTCTCGGTGTTTCGAGGGGGTTTTGATCGGGCTGCTGCTCAGGCTGTGGCTGGTGCATCGCTCGCTGATTTGTCGCTATTTCTCGATAAGTCGTTGTTGTACTGGAGCCCCGAAGGCCGTTATCATATGCACGAATTGCTACGACAATATGCTGCTGAACATTTGGCCGAGTCTAGCGATAATTTAGCCCAGACGCAGAATCTCCATTGCACCTATTACATCGAATTTCTGCATAAACAACTCGCTGATGGACCAGATGGGAATCAACTTCGGGCGTCTGAGGTGACAGAGGCCGAGTTGAAAAATATCCGAGCGGCTTGGCAACGGGCTGTGCAACAGGGACAGGTAGATATTGTCATCCAAGGGGCCAAGGCGCTGGGGCGCTTCTGTCAAACACAAGGCCGTTATACCGAGGCGTTGGGGATTTTTGAGCAAGCGGTACAACACATGCGCCAGACGCTCGACCAACCACAAGGTGTCTTGGCCCTGACGGATTGTTTAATGGTCTCAAGCTGGTTTTATTTGCGGCACGGTCGAATTGATGAGGCAGAAGCTGCCCTAAAGGAAATCTACGCCCTGTATGACCAGTTTCAGATTAAGACGGCCCCTGGCTTTGTCAGTCATCCCAACACAATGTTGGGCATCATCGCCTTAATTCGCGGTGACCTCTCGACCGCGACTGAATTGGTTGAGCAGGTTTTAGTCGATGAAGAAAAATACCCTCACCCGTCCAATATGATGATGGCCTATGATATTTTGTCTCAGGTCGCTTTAGCGCAAGGAGATCTCAATGGGGCGCAGAGCTTGGCGGAACAATCGATTGAGGCTTGCGAACGTATTGCTGAGCGATGGTATATGGCCTACCCTCTTAACACCTTGGGGAATGTGGCCTTAGCTCGACAAGATTATGTCTTGGCTCGCCAACATTTTGAAACCAGCTACACCAGCCGTCAGGAATTTAATGATCCAGAAGGAATGGCGGTTACGCTAAATCATTTGAGTAATATTGCCCTAAAACAGGCGGATTATCAGGATGCCCAACATCTCCTGACCGAAAGTTTGACTTTGTACCAAAAGACCAATGATAAAGGTGGGTCAGCCACGTCACATCAGGGCTTGGGGGCTTTGGCGTTGCGCCAAAATGATATGGCCACGGCCCAACATCATTTTTACCAAGCCTTACAAATTGCGGCAGCAATCGACTACACCCCGCTCATTTTGACCATTTTGTTGGAAGTGGGTGATCTGCTCAGTCGGGTGGGGCAAGCAGAAAAAGGCGTGGTTTTGTTGAGCCTCGTGCAACATCACAGTGCTGCGTCTCAGGAGCTGAAAGATCGGTGTGAGGCATTTTTGGTCGAGCTCAAGCCACACCGGTCGGATACAACCCTGACTGCCGCCCTAAAGCGTGGGCAACACGCCGATTTAGCCACCACTATTGATCTCCTTTTATCAGACCTTACCCGCCTGGACCTAACGAACGTAGAGCCTACGCTCGATCCTGTCGTTCCATCCGAGGCAACGGCAAACCAAGCCCTGATCGAGCCCCTGACCAGCCGTGAGCTTGAGGTGCTTGGCTACATCGCCGCTGGTCTGCAAAACCGCGAAATCGCCACCGCCATGACCGTCACCCAAAGCACGGTCAAAACCCACATCAACAACATCTACCGCAAGCTGGACGTCACCAACCGCGTCCAGGCCCTCTCTCGCGCCAGGGAACTTGGCCTTTTGTCGACCTAAATTGCCTCGGCGAAGTTGGCCGATCATTCACAATCCACCACCCACAATTCATAATTCACAATTATTTTCTCC
Organism: Phycisphaerae bacterium; assembly: GCA_028285035.1. Next base: position 106,170 of record JANQQF010000189.1, read on the forward strand.
ACCCCCCTTCTCTTATTTTCTCCACCCTATGGTTGAAGACGCTCCACCCCTTTATGGCTTACACTGTGATCAGAAATTTGGTTTCGCTCACAATCAAGATGGGCAGAACCACTCAATCAAATTTTTTAGTCATAAGGAGATCAAAATTATGAAAACCAAAACAACTGTTAAAGCTGGGGCAATGAGTGTTAACCACAATGAAACCTTGCTGCAAGGACAAGGCAAAGGCTTGCGGATTAAGACGCAGGTTAAGGCAGGCTCATTTAGTATGAACCACAATGAGACATTGGTGCAAGAGCAGAGCAAGGGGGTAAAGGTCAAGAGTCAGATCAAATCTGGTTATAAACGCCAGCGGCCTTTTTAATCGATGAGCGTTAATCGTTCTTCCTGTTGATAAAAGCAAGTAAAAAACGGCAAATGGTCGTTCTAGATTGAATGACCATTTGCCGTTTGTAAATTTTGTAAATAAGGAGATAAAAATGACGTTTAATCCACAACAGTTAACCAATCAATTGAACCACGACTCAGCGTTTCGGGAGCGATTTAATCAAAACCCACAAGCTGCCTTGCAAGAGTTGGATTTAACCATGAGCGATGATGTGGCTATCTTGTTGGCCGAACAGATGACAATGGGTAATCGTATTATCGATGATACCGTTTTAGGGTGTACTCGAAATTAGTTAATCCGTCACACAATTTGTCACGAAGTTGGCACGAGAAGCAGCTATCCTAAGGGCAATTGATGCATCAATCACCATTATATTGAACAGATAAACATAAGGAAATAAAAATGACATTTAATCCACAGCAGTTAACAATGCAGCTCAATGAAAATTCAGCGTTTCGTGATCAATTCGCACAAGATCCACAGGGTGCGCTCAATCAAATGGGCTTGGCCGTCAGCGACGAAATTGCCAGTATGTTGGCCAAGCAAATGATGGAGCAAAAAACCTTTGTCGATCATACTGTATTAGGCGTGACTCGTATGTAGATGATAGGGGTTTCCCTATCCTGATAATTGAACAGGGCAAGGGCACATACCGATGTGTCCTTGCCTAAATAAGAACGTTAAAACTAATTTTTACAGGGAGTGTAATTATGGCTGACAATAAAGATTTATTGATTGTAAATCCCCCTTTCGCTAACATCACCTACCCCGCCTTGGGGCCAAGTTTGTTGACCGTTGGGTGTCAAAAACAACGTATTGAAAGCGCCGTTTATTATGCCAACCTGCGCTTAGCCGCTCGGATCGGGTATGATTTATATCGCAACATTTCACTGTCATCTGCCACGGACCTTTTGGGTGAGGCGCTATTTGCAGAGTGGGCCTTGAATGAGGTGCCGTCCCGAGCGAATGCACAAGATGTGGTTCGGCGCATCGTTGATGAGGCGGATAACAGCTTCTTCCAGCGGAACGAGTTGACGGCGGAGACGTTGTTTGCCATTTTGCCTGAGATCGAAGCCTGTGTTGACGAATGTGTGCGGGAGATTCTCAGTCACAATCCCCGAATTGTCGGCTTTACTTCAGTTTTTCAACAAACAATGTCGAGTTTGGCGATTGCTAGACGGATCAAATCGATTGACCCAAACGTGATCTTGGTCATCGGTGGTGGAAATGTGGCCGCTCCGATGGGGCAGGCTGTGGCGGATATGACTGATATCTTTGATTTTGTCTTCTCTGGTGAAGCTGATTTCGATTTTCCGGCCTTTTGTGCTCGTTATCTTGAGTCTGGGCGATTGCCTGAGACCTGCGTCGTCGAGTGTGAGGCGGTGGCCAATATGGATCAAGTGGAGACACCGAATTATGATGACTATGTTGAACAAGCCGAATATTTTATCGCAGCCGGTCTTCTGCCCGAGGATTTGATGCAAGGCGTGATGTTTGAAACCTCACGGGGTTGCTGGTATGGGGCAAAAAACCATTGCAAATTCTGTGGTCTCAATGGGTTGGAGATTGGTTATCGGCGAAAAACACCTCAACGTATTCTGACAGAGATCGATCTTTTAGCTGATCGCTATAACCCGGAATTGCTTCAAGCCGCCGATAACATCATGCCGCTGGAGTTTCGACGAGAAGTTTTGCCGGTGCTGGCTGACCGTGCCGAGCCAATCAATTTATTCTATGAGGTCAAATCCAACTTAAAAGCCTCTGACCTTGATCAATTTGTTCAGGCCGGGGTGAAAAAAATCCAGCCTGGTATTGAGTCCCTCTCCAGCCATACGCTAAAATTGATGGCCAAGGGGGTAACTGCCGTGCGTAATCTCTGTACCATGCGGGATTGTGCCTCACGCAAAATTTATGCAGCGTGGAATATTCTTTATGGCTTTCCCGGTGAGCGTAAGGCTGATTATGAAGCCACGCTTGAGATTATGCCTTATCTAGAACATCTGCAAGCGCCAGAGGGCATCGGACCAATTCGTATTGACCGCTACAGCCCCTACTTCAATAATCACGCTCAGTATGGAATTGAAACAATACAGCCGCTGCCGGCCTACACCCACATCTATCCTGAACACACCAATTTTAATGACGTAGCCTACGCGTTTCTGGGTGATTATACCACTGAGTTTCTATCGGACTCTGATCTGATGAAACGGTTTCGCGATGCCGTGCTGGCGTGGAAAGACCAGTGGAGCAAGGATCAAGCTCCACCCCAACTCTATCGGATGCCCTTAGGGAATGGAATGATGTTGATTCAAGATACACGCCGCTGTGCGGTGCAGGAGTATCACGTCTTGTCTCCCTCCTGTAGTGAGTTGCTGGAAAAACTGCAGGAGCCCATTCGCTGTAACAAGTTAGATGAGGCTTTCCTCGCGGATTTGCAGGTGTTATTGGACCATCATTATGTCATCGAATATGAAGGCTACTATCTGAGCGTGGTTTTAGATCCGACCCATCTGACCCGGCTGGCTCAAGAAAAAGCAGCGCGTCAAGAAGTATCTACGGAACTGCCGATTTTTGAGTTGAAACTTAATGTGACATCAAACTAAATTTACCCTTGTAACGTTGCTTGGAACGTTTTTGTAACGATGGCTTGATACAGTGGCGTCAGAATGACGCAATTACTCATCAATCTGGTCATCTTGACCCAAAGAAAGGAAATTTAGTATGAATACCCAACAAATTCAACTGGTGCAGGAAAGTTTTGAGCAAGTGGTGCCGATTGCAGATAGGGCAGCCGATCTATTTTATCAACGGCTGTTTGAACTTGATCCGAGCCTTCGCCTTATGTTTAAGTCAGATTTGACGGAACAGAAGAAAAAGTTGATGCAAGCTTTGACGGCAGTCGCCCGAGGGTTGCATCAACTGGATAAACTCATCCCGGTTGTTGAAGATTTGGGCCGACGTCACGTTAAGTATGGAGTTAAGGACTCGCATTATGAAACAGTCGGCCTGGCTTTGTTGTGGACTTTAGAGCGAGGCTTAGGGGAGGCCTATACGCCTGCTGTGGCGGAAGCTTGGACCGCAGCCTATATCACTCTGGCTCAAACGATGCAAAAGGCAGCCGCAGAAGTGGAATTGGTATAAATCTTAAAAATCCCGAATTTGTGTGACACAATTTGTCACATCCTTGTCACGCTGGGCTGATATAATGAAGTCATCACTAAGATCGATTGAGGCTTTACCGAAAGGAGCGATGTACGATGATGATCAATTATCCCAAAAATTTGCAAAAGGCAGTGGACAGCCTCCTTCATAAATCAGCCCACAGCAGTACGGCCTTACGGCGGGCAACGCTGAGGTATGCCAAACAGCTCATGGGTCAGGATACCTCAGCTCGAATTACCCCAGATGTGTTGGCGCCTTATTTGCAAAAAGTCACCCGACACGCTTATCGGGTAAGCGATGAAGATGTGAACTATTTGGTCAGTGAGGCTCACTATTCAGAAGATGAAGTATTTGAATTAACCCTCTGCGCCGCAGTGGGGGCTAGTTTAGCTCAATATGAACAAGGTTTACGTGCGTTGAAAGGAGAGAATTCATGCGATTAAAGATTTTAGACAATGGTCATCAACCCTGGCAAAAGCCTATCCTTAAACTGATTGGATGGATGATGGGGAGTGTGCCTGGTCCCATTGCAGCCTTGTCCTACCGTCGTAACTTGTTTGGAAAACATTTCACCAACTGTCTTGAAGAAGGGATGCGTAAGAGCACCTGCTGGAGTAAAGGTGAAGTTGAACTGTTTGCTGCTTTCACGGCTAAAACTAATAGTTGTGATTTCTGAATGGAGCATCACGCTGCGGTTGCAGCGCACGAATTTGATAATGATGTTGTAGCAGCCATTATGTCTACCGCTGACTGGCGTACGGTTGAATTGGACCCAAAACTGCAGACAATTCTAGCCTTTCTGGAAAAGGTGACTCGCACCCCGTCTGAAGTTGGTCCAGAGGATATCATCCCCCTACGTTCCATAGGCTTGAGTGATATTGCCATCGAGGAAGCGCTTTACGTTTGCTTCCTGTTTAACGTCCTCAATCGTTTAGCCGACTCCTTTGATTTCAAATTGCCAACAGCCGAAGAGAAGAAACGAACCGCTGCCTTTTTGTTCAGAATGGGATATGCGACAGGGAGTGTGCCTGGATAGCTCCAAACTTTGGTTAAGATTAATTAAATGCCTTTATGGCATTTGGAAACATATCACATGAATCAACCACAAATACCCCAAAACATCACTTTATCATTGGATGAAACTGTCGAAATGGCTGTGGATTTGCACAATCAGTCAATTCAGCGACAGGCTGACGGTGATTACGAGCAGGCCATCTCTCTTGTTCAGCAATCGATTGAATTGTTAGAACAAACGGAGGGGCCAGATCACCCAGATGTGGCCAATGTTCGTAATCATTTGGCGGAGCTCTATTTGCAAGTCGGTCAGTATGAGTTGGCTGAACAACAGTGCCAACACGCGGTCAATATTCTGCAGCCGTTAGCAGGGATTGATGTTGACATTGGTCGACTGTGGATTCAGGCGATGGGTAATCTGGGCAATATCTTGCGTAATCAAGGTCGCTATCAAGAAGCTGAAACACCACTACTGCAAGCGCTAGAGCGAGCTGAACGGGTGCTCGGTGAGAATGATTTTGAAGTGGCCAGCACCCTCAACTACTTGGGAATGGTCTACAAATATTTGGCCCGTTTTGAAGATGGTGAGCGTGTCTATCGTCGGGCTTTGGCGATTATGGAAAAAGCGCTTGGCCCCGATCATCCCAATCTGGCCTTTCTCTATCACAACTTGGGTGGCTTGGCGCATAGCCGTGGGCGTTGTGCCGAAGGCGAACCATATGCCCGTCGCTCTGTGGCCTTGAGCGAGCAAGCCTTTGGCCCCGATCATCCACGGGTGGCCGAAGACGTGGCGGCTTTGGCTGCTTTGTTGGATGGCCAAGGTAAATATGATGAGGCCGAAGAAATGTATCGTCGAGTGCTGGGTATTTTCGAAGCAGCGTATGGCCCAGTCAACTACGAGTCGGCCATTAACTACAATAACCTGGCTGCTTTGCTGAATGCGCAAGATAAAGTTGATGAAGCTGAGTCACTTTATCTCAGATCACTGTCAATCAAAGAAAAACTTCTTGGTTCCGATCATCCAGATGTGGCGATGACCCTCAATAATCTTGCGATATTCTATCAGTCTCAGGGGGATACCATTCACGTGGAGCCGCTCTACGAGCGCGCCCTATCCATTTTCCAAAACGCCCTTGGCCCCGATCATCCCAAAACGAAAACGTGTCAGGAAAATTATGAGCAATTTTTGGCTAAGATGAGCAGTTAAGAGGTTTATGATGACCATTCCTTTCTCTCAAACGATGCGTTCCCTTGAAACGGATACGACTCGTACTCGACTGGTCGGACTGATCGTGATTGCGGTATTGCTTGGCGGGTGGTTGGCTTGGGGCTTTTTGAGCCAGGTGACCCTTTACGAAGTCACAGACAAAGCCAGCCTGACGGGAGCTACCACCATCGTAGCCCAATTTTCACCCGCCGTGCAAGGCCGTATCCAACCGGGGCAACCTGCCCGCCTGCGTCTCGATAGCTATCCATGGTTGCAATATGGCACCGTTCCAGCCGTGGTTACCACCGTACCCCGAACCTTACGAGATGGTTGGCTTGAGGTGCGGCTGACCATTTCTGAAGAACCTCCGGCTCCGATTACGCTTGATTTTGGGATGACTGGGGTGGTTGAGATTGCCGTTGAGGATGCCTCTCCTGCCCAGTTGTTAATTCGTGTAGCAGGTCGAGGCGTTGGTCAATAGTATCGAGGACATCATGACCGTACAAGCCGCCAAACAACACTGGCTCGCCCCTGAAGTCATCCAAACTTCCGGCATGGATTGTGGTCCAGCATCGCTCAAATGTCTGCTGGAAGGCTTTGGCATTCCGGTCAGTTATGGTCGATTGCGCGAAGCCTGCCAGACCGATGTCGATGGCACCTCTATCGATACGCTTGAGGAGGTTGCGGGGCAGTTGGGCTTGATGGCGGAGCAGGTGATGTTGCCCATCGATCACGTTTTGATGCCTGAGGCGGAGGCCCTGCCTGCTATCATAGTTGTCCGTTTGCCCAATGGGCTGACCCATTTTGTGGTGGTGTGGCGTCGTTGGGGGGCGTGGGTGCAGGTGATGGACCCCGCCGTGGGACGACGCTGGATGCCTGTCAAACGGTTGATGAGTGAGATGTATGTCCACAAGATGCCCGTGCCAGCCGAGGCTTGGCGCGAGTGGGCCGGCTCAGTTGGCTTCTTGACACCGCTGCGGCAACGTTTGGCCGATTTGGGTTTGGACAAATTAGTGAGCCATCAATTGATTGAGCAGGCGTTGGCCGTTTCGAATTGGCGGGCCCTGGCCACCTTGGACGCGACCACTCGAATGCTGACAATGATTGTTCGCTCAGGTGGGGTGAGACGTGGGCGTGAAGCCCAACGTCTCCTTGAGAAATTTTACGAGCAAAGCCAAAGTGCCGGGCCAGAAAAATCTCCTATACCCGAAAGCTATTGGTCGGTTCGCCCCACTGAGCCAGATGGCGATGGTGATGAACAGGTAATGCTGACGGGGGCTGTGCTGATTCAAGTTGCAGGGCGTCAGGCATTGGCTAAGGATAGCCAAGTTGAAGACGCTCTTAGCAGTCATTTGCCCCCAGACTTGGTTGCCGCTCTGGAGGAACCGCCACAGCGACCAGGCCGGGAGCTACTTGGTTTCTTACGCGTCGATGGCTTGCTCACGCCGCTGGTGTTGCTACTCGCTTTATTGTTAGCCGCTGGTAGTTTAGTTGTTGAGGCGATGTTGTTTCGCGGATTGTTTGATATTAGCTCCTTGCTGGCCGGGGGAAATCAACGCTTAGGTGTGATTGGGGCCATCCTATTCTTTATCCTCGCCCTACTCTTGGTGCGTCTACAAATCCTTGGCACAGTCTTGCGGTTGGGGCGTGGGCTGGAGGCACGGCTTCGGGTTGCCTTTCTGACCAAAATCCCTCGTTTGCACGACCGCTATTTTCAAAGCCGTCTGATGTCTGATATGGCTGAACGGAGTCACAGTGTGCACCAGCTTCGTCAACTGCCGATGCTTGGCGCGAATCTTATCCAACAAACATTTACCCTTATTTTAACCGTATTTGGCATCATTTGGCTTGACCCCTCCAGTGCATTCCTGGCTATCTTGAGCGGTTTGGTGGCAGTAGGCCTACCCTTATTGGCTCATTCACCATTGAGTGAGCGAGATTTACGAATGCGAACCCATTTAGGGGCACTCAGTCGATTTTATCTCGATTCACTGCTGGGCTTAGTGCCCATTCGGGTGCATGGGGCCGAGCGAGCGGTGCGGCGTGAGCATGAGGCGCTTTTAGTGGAGTGGGGCTACGCTAGTCTAGGCTTGTTAACAACGACGTTGTGGGTCGAGGGCCTCCAATTGTTGACCGGGTTTGGACTTGGTACTTGGCTCTTGCTTCAGCACCTTAGCCACGGTGGTGAAATCGGTAGCGTTTTACTGCTGGTGTATTGGGCCCTGCAACTGCCCACCCTTGGTCAAGAAATTGCTCAATTAGCCAGACAATACCCCAGCCAGCGGAATATCACATTGCGTTTGCTGGAGCCTTTGGGCGCACCAGAGGCGAGGTCCGTGGAAAATTCGCCTCTTCCATCTGCCTCACAGTCAATCTCACCTCAGGGAGTTAAGACCGCTATCTCCCCCTTCCCTGAAGAAAAGGGGGCGGAGGAGAAGCCCCTCTCTCCTCCTGGTGTCGCGATCACCTTTAAGAATCTCTTCGTTCGGGCTGGTGGCCATACAATTCTCGATGATGTCAGCCTCGACATTGAACCGGGGAGTCAGGTGGCAATTGTGGGGCCATCGGGAGCAGGCAAATCGAGCTTGGTTGGTTTGTTATTAGGTTGGCATCTGCCAGCGGCTGGGCAACTGTTGGTTGATGGGCGACCGTTAGATGGGCAATATTTGCAACACCTGCGCCAGGAAACCGCCTGGGTTGATCCCGCCGTACAGCTATGGAACCGCTCATTGTTGGATAACCTCAGTTATGGTCGTTCATTGGATCCATCGCTTCCCATTGGAGCGGTCATCGAGCAAGCTGATTTGATTGGGGTGTTGGAAAAATTACCCAATGGCTTACAACAGCCGCTTGGTGAGTGTGGGGGCTTGCTCTCCGGTGGGGAAGGACAACGGGTGCGGCTCGGTCGGGCGATGCTCCAGCCTGATGCGCGGCTGGTCATTCTGGATGAGCCGTTTCGCGGACTCGATCGAGAAAAGCGTCGTCAACTCTTATGCCGTACCCGACAATACTGGCCTCAGGCTACGCTGCTGTACATCACCCACGATGTAGGGCAAACTCAAGACTTTGAACGCGTGGTAGTGGTTGAAGACGGGCAAATTATTGAGGACGATCAACCTACAAAACTTATGGCGCAACAGAACAGCCGCTATTTGGCCTTGCTTGAAGCCGAGGCTGCTGTACGTGAGGGGCTATGGGCTAGTTCATCTTGGCGTCGTCTTTGGCTCGAAAGTGGGCAGTTGCTTGAACGAGACTTGAGGCCGACCTTATCAGGAGGGATAGACCGTGACTCAGCTCGATAAACTCCAACCATTTGCTTGGCCTGTGGCTCGGTTAGGTGAAGCTCTGGCCGCCTTGGCCTATCATAGTGGCCTCTCGTCATCGCTCACCAAAACTGAGCCTCAAACAGTTCTGGCTGATCATCTAAAAGAACCACATCTGAGCCGCTGGATCGAAGCCAACGCGGCTACTTTGGGCGTTGAGACAGATGGCGTGAGTGTCAGTTACGTTGAGGTGGCAGATGTACTTGGTCGTTTTAGCCCAGCCATCCTTCATTTCACTAATCCTGATGGCCCCTTCTTTTTGGCGGTGTTGGCAGGAAACAAGAAGACGATTACGGTACTTGATCCCGACTTAACCTCTCATCGCCTCTCCATCAGAGACGTTCGTGACCACTTGTGTTATCCGCTGGAGGCACCCCTTAAGATTGAGATTGAGACTTTGTTGGATGACCTGTATCTTTCCAAAGGACGACGCAAACGTGCTAAACAAACTATCCTAACTGAGCGGCTGGGCGGGGAACGGCTTGAAATCGGCTGGATGTTACGGCCTCAACCAGGTCATAATTTGAGCTGGCAACTGCGGCAGGCCAACCTGCCTGGATATGTGGCAGCATTTTTAGGGAGTTACGTTGTTCAGTACACGATTTGGTTGTTGGCCTGGGCGGTTATTGGGCGCAGTGCTTTGCAGGGACGCCTGGAGATGGGCTGGTTGTTGGCTTGGGGCTTACTACTTTTGAGCGTAATCCCATTTAGATTGATGGCTATGTGGGCCCAAGGTCAAATAGCCATGAAGGCTGGGGCTATTCTCAAACAGCGACTCATGGCCGGTGCTCTAAAGCTGAACTCCGAAGAAATTCGCCATCAAGGGGCGGGGCAGTTTCTTGGCAAAGTGATTGAGGCCGAAGCGGTTGAGTCTTTAGCCCTGACCGGTGGATTGTTGGGGCTTGTGGCCAGCCTAGAGCTGATTTTTGCGGCCATTATTTTGCTGAGTGGGGCAGGTGGTCTGTTGCATATGGGCTTACTGCTGGTTTGGCTCGGTTTAACGATTTGGCTGGGCTGGCAATACTTTCGGCGGCGACAAACTTGGACCTTTACGCGTCTCTCCTTAACCAACGATTTGATTGAGCGAATGGTTGGACACAGGACTCGTTTGGCTCAAGAAAGTCCTCAGCAGTGGCACGCTGGGGAAGATCAGTCCTTGGTAACTTATGTGAATCATAGTCACGACTTGGATCGCAGTACGATGCGTTTGATAGCTCTAATTCCACGTGGTTGGCTAGCGATAGGCTTGCTGGGATTATTACCAGCATTTTTTAGTGGGGGAAGCAGTACAACCAGCTTGGCTATTGGTTTGGGTGGTTTACTGCTGGCGTTTCAAGCCTTTCACAAGCTGGCGCCCAGCGTACAGCACCTCGCTGGGGCAGCTATTGCTTGGCAGCAGGTCAAAAATCTGTTTGAGGCAGCCGCTCGTACCCAATTGATTGGCTCTCCTGCCTTTGCTCTAAACGGCCAGAAAACATCGGAAATATCGACTCTAATTGAGGCCCATCGTTTAGCATTTCACTATCGACCCCAAGGTGATCCTATTCTATATAACTGTCATTTGCAAGTCCGAAATGGCGATCGTCTTTTGCTGGAAGGCCCGTCTGGTGGTGGCAAATCCACCCTGGCAAGCTTACTGACCGGACTACATCAGCCAAATTCGGGATTACTTTTGTTGCGGGGCTTAGATCAGCAAACCCTGGGTGCCTCTGGGTGGCGACAACGGGTTGTCGCTGCCCCACAATTCCACGAGAATCATGTATTGACGGGAACGTTTGCCTTCAATTTGTTGATGGGGCGGCAATGGCCCCCGCGCCAAGAAGACTTGGTTTTGGCTGAGGCGATCTGTCAAGAGCTGGGGCTAGGTGAGTTGATCGAACGAATGCCCGCTGGTTTGATGCAGATGGTCGGCGAGACTGGCTGGCAACTGTCGCACGGCGAACGGAGTCGTCTCTTTTTGGCCCGCGCTCTTATCCAAGAAGCCGATTTAACCATCCTTGATGAGAGCTTTGCCGCGCTCGACCCCGAGAATATGGAGTTGGCGCTGCGTTGTGTGCTGGATCGTGCCAAGACCCTGATGGTCATTGCGCATCCATAACAGTCGTAGGGCGTTACGTACACTTGCAACTTATGCAATTGGGCGTGAGTGAGGCTACATCTACCGCATCGCTCAACGCCCAATTTTTAAGTATTTCGTCCTAACGTTTACAAAGCATCAACGACATAATCATAGATACGTCGTTTGATGCGCATCTGGTTTAATTCAAGTCCCAATTTGGCGACTTCATCATCCAGTTGATAGAGGGCGGCGTAGCTTAATTTTCCTTGTCGAGCTAGCTTTTCTTCGTTCAAATACGCCGATAATCGAGCCTCGTACAACTCCCGTTTGACAATGTAATATTTGTGTTGCAGACGATGCTGTTCAGCCTCAGTCGCCTGTTCCAAGGCTTGGGCAATGTCTTCCAACCGGCGTTCGAGATCAGCGATTTCTTCTTTTAGGCGAGCAATGATCTTAGCATCGGGCAGCCCTTGATTTTCTCCCACGCGCCACGTTGGGCCAGCCATCAAGTCGATCACTGGGATGACCTGCGCTTCGGTTTTGAGCGGTTGAGCATTCAGTGCGATGGTGACAATCTGTTTGGCGGAAACATCACTGGTGACATCGCCAGCCCGACCATCGATGTCTGTCTGCTGATACGTTTGAGAGAGCGCCTGGGACTTTGTGGTTGGGTTGAAAAAGCGGGCCAGCACCTGATCGTGGTCAAGGTGCAAACTGCTCAAGGGTAAATTCTCCTGCAAAAATTGCCAATCGGTTCGCGTTCCATCACCTTGTGTTTGTACGATTAACGGCGGATTCTGAAAGCCTGCATTGATTTGATGAAAGGCCAGATCATCAACCTGAATAGAGCCAATCATCATGGCCAACTCGTGGGTGACTTGGCGTTCACAACGGGCATCGGGTACATAAAAAAATGGCCCAGCGTCACCAACCCGATAATTCAAATTCGGCTGGGTGAGTTGCTGGACCGATCGGCGTAAGGTTATGCTAATTGCTCCGGTCTCATCAGCCTGATACGAATGTAGCCCTTTGGCGAACAAGGTAGCTGTGGTGTCGTCATTGGAGATGGCGACAAAATCATGGAAGGGAAAGGTCTTCACAATGTCGATTTCTCGCTGTCCCAACAAGATTGAACGTAAGGTGTTGTCCTCAATCTGCCGAGGCCACAAATCCGTGTCAGCCATTGGACGGTTTACGACATCAAACGGCATGCCAGCCGAGACCTGCCCAATACAACCTGTTTCAAATATCAGATCAACCCGAAAATCAGTACCACGAGAGTCGAGGTCAATCTGCCAGCGAATCAAGGGGCTTTGGTCGAATGTTAAGCGAACCGTGGCTGATACTTCACTATCATCACGGACCAACTTGCATGCATATTCAACAATACTCTGCTGTTTGTGATGTTGTGTCACCAATAAGGGGCCGCTCGGGCGACAAATTTCACGACCTGTTCCCAACTCATCGGAGTATGTATCACCTTGCTCATCACTTACCACCAGATGCCCTAGTGTTGCCGCACCAACCTGGACCGTACCCGCTTGGCTAACCGTGGCGTTGTAATGGTCATTTTGCCAAGCAAAGGTATCGACCGTTTGACGTAGAGTCTCAACATCTTCCTGAGCCGTGATTGACCAGACGCCGATGCCATTGGTTTGTACCTGATAGAGCTGATCCCCAACCTTTTGCCAGCCTTGATAGGTAAAAGGATTGGTGCTAACTGCATACGTGCCAGCCGTAAAATCTTGCAGGATATGGCTCAATGATGTCTGAATATCCTGCTGGGCACCATCAAAAATTTGCCGATAGCTAAACTCCATTTTTTCATGCACCTGATCGATACTCACCCCACAGATGCAGTCATGAACGGTGTTTTGCAACAACATTCGCCCCCACGTTTCATACTGATCCGCCTGATAGGCCCGGCCTTTTAAGTGAGCCAAGACAGCCAAAGGTTCAGTCACCTGATAGAGCAAATGCTCGCAGTCGCGATTCATCACTTTAAGATAGGTTCGGGCGGAGAATGTGCCTGGAAATGTAGCACCGTACTTGCCCGAATTGAGTTCGCCCGCAATTAAAGGTAAATCCTGCAATTTTTGGCTTACGATTTCGGAAAACTCAGCTGGGTTCACTTCATTGAGGTGGATGTCTGGGGGCAAGTTATCCAGACTTTTGTAAAATTGTATTGGATCTTCGGGGGCCTGTTCGAGATCGTATCCATCAAAGAGGGGGATATCTGGAGTTGGGTAAAATGGTTGCAATTTGGTCGCTTCCGACTGCAAACGAGCCACAGCCACCTCGGGTACATGAGTGACCCCGTATAAATTGCGGTATCCCCCAAACAAGTCAATGGTGAAAAGCGTGGTCCCATCAGGGGCCTGCCATTGAAAATAAGGCTCAAGCTGAGGCACCCCGCGCCAGACGTACACCGAATTTAGCCCAAATAGATGATGCAACTGGGGGGCTTGCGAGACATGTCCAAATGTATCGACCAGCCAGCCTGTCGAATTTTCACAGCCATACCGCTGCATGTCCTGCTGACCATACCGTAGATTTCTGATCAATGTTTCGCCCCCCGTTATTTGCCAATCTGGCTGGCAGTAGTAGGGGCCAATAATCAGATGACCAGCAGCAATCAATTGCCTGACTTTGGCTTCATACTCTGGGGCAAGTTGCAACAAATCCTCGATAGCCAAGGTTTGACCATCAAATAAGTATTTGAAGTTATCATTGTTGGCGGCCAATTGCTCGATTTTGTCAATCAAGCCGGGAATCCATTGACTGGTATAGATCGAGGTTAAAAACCATTCACGATCCCAATGCGTATGGTTGATGATATGAGTCGTTGTCATAGATTAAAAATTTCCTGGTTGAATTTAGGCTTGAACGGTCATTTCTAATGATGTGAAACAGAAGATGAAATCCACCCAGACCTTTAGTGGCAACAAAATCTGGGTGGATTTTTACGCGTTGGGCGTCGCTGAAACACCCGTGTTTCTCGAAACGACCTGCCGTAATTTTATGTTTGTCCCTAAAACTCTATGCGGGATAAAGAACTTGTCCATTCTTACGGTCGATCCAGCGGATTTTGTCCGTTGGGAAGCGCAACCAAACATCGCTATCTGGGGCAATGTTGAAGGTGGGATGGGTCGAGACCTTGACCGTATCCTCCCCAATTTTGACTGTCAACAAATTCTGTGACCCCAATGGCTCTACGACAAGTACCTGAACCTGCATAGCATCATCAGCGGGTGCCTCAAGTGTCTCCATATTTTCGGCTCGAATACCAAGCGTAACATCAGAGCCATCATAAGAGCGCAAGATGGGCTTCATCACCTCGTGGGGAGATATCTTAAACTCGCCCACCGCCACACTAACATCCCCATTGTCTCTTTGCACTTGCCCATGAATAAAGTTCATTGGGGGATTACCAATGAAGCCACCCACAAATTGGTTTGAGGGTAAATCATACACAGTTGTTGGGTGGTCAACCTGCTGTAGGACCCCATCCTTCATCACGGCAATTCGATCACCCATACTCAGGGCTTCGATTTGGTCGTGGGTCACATAAATTGTGGTTGCATTGATCTCAGCTAACAGCCGTTTAAGTTCAGCCCGCATCTCTAGGCGAAGCAGGGCATCCAGGTTACTGAGCGGCTCATCCATCAACAGGACCTCCGAGTCAAGGGCGATGGCTCGGGCCACGGCCACCCGTTGGCGTTGCCCCCCGCTCATTTTATTCGGATAGCGATCTAATAGGTTTTCGATATGGAGTAGCTCCGCTGCCTGCTTGACCCGTCGTTCAATCGTAGCCTTATCCTCTTTGTTCATGCGCAGACCAAAGGCGATATTGTCATAAACCTTCATATGAGGAAAGATGGCGTAACTTTGGAATACCATCGATATTTTACGTTCGCGTGGGGGGAGATAGGTGACATCACGCCCACCAATGCTGATCCGCCCCCCGTCAGCCATTCCCAGGCCAGCGACCGCTCGGAGTAGGGTTGTTTTACCACAGCCACTCGGGCCAAGTAACACGACAAACTCTTGGTCTTCAATGGTCAAAGATGCATCTTTGACCGCGACAAAGTCGCCAAACTTTTTTACAACATTTTCAATCTTGATCTCAGCCATAATTCTCTCCTTACTTAGAAATTCGGCTCCACTTTATTTTGAGATTTGGCCCCATAACTCATTTTGAGATTTGGCCCCACATATTGAACAAGTAGTTACGGATGAAGAACATAAAGATCAGGGATGGGATCAGCATGAAGAAGCCTCCGGCAAATTGATAGGCCTCTGACGAGTTCGCCAAGGTAAATAGCACTTGAGCCGGAAGTGTTCGATTTTGGACCGTTAAGATACTCGCGGCAAAAACCTCATTCCAGGACAAGACAAATGTGAAGATTGCCGAAGCTGCGACACCGGGCAACACCAATGGTACAACCACGTGGCGAAACGCCTGGACAGGCGTGCAGCCAAAGACCTGAGCCGCCTCTTCTAACTCGTAGGGCACACTGGCAAAGACGCTACCAATAACCAGAATTGTGGTGGGTAGGGCTAACGCAGTATGCATTAAGCCTAAACTGTAGACGTTGTCGAAGATGCCAAGCTGAATAAATACGACCGCCAGCGGGACCGCCAAAACCACAATGGGGAAGGCTCGAACCGCCAAAATCGACAGACGGTAGAAATCACGGCCAGGGAAAATGAAGCGGGAGATGGCGTAGCCTGCCGGCGCAGCAATCACAGTGGAGACGACAAGGGTGATGATGGCCACAATGACACTGTTAATCAAGCCAGGTACGATCCCTGCTGATCCCAAGAAAAAGGTCATTGTGTCAAGCGAGAACGGAATAAACGGCAACACGCCTTTAGGATAACTCCGGACCGCTTCCTGGGTGGTAAAGGCCATCGAACCAATAAAGTAGATGGGTAACAGAATCCAGAGCGCAAGGAGAATAGCGATGACATAGGTTGCGGTTCGATTTAGCTTTTGCCGCCGTAACATCCGACGATGAACCTCTTGAACCTCCTCCGAGGCTTGTACTCGAACCATTTCGTTTTGTGTCGTTGTCATGATGTCATTTCCTCCTGTGTTCGAATCGTTCGTAGATAAATGACGGCGCTAAACAGCGAGAGTATCAAGATAAACCCGGCATAAGCTGCCGCTACATTATTATTTCTGAATTCGCTATATTGCCTGAACGTTTCATTCGCCAGCACCGTGACAATGTCTCCCCCACTAAGGGCAATAACCACTGCGAAGACTTGTAGGGCTAAGATCGTTCTCAGGATCAAGGCCACTTGTAAGCTGGGACGGAGCAGCGGTAGAATGACGTGCCAAATACGTTGCCATAAGCTAGCGCCAAATATCTCAGCCGCTTCTAATACCTCGCTCGGGATAGCTTGTAGACCAGAAACGACGATGATCATCACAATTGACGTGGCCCGCCAGACTTCAGCCAGCCAAATCGCAATGATAATCCAGTAGCGTGTGTCTGCCGTCAAGAAGGCGGTTGGCGCGTCAATCAAGCCCATCCCTTGCAGCATACTGTTCAAGAAGCCATTCTGGGTAAAGATGGCAAACCAGACGATCCCGACGGCTAGCTCAGATACCCCAAGCGGGATGGCAAAAATGTAAAGGAAAAATGTGTTCCCTTTTAAGCGGGCCTGGATAATCAAGGCCATCACAATCGCTAGGAAGAATTGAACGGGAATAATCAACACCATCAGCAAAAGGGTGGTTGTAAAGGCGGGCATAAAGAAGCGGTCATTAAACATCTTCTGGATAAATTCCATCGTCAGCTCGCCCACCGTCCCGCGATCAACCCGACCTCGGGTTTCGTCACTGAATACCTGGATAAAGCGTGATGGAGCCCAACCTTCAACGATTTCACCATCAACATCGCCTCGGATTTGATACCATACCTCCAAGACAGCTTGGTCGGTGATATTTACGCGAGTACGAGCCTCAACTTGGGCAACCACTTCGCTGTTTTCATTGGGCTCGATAAAGATGCTGGTCAACGGATCAGCCCCGCTGCCCAACTTACGCCGCACCGTTCCAGCCAGCGGTGTCCCATCATCGGCTTCTTCGCGTACCCGGATACGGGTTTCAGGTGCCCAGCCCTGGAAGGCTTGACCCCCCTCATCCTCGCCATCGAGTTGGAACCAGATTTCGGTCAGAAGGTTATTTTGATCGGTATCTTCTGTGGACAATTGATTGCCCTGTTGGCCTAGAAGATCAATTTGTGTCCCCTGAGGGATTTCGCCCGCAACAGCACTGTCTTGGCGTGCCTCAGAGAGAACCGGTAATTTGGCCTCGTCATCCCACACTGCTAAACGTAGGGCTTGAGTCATCGGCCAGGCAAAGAATAACAAAAGATAAAGAAATGAAGGCAGAATCAGCCAGTAGGGCGTCCAATTTCGCTTTTTTGGCTTTGATGTTGTTTGAGTTTGACCACTCATAGCTCTCTCCTATGTGTGACTCAATCGCAAGTTAAATGTAGAGATATTACTTTAACTCACGAAAATTGCATATAGTTTCTGAAAAGCCACTCGAAAAAACAGGCTTAACTTTCTCTTTGCCGAAGCTATGAGCTATGTTAATCGCCTCATAGCTTCGGCATTTCATTAAATCTAAACGAATTTATTTTATTTTAGGTAGATGAGTACATCAATCGATGAACTCATCTACTGAAACAACAACTATAATTTACTTAACTTGGCAAGGACCATCGCTGGCGGGATCGGGTGCCCAACAGGGAGCGCCTGTCTCATCCATCAAAGCTTGCAGGTTGTCACCTTCTTCAGCCAGAACAGCTTCGATCTCTTCACCTTCGAGCACGATGCGGTCGAAGGCGTTGCGGAAGATCTGGTTGATCTCACCACCACGATCACCTAAACCAACGGGCAACAGAGCGGGCAATGCATCAGAGGCAGTGGCTTGAGCGTTAACTGCACCGGCTTCAATGCCAACACCGACGGGCAAGTTAGAGGTATCAACCCCATCAACAACCGGGAAGAACCCAAGGTTTTCAAGAACAGCACCTTGCACGTCAGGGCGAGTCAGATATTCGATTAATTCAGCGCTCGCATCAGGATCAGCAGCACCTTCAGGGATACCGAGACCAACGATCACAGGCATAAAGCCACGGCCTGCCGGACCAGCTGGGGCTGGGAAGGCCACAAAGTTGTCAGGCTCAGTGTTGAACGCGTCCAACAGACGAGCGGTGTGGTCAAAGGCAACCCAAACTTCACCGGCTAAGAGTGGTTCTTGCATGAACTCGTAGCTGACTGACTGAGGATGGATGTTTGGCCACAGTTCATCACGGGCCCATTCCATCATTGCAGCGGCTTCGTCGCTGCGGAATTCACTCACCATACCGCCAGTGAATGAGGGGAACATGTAACCTTCGAGGAAGCGGTGGAAGAGACCAGCGTGTGGTAACCCACAGCGAGCTTCGCCCGTTTGATCAACGATGTTTGCACACCACTCACCAAACTCTTCCCAGGTCAATGCATTTACATCAGCACCATCTGGCAAGTAGTCCAAGGCTTCAACATTCGCTGCCATAATGTAAGTGGCTTGCATCCAAGGCACATAGTGCAGATAGTCATCCGTACCGAGCAAACCGGTATCGATGAAGGCACCCGCAAACTCACGATCACCTTCGAGGTCGTCAAGGACATCAATCATGTTCATCACGGCATCTTCACGCGCCAATGGCGGGAAAGCACCATGCAAAGCACCAACAACATCGATTTCGCTGCTACCAGCTTGAGCACCAGCAATGATTTGATCCAAGGCAGGACCTTCTTCAGAGGCCGTGAAGTCAAAGCCACCACCGCTCAAGATATCACGGAATTTTTCTTGCTCTTCAATCGGACCAAACTGAGTTGAGAAGAAGACGAGATCTGATGTTACGGCAGAGCTGCTACTGCCACCAGCAGACGCGCTACCGGCTTCGTTAACCTGACAAGGGCCATCACTGGCAGGATCGGGTGCCCAACAAGGCGCACCAGTCTCGTCCATCAAGGCTTGTAAGTTGTCACCTTCTTCGTTAAGAACCGACGTAATTTCTTCACCTTCGAGCACGATGCGGTCAAAGGCGTTGCGGAAGATTTGGTTGATCTCACCACCACGATCACCTAAACCAACAGGCAGCAGAGCGGGCAATGCGTCAGGCGCAGTGGCTTGAGCGTTAACTGCACCGGCTTCGATGCCAACACCGACAGGCAAGTTAGAGGTATCAACCCCATCAACAACCGGGAAGAACCCAAGGTTTTCAAGAACAGCACCTTGCACATCAGGGCGGGTTAAGAACTCGATCAATTCAGCGCTTGCCTCAGGATCGGCAGCACCTTCAGGGATACCAAGACCAACGATCACAGGCATAAAGCCACGACCTGCTGGACCAGCTGGAGCTGGGAAGGCGACAAAGTTGTCAGGCTCAGTGTTGAACGCATCTAGCAGTCGAGCGGTGTGGTCAAAAGCAACCCAAACTTCGCCAGAGAGCAGCGGCTCTTGCATGAACTCATAGCTCACTGATTGGGGGTGAATGTTTGGCCAAAGCTCATCGCGGGCCCATTCCATCATTTCAGCCGCTTCTTCACTGCGGAAGTTGCTGACCATCCCGCCAGTGAATGAGGGGAACATGTAACCTTCGAGGAAGCGGTGGAAGAGACCAGCGTGTGGTAAACCACAGCGAGCTTCGCCCGTTTCATCAACAATGTTCTGACACCAAGCAGCAAACTCATCCCAAGTAATCGCGTTTACATCAGCGCCATCTGGGAGATATTGGAGAGCTTCAGTGTTCGCTGCCATAATGTAAGTAGCTTGCATCCAAGGTACATAGTGTAAGAAATCATCAGTGCCGAGCAACCCAGTGTCGATGAAGGCACCGGCAAACTCACGATCGCCTTCGAGGTCGTCGAGGACGTCGATCATGTTCATTACAGCATCTTCACGCGCCAATGGCGGGAATGCACCGTGCAAGGCACCGATTACATCAATTTCACTGCTGCCAGCTTGGGCACCAGCAATGATTTGATCCAAGGCTGGACCTTCTTCAGAGGCCGTGAAGTCAAAACCGCCTTCGCTCAAAATCGCGCGGAACTTTTCTTGCTCTTCAATCGGACCAAACTGAGTTGAGAAGAAAACTAGGTCGCTATCAGCAGCCATTGATTCGCCACTGTCCATAGCCGCGGCTGACATAGCACCAGCTTCGTTAACTTGACAAGGGCCATCGCTGGCAGGATCAGGTGCCCAACAAGGCGCACCTGTTTCGTTCATCAAGGCTTGTAGGTTGTCACCTTCTTCAGCCAGAACAGCTTCGATCTCTTCACCTTCGAGCACGATGCGATCAAAGGCGTTGCGGAAGATTTGGTTGATCTCACCACCACGATCACCTAAACCAACAGGCAGCAGAGCGGGCAATGCGTCAGGCGCAGTCGCTTGAGCGTTCACTGCGCCCGCTTCGATGCCGATGCCAACTGGCAAGTTAGAGGTATCAACCCCATCAACAACCGGGAAGAAACCGAGGCTTTCGAGAACAGCCCCTTGTACATCAGGGCGGGTTAAGTACTCGATCAATTCAGCGCTGGCCTCAGGATCAGCCGCCCCTTCAGGGATACCAAGACCAACGATCACAGGCATAAAGCCACGACCTGCTGGACCAGCCGGGGCTGGGAAGGCGACGAAGTTGTCAGGCTCAGTATTGAACGCATCCAACAATCGCGCCGTGTGATCGAAGGCAACCCAAACTTCGCCAGAGAGCAGAGGTTCTTGCATAAACTCATAGCTGACTGATTGGGGATGAATGGTTGGCCAGAGGGTGTCTCGGGCCCAAGCCATCATATCAGCGGCTTCAGAACTGCGGAAGTTGCTGACCATACCGCCAGTGAATGAGGGGAACATGTAACCTTCGAGGAAGCGGTGGAAGAGACCAGCGTGTGGTAAACCACAGCGAGCTTCGCCCGTTTCGTCGAGAATGTTTTGACACCAAGCGGCGAATTCTTCCCAAGTGATGGCATTTACATCAGCGCCGTCTGGTAAGTAGTCAAGGGCTTCAACATTAGCTGCCATGATGTAAGTGGCCTGCATCCAAGGCACATAGTGCAAGTAGTCATCAGTACCGAGTAAACCAGTGTCGATGAAAGCACCCGCAAATTCACGATCGCCTTCGAGGTCGTCAAGGACGTCGATCATGTTCATTACAGCAGACTCACGGGCGAGTGGCGGGAACGAGCCGTGCAAAGCACCGATAACATCGATTTCGCTGCTGCCAGCTTGGGCACCAGCAATGATTTGATCCAAGGCAGGACCTTCTTCAGAGGCTGTGAAGTCAAAACCGCCGTCGCTCAAAATTGCGCGGAACTTCTCTTGCTCTTCAATCGGACCAAACTGAGTTGAGAAGAAAACTAGGTCGCTATCAGCAGCCATTGACTCACCGCTATCCATAGCCGCGGCTGACATAGCACCAGCTGCGTTCACTTGGCAAGGACCATCACTGGCAGGATCGGGTGCCCAGCAGGGCGCACCTGTTTCATCCATCAAAGCTTGTAAGTTATTACCTTCTTCGTCAAGAACGGCAGCAATATCTTCACCTTCGAGCACGATGCGGTCGAAGGCGTTGCGGAAGATTTGGTTGATCTCACCACCACGGTCACCTAAACCAACGGGCAACAGGGCGGGCAGTGCGTCGGGAGCGGTGGCTTGGGCATTAACTGCCTCTGCTTCAATGCCGATACCAACAGGCAAGTTAGAGGTATCAACCCCACCAACAACCGGGAAGAAGCCAAGGCTTTCCAAAACTGCACCTTGAACATCGGGGCGTGTTAAGAACTCGATTACTTCAGCGCTCGCCTCAGGATCAGCCGCCCCTTCGGGAATACCAAGACCAACGATGACAGGCATAAAGCCACGACCCGCTGGACCAGCCGGGGCTGGGAAGGCGACGAAGTTGTCAGGCTCAGTGTTGAAAGCGTCAAGCAATCGAGCTGTGTGATCAAACGCCACCCAAACTTCACCTGAGAGCAGTGGTTCTTGCATAAATTCGTAGCTAACTGATTGGGGGTGGATGGTTGGCCAGAGGGTATCTCGGGCCCAGGCCATCATATCGGCCGCTTCAGAACTGCGGAAGTTGCTAACCATACCGCCGGTGAATGAAGGGAACATGTATCCTTCGAGGAAGCGATGGAAGAGACCAGCGTGGGGTAAACCACAGCGGGCTTCACCGGTTTCATCGAGAATGTTTTGACACCAAGCGGCGAACTCTTCCCAGGTCAAGGCATTTACATCAGCACCGTCTGGTAAATAGTCAAGAGCCTCAACGTTAGCCGCCATAATGTAAGTGGCTTGCATCCAAGGCACATAGTGCAGATAATCATCAGTCCCGAGGAGACCGGTGTCAACGAAGGCGCTGGCAAACTCGCGGTCACCTTCAAGATCATCCAACACGTCAATTACGTTCATGACAGCATTTTCACGGGCGAGTGGCGGGAAAGCGCCGTGCAAAGCACCAATGACATCGATTTCGCTACTACCAGCTTGAGCACCAGCAATGATCTGATCGAGAGCGGGACCTTCTTCAGATGCGGTGAAGTCGAAGCCGCCGTCACTCAAGATGGCGCGGAATTTCTCTTGCTCTTCAATCGGACCAAACTGAGTTGAGAAAAAAACAAGATCCCCTGAGTCCATCGCTTCGCTAGATTCTTCGGCTTCTTCCTCCATTGCCTCTTCTTCAGCCGCCTCTTCGGCAGCTTCCTCCGGTGCTGCCTCTTCAACAGCTTCCTCGGCGGGAGCAGGCTCTTCAGCTGGTTCACCACCACTACAGGCAGCTAAGGCTAAGGACATTACAATAAATAAACTTAACAACCAAAACAAACGTTTTTGCATAATTGTGTCTCCTCCTAATAGATATAGGATCAATTAATTATGTAATTCACTACTGCTAAGGAATGTAAAGCAATAAATTTTGATATCTGACAAGTGATGTGTCGCCTAAAAATCTGATGCTTGATTGATTCCTTAGCCCTAAACTTTGTACCAAAACTTCTTTGTTTAGAACTCGTTGTTTAGGCCTGCCTCCTTTCAGTAACAAATAATTGTATCACTACCCAATTGGCCCGCTGGACTGACGTACAACCAGTTCAGGTTGTAAGATAACCTGGGGTTCGGCTAATGGCTCACGATTGATGACCTTGAATAAGGTTTTACAAATCTGTGTGCCGATATCGTGGGCTGGCAAATGGATGGTAGTCAAAGGGGGGTGGGTATACTCCGCCAAGGCAATGTCATCAAAGCCCGTGACACTGATGTCTCGCCCCACGGTTAAACCACGCTCCTGAATAGCACTGATGGCTCCAACCGCAACAAGGTCGTTAACTGCGACAATAGCGGTGGGGGGATTCGGATTATCTAGCAATTGACGGGTAGACAATCGACCTGTCCGTTGACGGAAACCACCTTCCAGAATCAGATTTTTATCTAGTGGCAATTCATTCGCTGCTAAACCTTTAATGAAGCCCTGTAATCGATGATGCGCTTTTGTGAGATTGGCGGGTTCGGCAATATACGCTAAGCGAGTGTGTCCCAACGCGACTAAATGATCAACCACTTGACGGATACCAAGCTCGCCATCTTCGTCAATAAGTGGGAAATCGTTGTCTGCCTCCATTCGACCAAAGGCAACAAAGGGGAAGTTGTGCTCGCGTAGCAAGTTGATGCGAGGATCTTTACGTTGGGTCCGAATAATAATAAATCCATCAACCCGTCTACTACGGATATATTTCAAATAAACTTCTTTTTCATCTTCTTCCGGGGAGTGGGTGGTGACAAGAAGATCCAAACCATATTCATTGGTTTGATCGACAATCCCAGCTAAAAATTCGCTAAAGAAGGGGTCTGAAATTTGAGGGTTATTTGTTTGAGGCAGAATGAGGGCGATAGTATCAGTAGACTGTTTTTGTAGTTGGCGAGCAATAATGTTGGGTTCATAGCCCAATTCTTGGGCCGCTTGCAGCACTTGATCACGGGTGTGAGGGCTGACATCTTGATAGCCAGCGAGGGCTCGTGAGACAGTGGTGATTGATCTGTTGACATGTTCTGCTAAATCTTTTAGCGTAACCGCCATCGGTTATTCTTCCTAAGAGTCATTACCCAAAACGTTTTGGATTGAGGCCAAATATAAGCCAAAACGTTTTGGATGTCAAATTAGGTTAATGAATTTAAGTTTTCTTTTGAGAAATTATATAGGGCGGGGTTTTGTGTCGTCCTAAATTTTGGAAGGCTGGAAGATCTGAAATCGTAAATTTTTGTTTTGGTTCACCTACTCTTTAGACGTAATCTTACTGGCGTGATCAAACGTGGCAGGTTCAAAGCCGTTGGCCTCAGCTAGCCTAATAGTGAGGAGTTCGATGGGGACAATTTCGAAGATGGGGAGTAGATTTGATGTTGCGTTGGGAATGGGGATTTGCAGTAGGTTGGGCGATGAAAGTGTCTTATTTGGCTGAGGAGTAATCAGGAGGCAGTGACCACCATAACTCGCAATATCATTGGCTAGGCGTTCATTGAGAGCTCTAGTACGCTTGTCTCCGGCAAATATGACCGATTTAAATCCCAAGCGGGCGAGTTCCAGTGGCCCATGTCGAAACTGACCTGCCGATAGCCCCAGGCAAAAAATCTTGCTCGACTCTTTGGTGATCAAGGCACTAGTGCGGACTGAGGCTATACTCGGCCCTCGTCCAATATAGGCTAAGGTTTCACATCTCCCCAGAAAGTTGGCCATTTGGTCCAAAATAGTTTCCCAGTTAGTCAAAAAAACATCTAATTCATCAGTGGCTTGCTGGAGCTGTGTTCGTGTATGAGAGGTGTTTTTGCCAAGGATCTGATCGGCCAACAGCGCCAACACGGCCAAGGTGGTTGTATAAGTTTTTGTTGAGACGGTTGCTTCCTCGCCAGCTTGGGTATCCAGGTTAATCGTTGCCCAAAGAGCCAAACTATTCTCCAATCCGTTGGTCACGCTGAGCGACACACCCGGCTGAGCCGCCAACTCAGTCGCTGCTTTTACCTCGGCACTCTCGCCGGACTGAGAGATCGCAATGAGCAGGGTGTTTTCATCTATGAGATTGGGAGCGTAGTGAATAAGCTCTGACGAATCCCACATGATGGCAGGCGTGTTTAAGTGTGCGTTGATTGTGAGCCAGAGGGGGTAGCAACTATGCAAAGAACTGCCCATCCCGGTTAAGATGATCTGTCTATATTGATGTCCCTTAACCTCGTTTATCAACTTTGATAAGTCTGGCCTATTGGTAGGATAACTATCAATGCTCCGACGTAACGCATCGGGCTGTTCTAAAATTTCAGCAAGAAAGCGGCTGGTCATTTGATTTCCTTCATTTGTCGATGACTAAAATTTGACCCATTGCGGCCCACATAATGTGATAGATGTTAATTTATCGACTTACGCGAGTCAAGTACATCAACAACAGAAACCTATGGAATCATGTCATGATTTTTCTGATTAGGGATAATCATGTCATAGGGTGAAAAAATGGTGATGAATCAGGCTAAAAATCAAGAAAAATTCTCCTATTTTTTCCATTCATAAATTTAATGATTTATGATAAAGTAAGATATTGCGAGACCTGTCTAAAAAACTTTGTTTTGTCCAAAAAGAGTTACTGATGACACAAAAGGAAATTAATTCACAGCCCCAAGACCAATCAGCCTATGAAACGGCTCGGTTTCAGCAGTTAATCCAACGAGTAATCGAAATGAACCAAACCCCAGGAAAATTGTGGCAGCAGCTCAAAATGTGGCTGTACGAGCGACAGGCCCTGCTCTCGGCCTTCATTCGCCAATATTTCACCCCCACCCGCCTCAGTCGCAGCGAATGGCTGGCCTTGGTGATGGCAAGCGGGTTGATGGTGAGTAGTCTCGCCCAGCCTTTGATGGCTTTAGCTCAAGAGCCAGTGGGGAGTGAATTTCAGGTGAATAGTTATACGACAAGTGATCAAGAAAGTTCTAGAATTGCAATAAATGGTGATGGAGACTTTGTTATTACTTGGGAAAGTACAAATCAAAATGGGAGTGACTTGGATATCTATGCCCAGCGATATGATGCTGACGGTATCCCACAAGGTTCTGAATTTCAAGTTAATACATATACCACAAACAGTCAAGAACTCCCCGGCATAGCGATGGATGATATGGGTAATTTTGTCATTGTCTGGAATAGTAGTGATCAAGATGAAAGTAGTTATGGCATCTATGGTCAACGCTATAGTGCGAGCGGGTTACCTCAAGGAAGTGAATTTCAAGTTAATTCCCATACTAGTGATACACAAAGGTTTGCTGATGTGGCGATGAATAGTGATGGGGACTTTGTTGTGACGTGGCAGAGCGGCTCTCTTTTTGGGGGTAATCAAGATGGGAGTGGTTATGGAATTTATGCCCAACGATACAATGCTAGTGGGGTTGCTCAAGGAGGCGAATTTCAGGTTAATTCTTATGTTGCTGATAGTCAGCGAAAGCCTAATGTAGCAATAAATGGTGATGGGGACTTTGTTATTACTTGGGCAAGCACAAATCAAGATGGGAGCAATTATGGGATTTACGCTCAACGTTATAATGCAAATGGAACCCCACAAGGAAGTGAATTTCAGGTTAACTCTCATACAACAGACTGGCAACATCTTCCTAGTGTCGCTTTGAATGCGGATGGTGATTTTATTGTTGCTTGGGAGAGTTATGACGATCAAGATGGGAGTGGCTTTGGTATCTATGCCCAACGATATGATGCTGATGGTATCCCACAAGATTCTGAATTTCAGGTCAATTCGTATACGACAGATTGGCAGGTTCTGGCACAGGTATCAGTGGATTCTGCTGGCGATTTTATTATTATTTGGGAGAGTAGAGAGCAGGATGGTAGCCGGTGGAGTGTTCATGGGCAGCGGTATAATGATGATGGGGTGCCACAAGGGAGTGAATTTCAAATTAATACCTATACGACCGGAAGTCAGCGTGGAGCTAGTTTGGGGATGAATGCGACCGGCGATTTTGTTGTTACTTGGCATAGTTTTGACCAAGATGGGAGTCAGTGGGGCGTATTTGCCCAACGATATAGTCAGGCGTCGCAGAAAATTTATTTGCCCTTGATCCAGAAAACAGTGTCATCCAATGAGATTACGACAGTAATCTCTGAATAAAAAAGCCCAGACCTAATAGTCTGGGCAATTACTAGTTTGATCAGAGCCCACGAGCGGATTTGAACCGCTGACCTACGCCTTACCAAGGCGTTGCTCTACCTCCTGAGCTACGTGGGCGTTTTATATGGATAAATTTTGATGCCAATTTGGGTGGCTACAATGCACCTCTATTTTTGAGGTGAGATAATTGGTAAATAGTAAATGGTAATTCTTATACACATCAACAATTACTATTTACCAACTACTACTTCTGTCGGAGCGGGCGGATTCGAACCGCCGACCTCTTGAACCCCATTCAAGCACGCTACCGGACTGCGCCACGCTCCGATTTACTACAACTACGGGGTTATGTCTAAGGACTAAAGCGCCCTTAGGGCTTTCTCACGAAAGCTGGAAATTATGTCGGTGCAGTCGGGATGGGCGGATTCGAACCGCCGACCTCTTCGTCCCGAACGAAGCACGCTACCGGACTGCGCTACATCCCGAAACATCACAGACGAAGAAAGATTATAACAGAAAGTTTGGTGATAGCAAAATGTTTCGGGTCTACTTTGAGAGGGTAGAGCTCTCATTGAAATGATCAATTTTTATTCATTATACAGCGTTTTCATCTCGTCATACACTCGGCTGACCCCCGCCCGAATACGCTTTTCGATGATTGATTTTTCACCGGGACGATAGGGGAAGAAGTCGAGCATCTGGCTGATGACAACGGCCGCTTCGGCTTTGGTTCGGCCAGATTTGTACTGGCTGCGAACTTTAGAGCGCATTGCTCGGATGTATTCAGAGACAGGTTCACTGGCCTCAACATTGCACATCGGACCGTGACCAGGCACAACCAAGGTATACTTCTGGCGACGTAGCCAACGCAATTTGACCAGCCATTCTTCACTGTCGCATTGCCCTAACGCTGGATGCTCGTCAACCACAACTAAATCACCGGTGAAGAGAATCCGTTCTTCGGGAAGATAGATGCCACTGGTCGCGGGCGTGTGCCCCCCTAGATGGAGAAAATGCATTTCTCGTCCACCCCGCTCAACAATCAACCGACCAGTAAAACATAGCTCTGGCTTGACGATACGAGTGTCGTTAAATTGCTCCTGGACATCTGCCCGCTTTTTGAAAAGATTCTTTGTTCTTTCAATAAACGTATCTTTGTAATTTGCCATTTCTTTCCAGGCCGCTTCATGAGCCATTACAGGGGCGTCAAAATATTGATTACCCATAATGTGGGCCCGATGATGGTCAGTGTTAAACACATACAACACCTTGTCGCTCAATCCCCTGACGGTATCAGCCCAATGTTTGGCTTCATTGGGAATAATGGGTGTATCAATTACAATCGCTCCAACATCGGTTAAAATGCACCCAACATTGGCCCCTTCATAATCTAAATCTACAAATACTCTATCAGCAATTTCCTGAAGCATGGCAATCCCTAAATTTTGTTTAATATCTCTTTGCAAAAAACGCGGGTAAGTTTAACACAATCGTAATTGTAAATCAATAGAACATTTGTTTCTTTTGTGATTCTGAATTGAGTGAAGTTGTTGGCTACAAAATACAATAAATACAGGGGCTTAACAATGTTAAATTTTACCCGTCTACATATTGTGTTCTAATTTGTTCACCTGACACTAAATATGGGTATTTTTCTGAAAAATTTTGTTGAAAATTCAAAATTTGTCCAATTTTAGCCTCGTTCTGATTGTCCGTAAGGGGAAGATGTGCTATACTATTATGGTAACATAACAAGTTTTGACTTGGTCAAAAAGTGGTTGAGATGAGACAGATTTGTGAAAAATAATCCCTTACCCAGATTGGACCAAGATCAAGAAATTCGAGAGAGATTACTTCCCTTTTGCCGTCTAAAATCGGGTGAAATTTGGCAAGATCCAACAGGACAACATCGGGTTGGGTGTTTAGATGCAACAGACCCGACGCATATTGATCAATTACTCGATGGCACGTCGGCTCAACTAGCGCTCCATGATCCCCCTTACAATTTGATTGCCTTTCAAGAGCGAGAATTGAGTGAGTACATTGCCTGGTGTCGGCGCTGGGTAGCTGAAACTTGGCGTGTGTTGGCGGAAGATAGCGCGTTTTATGTTTGGTTGGGGGCGGATCAACGTAATCATTTTCAACCCTTGCCTGATTTTATGATTATGATGCGTGAATTTGAATTTGAACCACGTAGCTTTATCACAATGCGCAATCAGCGGGGGTATGGTACACAAAAAAATTGGATGGCTGTTCGGCAAGAGTTACTCTATTATATCAAGGGTAATCCATCATTTGAGGTGAATTACACCGAGATCCCCAAAATTTTACGAGGGTACTATAAGGAGATGAATGGCCAAAAAATAGAAAATTTAGAGCGAAGTAAATCGCCAAATATTCGCCCTGGTAATGTGTGGGTTGATATTCAGCAGGTATTTTATCGACGAGAAGAAAATGTGTCGGGCTGTTATGCGCAGAAGCCGCTCCAATCTGTTGAACGAATCATTCAGGCCAGCTCAAAGCCCGGCGATTTAGTCCTCGATTTCTTTAGCCATTCTGGGGCAACGTTACTTGCCAGTGAAAGACATCAACGGCGGTGCTTTACAATAGATCTTGATCCCATTTACTGCGAGATTTCTATTCGACGTTTGGAACATTTTCGCCAAACTGGAAAATTAGGGTGGCAGAATGGCCATCCATTTGAACAAGATGTGATAATTGATAAATAATAATCGGTAAATAGTGACTGGTAATTACAAATAAAAATTTGGTTCCCAAATTACAGTTAGGAATTACTTTCATTTATATATGAATGTGGAGAGTTTTATGGATATAGGAACGGTAAAATCGGTCAACATTGAAAACGAAATGAAGGTGGCTTATCTCGATTATGCGATGAGTGTTATCGTTTCCAGAGCGTTGCCTGATGCCCGTGATGGTCTTAAGCCAGTTCATCGTCGTATTCTGTATGCGATGCACGATATGGGTATTCGTTACAATTCAGCTTATCGTAAGAGTGCGCGGGTCGTAGGGGATGTGCTCGGGAAATATCACCCACACGGTGATACCGCAGTTTATGATGCGATGGTCCGAATGGCGCAAGACTTCTCAATGCGCTATCCCTTGATTGATGGGCAGGGTAACTTTGGTAGTTTGGATGGTGATAGTCCGGCGGCGATGCGATACACCGAGGCTCGTTTGGCCCGGATTGCGCAGGAGATGCTGGCTGACATCGATAAAGATACAGTTGATTGGTCAAATAACTTTGATGATAGTTTGCAAGAGCCGGATGTGTTACCTGCTCGGTTGCCTAACTTGCTACTTAATGGGACCTCGGGGATTGCTGTGGGGATGGCAACCAATATTCCCCCCCACAATTTGAATGAAATTTGTGATGCGTTGATCTATTTGATTGATAACTTTGATCAAAGAGATGATGTGTCTGTCGAAGATTTGATGAAATTTGTCAAAGGGCCTGATTTTCCAACCGGGGCCACAATGTTTGGTCAAGAAGGCTTGATTAATGCCTACGCCACGGGCAAGGGGCGGGTCACGATGCGAGCAGTGGCCAATATTGAGGAGATGAAGAGTAATCGTCATCGGATCGTGGTCACTGAAATTCCGTATCAAGTGAATAAAGCCTCACTTTTAGAACGGATTGCGGATTTGGTTCGATTTGGCAAGCTCAAAGATATTTCCGATTTGCGGGATGAATCTGACCGAAATGGCTTATCAATTGTCATTGAATTGAAGCGAGGGGCGCAACCGAAAAAGGTGCTCAACCAGCTTTATAAATTTACCACACTGCAAGCCACCTTTGGCATCAATATGCTAGCTCTGCTTGACGGGGTGCCACGTCTATTGCCCCTGAAGCGTTCTTTGTTGGCCCACATCGAACATCGCCAAAATGTGATCACTCGCCGGACGGAGTTTGAGCTAAACAAAGCGAAAAAACGTGCTCATATTTTGGAAGGGCTACGCATTGCGCTTGGTCACCTTGACGAGGTCATCCAAACCATTCGAGCGAGCAGTGATGCTGAAAACGCACGGACTCAGCTGATGGCGAAATTTGGACTAAGTGAGGCGCAGGCTCAAGCTATTCTTGAGATGCAGCTTCGCCGTTTAGCCGCGCTTGAACGACAGAAGATCGAAGATGAATACAAACAGGTGATGGAAACGATCGCCTATTTGGAAGATTTGCTTGCTTCACCTGAAAAGATTTTGGGTCTGATTAAAGAGGATCTCGAAGATTTGAAAGAGACCTATGGTGATGAGCGTCGCACGAAAGTCTTAGTCGATTTTAACGGCGAGTTTAATGAGGAAGACCTGGTTAAAGATGAAGAGGTCTTGATCTCAATTACCGAACACGGCTATATCAAACGTGTGCCAGCTAAAACGTACCGTAGCCAAGGGCGTGGTGGACGTGGTGTGACTGGGATGACTACCCGGGATGAAGATGTGGTTCAGTTCCTGTTTGCTGCGAGCACGCTCAATACCATCCTCTACTTCACAGACCGTGGCAAGGTCTACTCTGAAAAGGCATATCAGATTGTCGATGCCAGTCGTACTGCGAAAGGAGCAGCGATTGTCAACCTCATCAACATCATGCCCGGGGAAAAGATTACAGCCACTGTTGTTGTACCTAACTTTGAACAGGCTGAATATCTGATTATGCTGACCCGCAAAGGTCGCATAAAACGGCTTAGTTTAAGTGATTTTGCCTCGGTTCGGCCCAGCGGTTTGATTGCAATTAACCTGGATGAAGATGATGAACTGGGTTGGGTCAAATTGACCAAAGGCAATGACGAAGTCATTCTGGTGTCACAACAGGGACAGGCTATTCGGTTTGATGAGAACGACGTTCGGGCGATGGGACGGACAGCAGCTGGGGTTAACGCCATGCGCTTCAAAGGTCAGGATGAAATTTGCGGGATGGATGTGGTTGATCCTGAGGCCGATTTGTTGATTGTGACTGAAAAGGGATTTGCCAAGCGAACACCTTTGGAAGAATACACTTTGCAGCGACGTAACGGTAGCGGGGTTCGGACGATTACCAAACAGATGGATCATACGGGCCTGGTCGTTTCGGCTCGGGTTGTAACCAATGATGGAGACATCACTTTGATTTCGCGGGAAGGTATGATGATCCGTACCCCCATCGACACTATCTCACGAATGGGTCGAGCAACCCGTGGGGTGACCGTGATGAACCTGAAGCCTAACGACAAAGTCGCGTCTGTTGCAGTGTTGGCCCCAAAAAGCAACCAAAAAGAGGGTGAAACAGATACTGCGGCTAATGAGGCAGCTTCCGAGCCGGAGACCATTACACAAAACATTGTGAATGAAGATCCTGCGGCAACGATGTCTGCAAACGGCCAAGGAAATTGACCTAAATGTTTTGGCCCCGATTAATCTCCGCACTGGTCATTTTGCCAGTTGTTTTTGGGGCTGTCTATGTAGGTGGAGTGTGGTTTGCTGCTGTGATTGGCCTTTTTGCCATTGTGGCCGGTTGGGAGTTTGATCGAATGATGAAGGCGGGTGGGTATCAGACAGCCCTCTTCATCATTCTTGGCCTCATCCTTCTACTTATTCTGCGAAATCTATACACCATACCCCTAACACTCGATTTGCTTGTTAGCGGAACTATTTTGATCACAATGGTCTGGTTCCTCTTCAAAAATTCGCCCAACCCAATTGCGGATTGGTCCTTGACTTTAGCTGGTGCTTTGTATCTTGGATTTGGGTTAGGCTATTTGGTGGGACTGCGAGAGTTAGAAAATGGCCTGTCTTGGGTATTGCTTGCCGGTATGGCTACTTGGGGAGCTGATACCTTAGCCTATTTTGCCGGAAAAAACTTTGGTCAACATCTGCTATGGCCCCGTCACAGCCCCAAAAAGACGTGGGAAGGGTTAATTGGGGGAATGTTCGGCGGTGTGATTGGTGCAGCTATCGTAATTTATTTTTCTCCGTTAGGCTGGGGGACAGGGCTTGTTGTCGGTTTGATTGTCCCCATTGTCGCCTTTTTTGGCGATGTCTCTATCTCGATGATGAAACGACACGTCGGTATAAAAGATACGTCTCAGCTAATTCCTGGTCACGGTGGGGTCCTGGATCGGGTTGATAGCTTCTTGTTTGTCAGTGTTGTTGTGTACCACTACGCGGTGTTGAGTGGGTGATGGTTGATTTATGATGCTGACAAGGATGTGTGAATAAACGTAAATTTATTCGTAAATCCAAAATCGCCAATCATAAATTAACCTTTCTGACCTAATTTCCAAGACAAAATTATCTTCTTTTTGTAATGCATCCCTATTAAAAAAACATGCGCCTATCTACGCTTGAGATTAAAAACTATCGCTCGATTATTGCTTCTGGCTCAATTCGGTTAGAGAATTTGCAGGCCTTTGTTGGCGAGAATAATGCGGGCAAATCAAATATTTTGAGGGCAATCGAGGTGTTGTTGACGGCAGGTTTGGCTGGGGTACAGGTGTCCGACTTTTTTGATCGTTCCCAGGATATTGTGATTGTTGGGACGTTCTCCGACTTGACCACAACTCAACAACATTTGCTGGGGCCACACCTAATTGATGGCGAACTGGTCGTTTGTAAACGATATTCTTTAACTCAATCTACAAACCTCATCTCACCTAAGGTCAACCATGTGTATTGCAGCTATGTAACTAAGCCAAAACCTTGGTGGTTGTCAACCCAAGGGGTCATTGATCGCGAAGGCACCCGGCCTAATTGGCGGGTGGTTGCTCAACAGGTCGGAATTTTGGCTGAGGTACAATTAGCCGATGGCAGGGTGACGAAAAAAAGCTACGCTCAAGGTGTGCGTAAAATCTCAACCTCACAAGAAACTGAATATGATGAGCCAGCGTCGGACGAAATGGTCTCATTGGGGACATCGCCTGGTTTTTTGACCCATCTGCCCAAACTCTATCTCCTGCCCGCCATCACCGACTACTCAAGCGAAATAGATCGCCGCTCTTCATCGACGACGTTTCGGCGACTGATGGGTGATTTATCGGATCGAATCCTACGGGCCGATCCCCGTTATCAAGAGATTGAGGCTTCATTACAACATCTGAAGTCGTTGCTTAATCCACCACCTGAAAACAATGAGCAAGACGAGCCTGCCCATCGGCTTGAAATTTTAGATACCATTGAGCAAAAACTGACGAAGTCTATTTCGCGCCTAATGCCCACGGTTGAGTCCGTGCAATTGGAGGTGCTTGTTGAGGAACCGAAAGACTTTTTTGCCCGAGGGGTGGGGTTGCAAATCAATGATGGTGTCCTAACCGATGTGTTAGCCAAAGGCCACGGGTTGCAGCGCAGCGTTGTGTTTGGATTGCTGCAAACGCTCATTGCCAGTCAGCGGGACGAGCTTCTACCTGATGGGATGGCTTTGCAGGCAAGTGAACCAATTATGCTGGCCATTGAAGAGCCGGAGTTGTACATTCATCCCCAATCCCAGCGAATGATCTTTGGGGTTCTCCGTGAGTTCGCCGAGTCTGATCAGGTCATTTACACCACCCACTCGCCCGCATTTGTTGACATTGCTGCCTATGAGTGTATCGCAGTGGCTCGTAAAGAAAACATCCAGACCGGCACTAAATTGCATCAATGTGATCTTGGAGCCTTGGGTGGGTTTGATGACAAAAAAGGCTTCCAATTTTTGAACAGCTTTGGGCTGGAGCAAAATCAGATGTTTTTTGCTCGCCAAACAATTTTAGTAGAAGGTCAACAGGATGTCATCGCTATTTTAGCCGCAGGTCGCAAAACCAACTGTTTTCGGGAATTTCCTGAGGAGATTGGTTACACTATCGTTGTGGCCGATAATAAAGAGGAAATTCCGAAATTTCAACGATTACTCAATGCCTTTGAATTACCCTACCTTGTCTGGCTGGAGTTGGATGGGCAGGGCGAGAGGGTTGGCAAAAATAAGGAGATTCTCGATTTGTTAGGGGAGAATCGTTGTGTGAAACTGGTGGGCCGACTGGAAGATGTGGCGGGCTACAACGGTCATTTTGGTAAAACATATAATGCCAAGAAGCATTTTGAGAACCCTGATAACATCACCGTTGAGTTAGAGCAGTTGGTACGACGCATTTTTTTGGAAGGACAGTCTAATGAGTAAGTCACCCTTTCCGGGGATGGACCCCTATCTTGAAGGCGAGATCTGGCAAGAGTTTCATGGACGATTGGCAAATCAAATTAGCCAACAATTAATGCCAAAACTTAAGCCCAAATATGTGGCCTTGTTGCATAAGTATCACACCCTAGATGAATCAGGGTTAGGTATTGCGGGTAGTGCGACAAAGCAGGCCATTTACCCCGATATGTCTGTCACCGAAATTAAGGAAGCCGTCGTCCCGTATCAAACGATAACGGCTCCAGCGGTTGAACTGATCAGTCCAATGCCTAGTGAAGTGCCGCTTCTGCAAGTCCATATTCGGGATGTGGCCGAACGACGTCTGGTCACGGTGATCGAAATTTTGTCACCAGCGAACAAGCGAGGCAAAGGCTTTCAGCAATATCTCAACAAACGGAAAGATTTGTTGACCACGCAAACCCACCTGCTTGAACTTGATTTGTTACGGGGCGGCGAGCGATTACCCTTGCAAGGTGGTCAGCTTCCCCCCGCCCCCTACTACGTCTTTCTCAGTCGCTTTACCAAACACCCATTCACCGGCGTTTGGCCCATCCAACTACGTGAGACATTACCCACCGTGCCCGTACCGTTGCTTCCGCCGGATGAAGATGTTCCATTAGTGCTGCAACAGGCCATTGATGCCTGTTTTGAGCTAGTCGAATACCACGAATATTTGCTAGATTATAACCAACCACCCCCTGAACCGACGTTTGAGTCTGAAGATCAGGCGTGGATTGAACGTGTGACAAAACAATTTAGTGAGAAAGTAGACCAATCATGACCGATAAAAAACAAACCCTTGTGCTCATCGACGGCCACGCTTTAGCCTATCGTGCTTATTTTGGGATGCCAGCCAATTTCAATACTGCCGATGGCGAACCAACCCACGCGGTATATGGCTTCACCAACATGATCCTGGCGGTATGGAAGGAGTACGACCCTGATTATTTTATCGTCACCTTTGACCGGGGTGACACTTTCCGCCACGAGATGTATGGCGAGTACAAAGCGACACGCGAGAAGATGCCAGATGATTTGCGGACACAAATCGAGCGAATCGAGCAACTGGTCAAGGCCTTCAATATGCCAGTCTTTACCAAAGAGAATTACGAGGCTGATGATTTGCTGGGCACGCTGGCCAATCAAGCGGCGGCACGGGGCATTGAGGCCATCATCGTGACGGGAGACCGCGATGCCTTCCAGTTGGTTGCGCCCAACATCAAGGTCTTGATTTCAGGCAAAAAGTTCGCAGATCGAGAAGTGTATGACGAAGTTCGGGTGGAGGAGCGTTATGGTGTGACCCCCAAGCAGTTAATTGATATGAAAGGCTTGGTCGGCGACACCAGCGACAATATTCCTGGTGTCAAAGGGATTGGTGAAAAGGGTGCGGCCAAATTGATCCAGACGTATGGTACACTTGAGACGATTTACGAAAATTTGGACAATATCGCCAAAGGCACCCGTAGCAAACTGGAAACGGATCGGGACAACGCCTTTTTATCCCGCGATTTGGGGCGGATTATCACTGATGTACCCGAGGTTGAGTTGAATGTTGAAGCTGGGCGTACCCAGGACTTTGATTTAACCGAAGTGGCCAATCTCTTTGTGGAACTTGAGTTCAATACCATTTTTAACCGAATTCCTGGTGCCCCCGCCGATAAGTTGCCTAAAGATTTTGCCACAATTGAGGTGCCTGAACCCAAGGAACCAACTGCCCCTGATGGAATCTATGTGACGGTCGATACCGCCGAAAAGCTAGCCGACCTTGTCGCGAAATTGAACGCCTCCTCTAAACTATCGGTTGATGTTGAAACCGATAGCACTGACGAAGTGACCACTAATTTAGTCGGCATTGCCATTACCCATACAACAGGCGAGGGCTACTACATCCCGCTTCGGCACGGTGGTAAAGCGGAACCAAAGCCAGGTACGCAGGCCACAATGTTTGACCAGCCTACCGACTCTGAGACGAGTGTAACTGTCTCCCAACTTGATCTGGAGACCGTGGCCGCCGAGCTAACTCCCATTCTGGCGAGCGCAGATATCACCAAATATATGCACAATGCCAAGTTTGATGTGATGGTTCTGGAACGCCACGGGATGCCAGTCCTGCCGCCGATTTATGACACGATGGTGGCCTCTTGGCTAGGGAATAATGCGCAGGGTGCTCGCCACGGCCTCAAGGATTTGACCCGTGAAAGGCTTGATATTCAGATGACTGAAATCAAAGAGTTGATTGGGTCAGGCAAGAGCCAAATTACGATGGATCAGGTGCCGATAGAGAAGGCGACGCCCTATGCCTCGGCTGATGTCGATATGACTTTGCGCTTGATTGATGAGGTCGATCCGCCGCTGCACGCTAATGACGATGAATTATTACACATCTTTCAAACCTTGGAGATGCCGCTGATCTATGTGCTTAAGGATATGGAAATGGCAGGTATCCGACTTGATGTTGATTTTCTGCGTCAGACGTCGGCTGAAATCACTACCCGCCTGACTGCGCTGGAAAAGGATATTTATGAGAGCGCGGGTACAACCTTCAACATCAACTCCACCCAACAACTGTCTGATGTGTTGTTTGGTAAATTGGGCTTACCAACCGATGGCTTGAAGAAAACGAAGAGTGGTCACTTCTCGACGGCGGCTGGGGTGCTTGAACGATTTCAAGGCCAGCACGAGGTCATCGATCTGATGCTTGTGCAGCGTACCTTGGCCAAGCTGAAAAGTACCTATGTCGATGCCCTACCTGAGTTAGTTGATCCCCGCACCAGCCGGGTGCACACCAATTACAACCAAATTGGCGTGTCCACCGGACGACTGTCTAGTAACAATCCTAATCTGCAAAATATCCCCATCCGCACCGAGCAAGGTCGCCAGATTCGGCGAGCTTTTGTGGCCGAAGAGGGGCATCGCTTGATCGCGGCGGACTACTCGCAGGTCGAGCTACGCATCCTCGCGCATATCGCGCAGGATGACGGCTTGTTGGCCGCCTTTGCCAACGATGAGGACATCCACACCTCCACCGCCTCGGCGGTACTGGGTGTGCCAATGGCCGAGATTGATAAATATCAGCGACGTATCGCCAAGACGGTGAACTTTGGTCTGATTTATGGGCAAACGGCATTTGGTTTGGCGCGTGGCACAGGGATGAGCAATCAGGAGGCCCGCGAATTTATCGACACCTACTTTGAGAAATATCCTGGGATTAAAAGTTACATCGACAACACCAAATTGATGGCGGCGGAACAGGGTTATGTAGCTACCCTGCTAGGTCGTCGCCGGGATTTCTCAAACCTCGCTGACCTAAAAGGTCCGCAACGGGGCGCGGCTGAACGGGAAGCGATCAATATGCCCATCCAAGGGACGGCGGCAGATATTATGAAGCAGGCGATGATTGATGTTCATCAAGCCCTGCAACATAGTAGCTTGCAGACCAAAATTCTGCTGCAAGTACACGATGAGCTTGTTCTCGAAGCCCCTGAGGATGAAGTTGAGCAGGCCGTCCAGTTGACCCGCGACACCATGGCCCAGGCGTTTCAGTTGCAGGTGCCCCTGAAGGTGGATGTCGAAGTTGGGCAAAATTGGTTGGAGATGGAGTAGAGATTTCTAAAGTTCTTCTATCCTTAGAAAGAGGTATTCAGCCCATTCTTGTAGGCCTTTGTTATTTGAGGACTGAACAACCTCTGCCATCCCTTCAAGCATAATGATAGTTTTATCACTTCTGTCTTTTGCTTCGGCTACTAGGTGTCCCGTGCAATGAGTCAAATAGCTTAAAGCTAGGTCTTGTTTGGGGCAGGCTTCATCTGAAATTAACTCAAGGAGAATTGGAATATAATACGGGTCTAGAAAAATCAAGTCTTCATCTTGACCTGTTAGCCAAGCGTTTTCATCGTAAGCCCACAGTCTAACTTCATCAATAGTAGGACCCCAATTATCAGGTTGAATTTGGCGAAACTGAGGTTTATCAATTTGCTCTCTCCATCGACGGGTAATTGTACCTTCACCAATTGGTTGTGGACCTTCACAAAGAAAGAAACTTTGTCCAACAATTAGTTCATTATAAGGAACCTGAGGGTAAATCAAATGGGCTTGAACTGTTACTTTATCACCCGGCTTGATCTCTTGAGGGCCACCAATAAGTCTTACTCCAGGTAACTCAGAATCTGGTGTAACTCGAAAATGAGGTAGATACTTTAGAGAGGCAGGCC
This sequence comes from Phycisphaerae bacterium, assembly GCA_028285035.1. The sequence continues at coordinate 145,907 of JANQQF010000189.1, forward strand.
AGAGAGATGACTTTCGACCCCCATCTTCTGTTTTATAAAACTGTATAACGGCTTCTACAATTTCGATCAACTTTTATTTCGCCACCTGCGACAACCCCGCTTCCACATACGGCCCCATCAACTCCTGATACGCCTCCGAGGCGGTGGAGACGTGGTGTTGGGCATCCTCAGACATTTCGCCTTTGATTTTGGCTGGAACACCAGCCGCCAAGGTGTGGGCCGAGATGGTCTGGTTTTCACGGACAACGCTGCCTGCCCCGACTAAAGCCCCGGTCTCAACCACCGCGCCGTTAAGCACAGTTGCATTCATCCCAATTAAGGCTCCCTCTTTGATGTGGCACCCTTCCAGCACACAGGCGTGCCCCACAATTACGTCAGCATCTACGATGGTTGGATGCTTAGGGTTGCAGTGGAGGACACTGTTGTCCTGAATGCTGGCCCGTGGACCAATCACGATTTGCCCTTCATCCCCACGCAGCACCGCGCCAAACCAAACATTGGCTTTTTCCTTGATGATGACATTTCCAATAATCGTTGCATTTGGCGCAATAAATGCATCCTCGGCAATTTGAGGCGTAATGCCCTTATATTCGATAATCAATGTTCTTCTCCCATTTTAAGGTTTGCTTGCTCGATACTCATTCTCGATTACAGTCTTTAACTCTTCGATGTGTTCCAAATCGTGCTTATGCATCTCAAGGAGAAAATCGAGGATGGTCAGGGTGCCAAAAGTGATATGGGTCCCGGTCAGGGCTAATGTTTCGTCTGATAAGCTATTCACCAAATCAATAATCTGTTGGCGATTGGTGGCCCAGTTTTGCAACGCATCTTCCAGACTTAGCGTGCTGAAGTCGCGGCCTGTATTCAGATAGTAGGTGAAATGAGGGTTTTCGCCAGAGGCAATCCGCTGGACTCGGTCCATAAAGCACTCCTCATCCACCGTGGCCATATGGGCGGCTACATCGCGAAAGGACCATTCTTCACCCGCAGGCTGCCATAGCGGATCATCGGCGACGCTTTGCAAGATTTTAGTCAGCTCGGCCTGACTGTCTTGGATTTTCTGGATAACTTGCGCTCTTCGATTATCAGTCATTGATAACTCCTATCGTTATATGAATTTGTGATCTTAATTCTGGTTGAATCAAAAAGCAATTCTGTTTGCCTAATCTTAACCTTCCAATCTTCCACCCCCATCTTTCCACAAAATTGACGTCCCTTTTGTAATCGTGTATGGTTTCCACATCAAAATAATCCATGCAACTAAAAGGAGCGAGCCTTATGTCTGAAGCAGATGCGGTTTATATTCCTGATCATCGGGTGGAGTTTGAGCCAAGCCCACGTTGGGTGCGCGTTAAATTTGGTGGTGAAACAATTGCCAGCAGCACGAGAGTGATGTTGGTGCGCGAAACGGGTCACCTGCCAGTATACTACTTTCCCGCCGATGATGTGAACCTGGACGTTCTAGAGGCAACAGACCACTCGACTCACTGCCCCTACAAAGGTGACGCTAGCTATTGGACGGTTCGCGTTGGCGACCAAGTGGCCGAGAATGCCGTGTGGAGTTATCCTGAGCCGATTGAGGCCGCGACTCCAATTACGGGCTACAAAGCCTTTTATTGGCATAAAATGGAGGCGTGGTTTGAGGAGGACGAGGAAATCTTTGTCCATCCCCGCGACCCTTACAAGCGGATTGATGTCATTTCCAGCACCCGTCACGTGAAAATCGTGCTGGGTGGTGAGGTTGTCGCTGAAACGGACCGCCCCTATCTGTTATTTGAGACAGGCTTACCCACTCGCTACTACCTCTCGCCCGAAGATGTCCGAATGGACCTACTTACGCCCACTGATCACCACTCGCGTTGCCCCTATAAGGGCATTGCCAGCTATTGGACGGCGAGCGTGAATGGTCAGCAGTTCGAAAATATCGTTTGGGGTTATCCTAACCCCATCCCCGAATGTCCCAAAATCAAGAACCTCCTCTGCTTTTTCAATGAGAAGGTCGATGCAATTTATGTCGATGAGGAATTGCAGGACGTGCCCCAGACGCCGTGGTCGTAGATGAAATTAGCTCTGACAAATCCCTTATGCAGTCATTTATAACAGTCAGGTAGGGGCATTCCTTGTGGGTGCCCAATCTCGGACAGCCATGATAGCACGCCCCTCAACCTGATATCATTATCGCCCTCGTAATGTCTCTTGCAATTCTCGCTCGCTGATACCAAGCGTGGTCGCTGCCCCAGCAAAATCGGGTGGCGGCCTGTCGAGCGCGTCTCGCAACGCTTGTTCGCTAATACCAGCTTCTCAGCGGCAGCAGCAAAGCCAGGTGGTCCACCGCCCGCCACGGTATCACAGGTCTGCCCCTCACCACTGCCGTTGAAAGTACAGCCGATTTCACCTAGATAACAGCCAATAAATGAGTTGGTGCCACCCTCAGCCACGTGATAGTGGTAGCCGCACGTTTCATCTTCGTGCCCCCCACATTGATCCAAATCAGTCGCCGCTTCGCCATTGGCAAAGATATGTCGGGGATGAATGGTTTTGAAGCAACCCGTCAGATTCGGACCGCAGTGAAAGTGCTAGTGCTGACAACCTATGATGACGACGAGTGGGTGTGTGATGCAACTCGAGCCGGTGCATTTGGCTATTTGTTGAAAGATACGTCGTGTGAAGCCGTTATTCAAACGATACGCGGAATTGTATTGTAATACCCCGCTGTAGCCAGAATCAAAGACACCTCTAGTTGTTTTTCGCATAGATTTGAACTATAGTATAATATTCCCGCTTCTTCCCCCTAAAATTGTTTCTTTGCCCAAGATTAATATTTCAGAGAGTGTTATGACAACTTATTGGAAAAAACTCCTAAAGCAAAAAACGGCACAGGATTTTTTGGGTCGTGAGCAGGAAATTGAACTTTTTAAAAGCCTTCTTGGTGATGAGCCAAAATATTTGGTTGCTCACTTTTTTGGGGTAGGTGGTATTGGTAAGACAACGTTACTCGACCGTTTCGAGTCAATCGCCAGCGAACAAGATGTAATCTTTGCGCGAGTCAATGAAACCCAAAAATCATTGTTTGACATTCTGGCGAAATTTTCCCAAGATATCCAGCAACTGAATTACAGTCTAGATAATTTTACGCAAGCATACGAAAACACTCAAAGCTTATTAGCTGACCTTAATACGAATCAGAAATTTGCTGAGGTGCTTCGTGAAATTTTAGGTCGGGTTTACTCACCTTCTAATTCTGATCAATTATCGGATGAACAATCTACCCAAGAGTTAAGCAGAGAGCAAAATCATCTGAAGCAGATGATATCTACACACCAGCGTCGTCTGCAAAGATTCAAAGAGCAAGAAGCGCTTCAAGGTTCAAACACCCCACCCGAAACGTACATACAAATTGAACAGGAAACGAAAAAACTTGATCAAGCTGTCGCTAAATTAGCAGAAATTGAACTGCAACAAAAACAAACGTTACCGATTAATCTGCATTTTGATACTAGTGTATTACTGATGTTGCGTAACAATGTTCATTTTTCGCAATTTGTTAAACAATATTATGTTCATAATTCTGAGCAGCAATCTTTATTGCTTAATACTGAAGAAGAATTAACAGCGGCATTTATTCGGGATTTAGCTGGCATTACTTCTCAACAACATGTTCTCTTGCTGTTTGATACATGGGAGTTTTTAGCAAAATTTGCCAATCAGTGGCTTAATCAAAATTTTATGAACCATTTACTGGAAAATGTTGGGGCCAATATTACAATCGTTATGGCCGGGCGAGAACCGTTAGGCTCTGCTTGGCAGCCCTACGCCAGCCTTATTAGTCAAACAGAATTAATACCTTTCTCCTCGGAAGAAGTTCGAGCTTTTTTACTCAATCGAGGAATTGTTGATACTACCGCGATAGAGGCAATACAAACACTCTCTAGAAATTTGCCATTAATGTTAGCCCTACTGTCCACTGAAACAACGGCTAAAATTGATGAATTATCTGCAACCCAGAATATTATTGAGCATTTTTTAAAATGGATACCACAATACGAATCAATCAAACGAGAGGCGATTGTATTGTGTGCTTTTCCTCGATTTTACGATGAACGCGTCATTGCTCATTTGATAGCGGAGGGTGACGCAAAAGAGTATTTTGGCTGGCTATGTGATTTTTCATTTACCCATGGACATACGGGAAGATGGCAATATCACAAAATTGTTCGTAGTTTGATGCTCCAACATCGTTTGGATCAGAACCAAAGTCAATTCTCTGCTATTCATGAAAAATTGACAACCTATTATGACAACCTATTAAAACGATCAGGGTTTGGTGAAGAACTTTTTTTTGACGATCCAAATTGGCAACTCCTAAAATTGGAATGGCTTTATCATATGCTTTGTCAAAATAAGGGGTTTGAATCGTTTGTAATCTTATTTCTTAAGACTTTCCGGATATCATCCTTTGTTGGAGACTTGATTAATACCTTTCTGGCAGCACAAGAAGATTTGCGAGAACACAGTAGCTTTAGTGAATGGGTCCCTCTATTTGAAGACGTGCCGCTGAAGGATAATATGCTTAATTTTTCGAGCACCAAATGTGTCCCGATTTTCGAACGGCTAACACAATATGAGGGGCTGACTGACCCTCATTTGCGCTCTCTTGTGCATTATCAATTGGGCTATCTTTACGCCATACAAAAACGCTATTTGCCCGCTGAGAACTCCTACCAGAAAGCGATAAGTATTGAACCAAGCTACGTCTCTCCCTACAATAGCCTGGCTATCCTGTTTGAGTTGACTAACCGAGAGGAGGAAGCAGAGGCGTTATATCGACGTTGTTTGACATTGAAACCAAATTATCTTTATCCTTATCATCATTTAGGTCGTCTACTCAGTAAATTTGACCGCCTTGATGAAGCGGAAGAAATATATCGTCAAGCATTAGACATCTACGATATTATTCTTCAACCCGTTTCTTATTTTCATTATGGTAATTTTTTGACTCAACGTGAGCGGTATACTGAAGCGGAAGAAATATATCGTAAGGCCATAGAGTTGAATCCTAGTTATGCTGAGGCTTATCTGGGACTCGGCGATGTCTTAGAAAAGACTGAACAATATGATGAGTTGCCAGCTATTTATGAGCGAGCAGTGCAACTGGACCCCAAGAACTACCAAGCTCATTTAAAGCTAGGTCTTTTTCAAGCGTCTATCAAGCAAACAAAGGCGGCAATTGATACATTTTATCATTGTCTAGAAATAAATGAGACTCTGCCTAATGCCTATATTCCGCTGGCCCGTCAGCTAATCGAAGATGATCGTTCGCAAGAAGCGTTAATAATATACCGTCGCGTGGATGATATTATTTCGAATAACCCGGCTTTGAAGTTTTTTATTGCCGAGCTATATGAAACCTTCGGGCAATACGACAAAGCTATTGGGTGGTATGAGGCCTACCTAGCTCTGGCTCCCGATGATGAAGAGACTCGCCAACATCTGATTGATATAAAAGGTGATTAATGAATTTTACACCTATAGAAAAGGAGTAGACTTGTGACAACTGAAGAGAATGCAGCTCCAGATGTGCAAAAGTTAGAAGAAAACAAGAATATTGATGGTTTGATTGAAGCTTTAACAGATCAAAAGAGTGACCTCATTCGCATTCAAGTTGCTAGAGCTATGGGGGCACTACAAGACCCTAAATTCATTGACCCGCTTTTAACGTTATTTTACAACCATGATGTTAGTTATGAGGTCCACTATAATGTGATACAGGCCCTTGGGGAATTTCAGTCAGCTTCGGAGGAAATCAAAAAACGCATACTTGTGGCATTTCAGGCGTATCTGGTTTCCGATATCTCTGATGAGGTTCGATTAGCGATAATGACAGTGGCTTCCAGACTTTTTGATCATAATACCTTGTCAGAACTGCATTCTATTAAGCCCAAAAAAGCACCATCTCAAGCGCGAAAAAAATTGGAAGACCAACTTGACCAATTGGTGGAAGCCGATAATCCTTACGGCGATATGTGTGTTTGTTCAACTTAATCTCTGAACAGGCTCATGAATTATTCCCTTGAAACCCAAATTTTCTCCATTCAGCCTGGGGTCGAAATATTAAACCGCACACCCAACGAAATCACGCTTGTCTATGAGCGAAGCACGTCCACTTTAAGTGGGGCAATTTACCAACATCTAATCTCGCTACTCAATGAAAAATATTCAGTTTCAGACATGGTTGACCAGCTTCGGTCATACGCTTCAACGTCGGAGATTTATTACACATTTATGCAATTGGCTGGGCTTAACGTTCTAATTGATGAAAACGGTGACAAGCCTGTAGAACTGGCAAACTTTTGGCAGGTTATGACCAGCAATCCCAGCTTTAGATTCAAGCCTCACCTTCATCTCGAAACCTTACCCCCTTACTTTACCTTTTTACTTTCCGAACGGGAACAATTTACCCTACACGGGCCAATCTATTCTCACCTTTTACCCTTGCTCAATGGACAGCAAGATGTGCAGGAGATATGCACGCTGTTGCAAGATCATCTCTCAATAGCCGATATCTACTACATTATCTTTCGGTTAAAAGAGCGAGGTTATCTTGCTGTAGTTAATGAAATGCCTCCCTCTCCGCAAGTGACATTTTGGCAACCTGCAGAGGGTGTTAACTTCGAACACACAACAGTATCCGTTTTGTCATTGGGTGCTGTGCCGGCGTCTTCTTTGGAATGCGAGTTAGATTTGCTAGGGATACCGCTTGCCTCTGATGGAAATCTTACCGTTGTTCTTGTCGATGATTATTTGCAGGCAGAACTGGCCGAATTCAATCGGCAAGCGCTGGTCACTGAGCGGCCTTGGTTGTTAGTCAAGCCGGTGGGGACGATTTTATGGGTGGGACCAATGTTTCAACCGACCGAAACTGGCTGCTGGTCCTGTCTCGCTCATCGGTTGCGAGCCAACCGAGAAATTGAGACCTTTATACAAGGGCAAAATTTGTTATCAGCACAACCACTATCTCCCCAGGTAACATTGCCGACGACCCTATCATTAGGACTCAAACTTGCTGCAACCGAAATTAGCCGCTGGCTGACTGGTGCGACTCATCAGCCCCTAGCTAATGCACTTCTCACGTTCGACCTCCACACGCTACAGACTCAACTACACCCCCTACCGCAACGCCCGCAATGCCTTGTTTGTGCCCCCCATAATGATGAGAAACAACGTTCGTTTACACCCCTAAAATTAGTTAGCCGAAAGGAAACTTATCTGAGTAGCGGCGGTTATCGTGTCTTTCCATCGGATCAGATGGTTGATCGATACGCTCACCTGGTTAGCCCTGTTACTGGGATAGTCACTGATTTAGAACGTTTGCAAGTGACCGATGGTTCTCAAGAGGGGACTGATTTGGTTCATGTTTACAGAGCTAATCACAACTTTGGCCTTAACCCACATAACTGGAAAATCGTAAGTAATAGTTTGAAAGCTAGGGCGATGGGAAAAGGCGCAACGGATAGTCAGGCTAAGGCCAGCGCCTTAGCTGAAGCTTTAGAACGCTACTCAGGTCTATTTCATGGAGATGAAATTCGCCAGAAAGCCAGCTATCAGATGTTAGGCGCATCGGCCATCCATCCTTATGCTTGTTTGAATTTTAGCCAAACGCAATATACTAAACGTGATCAACTCAATGCGACTGACTCAAGATACCTGACTGTCCCCGAACCATTTGATGAAACGACTGAGATTGACTGGTCACCCGTTTGGTCGCTCACCCACGATATGGTTAAATATGTCCCGACAAGTTATGGCTATTATCACTATCCGGCGCTAGAGCAGGAACGTTTTTGTTTGGCAGATTCAAATGGTAGTGCAAGTGGGGGCTGTCTCGAAGAGGCTATTCTACAAGGGTTTATGGAGTTGGTTGAGCGAGATGGTGTTAGCCTATGGTGGTATAACCAACTTCAGCAACCAGCCGTGGATATTTTTAGCTTTGATGAACCATATCTTGAAAAAATGGCAGCTTATTATCAATCGATAGATCGTGAGTTGTGGGTTTTGGATTTAACCAATGATCTAAATATCCCTATCTTTGCCGCTGTATCCAGACGGGTCAACGCCCCTACAGAAGAGATAATTTTTGGCTTTGGCGCTCATTTCAACCCCAAGATTGGGATTCTGCGGGCAGTGACCGAAATGAACCAATCGTTACCCTATGTACTAATTGGTGCTAACGACCCCAAGGACTACCAAGTTGCTAATAAAGAGGTGAAAACCTGGTGGCGAACGGCGACGGTGGCTCAACATTCTTACCTGCTACCTGCTGACCAGACAAGGGCAAAAGTGCAAGCGGATTATGAGCTGAGGCCAGGTGACGATTTGCGAGTTGATGTGGAACGATGTGTTGAGCTTGCCCGACAACAAGGATTAGAAACACTAGTCTTAAATCAGACACGGCCCGATATTGGATTAACAGTTGTTAAAGTGATCGTTCCTGGGCTGCGTCATTTTTGGCCACGGTTTGGTCCGGGTCGGCTGTATGATGTTCCTGTTAAATTAGGCTGGCTAGAAGCGCAATTGAGTGAAGAACAACTTAACCCACAACATATTTTTATCTAAATAAAGGCTTAATGGTTTGATAGCGCCTTCTTTCAGACTTCAATTTTCAGAAAAGGTATCACTTTTGGAACGCCTAGGTGAGGCACCTGAGTTGCACCTGCCAGATCATATTTTGTCCCTGGACAATCTTGGGCCTGGTTTGTTAGCCGCGTTTCGGCTGTTGTGTAACGAGGGAGCGACCGAACTTGCTTTAACCGAGACTATTCATCAAGCGACAGGTGAGTCTGATGTCGGGCAATTTCATACATACCTCCAACAATTTATCAAACTCGGGCTGATCAATTATTCACTGTTTATGGATGATGTGATATTTGCGACGTTTGTGCCAAATGATCCAAACACCCAGCCGAGTGGCTCAAAAATCTCTCTGGATACCCCTCATATTTTGTCTCGATTTGCTTACATGCATCAAGTCGATGGCAATTTAATGCTTGAGTCACCCTTAGCCCCGGCTCATCTTACTCTTAATCATTGGATGGGGGCCGCAATTGTTGCTAAAGCGGTTAAGCCCTTTACTGGTTTTGATCTAATCAAGGCGTTTCCAGCTCTGACTGAAGATGTCACCAGCCTCTTTTTGGGGATGTTGGTTGATATCAAGGCAATTTCATTGGCGGAAACAAATGGGGCTGAGCTCGATGATCAACAGCAAGCTTTAGCTCACTGGGAGTTTCATGATTTACTATTTCACACGCGCAGTCGAGCTGGACGACATGCCTATTCCTATGGGGCTACACTTGTTTTGAGTGATAAGTTCAAACCACTACCAGCCATCAAGCCTGAACCAACATCTAATCTGATTGATCTTTGTCAACCTGATCTTGATCAACTTGAAATCAACGATCAATCATTCACTGCTATTTTAGAGAGGCGGCAATCTATTCGAGCGTATGCCGAAACAGCGGTTACCATTGAGCAACTTGGCGAGTTTCTGTTTCGAGTGGCCCGGACAAAGGGGGTAGAGACCAAGGGACAGGATGAACACAGTTGGCGGCCCTATCCGTCAGGAGGGGCTCGACACAGCTTAGAGCTTTATCCCCTCATTAATAATTGTGATGGTGTGTCAGCCGGTTTATATTATTATGCCCCTTTTAGTCATAAACTTTGCCCTATTTCTGATCATAACAACCTGACTGATCGCCTATTTGATGCCGCCCAGCGAGCTGCTGGTTTGTCTCGTTGGCCCCCTATTCTGATTTTGATTTCTGCTCGTTTTCAACGTGTTAGCTGGAAGTATCAATCAGTCGCCTATGCCTTAATTTTGAAGGAGGTCGGGGCGCTTTATCAAACCATGTATTTAGTTGCTACAGCTATGGGGTTGGCTCCTTGCGCCGTGGGTGGTGGTAATTCTGATTTGTTTGCCGAAGCAATCAGTACCAATTACTATCTTGAAACATCTGTCGGTGAATTCATTTTAGGGAATAAAGCTGTATAATTATCACGATTGATAGGTCAAACCATTAGCGATGAAACGTCACCCTGATATAACTGAATTAAAATTACCCTATGAGCGTGTGTATCCGCAGCTTAAGAAATTGCATGCTCAATATGACGAAATCTATCAGCGGCGCTTAAGTCGACAGGTATTTGAAACATATCAAACCGAAGCCTTAACCGCGATGGTTTCGCACGCATATCAAACCTGCCCCTATTACACCGAGATGTTTGATCAGCATGGGTTACGTCCACAGATGATCAGAACGCTCAACGATTTAAAGCAGATTCCACTTTTGTCTCGACAAACGGTTCGACAGAATTTTTATGATCTATGTTCAGATACAATTGAAATTCAACATAGTTTTCTGCAACAAACATCAGGTTCAACGGGTGAGCCGGTAAAAATAATATCTAACTATCAGCAAAAACTGGAAGGTGATATTGTTTTATCACTTTTTATTCGATCCTATGGCGTTGAAGTGAGCCATTTTTCTAATAATGACACAGGGTTGATTTTGGTAACCAGCTTTCCGATGAGTCAATCATTCACGTATCGTCAACCATTCTTTAATTTTTCAACGCTCTTTAAACTAAATATTAATGGTGAGCATTGGAGCAGCGCCTCTGACCCACTAGAATTTATCAGGCAGCAACAGCCCATTTTGATTACTGGCCTGCCAGAGCATCTCTACAGCTTGTACCAGTTGTCTCATCAAATGGACCCTGAGCAAATCTATCCTATTAAACCCAGGTTACTCTTGAGTGGGGGGAATACTTTACGTAAATCTATCAGAGATAAATTGAGGAACTTTTTTCAAGTGCCTGTGGTGGATTTTTATGCCTCAAAAGAATTTGGTCAAATTGCTGCAACCTGCCCTGAAAATACTGGGTATCACATTAATGAATGGATGATCCTAGAGATTGTCGATGCGAATGGGGAACCGTTGCCAGCGGGTGAACGAGGTCAGATCGCGCTTACCAGCCTCCGTAATTTTAGCATGCCGCTCATTCGATATGTTGTCGGCGATTATGGTCGATTGGCTCCCAATTCTTGTTCTTGCGGCAATCAATGGCCACTTTTATTGGAGCTTGAGGGGCGGAGTAACCAATTCTTGATCAAACCTGATGGTACACTGCTCCACCCATATGTTTTTCTCAAGTTGCTAAATCGTTTATCTTTAGCTCAATATCAGGTGATACAGCAAAGTCAGAATCAAATTGTGATTAGATACATTTTAGATCAAGAATTTGATCCGATGATAGAAACTCAAATCCGTGAGTGTGTGCAGCCGTTTCTCAAGGGGTTCAATCTTCTTATTGAGCAGGTTCCATCTATTGGCGAACCCAATCAAAAGGTTCACAATTTTATCTCACTTTTAGACGAGCCTGTCCTGGTGTAATGATGATTGATGAGTCTCAATTGTATGGTGAAGATCACCATGAACGCGCCCTTGACTATGTTACGCGGTTCTTTCAATCCGCTAAATTACCCTATGTCCGTGCGGTTTATGTCATGGGAAGTGTCGTAACTGGCAATTTTATATTGGGATATTCTGATATAGATTTGGTTATTATTACAGATGATGCAGATGCCGAGGTCATTGATTTATTAAATGAACTGAGGGATCTCAATAGTCAGTTATGGATATTAAGTGTTCATCTTCTTAAACCTGCCGATTTTCCGCCACCAGACCTTTTTTTTAGGATGCGTCTATTAGCAGAGTCCCGTTTAATTTATGGTCAAGACCTCCTGTCGACTTTGCCCCCACCCCTAGCCCAAGAATTAGCGTCTCAAGTGCTACTTTTCCTCAGCCAACGGCTCGTCAATTTACGCGCATTTTACTGCTCAAGAACAATTGAAAAAGTCAGTGCAAATAAAGTTATTTTTGATGCGCAAAAGCTCTGCTTGTTTGCCCTGCGGTCATTAGTAATCGTGACTGGAGAACAGAACACAACCCCTCACTATGTTTTGCAATATTTATCCACTCAAAATGATGTGCTTTCATCAAAAAGTAGACTTTTTTATCAGGCTCTGTTGGAGCAAATTGAGAAGCAGAATTACCCAGTCTCGCTTGATGCACGACTAGCTATGATTAGTCAGACCATTGATTTGTTAAGTGAGATTCAGAATAAAATTTCTGATATTATCGAAAATGATTGATCCACCACTAGTAGAGATTTGTTTTGTATGATCGTTTATTGAGACGTTAAAAAATAACGGTCAGCTTCCTGATAAATAGTTACCCAGACCCTTTACTTTTTTGAAATGGAGCGATTTATGGAAGCTCAATTTTTTTCAAGTTTGATGGCCTTTGGGGCAATTGTGACCTTGATTAGCTTGATTGTGACCCTGCGGCTCAATGCCCACAATACCGACACAACCAAAGGGGTGCAACTGCGGTTCAATATCATTGTACTTTTTGTTGTGTTTTTGCTTTTTGCGGGGTTAAGCTGGGGAATCTACATCTTTAGCGAACTGTAACCTCGCCCACAAAGGCCACATCACCCTCGCCACTGGTTAGCGGCACCCGGTCCCCAGTCACCGCGTAATACCACCCGACAACAAGCTGATACGTGCCGGAAGGAATGGTTTCAGGCAGGGGTAACTGTTGGTTATCGATGACGGCCCGATCCGGTTGCCAGGCGCTGGTCGGGAGAAAGCCTAGTCCATCCTGCGGGGTCCAGTCCAACTGAGCCACGGTGTTGCCTTGCGCATCCCGCAGATGAGCGAAGGTGGTTAAATCCAGCGGGATCGGAGCTTGAGTTTGCCACGATAAATTGAGTGCCACCGACTCGCCGGGTGTCACCGCCTCGCTAGGTACCGCCACCCCGTTCAAATCGATCGCATCACCAAATCGAGCTTCGTAGGGCGTGAGGGGGGCAGGTTGTTGAGTCACCGTCTGGAAGACCCGCCGCCCAGCGCGTTCAAATGTATTTAAGCGGACCCAGGTATTTTGCTCGAAGCGATAAAGGCCCTCATCAGCAGTTGTAATCGGCAGTCGCTGGGCGGGGTCGGCCCACCTATCCGTGGTCACCCCCACAGCCAAGGTGAACTCTTCGCCCAAGTCTCGAGGTAAGGTCTGGGTGATGATAATCTCATCGGGGGACCATGCCGTGGTTGGATACCACAAGGTGCTGACTAACGGGCGCTCGCTAGTATCCTCGATAAGTTGGCCGTTGCGGTTGATGAAAAAGGGCCACAGCCGATAATTTTCTTCCAACGGAGCCAAAGCCTGCCAGTATAGCACCGCTACGGGTAGATTAGCCTCGTGCGCCCCCAAGACCAAATCATAACCAAGTAACTTCAATTTGTTACCAAAAACAATGTTCGTTGGGTAAGCTGGGGTGAACGTTTCTGGATTGCTCACCCGGGCGAAATCGTAAAATTCATCCGGTAACTTGCGGGGTAAATCAGGCTGATCCTTGGCCAAGAGCAAGTAGCCATCATAAGCATCGACGATGCCAAAATCGCCCTCCAAAAATTGATCGACCTGAAAGCGAAGCTCGACTGGATGCAGCGGCCAGGAGTCCTCGGTGATGTCCAGTACGATGTGGTCAGCATCTTCGATGCGGTTAAAAATGTACAACGTTTCCCGCTGGCTGACGTGAGGATTGAGGCGGTCGTGGGCCGAAAGAGCAGCGTCGGGTGGAATTTGATCGAAGATGCGCTGGGCACGACGATGGTGGTCAGTGACCTCTTCCCAGCCTCGGAATTGCCCACCCCCCGGCAGATAACCATAATCGAGATGATAAAAGAGGGCAGCGATGATAAGGATTACACTAAAGACGCCGTTGAGACCAAGTTGTAGGGTTGGTGAAATCCTCTCTTGTTGGCGAAATCGTGCCCACAGATAGATCAGGAATGCCTTCAAATTCGCGATCCCATAAATGCTACTGATCATAACGGCTGGTACCGTTGGCGCGGCATAAATCAGGCTGTTGACTCGCTGCATCGGCGGGAAGCTGCTTAACAGATTGATGCCAAATGATGGCAAAGCCAAAAACAGAGTGATCGGATTGAGCAGAGCGGCAAACAATGTGGGGCTAAGAAGTTGGCGAAAATAGCCAATAGCATCAACAGCCTGTAAGTGGCTGATGAAGAGGTCGGGGCGACGGACCATATTGAGCACGATATCGATTGGGCTTTCACCCAAGTGACCGTAGCGGTCCCAGTGGATATTCTCGGTGCTGGCAAAGGTGGGCGGGATAACAAAGACAGCCAAATAGGCCCACAGAAAACAAAGTGCGACGGTAATCGCCCCGAGACGATACTGGCGGTTGATGATGAAGGCGTATACCCCTATCATCAACACCAACAAGGTCATATCCTCTTTGCACGACACCGCCAAGACGGCAAATAAGGCAAACCAACCCGTTCGCCGAATTTCCAACGCATAGAAGGCCGCCAGTAAAAATGTTGGGGCCAAGGTGACCCCGTGAAAATCAAGTAGGGTGGCCCCTTGGATGGCCGGAAAAGTGAGATAAATTACCGCAAAGACGAGGCCTAGTAACTCGCTTTTGAGCCTGAGGCGGGCGAGTAAGAAGACAGGGATTGCTCCCAAAGCGACGATGATACTTTGGAAAATAAATAAGATTTCGGGGCCGCTATAGATGTAGTAGAGCAGGGAGATGGGGATGAATATCGGCTCGACGTGCAGGCTGAGGCGGTTGAAGGCACCAGGCTGATTGGTTTGGTGAAACCATCGCCCTTGTGAGGTATTCCAAATCGCTTGATTCATATTGCCCAAATCGAGTGAGCGCGAACCAAACGAGTAGTAGTGTAGGATGAGCTGGACACTAAAAAAGGCCACATATCCCAGCATCAGCAGGATGAGAATGGCCCAGATTAGCTTTGAAAATGGTGAGTACAAAAGCTTCGCGTTCGTCTGAATAGCTTTTGTAGCCTTCTCTTCTACGATACTTTGTGACCTTGTCACTGTGCGACCTTATTATCCCGCACTTTGCAGCATTTCAATCAACTGGGTGATGAGATAGCTGTAAATAAGCACCCCACCAAGCAATAGGCCGCTGCTGCTCAGGATGAAGCTACGCCAATCAGGTTGTAACTTAGTTTCAGGAATGACTCGGTTATCACCATAGTTGTCATCAAGTTTGGCTTCTTGTTCGGCAAACTCGGCTTCAAGATGAGCAACTTGACGTATCGCTTCCACTCGGGACATCTCATCATCCGCATATTGCAGGGCCCCACGAAAGGCGTGGAGGGCTTTTGTGGACTCATTCTGTCCCAGATACGCCAAGCCCATGTTGATGTAGGCCGCGCCAAAATTTTGGTCGTTGGCGATGGCTTGGCGATAGCGGGCCACTGCATCATCAAATTTTTCTTCGGCGTGATATTCAGTACCAATATTAAAGTGGATGATGGCCGTCTGTTTTTGCCGAGGCTGCAAGGGAAACATGGGTTGGTGTGGTGCGAGACGAGGCGCATCATCGACTGGTTGCTCCGAGGCTTCGTTGCTGCGTTCGCGAAACAGGGCAATGAGGCTGAGTAGGGCGATAAAACCATCTTGGGCTGGCAGCGGCAGCAAACTCATAATGGTTAGCAGTAGATTGGCTTGAACCAAATAACTGGTGAAGGCGATGCCGAGGGCTTGTATATTAAATGCCTCTGGGAAGTTCTCTGGGTTAATCGGGAAAATTAATCCAACAACCTCATTAAAATTGGCATCACTGCCGATTGTCAGAGTCAAAATCACAATTCCCGTAATGGCCGCACTGGTTAGGCATAGGGCAAAACTGGCCAAAGGGCCTGCAATCGAGATCAGGAACATATCCCAGTGCCGATTTTTAAGATTGTTGGGATTGACCTGCATAATCTTGGGCCAGCCTAACCCAAAAAGAATGAAGGTGAAGGAGCCAAGCCACGAGATGTGGGGCAGTGGGTTAAGCGTGATTTTCTCATGCTCGACTTGTGATTGATCCCCTAAAAAATGGGCCATAAAGATGTGCCCCAACTCGTGGATGGTGTATCCGATGAGCAAACCGGGAATAAGCAGCAGATTGAGCCAGTTAAATGTAAATAAAGAATTTTCCATCGCTTGTTACTCGTGCAACCTAAAGACGACCTCAACCACATCGATGATTTTTTCATCATAGGTCATTTCGGCTCGGGCGGTATACTGCTCTGCCGGGTCAGGCGTGGTGAGATGTAGGGTGAGCCCTGTCTCTGGCTCTTTATGCTCAACGATGTAGAGCGAAGCGATCTGTTGACGTTGGCTGTTGAGAATGCTCAATTCGATGTTAGGATAGGGGCTGGGCGCATCTTTATCTGGTTTTGGGGGTGGGCCAGAACCCTCTGTCATCAAATCGGGCATGAGCATGATATTCGAGAAGGAGGTTGGCAAATTGCTGACCGTCATCTGCATACTAATCCGACGATTATCATCATGGACAATAGGTTGTAAGCTTGCTATTTTTGGGGTGTTATCACTCATACTATGTGCCTAAATTTAATCAAGACGGGATTATACCACTATCGAGGATGGGGGGAAAGGGGGGGAATTGTAAATGGTGAATTACGAATGGTGAATTGTGAATGAAAAATTATTACCTCTTAGGCCAAGGATGGATAGAAAAGCCCAACGATTGATTCTATCACCCTTCCACTCTTCCCGCCTTCCAACCTTCCATACTATTACCCAAACTCTCGCAAAATCTCGCCCAATAAACCACTATCAATATTCGCCCCACTCAAAATACAGACCACCGTTTGCCCTTTGAAATCATGATCTTCGACCAGAAGCGGGGCGATGGCGATGGCCCCAGATGCTTCAACGACCAATTGCTCCTGATCGACCAAGGTGTAGACGGTCTCTCGTAATTGGTGCTCGCTGAATAACCGAATTTCATCCACCAGCATTCGGGCTACATAGAGCGGATGCGCCCCAAAACCACCGGCCAAGCCATCGGCGATGGTTGGTTCGTGGTCATACGGGTCGATGGGGAAATTTTGCTCAAACGAAAGCTTTGCCGAGGGCGAGGCTTCTGGCTGGACCCCGATGACTCGACACACGGGATTGATCTTCTTTGTGGCTACGGCTGTGCCCGATAACAAGCCGCCGCCGCCGGTTGGTACAATAATCGCATCGGTCTCTGGTAAAGTCTGCATAATCTCCAAGCCACAAGTGCCCGCCCCAGTAATGATGTAGGGATCATCGTAGGCGGGGAGGTAGGTCGCCCCGGTCTCTTTGACAAATTCCTCGGCTGTGTGATGCGCGGCATCGTAATTCTCGCCAGCCTGTTTCAAGGTAACGGGATAACGCCGCAGCTTGTTCACTTTTGCTGTCGGGGTCGTTGTTGGAACAAAGATAATGACGTTGTCCATCCCCAAGGCCTTGGCCGCATGGGCCGTGCCCAGACCGTGGTTGCCCGCGCTGGCCGTGACAATCCCTTTGGCCTTGGCCTCATCATCTAGGCTCATCATCTTGTAGGCTGCCCCTCGCACCTTGAAACTCCCCGTCGGCTGGCGACACTCCAACTTCAACCATACCTCGGCCCCGCTTCGTTCACTCAGCGCGGCACTGTACACCAGCGGAGTTTCTTGAATAAATGGCTTAATTTTTTGATGGGCAATCGTGATATCGTGTAGTTTGATCATAGGTGAATTCTCTTTGATTTTTTGTGATAGTATGACCTAAATCAGTTTCTGACAAATATGAACTAGCTCAAAAAATCAGGCGTTCAAAGTGCACTTTGAACGCCTGATTTTAAAGATTGGTCCAGTCTTGTAAGGTCTAATTTTGCGGTAATCGAGATTGAGTGTGACGAATTTTTAGTCAAGATTATACTTTAGACTGGACCAATCTGGCTTAAGGCGTTTGCAGTGTGTAGGTTATAAGAACCCGTTTATAGCCAGCTTCCGGTGTGTATGAATCACGCCCCCTTTGCCCAAAGCCATAACTTTCCTCCTCTACCGCTCCTATCCCCGGACATATCCATTCATTCATTTCTGCACCCTGACCTGTTTGGATTACGCTGGCACAACCCTCAAATTTACCGACAGGGACAGTAAGCTCTGGTAAGTCTTCAATGTATCGATACCCCCAACTGGGACAGTTTTCTTCCCCAAAGAGTTCGGCTTGAAGATCAGGATGAAGGTCAGGATACCAGCATTCAGTGTGATCTAATAATGGGAATTTATAAAGCAAATAACGAGTTGTTCTGAATCTAAAGACGTTGAAAGCTCGACTCTGACGCTGTAAATAAATCAAATTTTTGTCGATGATATACAGAAAATCCTTGTTTAAGTCTGGGGGTGCAAGTTCTGGTGTTACACCCTCTACCAGTAATGCATTCTCGTGTAGGTGAGCAATGAAGTATAGCTCATCACCCTTGTCGTAAGTTTTTACGGACATGACTTGCTTGGTAATGATGTAAGTTGCCGTAATTCGTTGGCCCGTTCGTGTATCAACGTGATAATGCGTGCTTGAATAAATCCACGTATTGCCTGTCGTTAAAGGGAATCCTGGTATGGGATTTTGCGGAGGTATTTGTGTCGGTGTTACTATGAAGGCTAAAGGGCGAGGCCGATCTGTCGATGTTGGCTCAGGTGTTGATGTTTGCGTTCTTGTCTGTGGAGTTGGTTGACTGTGTGGAGTGAATTGTTCCTCATCGGCAATAGTGCAGTAAGCAAGCGTAGATATTAACAATAAACAAATGGTTAGTTTCAGTATCAATATTTTCATTATTTTAGTCCAATCTCTACTTCGCATATTTTACCATTGCCCATTCAAAACAAGTGCAGATATTATGCCCCAAATCGAATCCTGACAAATATAAAATATACTTTGGTTAATTAACCTAATATCAATCTTCCACACTTCCACACTTCCATCCTTCCAGAACAGGCATCTTCATGGTACAATCCTTATAGAAATTTCGTTCTATTTTGTGAGGAAACATACAGGTGACGATTCGAGTATTACCGCCGGATGTGGCGGCGAAAATTGCGGCAGGTGAGGTGGTCGAGCGACCAGCCTCGGTGGTTAAAGAGATGGTAGAGAATGCGGTTGATGCCGGGGCGAGCACCATCCGGGTTGAGATTCAGCAGGGGGGCAAACGGCTGATCCGGGTAATGGATGACGGCTGCGGCATCCCGACCGAGCAGATTCCCTTGGCCTTTGCCCGGCACGCGACCAGCAAGCTGACCTCGGTTGAGGAATTGACCAAGGTTAAAACTCTGGGCTTCCGAGGTGAAGCCTTGGCCTCAATTTCGGCTGTATCACAGTTGACCTTGGTCTCTCGTCCCATCGAGCAAGAAGCGGCCAGTCGTATTCGCATCGAGGGGAGCGAGCAAACATCTTTTGGGGCCACAGGTGCCCCGGCGGGTACGATCATCACCGTCGAAAACCTATTTTACAACGTGCCCGCTCGCCTGAAATTCCTCAAGGCCGATGCCACAGAAAGTGGTCATATTTATCGTATTGTCTCTCACTACGCCTTGGCTTATCCTCACATTCGTTTTAGCTTGCAAACCGATACCCGCACCGCCTTTCAAACCAACGGTAGTGGCGATTTGTTTGATGCCCTTGCCGCAGTCTTTAGCCTTGAAACGGCCCGCAAGATGATTGCAGTTGGCGAGGAAGATGTATTAGGTGAGGCCAATCCGAGTGTAATGGGCTATGTCGGTAGCCCGTCCCTCCATCGTGGTACCCGCGATCAAATCATTTTCTTCGTCAACCGCCGCTGGATTCAGGATCGCGCCCTTAATCAGGCTGTTATTCAGGCCTATCACACTTTTTTGCCGGTACAACGCTATCCGATTTCGGTGCTGAACATTATGATGGACCCGGCGATGGTGGATGTGAACGTTCACCCGACCAAAGCCGAGGTCAAGTTTCAGGATGCCCGTTCCACTTTTAGGGCGGTGCAAAAAGCCGTGCGTGAGGCAGTGGTGGCTGCGTCGCCGGTACCATCGTATGGCAACCCCGCTCCTGCCCCAAATTTTGGCGGCGTTGGGGGGCACGCCGGTGATACGGCTGCGTGGCGAACCCAAAATGAACATCGTGGCCTGGGCTTTAGTCAGCTTGGCTTCGAGGTCCAGCGGACATCGCCAACCGCCTTTGATGGCTTGGGGCACATTGAGCATGATCATGCCGCATTAACGCCAGCTTCCGCTGTGCCCCTCGATGAAACTGGCATTCCGATGATGCGAGTGGTGGGGCAGGTACAGCAGATGTATATCATCACCGAAGGGCCGGATGGCCTTTATCTGATTGACCAGCACGCTGCTCACGAGCGTATTTTGTATGAAAAGCTGATGGCTCAAAAAGCTGAAGCAGCCGTGGCCCGCCAACAGCTACTGGAGCCTGCGGTTGTGGATTTAGCCCCAGGTCACGCCGCCACCCTTGCTGCTGAGTTGGAGGTGCTGACTGCTGTTGGTTTTGAACTGGAGCATTTTGGAGGAAATACCTATCGTATTCGAGCTGTGCCGGAAATGCTAGGGCACGCTGAACCTGTACAGGCTTTGGTGGATATTTTGGCTGAGATGGCCGATGGGGCCATTCCTTTGGCCAAGGAGACGCACGAAAAGGTGGCGATTACAGTTTGTAAACGGGCTTCTATTAAGGGGGGGCAAGTGTTGTCACAAGAGGAGATGCGCGAGTTGATCCGTCAGTTAGAAGAAACCACAGCTCCGCGCACCTGTCCACATGGCCGACCCACGATGCTTCATCTCACCCCCGGCCAACTCGCCCGAGAGTTTGGGCGGCATTAGATTTGATAGAGATTGGAGATTAGTTAACTCCAATCTCTTATTATTTTCCAACAACCCACAAATCAACCAATCCACGCCAGCTTTCCCGATGTTTGACTTGGAGACCCGCTTGGTCGATGTGATTTTCCCAGGTAGTTGTCGGGAAGAAGCTGAGGATGCCTGGCCCAAAGGCCAGGAAGTTGCGCCAATCCCGGCGATGCTCGGCGATGACCAAGCGACCATCAGACTTGAGGACGCGACTAAACTCAGCGAAGATGGCCTCACGATCAGCCCTATCCTGAATTTCGTGTAAGCTGTAATCACAGAAGATGACATCGGCCCATTGGTGAGGGACGGGTAACTTCTCCGCTTTACCAGGACGCTGATAGATACGGCGACCCGCATCCAACGGTGGCTCTATATCACGTGCTCGGCTTAAGGCCTGATCAGGCATTTTTTCTGCGTTGTAAACATCAATCAGAAAATAGTGACCTTTTTGGAAGTGAGGCAGAAACCCTCGGGTGCCTCGTAATTTCCCACAGGTGATGTCTAGGACAACATTGGCTTGATCAACCTGCCCTAACTCAGCCAATCGATCATACTCGTGCGTTTTGCCCCAGTCATAAACAAAATAGGTGTTCAACAAGATACTAACAATAACTGCAAAACTACCAACACCCAAAACAGTCAACACGGTGGACCAGGGAGTGGTCACAAATACGGTTGATGTTAAGGTAATCATCCCAAAGAGAAGTAGCCCGACAAAGATGGGCCAGTTGTACAGAAGCGTGGCGGCTGTGCCAGAGTAGTGCCGATTTTGCAGAAGCAAGCCCGGTGTACCTTTGGTTTGTGACTTAACCGTCATCGTTGTTTTCTCCTAAGGCATTTACTCACGTTGTTTACAACGTTGTTAGCCTGTTAATGTATTTTTGAATTTGAGTGTTCTGCCCAACAATTTCAAAATACTGTTGGGGGTTTGCTTGTCTAATTCTTTGTAAATATCGGAGCCAGTTTCGAAGAACTCTAGCAATTTTTCGATTTGCTCTCGTTCGTATTGGCTCTCTTCATCGGGCAAATTATTCAAATCCTCGACCGCATCCCGCAACACGTTAACAGTTGGGTCAACCTCTCGTTTCTTTCTTTCACGAGCAATGATCCGAAACATTTGCCACACATCTTTCTCAGTGGTGTAAAACTCTCGACGTTCACCCTTGATGTGAATACGACTGACAATGCCCCAAGCAATTAATTCGCGCAGGGCCATACTGACATTCCCCCGGCTAATCTGCAGCTCTTTCATAATGTCATTGGCTGACAGCGGCTCAGGGGAGATGTAGAGTAGGGCGTGGGCTTGGGCCATGGTGCGGTTAATTCCCCACAGCGAACCCATTTCACCCCAATGTAAGATAAATCTTTCTTTGATACGTTCTAGCTCACTCATTATATATTCCAAAATTTCAGAAATTATTGAATGTATTATAGCACGGAAGATGAAAACGTCAAGATAGTAATTCAAATTCAATGGATTTTTGTGTCCACAATTGGACATATTTTGATGTCAACAAGATTTGAATAGCAAGGGTAAATATACTCGCTCTGCTTCAACCACATCAAAGATGAGAGGCGTTGTTGTTAGGACAGTTTGACCCAACATCTCTCTTGCCTGATTGGTTGCCGTTACCTGTAGGGTTTGAGATAAGATAGGGGCAGGCCAGTTTTGGCTGAAGCTGTCTATTATACTATCTACGGCAACCTCACGAACAACAACCCCATTGATTGCCCAAGTAAAGCTGATGGGGCGTTGGGCGGTTGTAGGGGCCACCGAGGCGATAAATGTATTATCCCCGACAAAACCAATCGATGGGGTAACCATTAAGCTTTCTGGAACAACTGTACTATTTCCCTCGCAGCGATCCGCTGAGGCAGCCAAAGCCGTTGATAGATCAGCACTGAGATACAGGGTATAGACGAATGGGGAACTCCCACTGCAACTCATCGCACTTTTATCTGGATTTCGTGGGGAATAGAACGAGTTTGCTTCGACTTTGAGAACATCATTTTGAAAGGATAGGTCAGTAATGGAAAGAGAGTTTGTTTTGCCGCTCGAAAGACGGGCCGTGATGAAGGTAGCGGTTGAGATATCACCATTTGAGGGATTGATACGAGCGACAATCGAAGCTTTTGGCCCTCCTCCCCCGCCAGGTGACCCGTCCGTATAGGAACTCAACCACCCACCCGTAGCAAAACGGCGAAAATCTTGACTACTATCGCCTTGAGTACCGGTCACACTAAAGACCCCATACAGACCACTCGCGGTGCCATCCCAAAATAAACCATAGCCAGCGCTATCATCTGGCGTTACTTCATAATCAGTTCGACACCAATCCTGAATGCCGTTGGTGAAGCTGGCTAAAATAGGATTCTGATTATTGCCAAACTGTTGGTAGCCAATGTAAATTGTTTGATTGCCTGCTGTACGGTTGGCCCCGCCTTTCGCGGCAATGGTTGTCTCTGAGTCGCCACAAGAAAAAGTGACTGCGGTGGCAACATCTGATTGCGCCTGAACGGGTATAGTCAGCAGGCTAAAAGCCAAGGTGATAGAGAAAATGATGCACAACTTGAAACGAGCGAAGCGGTCGAGAATGGAGATGGACATAGAGTAGACTCCTTGTGATTGAAGACGCAGACAGAATAAATTCTATTGGTAATACAGGAAACAGGCTTCAAGCCTGTTTAACTGTTTAGTAGTCGATTTATGAATATTCAAAATTTATTTCGGTAGTATATTGGGAACGATTGCTCTACCCCCTCTAGCTCCCCCTGTAAGGGAGAGAACTCAAAACTTCCCTCCTTGCAGAGGGGATTGAGGGGGGTAGAGTAGTCGATACTCATCCTGTTTGCATTACCGATTTATTTCTTTAACTTCAATCAATCTACTCGAGTCTAAATATCAATAGACAATTTTTCCCCAAGTACTGGTGTCGGCTGACGAATGTTTACATCCCACCAAGCCAAGCTTGTTGCTAAAAGTTCGCGAACATTCCAGACGAGACGGGTGCGCTTCAAGAAATAATGATTATTCGCGGCTAGCCCGACTGTCTCAACCCCAAATTGATCACATAGATAATGAGCACGGGCTTGATGAAACTGTTGTGTCACTAAAATGGCTCGATCAACATCAAAGATCTCGCGGGCTCGGAAACAGCTATCATAGGTACGACGACCTGCATAATCGAGGACGATATCTTGGTTAGGGACACCGTGATTGACCGCGTAGACCCGCATGACCTCGGGTTCATTGTAATAGGCGAAGCGGTTGTCGCCCGTCATTAACAACTTTTTAACCTTACCCGTTTGATAAAGCTCGATGGCCGTATCAAGCCGATCCCGTAAAACCCGACTTGGCTGGTCATTGCGAATACCAGCCCCAAACACAATCGCCACATCATGTTCCGGTACGCTGGCGACATCTTGATAAATATCATTTTGATACCACCAATGCAACCAAACCCGCCAAGAAACAACAAGGACTGGGGCAATAAGGATGGCAATAATAATCAGTCGTCGATATTGATTAAGTTTGGTCAGGATAAAAATAATTGGCTCTATAGGGGATTGGCTCAAGCGAGGGATGGTCATAATGTTCCGCTTGATGCTAATGTGTCTCATTTTTGACTCTCCATGACTATGCTGAAAGTAAAACTGTTGTGACCAAATAGGCCTGAAGCCTGTGTTACAATTTTATCAATCGCTAGTCAATTAATCACAATAAAATAAGAGACAGATGAACATTGGGTCACTCTGTCTCTTATCAAATATGATATGTAATATGCGGGGGAGTCTTTACCGGCGGAACTCCTGTCGGGCTGGCGGTCCCCATTGATTAGACCAACGCCCATTGGGATCCCACACTTTTGGCTCGTGGGCCTCATCATCCCAGATTTGCTGCATATCAGCCGCGAATTCGATGATATTTTCTTCGGGATCGAAAAAGTAGATGAAGAGATTGTTGCCTGGACCGTGGCGACCGGGGCCATAGAGCAGGGTGTAATCGTGATGAGCCATATGCTCAGCCTGATGCACTAACTCGGACATATCTTTTACCTCAAAGGCAAAGTGGTGCATCATTTTACGGGGATAGCGTGACACTGCCACCCCATGGTGATCGGGATTGCAGCGGACCCAGACCATATCTTGGCCTACCCAATCGGACACACGGAATCCGAGAATTTGCGTGTAGAACTCAGCTGTCGTTTCAAGATCGGGGGTGCGGAGGGTGATATGTTGGAAACGACGCGGCTGAACTGCCCGCGCCCCATAATACCGAGGCTTCTGCTCCAGCCCCGCAATCAATTCGACCACAAAGCCGCTAGGGTCTTGTAGACGTAGGGTTTGACCTTGACCTGATCCGCCAGAAGATTGAGCTTCGTAGGGGATGCCTGCCTGGTCTAATACTTTGGCGGCGTTATCCAGGCCTGCCTTACCATCTGCCACTTCCAGAGCAAAATGATCCATCTCGCTGGTTTCTCCCGGAATCAGCACGACATTGTGATGATCGGCATTGCAACGGAGATAGACCCGCCCTGTTTCGTCACGGGCACTTTCTTCAAGGCCCACCATTTGAGTATAAAATTGAACCTGCTGCTCAAGGTTTTGTACCTTGAGCGCAACGTGCGACAGTTGTTTAATACGGATTGTAGTCATTAGGCTTACTCCTTGAGAGATAGTGCTTGGTGTTTAGTAATTAGTGGTTGGTCAAAACGTTCTACTTCAATGACAGCGCTTGCTTCAATTCGATCAACGCTTGGTCGAAATCTCCTGCTTTATAAGCTCCAAAAATATATCGATCGGGCCGAATGATAACGAAGTCTGCTTGATTCTGAGAGAACCAGTCCGCTAGATTACCTTCGCTATCGATGACAACATCGTCGGAGTTTGTTGGGTTTGTGAGCGCAGAATTCGATGGTACTACGTTGAAGTAATGGGCTGGAATGATTGTATTTGTAGGCTGATTAGTTTGCTTAAGCGCCTGGGGCCTAGCTTGATTTCGCCCCAAGATTGTAAAGTTAGGACCCATTAGGTCATCAAGTCGGGTCACTGTACCATTATGGCCTTGAACTAACGGCTGAATCATATAAGTTCCCCTAGCCTTATGAATAGTGCTACCAATAATCCCGGCCTGCAAATCTGGCGAACGGAGGGTAAAGTGGGCTAGCTTGCCAAAAATCTGGGGGATGCCAAGAATGGTTTTGAATAGGATGTCCCGAAAAAAAGCCCGAATCTGGCTACGAGTTTGAATGAGACGACCCAACAACATCGTGCCCCGAGTCATGCGACCCACGTGAGGCAGCCGCTCGATTTGATATGTATCGAGAAGAGCCTCGTCTGCCTTGCCTTGCAAAACAAGGGCTAACTTCCAACTCAAATTGTGAGCATCACGCAAACCGGAACACATTCCCTGTCCCGCGAACGGCGGCATTTGATGCGCGGAGTCGCCCGCTAAAAAAACTCGCCCCACACGCCACTGCTCGGCCAGCAAGGCGTGGAAGGTGTAGACCACGGATCGAGCAATCTCAACGTGGTCGGGATCGACAACCAGCGAAACCAGCTCACGAACCGTCTCTGGCTGCGTCATCGTCTTTGGCGTGTGTCGCTCAGTCATCATAAATTCCCAGCGATAATGCCGCCCGACGCTGACCGGAACGAAGGTGATCGGTTGGTGGGGATTACAGTATTGTCGGTGACCATCGGGGAGGTTCGCTTGCTCTGGAGTGATGCCGTCTTTGAGATAGACATCGACCACCAGCCACGGTTGATCAAAGCCTAAATCGGTCAGATTGACCCCCAACTGCTTGCGGATCAGGCTGCGGGCCCCATCGCAACCCACGGCATAGCGGGCTTGAAAGGTGTGTTGGCTATCGTCCGATGTTTTTGTTGTCACGGCGACCCGATTTTCATCCTGCGCAATCGCCTCGACCTCGTGCCCCACACAAACTTCAACCTGCTCAAATCGCTCGACCCCGGCCCGTATCCCCGCCTCCAAGCGCGGTTGGTGAAAGTAAATGTCCTCCCGATGCCCATAGGGTTGGGCCTCACGCACATTCGTTTTGAAGAAAACCTCACCCTTGGCGTTCAAATATTTTCGATTATTGTACGTACCCAAACTATGCTCTATCAAGGGCATCAGTCCCGCTGCCTGAAGAACACGAATGGCTTCGGCATCGGCGTGGACCGCGCGAGGCACGGGGAAAATTTCGCTGTCTCGCTCAAGCACCAGCGTACGACAGCCGTACATCCCCAACAAATTCGCCAGCGTCGCTCCCACCGGTCCATAGCCGATGATGGCGACATCAAAAAGTTCACCACTCACAATTGACTATTCACCATTTACAATTATTCAGGTGTTGTGAGGCTCAACGATTTTGGGGCTTGGACAACCTGTCCGGCATTGTCTTGGATAAAGACCCGAACCACATACTTGCGATTGGGGCTTAACTCAGTGAGCAACAGCCCCGCAGTGGGGTCATCGCTTTCGGCAAAATGGGTCTCCCAACCCCGCTCCCCATCCCACACCCGCAGCGAGGTTTGCACCGCTCGATTGGCTTTGAAGGTGATGCTCGCACTTAGGTTGTCTGCATTGAGGGAAATCGTTGGCGTTTTGAGAAAGGCCAGGGGCACCGGAATTTCTTTGGTCGTTTCCGTCACTCGTTCTGTCATAGGTCACCTCCTGTCTCCATTCTACGCACTTTTAAGGAAAGTTCCAGTTTTCTGAGGGTGGGTGCAGAGGGGATAAAAATATGAGGTGAGCAGAGTAAAAAGTGGACATCACCCCTAAATTTTGTTAAGATGGATTTATTGAGATTTTTCGCATAAGAATTTTCGAGAAATGTGAGGTGTGAACTATGGTTGAACAAAAACAGACCAATCCTCAGTATAATCCTCTTCCCGACCTCCCCAACTACGACCCCGAGCCTGCTGATGGGGTGCGTGTGGGCGAAAGCCCTGTACCAGGGATAACCCTAAGGCGTATCCTACGTGGGCATACAGACCGTATTAATCGTATTGCTTGGTCACCGGATGGCCGTTTCTTGGCCTCACCGTCAGAGGATCAAACTATTCGTATTTGGGATGTGCAGCGTGGGGAATGTGTAACCTTACTTGAGGAGGGTAAAGCTAAAAACGACGGCGTGGCCTGGTCACCGGATGGACGTCTGCTTGCATTAGGAGCTATGGATTCAAGAATCCGCATTTGGAATACTAAAATCTGGGAAGTCTTGTTCGTAATCAAGGAAAATAACGATGAAGTCAACAGCGTAGCGTGGTCACCAGATGGACATCTACTCGCATCAGGGTCTCTTGACTCAGCAATCCGTGTGTGGGATGTAGCCAATACAAAACAGTTGTATATGCGGTATATGGGTATTGAAATCTGGTGTGTGACGTGGTCACCAGATGGACGTTTGCTTGCATCAGGGGGTGATAATGGTGAAATATTTTTGTTGGATGTAGAAAACAAGGATTTGTGGAGTACGTTGGAAGGACACAATGGTATTGTGTATTCTGTAGCGTGGTCACCAGATGGACATCTACTCGCATCAGGGTCTAGTGACTCAACAATTCGTATTTGGGATGTGGTCAATGCAAGACAGCTGCATATTTTTGAAGCACATACAAACGTGGTTCATTCAATCGCTTTTTCGTCTGATGGTCGGCTATTAGTTTCAAAGTCAGATGATGAAACCGTTAGATTCTGGGAAATAGATACTGGTCTTCCTCTTGCTACTCTTTATGAATCGGATACTTCAATAGGAGGTTGGGAAAGCATCTCTTTTCAACGGGATAAGCCGATTTTGGCGACTCTGGCTGAGAATAATACTAGTGTTCGCGTTTGGGATTTAGATATAAATCTTCTCCTCAGCCAAACTGCTACCGACTCCGTTCGTTACACCACCGCCAAGCTTGTTCTAGTCGGCGATTCGGGTGTGGGCAAAACTGGCCTGGGCTGGCGGCTGGCGCACGGCGAGTTCAAGGAGCATGCCTCTACCCACGGTCAGCAGTTCTGGGTGGTTGACGACCTCTGCACCACCCGCGCCGATGGCACTGAGTGCGAGGCCGTATTGTGGGATTTGGCCGGACAGCATATCTACCGGTCCATCCACGCGATGTTTCTGGACAATGTGGATGCCTCACTGGTGTTGTTTGACCCCACCAATCGGCAGGAACCCCTCAAAGGGGCCGAGTTTTGGTTGGAGCAGTTGGCTCAGCAAAAGAAGCTGCCCCCCTCCGTATTGGTGGGTGCCCGTCTGGACCGAGGGACATCCGTCCTGTCGCAAGAGGAACTCGCCCAATTTTGCCAAAAATATGGCATCAGCGGCGGCTACATCGGCACCAGTGCCAAGGAGGGCCACGGTCTGGATGAATTGTTAGAAAACCTTAAAGATCAAATCCCTTGGGGTCAGATGACCGCGACAGTAACCACCCGTACCTTCAAACGAGTGAAGGAGTATGTCCTCGATCTAAAAGAGAAATCTGATCGTAAAGGCGTGTTGGTTGGTCCTGCTGAATTACGTCATCAGCTTGAAGCGAGTGATGCTGAATGGGAATTCAGTGACGCTGAGATGATGACCGCTGTGGGCCACTTGCAGACTCATGGATACGTGACCATCTTACACAGTTCCTCCGGTGAGGAGCACATCCTGCTTACGCCAGAGTTGTTGGTGAGTTTGGCTTCATCTATTGTCTTGCAGGCGGACAAACATCCGCAGGAGTTGGGGGCACTCGATGAAACTAATTTATTGCAAGGGCGCTACCCTCTGACCGAACTGAATAACCTGGAAATAGAAGAGCAGCAAATTATGCTGGATGCGGCGGTGACCCGATTTTTGGAGTACAATATCTGTTTTCGGGAGACCTTAGGCCGTGATACCTTGCTCATCTTTCCTAGCCTGATCAAGCAAAAGCGCCCTCTGCAGGATGATGTTGAAGCGGTTGACGACATCTCCTATACTGTTCGAGGGCGGGTGGAGAATATCTACTCGGCCTTGGTAGTGCTGTTGGGATTTACTCGTACTTTCACCCGCGTGAATCAGTGGCAGCGTCAGGCTCAATACGAGATGGGCGAAGGTAATATTTGTGGCTTCCGGCTGATTGAGGATGTGGAGGGCGAAATTGAACTGGTGCTCTACTATAGCCTCACCATGCCCGAATTTGGTCGTAGCAAATTTCAGGGCCTCTTTGAAGAATTTCTTTATCAACGGGATGTTCAGATTACCCGTTTCCCACCTGTGCTCTGTTCTGACAAACACCTGCAGGCACGTGGTACGGTGGTCAAACGTCTGCGTGAAGGCAAACAGTTTCTCTTCTGTGAGGAATGTGGCCAAAAAATTGAGTTACCCGACATCGAAAGTCAACCCATCGCTGATGTGTCACAAGCTGATTGGATTCAAAGAGAGGATGCCTTAGTTCGCCTCCGCAGTGCTTATGAAACCTACCTGACCCGAATTAAAGCTTTCCGTCGTGATCGGGCAGCCCCTCGTTGCTACATCAGTAATCTGCCAGCCCAAGATGGTTGGGTGGGGCAACTGACTGATGATTTACGAGATGCTGGGGTTCATATCATCACTGACAGGGATGAACTCTCAGACAACGATCTCATCCTTATTGCTGATACGCCAACATACCAACAAAGTTTTAAAAATAACGCTGAAGCGATTGCTGCCGACGCTACTCTGATTCGGGTTCGTTTAAGGCAAGGACAACAATCAAGTATTGTTAATTTGTTGCTCGATGGTAAGGTGGATGCTGCCCTCCCAACTGAAATTCGACCTGGCGACTTCCGTCACGAATCCCATTATGCCATGAGCCTGTTTGATTTAGTGCTGACGCTGTATGCCATTCCATACCATCATCTAGGTTTTGCCCCTCTACGGAAAGCACTCCGTCAGCAGTGGATGCAAATGCCGAAAGAAGGTTATGATCAGGGTGATGACAAGACCATATCATCAAGTGTGAATCGTGAGGCGATACAAAACCAGATCAATGCCCATGAGGCCCGCCTAGAAATACTAGAATTACAAGAAGCAAAGCAAGGAATTAGTGTTGATCCTGCCATTTTGACGGAAATTAAAGAGATCAAGGCGAAGATTACTGAGTTGCGAGTACAACTTGGTGGTTAATCCCCTACCCCTCCCCCACCAACATCGCAATATGATGCAAGATTTCGTATGACTGCAATCCAATCAACGTGTGCTGATCGTTGAAGACAAAAGCAGGCAAGGCTGACACGCCAAGGCCATTGGCTGTGTTGATATGGCCAGACACCACAGCTGCATACTGCTCCGCCTCCGTCGTAGTCTCCATCGCCTGCCCGCCCAAGCCGACCGTTTCGGCAGCCATGTGTAGAACGACCCTCATTAATCACCTAACCTCCCCCAAATAATCTATAATACAATCCAAACAACTAATTTCTCTGACAAAACGTTCCTATTTTTCTGCCGAGCGGTGTCTTATAGGTGAAGGCGAATTAATAATGGAGTATACCTGACCAATGTCAGTTGAAAAGAGTTTATTCCCCAAGTGGAGGGCATGGTTGATTTGTATCTGATCAAGCCGGATGGGACAGCTCAAACCTCTTTAACTGATGGCACAATTCAGGCTATTCAGTCTGTCTCTTGGTAAGGTTGGTTTTGAAATCCACCATGTGGTTATATTTTTCTATCCCCTTGGCTAGTTACAGGTCAGGGGGATTTTGTTATACTACAGATCAAGTCAAATTGTAGCTGTGGCCCCCCTCGTTTTTAGGTGAGGCCCAAGGAGGTAAGTCGTGTCATCCAGAGAAAGTACGCCTGTTGTCCCAAAAGCACGTATTGTTGCTCTCGATTTTTTGCGTGGGTTTGCCCTGTTAGGCATTCTGATTATGAATATCCAAAGTTTTTCTATGCCTTTCGCTGCGTATTTTAACCCGACAGCGTATGGCGATTTAACTGGGCTACATGGCTGGGTATGGCTCAGTAGTCATGTTTTTGCCGATGGTAAATTTATAGCTATCTTTTCAATGTTATATGGAGCAGGCATCATTCTTATCACCGAAAAGGTTGAAAATCAAGGCCAGCATCCAGCTAGCCTTCACTATAGACGTACATTCTGGCTGCTAGTTATAGGTCTGGCTCACGCTTATCTGCTCTGGTATGGCGATATTTTGGTGACCTATGCCTTGGTTGCTCTGGTTGTTTTTTTCTTCCGTAAGTTATCACCTGGCTGGCTGATTGGGCTAGGTATCATTGTGTTTAGCGTGTCCACCCTCCTCCAAGTCAGTGTCGCTTTGAGTATGCCAAACTTCCCAGCAGAGGTTATGGCCGATTTACAATCAGATTGGCAGCCTGATGCTGAAACCATAGCGTTTGAAATAGCCGCCTACCAAGGAAGTTGGCTTGAGCAAATGGCAGACCGTGTTCCCGCCTCTATCGAAATGCAAACAATAGCTCTGTTCTTTTCAGGGAGTTGGCGCGCTGGTGGCTTGATGCTTATTGGCATGGCCCTGTTCAAATTAAGAGTATTAACAGCCCAACGCTCAGCCCTATTTTATCGTAATCTGCTGATTGTTGGATTTGGTCTCGGTTTTTTATTAATCTTAATAGGGGTAAGCTATAACCTTGCTGCTGATTGGTCGCTAACCTACTCCCGCTTCATCGGTTCACAGTTCAACTATTGGGGGAGTGTGGGGATTAGTCTTGGCTATATATCTATCATCATGCTCATAGCTCAATCAAAACATTGGATGTGGGTAACGCAACCCGTTACCGCTGTTGGGCGTACAGCCTTAAGCAACTATCTTTTCCAAACTGTGGCAGCCACCTTTATCTTCTATGGACATGGACTCGGCTTGTTTGGGCAGGTTGAGCGTACTGGACAGATATTGATCGTTTGTGCGATCTGGGGGATGCAGCTTATTGCCTCTCCTGTCTGGTTGTATTACTTCCGGTTTGGTCCCGCCGAATGGGTATGGCGGTCATTAACCTATAACAAATTACAGCGATTGAGAATACAATCCAGTGTACCCATAAGAGTTGGCTAACTCTATATCAATTTGATGATGATCCAAAGATTGGCAAGGCAACGATCAAAACAGAAAATGATATTCGCCCAAGTCCAGTGGCGTTGGATATTAGGTATTACGGTTGTTGTTATCAGTCTCACCAGTCTCACGCTCTTTGTCGGATTGGCGATCTATGCCACCATCCGGGCAACATTTGATGAAATTCCCAGCCGTGATGAGATGGATCAGCTTTCAGAACTTGTCGGCGGTTATATTGGACCATTGCTCTTGCTTGGCTTAACCTTTATTGGAGCTGTTTGGCTGACACAAAGTATAGCCATTAGACCCCGTTTGCATGGTTGGTTGGTTGGTCTATCGATTGGGCTGAGTTCAATCCTTTTGGAGGTACTCTTTTCCCCCTCACTCAAATGGAATGAGCTTGTGACAACGTTACTGGTTCCGCTGGTTGGTTGGCTAGGTGGGTATCGTAGCGAGATTTTGCTTAAAAAACGCACTGCCCTTTACCACACCAGTCAGGCCATCAAAGGGGCAGACCGGGTAGAGATCATTCAGGCTATTGGAGAGCACCTTGCAGACTCCGCAACAGCCCTCATTCTTTTAGTTTCTATGGATGGTAAAATCACCTCGACTTGGGAAGCATCAACAAAAATCCCACTACCGTCACGTCTTACACCCTTTCAAAACATCACTGAACCAGCTACTGTGTTACGGGGGAATCAAATGCCGTGGCAGTTTACAGGTATCCGTTCTATCCTGTTACTGCCGATCTCAGCGATGGACGAAGTACTGCTTATTGGCTCTCGTCGCCGGAACGGTTTCTCACGCACCGATATCCAAAACTACCTGACGATTATCGAACAAGTAACGCTCTCGCTTGAAAATCTGCGCCTGATTGAGCAGGCACGCCGGATCGGGATGACCCAAGAGCGTGATCGGCTCGCTGCTGAGATACATGATGGCTTAACTCAGGGTTTTATCAGTATTGTAACCCGACTTGAACTGGCCGAAGCCAAATTGGAAAGCTATCCATCAGAATTACAGGCTGATCTACAAGAATTGCTGAATCAAGCTCGTCAAACTGCCCGTGACAACTTGTCGATAGCCCGGCAAATGACGTGGGCTTTACGGCCTGATTTGCAGGGAGGCCTCCCTTTGGTGGAGGCTCTATCTAAATTAACCCAAACCTGGGCTCAAGCTAATAATATACCTGTTATGTTTAAAGCCTCGGGTGAAACTCGGCGTCTGCATCCTGATGTTGAGACTGTCCTGTTACGGGCCGCTCGTGAGGCCCTCAACAACATTCAAAAGCACGCTCAGGCGGACCAGGTCACGGCAACCTTGACCTATTTAGACACACTTGTTGCGCTTGATGTAGCGGATAATGGTCAGGGTTTTGATCCCCAAGTTAAACAGCCTACAAAGCAGGATGGCGGGTTTGGGCTGAAATCTTTGCAGGTTCAGGCTGATCGGTTGGGGGGCGAGTTATCGATCGAAAGTGCACCGGGATCAGGCTGTATCATTGCATTGTCTATTCCAGATAATCGAGGAGAAAATTTATGACCACGATCAAAATTCTAATTGTCGATGATCACCCTGTTGTTCGCTCGGGGATTCGCGGTATGTTAGAGACCCAGTCCGACTTTAAAATTGTTGCTGAAGCCGAGAATGGCCGAGAAGCCATTGACCAAGCCCATAAATTGAAGCCGGATGTTGTTCTAATGGATTTACGAATGCCCGAAATAGATGGTGTTGAAGCGATTGCCACTATCAAGACAAACCAGCCCGAAACCCATATTTTGGTGTTGACAACCTATGACACCGACGCTGATATTGTCCGGGCTGTGGACGCAGGTGCGACAGGCTACCTCCTCAAGGATGCCCCCCGTGATGAGTTATTTCGGGCGGTGCGGGCCACAGCTCGGGGCGAGGCCATTCTGGCTCCAACCGTCGCTGCTCGGTTAATGGGTAAGGTCCGAACTGGCGGAGATGAGCGGTTGAGTGCTCGCGAGATTGAAGTATTGATATTGGTTGCGCGTGGTGCGACAAATCAAGAGGTAGCCGAAACCCTGCACATTAGCAAAGCCACCGTGAAGTCCCATATGATCCAAATCTGTAGCAAATTGGGTGTGTCAGATAGAACCGCCGCTGCCACCACTGCACTTGAACGGGGCATCATTCGCTTGTCATAATATTAACCAGCCTCCCATTCTCGTGTCTCTCTTTATAGCTGTAGTAATATCCACCACATTTTATCCCTTTGGCTTTTGTATATCAACCTTCTGGTTGGTTACAGGCCAGAGGGACTTTGTTATCTTAGTTAGGAGTTTATAAATTCTTGGCTCAAAAATCTCCTATTTTTTAACTGGACGGTGTCTTATATATGAAACCCAATAAATTAATTGAGACATGTGGTTTTGGAGAAAAACAATGCTTATAAAACAAAACGCCTTTTTGGTAATGATTTTTATCAAATGCTGCTTTAAGTCGCTCAACCTGAAAGGTTTAGAGATCAGATGTTCCGGTTTTACAGCGAATTTGAGGATTTACCAAAGATTTTCATTCGATTCATCCCTCAATTTGCTGTTAAATCAGGGTAGTCTGATATGATTACTTATT
>JANQQF010000001.1 GCA_028285035.1 Phycisphaerae bacterium
ACTTTCACACGATCTATTGATGCTTTATTTGTTAAGGTTCAACACAATCTATTGATGCTTTTGTTACTAACTCGCACACGTTCTATTGACGTGTGACAGGTAATTAGTAAATGGTAACTCATTTTGTTTGTATTTATCTGATAACTGATTGTTATCTACTAATTACGGGAGATTTACGACAAATTATTCGAAATTTTTTCTGCTGCTTGCCTAAGATGTTCGGCCAAAATATTTTTATCTTCTACCCGATAGTTCGGAATACTCAAGTAGATGCCAGCAACAAAGTTGTGTTTCTGATCACGAATCGCTGCGGCGACAGAGGTGAGTCCGTCTTCCAATTCATCAACTGTCCAGGCCACCCCATCCGCTCTAATCTGCGGGAATTCTTCGCGCAATGCTGCCAAGCTCATCTTTGTGCCTGATGCGATTTGTGGTAGGGGCTGCTCAAAAAAATGATCAACCTCGTTGCTTGTCAATCCAGCCAGATACAGCTTGCCCGAACTGGTGACATGTAAGGGAAATCGTTCGCCTGTCCAATCCCGAATTTGGATATGGTGGTTGCTCGGGATTTGATAGAAAACGACGCATTCTGTGCCTTCGATCAGCGTGAGGCCTACGGCCTCGTTGGTCGCAGCCATCACCTCGCGCAAGCAAGGTGTAGCCAGACTAATTAATCGCTCTGTTAACGGTGCCTGATCGGCCAAGGTGATGATCTCTACGCCGATAAACAGTTTGTGATCCACTCGCTCAATTGCACCTAGATTTTCGAGCGTACTCACGATGCGGGAAACTGTGCTTGTATGCAGCTCTGTCTCTTCGGCCAGATCACCGATGGTTACGCCATCTGTCCAACGATGGATGACCCGCAATATTTGAAAAGCGCGTTCAATGGATTGGATATTTTTTTTCATAATGTGAAAATTTCCATATAGTGGGCGGGATAATATATTAATGTGATCAGGTTGTCAAATTGATTGGAGTGTATGTGTAAATCAAAAAATCGTGACAAAAATTTCGTCACGATTTTTTAACGCTGATGAATTGGCAAGGTCGATTAACCTACTTATTCCTCTTCCTCTTGGGGAAGCCACAGTTCAACGACAACGGGACAATGATCAGAGATTTTGCTCCAAACCTCTTTGTCTTGCTGGCGGTAGGTCACGTGTCTGAATGAGCTTTGGTCAACCCACTCTATTGATCTAGCATCAAAGACGATGTGATCGATAAATTCTGTAAACTCATTGTCACGACAACTGATGGGCATATTATCGGTAATTGTGGTGAGGTCTGCATTAGGTGGGTTCTGATCGTCTAACTCAAGCCAAATCTCATCATCAAGCTGATTGAAACGGCGATTGAAATCACCCAAGAGGATGAAGGGGGTTGGGCTGTTCGCCTTGTCATCAATCCATTCTTCAAGCAC
This sequence comes from Phycisphaerae bacterium, assembly GCA_028285035.1. The sequence goes on from JANQQF010000001.1 coordinate 1,424, forward strand.
GGGAACCTGATCCATCAACGTTGAACAGGCGGTACTATTGGAGCTACTATCAAAACAGCCGCTCTTCAAATGAACTGACATCAACGCAATCGTTTGGTCATTGTGGGTTAAATCAATGCGTGTGCCATAACGAAGATCGCCATCCCCCTCAATATCAAGCAGCTTAAAGTCTGGTTGATGTTGGACAGCCAGCCCCTGACGAACGACAAACCCTGTATTCTGTTTCCCATTTATGGATCGATCTTGGGGCCGAGTCGATACAAATATATCATAAACGTCGGTGTCAACAACCCGTTCCAAGGCCTCAATTCCATCGACTTCTTGCACTGCCAGAATATCAGGATTGAATAGCCGAATGTAACAGCGAATTCGTTCGTAGTCTATCTCAATGCGTTTTGTGGAGGGATCATCCCCTTCGTAGGTTGACTGACCAATGTCAGCGTGTAGATTTTCGATATTCCAGGTGGCAATGCGCAGCCGACCGCTGGGATGGGGTGTTACTGAGCCTTTGTCAGGGCACCAATCCAATAGTTTGGGCTCAGGTATTTCGGACTCGGGTGCGCTGTTTTCTTTGGCGGAAATATATCTGGCGGTAATCCACCCCGTTCTTTCCTCTCCATTAACGGCTTCCCCTCTGATTTCAATCCAGCCCGTTTGGCTATCAATGCTTAAGACTGTGGCGGCTGAACCACTGGCAAAACGAAAATGTATAAATGGGTCACCTGCGTCGGGGTGAGCTGGGATGTGGATCTCTCTCTCAACTAAAAAAATACTGTCCCCTGGTGCGTATTCTTGGGCGCTTACAGGGGTGAATACGACAACCATCAAGACTAGCAACGTTATGATTCCAACGACTCTAAGCATTTTGTTTCCTCTTAACTCAGGTTTAAGGCTAGGCAGATCAATTTTTTCTACCAGAGCGCATTGTACTCATTCATTGGAAAAATGCACTACTCTGCGCTCCCTGTGTTTCGGAGGGTCTCAATCTTTTATCACTCATCTATCAATTCAAAGATGTAGACCGGCCCATCTTGATAAACCAAGCGGGTGAAATCGTGCGACTCTAAGGCGTTGGGATTGAGGTGACCACCCCGTGCCCCAAGGTAGATATGGGTGACACCTCGCTCGCGGAGTTGGGCTAACAGGGCTGGATTATCGAGTGAGCGGGCCTCGGATAATTCAGCGAGAAAGGCGTTGGTTTGCTGAAAGATGTCGTACTCAGCAGCGATAGGGTAGATGATGGCCGGGGGGACCACGGTGGGGCGATCGGTGAGGAGTTGAATCCAGTAGCCACCATCCGTACCAGCATAGATGCTAGGCAGCCAGGACCAGACGTTGATGGCAAAAGTGGCATCAGGTGCAGTGTTCGTCTCAATCCATTCCATTGCCCGAATATCGGCGGGCTGGATCAGCACTGTAGGTAATTTGACGACATCAATCATCGTTAGGCTCCCCCAAAGAGCCCCGCCGATGATGATCACTGATATCACCGTATTTTGCCATTGTCGTGAGGTGAGCTGTTTTACCACCCAAATGATCATCGCCCCGCCAATCAAGCTAAGGGGGATGTACAGTGAGATGATGCCGGTGAAGTTGTCGATGAAGCGGATGGGGGGGAGACCAATGAGGTTGAGATTTAAGGCCACCGTGGTTACACCTACCCACACAAGTAGCACACCCAACGGAGCAAGGTGACTCAAGGTTGGACGGGTCTTGCTATGATTGTGCCAAAGACGGATCACTGCCCCGATCAAAAGTAAGCCCCACATTGCCGAAATCACGCGTCCCCACCAAGGCATATCATTCCAGCCAATTACCCCACTAAGTCCGCCTGTCACCAAAGCATATAGCTCTCGATTATGCGTCATCCACACCAGATGCCACGGGATGTCGCTGAGGTCAATCCACGCCCCACTTTGCAGACCAGAGGTAGCGCTGAAGACTTGAAGGAGGTAGCTATTTTGGAGGAGAATGAGTAGCCAGGGAAGATCAATGAAGATGACGCCAAGGCCGATGGTGGACCAAAGGAGGATGAAGGAAAGTGCTCCTTGATTGAAGCTAGTAATGGGTAAGCTGTTTTGTGGAAAGCTCTCCCCGCCTCGGGTCCCCCCGCTAGGGGGGCTGTATTTACTCCTCCCCTTTGTAGGGGGAGGTTGGGAGGGGGTAGAGTATTTTCGCTCCCACCAAAGCCGATACCCCAAAATCGCTCCACCCAGCGCCAAAGTCCAAGTAATCGCAAAAACGGTCACTCGGACGTGAATGGTGAGTAGGCCAGCCCCGAGGAGGACGACGGCCAACCATTGCCCCAGAGTGGGGCGTTTGTGAAAACGCCATAACATGATGCCAAAAATGGGCAAAACAAGCAGCCCGACGAGTTGGGAATAATGCCCCCAAGTGACGTAATACGCCGGAAACCAGGAAATCAGTGAGCCAAGTAACGCGGCTACTAAGCCCACTCGACGACTGTTGAAGAGTACTCGCCCAGCGGCATACAACGTCAGGACGGTCAGGACGTTGAAAAGCTGGCCGATGTGTAGCATTAGCTGCGCAATGTGCAGTGGCTTACTCCAGCCCAGTAGCCATGTCAGCCAAGCCACCAAGGCGTGGTAGCCCCAATGATGGAAAAATTGACCGGTTGGGATAAATGGCTCGTAGGTTTCGGGGAGTGATCCAGCGTTTAGGATAACCCGCACAATCATCGTATGATAGACCGAGTCTACCCAAGCGGGAAGAATGAGGTTGCGAATATGGAGGATTCGCGTAGCGATAGTTAGGTTAAAAATTAGGCCAAGCAAGAACCAAGTTGCCCATTTTGGGACCTTTGACTTTTTTTGTTTGGACCACCAATGAAAACCATCTTTCGCCAAGATGATCAGGCCACCGATACCAACCAGTAACACAACAATTTGTGCCATGACGGGAGACCAGCGCCAGCCCAGAGTTGAACTCCATAATAGGAGGAGCGGCCAAAAGACCAATCCCAAGCCAACCTGCAAGGCCATCTGTACGAGCACGTCATTGTGACGCAATTTTAAGGCCTTGCTCAACAGCACTCCAGGCAACCATAACAACCAAACTGCTCCCAGCCAGATCAACACAATGGTGTAAGTGTCATCAATCATCTATGTTTTCCGCAGAATCAATGGTCAACGCTATGGATAGCTGTGTTCTTCATTGCTGCCGGAGACATTGATTTTGATGGGGCGTGCTTCTGACTCGGTCACGAGGCCATATGGCTCAAGCTGAACAATGGCCACGCTCCACCAGTAGTCGTTGTTGCCATTTTGCTGGACACTGTAAGCCCCAGAGACCGGAAAGCTGAGGGCTAGTCCTTTGTCCCATTGTTGTAAGTTGGCCGTCGTTTGGCGGGCATCAAAGGCCCCGTAGTGAGGCTCACCCTCCCGCCAAATGCGGACTTCAAAGGATTGATTTTCAGGCGGGGCCTCACCCGACCACTGCCAGACAAATGTGGCAAAATCGTCGATGATGTTGGTATCGGGGGCAGGCTCGACTAACTCAAGTACGGCTGGAATAGCGGTTGGGGTGGGACTGGGGGGGATGGGTGTTGGTGTGCTTGATGGTGTGGCTGTCGGAGGAAGAGGCGTTGGTGTGTCAGTAGGGGGGACAGGTGTCGGGGTGTCAGTGGGTGGGACGTCTGTAACAGTCGCTGTTGCTTCTGAGGTAGCGTCTGTAACATCGGTTGCGGACGCTACAGTGTTCGTGCTTGTGGGTGGGACAGGTGTCGGCGTGTCTGATGGCATAGGGGTGGGTGTTTCAGTTGGAACTGGTGTGTTGGTATCCGTTGGGGGTGGAGGATTAGTGTCTGTTGGTTGTGGAGTCGGGGTGATGGTTGCTTCGGCAACTGGTGGCGGGGTAGCTGCTTCGGTGACTGTCGTCTCTTCATCAGATGAGCTACTGGAAGCAGCACAAGCCACTAGGAAGAAAATCACGCCTGTCATTACCATGGCCTCGGCCCATCGATGTGATAGACCAACTAATTTTCCAAACAGGGTCTGAATTATTGAATAGGTCATCGTTTCCTCATTTGCGGCGGGTTGGTTTTATGCTTCTATCAAATTTTCTATAACAAAAATCTTACTGTTTGATTACGAGAGGCGCTGGTCATCTTCCACTTTGGAAAGCACTGTGGTCTATCCCGATTGAAAAATGGGGTATTCGATGCCGGGTCAGGGAGATTGGGGTATTTTTTGTGGCTCTGCCTGCGTAACTGGCTGAGATGACCCAAAGGGGCTTGTTGAATTATCAGCAACGAATTACACGAATTGATACAAATAGAGGCTTGAAAAATTATAGGAATCCGTGTAATTCGTTGCAAAAAGAAGTGATCTTTGGGAACACTACTTACTACATCTTAATAATGGGTAACAACTTTGGTCCCAACCGAGGCCCAATTATAGAACCAACCGGCATCACTCGTTGATAAATTGACGCAGCCATGGCTCATTGGTGTGCCAAAATTGTTGTGCCAGTAAGTGCCGTGGATACCATATCCTTCGTGGAAGTACATCACATAAGGCACACCCGATAAATCATACGCATCTTCGCCATAGCCTCCATACATCCGGGCTGACTCGTATTTAACGTAGATGTTGAACGTGCCGACAACTGTGGGGTATTCCCAAGTGCCGGTTGAGGTCAAAACGGTGTAAACCGGGGTGTTGCCTTCGTAAGCGGTGACGGTTTGGTTGGTGAGGTTGACATCGATCCATCGCTCACCCCCTGAGGCTGAGTAAGCAGGCTGGCTGGGCGCAGCAACGGCTGAGGAGCCACTGGGAATGGTCAACGACTGCCCAACATAGACAAAATTGGCATCGCTCAGACTATTTGCGGATTGCAAGGCGGCAACGGTTGTCCCGTGCCAGGAAGCGATGCTGGAGAGGGTGTCACCGGCTTTCACGATGTAGCTACCACCTGTTGTGGCGGCTGGTACATTGTAATTGGGTGTGGCTCCTGGGATGGTCAAATATTGCCCGCTGTATAACCAAGCATCCCAGGCCAGGCCATTGGCCGCTGCCAAATTACTCACGCTCACCCCATGCCGTGTGGCTACAGAGAGCATCGTATCTCCCGGTTGTACGAGGTAGCTGCCCCCGTCCGAGGCAAATGCAACTTGGGATACTCCAAGCGTCAACAAAATGGCCAAGCAAAACGCAATCAGTCTGTGTTTCATGTGTCTCATCCTTTTTTGAGTTTGTCGGGTTCATAGGGTTCGTAGAGTTTTTAGTGTTACTGACCTAGATATGAAAAAGTAAACAAGATTCTTGGTTCCATGGACCATCTTGAAAAGTTTAGAAAGTTACGTCTGGGTCAGTAAGTGGCTTATCAAACCTTATTACCCTGATTATGTTAGGTAGTTACCCTCATTATAGATGAGATTATGAAAAATGAGAAGTTGTTACCTTGATTATGTAAGGTAAAGAAAATTGGGGATTTTTCTGTACGAGTTTGAGATGATTTTCAAGTATCTCTTAGGTTATATACCCTAACCTTTGAGAAACCTGTTTGGCCGTGCGCACGATTGCGCTACGGTAGCCATCTAAATGGCGCTCAAATTTTTGAATGGTGGTCGTGATGGTCAGGGACGCCACAACCTGCCCCGAATGATCAAAAACAGGAGCCGCCACACAGCCCAAGCCAAGCACTGCCTCTTCAAAGGCATAGGCGTGGCCTTGGGCTTTGATTTGGTTGAGTTCATCATTCAGGGTTATCATAGACCGGATCGACTTTGGGGTCATTGGCGTAAGCCCATGTTCATCAATGATGTCTTGTTGATCGGTGGGGGACAGATAGGCCATGATTACCTTGCCCGCTGCTGTACAGTGAGCATGAAATCGCATATTTGGGGGTGACACTGTGTTGAGTAAGGAATGTGTGGCGATAATTTTATCTGCAAAGAGAATTTTTCCTCCAGCGATCACTCCGAGTAAAATAGTTTCATCATACTTGGCTGCAAACTGCTCCATTTCCTTACGTGCCTCTGCTTGCAAAGTGCTTGATCCCAAAACCACTTGACTTAACTCAACAACACGCCAGCCAATTTTATAACGTCTATTTCCACTTTTCTTTAATAGTCCAATATGCGCTAGAGATGAAGCAAGATCGTATGTGGTCGAGGTGCTCCATCCCAAAGTGGTGGCCAACTCGGTAATGCCCCATTCCGGGGTTTCTAGTGTGAATAATTTGAGTAATTGACTCGTGCGTTCAATCGTACCTAACATTCTTTATCCTTTAACACTGGGCAACTTGTGATTAACCATTGATTTCCGAATATGTCGGATAGTAGTGTAAATTAAAGAGGGTTTTTCTGCCACTTTCCGTTTATATCGGAAAAGTATCTATTCAACCTTATGATTGATGTTAAAATTCATTTCACTTGGGGGTAACTATGACGACAACGAAACTGATTTCGGCTGCAGATTACGGAGCGCTGGCGGTGCAAGCTGCAGATCATCGCATTCCATATGGCGATGATCCATCCCAATTTGGCGACCTGTTTTTGCCGAGCAATGATGGCCCACATCCAGTTTTATTTTTATTACACGGAGGCTGTTGGCGGGCACAGTATGGACTTGAACCTATCGGTCAATTGGCCCGCGCATTGGCTGATCGTGGGATTGCGGTGTGGAGCTTGGAGTATCGCCGCTTGGGTAATGGCGGTGGCTGGCCAAACACCTTTCTGGATGTGGCTCACGGGGCTGATAAGTTGCGTGAGTTGGCTGACCAATACAACCTTGATTTGAGCCGGGTTGTCGCCTCTGGGCACTCAGCAGGCGGGCATTTGGCCCTGTGGTCGGCGGCCCGACCACAGCTTTCGCCCGAAAGCCCCATCTACACTCCTGATCCATTACCCTTCCAACGTGTTGTCGCCCTTGCCCCAGTTTGCGATCTCGAACGGGCCGTCGCTTGGGATATTTGTGTTGACGCCTCGGATGTTTTGGTCGGTGGCCATCCCCGCCAAATGTTTGAAAACTACTACCAAGGTTCCCCAAGTGCATTGTTACCTCTTGGTATACGACATGTCACTATTAACGGTGCCCTTGATGATATTGTGCCGATTGAATACGTTAGCCATTTTGTTGAGAGTGCAAGTAAGTTAGGGGATGACACTACACTGATCGGTGTCCCCGATGTGGGGCACTTTGAAATCGTCCTGCCTACCCATCCTGCTGGACAATTGGTGATAGATACCATCTTGGCAGAATTTGAGTAGGACGATTTTTTGATGTTGGATAGAAACATAATTGACAACAAGTGATGAAAAATAGGAATCCGAAAGTGCACTTTCGGATTCCTATTGAAAACTATTTTGAAGGAGAAGTTATGCAAACTAATGCAACTTATGCCGCAGAGCGAGACGCCCAAGATCCGTTGGCTGGCTTCAAAGATCGGTTTGTTATCACCGATCCGGACCTCATCTATCTCGATGGTAACTCCCTGGGCCGTTTACCCAAGGCAACCAAAGGGTTGATGGATGAATTGCTGAATGACTGGGGCGATCGGCTGATTCGTATCTGGCATGAAAAGTATTTCCATATTGCCCGGGAGCTTGGCAATAAAGTGGCCGAGTTAATCGGAGCCAGTCCCGATGAGATCATCATTGGTGAGTCAACCTCGGTCAACATGTTTAAGCTGTTTGTTGCTGTACTACAAGCGCAAGAAGGTCGGAAGCGCATTGTGACCGATGATCTCAACTTCCCCTCAGATTTGTACGTGCTTCAGGAAATCAATCGGGTGTTTGGTAACCAACACAAAATTGAAGTTGCTCCCTCGGCTGATCAGATGATGGGACCGGTCGATGAGATCAAAGCCCTGCTAGATCAAGACGCTGCCCTTCTAACCCTGACTCACACCGTTTTCAAAAGTGCCTACACCTACGATATGGCCGATTTGAGTGCGGCTGCGAAAGAGGCGGGAGTATTCACCGTATGGGATCTAAGTCACTCGGTTGGTTCGGTGCCCATCGATCTGAATGGTTCGGGGGCCGATATGGCGATTGGCTGTACGTACAAATATTTGAACGGCGGTCCTGGCTCGCCTGCATTCCTCTACATTCGGCGCGACTTGCAGGAGAAGCTGCGTAATCCGATTGCGGGGTGGATGAGTCAGAAAAATCAGTTTGACTTTGGCCTAGATTATCAGCCGCTCGACGGAGTCGGTCGGTTCCTGACCGGGACGCCCCATGTATTGTCAATGGCCCCGATTGGGGTGGGTGTCGATTTATTGCTTGAAGCGGGGATGGACCGCATCCGAGAAAAATCGGTAGCTCAGACCGAGTTCCTCATCGCGCTCTGGGAGGAACATCTCAAGCCATATGGCTTTACCCTTCAGTCGCCACGCGATGCCAAATGGCGTGGTTCTCACGTCGCGATTGGTCATCACGACGGCTGGCGCATCAACCAGAGCATGATCAAGGATATGAATATCATCCCCGATTTCCGTGCCCCTGATAATATTCGTTTGGGAGTTACACCGCTCTACACCTCATTCACCGAATTACACACGGCGGTCATACGGATCAAGCAACTGATGGAAGAAAAGTTGTATGAGAAATATTCAACCGAAACCTCAGGGGTGGTCACCTGATGCTGGACTTTGCCAAATACGATGTCAGCCCCGTGCGTGGCTTTTTGCCGGCGGAAGATCCGCTGACAAAATTGCCTGCTGAATTTGCCGAATGGGATCGACTTTCGGCTGAATTGCCCTATCTGGTCCTCACCAGTCGGGTTCGTAGCACCTTGGTCAATTTAACCACACCCGATCTTGACCTGCTCACTACCAAAGGCGAGTTGGAGCGAGCTATGCTCATCTTGTCTGCGTTGGGGATGTCCTACATTTGGGCGGAGCAACCCGCCATCGACCGTTTGCCTGCCACCATAGCCGTGCCTTGGGCTGCGGTCGCTGAGCGCCTCGGTCGCCCTCCGATTATGACGCATAGCTCGGCGGTCTTGAACAACTGGCGACGACTTGATCCGAGCGATGACCTTCACGCTAACAATCTGGCTTGTACTCAACATTTTATGGGCGGGATGGACGAACAATGGTTTTTTACGGCCACAGCTGCGCTGGAAGCGAGAGGGGCACCTGCCCTCTTACCACTGGTGCAGGCCAAAGTTGCTGCTACTGAGGGAGATGTCGAGCGGGTAACCGCATTGTTGGACACAGCGCGACAGGTGTTTGCAGACGTCAATGTAGCGCTGCTTCGTATTTACGAAAAGTGTGAGCCGTTCATCTTCTACAACCGCATTCGTCTCTTCCTCACCGGCTGGGACCAAACAGGTATTGTGTTTGAGGGCGTCAGTGAGACACCCCTCAAACTGCACGGGGGGAGTGCCGCTCAAAGTAGCCTAATTCAGGCGTATGACGCGGCGCTGGGGATTGAGCATCTTCACCCAGAAACGCAACCCTTTTTGACCTTAATGCGGAAGTACATGCCACCTGGCCATCGTCGGTTTGTCGAAGATTTGGCGTTGGGCGAGTCGATTTTTGAGTTTGTGCAAAATCATCAGGCCGAGGCACCCCAATTGGCCGAGGTGTTCAATCAGTGTATTGATGAGCTTGATCAATTTCGCAAGGCACATATGGAAATTGCCGTTCGTTATGTCTTGCACCAAGGAAAAGATGGTGAAGATGGTCTGGGTACAGGAGGTACGAGCTTTGTCCCATTTTTGAGTGAGGCTCGTAAGGAGACGAAAGCAAAGCGGACGTGATTGAGGAACTCAATGTCTGTTGGTACTGGCGACTTTAAACAATTGCTCTATGCCGCCCGTGATGGTGATTTGGAAAGCGTCAAATATTGGATGGAACACGGAGCCAATCCTAACTCTTTGCATGCAGAATTTTTGTTTACGCCATTGCACATCAGTCTACGCAATAGACATTTGGCAGTGGCTCGATATTTGCTTGAGCACGGAGCCGATCCCCATTTACCTGAGGGGTATTCTGATGTCACCCCCCTCTCGATTGCTCAAGCCAATGGTGATGCCGAGGCGGTTGAGTTATTAAAATCGTTTGGCGTCGAGAGCAACCGGGGAATTTGGCATTGGGTGGAACAAAAATTTTGGCAATGGTTGAAGGTTTGATAGTCAAGAGGCTCGCCCACCAATTACTTGGCAGTTGTAAGGGCATCCCTTGTGGGTACCCAGCTTCGGGTATTTTTTGTGAGTGCCCTACATTACTTTGGAGAAAATTATATGAAAACGATACTGACTTTATTGGGCACAGGTAACCCCGGCTGTTATCCAAATGTGTATCAGACGGCGGCAGCCGTAGTGGTTGGGGAAACCCCATTTATTGTTGATTGTGGAGGTGGTACAGTACAACGGCTTTCCTCTGCTCACGCGGCTGGGCAGCCAGCCTTGCTCCTGAGTAATCTACACACCCTCATCTTAACGCATCTTCATCCCGACCATTCGGCTGGACTGATAGATCTTATTATCTCGACTTGGATCAAGGGGCGTAGCGAGCCATTAGTCATTTATGGCCCTGCTGGCACAAAAAAGATGGTCGATTTGCTGATTGAGGCCTACGAGTTGGGTATTGCGGAGCATTCGAAACCAGGGTCACCGTCACCTGGGCTGTTGCAATACGAGGTTACAGAATACACAGATGGCGAGTTAATCCGTACGGCAGATGTGACCATCACCGCCTTTCGGGTTTCGCACGGCGGTATGGAAACCTATGGGCTGAAATTTGTATCAGCAGACAAAACGATTGTGTTTTCAGCCGATACTTGCCCACACTCAGCCGTGATTGAACATGGCAAAGGGTGTGACATTTTGGTTCATGAAGTGTACAGCGAGCGGAGTATTCAAAGCCCGCAATCACGTGGTCCATTGAGCTATTTCCGTGAAATGCATACCTCCACAGTAGAGTTGGCCCAGATAGCGAACGAAACTCGGCCAAAGAAGCTCGTTCTGACCCATCAAATGCATCTTGGGCCAATCAGCGATGAAGAGCTGCTCCAGGAAATCACCGATCTGTATGATGGCGAAGTTATCTTTGGTCGGGATTTGGATGTATTTGATTGATTTTGCTCATCTGAGCTTTACACAGCTCTATTTCCAAGCAAACCGAGGCTGTTCATAATGGGCGACGCGGGTGGGGTGGCCGAGGATGGCCACTTGGCAGAATTGGTAGATCATTGCGGCAGTGGGGGCGGCGATCCAACTGTCACCGATGGGCATAATTAGAACGGGATTGTCACTCTCGGGAATGGATCGAAAGATGGGGGAGTCATCACGCAGAAATTCGCGGAGGGGGATGCGATAAACGCCGGCAACCTCGTCGGGGTTGGGGGTGAGGGTGACTTCAGGCCCGCCCCAAACCACAACAGGCTTAATGCTGTAGCCCGACCTTGTCGTGTAGTCATCAAGACGACCAATAATTTGATCGGGTGTTAAAGACAGACCAACCTCTTCCTCTAGCTCACGAAGGGCCGTTTCCTCAGGGGTTTCCCCTGGCTCCATTCGCCCCCCTGGCAAGGCCCATTGTCCGGCATGCTTACGTAACCTGGCGGCCCGTTGGGTCAGCACTAGTGCGGCGTGATCTTTCCACTCAGCTTGATAGGGGATGCCATAAAGAAAAGGGTTGTATTGGATATTGACCACCGTAATTGCCACTGCTGCCTGTTTTAGCTCAGATTGCGCGTTGGTGTGGTGGTCAAATTTGGTTATGTTTTGATTGATACGCTCTCGCAGGGTATCATCGCAGGGGAAGTTTTTCATAAGTGGTAAGGGTGCAAGGTAGCAGGGACGCAGAGTAGCAAAGGGAACAGTATTTTGCCTTTGCTACTCTGCTACTTTGTTACCCTGTGACTTTATTCAGCGCCGTTTCAAATGTTGTGACTGCTTGATCTACGTTGTACAACTTATCAAGGCCAAACAGACCGAGACGGAAGGTTTGGAAATCGTCTGGCTCATCGCAACGCAAGGGAACACCAGCGGCGATTTGCATCCCAGCTGCGGCGAACTTCTTGCCATTGTGAATTTCTTTGTCATCGGTGTAACTGACGACAACACCAGGGGCCTGAAAGCCTTCAGCGGCCACACTTTTGATCCCTTTGCTGGTTAGCAAGGCTCGGATTTTATCGCCGAGTTCTTGCTGGGCTGCCTTGACTTTATCAAAGCCATAAGCCTCGGTCTCCTTCATTACCTGACAGAAGGTGGTGAGGGCATCAGTCGGCATCGTCGCGTGATAGGTGTGCCCACCCTTTTCGTAGGCCTCCATAATTTGAAGCCACTTTTTCAGATCACAGGCAAAGCTGGTGCTGTTTGATGCCTCCAAACGCTCCCGGCCCAAGGCACTCATCATCACCAAAGCGCTACATGGTGAACCACTCCAGCCTTTTTGCGGGGCACTGATCAATACGTCGACCCCACACGCTTCCATATCCACCCAAATTGTGCCGGAGGCAATGCAATCGAGCGCAAAAATACCACCGACGCTATGAACCGCGTCAGTAACCGCCCGAATGTAATCATCAGGCAACATCATCCCGGCAGAGGTTTCAACGTGGGGGGCGAAGACAACATCGGGCTTTTCGGCCTTGATGGTGGCCACCACCTCGTCGATGGGGGCGGGGACAAAAGGAGCTTGATGGGCATCCTCAGTACGACGGGCTTTGAGGACGATAGCCTCAGAGGGGATATCACCCATCTCGAAGATTTGGGTCCAGCGAAAGCTAAACCAGCCGTTGCGGATGACCAAGCACTTTTTGCCCGTACCGAATTGGCGGGCAACTGCTTCCATTCCGAAGGTGCCACTACCTGGGATGATCGCTACGGCTTGCGCATTGTAAACCTTTTTCAAGGTTGAAGATATTTCATTCATTGTGCTCTGGAAGGATTGTGACATATGATTGAGGGCACGATCGGTGTAAACCACCGAGTATTCCAAGAGGCCATCGGGATCGACATTTGGCAGTAAGCCAGGCATATTTTTCTCCTATGAAATTAGCCCTCATACCACCAATAGCAGCACTCCGCTCTCCTTTAGAGAGAGAGGTTGGGGGTGAGGGGGATTTTACAAGTGATGTATTTAAATCAACTATAGTTTTGATTGTACAAAGCTGCAAGTCTCCTATGTACCTTTGCAAGTTACCCTTCCAATTTGCCCCTTGACAAATCTGTTGTTTTCGTCTAATATATGACTTATCCTATAGATGAATGAAATAATATTGGAGCGATCTTTGTCATTAGACCATGCGATTTTAGGTTTTCTAAATTACAACTCATCATCAGGCTACGATTTGAAACGGGCCTTTGACCTGTCGGTTCAACATTTTTGGCCAGCGGACCAAAGTCAAATCTATCGGACCTTAAACCGGCTGACCAAACGTGGGTGGACCGAACAAGAAGTGGTTATGCAAGAGGATCGACCCAATCGGAAGGTGTATCACATTACCGAGGCGGGCCGGGCGGAGCTGCGGGAGTGGTTGACTCGCCCGCTGCCTGTGCAGGATGAGCGGCATGCCACCTTGATACAGGTGTTCTTTGCGGGACAGCTCTCTGATGAAGAGATATTGGTTATGTTTGAACGGGTGGCTGAGCAATATCGAACGATTTTAGCGATGTATGATCAGGTGCCCCATCAGATGGAACCCTACATCACTCAAGTCAATTCAGAGCGAGAGTGCTTTTTCTGGTTGCTCACGCTTGACTTAGGTAAACGTAAAACCCAAGCCTTTTTGGATTGGGTAGAGAGTGTGATTGAAAAAATACAACAACGACATATTCCAAGTGGAGGATACAATGGCGAATAATGGTAAAACTTACACAAATGAACAGTTGCGCTTGCAGAAACAGTACGGCTCCTGGGCGGTTGTGACAGACGCTTCTTCAGGGATTGGTCGGGCCTTGGCCATCAAAGTTGCTGAGGCTGGCTTGAACGTCGTCCTCGTGGCCCGACGACAAGATGTGTTAGAGGAACTGGCTACGGAATTAACATCCAAATACGGTGTTGAAATCCAGGTGATGGCCGCCGATTTGGGGCAGGAAACGGCGATTGATCAGGTGCTGGCTAATACACAAGCGATTGATGTGGGGCTGTTCATTGCCGCCGCTGGCTTTGGCACCTCTGGGCCATTTCTGATGACCTCTCCAGAACAGGAATTGGATATGCTCAATGTCAATTGCCGGGCGTTGATGTTGATGAGCCTGGAGTTTGGTCAACGGTTTGCTCAATGCGGCCGGGGCGGAATGATCTTGCTCAGCTCGATTGTTGGCTTTCAAGGGATGCCGAATGCCGCTCACTATGCCGCGACGAAAGCGTACGTCCAAAATTTCGCTGAAGCGCTGCAACAAGAACTCGCCCCTTCTGGGGTCGATGTATTAGCGGCGGCGCCAGGACCGACCAACAGCGGCTTTGCCGAACGAGCTGGGATGAAAATGGGCGCGGCGCTGAGTCCGGCTGAGATTGCCGAGCCAATTTTGGGGGCGTTGGGACGTAAAACGACCGTACTGCCGGGCTTCCTCTCAAAGCTGCTGGTGTATTCCTTATCAACCTTGCCTCGCTGGGCTAGAATTCGGATTATGGGGCAAGTGATGCATGGGATGACAAAACATCGTCAACCGCAAAGTGTGGCCTCTACTGCCTGAATTATATGAGGGGGCATGATATGCGTACGAATTCTAGTCATTACGTATCACATATCACGCATCACGTCCTTATGGCGACAGATTTTCTCGCCCTGCCTCTAATTTCACTCCCCGTGCACATCCCTCACTTATCTGAGTAAAAGCGAATACAGTTTTTTGTAAAAGATTCACGAATTTTGTGGGTCTTTTTGCTTTAAGGTGACGTCATTACGTAGGCTATTACCAGAGTACTAGCTTGACGTCCTTTAACTCATCTGATATCATTTTTACACTCCAATTTTCTACGATAAAATCCTACCCCCAGCCAACCTGTTCATTAAAAGTTTTATGTGTGTTGATATCTTGTATATTGACACATTTATTTGCTGTGCCCAGTAAGTTTTTGATTCTATGATCTCAAAAGACCGAAATTATTGTGCTAGGGAGAAAATCATTAATGACCCATAAAAAAATAACAAAACAAGGCCAATCGAGTTATGAGTTAGCGCGTATCCAGCAATTGGTACAACAAAATACAAGTCCAGAGGAAATGTCGCCCAAGTTATGGCAACAGATCAAGCAGTGGCTACGGACCAGAAAAGAAGCCGTGGCTGCGTTGTTATCCCCTATGTTCCGTGCCCGTTTGAGCCGGAGTGAGTGGCTGGCGTTGGCGATGGCTGCTGGTTTGACGGTTAGCAGTTTGACTTATCCGCTCCTGGCGCAATCCAGAGGACTGGCTCAGGCAGGTTCGGAATTCCAGGTTAATACGATGACTAGTGGTAGCCAATTACAAATTGAGATTGCGATGGATGCAGATGGTAATTTTGTGATCGTTTGGGCCAGCGCCAATCTGGATGGAAGTAGCTTTGGGATAGCGGCTCAACAATATGATCGCAATACAGTCCCGCAAGGAGACGAATTTCGAGTTAACACCTATGTTACAAGTAGTCAGGATAATCCTGATGTGGCAATGGATGCGAATGGTAACTTTGTGGTTGTTTGGGAAAGTTATTTTCAAGATGGTAGTGGGGAAGGGATTTATGCGCAAAGATATAATGCTAGCGGCGACCCTCAAGGGAGCGAATTTCGAGTTAACCCCCAAGTATTTCAAAGCGACCCTAGTGTAGCCATGGACTCAAGCGGCGATTTTGTTGTCGCTTGGCGAGGTACCGGAGGTATAACATTTCAAAGATTTGATAATGGTGGGACTCCTTTAGGTGATGGGGTTGTAGTGGGTAGTGGTAATGATCCCAATGTAGCCATGGACTCAAGCGGTGATTTTGTGGTTACCTGGGAGTATAAAGACCCAGCAACGGCTAATATAGACATTTTTGCTCGACGATACAATGCCAATGGTGAGGCCCAAGGTGATGAATTTCAGGTGAATACCTATACCTCTGGAAACCAGCATGATCCAAAGGTGGCCTTGGACTCAGATGGAGATTTCGTTGTTGCCTGGACCAGTGGGGACTCTTATCAGGCCGCCTATGGTCCTGATGAAAATCAGGATGGTAGTCTTGAGGGGGTCTACGCTCAACGCTACAGTTCGAATGGTACGCCAGCCGGAAATGAATTTCAGGTTAACACGTACACAACACATCGACAAGGTGATTTCTTTCTCGGCCCTGGCTTGGCCATGGACAATGATGGTGACTTTGTTATCACTTGGGAAAGTGAGTCTCAAGATGGCGATGGTACAGGGATTTATGCTCAACAGTACAACGCCAATGGCACCCCAGACGGCAGCGAGTTTCAGATCAACATTTATACTACCCGCGATCAAGGTGCCCCGAGTGTGGCTATGTTGAAGGATGGAGAATTTGTTGTTTCTTGGCATAGTATCGATCAGGATGGAGACAGCTTTGGGGTCTTTGCCCGAAAATATGGTCCGATTGCCGCTGTTTCGGAAATGCAGGTTTGGGGCTTTTCTCTAGAAATTCCGGATGGAGATACGAGTCCTGACCAACACGAGAAACGGACTTCATTTGAGGTCGGCAATGTGGGTGATCTTAGGCGTACTACCTATACGATTAACAATTTGGGGTCTGGGGCATTGACGATTGGTTCCGTGACGATTGGGGGTGAGAGTCCAGATTACTTTAGCGTTTATGAGGCTCCCCCCAGCTCGATACCACCATTTAGCTCTGGTACGTTTACTATCCAGTTTCAGCCGCAGGACACCGATTATCATCGGGCGGAAGTCATCATCAACAATAATGATAGTAATGAAAACCCCTATAACTTTGCGGTAGCAGGCTATGCCTTAGAGCATCTCTTTGCTGAAATTAATGTTGAAGGGAATGGCCAGGAAATTAGTCACGAGGATGACAGCCCGAGCTTTAATGACCATACAAAGTTTGGTGATATCCTGCTTGAGGGCGGGACTAAAACCCGAACCTATACAATTCGGAACACCGGAAATACGCTTTCACATCTAGGGGATGTTATGATAAGCGGGCCTCACGCTGACGATTTCACCGTGAGCCAACAGTATACATCTAATTTTATTTTGGATAATGATGAACCACGGGTCTTCAAAATTAGATTTAATCCAAGTGGTTTAGGGAAACGAACCGCAGTGGTTAGTTTTACAAACAGCGATGACGATGAAGATCCTTACACCTTTACCGTTGAGGGGCGCGGAGTCCCTAATCCGAAGCCTGAAATTGTGGTCAGTGGAAATGGGATGGAGATTGTTGATGGGGATGTGACTCCAGATATCAATGATCACACCGATTTTGGTGAGCAGGAGATTGGCACCGGGCCAGTTGGTCAAACATTTATAATTGCCAATACGGGCGATGCCGAGTTGACCATTAGTAAGGTCACTTTGGAGAATTCGAGTAGGGATGATTTTATCATCCTACAGCAACCGAACAGCCCTGTCGCTGTAGGAGAAAGTACAACCTTCCAGATTTGGTATACCCCGACCGTGACAGTCACGCGCATTGCGGATGTGGTGATTGATAATGATGATGAGGATGAGAACCCTTATAACTTTAGAGTGCAAGGTAAAGGGTATTTGGTTGAGGAAGCTGAGGAAGAGACAGGCTCAGATGGCGTTTCTGATGAGACAGAGGATGGTGCACCGAATAATGGTGATGGGGATGATGACGGGTTGCCTGATAGAGAGCAAGATAATGTGACCTCACTGCCCGGAAAGAGTGGGAAATATCTCACCCTTAAGTCAACCGCAGGAACAACATTGACGAACGTGGCTGTGATGAGCCAAACGACAGTCGCCCCACCTCCAGGTACCACCTTCGCTGAAGGAATTGTAGACTTTACCTTGGAAGGCGTGACCCCAGGCGAAACCGTTACTGTCGTTTTGACCGTACATTCGGGGCAGAAACCTCGGCGTTATCTGAAATTACAGGATGGGGCGTGGGTTGAGTATGACGGTGCGACCATTAAGGGGAAGCAGGTCATCCTGACGTTAACGGATGGTGGTATGGGTGATGATGATGGTGTCGTTAATGGGGTGATTGTTGACCCAGGCGGGGTTGATTTTGGCACGCTGAATTCGATCTACTTACCCTTTATCATCAAGGGCGGGTGATCAGGGATGGTTAAGATAGATCCCCCAGCTTCTTGAGTCGAGCCACAAAGTAGCTGGGCATAAAGTGGCGAATAGGATTGCCGTCCGCCTCCGGGCGGCGATCCTCGTAAAAGTCGGTCATGACAAAGCCCGCTTTCATTAAACCACCAAGCTGGGCTTCCATTGTGTGACTAAAGTGGAACATTTGCTTGTTCTCGATCCGTTGCGCCAATGCCTCTGGATTTAGAACTTCGTGTTCAACGTAGGGCAAGTTATATTTCACCACAAAACGCCCCTCATTATCGAGAACCTCATCATCAAAAATGAACTCATCGGGGTTCATAAAGCCAGTCATCAAAATGCCGCCCGGCTTAAGAACCCGATAACACTCGCGCCAAATTGGCTCTAAATTAGGCATAAACAGGGTCGAAGGTGGATTAAAGATGAGGTTAAACTGTTTATCAGAGAAGACCGACAAATCGGCCACATCCCCCTCAACAAGCTCAATTGTTAAATTTTCCCGTTCGGCTACAAAACGGTCTTGATCTAATTGCTTTGGTGAAGCATCAATCAGGCTGACCTCAGCCCCAGCTGCTGCAAAAATCGGGGCCTGTTGCCCTCCTCCCGAGGCAAGACCTAGTACCCGAAGTCCCGACAGCTCAGGAAACCAAGGCTTTGGCACGGGTTTACAATCGCTGAGATACACCTCCCAAACACCATTTCGGGCCTCTGCAATTTGTTCAGGAGAGACCACTTGTGTATAGGGATTGTTATCTTCGCTGACCGCTTGATCCCAAGCAGCTTTGTTGATGTCGTGAATATTCATAATTAATCCTGACCTTTTGCGGAAGATTGTGACGAAAAGACGCCTCTGATTCCGAATGTGATTATTAATACACCCAGCGCAATGAAAGGTAATGTGATTAACATGCCTGTCCAGGACGGGGAAATGTGAGTTGTAAAAGACGGGGCGGTGGTATCGACCAGGAAGGCGTCAATCTGCTCTTTTTCAGCGGAGACGCCATCAGCATCAGAGGTAGAGAGGCCCGTCATTGGGAAAAAATCGCCGTCCTCTGTCAGTAAATTGATAGCGTAGGTACAGCTACCGTCGTCGCAATTGGTGACTAATTCTGTATCCACGACTCTTGTGAGGGTAACCTCGTCGGTTTGAATCCCGCCCAGAAAAAACCACTCAATCTGGCAATCAATGTGGGTGGTCTCCAGTCGGGTGCAAGTTGTGAGGGTGCTATGGGCCGCCGCCCAGAAAAAAAGTCCGCCCATAATGAGAGGGCATAGACCTAATGCAATAAAGATTAGGATGGCTGTAGAATTTTTAGCGATTTTCATATAGCGACACCACCACACCTTTTTTGAGTCTTATCCGTCTCTTTTAAACCAAAACCAAGCTGAACTCCAAGCGGGCTGGTCCTCAACCTGAGTCTCACCATACTCTACCTTTTCCAGACTAAAGCCGATTTGAAAAATCTCTCGCAAAATCGTTTCATCCATCCAACGTTGTTCATCCGGCTCCCCATCATCTTTATCCAAGCGGGCAAAGAGAAGGTAATGGCCGTCGGGTTTGAGTAAGCGGAGGAGGTGCTGGTGATATGCTCGAAGCTCATCAAGATCGAAGCCGTGGGCGCAACCGACATCAAGGGCGAAATCATAAGGACCACTGAGAAAATCGAGCTCAGTGACTGGGCCGAGATGAAAGTTGATTTTATCCAATAACCCAGCTTGCTCCGCCCGGTTGGTGGCTTCGGTGATGGCTTTGGGGATAAAATCAATGCCATCGACCTGCCAGCCAAGCCGAGCCATATACAACGCCGCCCGGCCCAGACCACAGCCTAAATCGAGAGCCCGACCAATGGGTAGGGTCGGCACAAGGTCTAGCACCTCCGGCGGTGGATTTGGCCCATCCCAAGGTACAGGGCCGCCGGATTCATAAAATTCAAGCAAACGATTAAAGTGAGACATCATACACTCCTAATGATTAGATCAGACTCTATGTGCCTTACCTCAAAACAATCGCCCCCCATAGGCTTGCAACATTTGATAACTCTGGAAAGCCATAAAGCCAAATAACAAAGCCATAAACAGACTGCTGAAAGCAACTAAGCCAATGATTGCTAAAGTGGCTCCAGCAAGGACGGACAGTTGGAGAGATCGTCGAATGCCATTCAAGGGATCAGATCGGACAAATATTTGGCGGGCTACTTGCCCCCCATCGAGAGGAAAGACCGGGGCTAGGTTGACGAGGCCCCAAAAAATATTGATCCAAAGCAACATAAAAATGATGATGTTTAAGGTTTGACCACCAACTGGGACAAAGGCTGATGGAATTGGGATCACGCCCAAAAGCCACTGGATGCTGATTGACCCGCCTAAGGCGACGGCCAAGGCTAACACTAGTCCGGCAAATAGGAAGCCAGCAAAGGGACCCGCTAAAGAGATAAGGATTTGCTGGTTTGACTCGCTGGTTGAACTGGTCCAGCGGCTGCGATAGGAGGAGGTGGGGACGGCTAGCCCACCACCAAAATAGAGGACGATAAAGGAGTCCACGCCAAAGTTTCTCATCATCAAAGAGTGTCCCAGCTCATGAATAAGAATTGAGACAAACAAAACGAGAACCCAAATCAAGGTGGTCAGTGGGTTGCCACTACTATAGCCCAAAAGGAGGCCGATGACCCAAAAAAGCGGATGCACCCGCACTGGAATACCAAACACCTTAAAGTTTAAATCGTACCGGGTGGATGGGGGGACTTGAAACATTAATTCACTCCTGTGAAAAAGTGGATAGTGGCTGGTGTTTAGTGATTAAGAAGAATTTCTGCCAGCCTAGCCTATCTTTACTTTTGAAATTTGTTTATTGATTTTACAGATGAAAATGAACAATTCAAATTTGAGGGGAGTTCGATTGTCAATGAGGTAGTTTTGGGAGAAATACATCAGGAGGCCGAAAATGCATTTTCGGCCTCCTGTGCTTTCGCTACTTCAAAGTTACTGACCCGGACATGAAAAAGTAAACAAGATTCTTTGTTCCCTGGACCGTCTTGAAAAGTTTAGCAAGTTACGTCTGGGGCAGTAGGTCTAAGTCGGCTGGCTGGCGGGGACTGGTGATGTATTGCCACGCGGTAGCCTGAAAGAGATGAGCCAAGCCAAGGCTAAAAATAGGACGGACCCCCACAGTGTGCCTGATAGGCCACCCATTTGATAGAGCAAGCCAGAGGCAACAGTGCCCAGCAATCTCCCACCTGCATTGGCCATATAATAAAATCCAACGTTGAGGGCGACTTTGTCGCTGTCGGTGTAGGCCAAAATCAGGAAACTGTGGACTGAGGAGTTGATCGCGAAAACAAAGCCAAAAATACCCAGCCCGATGATGATGACCCACGCCGCTTGCCAATTGATGCCAATTAAAATGGCGATGGCTGCGGTAACGAAAACAAGGATCAAAATCCAGAATTGCGAGTTCGCGCCATCTGGCACTTTCCCCCCCTCGCGACGGAGTAAGCTCGGGGCCGACCCTTGCACAAAGCCATAGCCGATAACCCAGAGGGCAAAGAAGGTGCCGATCGCGGTATGGCTCCAGCCTAGCACCTCACTCATAAAGAGGGGGAGACCAACCACAAACCAAACATCTCTCGCCCCGAATAGAAAGAAGCGAGCGGCGGAGAGAATATTGAGCGCCGGGGTTTTGCTGAGAAGTTGTTTGAACGGAACTTTTGTTTTGGCCTTGCCCATATCTCGCTTTAGGAAAATGATGCTCAAGGCTAAAACGATGACTAAAGCCCCGGCCATATACCAAAGGGCTGGAGTAAAGCCGACCGTTGCCAAGAGAATTCCCCCGATAAAGAACCCCACCCCTTTCAGGGCATTCTTGCTGCCGGTGAGAATGGCCACCCACTTGAATAAAGCCCCCTCAGCATTGGGGGGGAGAACGAGTTTGACCGCGCTCTTCGAGCTCATCTTGGTAAGATCTTTGGCCACACCAGAAAAGGCTTGCGAGGCCATCACATAAATCACAGCCGCCCACTGCGGCCAACTGGCGGGCAGGAGGGCGAGCATACTAAGCGCGAAAATCTGGACACCAAGGCCGCTAAAGAGGGTGATTTTTAAGCCAAATCGCGAGCCAATCCAGCCCCCAATCAGATTGGTGACCACACCGGCGATTTCATAAAGTACAAATAAAATGGCGACTTCAAGCGGGCTATAGCCGAGCTCGTGGAAATAGAGCAGGACCAACATCCGTAAGGCCCCATCCGTTAGGGTGAAGCCCCAATAAGCGGCGGTAACCAGCGCGTAGCTTTTGAGATCAACTTTTTCTTCAGAACTATCTATGTTTTGGGTCGTGGTCATTGTTTAGCCCCCTTTATCAGAGCAAGTTTGCTACTTTTTGAGCCAGATCAACCATTCGACAGACATAGCCCCACTCGTTGTCATACCAAGCCAAGACTTTGACCTGTGTGCCATCAATGACCATCGTTGAGCGGGCGTCGACGATGGACGAGCGGGGGTCGTTCAGATAATCGGTTGAAACGAGCGGCCGTTCTTCATAGCCAAGAATGCCCGCCAAGTCGCCCTCTGCGGCCTGCTTGAAAAGTTGATTGACCTCCTCGACGGTTGTTTCTCGATTGACCTCAAATACGGCATCCGTGAGGGAAGCATTCAGAAGTGGGACTCGGACCGCCACGCCATTCAATTTTCCTTTAAGTTCTGGGTAGATCAAGGTGATGGCTGTGGCTGAGCCGGTGGTGGTGGGGATCAGATTTTGCAAGGCTGACCGCGCTCGTCGCAAATCCTGGTGCGGGGCGTCAACCACCACTTGGGTGTTGGTCACATCGTGGATGGTAGTGATGACCCCATGTTTGATGCCGAGACCTTCGTGAATAACTTTGACGACAGGGGCCAGACAATTGGTCGTACAAGAGGCGGCGGTGACAATGTGCTGCTTATTTGGGTTGTAAAGGTCATCATTACAACCCATTACAATATTGAAGGCCCCATCTTTGACCGGCGCGGAAACGATAACCTTTTTGACACCCTGCTCCAGATATGGCTCCAATACCGTCATTTTTTTAAATTTGCCGCTACATTCCAGCACGATGTCAATGCCCATCGCCTGCCACGGTACCTCGTTCGGCGTCTTGTGCTCACTAAAGCTGAGCGCGGTGTCCCCGATCCAAAGCTTGTCCTCTGAGGGGCAAACAGCCTCGGTCCAGCGCCCATGCACTGAGTCGAATTCTAAAAGGTGGGCTGCCCCTTCAAGCCCAATGAAGGGGTCATTTACGTGTACAAATTCGATACCGTCTGCCTGCCAGCCCGCTCGCAGAGCCATGCGTCCCATTCGTCCGAAACCATTGATACCTACGCTTACACTCATTCTATCTATGCTCCTTCATACATAGTTTGACAAAAGTAAAATTGCCAGTACATTATATGCAATCTTTTGAATATGCAAATTTTTGAATATAGTGTATTGATGTCAGAATCTAAATACCACATCTTAGCTAATCGCATAAAATTGCTGGCCCATCCTGAACGTCTTCGTATTTTGGATGTCCTCCGACGAGAGCCCGAATGTGTTTGTCATTTGGAGGCCCTGCTCAATAAACCACAACCTTATGTATCCCAACAGTTGGGGACACTTCGACGAGCAGGAATTATTCAAAATGAGAAGCATGGTAATAATGTGTATTATCGATTGATTGATAATGAAATTATTGCTTGGTTGGAACAAATGATAGGGCCTGCTGAGGATGAACATCCAGAAATGGTCGTTCACAAACAAGCGATTTCTTGTGAATGCCCAAAATGTGAAGATCAAAATAGTGGACTTCAATCTAGTGCAAGCCAAACTGAGCTTTCAAAAACAGGCGCTAAAAAAGTTCTGTTTCTGTGCACAGGGAATTCCTGTCGTAGCCAAATGGCTGAGGGGTTTATCAACGCTCGATTGGATAACTTTGAGGCATATTCAGCCGGAACTAAACCTAGTCATGAGATTCACCCTAAAGTTTTGCAGGTAATGAATGAGGTTGGCATTGATCTCAATCTTAATCAAACAAAAAGTTTGGGTCATTTTCAGGGACAAAGATTTGATTATGTGATTACGGTCTGTAATTCGGCTCAAGAAAATTGCCCGGTTTGGCTAGGAGAAGTGGGAGAGCGAATTCACCTTGGATTTGATGACCCAGCCACAGCAACAGGAACTGAAGAAGAAATAATGGCTATGTTTAGAAGGGTTCGCGATGAAATTGAAGAGCGGGTGCTAGGCTTCTTGCAAGGTCAATATCAACTACAAAAGTAGTCTCAGCTTTTTGTTGCTAAATACATAGAAACCCGCAAGGCGAGACCATCGAAAAAGAATTTGACTTATCCTCAAACGGGCATAAAATTTGTTATCTGCATCGTCCAATACCCCCAAACTGTACATTTTGTTGTAAAAAATAAAAATATTTTAGTCAAGGAGTGACTTACTGATGAGTGAAGCAACAAAGATTTTGCTAGAGGAACACGAAATTCCGGAAAAGTGGTATAACATTGTGGCAGACATGCCTAATAAGCCAATGCCACCGATTGCTCCGGATACGCACAAGCCGATTGGCCCTGAAGCCTTGGCCCCCCTCTTCCCAATGGATTTGATTATGCAGGAGGTGAGCCAGGAGCCGTTTGTTGAAATTCCTGAAGAGGTGCGCGATATTTACAAAAAATGGCGACCAACTCCTCTTTTCCGTGCCCACGGCCTGGAAAAAGCCCTCGACACCCCGGCTAAAATTTACTACAAATATGAAGGGGTTAGCCCCTCAGGTTCGCACAAACCAAACACAGCCGTGCCCCAAGCTTACTACAATAAAAAAGCGGGCATCAAGCGGATCACCACTGAGACTGGCGCCGGTCAGTGGGGGAGCGCATTGAGCTTTGCTTGTAAGTTGTTCGACCTTGAATGTGAAGTGTATATGGTGCGGATCAGCTATGATCAGAAGCCGTATCGCAAGTTGATGATGAACACTTGGGGCGCGAATGTTATTCCTTCTCCCTCAGATAAAACGCAAGCTGGACAGAAAGTATTGGCCGAAAGCCCAGACTCACCTGGCAGTTTAGGGATTGCCATCTCTGAAGCGGTTGAGCGGGCGGCAATGAATGAGGACACCAATTACTCTTTGGGAAGTGTGCTTAACCACGTTTTGATGCATCAAACCATCTTAGGGCAGGAAGCTGTCATTCAGATGGAAAAAGCGGGCGATATGCCTGACATCGTCATCGCGCCCTTTGGTGGTGGATCGAACTTTGCAGGTTTGTCTTTCCCCTTCCTGCGAATGAATTTGACCGAAGGTAAAAACATCCGCTGTATCGCTAGCGAGCCAACCTCTTGCCCGAAACTGACCCGTGGCGTTTTCCGCTACGACTTTGGCGACACCATTGGGATGACTCCGCTGTTGCCGATGTACACCCTCGGCCACACCTTTGTTCCTGCTAAAATTCACGCGGGTGGTTTGCGCTACCACGGCGCGGGTGTCATCGTTAGTCAGTTGCTCAAAGATGGCTTGATTGAAGCCGAAGCTATCGATCAGATTGAAACCTTTGAAGCGGGTGTGCTTTTTGCCCAGACTGAAGGGATTATCCCAGCTCCTGAAGCCAACCACGGCATCGCTACCGCCATCCGTGAAGCGAACAAGTGTAAAGAGGAAGGTGTTTCTAAAACCATTCTGTTCAATATGTGTGGACACGGCAACTTTGATATGTCAGCCTATCAGGATTACTTTGCTGGCAAACTGCAACGTCATGAATTAAGCCAACAAGAAGTTGATGATGCTGTAGCTTTGGTGAATACGCCTGAAACGCCTGTGATGGAGTAATATCTGTTGCTAGGTTAGCAGTATTGGACACAAGATCTTAAATAGAGCGGCTTTGGTAGCCGCTCTATTTTTATGACAAATTTAGATAGGAGAAACTCATGATCCGTCATACCGTTGTATTTAAACTGAAACACGCCGCAAATTCTGAGGCCGAGGCTGATTTTCTACAAGCTGCGCGCACTCTAGCTGAGATTCCGGTTGTTCAAAACTTTGAGTGCTTGCGCCAAGTCAGCCAAAAGAATATCTATGATTTTGGCTTATCGATGGAATTTGACACAATGGAAGATTATCAGACCTACAATGACCACCCTGATCACGTTGATTTTGTGCAAAATCGCTGGTTAAAGGAAGTGAGCGATTTTATGGAGATCGATTACGAAAAAATGTAGCGTTATTTGATATGTTAAAACAACCACTGATTACCAAACTTGAACAAGCTAACAATATTCTAATCGCCGGGGCAGGGGGAGGGTTTGATATTTTTTGCGGCCTTCCACTGTTTTTTGCCTTGTTGGCTGAAGGGAAAAATGTTCATCTGGCGAATTTGTCGTTTACCATTCTTGCGCCGCTCAAAAATGATCAACTCCCGCCTTCAATGGTACGTGTTACATCAGAGTCTGATGTTGCGTTGACCGGTCCTTATTTTCCGGAAAAATATCTAGCTCAATGGCTTGAGCAGGAAGCTGGATTATCGATGTCTATCTACGCCTTTGAGCGAACGGGAGTCAAACCCTTACTTGACAACTACCACTACCTCGTAGATGAGTTGTCAATTGATACGGTTATATTAGTCGATGGCGGTACAGATAGTTTGATGCGGGGCGATGAGGATGGCTTGGGAACACCGCAAGAGGATGTGGTGAGTATTGCGGCTGTGAATCAGCTTGATGATGTTCAAAAAATGCTGGTCTGTCTTGGGTTTGGCGTCGATCATTTTCACGGGGTTTCAAACTTTCTCACATTTAAGGCGATTGCTGATCTGACCCAAACGGATGACTTCTTGGGAACCC
Organism: Phycisphaerae bacterium; assembly: GCA_028285035.1. Next base: position 28,422 of record JANQQF010000001.1, read on the forward strand.
TTTCTTTGCTAAAAACGATGCCTGAGGTCCAACAGTATCGAGCTGCGGCTGAATATGTTTTTCAACGAATGCCAAATAATACCAGCATTGTCTCTAGCTCGATATTGGCGGCGATTGCCGGCGAGTACGGTGATTTTCACTCGACACCTCGGACAAAACGAAGCAAACTATGGATCAACCCTTTGATGGCCATGTATTTTGGCTTTGATTTAGATGCTGTGGCTAAACGCCTATTATATCTCGATGCCATCAAAGAAACTAAATATTATCGGGATATTGACTTCATTATCAACGAGTTTCGGCAAAATTATCTAGATCAGATCATCTCACGGGAAAAAATTCCTGATTAGAAAGTTGAGAACCTCCAATGAAAATTATTGATTTTCCAAAAGATGACAAAGACATTATTCAACAAGTAGCGGCATTGTTAGTTGAGGGCTTTGGGGAACATTGGCCTGAGGCGTGGCCAGATATGACCTCGGCAATTGAGGAGGTGGAGGAGGGGCTTGAAGCCGACCGGATTAATCGGCTGGCCGTGGATGAGGCAGGTGTTGTGCTGGGGTGGATTGGGGCGATAGATACTTACGATGGGCGTGGTTGGGAGTTGCACCCGCTTGTGGTTGATCCGCATCTACAAGGGCAGGGTATTGGCCGTGCCTTGGTAGAGGATCTGGAAGAACGGGTCCGCGAGCGAGGAGGGATCACTATTTATCTTGGCTCGGATGATGTCGATGGGATGACTAGCTTGAGCGGCGTGGATCTTTATACCAACCTCTTTCAGTATTTGGCTGACATCAAAAACATCAAGGGTCACCCTTACGAATTTTATCAAAAACTGGGCTACACCGTCGTTGGGGTCATTCCTGATGCCAATGGTTTCGGGAAGCCTGACATTATGATGGCGAAACGTATCAGGCACCCTATCGCATAATATTGCTTGCATTACCATAAGATTCTCGCTAAGATATAAAGAGGAATATCAGTAAAACGTTAAATGTCCCTGTTTTTTTAATCTTAAACTGTGACACACTTAACAAACGAATAGAGCAACTTTCACACCACAAAGGACTTCATTATGATACACGACGAACTTCACTCCATCATCAATCAGGCTAGAACGGACCAGGCGACTGAGCTGAATTTGGCTCAAAAAGGGATAACAACCCTGCCCGCAGAGATTGGCCAACTCAAGAAAGTAAGGGTATTGGACCTATGGCGCAATCAGTTGCAGACATTACCCCCAGAAATTGGTCAAATGACAGGGCTTGAGGTCTTGCATTTAGGGTATAATCGACTTCGGATGTTACCCAAGGAAGTTGGTCAACTGACTCAATTAAAGAAGCTGGATTTACGAGGCAATTTGATAGATGACCTGCCCCCAGAGATCGGACAGCTACGACAACTTTTGACGCTGGATTTGAGTAATAATCGTTTGACGATTTTACTTCCAGAGATTGGTTATCTCGTCAGTTTGGCCGAATTGGACCTTCGCTTTAACCAATTAACCACCTTACCCTCAGAAATTGGTCGCCTTGAGTATTTGACTCGGCTTGAAATTGCTCGAAATCAGTTAGATCAGTTACCGCCAGAGGTTGGGCGGCTACGTAGCCTGAAAATGCTTGATCTTTTAGGAAATCTCCTGACAGAATTACCTGCTGGGATTAAAAACTTGAGCCGATTGGAAATCTTAAATGTTGAGGATAATCCATTACCTATCCCTCTTGAAATTTTAAGACAGTACAACTATCCAAAAGCAATCATCGATTACTATTTTTGATGGATTGACTATCCAAAAGGAATGAAATGTTACACACCGAAAGATTAACCCTCCGGGCAATGAAAAATGAAGATATGGACCACTTTTTTGCCATATTTTCTGATAAACGGGCTACGCGATTTATGCCCACTCTGACTCATAAAGATGTAAACGAGACCCAAGCTTGGTTTACCTCTGAGATGTCTATGAAAGGGGCTCACTATTGGACGATTACCTTCAAAGACTCCAGGCAAATCATTGGCTATGTTAATTATCTGGGAGAGACCCGTTTTCCAGGGATGGGATATATGATCCATCCTGATTATTGGGGGCAAGGTTACACGCCCGAGGCCTGTCGCCCCGTCCTCGATTATGGCTTTGAAACGCTGGGGTATGATCGTGTGGAGTTGTGGATTGATGAAACAAACGTGGCCTCATTACGAGTGGCTCAAAAGCTTGGCTTTAAGGTGAAGGGGCGTATTCCGATGAAATATCCCCAGGAGACCTATCCCCATTTTAGCTTGGTTTATGGGATGTTGGCCAGTGAGTGGCAAGCGGATGCCGCCCCAAAGCCTGATCCACGCCCCGCCTTGTTTAGAGGCGAGCCTGTTTATATGGTCCACGATGTGCTGGAGACCGCTAACTACTATCGCGACACCCTGGATTTTAACATCGACTTTATCTACGGCGATCCGGCTGACCACGGGGCCGTTTCTCGGGGCGAATGGACGGGGAGCACGGTCACAATTCAACTTAGCCGGGTACCCGCCGAACGTGAGTTAACCCCCGCCAGCTATTTGTACATTTTTATGGACACACAACTCGATGCTTTATGCGAGACGTATCGTGAACGAGGTGTGGAGATTTTGGCCGAGCCAAAGGATCAACCGTGGGGCTTACGAGAGTTTGCCATCCGAGATTTGAATGGACGGGTGTTGGTGTTTGGTCGGCACTTGTAGGATTGACGATTGAGGATTTACGAATTCAGATCAATTCGATGTAAAGCGTATTTTGCGCGGGATTATCGAGCTTGTAGAGGATGTAAGCCTGCTGAGTAGGGTGATAGCTCGCCCCAGCATTCTCCAACGTCCAATACTTCCCCTCGTACGTCTGTCCCACCGCCTGAAATCGGTAGCTAATGATCCAGGGATGGCGACCATTTACTCGAACTGAATAGTTCTCCTGTACCGAAATAATCTCCCCCAACGTCGCCTCACCGTGCTGATAAATGGCTAGCTTTTGCCTCGCTTGACCATATTTCCAGAATAGTAAGCCCCCACCAACCACTAAAAATAGTAAGCCTAATCCTAAAAAAGGAATGCCAACAAAGATGGTAATAATGGCGATGGTTAGTCCTGCCCCAACTAGCGTGAAAACTATCCCAAGGATGCCGAAAACCAAGCCAGTAATCGCGGCAGCGCTGGTGAACAGTGCCCGGCGAATGTAATTCGTTGGTGCGTTACGGGGCACGGGAGGCGGGGCGGTGAGTTTTGTGTCCGAGGCAAAACTAAATTCATTCGGACTAGGCTGTTCGGGTATTGGCAGCGCCGCGCCACAGTTTGGGCAATTGGATTGAAAGGTTGTGTGACTGGTACCGCAATAGGCGCAGGTAATCATTGTGCAGACCTTTAATTATTTTCTCCTCGATACCGCAAGGCCAATATCGTAATATCGTCCGCTTGTGGTAGCCCTTTGGCAAAATAGGCCACAGAGTCAGATAATGCTTTGACGACTGATGTGATGTCATCGTTCCCCGATACAGTTTGCAGGGTCTGGCAAGCCCGATCAACCGAATAAAATTCATGCTGCGGGTTTTCAGCTTCAGTTACGCCATCCGTGTACAACACCAACATATCATCGGGCTGCATCATTAGTGTGGCAACCTCGTAGCGGGCCGTTTCGCTGATGCCTAACAGGATGCCCTTTGGTAAATCAATCAGGTTAAATGGCCCACCCTTGGTTGAGTAGAAAGGGGGATTGTGTCCGGCATTGAGGTAGGTTAATGTACCTGTTTTTACATCAAACACGCCCACAAAGAGGGTAACAAACATACAGTCATCGTTGTTTTCGCATAGCGTTTGATTGAGGGTGGGTAGCACTGTTTCGAATGGTCCGTCTTGTGATACCGTCATTCGCAATAGGGTGATGATACGCACCATAAAGAGTGCGGCTGGCATTCCTTTGCCTGAAACATCACCAATAGCGATGCAAATTCTGTCTTTGTCGAGGGCGAATGCGTCATAAAAATCGCCACCGACCTCTTTGGCAGGCTCCATCATCGCACAAACGTCAACTTGAGGTTGATCGGGAAATAATGGTATGCCCTGAGGTAGAATGTTCGCCTGAATTTGCCCCGCAGCCTCCAGCTCCTTTTGTAGCAGCTCAAGCTGAAACTGCTTCTCCATCGACTGCCGAATCACTTCATTATCTTTACGGGTGCGGTTGATGAGGACCAGTAAGAGGTTCTTTATTGCTCTCGGCAAATAGATGAATTTATCCCAAAAAATGTCTTTGGGCATCACAATCAGGCTGCAATCTTCCTGCGCTACCACAAAGGCCGAGGTTTTGCGATCTTCAATCAGTGACATCTCACCGATGCATTCGCCCCGCTCAATTGGGAAACTGATCTGAGCGTCAGCGCTATCCAGGTAAACCTGCAAACGGCCTGAAATCAAAAGATAAAGATTATGGTTTTCCTGATCAGGGGTAATCAGAATTTCATCTTTTTGTAAATGTTGGACGGAGCAGTCGGCCAGAACAGGTTCTAACAAATCATAGGGGATATCATGAAAAAGATTATAGTGGGAAATCTCATTATCTTTAGAGGAAAGTTCGGTTGAAATCTCCGCTGAAGACATATTCTCTTCTTGAGACTGTCTTAGGTCCGATTCAATTTTTTCAATCGTCATATCAAGAATCAATCGTCATGATCATCGTTAAAACATTATGATCATTCTCTCGCTTATAGAAAAGCTCATCCGTATAGTTACGAATGAGATGAATGCCCAACCCCCCCTCTGCTGCATCATCAAGAGATCTAGGGAATTGGACTTCCGGATGATCGGTCGGGTCAAAAAGTTGCCCATCATCCAGAATTTCGATGGTGAATTTGGGGGGGTGGTACATAACCTTGATCGTGATGGTAAGTTCCACTCCATCATCAGTGGCATGTTCAATCACGTTTGTTACACCTTCAACCAAAGGTAACTCTAGCTTGAAGGTGCTCTGGGGTGTAAGTCCGATGCCCTGAGCGAAAGAGTTTATCCATTCACTCAGGGTCATTAACTCACTTAGCTTATTTTTAATGATTAGGGTTGCGGAAGCAGGTTTCATACGCGAATTGTGTTGGTTGGGATATTCTGGTAGGAAAAATTATTCGGCTAATTCTAAACAAGCAGCCTCAAAATCATCATAGATCGGAATCAGCTCATTAATTCCAGCAACTGTCAAGGCCTCTTGAACCACCGGGATCGGGTTGTACAGGGCCATCTTCCCACCTCGGCCTTTTAGTGCTTTAGCATTGCTTAAAAGGATACGCATGCCAAATGAGGCGATAAATTCTACCCCACTCATATCAACCAAAACCCCACCTTTCTTGGTTGATGTTTGCGCTGTGAATGACGTTTCAATCTGATTAGTACCTGGAATGTCCATTCGGCCATTCAGCTTGATATGCTTAATGCCATTGTCTAACTCAATGACTTCAAGTTGCATTGTTAATTACTCTCCCCAAAACAAAATTTATTATTTTCTTATGTTACCTTATTCGTGCGCTTATTTCAAATATACGTTTATCTTGGGTTATACGGACAACCCAAAACTCTCAGGAAACTTGCCTGTTTCTCAGCTTACCTTAACCTTGTCCCCCCACAATTTGTTGTACCTTCTATTTGACAGTAGGATAGGTTATGGACGACAAGCACTTGGTATCAACCGTCAAAACCGAACGGGGGTTGATTTTACAACAAGCATTGCGTGCGATGCGACGCGCTTGGCCACTGTTGTTAGTTCCACTTTCTGCATTTCTCGGTGTGCTGCTCTACGCCTATTTTTTTCCTGCCCTATCCCCCCCAACCCAAAACGAGATTGATGAAAACATCATTGAGGTGATGGCCTCTGTCACCCCAGCCCCACCAGACTCAACCTTGGTCTATCAGGCCATTTTGCCTTCTTTGGTCTTTATTCAGATCGAGCGAGAGAGTACTACTGAAGATGAAAGATTTGGTCTAGGCACGGGGGTGGTGGTCAATGAGAATGGCGACATTCTAACAGCCCTTCACGTTGTCGAAGATGCAAGCGAAATACAAGTGGTCTTTGCCGACGGCACTGAAGCCGCAGCCCAGATTATTTCGGCTGAGCCAGAAAATGACATCGCTGTGTTGCAACCGAACCAACCCCCTGAGCTGATTGTCCCGGCTATCCTGGGTAGTTCAGGCGCAATGCGGGTAGGGGATGAGGCCTTTGCTGTGGGCAATCCCTTGGGGTTAACGGCCTCGATGAGCGCGGGCGTGATTTCCGGCTTTAATCGTTCAATCCCCATCGAAAACAGTGATCAACGGCTAGAAGGCCTCATTCAATTTGATACCGCCGTCAATCCTGGCAACTCCGGTGGTCCGCTGCTCAATCGACGGGGGCAGGTGATCGGAATTGTCACTGCCTTGGCTAATCCCGCCGAGCAAAACTTTTTTGTTGGCATCGGCTTTGCTGTGCCAATTGGAACCGCCGCTTCCGCAGCCGGTGGCCTTGAATACTAATCAACAGGAGATCTTATGGACCAGCCTCAAAGCGTCAATAATGATAAGCCCATGGAGCAAGTGCTGTACGAGGTCAAGAAAATTATCGTTGGTCAGGATATTTTGCTGGAACGACTGATCGTGGCCTTATTGGCGCGAGGTCACATCTTGGTGGAAGGGGTGCCAGGGCTGGCCAAGACAATGGCTATCAAAACGCTGGCCGAGGTCATCGGCGGGCAATTCCAGCGTATTCAGTTCACCCCTGACCTCGTGCCTTCAGATTTGGTCGGCACCCGCACCTACAACCAAAAGTCGGGCGAGTTCAATACCTCACTAGGCCCCGTTTTCACCAACCTGCTGTTAGCTGATGAAATCAATCGTGCCCCAGCCAAGGTGCAAAGTGCGCTGTTGGAGGTGATGCAGGAGCGGCAAGTGACGATTGGTCGGGAGACTCATCCCGTTCCCAATCCCTTCCTGGTCATGGCTACCCAAAATCCAATTGAATCTGAGGGGACGTATCCGCTTCCGGAAGCTCAGGTGGATCGCTTTATGCTCAAGGTGCTGGTCGGTTATCCCACGCCCACCGAAGAGTTTGTGATTGTCGAGCGGATGACCGCAGTGCTGCAAGCGGTGCAGCAGGTGCTCGACACCGAGCAGTTGTTAGCCCTGCAACAAGCCGCCAGCGAGGTCTATGTTGATCCTGCCCTGATCGAATACGCAGTCAAATTGGTCACCGCGACGCGTGACCCCAAAACTGTCGGGCAGAGCGATTTAGTCCCATTCTTGTTATATGGGGCCAGCCCCCGTGCCTCGATTAATCTTATTTTGGCCGCGAAGGCCCTGGCCTTTGTTCGGGGGCGAGATTACGCCTTGCCTCAAGATGTACGTGATTTGGCCCTTGATATCTTGCGGCATCGGCTAGTGTTGTCCTATGAAGCCTTGGCTGATAACATCAGCAGTGATGACTTACTCAAGCAAATTTTAGGTGCGGTTTCGATGCCGGATGTGCCTTTGCGTGATCGACAGTTTAGCCGTAATTCTAACTAATCGATGAAAACATTACAGCGGTTGCAATCCTATATTTTTTCCCCATTTAATCGGGCAGATGACTCTGATCTGGATTTGTCATTGTTGGCCAAACCAACGCCAGCCGAGACGCCAGAACGTATCTTGCAACGGCTTGAGTGGCAAGTCATTCGACGCTTAGATGGTCTATTACAGGGTGACTATCGCACGCTGTTTTATGGCGATGGCTTTGACTTTGCCGATTTGCGCGAGTACCAGCCCCAAGATGACATTCGCCATATCGACTGGAATGTGACTGCTCGGACGGACACCCTCTACGTCCGACAATATGTCGAAGACCGTGAACTGACCGCTTGGTTTCTGGTTGATCTCAGCCCTTCGATGCGTTTTGGTCCAGCTAAACGGCCCAAGCAACAAGTCCTGATCGATGTGGTGACCACCCTAGCTCGGCTATTAAGCCGAAATGGCAACCGGGTGGGGGCCATTTTATACAACAACCAACTTGGTCGGACGATCCCGCCGCGTGGAGGGCGAAATCAAGTCCTGCGTCTAACCCGTGATCTGCTTCGCGAAACGAAAACCCTTAATCAGACGACAACCGATTTGAATGTCCTGCTCAGAGCGGGGCTGAACACCTTTCGTCGACGCTCTTTGGTATTTGTTCTCTCGGATTTTATCAGTGAGCCGGGTTGGCAGCGATCTTTGTCACTGCTCAATCGCCGCCATGAACTAGTCAGCATTCGTTTGTGGGACCCACGCGAAGTTGAGCTGCCTAACGCCGGAATGATCGTTGTTGAAGATGCCGAGACGGGCGAGCAGTTGTATGTGGACACCAGCAACCCCGAATTTAGACACCGTTTTTATGCTGCCGCTGAACAACGCGAAGCCACCCTCAACGCTGATTTGAAACGGGCTGGCGTTGATCTCTTCGCCCTGTCTACTGAAGAAGATTTGGTCAGCGCAATGGTTCGAATGGCCGTCTTGCGCAAAAAGCGGAAGCGGTAAAATGTAGGGGCGTACCCTTGTGGTCGCCCAAGGCCGGGCTACACCTTGCCTGTTGAGTGAACGTCATGACCTTTATTTGGCCTTGGATGCTTATAACCCTGTTGTTGATCCCCTGTTTTGTCTGGGGATATTTCCGGCTGTTAAAAAATCGGGAGCGAGCGATGGTTGAGCTAGGGCCACTTGGCGTGGTGCAAGATCAATCGGGCCGTAATTTGGGCCGAACCCGCCATCTACCCCCCTTACTCTTTTTAATTGGCCTGACCCTACTCCTGTTTGGTTTGTCACGCCCCGAGATGATTGTAGAGCTACCCCGAGTCGAAGGAACGGTCATTTTAGCCTTTGATGTGTCCAACAGCATGACCGCTGATGATTTGGAACCCAACCGAATGGAAGCGGCTAAAACCGCGGCGCGTCTTTTTGTGGAGAATCAACCGAGCACGGTTCAGGTTGGAGTGGTCGCCTTTAGCAATGGGGGCTTGGTCGTACAACCTCCAACTGATGACCAAACTGCCCTTCTCGATACCATCAATCGCCTCACGCCCCAAGCCGGAACCTCGCTGGGCCAAGGCATCTTCAGTGCCCTGAATGCCATTGCAGGTGAACCAATTCCGATCAATCCTGAAGCACTTGAAGATGGTGGCCTGCCCGTTGAGATTGGCCCATTCTCGTCGGCAGTGGTGCTGTTGCTCACCGATGGCGAGAATACTCGTGATCCCGACCCGCTTGAAATTGCCCAATTAGCGGCAGAGGCCGGGGTTCGGATTTATCCGGTCGGTGTTGGCAACCCCGATGGTACGATTGTTGAGGTCGATGGCTTTAACATCGTCACCCAACTTAATGAACCAGCCCTGCAAGACATCGCCAGTCTGACGAACGGCGAATACTACCACGCGGAAGATGAGGAGAGCTTGCAAGGGATTTATCAAAATGTGGATTTGCAGTTGACGATTGATGGGGAAGAGACCGAAGTGACGGCTCTGTTTGCCGGGTTTAGCGTGCTCTTTTTTGTGATTGGCGGTTTGATCTCGCTGCTTTGGTTTGGGAGGATGCCCTGATGAATTTTCAATGGCCCTGGATTTTGTTCCTGCTGGTGCTCATTCCCTTACTGATTTTGCTGTATCTCTGGATCTTGCGGCGAAGACGCAGGTTTGCGGTTCGTTATTCCAGCCTCTCTCTGATCCGCGAGGCCTTGCCCAAGCGTGCCCGTTGGCGACAACATCTTCCCTTTGCCCTTTTTCTTTTAGCAATTGCCAGTCTCATCACCGCGATGGCTCGGCCAGAGGCTGAAGTGGAGGTGCCGTTGAGCCGGACCAGCATTATCTTGGCCATTGATGTTTCGCGTAGTATGTGCGCCACGGATGTTTTGCCCAATCGGCTGACTGTGGCTCAAGATGCGGCCCTCGCCTTCATTGAAGATCATGCAGATAATACCCGGATTGGCATCGTGGCATTTGCTGGCTTTGCCGAGCTTGTCGTGCCTCCGACCAACGACAAAGAACAGTTGCAGGAGGCTATCCGTAACTTTACCACCTCCATCGGCACGGCCATCGGGAGTGCGACCCTCAAATCGATTGATGCCATTGCTGAAACGAACAGTGACGTTGCCTCCAGTGCCCGCAATCTAAACCCAGATGGCGAGGAGCGGCCTCCGACTGAGGATGGTTTGTACCAACCTGACATTATTGTGGTGCTGACGGACGGCGCGAATAGTCGTGGCCCGCTCCCTCTTGAAGCTGCCGAACAAGCCGCTGACCGCCAAGTACGAGTCTACACCATCGGCTTTGGCACCACCAACCCCGAGCAAATGGTCTGCACGGAGCAACAGCTCGGCAGTGATGCGTTTAGTGGCGGTTTCGGAGGAGGTGGAGGCGGTTTCTTTGGCGGTGGTGGAGGTGGGGGCTTCCGTCGCTTTCTCATCCTTGACGAACCCACACTGCAAGGAATGGCCGACCTAACCGGGGGTACCTATTATCGGGCCGAAAATGCCGAACAACTCTACGATATCTTCGTCAATCTGCCGACCGAAATTATCCTGCAAAGAGAGCGGTTCGAAATTAGTGCCATCTTTTCGATGTTAGGGGCACTGTTTGTTGTGACCGCTCTTGGACTGTCATTGTTGTGGTTTCGGTTTCCGTAGGAATTACCACACAATAACTGGGGCCCTTACCCCGAATACCCCGAATTTAACGAATTATTCTCCAAGTAATCCTTCATTTTATTGGGTGGTACGGTGATGTTGATGTTATGCAGTCGCCAGGTGCCGTCCTCTTGCTCCAGAACGGCCTCAAATTGGCCGGTGTATTCACTGTCATAGGTCACAATACCATCAACGGTCGCTACTTGGCCTTGGGGTAAATTTTTGTTGGTATTGAAGCCGGTTGAGATATTGATATTATGGATTTCAACGCTTTGATAGCCATCAAACAGTGCGTAGTTTGCTTCTGAAATCATCTCTTCTACGGTTGAGGCGTCCATCTGGCGCTTGACCCGGCTTGAAAAGAGGTCGTAGGCCGTATCAGTATCACGCGCCACCATCACCTGCATAAATTCATCAACGCTTGCCTCGACGTTGCCTCGTTCTATGGCTACCCCATAAATCGCCGAGCCAAATAAAAAGGTACAGCCACCTATACAGGCACACATTCCCAGAATTGAAACGATGCCAACAATCCATATCAGTCTACGGGATGACTTGGCTGGGTCAGGTTGATTCAAGGTTTCCATATAAGCCCTCGCTTACTTTTGTCGTAATTTTACGGCTGTTCCGAAAGCCAATAACTCCGCTGAGCCTTGCATAACGGCTGAGGTGGTAAATCGAGCACCGACGATGCCGTCTGCTCCTAACCGTTTGGCGTCACTGATCATTCGGTCGAGGGCCTGTTCCCGCGACTCAGCCAGCATCTTGGTGTACTCGCTGATTTCACCGCCGACCAGCGTGCGCAAGCCAGCCATAATATCCTTACCAACGTGTCTGGCGCGAATGGTGTTACCTTTGACCAGCCCTAACGTTTGTACAATTTCATATTCTGCAAATTCATTTTGTGTGGTAACCAACATGAGTGTTCTCCTATTTGTCGACATTTTTTGCGTAATAATCATCTTCTTTGTTGGCCAGTCGGTCTTTGACCACCTGGGCGAACAAAAAGCCAACCCCTGTGATAACCATCAGGCCGATCAAGCCAAAGGGGAAGGCCGCGATCATTCCCACAATCACTGCGGTTAACCATAAAACAGCAACGATACCTAGTAGGACATAACCTATATTTTCCATGATTTCCTCCAACATGATGATTGTTTGTCAATTTGATGACCATCGTACAAGAAGGATGGTCGAAATGTTCGTACTTTTGCTACGAAGCGGTGTAATAATTTTAGAGAGGATGCTTGTGGGTATTTTTGGTGGATGTATTATGTGTCTGATATTAATGAGGGCTCACTGAATAATAAACTTAATTTTCTGAAAACTCGCCAGGAAATAAAGGGTAGATAAATTACCAAGACAGTGTTGAAACTGAACCAGCGCCCATTTGTTTGGTAGTCGGTCCAAAAATCATTAAACACTAATAGGATAACTAGAATTAAGGCCGTTAAAAATAAAATGAGTTCCCATTTTTGACTGATGTTGAGAGACAGTAATTCTCTGATGCAGGCCAGGATAAGCGACACGCCCAATATGAAGCTTCCGACTCCTATGAGAGAGAGAAATTCGCCTAACGATAAAGATGCAGTGGTAAAACATATACCTGCTACCAGCATTGAATATAGTCTCCATTTCCACTGAGATGTACCAGGAATTGAGCTTTCGGGGACATAACGTAAAATCATTCCAGTAAATCCGGTGATGAACACAATCAAAATGAAAAATATTGCCATGCACTTTATCCTTTCCTTTTAGTTTTGAGATAAATGAATGTATTCTCTGTTATATCTCTTTCCTCAGATAAACCCGCACCGTGTCACGCTCGATTTCAGACCAGCCGAGATGCTTGTACAGGGACACGTTTTCAGTGAGCAACACATGGGTGCCAAGGCGAAGTTCAGTGTAGCTGCGTTCCTTAGCCATCTGCTCGGCGAAGCTCATTAGACCACCACCAACGCCTTGACCCTGAAAATCAGGGTGAACGGCAATGTTGGCGATGGTGGCAAATCCATCCTCAAACAGCATGATTAACCCGCCAGCAATCACCCCATTTGCCTCGGCTACCCAGGTTGGATAATCTCTAATTTCCGCAGCATAGTCAACATCCATTGGGGGTAAACGGTTGCCGCCCATTCTTTCTTCATAGGTCGAATAGGCGGCTTCCATCAGGCGTTGTAGACTCGCTGCGTCATCAAGCGTGGCTTTTCGAATATCCCACTTTGAGGTTGCGTGTGGCATAGTTACCCTCGATGAGCCTTTTCAATAACATTGTGGGCGACAGTTTGGATGCCAGTGTGCGTGTAATAGTTTGTGGTCACGTCGAGGAAGGCGGCGACGTAGTCGAGCTTGTCATCGGCGATGTCAATGTATTGGTTTAGGCTGCCAACGACTTTGTCGAGGTTGATATCGCGGGAGCCAAGCAGGTTGTCCATCCAGCCTTGCACCGAAGCAAAACTGTCATTGATAAAGCCCAATTGCCCCCCAGCCGTCCCACCGGGGATAAATCCACTCATTTTTTTGTATAAGGCGTTGCTTTCAAGTTGGGATGGGTTGAGACCACCTAAAATAGAGGTGACTTTGGTGGTGAAATCTGGGCCAAGGGGGACAAGGCCGTCTAAACAAACCAGGGCGACCATTCGCATCAAAGCCGGGCCACGATAGGTTTGGCCCAATTTGCCGGCAAATTCGGCGATTGCCGCTTGGTCGCGGGGAATACCCTCCATTTGAGCGAAGGCCACTAACTCTGCGACAAGTTTAACCCCCAAGTCAACACTTTGTAGCATATCAGGTTTAGGCGTTAACCGGGTGAGGAAGGACAGAAAGCCAATACGTTCACCCACTTTGTTGGCCATTGCCGTGGCGGCCAGCGCTTGATCTGCGCGATCCACATTTTTGTAAATCCATACCGCCTGTTGATACCCTTGATTTTCATCAGCGTAGAGATTTTCCACCGCTTGGCTAATCGCTCGTACTTGATTTGGATCGGTTTCCCCGGTGACTGATTGTACCATCTCGTCAAGATTGGTGATGTTCTGCCACTCACCCGGAATGACAAAATCGAGCGCTTGTAGAGCGTAGGTTGTGACACCTTGATCTGGTAAATTGTTTAACTCATTGCGAATAGAGGCCATGATAAAAGCTCCTTTTGATCTAATATATTCGAATGCCTTTTAGAATGACAAATTCGTTTTCAGGGCTGAGTAGCCCGTCAACTTCCACGATAAGCTCAGAGACCGTAGCGGGCTGGGAGAGGTCGACCCGTAATTGTGCGGTGTCTGATCCGTCCACATCGGGGTATTCACATTTGCTGTCGAAACTTTTGCCACATACCCGATCAAGATAGGTGAAGAAGCCGCCACTGCCGAGCAATCTGATTTTTTGGCCATTTTCACCCTCATACACGCGCACCTCAGTCGGGCGTTTTTGCCACCAATCAGTGATGATGCCTACGGCTTCAATTTCTTGGTCTTGGGCGAGCGTGATGGTTTCGAGGTAAGGTAAGTCACGGTCAGGATAGAGATCTTTGTCGATCTTGATTTGGAAGATGCGTTTGATTGGTTCGATGACCACTTCTTCCTGCCTAGGTTTTGTCGGCTCAGTTGCATCGAGTCGAGGGAGAGGGAGTGCCCCACCACAGTTATCACATTTTGATTTGAAACTCTGATACGCGGTGTCGCACCAGGGACAGATTATTGTTATCACGGAAACCTCCTCTAAATAAGGGGTCAAGTAGATTGAAAAAACAAACAGGCTTGAAGCCTGTTTTCTGTATCAGCAGCAGAATTTATTCTGCCTGCCCTGTTAATTATTTTTTTCGATTGGGTTTCTTTGCCGCCTGAACCAAGGCGGTCTTCAAATCCTCGGGGGTGTTAAATTTTAAGCGTTTACCATTGACAAAGATGTGTTTGTCCTTGACCCCAATCAGAATTTGAAAAATATCACTTTTGTCATTGGGATCAGGCTTGTGGGCCTCAGCCACTGATCCCTGCCACATGAGGCCGATGGAGGAATCATATTTTTGAGAAAGTTGAAAATCGATCAGGCCCTTGCCCCCTAATAGCACCGAGTTTGTTTTTCGGAGCAAATTGTGGGCATCGACCACTTTTAATAGATCGCTGGCTTGTTTTGATCGTTTGAGTACGCTCAAATCCAGTGTTTTGAGACGCTCTTTTTCTTCAATGGCTTCATCACGAATTTTACCCAATTCCCCTAGCCAATCATCCACACTATTTCTCCTGTTCATTGTTGTTATGGATAAGAGACGTACAATGTATACTTTTCGTTCTCTAATTATACCGTGAATGAAGGGGTGATGGAAGTGCGTTAGTAAAAATATGCGAAATATTTAAGGATAAAACCTAAACAAAAAGGGTTAATCGGAAGAGCGATTAACCCTTTTTGCAGCCTTAGATTTATAAATTGGTAATAGATAGAAGTTATATTGCTGGGATGATTGAGCTAGATTTCGCTCACCAATCAGGCAAGTTAGCAACTTGCTCTACAAACTGTATAACTCCTAACAGAACTTAACTCGCTACTTGGTGTACCAGAACACAGCCAGCATCCTCTGGAGAAAAATCATCTGGCCATTTGGTTTGACCGTTATAGTAAGTCCCTTCTAAATTGGCATTGGTCAGATTAGCATCAAGCAGATTAGCCCAGCCTAAATTGGCTTTATGAAGATTGGCCTCGCTAAGATCGCTGCCTCGGAGATCAGCCCAGTTCAAATCGACCTGCTCAAAATTGGCCTGCTGTAGATTGGTATGGCTTATGGTGGCTCCATTCAAAACAGCCTGTGAAAAGTTGGCCCGAGGTAAGTCCGCGTTTTCAAGGTTGATGCCCATCAAATTTGCTTGGCTAAAATTGGCATCGGCCCCCTGTGCTTCGCGTAGATCGGCCCAGCCTAAATCAGCCTCGCTGAGGTCAGCTCCACGTAAGTCAGCCTCTTGTAATTTTGCTTGACGCAAATTAATCTCTTGCAGGTTGGCATCGTGTAATCGGGTTTGAACCAGCTCAGACCCCTGAAAATTGAAGCGGGATAAATCATAGCCTGACAAATCAGAGTAGCTCAGGATGGTACTCGTCAACACCAGTGGCTCACTAGAGCGAGGTTTTGCAGTGAGAAGTGGGGGGCCAATATCTTCAACCCATTTGCGAATCACATCCCAATCTCGATAATCACCATAAGGGCTACCCTTATATTCAACCAGTTGTTCTAACTGAGGGGCCAGAGAACCGGCAAACAACCCTAACCCAACAGGATCAACTTCAGGCACTCGTTGCAAAATAGGTGCCCAATACATTTCGGTGGTTTTGCGCAGATTATCATGAGCGTGCACCATATCCAGATTTTCTGCCCCCTGAATGAGGGCTAAGCACGTCATAAAGTAGGCCACAGGTCGCTCGCTCAACTCACTGGCAAAGCGATCCAAAAATGCCAGGGCATTGGGTAACCAGCGGCCATATCGGATGGAACTCCCTACAATAACCGCACTGTAAGGTGTTAAATCAGTAACATCTGATGCTTCTTTAACCTCAATAACAAGCTCGGCTTTTTGTAGCTCTTGACCAATAAAATCAGCCACCTCACCTGTAGAACCTGACCCTGTTGCATAACACACAAGTATCTTCTGTTCCATTGAATGAAAAAATGTCCTTTCAATTGATACTTGTATTATATGAAAAGCCGGGGATTCAAGAAATGAATACAAGGCTACTGGCCCTTAAACCGCATAACAAATCGGCTGCCCTGCGCCAGCGACTCAGCCCAAACCTCCCCTTGATGATGATCAACAATGGCTTTCACAATGGCTAAGCCCAGCCCGCTGCCTGGGTAGGCGGCGCTGTTACGACCACGGTGGAAGCGGTTAAAGAGATGAGGGATATCCTCAGCAAGAAGACCGACCCCATTATCCTCAACCCAAATTTCAATAAATTTTGAGAACTGGTCCTGGCTGGCCCCAAAACTGATGCTGCCATCCGTTGGGGTGAACTTTAGAGCATTTTCGATGAGATTGTCGAAGACCTGTTGCAATTGTTTGACATCTCCCCGCATCTGCAACGGGATATCAGGCAAGGTTAAAGTGAAGCTAATCCCAGCTTGCTCAGCCTGTGAAGCATAATCTTCAGCCAAGCGTCCAATTAGGCTGTGTAAGTCAAGGGGCTGCAACTCGGGGGGGGCCGCCGCTGTTTCTAGTCGCGATAAATCGAGAAGCTGGTTGGTCAAGATTTCGAGCCGTTGTACTTGTTGATTGGCCTTAACAAAGAGATGCTGTTGCTGGTCAGCTGCCTCGCTCCTTGCGGCCAATTCAAGATTGGTGCGTAGTGCCGTGAGCGGCGTATGTAGTTCGTGGGCGGCATCGCCAGCGAAGCGACGCAAGGTAGCCACAGTTCGCTGCACTTGATCCGCCATTTCATTGAAGGAATCGGCCAGACTGCCCAACTCATCGGACGTGGTCACGTTAGCCCGACTGTTCAAGTCTCCCTGTGCCATTTTCTGAGTTGCTGCAGTCAGGGTTGTCAAAGGCTGACTGATCCGACGGCTGCTGAGCCAACCTGCTCCGACAGCTACAAGAACCGCCACGACACTGGCGATACCCCAGCCCCAACCCACCCGCCATAATACCTGTGTGCCATAGGCTGGCCCATCGGAAATAATCAGTGTACCTACGGGCTGGCCTTGTTCATTGTGGAGGGGGTAAATCACTTGCAGATTAGAGCGGGGTAGATCGGTCAGCTCCGGCGCAAAATCCAGGGCTGGATTCACCAAAAAGCCATAAGGCGTATCACTGGTTGAGATTTCTGAGACAAGCTCATTCTCGCTTAACATGGCTAAATCTGTCAAAAATTCTTCAATTGAGGTGGGGTTGGTTGTTGTAATCATCACCGTTTCGCGGGTCAATAGCGGTTCCTCATTATCAATGGGGATATCTGAAATGGTGTGTTCGATATGTTCGGTGAGTAACAGGGGGGTGAAATCAGAATTGCCAAAGGCGACCGTCTGAGTCAGGGCGCGCGTGTTGCCAATTTGCTGGACCTCAACTTCAACCGATAGCGCTAAAACCTCTTGTCGGGTTTGAGGCACGCCGGTGTCGGCGACGATTTGTCCATCAGGGGCCTTGAGCTGTAGCCGGGTTTGGGACAAAAAAGCGAAGTTTGTTAGCTGTGCTTGTAATTGGGTTGGAGATGATCCCGCCTCAACTGCTGGGCCAATTACCTGACCGATGCTCTGGGCGTTTGTGGTTAGATATTGAAAGGCCTGTTGCTGATAGAACTGCCGTAAAATGAGCAGTAAGATCACCCCCAAGGCCAAGGTTGTCAACAACGCAATGGCAGCATAACTGAGCGGTAGACGCCAACGAATTGATTTTGGGATCATTGTTACACTTCCAGGACTTACGCAAGAGACATTTTGATAGAAGGATGTTTGAGCTGTTGAGAAAGATAATCATCTAACAATCCGTGTTTGAGTTGATAAAGAGTTCGAC
>JANQQF010000005.1 GCA_028285035.1 Phycisphaerae bacterium
ACTTTCACACGATCTATTGATGCTTTATTTGTTAAGGTTCAACACAATCTATTGATGCTTTTGTTACTAACTCGCACACGTTCTATTGACGTGTGACAGCTAGTTAATAGAGAGGATACAATAATGCTGCAAAAGGGGTACGAAATTTTGTGCAAAATTATTGATACTCTAGAAATCAAAGGTAGTTTATATTATTAGATAAGGAGGTTTCGTTGAGAAGACATACATCTTTGATTGGTGGCCTTGTTGGTGCAGTAGGACTCTTAACAGGCTTGGTTATAAGCAAAACATTTGATGTTTTGGAACTAGAGGATGCCGCTTATGCCGTAGCAGTAGTTATTCTCATTGTTCTTGGCGTAATTGCAATAACGTGGCTATATAAAGATCAATCACAAAAGGAGGAGCTTGAAGCTACACTAAACACGCTGAGGGATATCACAAAGGAGGCAAAGTTTAGTTGGTTATTTCACGGTCGTGATATTCTTAATATCGAGAAATCCACTACGGCAAAAGATATCTGGATCATATCACCTCACTTGGTAAATGACACAAGCGATATTCAGGCTTTACAAGACAAAGAAAGCACGACCGAAGCCGTTCGAATGAATCTGAGTCGGGGTGTTACTTACACCTATATTGTTCCCAATTCTGGATCGATCAAACTTGCCCTTCCTGTTTTACGTCAGAACTACTCAAAATTTCCAGACCAAATAAAAACCATCCTGATTGAACCTGAAATATTTGAAAATGTTGCCATTTCGGAATATGTAATTTATAACCCACTCAGACTCGGGAGCGAACCTACAAGGGTGTTTATAGAATTACCCGTCGTGGATTTACACCTATACTGGGTGGAGGTAGTTGATTCAGCCGCTTTTAGCATTGTTGATCAGGTTACTCGAATTATAAATGATCATAAGGCGACTCACAACGAGGCAACTTAACCCCCAAACAATCCCACCAACTCATCAGGCCGCACCTCAATTTGAGGCACGCGGCCCGTTTTCTTCTTCAACCGGCTCTGATTGTGAGGCATAAAAATCAACACACCGCGATCCCGGTCGATGCGGCAAATCTTGGCCCCATTGACGTAAACAAACCCACTCTGCTTATCAATATGAAATCGATTCTCCTTGGTTGACGGCTCGAGTTGAGCCGCGCTGGGCTGTGGGGTATTCAATTGAAGTAAGTCTGGTTTAGGTTGACTGTTCATTTTCTTTTACTCCTAAAAGCCTTTACCTTTTGTGACTGCGTGTAGTAATCGATCAATCGCTTTTACAAGGCCACGTGTTGGCCCACCCAGCGGGTCAGACCCCCAGCTCCTGCACGCTAACCGAACGGCTGCTTGAAGCAGGAAGCGGTGGGGTAGGGGCGTTCGCTGCCGCCCGACAATAATTCTCGGCGTGGGCCAAGTGGTCTGGTCCATCCTCAACATAGCGAGCCACCGGCTGCCCATTAGGGCGGTGCTCCAGAATGCGGACCGGAGCCTTGAGATGGTCGTAATAATCCCGAATATCGGGGGCATTGCCGGGTGGGGTAGTGAGGCCATCGTAAAAGCCGCTGAAGGTCTGATCTAGGCTGCGGGTACGCGAGATCCGCACCAAGCCGATGGCCTCATCCCAATTATCGATATCGGGGTAATTCTGCTCCTTGATGTTGGGATAATCGGCCAACCACACCTGAGCAAAATCACAGGCTTCCTGAAACTCACACACCTTGTGGGCCTCTGGCTTGCTATCAATCACCATCACCCTGACCTTAAAGCGCTTCATCATCTGCCCCAGCTCCGCAAAATCGACCATCTCCCCCGCCCACCGCTGAGGCCGTTCGCCGGTGAGGGGATCAACCTCACCCCGGATCACCCCGTGCAGTACCTTGCCCACATCCACCCCCATTATGGTGGTTTCATCCGGGATAGGGCCGTGGCCATAATCACGTCGGCAGGCATCCAACACCTCATCAGTGAGCTGGCCCCCGCTCGGGGTATACGGCTCACCCAGATCCTGATTATACGCCTCGCGTCGTTTGGTCTCATCTGTCGTCTGCAAGTTCTCGACGATCTGTAATAGATTCGCCTGATGGCTAAAGAGCTTGGTCAGATGAAAGCCGACCGCCTCCCGCTCTGGCCAGGTCGGCACCCACTGGCCAGGGGCCAAATGGTTGAGCCGCTTCCCACATCGTTGACACGCCGCCCAGGCCTCACCCGGTTCGCCGTGCCATGACACCGGTCGCCTGAGCTTATCCCACTCAATCACGATGTGATCGATGGTCAAGAACTGCCACTCGTTACAGCTCTCGCAGCGGATAAACCACTCTCGCATATCGGTTCGGAGCCACTCCGCGTGGATGCCCCGGCCGTTATAGGTCGGTGTACTCACCGCCCGCTCCTCGGCGATATCGGAGTGACCGTGTCGCTTGCACCCGATTATCGGGGCGCGAGGGTCCATCTCATCCCACTCATCAAAGATGACCACATCAGCGTCAATGGATTTGAGCTGAGGCGCTTGACCGTTCTTCTTGACCTGCCCACCCCGGAGATAAAGGAAGTTGTCCCGGATCCGCTTCTGCTTGACCTTGTCTACCCCTCGGCCATCCTTGCCCTGACCACTGACCACCAACGAATCGAGATAGAGGCTGGCCTCAATGGCCGGGCCAAAGCGAGCTGAGGAGAAATCCGACACGTGCTCGGTGGTAGGGAACACGTACAAAACGTTGGCCTGTCGCTGATCGCAGGCGTGTAGTGTATAGCTAATTAGGTATTCGCTGGCCCCGACCTGACTAGCCTTGTAAACAACGACCTGTCGCGCCGTTTCTTCATACAGCCCAACAAGATAAGGGTGGCGTCTCAAATCAAATAAACGATTCCTCTTGATGTAGAATCGGTGCCGAATATTCCAACTCAGGAGATCAAGCTGTTTCGGTGTCTGTTGATTCTTGCGCTGTGCTGGTGTTTGTCGATTCCGTTTTTGTATCTGGCGGCGACGACGCTCCAACTTTACCGCTGCCTGCTGCTGCATCAAGGTTTGCATTCAGAGTCTCAAGTTCTTCTTCACTTAAATCACTCAACCACCCCAGCCCGTCATCAACGGGCGCGGGATGGGTGGGGCCAGATGGGGATGTTGTGCCTATGGCCTGATTGCCCTCGGCCCATTCGATCAAGGCATTGGCCGCCGCGATTCGGTCGCTGCCTTTTTGCTCGCTCCCGTTCATCACCTCAGCCAAAGCCTGCGGGGCCTCGACAGAGAGCCGATCAATGGCCTGTCGCCGCTGGTTGCGATAGTGAGCTTCCAGGGCGGCGGTTTGTTCGTCCGCATAGGCGAGCGCCCTGGCCAAGCAAACCTTATACGCCTCGGCGATCTCAGGCTTAAATTGCCATTTGGTGTACCAGATGGTCTCGGTGCAGGTGGCCTTATCCTTGAACACCTCCACAATCGGCGCTTGATTGGCCTGAGCAAAGGCAAGGCGGATGACAGTTCTCCGTTTCTTGGCCGAATGTTGACCGGTGATACCAGCTAGGGCAGTGGCCACGTCTTCGTTCAGCCAAGGGTGAACCTCTTCAGGCACACGATATTCGATTTCAATCGGTTGCTCGTTCATCGTACCTTTTTCATTCATCGTACCTTTTTCTTCCATCACTTTTTCTTTATTTAGTGATAAAGTTACTTCATTGATAGGGGAGTGCAACTCTTTACTATACGGAAACTACATATTAAAGACAATATTAGTAATGACCTACAGATAGAACGTAGGCCAAGATTTGCAATTGTTTGCGCAGGAAATTAGCACCCCTCGAATTTCCTGCGCAAACAATTCGATAGGCTAAAAACAGGCCTTATACCACCTATACCACCCTGAAAATAGGGGGTTTTGGCTCAAAATCACCCCTTTTGTCTAGGTGGTATAGGTGGTATGGCTGGTATAGGGTCTGTTTCACCTGATATCATCACTTGTCATTTCGAGCTCAATCCACTCAATTTGGTCCCTGACCGCGTCGATTTCTAGATCAATGGCAATATCAGCCGGTGAATGGGTGCCGCGTTGGGCCTGGAGCAGCTCCAATTTCCCCAAACGGCGCTGTAGCGCCCTGAGTTGATCGGTCTGATCGTGCGTTCGGTCGCGGCTAATTTGCTTTTGCTCCTTGAAGTACCGGATCCGGGCCGCCAGCCGCTGGTGATCAACCGGCTTACTCATAAACAAGTCTGCCCCCGCGCCCTTGGCTGCCTGTCGGGTCTTGTCATCGACATAGGCTGACACCACGATAATCGGCACCTTGGAGAATTCACGGATGCGCCGAGTGGCCTCGATACCATCCATCTTCGGCATCTTGATGTCAGTCACAATCACATCAAACGGTTGGTTCATTACGATGCGTACGGCCTCCAGGCCGTTACTGACCTCGGTAAACGCGAACATTCCGTACAGATCTAAGGAGAGGTGCATATATCTCTGAGACCACTATCGTTTTCAACGATCAAGACTTTAATCAAGGGGTTGGCTTCCATCGCGTAACCTTGTGATCTGAACCTCTAAGTTGGCCATGTACTCGAGCGCGTTCTTCAGGCTCTCATCAAGTTCGTGATTCTTCTCCTGCAAAGAAAGGTTGATCTGCTTCAGCTCGAGGTTTTCAGCCTGGAGCTTATCCATCTTTTTTCGTAACTGTCGTAACTCCTCTTGGGTGGCCAGTTTATCAGCCCGAAAATCCTGTATTGATTTTCGTTGGGCGAAGTAGCCCAGTATGACGGCGGCCACTAATAGCACACCAAAAACAATCGCCTGCCAGAATGCCCCAGCAAAGGCCTGCTGAGAGGTGACTATCGCCCCGGCGAGAAGGGAGATCCAGGCAAGTTTAAGCATCTAATTTCTCCTTTGTGTAAATAAAAAAGGGCACACCCTTATCTAAAGGATGTGCCCCGGAAAATTTTTCATCTCTGCCAGGCAAATAATTTAATTTGTTTTTGCAATCGGCTCGCTAGGGGCTGGCCCCCGTATCCAGCTTAGTCGCCCTCGCTCGATGACAATCGTCACCTCAGCGAAGCCATACTCGATACCCTCACGCAGTTTTTTTTCAAGCTGTCGCCGAATGGGTTCGCTCAATATCGGTGGTGTTTGGGCTGGCGTTAGGTTTGACATAACCAAATCGTAGCACAAACGTTCTAGTTTTGCAACCAGCCCTAGCGATTTGCAACTTAAAATTATCACCCAATATCCCAATTGGCCACGGGAGAGGCAGAACGGTGCGCCCGTTCCACATCGGCATTCGCAATGGCTGTGTATCGTTTCACCATCGTCAAATCAGAGTGTCCCAGGATCCGTTGCAAGGTAAAGATATCACCCCCGTTGCGAAGATAGTTTATGGCGAAGGTGTGCCGGAAGCGGTGGGGGTGAATATTCTGAACACCTGAACGCTTTTTGAGCCGCTCAAACATTCTTCGCAACCCACTGGTTCCGAATTTGATACCCGTGCGCCCCACAAAAAGCGGCTCATCATCTCGCAGTGGGCTGCGATTTGTTCGATACCGCCAAAGAACATTGGCCGTTTTTGCCGAAATTGGCACCATTCGATACTTAGCCCCTTTTCCAAACACTGTCACTCGGTTATTTTTCAGGTCAACATCTTCGACCTTGAGGGTGCATAACTCGCTGGCCCGAATACCTGTATCCAACAAGAGTAAAATAATCGCCCGATTTCGCAACGATTCCGGTAGGCTGTGGTTACTGGGTTCGGCCTGTCCCTTACGACGGTATGATCGAGAACGGGTGAGAGACGCCATAATCAGTTTGATGTCCTGCTCACTAAATGGCACAATCACCTCCTCCTCAGCTTTGGGGGCGTCGACCTGGTGTACAATGTGATCCGAAACAAACTCCTCTTTCACCAACCACGTCCACAACGCCGACAACCCCGTGTGGTGATTGCGTCGGGTGCGTCCGCTTAACCCGTGCTCGGCCAAGTGGCTCAAATATTGCTCAATCTGCGTTTTGGTTACGGACTGGACCGGCAAATCCTCGTCCAAAAAGTCAAGAAACCGATGAAACGTCCTAGTATAACCCGGCAAGGTATTCTCAGATAAATTCCGAGATTTTGTATACAACAGATACCCCTCCCACGCTTCAGTTAGTGTTATTTTCCTCATGAATGACCTCCTGTAATAAGTGCCGAGCACAAATGAGACTTCGTGACGCTGGTAAAAACACAGCCCACATAACAAAATACAGTCCTCATAATTTTTCGTAAATCGGCTTTTTTTATTACACTACCGTCACAAGGTCTAGCGTTTGTGTAGCCCTTCGTGACGTCGGTCAATCTCACAAGAAAAACAGGTGCCCCCGGCAGGAATCGAACCTGCGCACAAGGTTTAGGAAACCTCTGCTCTATCCCCTGAGCTACGGGGGCGGGTGATGGGGTCAAGCTGGAATTAGTATACATTAAAGTAGGGGACAGTCAAGGGGTAAAAAATGGAAGGTTGGGGATGATGTTTGGTAGGATCATCCCTTTTTGAGCCAGTTTATGGGTGCTAGAAGTTTGGTTGGGTTGGAACGGGGCACTGGCTCCCTCTCCCAGAGGGCTTACCACTACCCATAAGTGTAGTAAGCAAAATATGTGTAAAAGCAGCAAGGGGGTGGGTGAATTTAGGACTAACTTGCTCTGCTTATAGTAGTATTTTGGGTAATCGAGCCGCTCTACCCCCCTCCATCTCCTCTGTAAGGGGGGATGGGGCCGTCACAGACAGCTTGGTCCTCCCCCTTGCAGGGGAGCTAGAGGGGGTAGAAAAGCGCGTTGCCCTTACTGCGCCTTCAACCAACCTTCCAACCTTCCAATACCCCCTACCCCTCATTCGGCCACAAATCAAAATCACTGTTGAGTGTGCGGGTGATGACCAACTGGAGATTGCCTAGAAAATGGGTGGCGAAGGCGGCCTCGCAGGAACTGAAGTAGTAGACCCATTTGCGGCAGAATTCTTCATCAAAACCGAGGGTGCGGACGTTGGCTTCGGCTTCGAGAAAGCGTTGACGCCAGCGAGCTAGGGTCACGGCGTAGTGCGGGCCGATGTTTTCGACGTTCTCGATTTGGAGTTGGGTATGTTGGGTCAAAGCGTCTGACATCGCATTGAGGCTGGGCAGGTGGCCGCCAGGGAAAATGTGCTTACGGATCCAGTCAAAGCTCTTGCGATAGGAATGGTAGGTTTTGTCAGGAAAAGTGATGGCCTGGATAACCATAATACCGTTGGGCTTGAGCAATCGCTCGCAGGTTTTGAAATACTCTGGGAAGAAGTTGTGCCCCACCGCCTCAATCATCTCGATGGAAACCAAGCGATCAAATTGTCCCTCTAATTTTCGATAATCACACAATTTAATCTCAATCTGATCGCTCAGCCCGGCCGCTTCGATGCGCTCCTTGGCGAGTTTGTATTGGGCTGCGGAGATGGTCACGGTGGTGACACGGCAGCCCGTTTGCTGGGCGGCTTCGATAGAAAAACTACCCCATCCCGAGCCGATCTCAAGGATGTGATGGTGTGGCTCAATTCGGGCTTTTTCAATGATCTTGCGGAGTTTGTTACGCTGGGCCTCGGCCAAATCCTGCTCGGGCGTGTCAAACACCGCTGCCGAGTAGGTCATCGTCTCATCCAAAAATTGTTGATACATCTGATTGCTCAGATCGTAATGGGCCTGGATGTTTTTCTTGCTGCCCATCTCTGAATTTTTCCGCCGATTATGCATCCAGCGGTGATACGCCATCGGCAGGGCTGTGACAAAGGCTGGGCCTGAGCCGAGATGATCAAAATTGCGAATGAAAAAGGCCAGCAAGCCGGTTAAATCATCCGTATCCCACTCCCCCTCCATAAAGGACTCGCCGAGACCGATGTCAAACCCAGTGACAACGCGTGAGAAGAAGTTATAATCACGGACCCAGATACGATGCTGGGGCGCGAGATCTGGGTTGCCAACAATCATTTCCGATTGATCTGGCAAAATGAGTTTGACATGGCCAAACTTGATGGTGTCAGCCAGCCGTTTGCTTTGGTTCATACACCACTTTTGAAATGCTGTGGGGGGCGCGACCTGGATGGTGTAGTCACTGGTGGCGATAGGTTTTTTATACATAGGAAGTCTCCGTTGGAAATATAGTTTCCCGGCTTCCCATAAAATTCGAGGCATCGTCGTTGAGGCCGTGATTGGGTAACGACCAATTGTTTTTAACAGATTACTAGATGAGAGAGGCTGGGCATCGCCCGTGAGTTGGGCGGTAAAGACCGGTTTGTTTTGTTTTATCAGCGAAATATGAATGTCTAGTTTATCCGTAAGGGGGGCAAAATGAAAATCATAGTGCCCCTCAAGATCAAAGAAGGGCGAGACATAGAAGTCTTTGTCCATTTGATAGCGGGTAAAATTACCATTCTTACTTTGCAAGGGATTGTTGAGGGCATAGATGTGACTCTCGCCAAAAGTGTTATTCACATACGCCAAGATACAGGCCAGTGACTGATCTGCCCGATAACAGTAGAAAAAGCTGACCGGATTAAAGACGTAATTGAAATAACGAGCGGACGTGACCAACTCGATACGAGTGATGTCGTAGGCGGGCGGGTTGTGTTGCTGGATAAAGGCTTTGGCTTTATCAAAGAGTGGATCACGGGTCGGGCCAAAGTAATCCTCAGCTCGAATTGAGATGGGCTGAAAGCGATTGTAGCCAAAAAAGCGGCACTGTTCATCGAGTTCAGGCAGTTCAGCCAAATCAAAGGCGTAAAAATAAACGGGGTATTGAAATTGGTGCTTTGTCGGCGCTATTCTCGTGTGGCTGACAGTGCCGACATAGATTTTTGAATTTGGTGTCATATTGTTTGGTAGCATATTCTGGCAACAATGCTCTGCGTTGTTGCCTTGGTCGGTTCCGACGCTCTGGGTTGTAACGTAGGCATCCTTGTCTGTGAACGGACAGGCTAGAAGCCTGTGTTATAACGCTTTCATCTTTACCGAAATTCGCTGCTACTTACCTGATCCTTACTTCCCAGTCGGTACAATCCCCGGCGACATCGTTGGCACAACCTGCTCTTGTTTCTCGGGCTGGTCAGCCAACTCAAGGCCAAAGGCTCGCCCCACGTCAACCGCTGATTTAACCGCATCTTCGTGAAAGCCGTAGCCAAAGTAGCTGCCGCAGAAGTAGGTGTGTTGCTGCCCGTTCAGTTTGGGTAAATCTGCTTGTGTATTGAGCGAGTCGAAGGTGTAGTGCGGGTGGGTGTAGAGGATGTTTTTGATTACGTGCTCGTCTGGAATAGGGTTCGGATCATTGAGAGTAACAAAATAAGGGTGGGTCGTTTGCAAACCTTGTAGGCTGTTCATCCAGTAGGTGACATTGACCGGATTAAGGCCGTTCGCAGAGTTGTCACGGATGTAATTCCACGAGGCCCATACTCTTCGATTCGGGGCCATAATACTGGCATTAGTATGGAGCACTGTATCATTTTTGTGATACCGCCACGCTCCCAACAGACGCTGCTCCTCAGTTGAGGGATCATCCAACATTTTTAGCGCCTGATCGGCATGGGCGGCAATGACGACTTTGTCAAAGCGGCGAGAGGGGGCGTCTTTGATGTGAACATCAACGCCAGTTTCATCCCGCTTGATCCCAATGACAGGAGCGTTTGTCAGCACCGCGCCAGAAAATTGGGCTAAAAAGGCTTTTACATATTGCTGGCTGCCCCCAATGACTGTACGCCACAGCGGTCGATTGAACAACATTAGCAGATGATGATTTTTGAAGAAATTGACCAGCGCTTCGGCTGGGAAATCGAGTGTCTCGTCCGGTGGGGTGGACCAAATTGCCGCAGTTGAAGGAACCAAATAGTAGTCGGTGAAGCCTTTGGAATACCCTTTACGGCCAATATATTCACCGATGGTTTGATTGTGCAATTTGCCGTCGTTTAGATCTCGTAGAACCCCGGTATTAAACCGAATGATATCGCGGATCATGCTCAGAAATTTGGGATTGAACAGGTTTTGTCGTTGAGCAAAGAGGCCGTTTGGGACATAACTATTGTAGCCGAGCTTGGTTTCGCGACAGTAGTAGCTGAAGGACATATTACTCTCGCGGGTAGGCACATTGAGTTGGCGTAAAAACTCTTGGAAGTTTGGATAGTTGTGATCGTTTAGGACGATGAAACCAGTATCGACCGGGGTACCTTCATCTGGCCCGCGCTCGATGGTGATGGTGTTGGTGTGCCCACCAACGTAATCTGCCGCTTCGATTAAGGTGACGTCATATTTTCGGGACAGGATGTAGGCGGAGACAATCCCCGCCACACCCGCCCCGATAACGGCTATGCTTTGATTTGAATCTTGCATCGTATTTCCTCTTTTATCATTAGTCACTCACCTTTGTCATTTGCTAAGAATGCCTTTGAGTGCCTGGTGTCTTTTTTTGAAATAAGGATTTAACATAGGCCAGTTGAAAATTAACGAAATAATCAACATATAGCAGATGTCGCATTGGTAGCCCCCTCCCCACAATGCTCCGTACTGCCCTCCTCTCCCGATTTTGGAGAGAGGGCGATGGTTGAGGCTAGGTGAGGGCTATTTGGTTAACCGATGATCAGGCGAAACGCGCTTTTCTACCCCCTCTAGCTCCCCCTGCAAGGGGGAGGACCAAGTCGCCTGTGACGGCCCTTCCCCCCTTGCAGGGGGGATTGAGGGGGGGTAGAGCGGCCCGGTAACCCAAATACTACCATAAGCAAAGCAAGTTAGTCCTAAATTCACCCACCCCCTTGCCTGTCACCCCAAATTTTGCTTCCCCCACTTATGGGTAATGGTAAGCCCAAAATTGGGAGGGGGTGCCTGCGAAGCAGGTGGGGGAGGGCGTACACCTACGTTACATTCCCAGTTTCGTTCGGCTTTATCCGCTCAGCCAGCCAAACCAGACTGGGAATCAGGCCACCCCAAATGAGAGCCAGACTGACAATCGTAATTGGCCAATCGAAATTAAAGGTGACTCCCCCAAGTCGTTCTCCGGCAATGTAGGCTAATGGCCCACCAATTACCCCGAACAGGATGGCTCCGCCATATCGCCCTTTGAGCCAACTAAATGAGGCGTTGAACGTACTGGAGAACAAGAGCCACATGGCTACAATCCAAATGGGGGCAAGCCATGCTGGGGAAGTATCACTGGCGTAGGTTAGCAAACCAGATGCCTTTTTCAGGCTATCGACTCCACTGCCAAGGAGGGTGGCCGCCAAGATGTAACTCAGTTCACGCCAGCGTTGCGGCGATCCCCACAGATGTAGTGGTAAGAACAGGGCGGCGAAGATCGGCCCAGCCCACGGTAGACCACGAGCCGCCCCGATGACGCAGGTCAGCCAGCCGATTTGACTGCCGACATAGTTGAATATGTTAAAAAAACGCGGTTGGTTAGGCACTACGCCTCGCAAAAATCAAGCGATACAAGATTATTCCAGCCATTGCCGTCCAGAGCGGGCTGAAGATGATAAACCCGGCGTAGCCATCCCACAGAATAAGCTGAAGGGCAATCAATAAGGCCATCACTTGAGCCACCTGAATTCGTTGGGGCGTCAGTAAGTCTCCAGTAAGATCACCAACCGTTTGGGTGGTGCCTGATTGTGAGATGACCCAAAGAAACAGGAGGGTGATAATTATCAACCCCACCCCAATTTGTAACGATAACGCTTCACCCACACCGAACATCATGCCATTGAGGCTAAACAGAATAATCGTGATGATGAGCATCAGACCGGCAAAGAGGCGATGTCTGGGAAATGACGGCGTGAGCCAGCCATCCAAAGCCAGAGCTGCCGTTGTGATAAAACCGTAGCCCCAGTTGCCTGACCAAGTTAGCGCACTACCCAGACCCATCACCATCAACGTGTCACCTATCCTGACGGGCAAACCGGCGGATCGGTTTGCTATCCGGGTGATGACGACGGCCCAAAACAGGGCTAAAATATTGGGTGGAGGTGAAATAAAAAAGAGTAAAATTGCCGTTAGAACCGCCCCAAGCAACGCTGAATAGTCATAGTCAGGGTCAATCTCGCGGGCAACGACCCACGTAAAAAAAATAGCCAAGCCAACGTAAATGGCATTGATAACATTGTCCAACAGGGATAAACCTGATGAGAGATTGAGTAAGATAGCGATCAGGAAGGCCAGACCTGAGAGGCCGACAATGGCTAGATTTGTTGGGTAGGCTGGATCAATCGGGCGGGCGAGTGTGCTAAATCTAGACAGTGCTTGCATCGCGGCTTGTTGATTTTCAGAGGCTTGTTTTAGAAATCCGTTCACGACGCAACCTTTGATGTTGAATGTTCAACGTGAGCCATTTCAGCCTCAGACAGTTGCCCTAGTCGCACACATTCAGCCCACAATTTGGCGTGGTCTGTAGCAGAGCTTTTGGTGCTGTTGGTTTTGTGGGTTTCGCGCACCTGTCGATCAAACCAGAACTTGCCACTGACATTTTCAAGCTGAAGGGCAATCGCGAGCCAGAGGATAGTGTCCACCCCTTGTTCGGGGGTGCGCAGGGTTAAATTCATAATTTTGCTAAATGTGGGGAGCGAGCTTTGTAGACCCGGTGTTTTGACCCAGCCAGGGTGCATTGAATTGATCGTCACCCCAGAGCCAGCCAGCTTTTCAGCCCACAACTCCGTCAGGATGACCTGGGCTCGTTTGGTCTGGGCATAGGCCAAAACGCCGTCGAAAGGCTCCTGCTCAAATTGTAAATCATCCGCATTAAGTTTGCGGGCATACATCCCACCTGAAGAGACCATCACGATTCGGGCTGGGGCGCTCTGTTTCATCAGGGGAATGAGCAAATTTGTCAGAACAAAGGAGCCGAGAATGTTGGTAGCAAAAGTCATCTCAATGCCATCGACGGAGAGGGTACGCTCGGCGGGCAGAATGCCAACGTTGTTGATCAACACGTCCAAGCGCTGGCTTTTTTCCGAAAAACGCTCAACCAAGCTGCGAACATCGGCCAGACGGCTCATATCGGCGATCTCAAGATGAACGTTTTGATTGCCTGTCTGTGCGATGATTTTTTGTTGAGCCGCTTCGCCCTTGTTTTGGCTACGAGCGACCATATAAACGGTTGCACCACGTTGGGCCAGTTGCTCACAGGCGGTGAACCCCAAACCCGCGTTGGCCCCAGTCACCAGACAAACCTGCCCCGTCAAATCGACCGCCAGATCATCAGTCCGCCACGAGCCTTGCCGCAGGGCATAGCCAATGCGGTTGTAGCTCAAAATGACGGTTTTGTCGAGGAGCGTATCAAACCAATTTGCTTCGCCAACGCTCATTTTATGCGGCCCGTCCCATCCAAAACCGTTGCCAATTCCCGCCACTACTTTGCGCGACGACAAAAATGTAAACACACGCCCACACGAAGCCCAGGACCATCAGCGGGGCAATCCAGGCAATTGATCGTAACAATGATTTTTCCCGATAGGCAATCCAGCCCGCGAACAGGATGAAGCCTGTGTACAAATCGACCAACGAGACGATGCCCCAGGGCATACTGGTCAAAATAGCGCCTTCTGCCCAGAAATCACCAACGATGACGGCGTAGATAATGATACCGGCGGTCACTAGAAAGCCGAGGATTGCGGTTATTCGAACAGCATTCATGATTAAATCCTAATTTTATTGGGTGTAAATCCTATTTAGATATTACTACACACTACTACGTATGAAGTGAGTTTGTGCATTTCAGTAAAAGTTTTGTCGTGCTAACTCAATTGCAAAATTAAATTGATAGTGTAGCCCACTACATAAATCAGGGTGAGTCCATACAACACCGAGCGTGGGGTATCGCGAACCGTGAAATTATGAACTTTGAGAAAGATGAGCTTGATTAGATCGCCTATCAACATTAACACAAAGAAGGTTGTCACCAGCGTGTTTGGTTTTGATACAGAGAGCAACGCTAACAAAATTCCCCAATGGGCGATATTGTTGGGGATAACAAAAATCATGCTGATAATTTCCCGTTCAATAAAGCGATCGAATATCGCCACAACGAGACCGAGCACTAAGATCAATTGAACAATGACTTGAATTAAACCTGTTCCGCTCGGCCACATCCAACGATTAGCCGTTACAACGTTGATCAAAACGATACAGCCGATAATGAGAGCGACAGACTTGACGAGGGTTTCTGCCCAGGCCAAGACAGGCCAGGTGCCAATATGCCACGATTTGGTGATTGTATTTTCCACGATATTTGTCCCTATTGCCTCATCGTTAAAATTTATTGACCCTGTCACGATTTATTGTCTAACGAGTTGCGCGGAAACCACGGGACAAAGGCGCTGGTGCTGGCGATATACGCTTCATAACCCGGTTTTGTTTGTTTCAAGGTGGGTTCGAGGAACGCGACGCCGGAAATGCGAAGTAAGAAGTAGGTCATGATGATGGGACTGAAGATGGTGAAGTAACCACCCGTGGCTGCCGCTGCGATGAGGAACAAGCCCCACCACTGCGCAGCATCACCGAAGTAGTTGGGGTGACGGGTATATCGCCAGACCCCGGTTGTTAATAATTTGCCCTGATTGGCCGGATTGGCTTTGAAGCGGGCCAACTGCCAATCACCCACTGCCTCAAAGAAGAGGCCGATGGCCCAGATGATGATCCCGGCAAAGTCGAGAATCGTAAGCTGAGTAGGCGTTGGGCTAATTTGAGCCGCAAGGAGTGGGGCTGAGACCACCCACATCACTGCCCCTTGTAGATAGAAAACGACAATCAGGCTGCGCCACCACCAGTTTGGTCCACCATTCCTACGGAAGTTTTGGTAGCGAAAATCTTCGCCTTCCCCCCAATTTCGCCAGAACAAGTAGATGGTTAGCCGGCCACCCCAGATTGTAGCGAGAGCGGCAATGAGCCACTTGCGTGTAGTAAAGCCATCTGGGGTAAAGATAAAGTAGAACCAGACCAGAGTGACAAAGCCTGCCCCCCAAAATAGGTCGACGATGCTGACATCGCGCAAAATAACGCTGAGACCCCAGAGGAGGGTCACCAGAATGAGTATGAGTAAACCAGCAGAAAGATAAATGCTCAAAAATGTCATAGTTTTACAAGCTTTTTGGGTAAGCAAGGGTGTAATGCTTCAAAGGGACATTTATGAACGATTTCTGTCGCCTTGTACCCCGTTACTCTGTTGCGTTGTCGCTTGAGTCCTCTGATCTGTTTGGCCCTAAACCCGATGGCGTGAAGATTGTCGGATCAATCTTGTCGAGGCCAAATTTTTGTTTGTGTTTTTCAATACGCCCGTA
Source organism: Phycisphaerae bacterium (assembly GCA_028285035.1). The sequence goes on from JANQQF010000005.1 coordinate 15,270, forward strand.
AATTCGCTTGATTGCGGACTCGAGTGCGTCGTAATCGAAGATGTCAAATATTGCGGTATCACGCGTATTGCCATCTGGATCAGGCACTTCACGGGACTTTTTGATCCCTTTGGTCAAGGCCTTGCGGCTCTTGATGTCTAATTGTTTGAAGATCACACCCAACACATCGTGAATATGCTGTCGTGGCGTGTACACCGCCGCTCGATAGGTTGCTTCTTCAAAATTGCCTTGATCCGGCATCACTGTAATCAAATCAAGGGCTGGCATGGCAAAGTGATTAATCACATCCAACAAAGCTTCCAAGGTTTGGGCCGGGTAGTAATACAGATTCAGGCGGAAGATTTCTAGGAAAAAGTGATAGTGGGCTGCTTCATCAATGGCGATGGTATTGGCCGCTTTGGCCAACACTGGATCAACATCGTTGGCCAGCTCGGGATCGTCGCTTTTACCAGTAGCAATCAAGACCGTGTTGAGATAGTTGAGCTGCGTTGCCCGTTCCTGAATAACCACATAACAGTTGAGATGGGGCACGTCTTGCCAAGGTAAATCCCATCGCTTTTCATCAAATAGGGTGTCGGCATACTCTCGGATCCATTCAGGGCTACGACGCTTCATAAAGAGCATCGTATTCAACCATAAATCTGAGTGCCGCTCTTCTTCAGCCCCCCAGCGAATGTGGAAGTGCGCACGACCACGACTTTTGCGTACTAAATCGATGGCCCGGGCGGTGTAATCAGGCACGAATTGTTCAACCGCATAAAAACCTTCGATGACATCAGCCACTAAGGGTGAATGGTCCGTGCGGAGCTTGTTCCATTCAAATGACAAATCAGCATTCCAATTGCGAGTCTCTTGTGAGCGAGCTAGGTACCAGCGATAGAGGCCTTCTACGCCACGTGCAATGAGTCGATCTTTTTCTTGACGACTTAACAAGCCCACAGGAAAGCGAGGTCGTTGTTCTTCAATTTCGTTGACAATAGAGGACTCGAGTTTTGTGATCATATGTTATTTTTCACCTTCGGATAGTTTTGTATGGAGCCAGATCATAGAGGAACAAAAAGCCTGTTTTTTTGAAGACTCTTTAACTCAGTCTGGTAAACCTTTCATAGTCTAATCATAAATGACTGAGGGGCAACCTGTAAACCAAAGGCTTGTGCCATTTTGCACAGAAATCAACCTTTTTCTGTAAACTTATCCGAAATTGGTGAATTTTTAGGTATTTTAGTATAAAAATTTAATTTGTCAAGATATTGTCTATGTTTAATCAAAAATATAGACAATATCTATTCTATTGATAAGTTGTCTAGCTTTTTGATGTCTAACTTTTGCAAATGTTCTATGGTTTTGCATTCTCAATGCTTTGAATATATTTAAAGAGCTATTATGTGTATTCCAAAACAAATCATTCGGACAAGATATCTTGAAACATAAATCTATCTAATTCGTATAATTTGTTTAAAGAGTTTCAAAAAAACTGTCCTATTTTTGTGAGCAGCGGTGTTATTAGGTTGACTGACCCAGACGTAACTTTCTAAACTTTTCAAGATGGTCCAGAGAACCAAGAATCTTGTTTACTTTTCATGTCCGGGTCAGTAGAGATGCGTGAGGAAAGTTGTTGCATGTGGAAATTTCAATCAAGCCAAAATGAGGGGTGACCATGTTGTCAGATACGCAATTGTTGACGCAACTGAAAACCGGGGATGACGCCTCATTTAATGAGCTGTTCTTGCGGCACTATGATCGGGTCTATGGTGTGTTGTATCGCTTATTGGGTAATAAAGCTGATGCCGAGGATATGGCCCAACAGGTATTCTTGAAGCTGTATCGGGTCGCCCCTAAAACCTTGAATGGTCGTGAGGTTGATCACAATCTAGCGGGCTGGTTGTATCGGGTGGCAGTGAATATGGGGTATAACGCGTTGCGCAGTCAGCGACGTCGTCAAGCTTGGGCGGAAAAGTTGGCGCGCCTCAGTCCAGGTGAGATATTCGCCCTAGACCCCAGCCATCTAGCAGAAAGCCAGGAGGCTCAGGCCCGGGTACGTCAGGTTTTGGCTGTTATGAAACCACGTCAGGCCAAATTATTACTATTGCGACACAGTGGCTTTTCCTACAAAGAACTGGCCACAACCCTTGAGGTCGCCTCAGGTTCAATTGGCTCTCTATTAACACGAGCAGAACGGGCCTTTGCCAAGAAGTATCAGATGATGTTCCCGGAGGAAAATGATGTCAATTGATGGTGGAAAATTGAGAAGCTACTTAGACCGATCGCTTTCTCCCGAGGAGCAGGCAGAGGTTGAAATGGCTATCAAGCAAAATTCTGAAATCAAAACTGTTTTGCATCAACTTGCCTCGGAGCGAGAGCAGGTCACGCAACAATTTGATCAGTTGGCTCCTGATCGTACCCCGCAGGCCGTTCAGGCGTTGACTCGATTTCATTCTCACGCAACTCTAAACAAAAACAAACCGATGGCTTTATTATTTGAAAGGACAATGATGATGTTTTCGCAAGGATTTATGAAACAGTACAAACCCGCCATTATCGGGTTGGTGACAGTGGTTATGGTGGCTATTTTGTTTAGCTTTGCCCCCGTTCGTACCCTGGCTGCCAATTTTTTAACGATTTTTCGGGTGCAAGAAGTTAAGATTGTTCGGGTTGATGTAGATCGGATTGAGGATTTAAAAAATAATGAAGAGCTGTCAGGGTTACTTGATCAATTGGATCAAGATCCTGATGTGGTTTCAGGCGGTGGAGATCCAGAAGAAGTTGAGACCGTGGATGAGGCAGCCGGTAAAGTTGATTTTAGCGTAGCTCGGATTGGTGCTTTGCCAGAAGATGCGGGTGAAACAAACAAAATTTTGGTTCAGGAGGAAGCGGTTTATAGCTTGGACTTGGACAAAGACCTACTGGAGTCGATCTTTGAAGCTGCTGGGGTTGAGCTTTCCTTGCCCGACTCGCTCAATGAACAACCAATTACTGTGACAAAGGGAGACTCGGTTTATCAGCAGTGGGGTACTGAAGAAAAGCCAACGCTTAGTTTTGCTCAAATGCGTAGCCCTGAAATTGATCATCCCGATGATCTGGATCTAAATGCCTTTGGGGTCGCTGTGTTACAGTTGCTAGGGAAGTCAAAAGAGGAAGCGGAAGCAATGGGCCAAACCATCGATTGGGCCAACACCTTACTCCTGCCCATCCCGAATGATGATGAGGTCGATGCCACCGAGGTTGATATCAATGGGGCTAAGGGCGTGCTATCCTCCAAGGATGACAAAGGCAGTGGCTTGATGTGGCAGCGTGATGGCATTACCTATATCTTGGGTGGCGAGTATGGCTCTGAGCAGCTTTTATCGATTGCTCGATCGGTGCAGTAGAGTTTGTAGGGTTTATTGTTAAGTAAAGAAGATAAAAAGGGCCACAGAGAATACGACAGTAACACAGGTTTCTAGCCTGTAGCGCAGACGAGACGTTTGCGTTACTAGATGAACCATTCTCTGTGGCCTTTGGGTTGAGCCTTTTTAGCGCAAGTAAAAAGTGAGTTATGGCAGAACAACCAGTAATTGAAGCAATGCATTTAAGAAAAGAATATGGGCCAACGGTGGCGGTGCAAGACCTGTCTTTAGAGGTTCCTCAGGGGCAGGTTTTTGGCTTTTTGGGGCCAAATGGGGCAGGAAAATCAACGACGGTAAAAATGTTGCTGGGTTTGGTCAAACCAACGGCTGGTCAGGCCCGGTTGCTGGGCCACCCTTCAACTGTGGCGAAAACACGAGCCAAAGTGGGATTTTTACCGGAACATTTTCGTTTTCACGAGTGGCTGCGCGCCAGTGAATTTTTGATGTTTCACGGTAAGCTCTATGGAATGTCTGCGAAGGCGCTCAAGGCGCGTATCCCAGAGTTGCTCGATTTAGTCGGCTTGGCAGATAAAGCCCAAATCCGTTTAAGCAAATTTTCCAAGGGGATGTTGCAGCGAATTGGTTTGGCCCAAGCAATGCTTAATCATCCCAAAATTATTTTTCTGGACGAGCCAACCTCAGGCCTTGATCCCTTGGGGCGTCGTTTGGTGCGGGATATTATCGCTCAACTCAAAGCCGAGGGGACAACCGTTTTTCTTAATTCCCACCTGCTCGGTGAGGTTGAAGTGTCCTGTGATCGTGTGGCTTTTATTCGTCGGGGGCAGGTTGTGCAGATCGAGACGATGGACAACTTATTGGAACAACAGGTTGAGGTAAAGGTTCGGGTTGATGCGCTAAGCCCAACGTTGCTGGAAGGCTTGGGGCAGTTGGGACAGCAGATTCAACCTAATGGCACGAGTGTATCTCTGATCGTTGATAGCGAGGCAGTTATTCCCGAAATTGTCCAACTGACCCAAGCACACGGTACAAAACTTTACGAGTTAAGTCCTAAGCAAAAATCGCTAGAAGAGATTTTTATCAGTATTATCGGTAGCGGTGAAGGGGATGGCCGATGAAAACTTTGACGATTATGAATTTGACCTTTCGTGAGGCTTGGCGACGGAAACTGCTGTGGATGGTGCTGGGCTTGGGGCTGGTCTTTCTGATTTTGTTTGGCATTGGCTTCAATTTTGTGCTTGATGAAATCCGGGAGAATGATTTTAGAGGTCGGGCGAATAACCCCGCAATGCTCAATCTAATGATTAATCAAGCCAGCGGCCTGCTCCTAATTTTGGGGATGTTTGCGATCAATTTTTTGATCGTGATGATGACTGCCTTGACCAGCGTTGAGTCGATATCTGGCGAAATTACCTGGCATACCATCCAGACCGTGGCCAGCAAACCTGTGCAGCGGTGGGAAATCATTCTCGGCAAATGGTTGGGTCATGCCTTAATGTTGGTCAGCTACATTATCTTTATGATTGGTGGCCTGACACTTATCGTTTACTTTAGTAGCAACTACTGGCCGCCAAATTTGGCCCAAGGGATTGCCTTGTTGGTTTTGGAAGGGTTGATTGTGCTCAGTTTGACCATTTTTGGGGGCACAATCTTCTCCACGATGGTCAATGGCGTAATGGTTTTTATGCTGTATGGCATTGCCTTTGTCGGTAGTTGGGTGGAGCAGATGGGGGCGACACCGGTGCTACAAAGTGAAGCGGCTGTGCAAGTGGGCATTGTAGCCAGCTTGATTATGCCCAGCGAGGTGATGTGGCGAATGGCCTCTGATGTGATGCAGCCCGCCATTCTTAAAAGTCTTGGGGCGACCCCCGTCACTGTTTTTAGTCAGCCTAGCAACGCGATGATGATTTACGCCATTATCTATGCGGCTGTGCTCTTGAGCGCGGCTTTGTATCAATTTCAACGACGTGATTTATAGCGCATAATTTTCTGGCAAAGCGTCGAGAAATGCCTCCTGCGTCGCGGACCACGGCTGATTTTTCTTCCATAAAAGCAATAACGGACGACTTAGCTGTAAACCATCAAGCGGGATTGATACCACATCACCTCGCTCAACCTCCCGCTTGATGGCGTGCTCTGGTAAAATCGAAACCCCCAATTCATTGAGTACGGCTTGGATAATGCCGCTGGGTGTATCAAACTCAGCCACTGTATTCAAGCGGGTACTTCCCCCTAATTTAGTCTCCAACCAATTCCGTGACCGACTGGTTGGCCGACGATTGAGAAATGGGGCAGTTATAAGTTGCTCCATTGTCACCGTCATTTGCTCGGCCCACGAATGATTAGCAGGGACGACGACAAAGTAGCCGATTTCACTCAAAACCTGATAGGCTACCTCAGGCTTAATCAAGTCATCCAAAGCCCCAACCGTGACCCCAAAGACGTATCGTCCATCCATCACCCCTTGAACCAAATTTGCAGTCAGAATAGTCTCCAAGGCAAGCGTAATGTCTAGGTGATTTTCCTGAAATCGTTTGATCCACGCTGGTAAAAGATAAACACTGACGCCTGGGGTCGCCCCCAAGGCCAAACGTTGCTGGGCCTGCTCTCTTACGTTTGAGATGGATTGCCCCATCTTTTCCAAAACAGCTAACATTTTGGAGGCATCATTGTATACGATATCGCCCGCTTGTGTTGGGCGTACACCTTGTGGGGTCCGAACAAATAACGCTGTTCCCAACACCTGTTCCAAGCTCTGGATATGTTGGCTCACCGCAGACTGAGACATATTCAGACTCTGTGCCGCTTGATTAAAGCTCCCTTTATCATAGACCAAAACAAACAGTCTTAACTTCTGTAATGTCACGCCGTTTAAGTCCATAGCCATAAGTATAACTTATAACCCGTTCTTGTAAATTGAGGACTACCCAAATTTTATTTTCTCTCATAGGCTGTACCCGATGTTGTATATCTTAAAATAAATTCTCACCTAAATATGCAGGAGATGTATCCAGGTATGGATGTATTTAGATATGATGAAACGTATATCAGCCTGCTGAAAAATGAACAGTCTAGAAAAGAGAGGAAAATGCGACATAGACGATACGTATCAAATATTTTAGTTATCGGGAGCGGTGGGGCCGGGATGCGAGCAGCGATCGCGGCTTACGAAGCGGGAGCAGATGTAGTAATTGTGGGCAAGCGCTTGCGGCGTGATGCGCACACTGTGTTGGCCGCAGGGGGCATCAATGCGGCCTTGGGCACGGTTGATCCAGCCGATAGTTGGCAGCAACACTTTGCCGATACCCTCAAAGAAGGCTACCTTCTTAGCGATCCACATACGGTTGAGTTGATGGTGCGCGATGCGCCTCGGGCCATTGAAGAGTTGGTTAGTTATGGTGTGCCCTTTGCCCGTCAACCCGATGGTACCCTGGATCAACGCTATTTTGGCGCGCATACCTACCGCCGGACGTGTTACGCTGGCGATTTCACTGGACGAGCGATCATGCACGGTTTGGCGGATCAGGTGGAGAACCTTGAAATTCCTATCCACGAGCATCAGTATGTCACTCGTTTGCTGGTGACCGACGGTCATTGCTTTGGGGCAGTGGCATTTGATATTAACACCGGGGAACGAACCACTTACCTGGCCGATGCCGTCATTTTGGCGGCTGGGGGGCATACTCGGTTGTGGCGACGTAGCTCATCGCGACGTGATGAGAATACGGGTGATGGGATGTATCTGGCCCTTCAGGCAGGCGCAAAATTGGCCGATATGGAGTTAGTGCAATTTCACCCCACCGGAATGGTTGCTCCAGAGTCGATTGCGGGTACTTTGGTGACTGAAGCTGTCCGAGGGGAAGGTGGACATCTACTCAATGCGAATGGCGAGCGATTTATGGAACGTTACGACCCTGAACGAATGGAATTGTCAACCCGTGATCGTATTGCCCTAGCAAATTACACCGAGATTGTTGAAGGCCGGGGTGGTCCAAATGGCGGCGTATTCCTGGACATTAGCCATCGTGAAAAAGATTATATTTTGGAAAAGCTACCACGGATGTATCGCCAATTTATTGAGCATCAATTGCTTGATATCAGCCAATCCCCAATGGAGGTGGCTCCGACTGCCCATTACACAATGGGTGGAGTCGTCGTTGATGCGGCCACACACGCGACCTCGGTGACAGGTCTCTACGCAGCGGGTGAAGTCACCAGTCGGCTACACGGAGCTAATCGATTAGGGGGCAACTCCTTGGCCGAGATTATTGTGTTTGGGCGTTATGCAGGGGAGGCCGCTGCGGCTTACGCCCTTGATTTGTCAGCACAACCCCGTTCATCTGTGGCCGTCAATGAGGCCCACGAAGAACTCGACAGCCTGATCAAACCGGGGAGTGAGATGGCTCGCCCCTTGCAACGGGCGGTGCGTAATGTGATGTGGGAGTATTGTGGGGTGGTCCGTTCGGGTGAGAAATTAACCGTTGGGCTTGAAAAACTGAATGAGATCAAAGCGGCGGCCAAGGATGTTGATGTCCGACCCTCAAGCGAAGGGTATCACGATTTAGCCTATGCCTTGGATTTACGTTCGGCGATTGTTTCTGCTGAGGCCACAATTCGTAGTGCGATGGCTCGAAAAGAGAGCCGGGGCGCACACCAGCGCATCGATTTTCCTGAAGTTGATCCCTGGCTGACCGTTAATTTTACGATGCATCTTGATGAGAATGGTCAGCAGGTGTTGGAGGCCGTTCCTGTAGAACCTATCCCTGAAAAATTCGCCTCATATATTAACGAAGATGAGCTGGAGGTTACAGGTCGATTACTAGAGTAGTAGATGACATTTGCCTACAAGTAATACCCATTAAATTTTCATAAAGTTCTCAACAGCGTAGGTTTTTCAAGTGGTCAAATATCAGGCATAATAGTCTGGTTTCAAAACGTGACCCTGATTGACCTACGCTTTTTTCTTTAGGACTTACGCAGAATAGAGATAAACTGTCGGTGGAGCTTGCCGAAACTAAACATTTCTTCCCTGAAATCGTTACTTTCGACAGGCTCAATCAACGGTTTGCATAAGGCCTATTCTTATTCAACCAAAAAAGGAGAATATCGTGGAAATTAAAGGAATGCAGCATTGTGCTTTGGTGATTGCGGATGTAGAAAAATCTCGTTGGTTTTATGGTGAGGTGCTGGGTTTACCCGAGGTGCCCCGGCCCAAAACCTTTACATTTGGTGGGGCGTGGTTCCAATGCCCAAATGGTGATGAAATTCACCTGATTTTGGCGGGGGACACCTCTGCGCCCCCTGGAATGAAGGAGCCTGGCCCTGGCAAACACTCGGGCTTGGTAACTCACTTGGGCTTTGAGGTTGAAGATGTGGATGCGGTCAAAGCGCATTTGGAAGCTCACGATCTTGAAATTTTGGGGGGACCAATGATGCGAGGGGATGGGGTTATGCAAATGTATCTGGCTGATCCAGATGGGTATATGGTTGAGTTTTTTCAGTGGACCGAAGATGCCCAGACTGATGCCCCAGAACGTAGTCCAGTGCGGGGGTGACCTGGGTGTTAATTTATCCACAGATGAACACTGATCTTCACAGATTACCCTAATGTCATCAGTGTCTATCTGTGTTCATCTGTAGACTTTGTTTTTAGCACCGCCAGAAGAACTTGCGTTTTTCGCTCTCTAAACTGCGGAAGCCCAGGAATCGATCATTGTCATATGAAGCGACTTCGATACTCCATAAATATTCAGTATCACATTGTAGGACTATCCCTACATCAAACATTGAAAAACGGGTCTCTTTTGTCGGGTGAATTAAAATTGCTGCGTCTGGCGCTGTGCTATCAAAGATACGCACTTCAAAGAATTCAAATTCAGGTAAAACATACTCCTCAGGCCATTGCCAAAGAAGTGTACCAAATCGATCAACACTAATCCCAGCGCTCGGCTCGATCAAGGTAGGAACGATCTCTTTATATTTGCAATCGGGCGGACAATTTTTTGGGGGGACGAGGTTGACCGGTGTAGCCGTCGCTGTATTTCTTGGTGTAGGCGTTGGGATGGGCGTGGACGTGTCTACAGGGATGGCGGTAGCAGTCGGGGTGTGGGTTTCTGTCGGGGTTGGGCTAGGGCTGGGTGTAGCGGGTGGGGAGGGCGTTGATGTTGGCGTTGGTGTTGGGGCCGAGGCCAACGCCTCTAAGGTTGGCCGGGTTGACTCATTGGCCCATAAATTTTTGTAAAGGTCAGGATCATTCTCTAACATTGTCTGAATAACACTGATTAGGCTGTTATCCAACTCATAGGCCATCTTAAAGCTACCAACAGCTTGCTCAAATGCCTGCTGTTGAATATACATTTGAGCTTGGGTAAGGTAAATCTTCGGATCAGGTTTTTCGCTCAAAACTAAATCAAAATCAGCCAGCGCCCCCTCCGCATCCTTTAAAGCTGCCCTGGCCAAGCCTCGATCTCGATAAATACCCAAATTTTTGTAACCATTCGCCTCATTTAAATCGATCACCAAGCTGTAAATTGTGTCTGCGGCCTCATAATCTGCGGTGTTAAAACTGTCACGTCCCTGCAGCCATTGAGTGATTTCTGTACTGAGCCGATTGGCTTGAGCCTCATCTACTTCATTTAAAGCTGCACTCATTGTGCCCAGTAACTCATTTTCAACCTGACTGTTGTTAAGATCCCGGTAGAATGCCGTCGTTACCGTAATCAACTGTGGGGCAATCGTTTGAGTATCAACCCCCTGAAACATTGCAATGCGATCATTGGCGGAAAGCTGCTCAAAAAATAGCGTTTCGGCCTCGTTAACATAGTTTGGTGAATCAAGCTCAAGCAGTTGCGCTAAGTTATTGATACGGACATTGGCATTTTGGTTGGCCCGAAAGCTTTGGATCAAAAGATTGGCTTGCTCCTCGATAATTACCTGCTCTGGTGAGTTCGTAAAGCCATAGCCGATGATGCCCACTAAAATCACGATGATGGCTACGGCGGCCATAAGTAAGGAGCGGGTGCGATCTACGGGGGTATTGGCTTTGATCCAGCTTTTGTTAAAGGCACGTTGATAAATCTTGTTACGCACTTGCAACACGCCATCATCCGTCCGCACTAGGCCATACAATTTAAGATAATTTTGTTGGATTGAACGGCGATCTTCAACAATTTTTTTCCCATCATAGACCTGCTGATAAAGCTTTAGCAGTTTGGCTTTATCGGGATGTTGAGTTAAGGCGGTTCGAATAAATTGTAGATTTTCTTCTTGCTGCTCCCCCTCGGTTAAAAATAGGGTTTCAACCAATGTATCAATTTTGATGTCATTCCAGACTCCGTTTTTATGTTGGATTGCGGTATAACATAACTTTTGTGTTAAGTAAGGGTGTCCGTTGGTCCAATAATAAATTCGGTTTAGAATAGCCTGACTTTGGGGCTGGTCGTTTTGCCCCAACCCCTCTTCGAGAATGGCTGCCTCATCTCGGCTAAACTCACGTAGATCAATGCCCTGTCCCACATTAAAGGGGGTTCGAGCCGGATCGCGGATTAAATCGGAGGGGGTGGCCACGCCAAGTAGGACAAAGGTGAGACGGCTGTAGCTTGGCTCTTCGGCGCGGGCGTTAAACATTGAGCGAATGGCGGCAAAAAAGTCGTCGGTGAAATCTAGCTTCAGTGTTGTGTCGATTTCGTCAATAAAGATGACAATTGGCGACGTAACTTCAACGAGCATCACCTCTCGGATGTAACTAGTAAAGCGGTCGATCAAGGTCCGATGTTCGTTCTCTGCCCACCAGACCTCTGGATTGATGGATAATCGCAAGCGGCGTTTGAGGAAGGTCAGCAGGCTGAGATACCATTGGGTGGCTGTTACCCCTTTTGCCCCGATGGCGGTTAAGTCGATGGTTACGACTTGAACCCCCTCAGCTTTAAGGCGATTGCTGGTTCGGATCATCAGACTGGATTTGCCCATCTGGCGGCTGGCCAGAACGTAACAAAATTGGCCAGATTGGATCAATTGAAATAGCTCCTCATCGGCGGGGCGTTGCACATAAGAGGGAGCATCTGGGGATAAATTGCCGCCAACGGTGAAGAAGTCGAGCGTGTCTTGAGGCAGGCTCATGACAATTTCTCCTTCAAGTAACGTTGATAAAGTTCACATCGACAGCGACAGTTATCTTTGGTTTGCCCTTTGACCAACCCCGCCCGTTGCAATCGGAAGAAGAGCATATCATCCCCACACCGATTATGTTTGATAACCTGTTTCATTGCCTCTTTTAAGTCAGGGTTTTCGTGCAGCAAGGTCAATTGGCGGCGGAGATGTTCCCCAAAAGACCCGACATCATCAGTCGGGGTATCGATAATTGTGGCAAAGGAACGGTTTTGCAAGGCAACTTCATAGAGGGTGACGCGGGTCAGATAAGGATGACCATCCAACAGGGTCATCAAGGCGTCTATTTCATTGGAGGTGAGCGGTAAATCATAACGTTGGTTGAGCTGGTGGACCTGCTCACGGTCAAAATCAAAAAGCTCAAGGCGTTTTCCCACGTTAAATGGGGATTGGTGTTTGTCCCGAATGAGTAAATAAGGCTCGGTTGAGATAATTAAGATAAAGTTGATGAGCTGCCATTGAGGATTGGTTGCCGCTTCGTTATGCCAGGAGCGAATGAGACCAAAAAAATCATCGTAGTAATGGGTTTGCAACAGTAAATCGGCCTCATCAATGGCCAGGACAACGGGGGGCATATCTTCTAAAAGGACAAAATCTTCGAGGAGATACGTCAATTTTTGAGTCGGTGGGAGGGAGCTACCCCAATTTTGATCAACCTCTGATAAATCCAGGCGAAGCTGCCGGAAAATCATAAAGGCAATGGCCCGCAAGAATTGGTCCAAATTGACCAGCACCTCCTGCCCGCCAACCCGTTGGATGTCGATTTTGACAACTCTGGCCCCTTGGGTGGTCGCGAAGTCTATCCCTCGGGCTAACAATGAACTTTTTCCGGTTTGACGAGGCGCTCGAATGGTGATGATGTTGCCAAATTTGAGCATCAACTGTTTTAGCTCTTCATCGGCGCCTCGCTCGATATAGCAGGGATCGTGTAGTTTGACCGCGCCGGTTGGTACTTCAAAGGCTTCCGGAGATTTAAGCACGCCGTTCCCAATGGCAGAGACCTGTTCTTGGGTGGGAGGTGTAGCTAAATCAGAGAGTCCAGGATGATCGACCAGCTTTAACATCGATTGCCCCCAGCTTTGATCCATCCCACACTGTTCAAGGCCATATTTCACAATCAACTCGGTGTCTTGCTCTCGATTACGACGGTGTGGCCAGGAGGCCCCGCGTCGATAGAGCCGGATTGCATCGACCCCCCGGGGTGGGTCAAAGACATTGGCGAAATCTGCTTCTGCCGCCGCAAATTTTGTCTTCCCGCCCAAGTTGATCGCTCGTTTTTCTACCGCCCGATTAAATAACTCACCCCAACGGCGTTTTCGAGCCTCATTTTCTTCAATCATCCGAAGTCTCCTGTAAAAATAGTGTGTAGTGTGCTAGTGGCTCGTGATGAGTAGAAAGCCAATAGCTGTTATTCCTGTTTTCCCGATCTGCGAGTGGGAAGTCAAGGCGATAACTGCTGCCCCAAACCCGATAAACTCAATTGTAAATGTGCAAAGTTACAAAGATTACGAACTTTATCTTACAAATTTTTGTAAGACTTGATGACCATGCCTTGAGTAATAACCTATAACAAAGAGTAATGACGCATTTTCTTGTAAGCGATCATTACGTGGTTACTTAAAATCTGTAAGAATGCTGAGTTAAAGTGATTATATTAAAGATTTTTAGAAATTTCTATCGAACTTTATGCCTAAAGCCATCAAAGATGAATGCATTTTCGGTGGCAAATGCATTTTTGGCATAAGTCAGGAGACCGAACTATGCGTATCTTTCGAGCAAACTCAGAACAGGTCAAAACACAAACTAGCGATGTGGAACACTTCCCCTCCCAACTCAGTGAGTTATTGGTTGATTTGTGGGTTCAATTGAATGAGCATCAAACAGCTCGTTTTTCTACCTTAAATAAGTTCAAGGAACGAGATAAAATAATTTATTACACGAGGCAGCAACGAATGCGGGAGTCATAAATTTTTCCTCATCAAAATGCCCCTAAATTAGAACGTGTTAAAATCAGCTAGTAGTTTTCGACGAGAATGGTATAATTTAAATGGGCGGGTATTGAATTATATCAATATATTGGGGGAGCATATGTCGAAATCTACTGATCCTTTAAAGAAGGTAAGATGGTTGATTGACACAGCCAAGATTGATCCAAGTGGGGCGGTGCGGATCATTCGAGAGCTACCGGAGACGTTGCGAAATCAAATTCGAGCAGAACTTTCACCAGAAGCCTTAAAAATGCTGGATGAAGAATTTGGTGACGGCACAACTGGGTGAAAATTTAATTTATGGGGAGGTTTTATGAGCTTTGGTATTACCAAAACAATTCCAGCTAAGGAAGGAATTGAAGCGCTAAATGCATTGTATGATGGCACATTGAGCGAGTTTGAGTTTCATATGGCGGGCAAACCATCAAAGTTAAACATAGGGGACTATGTTTACACCATTTTTAATGATGAATTACAAGGTCGGCTCAAAATTAAGGAATTGATTGGGGGGGCGGTCAATCCGAATTCTGGTAAACCACGTACCCTTATAATGGTAGAAGCGCCTGGAGAGCGGCTGGCGACCCCTATTCCCCGTAAGGGACATCGGGGGACACGATATTATGATGGATCAGATTGGCCCGAGTGAATTTCATTTGTAATTGATTCTGCAACGAAGGAGAACCCTGTGTCTGACCAAGAGACGGCTTTGAAGGCGTTTCGGTTTTATGATAATCGAGAGAAATATTTGTTATTTGTCACGACTTGTAGTGAGAAGTGGGCCATCGCTGAGCAGATTGGTTTGGAAGTGAAACACATTCAACCCACGCCACCCGCCATTCGTCTATTTGATGCGGGGATGGGAGATGCCACGGTCTTGACCAAAGTGATGCGCGATTTACACGCTCGATACCCCACCCTTCCCTTTTTGATCGTTTCTAAAGAAATTAGTTTAGAAGATGTCCGACTTAGTTTGGAAAAGATGGCGGATCGTTTGGCAGAGCATCCCCAAACTGTGTTGGTGGTTACCAATATGAAGTATAATGAGGCCCCAACCCTCCAGCCTGGTCCAAACCAGAATCCGGTGAAACGCTGGGACATTGCGCTAGAAGGGCAAACCGCTCACGAGTTTGATGCGCAAATTCGGGCTCTACAAACACACTTGACCGACGGATGGCAAACTAAACCTAGTCCCAAGACAGGGAATCCATTGTATGTACATCCTTCCGTTCTGGTGATTTATCGGGCTGATCAAAAGTTTGCCCTCGACTCTGTCATTCCCCCGGAGGGACCGATACGCGCTGATTACGACTTAATTATCTGTGCCCAGCCCTATCGAGCGCGATCATCGGCTGAAATGAAGGTGAAGTATGTCATTGCGCCCCTAGCCAAAGCGTTGGGTCCTCAAGGCCGAATGATTGTGGTGCAGTCCACGGGCTATGACCCAGGAATGGAAATTATTCGTCGGATTTGGCCAGATGAAGATCCCTTCAAGACCCCACGTCATGATCTAATTGAAGAATTACGTCGAACGTTAGGAAACGAGTGTCCCGATCTGTGCTATGATGAGGGCACCTTATTTGAGTACCGTCTTCACTCCATGCCCGACCAAGTGGGCAACAGTATTAGTACTTCGACCTTGCTTGCCGCCTGGAATGCGGCTGTGTATGTAGCCCAAATTGATGATGACCGATTGAACAAGGTGCTCAATAGTGGGGACTATTTGGAAGCTACGCGGGAAGTGCTCCAACATCATGGGGGATTGTGGTTTTTAGATGAGACCTTTGTAATTCGGCGAGAACTTACGGCGAATAGTTTTGTGAGGTAGGGTTAAAAATTTGATTCGGTGGTAGCTGCCTAGCCGTCGGAGGGCAGGGATGTTGAGTTCTGAATGTGAGATTACATTAAGATGAATTCGAGCATTAAGTTAGTTTAGATTAAGCCCCCTCGGGTCCCCAAAGGGGGAAGGGCTTTCGGTGAAAGCTTGGATGCTCCCTCTGAGGGGCTAAGGGGGCTATTTGAAGCTCAAGCCATTACCAATGTATTTCTTTTATCTCAATCATTCTGTCACATTGTATTAACTTACGCTACATACAAATTACAATCTTTGGAGCATTACATGTTCTTTTTAATCCGATCACTATTTAAGTTAGGTGTATTTGCCATTTTGCTTCTCATCGCTGTTGGAGGGGTGTATTGGTTTTTGCTGCCTGATGCTGCGGCTCTGCCTGATTTTCCAAATTTGCCCGGTTATCAGGTCGCCTCAGGCGAGGATGTATCTCAATATCTGATTGATCTGGAAACGTCAGATTCGCTAGAAATTACGGCCCATCTAGCCAGCATAGGCCGTTTTACGCAATGCTATCAGGATATTGGCGGGGTACGCATTCAAGCGTATCGTAATGATGAGACCTTCTTTAAGGCGGGTATTGTGACAATGGCCAGTGAGAATGCCCTGTTGAATCCAGGAAACTTTGCTCAATGTGTGGCCCAAGCTGACCAAAACTCTGGGGGGGTACAAATTCAAAGCGCGGTTTCATTCTGTCAAGCCAGTTACGAACTGCCAAAAGCCGAGGACACCATTCACATTGGCTACTTTGGGACCACGCAAGAGGTGTGTCAGGCGTTTTGCACCCAACTTGAGGGGTGTACAGCCCATCGTTGATAAATCATTCGGGCTGAAAAATCATGCAGGTCGTGGTCCCGTGGGCATAAAGTTTGTCATTTTCATCGATGAGTTTGGCTTGGGCGGTACCCATCCGACGACCCACATGAACGACCTCTCCAATACAACGTAGTGGCCCAGTTTTTGCGGTGATAGCCCGGATGTAGTTAACATGAAGCTCAACGGTGGTGTATCCTACCCCGACGTCCAATGTTGAGTGGATGGCACAGGCCAGGGCCGAGTCACAAAGTGTGGCCGCTAGACCGCCATGTACCGTACCGATTGGGTTGAAGTGGTATTCAGCCGGGGTAACTGTAAAAATAACCTTTCCCTTTTCAACGTGAGCAAAGTTCATATTCATCAAAACAGCGATGGGTGGCGGTGGTAAGGTGCCATCAGTGATGGCCGTTAAATAATCAAGTCCACTCATTGTTTGAGCGGCTTGGGCAGATGGCCTTGGATCTTGCCAGGTCATCGTTCGAGTGCGTGTTGTACCCTTTGAACTAGGTTGAGACATCGTCGCTTCCTTCATCTATCAAAATGATTGGCATAGCATAATGAGCTTAATCTAATTTGTCAATGTAAATCATCTCAAATAATACCTTGACAAACGGTCTTGAATTTATAACATTAAAATATGCTGACCAACTGATAAATCCACATCTCTTTTAGATCAAGGAGTAAAATATGACCCCTGAAAATAAGAATGGCTATCAAGCTCGGCCAGACCAATTTTGGCAGGATAAACGTGTTTGTGTCACCGGAGGCGCAGGCTTTCTGGGCTCGGTTGTTGTAGAGAAACTGCGTGAACGAGGGGCCAGGGAGATCTTTGTTCCCCGCAAGGCAGAGTATGATTTGCGGGAAAAAGAGGCCATCTTGGCGATGCTACGCGATGCCAATCCTAACCTGATTATTCATTTGGCGGCAGCGGTGGGTGGCATTGGAGCCAATCGGGCCCATCAAGCCGAATTCTTCTACGATAATCTGATGATGGGCACCCAGCTAATGCACGAGGCCTGGCTGGCCAAGGTGGAGAAATTTGTGGCTATTGGCACCGTCTGCGCCTATCCCAAATATACCCCTATTCCATTTCGGGAAGAGGATTTGTGGAATGGTTATCCAGAGGAAACCAACGCGCCGTATGGTTTAGCCAAAAAGATGCTGTTGGTCCAGAGCCAGGTCTATCGACAGCAGTATAATTACAACTCCCTCTTCTTGCTACCGGTTAATCTCTACGGGCCAGGCGACAACTTTGATTTGGAAAGCTCCCACGTTATCCCCGCTCTCATTCGCAAATGCCTTGATGCCAAAGCTCGGGGTGATGACCATATTGTGGCTTGGGGTGATGGCTCTCCTACCCGCGAATTTCTCTATGTGGCTGATGCCGCTGAAGGCATTCTTCTGGCCAGTGAACGATATAATGGAAGCGAACCGGTTAATCTAGGCAGCAGTTTTGAAATCAGTATCAAGGATTTAATGGAAACGATTGCTCGACTAACCGGCTTTACCGGCGAAATTGTCTGGGATACTAGCAAGCCGAATGGCCAACCCCGCCGCAAACTCGACGTGAGCCGAGCCAAGGAACTGTTTGGATTTGAGTCGCAGGTCTCTTTTGAGGACGGACTACGTGAAACCATCGAATGGTATCGGGAACACCAGGTGACGCTTGTGTGATTTAAACTAATTCAAACCGAATTCAAACTAAACTATGCTATAGTGTATCTTAATATTCTTTAGATACCCGATGTGCAACTCTTTCTTTGATTTTAGGCTACAAAATGTCTTAATTACCCTATTTATCGGGTGATTTTTCTCTAAATCATCAGCTTAGAGGCGATAAGTTCACATAAAAATGTAATTTACTCTAATTATAGCCAAAAATGGCCTAATTTAAGGGAAGAAGAGTTGCACATTAGGTTTTAGATATTTATCAGTGCCTCTAAACACCCCGAGGAGAATTAGATGTTTGAATTAAAAGATTATCTTGCGCTACTCAGGCGTTGGTGGTGGTTTTTGTTATTATCAACCATTATCGCAGTCGGCGCGAGTTACTACTTTACCCGTCAACAGACCCCTGTATATCGAGCGACAACCACGTTGATTGTCGGCCAATCGATTGATACAGTTAATTTGAACAGAAATGATTTGTATATTAGTACCCTGATCGCTCAAACTTATGTAGAGGTAGGTCGTCAACAACCCGTGATGCAGGCCACAGTCGAGTCGCTGGCTCTGTCGATAAGCTGGCAAGCACTACGTAATCAGGTTACTCTGGAACCCGTATCAAATACCCAACTTCTCCAAATTACGGCTCAGGCCGAGTCTTTGGCGCAAGCGAAAATCATCGCCGATGAAGTTGCCAATCAGTTAATTCTGCTTAGTCCCACCTCACAACAAAATCAAGAGAATAGCGAGAATTATCAATTTGTTCAAACTCAGTTGGAACAACTCATCCCCAAAATTGAAGGGGGGCAAGCCCGTGTGGCTGAGTTAGAGGCACTGATGGCGGGTACACTCTCTGCCGAGCAGGTCGAGAATATCCAGGGTGAAATTAACACCTTGGAGAAATTGATTGCTGACTGGGAAAATAAATATATTCAACTCTTGTCTTTTTCGGAAGAGCAACGTTCCCCCAACTATTTGGCTGTGACCGAACCCGCTCAGGGCAGCCCTGCCCCAATCAATACGCGAGCCAGAAATATTATGGTGTTGGCGGGCGCGGTCGGCCTAATGTTTGCGGCAGGCTTGGTGCTGCTAATTGAATATTTAGACGATACGATCAAGTCAGGGGATGAACTAAGCAAACAGCTAGGGATTATGGCCCTCGGCAGTATTGCTCGCCTGAAAGGGCGGCAACCCCACGAGAGATTGATTGCCTCTCTGAGTCCCTTTGACCCGATTGTGGAAGCCTATCGAATGGTGCGGAGTAATATTCGCTTCAAGACCATCGATAAGCCTGCGAAGTTGATTATGGTGACCAGCTCCATTCCCGGTGAAGGTAAAAGTACAACGGCGGCGAATTTGGGGATTGTAATGGCCCAATCTGGAGTGAAGACCATTATCGTTGATGCCGATTTACGACGCCCAATGCAGCAATACATTTTTCAAGTACCAACGATGGGCGGATTAACCGAGTTGTTGGTGTCGCCGCAAATGTCATTAGTTGATCAACTGAGCAATACACAGGTTGAAAATCTACAAATTTTACCCTGTGGCAGTTTACCGCCCAACCCCTCCGAATTACTTGAGACAGAGCGAATGGGGAATTTGATAAAGCAACTCAAGGAGATGGCCGATGTCGTTATCTTCGATAGCCCGCCCGTATTAGCTGTAACCGATGCGCCGATTTTAGCCACGCGAATTGATGGGGTTATCCTGGTTACTGATGCGGGTAAAACTCGACGTGATGCGATTCAAAAATCATTAGACACGCTTTCGGAAGCGAAAGCCAATGTTTTGGGAGCAATTCTTAACCGAGTCAAAAAGAAAAAGGGTGGTTATTCGTATCAGTATCAAGGCTATTATGCGGCCAGCCGACCCCAAAAGCCAGCCCCCCTGATGAAGCCATCGCATCAAGGCCAAGTTGTCAGTCCCCGTCAAGCGCCGCCTGTGCCCTCTCAAAAGGGATCGTGAGGTTTCTATCTAAGGTAAGTCAGGTAGGTAGGTAGAATGACTGAGATTTATCAATTAAGTCGGTAATGTAGGGGTGCCCCTTGTGGGCACCCGAAACTGGCCACCCATGCCCCTACACCTGCCCTTGATTTTCTGGTCAAATCCTATCATCATCCTTACTGAAACAAATTTTTGGTATTCAGGAATCTACCAAAATCCATCAATCTATGACCAAATCGACCCAAACGCTAAAAGAAAAGCTTAAAGAACTCCTGGCTCAACTCCCCTACTTACCTCAGGCCCTTCGTTTGGTTTGGAATGTGGCCCGACCGTGGACGATTGCTTGGGGTATTTTGCTGGTGTTACAGGGGTTACTCCCCGTGGCAACCGTCTATTTGACTCAGGCTGTGGTTGATAATTTGGTGTTAGCAATGGAGGGAGGAGACAGTGACCAGCTACGTTTTACCCTGTTGCTGGTGGTGGCGGCGGCTGGGGTGTTGCTTTTGACGCAAGTCTTACAGAGTCTGACAACTTGGGTGCGAATGGCTCAGGGAGAGTTAGTGCGGGATAATTTGAGTGGACTGATCCACGAACAGGCGGCTTCGTTGGACTTGACTTTTTACGAGCGGCCTAACTATTACGATCAACTCCATCGGGCCAGAGTAGATGCCATTAGTCGTCCAGTCACGTTGCTGGAAAATATGGGGAGTCTCTTTCAAAATAGTTTGACCTTAATCGCGATGGCGGGGGTGTTGCTGCCCTTTGGCTGGTGGGTGCCGCTGGTTCTGTTTGCCAGTACCCTGCCTGCTTTTTTGATTGTTCTGCGTTTCACTATTCGCCAAAATGAGTGGCGACTGCGGAGAACGACAGATAACCGTCGCGCTCGATATTACGATGTCTTGCTCACCGACCGCGACAGCGCGGCGGAGATGCGCCTGTTTGACCTCAGTGATCATTTTCGAACGAGCTATCAAACCTTACAACGGCGGCTACGCAAAGAGCGGCTGGATTTAACCCGTGATCAGGCCATCGCTGAATTGGGGGCCTCGGTCTTAGCCCTGTTGATGACAGGAGGACTCACTTTGTGGGTGATGTGGCGGGTTAGTTTAGGGGAATTTACTTTGGGGCAGTTAGCTTTGTTTTATCAAGCCTTTCAACAAGGGCAACGGTTGATGCGAACCTTATTGAGTAGTGTCGGTCAGATTTATGGCAACCTGCTCTTTTTGGAAAATCTGTTTGAGTTTCTAAAGCTCAAACCTGAAGTCGTTGACCCAGTTGACCCCCAACCTTTGCCCATCCCACTCCGGGAGGGGATACAGTTTGAGTCGATCTCCTTTGGGTATCCAGACACCGAACGTCAAGCCTTGACTGACTTCACCTTAGCCATTCCGGCGGGACAGATTGTGGCCTTGGTCGGGGCGAATGGGGCAGGTAAAAGCACCTTGATTAAGTTGTTGTGTCGCTTCTATGATCCTACCAAAGGGACCATTACCCTGGATGGTGTTGATTTACAGAATGTTTCCTTAAATGCGTTACGCCGCCAAATCACCGTTCTATTTCAAGACCCTGTACAATATCGTGATACCGCTGCCCAAAATATTGCCCTAAGTGATTTGGCTGCCAAGCCCGACGCAGTCGCTATTGAGGCGGCGGCCCAAGCGGCAGGAGCTGGTGTGCCCATTCAAAAGCTGCCGCAAGGGTATCAGTCTGTTCTGGGCAAATGGTTTGGGGGTACTGAATTGAGTGGGGGCGAGTGGCAACGGGTGGCTTTAGCCCGGGCCTTTTTACGCGATGCCTCCATCATCATTCTTGATGAGCCGACCAGCGCGATGGACTCCTGGGCTGAGGCTGATTGGCTGGCTCGCTTTCGGACTCTAGTCGCTGGGCAAACTGCCATTATGATTACCCATCGTTTTACTACTGCAATGCAAGCTGACATCATCCACGTCATGGATGCAGGC
The DNA here is from genome assembly GCA_028285035.1 of Phycisphaerae bacterium. The sequence continues at coordinate 37,003 of JANQQF010000005.1, forward strand.
CGGATTATCGAGACTGGTACCCACACCGAATTGATGGCCCTCGATGGTCGCTACGCCGAGTCGTGGCGGGCGCAGGTCCGACAGCGGGTGGGGCAGGTTGAGGGTGAGAAATCTTATGGAACAACTTAAAGATTATCTAACCATATTAGGGCGTTGGTGGTGGTTGCTTTTCCTATCGGTGGTGTTGGCTGTTGGCGTCACCTTTATTACTCGGCCCCAACCCAGACCAAGCTACATTGCAACCGCGACGCTGATGGTTGGTCAATTCGCTGATACGACTGATCTGCGCAATCGTTGGAATGTAGAAACCAGTGTGCTTATTGCCGATACATATGCCCAAATTGGTCTACAGGAACCTGTGTTACAGGCCGTGGTTGATCACCTCGATTTAAAGATGGGCTGGCGCGCCTTACGGTCTCGAGTCACCCTAATTCCTGTCCGTGAGACACAACTGCTTCGGGTGCGAGTTCGATCCCCCTCCGTGCAAGAGGCTGAGACCATTGCCAATGCCGTGGCTGAACAATTGAGTAAGCAAACATCAACCTATCGCGATGATGGTCAAGATGTTGAAAACGTTGAGTTTATTCGACAGCAAATGTCGTGGCTATCCCCGCAAATTGAAGCGGGGCAAACTCAACTCAGCAAACTGGAAAATCAGTTACAGGGTACATTGTTGGCTGCACAAGTGCGCTTGATTGAAGCCGAGATTGATGTTTTGGAGAGTGACATTGGCCGCTGGGAGGGGCGTTACAGACGGTTGCAACGTTTTTCAGATGAACAAGTTCGTCCTAATCAACTTACAATTATCGAGCCGGCTAGCGCTGAACCTGTCGTACATCGCACCCGCACCGGCTATAATATGATTATTGCCGGGATGGCTAGCTTGATATTAACAATGGGGCTTATTGTTTTAACAGAATACCTGGACGATACCGTTAAATCGGAGCAGAACTTTACTCAAAAGACAGACATCACGGTTTTGGGGAGCATTGGACGGCTGGGTGGGAAACAGCCCCATCAAAAGTTAGTCACAGCGCTTGATCCATTTGATCCCATTGCTGAGGCTTATCGCAAGGTTCGGAGCAATATTAAGTTCAAGACCGTTGACCAACCCGCAAAATTAATCTTAGTGACAAGTTCTGTGCCAGGTGAAGGGAAAAGTACCACCGTTGCCAACTTGGGGATAACCTTCGCCCAGGCGGGTCTCAAAACGATTATCGTTGATGCTGATATGCGCCGCCCAGTACAGCAGTATCTTTTTCAGACTACTCCTTTGGGGGGCTTGACCGAGCTGTTGCTCAATTCCCAAGCGACTGTGGCTGATTACCTTTGCCCTACCACTGTTGAGAATCTACAGCTTTTGTCGTGCGGTCAAATACCGCCAAATCCTGCTGAATTATTGGAAACAGCCCGGATGGTGGACCTTATTCACCAACTGAATACACAGGCTGATGTGGTGCTCTTCGATACTCCGCCTGCCTTGGTGGTCACTGACGCGGCGGTGCTGGCGGCGCAGGTTAAAAACACTATTCTGGTGGTGGATGCTCAGCAGACGGGGTATGGGACAGTCCAGGCCTCGCACAATATCCTACAAGAGGCTCAGGCTACAATTTTAGGTGGCGTTCTCAATCGGGTTAACCTCCGCAAGGAACGTGGCTATCATCAGTATCAGGGGTATTATGCGGCCCCGCAGTCGCGGAAATCCAAGATTAGGGTTTAGTCAGTGGCCCCGTGCGCTCAAAACTGGGCAATGTCTGTAGTCTCCCCCCTCAGTCCCCTAAAGGGGTAAGGGCTTTCACGGAAAGCTTCTGACTCCCCCCTTTGGGGGCTAAGGGAGTTGAATTCCAACCAAAAAATAAATCATCAAACTCTTAACGTTGACAACATTGACCGTTGACAGGGTCCCCCTTCCCCGCCGGAGTTAAGTTTCTTTAAAATGATACCCTAAATTTAAAGACAAACGTCCACCCAATCAGATTTTATTTATGTCTAAAGCATTACTTTAATTTGTTGTGAAACATAGACAGCAATCAGACATTATGGTGCTCTTATCCAGATCTTGCGATTCATTTTATGATCCTTTCGTCCTTTGGCGGGGGGTGGTTAAAGTTCAATGTTACTGAAAGGTGTGAATTTTAATGATATCTTTATATGTGTATTACTAAGATAAAATAATTTTAAGAAAGAGTCAAATAGAGGAATGAATGTTATGAGTTAGGAATCCGAAAGTGCATTTTCGGATTCCTTGTTTCATTACCTTGCTGATGGCAGCCAAAGCTCGTGATAGTTCCTGTGAATATAGAATTGTATGGTAGGTTGCGCCTGATCTTTGTTTAGCCCCTACCACTCGGGTTGACCGGACAACAGGCAGGAAAACATCCTGTGCTACATTCCCCTTCACGCTATCGAAGCAGGCGTCTACTCTACTCTTCCGGCAAATACCCAAACCGGCGCATCACCGCTTGGTAATCCCCAACCAACTGGGCGACCAATGCCTCGGCAACGCCTCTTTCCAACCTCCCGACTGGCCTTTGCGCAAAAAGGATTCGGCTCGACGGGGCGTGCCCTGATAGCCGTGGGTGGTTTTCTGGGCTTTGACCCGATCAAAACTGGAGAAATCGACGGCTTTGGCGATACGGGCGGGGTCGTCGTCTAAGCCACAAAAGCGGATGACCTCGGTAAAGGTGGCGATGGGGTCGGTTTGTAAATCCTCATAACGGACGATGAGGACCCGCAAATCCGGCTCATCAACCCAACTGGTCACATGCTGACTCCAAAATATTATAAATGTCTGTGTTTCTTTCTGCCCGTGAGTCAGTCATATGTAAAATCGATAACGGTGATGGCATAATGTCGGAAATTCGACAATGTGACGCTTTTCAATGAAATTTGTGACGTTTTTTAAACGCATTTGTGACGCTTTGCTGGTAAGATGGTGATGAATGTCACCCGGCACTGGGGCCGTACAGTTACAAATAGGTATAGCTGACGAAAGAACGGCAACGAATTTCACGAATTGACACCTAAGAAGCTAGCTGGTTTGTGTTATATCCGAATGAAGTAATCAGGTATCTATTGACCGGGGACAATGAACAGCGGATTCCGACCAGAAGTAGAATCTGTTCGGGAATGTTATAACACGATTGTTACTTAATTTAAGATCTGCTTGATTTTTCAACAGCCCTAAAAAATTTTAAATCGATGGTTGAACTAATTTAAAAGATGGTGTATGATGGGTTTGGTATCTTTGATGAATTATTTCTAAGTAAATGTCATCAAACCCTTCACCCCACCAATTATCTAAGTCTTACCAAAAATTTACTTCATAAGAAATCATATTGTGAAACATAACACAGCACGACGCTTGAAGATCACAGATATTTCACTACGCCCAATTGAGGATGCAGATATCCCCTTCCTCTTTCAGGTGTATGCTAGTACGCGCGCCGATGAGATGGCAATGGTGCCTTGGAATGATGAAGAAAAGCATCAATTTTTAGCGATGCAATTCCATGCGCAACATACCTACTACATCGAAAACTACACCAAAGCCACGTTTGATGTTATCCTCTGGAAAAATGAGCCGGTTGGTCGTTTGTATGTTGAAGAGTGGCCTACCGAATTGCGGATTATTGATATTGCCCTCCTGCCTCAATATCGTAATCAGGGTATTGGCTCATACTTCCTCAAAAAACTTATGAAGCGGGCTCAGGCTGCCAAAAAAGGCCTCTCAATTCACGTTGAACAAAATAATCCAGCTATGCAGTTGTACAAACGCCTAAAATTCAAGAAGGTTGGTGAACACGGCGTGTATGACTTGATGGAATGGAATATTACAAACTCTTAAAGCAAAGGTGAATCCATTTATGTTAGATAGCGTCACTATCGAAACATTTCAACCTCATCTTAACGAGGTATTTAAGCTATCTGTTGATGATGATACTTCAATCGATCTTGATTTGGTTGAGGTTGAAGCTATGCGTGAACAAAAGCGACCATCATTTGGTCAACAGGTAGTAGACCCCCCGTCTAGAAAACCATTCACTTTGGTCTTTCGCGGCCCCCTCACCACACGCTTGGTCCAGCGAATGTACCGAATGAGCCACCCAACCTTGGGCGACTTTGAGCATATGTTTCTGGTGCCGATTGCAGAGGATAGTGCCGGGTTATATTATGAGGCGGTTTTTACCTGATTAGTCTAAGATGCTACCTACCCAGACCTTTAGGGTTTAGAGCTAATTTTGGCGAGGTGTGGTGCTTGTATTCTAACCTTAAGCCAAGAAAAGGCTCATTTAAAGACCCTAAAGGTCTTCGTTGTCTAAGGTAGTATCCTGAGTTAATTAGTGTACGGTAGCTGTATTTATAGGAAGATTAGCAAATAAAGGGCTCGTCTTGAGAGGAGGTGATCCGCGACGTTCACTGTGGTAGTGGGATTGATCGAAATCCGTTGTTGATATAAAAAGGTAGTTGATAAACTATGTCAAAGGAGTAAGATTATGTCAGAACCTTTCTTGGGCGAAATCCAAATGATTGGCTTTAACTTTGCCCCCCGGGGCTGGGCCTTCTGTGATGGACAAATTCTGCCCATTAATCAAAATCAATCGCTGTACTCCCTGTTAGGCACCACCTATGGTGGGGATGGCCGGACTAGCTTTGCCTTACCCGATTTACGTTCTCGAACGCCCCTACACCGAGGCGATGGAAACACATTGGGGAGGAAAAGTGGGGTGGAAACGGTCACCTTGACGGCAGCTGAAATGGCCGCCCATACCCACACTGTCAAAGGCGAAGACAAAGTGGGAGATACGAGTGACCCGACCAATCATGTCGTAGCTGAGGCACCTGCCCCTGGTGGCGGTCCTATTACTATCTATCACACTTATGATGTAGCAACTAGGGTCGCAATGCATACTGGGACCATCACCAATGCAGGTGGTGGGCAACCCCACGATAATATGCAACCATTTTTAACTATCAACTTTATCATTGCCCTGCGAGGGCTGTTCCCCTCACGAAATTAAGGAGAGATCATCATGGCTGAACCATTTGTTGGTCAAATTAAAATATTTGCAGGTAACTTTGCCCCCCGAGGCTGGGCTTTTTGTGATGGGCAGCTCTTGGCTGTCTCCCAGAATGACGCCCTGTTCTCCCTGTTGGGGACCATTTATGGCGGGGATGGCCGAACGACGTTTGGCCTGCCCGATTTACGAGGTCGTATCCCACTGCACGCTGGACAAGGGCCAGGACTTAGTAATCGGCGGTTGGGTAGTAAAGGGGGCAGTGAGAACGAAACCCTAACATATAACCAGCTTCCCTCCCATACCCACGATTTTCAGGCCAACTCAGTTGCTGGAACTAACGTTGACCCCGCAGGACACGTGTTTGCCCAAGCGCCAATCCCCGTTTATGATGCAAGTGCTCCTAATGTATCGTTAAACGATGTCTCAATTGATAATACTGGCGGTAGTCAACCTCACACCAATTTAATGCCAACCCTCTGTGTCAATTTTATCGTGGCTTTGTTTGGCATCTACCCATCGCGTAATTAAAGGAGAAGAAATAATGGCTGATCCATTTATTGCTGAAATTAGAATTGTGGGCTTCAACTTTGCCCCCCGAGGCTGGGCCTTTTGTGATGGGCAATTACTCCCCATCTCCCAGAATACAGCCCTATTTTCTTTGATTGGAACGACCTATGGTGGTGATGGGCGATCAACCACTGCTCTACCCAATTTACAGGACCGGGCCCCCATGCATCCAGGACGTGGTCCAGGGCTGACATCACGCCGACTAGGTCAGAAAGTAGGCATAGATACTGTTACATTAGTCGAAGCCCAGATCCCTTCGCATAAGCATACGTTGCGAGCCTATGCTAGTGGTACTAGCACAGCTAACCCTGGAGGTAGTTCATTAGGCAACCGCCCGATGTACCAGACATCCACAGCTGATTTAGTGGATATGGCCTCTGAAGCTGCTGGAACGACTGGCGGCGGACAGGCCCATACAAATCTGCAACCCTATTTAACCCTGAACTTCTGCATTGCCTTGGTTGGTATTTTTCCATCACGCAGTTAGCCGAATCTTGGTATTTTTGTTGGTAGGCTGATCTATATTAGAGTAGCTTTATTGACAACTAAAAAGGGAGCGATAAATCATTTTGGTTTATCACTCCCTTTGTTTTTCACTCGCTATATCTCAGGGATAATTTGCCAACTGCTGTCAACGCCTGCTGTTGGCTCTGAAACTGAGTGGGGAATTGGGTGATGAGTTGGTGGGCAATCTCGCCCAGGGGTGTCCCAGCTGCCATCGCTTCCAGCACAATACGGGTAACTTGGCCGGTTTCGTTGAGACTTGGTTTATATTGATCCGAGCGTTTCCGCATCTGGTGTAGTGATAATGGGGTGGCTTGAAAGGTTGATTGTTTGAAGGTCGTCTTGGTCTCACCAGTGGTATCCCAAACCTGCGTCTCCCAACGCCAAATATAATCACTATCTACGAAATCAGCTTTTAGGTTGATCGTAATTTTGCTCCCTGGAGTGAGGTCAAGAGAGGTAGGCCAGGGGAAAAAAGCCCGTCCATAAATTACGTCCGGTGCATCGGGCGCAGAAGCGTACCGCACGTCTTCCATCAGCGTGGTTTCAAACCAGACACATAATCCCTCAGCTTGAGTTACCTGCTCAATATCCCAGGTTAACGTGCCTTGGTGGTTGATTTTCTCCACGGTTGTATAGTCCAACATCGTCCACAACTTGGGTTGCACGACAAGCTGTTCATCCCGTGATGGCGTGGTATTATACCAGCCATTGCTGAGCCGCTGGGTGGCCGCTGTCATATCAAAATTGAAGGGATTGTCATCATGCGCTTTGATTAATCGACGATAGTGTGTTGGGGCGGTGGCCAGAGCCGCCCACAACCGATCTTGCTGGGGGATGAGAACCCCGCCAGGGGCCAGCAGACGCTGGCGGGTATCAATGATGGTGGGAATATGATGTTGAAATAGGGGCAACAGACCTCGCAAATCAGACACAATGACCGTGGCTTTTTCTGGCAATGTCAGACGGGTCGAAATACCTTGTATAAATGTAATTCGGTCCGCAAAGCCGTTGGCTGTGGCGATTTCACGAGCGATTTGAATATTGTCGCTTGGTTCAATGGCATAAACGTGACGTGCGCCAAAGCGACAAGCCACTAAGGCGAAGTAACCTGTGCCTGTACCAATGTCGAGTACGACACTCTCTTCATTTATCGCTTGACGTAGTGCTTCAGTATAAGCTTCACGACGAATCTGATCAGCAATCATATTGCCGTAGCTGGCGAGACTGTAGGTTTGAACGGTACTCATCGGATTATCCTGTCTGTATTACTTTGACGCCAAGTATGTCTCTATTTGTTGAGCCAGCAAACTGTAGCCTTCGGCGGTGTAATGCCCCTGGGCCCGAAAGGGGAAGAAGGACAAAGGATCAGGCTGGGCTGAGAGAACGTCTTGAAAATCAATGATCGGAATATCCAATTCAGCCACCAAGGTAAGCACCTGCTCACGTTGATAGGTTTGTTTGCTTGGATATTGGTAGCGTTCCCAAGCAGGTAAGTAGACAAAATATAATTGCCCATCCCACCCATCGACTTTAGCATCAGTGATGGTCAATATTTGACGAAGTAAGGGGAGCATCGTGCCAATGGCTTGATCAGATGTGGGGCCATTATGAGTGACTATAAATCCGTTTAGCAAACTGCGTACCTTTTGTAATTTAGCGACTCGCACCAAACTCGTTTGTGAAACTGCATCCTCTACAACTAGGTTCTCTGTTTGGACCTCATTTTCTAACACCTGCAGATCGTTTATCAACAAGTTATCAACATCTGGCTGTTGTTCTCGTAATCCTTGCCGAAAATCGCTTTCCAGATACTTTTGCAATAGCAACGACTCTTGCTCTTGTGAGAGATCGTATAAATCATTCCCCTCAAAGTACATCCAGAGGACGACTTTAGGTTGATAAGGTTCCCCATACTCTCTAAGTGTGGCTAATTCAATTAAGGGACCTGTTGCAGCATAGGCCAGATTTAATACTTTTCGATCGTCTTGTCTGAGATGCCCTGCAACGTTTTCATCGGGCTCAACACACCAGCCGTGGGCAAAAGAGTCACCGAGGATAAGAATATCTAACTCCTGCGTCTCATACAAACCTGCCGGGTTGTTAAAGCCATATTCATCGCTTTGGTAGACGACCCACTCCCCAGTTTCATTGCAAAAAAGGGTGTGCTTATTTGATACTCCGGCAAGCGGGAAAAATCTGTCTCCGTTCGATGTTGCACTACGCCTTAAATGCCAGCGAGGAAATACAATGGGATAAGTATCGAAACCCCTATCCCGATATCCCTGAACAACTTGAAATAACTCGGGCTTAGACACCCGAATACCTTTAGGGGTCTCAATATATGGGGTTGCTAAGAACAGGGCAATTTCAACGAGATACAAGGTGGTGCCAATGGATAGGATAATTAGAGTCAGCCTAGTGAGAATTTCGCGTCGATTGATCGTCATTTGTTTTTCTGTATTGATCTGTTTCCGAACTATACTGCCGTCACGGTTTCTAATTCCAGCCAAGCGAACAAAGCGCGGTGCTCGGTGGGAATTTTCTGGAATGTCTCATGACTCACTGTGAGACGGTCCTGTTTTTTGAAGTTCTCGTGATCGCGAAACCAAGGGCGGGAGTAGCTCAGAAACATGATAGGGCGCACCTGCTCCGAACGATTGGCAGTGCCTTGATGGAGCAAACGATAATCCATTAGTAAACAGTCGCCCCGCGATAGAAATGGCTCAATAGAATCCATTGTCAGGGCTTTGTCATCAAACACAATTTGAGTGCCAGGCCACACCTTGGTGGTCCCACTCATCTCATCTAAATCGAGCAGGGGGACAATCAGTTTGATGGCGTAGCTGGGGATCATCCGATCCAACACGGTGCCAAACAACCAGGGATGATCCCGATGAAGATGTTGTTCTGGTGCGTCTGGTAAAGCGGTTACGGAGACCATACTACTCAAAATTGTTTGGTCACCCAGCAGATGCTTAATGATGGGCAGCACCAGTGGGTTGGCATAAAAGTAAGACGTACCGAAAGGAGATTGTAAATCTACCGAAATCTTATAGCGTTTATCACCAACAGTCAGGGCATCATCAAACTCAGCCTCGTGAAAGTAGGTGTGATAGGTTTCGAGAAAGTGTGATTGAAGCTCGGTTATAAACTCTGGCCTAAAAACCCGTTCAAGCACCAAACAACCCTTCGTTCTAAAAAGCTGGGCTGCCTTTTCTAAGGTATTGGGTTGAATATGTTGATTTTGTTGCTCGGCGTCTGTGAATGATAGAGTAGGTAACATAAGTGTTTCCTTATTATTCCTTACGAGTAATGATATATCTCGACCCGGCAGGCAAAGGCTCGTTCAACTCACTGACCTCACCCGTAGACCACTGTATCTCAATCCGGTCAATGGTTTCAACCTCACCCAGACCAAAGTGGGCAATGGGCGCGTCAAAAGAAAGAAAACCACCACTGGCCTGAATCTCACGCATTTGGTGTTGGTCTGTGCCATAATAAATGGTGATGGTGCTGCCGATGCCAAAATGATTCCCTTGCTCATCACGTAGCTCGAAAGCGATAGCCTGACCAGATTGGGTATTGTTGCGATAGACCGCAATTGGCCCTGCGGCTGGCACGGTGACAATGTCTAAATCACTATCATTGTCCATATCGGTGTAGGTGTAGGCTAGTGTATCGAGATAGGAATGAAGACCACCCTCCGTCGTAATATCCTCGAATCCAGTGCCTTCTCGATTATGAAAGAGATAATTTGAATGCCTGCCCTGTACCGTCAGGTCACCGGTGACGATAAACAGATCTTGCCAGCCATCCTGATCAAAATCGGCAAATTTTGCATTCCAGGCCCAGCCGCCATAGGTCAAACCATAATCATCGGCCTGATCTTGATAGCTGCCTGTCTCATCCTGCACGAGTAGCACATTTCGTTTGACAACTTGGGGTATCTCAGCCGCAAGCTGGGGGGCTGTTGGCTCTGTGACAGCCTCAGCATGTAAGGCGCACTGGTCAGCCAGAACAGGCCATCCCTTGGTTAGTAGCTCACACTCTCGCTTATCTTTTTTGGCAACGCCATCCCAATAGAGATTGAGGGCCAGACAACTATTTTGTTGCTCAGTTGTTTCTAACTGGAGACATTCAAATAGGTCGCGACTGCGGGCCTGCATCGTAGTATCGCGTAGCTCAAGCATCGTGATACAATGCGCGCGCATTGTATCATCTGAGATATCACTACATATTACCTCTGGCAACTGGGGAGCGACCGCGCCACGTTCCCACGCCTTTTGCGCTACAAAGATTTCGGATTTAAGGTCATTGTTAACATCAGTACTGATCAGGCTCATGGTAGTGCTGCCAGTATGGGGAATTAATCCGTCACCCTTGGTGACCATCTCAAAACCACCACGGCCATCGTTGAGATAGTAAAAGTCAGGGGCGCGAAATTCATTCCCAACAACCAAATCAAGCCAGCCATCATCATTTAAATCAGTCAATAAGGTTGTCAAGGTTTCTCCGGCAATGGCGGGGAGTGGCTCCAACTCAAATTGCTGGTCAACTTGCTTAAGCCAAGCATTACGAGCCATATCGAGGGAGGCTTGCCGACCAACATTACCGAAGGTGGCGTTACCAAGGATGATATCCAACTCGCCATTTTGGTCGATGTCGCCAAAGGCGGACGCATTGGTCAAAATGGCGTCAGGCATATTGGGCACAAGCTGTAAATTGTCTTTGGTAAAGCTCCCCTGTTGGTTGTAAATCAAATAGTTGCCTTCACTGAAGGTTGAGAGGTAGAGATCGAGCCAACCATCATTATTCATATCAACTAGCGCAGCATTGGCAATATATAGGGTGTTAATCTGTGGCAAGTTAAGTCGTTGCTGCTGATAGCCTGTGCCCTGCACGTTGGCATAGAGGCCAAGGCCAATATCTGAGGTAATTACCAAATCAGACCAGCCGTCGTTGTGAATATCACCGGCGGCAATCCCCCGTAATTTAGCCAGCCGAAAGCTTAATTTTTGCGTTGAAAAGTTATCGTGTTCAGTGATACCCAGTTGGTTGCCCTCAATTCGGCTAAAGTAGGTCTCACTTTGGTCGGATCTGGGGCCAAAGGGGACCTGACTTACTGATAGATTGTCTGCCTCGACCACAGGCTGAAGGGGTAAGCGGCTTTGTTGAAGCAGGGGAACCAATTCAGCTTGGGGGTGACCCTGCTGACCACGATCAATATCAGGTTTGGGGGGGGCTTGGCTATGCTCACCAAAGCGTTCTACGATCAGTTGTTGCTGACGCACAAAGTCCCACTGATGATATTCTCGCGCGCCTATCCCACCCGCAACCCCAACCCCAGCTAAGATCAGGAACAAGCCAATCGCCCCAACTTTTGACATCGTTTGCCAAATCAAGAAAAAGGGGTAGACACTAAAGATACCCAAGGTAAAGAGGAGAACCATCGCATAGCCCACCGGCAAGCCTGCTTGAAGCAACACGGCTGTCACAATCACATCGAAGGCCATCGGCACAGGCAAGAAAAGCCCAATGAGGGCAAGACCAACCATACTTAGCAGAATCATCAAACCGCCATTTTTCGGTAACACCCCTGCCAACGTCTCAAGTGGTAAGATCGTCACCAGGGTCGCGCCCAATAGCCCTGCCAAAACCATCAGCGGCACTGTTATCCTGACGATATACCACAGATTCTGAGCAAAGTATTTCACAACCCACAACACCGCTTGCCCCCAGGTGTTGGGCAAATCGATCAAACTGGCTTCATTGATCGGGATTTCAAACCACTTTTTTTGTGAGGATGTGTTTGTGTTTAGATTGGCTGTCTCAGGAAATGGCAGAAATTGGGTGATTAAAGGTAGGCCAACAATAATGAAGAGGATAGTCAAGCCAATCTTGGTAACAGCCATATAGGTAGGAAAGAGGGCGAAGACCATCGTTAAGACAATGACATTTAAGGTCGGTGAGCTAAACAAGGTGGCTAAGGCCATTTCAGTCCGGCCTCCAGCCGCAAACAGACCCTGAGCAATCGGTGCCGCACAATTGACACACACGCCTAACGGCGATCCTACCACCACCCCCATCAGGCTATTGGCCCAGCGGCTCTTAAAATTGTATCGTCCGATCAATGGTAGCAGAGTCAGCAAGACAGCTCCCATCAACAGCCCAAACACCATTCCCCGCCAGTTGGTATACAGCCAGTTGAGGGTGTTGTAGGGAATTTGGATGGCCAGCGAGGCATTGGAAGGCACATCTACGATGGTATCAAAACCAATAGCCGCCAGTTGGGTTTCATTCCCCATTAAAGCCTTTTCATCGAGGTCTGGATAACGGGAGCCAAACCAGAAAAACGAGGTGATGATAAGTGCTAAAAGTGTCGTTAAAAAAAGCGGTTTTTGTTGGAAGGCTAACATGTTTCTGCCCTAATTGAAGAAGCTATCGATCCAGAATTTATGTTGACACAGAGGGTAACACCTCTAATTTATAGGCCACGGTGACTCGCAGGCCAGGGAAAGCATTGGTTGGGGGTCTACCCATATGCAGAATTCTGGAGTCGAAGAGAAGGGCTGAGTCAGCCACCGATTTATTGACCAAATGGATACTTTTATCCTTATTGTAAAAAAATGTTTCCCCACCCTCCTGCTCAGACAAAGTATGCGGATAGTAGAGAAATGTATATCGATTTTCCTCAAGGTCATCATAATGAAGCCCTGTAATTAAATTGGCTGTTTGTCCATTGGCATAAACACGCAACACGTTTGCCTCTGCCCTTAGATACTCTTTGACAAACACTTGCATCTTTTTGGTCAAGTTTTTTGTTAAAGGATCACCATCAGGCGTGAGATGTTTGTACCAAAATACAGCCCGATCATTATCATTGGAGTTATGCCCCCATTGCCAACCGGGTTGATAGGCCAAAATGTGATAATACATCTCGGCAAAATTTTTCCCAAGAACCGTATCAATTTGTTTGATAAACATAAACAGAGTCCTCTAAATTGTCTCCGGATTAGGCACAAATAATATTTTGTGATGACGCCCGGAGTTGTTCATAAAGCGGATCAAGCTGTTGGCTGGCTGCCGCAACGATCTCAGGCGTTAATGCCTGTTGTTTTTCTTGTTTGTCGGATGCGAATGGAACAGCGCGAAAATCATTTTTTGAATAACGTTTAAACTGAAATTGCATTTGGGTTAGTGTTTTATCACTGTAATGGACATCAAACACCGACAATATCTTGGGGAAATTTTCTTTGGTCAACAACCTATAATCAAGATAATGAAGCCCAAGTTTTGCTCCACCTAAAGCGGACTGCATTGAGTTCTGCAGTGCATTGCAGAAGTAAATCAAGGTGTCATCGTTTGTTGAGTCTGTGCCTGAAATAAATCGACCCCAGGCCGAGTTTTGATGTCTTAGCCAATTTGCATTTCGCTGGTGGAGTGAGACCAACACTTCGGCTGGCTCACGATAGATAAAGAGGGCGGGTACGTCTGGGAAAGCAGCCATGATAAAATGGATAAAAAGAATATCAAACGAGGTAAACTTGATAAAGTGATACTTATAGCTGGGTAGACGTTTGCGCCCCATTGCCAGAATTAAATTTCGATAAATACACTGGGTATCATCGGTCCAGTCGATTGAGATGAGGTCCTGTTTTCCTAAATAAGGCCAAATCGCATTATGGGGCCCTGCTTCACCAAAAACAAGATTGGTTCGTGATCGCATCAGCGCTTTCGCTAAAAGTGTTGACCCACAGCGTCCTAGATGAAAAATAAATCCTGAAGGATAAATACTATCTTTGGTAACGTCGGTGGAAGATAAGACGTCAATTTCTGTGGTAAAATATTCAGCCTCTGGTTGTGTTGCAAGTGTGGTTTGTAGCGAATCAATTGTTTGTAGCGTCTTGCGAAAAAACCCCTCATAAGGATGATAACGACCTAAATCACGCCAAATCAATTGGCCTAAATCCAAATCGATCTTAACTGGAATCATACCAGGATGACGCTCCAGTTCACATAATAGCTGTTTTTGGGTGAGATGGTGCTTGGCAATGTTAGATATGTTCAATCTTTAGAAAACCTGTCCGTACAAATTCTGTGATTAAGTCAATTTTTCCTTGATCTGTAATCAACCCCTTGATATCTCCAATGGCAAAAGGCTCATTCTGCAAAATGGTCGGTAAGGCAGACTTTAATAAGGGGGGAATAGTGATTTCATGCTCGCCAAAGCAAACTGAAATCTGTTGTTCCCGATCTTTGACAACATATGAGACGGATGTACGTCTCGATAATACCGAAGCTGTCGTCAATTGAGACATCTGCATCAAATCGCTAAATTGGCCTTGGCGATCTCGGAGCTGATCGCCAACAAAGGCGTCTGTTTGGCGGTCTAATAACGTCTGCATCCCAATCTCTTGTTGTAGGGCGGCAAATTGAGTCTCAAACGCTTGGATAAAGTCTGCTTTGTCTGCCGCTGAAGATAAACCGTGCGGCAGGGCTTGTCGAAATATAGGGTTTTCCTTGGCAATTTGGGCTATCTCCTCAATAAGATGAAACCAATATTTGGGCAATAAACCAAGGGTGATATGAATTGAAGGTTCTTCAAGGGTGACGGCATCGTGGATATATCCCCGAGGGAGATAGAGTAAATCACCCGCTCGTAAATCTAAAGTATGTTGAGGTGCTTGTGCTGGGTCTGGGCTTTTCTCGCCCGGTTTGTTTTCAACGGGCAGGGTCTGCTCACCAAAACCGTAGAGCCGCCAATGTTTACACCCGTTAATCTGTAAGGCTAGAACATCGTGATTATCATAATGGGCCGGAAATCCTTGGGAGCCAGGTGGGGTGATGTAAAGGTTGGTCTGCACCCGAAATTTGAACTGATTTTCTAAGTAAGCACAAAAGCGAGTCAGGCTGGGGATCGCCTTGTGCGCCCCATTGATTACCAGCGTAGCGCCCTCGGTATATAAACTAAATAATCTGGCCGGGTCAACCACTCGCACCGCTTCCCCGGATCTTCGACCAATCGTCGTCCACGCCTCTATGGGAAATCCGTGCCCGGACTTGGTGACATTAAGAAATCTTGGTGATAACTGTTGTGAAACAAAGTGCATATCCAAATGATTGATGTTCAATATTGGATCATAAAAGGCTTTATCAGCCCGATTTAGATGAAGAAATGTTTTTTCCCAATAGGTTTGGAAAAACGTTTCAACCTCGGTTGGCGCGATAAGATCAGCAAAGCTAATTGGGTGAGACATACGCTTTCTCATTTGTAAAATTTGACTACTGAAAATCATCCAGAATTAAATCACATAGCTGGGGTAAGGCCTCAACCCGATCTGGCGGATAGAGATGACGGATTGGCACCTGCTGCACCACCTGACTCAAGGCTGAAAATTCTTGTGTCCGCATCGTGTTGTCAATGATCATATAACTTCCCGCCGTGTTCTTGACCAGAGACGCTAGCCGCCCCTGCGGCAACGAAGCGGTAACTTTGGGGGATGGGGTACGTTCTTCCAAAAGGTAGATGAGGCTTAAGGGGGTGGTTTGAGGGCTAATTGGGCCGCGACCTGCTCTACTTAGCGGCATATCGACGTAGTGCTTAATACTTCTCGTCGTTGAATAAACCCGAGGTCGATTATCGACACCCCCGTATAAAGTAGATAGAGCATCTGGGGAAAGTCGTACCCGAGGGTACCCCGTTTGAACCTCGATGGCTCCATTCTCAAAAGTGAGGGGGGCGACATCGTCAGCCACTAACTGCCAGCCAGCTTGAACCAAGGCCGCTGATGTGGTTGATTTACCTGCTCGCTTTTTGCCCAAAATTGCAATGGCTTTATGGTCACGGGCAATGACACTCGCATGTAAACACATAATCCCTCGACGTCGTAACAATCCTGCCATAACCGGACCGATAAAGAGTGACTGTACATCTGCAAACGGCAGGGTAGACGGCCAGTAGATGTTCACGACATTGGTCAACGGATCAATGATAAAGTCAATCAGCCCCTCATTTTGATTAAATTGTAAGCGGAGATAGATGCCTTCAGATTCTTTGGCCTGCCAGAGGTCAATTCGACGGCGACGTTGCAGCACGGAGGTTATCACAGGCTGCCAATTTCGTTGCGGTGCTACCTCTGATTGTTCCAGCCAATGGACAACCATATCAGGTGTCTTCTGGGCAGAATCACTCAGAAGACCGGGTAAGGCATGGCTGCTTTGTAGGGTTAGACCATAAAGTTGATAGTAGTACATTTGTTAGGTACTTATTTAGAGCTAAGGCTTTTCCAAGATTTAAATTAGTCAAAAATGATAAATGATAGGAGTAAGACTTAATCCTGGCCTTGGCTGAAAAAGCCTTTTAGGAGTTCCGTAGATAATCAGGGCTATCTATTTATGTTTTATTGAACTTGCTTTTGCCTAAGTATTTCCTTGGAACTCCCTAAAACCCAGCAAATTGCCGTAAAAAGGTGATAAGATAAATTCCCTGTGGCACCAAACGACCCGCCGCAAAGTCCTCAACCGTCTTAGGTCGCGTTTCAGTCATATCATAAGTCGCATAACGTTTTAGCTTCTCCACATCAACGATATGCCGTACGGGATCACTGGGTTTGATGTCTGATAGGAATGCCATAACCTGTGCCCGCTGGGCATTGTATCGTAAATAAAAATCAGGTGAAAACGGTTCTTTGCTGGTGCGCCATTGAATTTTTGGCGGCAATATCTTATCCAAGCTACCTCGAACCAGGTAGCGATTATAGCCATTACGTATCTTTAAGTTAGCAGGCGCGGCTAAACAGAATTCCAACAGACGTATATCACGGAGCGGGTTGCGCATCTGGACCCGTTCATAGCCAACAAACCCAGGAACCTGGGACGGCTTTCGGGCCCGACAGATCGCAGGATGTTGATTATTCCGATGAAAAGGATGCTCACGATAGGTTCTTAGCTGGACGTTTCGCAATTCCTGGTGGTTTGCCCCAAGTTGATCGACCAGAAAATCGGGGTGTAGAATGTGTAAATGTGCTAAAGGTTTGTTCTGGCGTGATATGGCGTGCCGTAAGTTGTGCGCCCAGCCTGGTAGTACCGGTCGTAACACATGTGATCGAAACATTCGCCAGAGAGACATTCCGTTTTGCTGCCCTCGTAGCTTGAGTTCTCGCCACAAGGTTGGCCAATAGCCTCGTAGGAAAAGCTCCGAGTAACACCCCTCGCCATGATAGGTTAACCCCAACTCACCGCCAGCACCATCCAAAATAACCCGACTACCTACCGCTTGGGCAGCCTCTACAAATGCTGTATAAAGATAATGAGCAACCACGGGGGCAGGGCTTTCATATCCCCAAACCAAACGTTCGACATTATCAAATGCGCTTTTATTAGGGGCTGTCACATACTTTAGCTGAATGTTTGACCAGGTTTGAAATTGATCAATATATTCTCGCTCATCGCGAAGCGTTGGTATATCTGCCTGACCATTTTTGGGTAGAACAGAGGACAACGTGGTTAACGTCTGTTCTTGCTGAGCCAGACAATGAGCCGCCACACTGACAATAGCCGATGAGTCCAACCCACCGCTCAGAAGTGCGGAAACAGGATACGCTGAGCGAAGATAGGCCTGTATCACCTCAAATAGCAGGGCTTTTAAGGCCTCCAATACATCGTCATCTCGTCGTATCCCTAAGGAGTTATTAACTGTCGGTTCCCAATAAGTATGCTGGCGAACACCCTGTTTACTCACAATCATCATTGTGGCGGCAGGTAAGCCCAACACATCCTCAAAATAACTGTTTTCTACGTCCTGTCTTAGCGTGGCTCGATAGGCTAATAAGGCTATTTTTCGTTTATTAAGCTGCACGTCGGACAAGGTCGCCAGAACGCCTTTGGCCTCGCTGGCAAAAACAAAGTTCCCTTGCTTATAATGATAAAAGAGGGGGCGATTGCCGAGATGATCTCGGCAACAGATGAGTTTATGGTTGGGTTCATCCCATAAGGCAAAGGAAAAATCACCAATGAGATAGTTTACGAAGGCCTCTCCCCATTTTTTGTAAGCAGTCAAAATAAGGTGGCTATCAGATCGCTCCAAGCCATCCTGCTGTGACAACCCTAACTGTCGAAATAGCTCATCTCGATTGTCAAGCCGAACATCGGCGGTAATGGTCAACCCAGCGATGGGGTCGTGGCGTGGTTGCTGCTCAAATTGTGATTCGGGGGTGATGCGCTTGGTTTGATGACCAAACGCAACCCCCCCCTGTGTCCAACTATTCGTGCCATCTAGGCCGTGATGGGCTAAGGCGTTGAGCATCTTTGCCAAACGTGGCCTCTGAGATGGGTCATTTTCCCAATTAACCAAACCACAAATGGCACTCATTCAATCTAGCATTCCCACTCTAATTCACATAGGTAACTTTTAACTCAACGTATCAGAGGTGAAGAATGTAGCGCCATCTGCCCCAACTCCTTCCATATTTTGGACAAGATTAGCAATACTGCCATACTGGACAAAGGTGGGCGCGTGATAAGGTAGTTTTTCTTCGCTTTGCTCTTCTTGAAGCTCTACATTTTTGTTTTCTTCTTGGCTTGTCATCATTTTACTCCTTGTTTGCTAATAATAATCAATCATTTGAATTTTATATTTAAATCTGTTTTTAATAGATGGTCAAACAGATTGACTCACAACATATTTATTTTTTTAATTGTATCGGTTTGGCGAAGGCCACAAAACGTTGGTGAACTTGCTGGCTGTCATTGATGGGACGGCCCTGATACTCTAGCCAAGCGTGGGCGTCAAACCGGCCTTGGTCATACCGTTGCCCAAATATTAGATCAGTGTCGATACCTCGGCGTTGTAATAAGGCCCATAATGTAAGAGATTGAGCTAGGCATCTGCCTGTAAAAGGCGAGACTCGACAGACCCGGCGGAATAATCGTTTGTATCGTATTACCTCATCGTTACGATTGACGGGAGAGGGTGCCCCTATTTGGCTCCACTGCGTTAGGGCTTGTTTTGTTCGATTGAAGCCAAACAAACGTAACCCCATTTCAACGAGTGGCAGTGCAATGGCCATTTGCCACAGGAGACGCCGCTCAGAAACCGGGAGGGTCCAATACTGGCGTACCTTAGCAATCATGACACCGTAACCAAGCCCGCTTCAACCAATGAATTAATGAGCGTTGCCAAATCTGCCCGAAGCGTTTCCGCATCGACATCGTACTCACTCAGCATTTGGCTGACAACCGCTTCAACATTGTCTTGCTCATCGAGCAACTGCCACATCCGGGTGCCAATATCATCCAAGCCAAAATATTGCTCGTTGGCCAGATTTAACAAAACCGTTTCTCCTTCTAATTCTTGAAAGAGAATATCAGGGTTCATTGTAATTTGAGTCGGTAGTGAAACGCTCATTCAAAAAGGTTCCTAGGTTTATCCACTATTTTTCCTGCCACCGTTGATGATACCCTAACTTGAGGGATTATACAAGCCTAAATTTAATGGTTAAGGCTTCTCTTTAAGTCTTTAAGAATTATGGTTTAACGTGTTTAATTATATAATATTTTAAGGGAGATTATAAAGTCTAATATACCACAGTTTGGTTTGAATTAGGTTTGAATTATTTGGTTGTGCAAATTGTTTCTGTCAATTTTATGAGGCTCTAATAAATAGCAATACTTTTACAGAAGCAGTGGAACACTGCCAATTATTTGACTCGAGACCCCATAGGGCTTTAAATACAAATTTCGGACAAATAAATGATAAATTCAAACCAATGAGTTAAATCGGCATATCTCTTATAAGATTATATTTGTAATCCATTTGGATTGGCAAGACCGTCCTTAATTTGTTATTTCTTATAAAAAAGGAATTTAGTATGTTCACTCCAACAACAGATACCTGGTGGCGACTGCACCTGAGGTCAGCCCCAGAGCAGGTCTATGAGATGCTTGCCACCGATGCGGGACGGCAGCAGTTCTGGGCCGAGTCCGCCGTGGAAGAGAATGGCCACATCCTGTTCACCTTTCCGGGCGGCTATCAATGGCGAGGCCGGATTTTGGAAGCCAGCCCGCCCACCCGCTTTAGCGTTGAATTATGTTGGTGGCAGCACGACCGTCTTTGAATTACAGGACGACGGGCAGGGTGGCACGGAGCTGTTGCTCACCGATGATAACATTCCCGTGGAGCACATCCACGAGATTTCCGCCGGGTGGGTCTCCGTGCTGATGGCCCTCAAAGGCGCGGTTGATTTTGGTGTCGATTTGCGCAATCACAATGATAGGCGGACGTATTTGCAAGGGTATGCGGATAATTGAGAAATTGACGCATCGTAACTTTGCTTACCCGTTCCGCAGCAAGATGAATCAATCACGATCTTAGGAAGCCGCAAGTGCACTTACGGCTTCCTAACTCAGAGCTATTTTAAGGGGATCAATCAATGACCTACAATCAAACCGTGGCCGATCATTACACACCCAATCAATTGCTCGAAACAATTGAGGCCGCCTTGGCTAAGGTTGGCAAAACCTCAGCAAATGTCACCATCGAAGATCTCGCCCCCGTTGATGAGTTCCACATTGGGGGTAGAGGCGCAACCCAACATCTGTTGGATCAACTCGAATTCTCGCAAAACGACTATATCCTTGATGTTGGATGTGGGCTGGGTGGGGCGGCTCGCTTTATTGCTAGTCACTACAACAATCGAGTGACAGGCATTGATTTAACCCAAAATTTTGTCGATGTGGGTAATGTGTTGAACGGGTGGGTCGGCTTGGCGGATCGTGTAACCCTGCAACACGGCAGCGCCCTCTCTATGCCCTTTGATGATGATAGTTTTGATGGGGCTACGATGTTTCACGTCGGGATGAATATCGAGGATAAAGTCGCCCTGTTTCATGAGGTTTATCGGGTGGTACGCCCCAACGCTTCGTTTGGCATTTATGACATTATGCAAATCACTCCAGGTGAACTGGCGTATCCGGTGCCATGGGCCTCAGATGCTGACATTAGCAAACTCGCCACGCCTGATGCGTATGAGCAAGCCTTGGTGCAAGCGGGATTTCAAATAAAAGTCAAGACCATTCGGCGTGACTTTGCGCTGGACTTCTTTAAGCAGGCTCGGGCCAAAGCAGAGGCGGCGGGTGGCCCTGCGCCTGTTGGCTTGCATCTTTTGATGCAAGAGAGTACGCCTGTCAAAATCAAAAATATGGTTGATAATATTGTGAATGGTTTGATTGCTCCGGTTGAGATGATTGGGCAGAAATGATATTTTGTGGAAATAATAGGATTTACAAGATTATCAACCGTACAAAATTTTCTCGTTCAATATAGAATATAGATTGTTGAAGGATGTCATGCCCGAATGGTTTTATCGGGCATCCACTGGTTTGTGACCGATGGATTCCGGTTATGGAAATCATCGTGCAATAGCAGCCTCTGATTGGCAATCTATGTAAAGTGTTTATGTTAAATTGAAGCCTCGGACAGGTCATTTCGAGCGGAGTGGAACGGAGAGAGAAATCCCTGAAATGCTCATTTTACCAGACTTTTAACGGGTAAAAAGTGAAATTTCTGGGGTTGCCTACGAAATCTAGCTTTTATTGTAGCGCTTGAGGGATTTCTCCATAAGCGTAAGCGGCATCGAAATGACATGATGACCACATAGTTCAATCAAACCCTACTTAATATCCGATCCTCATTTACCGCTTTACTTCACCATTGACCATTTTTTCTCCCTGATCCTTCACCGCCACATAATCGGTATATCCTCCTGTATACATCGTCAGCGACCCCTCATCAGGATTGAGTTCCACGATGTGATCAACCACCTTGTCTAAAAAGTAGCGGTCGTGAGAAATGACGAAGAGGGTCCCGTTGAAGTGATCGAGGGCAGTTTCGAGCACCTCTACTGAGCGAATGTCGAGGTTATTGGTTGGCTCGTCAAGCAAAAGAAAGTTTGGCTCTTGCAGCATCAGCAGGGCCATCTGCAAGCGGCTACGTTCGCCGCCGCTCAAACTGCCGACGGTTTGAGTGGTTGCTTTTTTGTAGGGAAAAAGAAAGCCGCCTAAAAAGGCTACAGCTTGATCCTCATACATTGGCTTTATATCACGCACCGTTTCTACCAAATTTTTGCTATAGTCAAGACTTTGATGCTCTTGGGTATAGATGCCCGTTTTGATGGAAGGACCAATTTTTATCTCTCCATCAGTGAGATCTTCTTGCTCTGTGATACAGCGGAAGAGGACGCTTTTGCCCGCTCCATTTGGCCCGACCAAGCCCACGCGCTGACCGTGCCATAGGGTGAAGTTGACCCCGGCTAGAATGATATGGTTATCGAAGGCTTTGTAGACATCGCGCAGCTCAAGCACTTTGTCCGATCCCCGCCAGCCGTTCAGTTGCAGCCCCATATTCTTCTGCTCGGTCGGCTTGTCTACCTTCTCCATCTGGTCGATTTGCCGCCGTTTGTTACGGGCTTGTTTGATATGGCGTTCATCGATGACCAGGCTGGCCCATAACTCAAACCGAGCGATGGCCGCCTCCAGCCGAGCAATCTCTTTTTGCTGGGCAGCGTACAGCTGAGCTTGCCGTAGCTGGCGTAACTCTTTCTCAGTCACATAGGCTGTGTAATTGCCACCGGGATAGAATTCAAGTTGGCCCCCCTCAACCTCAACGATGCCATCAACAACTTCATCAAGCAGATAGCGGTCGTGAGAGACGATGATCACGGCTCCAGGATAGCCTCGAATAAATTGCTCCAACTTTTGTTTGCCAGCTAAATCAAGATGATTGTCTGGCTCATCAAGGAGCAATACCGACGGCTTGTTCACCACCAGTTTGGTCAGGGCCAGCATCTTCTTTTGCCCTCCGCTAAGGACAGTGGTTGGCAACTCAAAATCTTCATCGCTAAAATTGAGGCTACGTAAGGTGGCTTTGACCGTATTTTCATAGCTCAAGCCGCCCAAGGCTTCGTACTGGGTCAGAATCTCATTTTGTTTGTCCAAGGTTTTGGTTAATGCGACCTCATCTTCATAGACAGCTGGATCAGCTAACTCGCTCTCAATCTGTTTGAGCATCAACTCCAATTCAGCCAGTTTAGGGGAGGCGGTCAGAGCCTCAGTTAGCACCGTGCGAGTAGGGTCGAGTTGTGTCTCCTGCATCAGATAGCCTACCGTAACGTCCTTTGCCTTCACGATAAAGCCATCATCCGGCACCAAATCTTCTCGTAACAGACGCAAAATGGTGCTCTTGCCTGCTCCATTCGGCCCCACCAACCCGATTTTTTCGCCCTGTTGAATTGGCCAGCTTAATTCCGTCAACACCAGACCGCCAGGATGACTAAAGGTCACTTTGTCTAAACGTAAAACAATCATTGATGTCACTCCATTTCTACATTATTAATTAAGTAAACCGGCCCGTATTTACATTTAGGTACAATTTTCACCATTTTGAAAATCCATTTCCCTCAAACTTTTTTCGGTTTACTTAAACAAAACCGTGAATACGTTTGATCCACGGTTGAGTAAGGAGAGGCATCAATCAAATAAAAAACCGTGGATCACGTGATCCACGGTTTTGTTTACATAAAATCTAAACTATGGACGCACGATTAGGGAGCGTCCAGAATTGTGGAGACCTGTGGGCCTCGGTTAAAAATTTGATTTCGAGCCGGGTTGATGAAAATCATAGAGATATTATAGGGTCGGAAGGGGCGGAGTGTCAAGTGGAAGGAACAGGGCTTTGCTTAATTTCTTAACAAAGGGATCAAATTTATTATTCTTAACGTTATTCAGTTTAGCACAAAGATGGTAAAATATTTGTAGCGTTTGTAGTGGTTCCGAGTGGATAAGGCTTATAGAGTTATAATTTTGCAAACTCTAAAACCTCTAAAACCTCTATAAACCCTAAGAACCCAACACTTCAGGAGTGAAAAACAATGGACTCCACAAGTAGTCTGATTGGCCAAACGTTAGGCCAATATCAAATCCTTGATCAGATTGGGCAAGGGGGGATGGCGATGGTCTTTAAGTCATACCAGCCCGGCCTCAATCGAAATGTTGCTCTCAAAATATTGCCTCCGCACTTTGCCGAACAACCTGACTTTACCGAGCGGTTTGAGCGTGAGGCGCAGGCCATCGGTAATTTGCATCATCCCAATATCTTGCCTGTCTATGATTTTGGACAGGATAAGAATTATAGTTATATCGTGATGCGCTTTATCGATGGGGCCAAGACCCTGACCGATGAAATGAAATCGGCGATGACCGCTGAGCGAATTATCGAGGTGATGGAGCAGGTGGGTGGCGCGCTGGACCACGCCCACGCCGCCGGTGTCATTCACCGCGATGTCAAACCGAGTAACGTTTTGATGGATGGCAATTGGTCGTTGTTGAGCGATTTTGGTTTGGCTAAGATGGTTGAGGTGCCTTCGGAGCTGACGGGGAGTGGAGTTGGAATGGGGACTCCCGCTTACATGTCGCCAGAACAAGGGATGGGCAAGAAGATTGATCATCGCACCGATCTTTACGCCCTGGGCATCATTTTGTATGAAATGTTGACCGGACATGTTCCCCATCGGGCGGAGACACCGATTGCGACGGTGCTCAAACGGCTGAATGAGCCGTTGCCCTTGCCTCGACGCATCAATCAAAATATTCCAGAAGCCGCCGAGCGAGTTTTGCTCAAAGTGTTAGCTGCAGACCCTAACAACCGCTTTAACACGGCAGCGGAAATGACCACTGCCTTGAAAGAGGCTTTGGCCCCCTTGCCCCAGAACTTTATCTTTACCAAACAGCCTGAAGATGGTACCTTGCTATCAGCCACCCCTGAGGCTGAAACCCAGGAAGAGGGAACCCGCATCTCGCCGATAACGGATGTTGCCCCAGAAGCGAAAGTAACTGGCACAACCCCAGCAAAAAAATCAAGCGGTTTACCGATGACCGCCATCGGTATTGGAGCGATTGCCTTGATTTTGCTTCTCATTTTGGTGGGTATCGGGGTGTTGATTTTCCGACCTAATGAAACCACTGTCGCTGTCACACTTGTGCCGGATGCAGAGGCTACCCAGAATTTTGCAGTGGGTTTAACGGCAACGGCTCAAGCCATTGCTGCGATTGAAGATACGGCTACCCCCGAGCCAACAGATACTGAGGTACCCCCGACTGAGGCCCCGACAGATACGCCCGTCCCTACGGATACACCTATTCCAACAGATACACTCGTACCTACAGACACACCAGCCCCAACGGATACGCCTGTTGTGTTCAATACTCCAACGCCGGCGGTTGCTCAATTCTATACGGGTGAGGAAATCTTTGACGTAGCCTTTGCGGAGGCATCCGAGTGGCAGGCTGATGCTGTGTTGAGTGAGATTAGCAGCGTTGGCCCGCTAAATGAAGAGGGCAAGGCTGATGGTTGGATTCTAAAATTCTGGTCGCCCTCGACGCAGGGGCTTTATTCGATGAATTATATTTCAGGAATTTGGAGTTCCGATGCTTCGTCTTTGCCGGTGCCTAATCCTGTTTTGATTGGCGATGCGATTTTGGATACTAAACGCTTGTATGATATTGGCGAAGCCGCTGGGGCTGCGGAGTATACGGCACAGGGCTATCGACCGTTAGCCGCCGCTGTGACGTATCCACTGGATGAGAATTTGTTGACTTGGTATCTGAATTATGCAGGCGGCGACTTTCGTGTGGTTTACACGGTGATTATCAATGCCAATACGGGTGAGGTGATTCAGGCCTTGCCGCTGGAGTAGGTAATAATCCAGTAATTAGTAAATAGTAATTGGTTGACTCCTTCTAGAATTACCACTTACCAATTACTATTTACTGATAATGAATATTCAAACGAATGGTCTTGTCCTCTAACTAATTCCATTATCCAACCGGAACCCATAACCCCGCACTGTAACGACAAAATTATAATCCGGATCAACTTCAGCCAGTCGCTGGCGTAGCCGACGAACTAACGCATCAATGGCATCATCGGTGACGCCGTCGGCGGCTTCACCCGGCCAAGCGGCCTCAATGACCTCAGCCCGGCTATAGACCTTACCTGGTTGTTCGGCCAGCATTGACAACAGTTGGTATTGTTGGATACTGAGCGGGGGATCAAGCTGTTGACCGTGGATATAAACTTGGCGTTCGCTCGGTTCAAGTTGTAAGCCCATCCCTCGTCGACCGGGCAGCGGAGCGGTGGCATCGCTGTCGACGTAGGTCAATTCCAAGCCAGGGGCCAGTTGAATCATATCCCCATCGGAAAGGGCAAAGGCTTTCATCACCCGCTGCCCATTAACGAAGACACCATTTTTGCTCCCAGCATCTTCCAGGACAAATTCTCCCCCTTCCCGCCGGAGCAGCGCATGAGTTCGAGAAATCCAACGGACCGGAATGTGGATTTCACACTCCTTTGCCCGACCGATTTTTAGCTCATCCTCCCCTAAAATCCACTGCCCTTTGATGATGTCACCCTCTTTCCAGATGATGAGGGCCTGCTCTGTTTGTAAATTTTCTGGTAACTGCTCCATCACTCCCCCTGTTTGACATTGATTTGAGATTGGGATAAGGTAAATTTGGTCATTTTATGATTTTGTTATTGTACTACTAAATTAAAAAAACTGACATTTGATTGGAAGGCTGGAAGAATGAAAAAGGATGAAGAAATTCAATCTTCCAAGCACAGTCATTGCAAAGCCAAGCAGAAGTTAAATCAAGTAACAATCATGTCATTTCGAGCGAAGAATGAGCTGCATTCCTAAACGAACGCCGAAATCCTCCCGAACAATTGATTGTATACTAACGTTTGGGAGGATTTCTCGACCTCTGGTCTCCCAAGAGACAAGTGGGTTTGTGTCATACCCGAATGAAGTCGTCGGGTATCCATTGATAGAGGGCAACGCACGGTGGATTCCCGCCAGAAGCGTGCGGGAATGACAGGCACCAATGTTTCTTTCTCTTTGTAAAAGACGAACGAGTCGTCTTCTCATTTTTTCGAAATGACATGACCAATAGGTTTTGTTAATCGACTTTTTAATCGCCCTGGCCTTCAACTTTTCAGCCTTACAAAACTTGTAAGGCATATTGCAAATTCTAGTTTAGTTTAGATGCCCTGGGAGCATACCTTGTCCAGCAAACTACACCCTGATCAACTAATTCGAGATCGCTATAAAGTTGTCGGCCTGATTGGAACCGGTGGAATGGGGGCGGTCTATTTGGCCGATGATACCCGTTTGCGCGGGCGACAGTGTGCCATTAAAGAAACCCTACCCCATCCAACCTTGGGAGAGGCGGCTACCAAAGCTGGCCGGGATCAATTTTATCAGGAAGCCTCAACTCTGGCCCAACTGGATCACCCCAGTTTACCCAAAGTCAGTGATTTTTTCTCCATCGAAGAGCGTGATTATCTGGTGATGGATTTTGTGCCTGGGCAAAATTTGCTGGAAGTGGTCAACGAGGCGCGCCGCGAAAATCGCTTTTTGGATCAGGAGCAAGTGCTGCACTGGATCGACCAACTGTGTGATACCCTGACCTATTTACATACTCGCAAACCCGTGGTGTTACATCGAGACATCAAGCCCGCCAATATCAAGTTGACCCCCGAGGGGCGCATCAAGCTGGTCGATTTTGGGCTGGTCAAGCCGCTCGACCCCGATGACCCCAATACCCTGACAGGGTTACAAGGCGCTGGCAGTCTACCCTATGCTCCGTTGGAGCAGTATGTTGATCATCTGGGGCATACCAATGCCCGGTCTGATTTATATGCGCTTGGCGCAACGATGTACCATCTACTGACGGGGAACGTCCCAGCCAGTGCCCAGGAACGATTCCTAATACCGGAGTCGCTACCCTATCCTCAGGCTGTTAATCCCAATGTTTCGATTGGGGTAGCTGAGGCCGTCTTCACGGCGATGGCCCCACACCCTAAAGAGCGGCCCGCTACGGTGGAAGCTTGGCGACAGTTACTCAAAAGCTCTGTCTCCACTGCGCCGATGGGCCTGTCTCAACCTGTTGGCAATGATTGGCCGACCACGCTGCGTGAGAATTGGCTGTTGGTTGGGGTCGCGACAGGATTACTCGTCGCCTCAGTGTGGATGACATTTGGATAAGCGAGCGCTTACCGTCTGGACAGTACCCCCCCATTGCCGATGCCAATGGCAATTAGCCCAAAAATAAAAGCCAAGACAGCGATACTCAGGCGTCCTGCGATTAAGTCTGGCTCGTTGATAAACCATTGTTCTGGACGTAACCAACCCAGCCCATATAACAGATAGGCGATTAATCCACCAATAATAACAAGTAAGCCCATTCGGACCTGTCGTGAGAGTGGCTTCGGCGTATGATGTCCCAACCAAAAGCCAAGTAGACCAGCTAAAAGCGTCGCGCTCATGGCCGAGAGCAGATCCAGGCCATCCAAAACTCGGCTGGGTAATGCTGTTTGGGCCGTTGGAGGGCTGGTTGGTGCTTCGGCTAAAATAACGGGTGTTGGGGTGGAGGTAGCGGTTGGTTGGGGAGAGGGGGTGTTCGTTGGGGGTGTTGTCGGCGTTTCGGTTGGACTTGGGGTGTTTGTGGGAGAAACGGTGGCGGTAGTGGTTGGTGTGGCTGGGTTTTCAATGGCGACGATTACTCGGTCAGAAATTAGGGCTGGTCCAGCCACAGCATAGACCTCAGCCGCACCTATCTCTTCCAAAATTAAGGTCTCTTCAATCATCCCGCTTACTGTATGCTCCACTTGTGAGATGATCTCTCGGCCAGCTAAATCTACTTTTAGCTCCACAGGTGTACCATCTGGCACCAGCCGGTTGTTGTGGTCAAAAATGGGACCGACTTCCACTGTCACTGACACTGGGGCTAAACGATTTTCGGGAGCGATATCCTTGATGTTGATAAACAAATTTTGTTCCAAATTTGGCGACAACACATCAGCCAACTGATAGCCGATCCCCTCGACTGAAACGGGTGACGCGCCGGGCAGACCGACCTCGCCGAAGAGCGCCCGGACCGCCGCCTCAAGATGGGGCGTGGTTTTGCTGTAAACGCCGTAGTAGGCCGTTAATTTGGTCACCTCGGTGGTATCAAGATAGTACGGGGCGTTGAAAGCGAAAACAACTGTCGTTTTATTGAGGAGTGTTCCGCTTTGCTGTGTTAGGAAAATTTTAAGCGCATCCGAGTCTTCGTAGCGACTGATGTTCAAATCGAGCGTGGCAAAAACGAGCCAGTCTGCCTCTTGAATCTGCTGTTGCACGATATCCACGGGCACTTGGACCAAACTCCGTAAGGCTTCGTTTTCGTTGGGGGGTGGCCCGTCGGGGCCAGTAATTGAGGTGCCTAAGGCTGCCTTTAATTCAGAAAACGTAATCGTATTAATCTGCTCCGGCTGAATTTGTCCCGTCGCTTCGGGGCCATACAAACGAAGAATAGTGTCTTGAATTTCAACCCGGGTTAGAAATAATTCCTCTGGGCCGCAGTCAGGGGCAAAACATTGGCGGGCGAGCCGGGTATCGGTCACGATTAACATCTTTTCATCGGAACGAGGGGGAGCTGGAATGCGTAGCCGAAGCTCCTCTGGCGAAGGATAAAGCAAGGTCAATCCTTCTTGAGCTATTTGATGGACCACAGGGCGGGTTTGATTGGCAATCTCTTGCGCTATTACCGCCTCTCGATTCAACGCATCAAGGGTCGGGTTAGGATACAACTTTAGTTTTGTGCGTAGTATTCTAGCCACGGCCGCATCGACTTGGCTGGCAAAGGTGGGGTTGTTGTTGTATTCGGTCCGAAAGAAGAAGATGGTATCTTTGATGTTGGCAAATTGGGCCGACCAGATAGAGTTGAGATCGTACTGGGCTACGCTCAAAACATCGTTGCCCGCTAAAAAAGCTTCTTTGGCGATGCGGCGATGGGGGAAGGTTTGCAGGGTTGGGTCATAATGTTTTCGAACGGCAGGAACCCCCAACGCATCACTGACAATTAAACCGCCTTGATCTCGCCATTGGGCAATTTCAGGAAGCTCCAACAACGTTTGCATCCCCTCAGCATCAAAGCTGATTGGGGCAGTGAACTGACGGATATCCCCCTGAAAGCCGCGATAACGGATATGGCTTGACATTAGAGCCTCGGTTACGCCTTGCGGATCATCTTCGATTTGAGCGGTGACGTAGAAAAACGGAGGTAACTCAATCCGCTGTAACTCTTGTAGCGATTTGTCCACGGTGGCGACTTCGTTATCGGGGAGGCGATCGCTCCCGCCGTGACCTGGAAAATGTTTGGCCACAGTCATCACTTTGCCCTCACTGCCAACGTGGATGCCTCGGATGTAGGCTCGACCCATCTGGCTGACCCAGTAGGGATCACCGCCGAACACGCGAATGCCGATGTCGCCACGTCCAGTGGGGCGCGGGTCATTCAAGACGTCCAGACTCGGCCCTAAAATCATATTGACCCCCATCGCGTTCATTTCCTCGCCGATGATGGCTCCAATGGCTTCTGCGTTGTCAGTATTCCACGTTGCCCCGAGGGCCATTGGGCTGGGGATCGAGGTTAGACTCTCGGTGATACGGGTATAAGGGTAGTCATCCCCTTCATGATCAAGCGAGACAAACAGGGGAACGCCATTGGTCCGAAAAGCGGTGGTTTGTAGGACATTAACCAACGCAGTGATTTGCTGTGGTGCGGAAGGGTCATTGCGAAAGTTGCTATTTGCGGATTGTAGAATTACCCCACCGACTCTGTATTCGGTAATGAGTTGCCAAATGTCAGAGTCAGGGTTCGCATTGTCTCCCAAAAATGGCACCATAAAGAGTTGGCCCACTTTATCATTAACTGACATTTGAGCCATCAACTCTGCCACTTGTGTATCAATGTCTTGAGCTTGTGATACTGATGGGGATTTGAATAGAACTTGTAAAGCTATCAGTAAAACTATTAGAGTTAGAGCACGTTGATAAATGTTCATATGTTTATGATACCTAAACTTAGACGGCGTATCAAAATGGTAATCACGCTTTGCCAGCCTAACTCATCGATCTAAATATATTATTGTTGATAGGTGGTTTGGAACGAACTGTTGATGAATACAGCGCTTTGTTACAAGAGACTGGCTTTGAACTCAAGCAAATTTTACCGACTGGCTCCCCGTATCAAATTTTGGCAGCAGTTCCGCTATAAGGTGCGTTATCAATGTTGACGCAATAAAGTCCCAGTCTAACTGACCTCTGGCAAATAAAAATGAGCGTGGACTTAAGGACCACGCTCATTTTTATTTACTGAATTTCGATACTTGATGATAACGGTAAAACTTGTGTCTCTGAGCTAGAGGTTACGGTATCAAACCCCTTCAACCCTGAACCTGCTAGAGCAAGTAGCAGTAAAACAGTAACCACCACTCGCCAAAAAATCGACTGCCATGTCAACTGCAAGTTTGTTTGGTTAGAAGCATTAACCATTGATCATCCCCTTCTCCTCAATAAATAGACAGATGAGCCGTCTTGTTGTTCCCCTTCAAGCCAGATTGTACCATACAGAATTTGGTAAATCCGGGTTGTTGTCCAATGCTTACCCGACGCTTTCAGCGACGGTTTTGCGTCGGATTCGACGATGAAATGTTCCCAATTCCCCTCAGACAATAATACTAATGCTTGACAAGCGCAAAAATGGCGATATAATGGGGTTAAAATTTAGCCTAGGCTAAATTTTAATTTAGACATCTCTAATGTATAATTTGAGGAACATGATGATGATAAAAAAGTTAATCTTACGATCAGGTTTAGTTCTGCTGATTTTTGCCTTGGTTGCTTGTGGCTCCACAGCCTCAAACCAACAAAATAATGACAGAAAGCTCAATGTTGTCACCACAATTGGGCAAATTACAGATATTGTGCAACAGGTTGGGGGGGATCATATTACAGTAACTGGTCTGATGGGACCGGGTGTTGATCCCCATCTTTATCAGGCCAGTGAAGGTGATGTGGAACGGCTGGTGGAAGCAGATCTGATCTTCTACAACGGCCTATTTCTAGAGGCTCAAATGGAGGATGTTTTTGAGCAAATGGGAGACAAAGCTGTTGCGGTCAGTAGTGGCGTTTCAGAGGGGCAATTGCTTGACTGGGACGCTTACGAAAATGCTTATGATCCCCACATTTGGTTTGAGGTTCCGTTGTGGATGGAGGCGGTCAAGACCGTTCAGGACACTTTAGCGGAACGTGACCCAGACAATGCCCAGGCTTATCAAGAAAATGCGGAAGCCTATTTGGCCGAACTCGAAGAACTACACACTTACATTCTTGAGCAGGTTGAAGCTGTGCCTGAAGAGCAACGGGTGCTCATTACTGCCCACGATGCATTTGAGTACTTTGCTCGTACATACACCTTTGAAGTCGCTGGTTTGCAAGGCATCAGCACAGCCTCGGAAGCCAGCACCGCAGATGTCCAAGACTTGGCTGATTTTGTGGTAGAACGACAAATCGGGGCCATTTTCATCGAGTCCTCGGTGCCACGACGAACGGTGGA
The DNA here is from genome assembly GCA_028285035.1 of Phycisphaerae bacterium. The sequence continues at coordinate 69,591 of JANQQF010000005.1, forward strand.
AGCGGTGCAAGCCGCCGTACAGGCCAAGGGCTTTGAGGTTGAAATTGGAGGCGAGCTTTTCTCGGACTCAATTGGTGCCCCAGACACCCCAGAGGGAACATACATTGGGGCAGTACGTCACAATATTGATACCATTGTTGGGGCGTTGACAAGCAATTAAGTGTCTGGCGGTTTATTTTTAGAGAAATTTTAGAGGAATAAACTGCCAAACCTTGAGGTGTCACAGTTTTTTCATCTAACTTTAAACTATGACACACTTAATCAAGACTGAAAAGTGGCGCGGCACAGAGAGGCACGTCACTTTTCGGATTATATTTTAATCACTTGGAGTGACCTATGTTTCATACAGATAAAGCTGTCGAAGTGACCGACTTAACTGTAGCCTATCAGGATAAGCCTGTTTTGTGGGATATTGATTTAGAGACACCACCAGGAACGCTGATGGCAATTGTTGGACCGAATGGTGCTGGCAAAACAACCCTGATTAAAGCTATTTTGGGTCTCGTTAAAGCGGCAGCTGGTCAAGTTTTGATTCACGGTCGCCCCTACAGTGAGCAACGGGAACTGGTGGGCTATGTGCCACAACGCGGTAGTGTTGATTGGGATTTCCCCACCAGCGTGTTGGATGTGGTGATGATGGGCCGATATCGAAATCTCGGCTGGTTTCGCCGACCGGGGAAACGAGAAAAGCAGTTAGCGCTTCAAGCCTTGGAACAGGTCGGAATGGAAAATTATGCTGGACGACAGATTAGCCAGCTTTCTGGGGGGCAACAGCAGCGAGTCTTTTTGGCGCGGGCTTTGGTGCAAGATGCCCAGGTTTATTTTATGGATGAGCCATTTCAGGGGGTTGATGCCACGACCGAGCGAGCGATTGTGGCGTTACTGCAAAATTTGCGGGCGGCTGGGAAAACCGTGATTGTGGTCCATCACGACTTACAAACGGTCGCTGAATATTTTGATTGGGTGACCATTCTCAATGTGCGACGGATCGCCAGCGGCCCGGTCGAGGATGTGTTTAATGAAAAGAACCTGCGTCTGGCTTATGGTGGGCGAGTGGCGTTCCTGAACCGGCCAGGGGCTGATCCTAAAACAGGGAACTTTATTGTAATGCCTGAGGCTGGTAGCTCGCTGACCCCGCAAGAGCAACGTGGGATTTAATTTATGGATTGGCTTGAAATTTTTAACAACCTGCTGTTCGACTACACCCTGCGCACAGTTGCTCTAGGTACGGCAGCCATCGGCTTGGTCAGTGGCACCCTGGGGGCGTTTGCGCTTCTACGGCGGCAAAGTCTCCTTGGTGATGCGATGTCCCACGCGGCCCTGCCTGGTGTGGTCGGGGCCTTTCTTTTAACCCGCAGCAAAGCGCCCATCGTGTTGATTATCGGAGCAATGATTGTCGGCTGGCTAGGAACGCTTGTGGTGATGGCCATTGTCCGCAACTCCCGGATTAAACAGGACAGTGCTTTAGGGTTGGTGCTTTCCGTATTTTTTGGCTTCGGCTTGATGCTCCTGACCTATACGCAACGCTTGCCAGATGCCCGCCAAAGCGGGCTGGATACCTTTTTATTTGGTCAAGCAGCCACCATGCTCCAGCGAGATGTGATTACGATTTTTTCAATCGGAGGCATTGCCTTACTGTTAATGGTCATCTTTTGGAAAGAGTTCAAACTGTTGACCTTTGATGCTGATTTTGCAGCGACGTTGGGCTTTCCCGTACGCCTGTTGGACATCCTATTGACAACGCTGTTTGTCATTGCCATCGTCGTTGGTTTACAGGCAGTTGGCGTTGTGTTAATGAGCGCAATGGTTGTTGCTCCAGCAGCGGCGGCTCGGCAGTGGACTGATCGCCTCGGTGTAATGGTTGTATTGGCTGGGTTATTTGGGGCCTTTGGTGGACTGATGGGCGCAGTGGTAAGTAGTGTTGGGCGGGGGTTATCAACAGGGCCTGTGGTTGTTCTTTGTGTCAGTGCCATTGTTTTAGTCTCCCTCTTTTTTGCCCCCAATCGTGGCTTAACCTGGAATTGGCTTAAGCAACAGCGCAATCGACGCCTCCTTCAATTAGAAACAGTTTTGAGCCATTTGTATCGGCTGGCTGCGCAACACGGCGACTTTGAATACGGCCACTCAATTGCCACGCTCCGGGCCGTTAATTTTGGTCAAGGGGGTATCCGACGCACGTTGCAGGCCTTGGTAGACCAAGGCTGGGTGGCCCATCGCGAGAATGATACCTGGGCTTTGACCCCAACAGGGCTGATCAAAGCTCGCCAAATTTTGCAACAAACATCGCTGGAGGAGGTGTCTAAGTGAGTGGTGCACAAATTGAAATCCAACTTGTAGCGATGGTCGTATCAATAGCGTGTGCCCTGCCTGGTGTATTTTTGGTCCTTCGTCAGATGGCGATGATGAGCGATGCCATCAGCCATACAGTCTTGCTTGGGATTGTGGTTGGCTTTTTTATAATCGGTGATCTTGAGTCGCCGTGGCTCATTGTAGGGGCTGCGTTGGTGGGTGTCCTAACAGTGGTTTTGGTTGAACTTCTCAATCAAACACGCCTCCTTAAGGAGGATGCCTCAATCGGTATCGTTTTTCCGGCTCTGTTTAGTATCGCGGTGATTTTGATTTCTCGTTATGCTCAAGGTGTTCATTTGGATGAGGATGTGGTTTTGCTGGGTGAACTGGCGTTTGCCCCGTTTGATCGGTTTGCTCTGTTTGGGCTTGATCTGCCTTATGCCCTGGTCGTGATGGGGACGATTTTATTACTTAACATCATTTTGATCATTGTCTTTTACAAGGAGCTAAAATTAGCCACGTTTGATCCTGGTCTGGCCGCATCACTTGGCTTTGCCCCTGTGGCCATTCACTATGGCTTGATGATGATGGTCTCGGTGACCGCTGTCGGAGCCTTTGATGCGGTCGGCTCAATTTTGGTCATTGCCCTGATGATTGCCCCCCCAGCTAGTGCGTATCTGTTGACTGATCGGCTATCAACGATGCTTTGGTTGAGCGGCTTGATCGGGATTGCTAGTGCCATCAGCGGCTACTGGCTCGCCCGCAGCCTGGATGCCTCCATTGCTGGCGCAATGGCCACGATGACAGGCGTTATCTTCGGGCTGGTCTTTCTCTTCTCCCCCGAACGGGGCTTGGTCGCGATGGCCATTCGTCGTCTAAGCCAAAAATGGGATTTCGCTCAAACGATGCTCACTATTCATCTCTTCAACCACGAGCATACCCCCGATGCCGATGATGAGTGTCGTGTCGATCATTTGTGGGAACACCTACGTTGGCAGCCCGATTTCTCAGAACAAGTGGTGCGCTACGCCGAGCGAAAAGGAATGGTCCGTCGGCGGCAAGGTCGGCTCTTTTTGACCGAGTCCGGTCGGGTGTTGGCTGAGAAGGCGATTGTGCGGTAGATCAGTTAAGAGAGTGAACCATAATTCGAAAATCCTTGATTACGATTCATTCTTTAGTAGTTGTCAATCTTTCTTTTAGCTGCTTTATTTCCTCAATTGATAAGCCAGCCTGTTTCAAATAAGGTTTGACTCCCCCATACTTCCTTTCGATATGTTCTAACATAAGTTGCATCATTTCTGATGTGGCTGTGGCCCGTTGCCAAAAACCGAGATTCTCTTCGCCTTTAGCCTTCTTCACTTGCTCGTCAAACAATGGTTGTAGCCAAATTTGAGTTTCTGCGTAGTCAGCTACAATTTGTTCATTTGGTACACCAACAACGCCCAATAATAAAGCGGCAATAATCCCTGTTCGATCTTTACCAGAATGACAGTGAATGATGACGCCACCAGGTTGACATTTGATGATGCTCCGTATAATCGTAGCAATATGATCTGAATAATGATCCAAGGTGATGTTGTACACCTCTGCTCGATTATTTGCTTGTTTGATTAGCTGACTCACTGACGGTGTAAAGGTTTCTATTGGAATGTTGAAGTAATCCAGTGCTTTGGTTGCCTCATTAGTGACTATAGAAACGATGGTTCTACCTCTACCTCATTTGGGCCTCGGATATCGATAATCGTTTTTATCCCATAAGCTAACAAAGCTTCATATCCAGAGGTGTTTAATCGGCCTAACAAATCGGCTCGAATAACCACTTTCCAGCGTGTTATTGTTCCCTCTATAGTGGGAAGGCCGCCTAAATCTCTAATATTGAAACACCCTTCCCACTGTAGCTGCCGTTGTCTCATTTGTTCCATTGGTCGATACAACTTTGAATATACTCATCAGCGACCGCTTTACCCAAAAGCTCCCCAACAATCATCATTTTCTCCGGCTTGTCAGCATAAATCTCGTTGGCAAAGGTACGAACATTCTCAACAACCTGATTGTCAACTGTCACCGCTTCGCTCAATAATCGGCCTAAGATCTTGTGATCGATCTCGCCATCTTCGGTTTGCTCGATCATCCCCATTGTTTCAACTTCAACGATCTCGCCACTTTTTAATGTACGGTTGGTAATTACAAAACAATCAACATTATCTCCATCACCGCCAGTGGTGTTGAGGATAAAGCCGTAAGGGTAGGGGTATTTGCCTGCAACGGTGACGTTGCCTTCATACTCTAACGTTTTCTCATTGTAGATATTTTTTTGATTAGAATTGGCCTCGTTTTCGATAAAAACCTTAACCATAAATATTTCCTTTAGAAGCAAGTTAAATTTGTAGCCGAGATTTCCAATCTCGCGGTCTATACCAAGGACGAGGTTGGAAACCTCGACTACAACATAGCGATCCCATCGTAAATCGTAAATCCAAAATCGTCAATAAATAGCCCCTTTATCCCCCAATGGGGCTGTGGTAGGACACTTATCCCATGTTAAGCCCTTGAGTTAACCCACGTCGCTATCTATAATAGTAGGTACACAAGGAATCGATCAATGACCTGTCCAGCCTGTCAACAATCAAATCCGGCGATTGCCAAGTTTTGTATGCATTGTGGCTACCCTCTCGTAGATGAACCTGAGGGGGCCTTATTTTCCCCATTATCCCCTAATGATCTTGCCTTAGCCTCGGCCCTGCAAAGACCTGGCGAGCGACGAGTCGTAACTATTCTATTTGCCGATCTCACTGGGTTTACCGCCTTGTCTGAAACGATGGACCCCGAGGCCCTCCGTAATTTGATGAATGGCTGCTTTGATCATCTTGTGCCCATTGTTGAAAAGTATGAGGGGGTGGTTGATAAGTTTATTGGCGATGAGATTATGGCTCTGTTCGGTGCCCCCATCGCCCACGAAGATGATCCAGCCCGGGCTTTACATGCTGCCTTGGAAATGATGGAGGCGTTACAGGATTTTAATGCACAGCAAGGCAGTGATTTGGGATTGCACATCGGGATCAATACTGGCTTGGTAGTTACTGGCGGGATGGGCTCTCAAGGCCGTCAGCAATATTCAGTCCTTGGTGATGCTGTCAATTTGGCGGCACGCTTGGAAAGTGCCTCAACCCGAGGGCAAATCTTTCTTGGTCCTGATACCTATCGTCTAGCCGCCCCCCTATTCGATTTTCAATCATTAGAACCGATGCAGGTCAAAGGCAAACAGGAGCCAGTGCAGGTCTATCAATTGCTCGGCGTCAAACAAAGCCCAGAACGAGTTCGGGGCTTGACGGGATTAGACAGCCCGTTGGTTGGCCGACAACGTGAGTTGGATGCACTGCTGCAACTCAATGAAACTATGGCGGCTCGCAAAGGCAAAATAGTTTTGCTGATTGGCGAGGCGGGACTTGGCAAAAGCCGTTTGATGGCAGAATGGCGTCAGGCCGCGTCATTTGACCCCCCAGAGATCGAGTCCTCCGACCAACGGGGCTTTGAGTGGCGCGAAGGACGCTGTTTGTCCTATGGTCAAGGCTTAGCCTACCATCTGTTGATTGATATTTCTCGGGCCTTTTTTGGCATTTCAGCCTCGATGCCCGAGGTTGAAGCTCGCGCCCGCGTATGGAGTGCCCTGCAAGCCAAATTTGGGACTGAGGCGGCTGACCTTTATCCTTATTTGGCCCATCTGATTGGCTTACAACTTGATGACGTCGCAAATGAACGCGTGAGCGGGTTGACCCCACAGGCGCTACAGAATCAATATATGATGACCATTCGACAGATTTTGGAGCGCGCTTCAGAGAGTGGCCCCCTTGGCCTGATTTTTGAGGATATTCATTGGGCTGATCCTTCTTCCGTAGAGTTATTGTTGAAATTGATGCCGCTTGTTGAAACACTGCCCATTTTGTTCTGTTTTGTAACTCGGCCTGATTACGAAGCCCCCGGCTGGAAATTGGTCACAGCGGCCCAAGAGAGTTTTACGGATCACACCCTGTCACTCAATCTTTCGAGCTTGCCCGATCATCACAGCCGTGAGCTAATCTCAAATCTTCTTGAAATTGAGTCCCTTCCAGAACATATTCGTAATTTGATTTTGAAACGCTCCGAAGGCAATCCTTTCTTTGTCGAAGAGGTGATTCGAATGTTGATCGATAGCGGGGGGATTATTCAAAAAGGGAATCGGTGGATCGCCTGTGAGAAGATCGATAGCGTTGAGATTCCCGATAATTTGCAGGGCCTCTTATTGGCGCGCATTGATCGCCTGCCCGATGACATTATGCATACCTTACGGGTGGCTTCGGTGATTGGCCGCCAATTCTCAGTACGTGTTTTGGAAGATGTGTTACGTACTGTACAAATGGAAACAACGAGTTGACAATGACGACAAATGATCATTTAGCCTATCTGACAACGAGTGGTTTGATAAAGCCGATAGATCAAGAGGCTGAGGGCGAGTTTCGTTTTCAGCACGCCCTGCTTCAGGATGCGGCCTATTCATCTTTGCTTAAATCAGAGCGTAAACGACTGCATCAGGCCGTTGGTGAGACCTTAGAGCGGCTGTATTCAGATCAGCTTGAGTCAATGGCTCCAGTCTTGGCCCAACATTTTGCGGAGGCGGGTGATAATCAGCGGGCTTTGACCTATTTCACCTTGGCGGGTGATGTTGAGGTTCGCTCCTCCGCCAATGCTGAAGCTGTCATTCATTATCGTCAAGCGATTACCCTCGCCCAGCAAACCCCAATTACAAATGAACAGTTGTTACATTTATACTTGCAACAAGGCCGAGCAGCCGAGCTAAGTATGCAATATGATCAAGCCATCGCTACGTATGAGGAGTTGGAGCAAGTGGGGCAAGACCGTCGCAATCCTCACTTGGAATTGGCCGCAATGATGGCTCAGGCGGTAATTCGGGTGACCCCTACGCCTGTATTTGATCCAAACTATGGACGTCAGTTAGGCGAACGGGCCTTGACTCTGGCCCAATCATTGGATGATGCGGCAGGCGAGGCCCGGGCTTTGTGGGTACTGATGCTCCAAAATATCTTTACCGGCCAGCCGAAGGAGGCTATTTTCTTTGGTGAGCGATCTCTGACCTTGGCCCGCCAACTTCCAGACAAAGAGCAATTGGCGTTTACGCTCAATGATTTGCATCGATCCTATCTTTTCACCGGGGAAATTGCGCTGGCTTTGACAGCCCTGCGTGAGTCCCGTGAGCTTTGGCGAGCTTTGGATAATAAACCGATGTTATCGGATAATCTCTCAAATGCGTCTGTGCTTTACTTTACCCGTGGAGACTTTGATGTTGCTTTGACTCACGCTAAGGAAGCCTCTGAAATTAGTCGCGCTATTAAGAACTATTGGGGGCAGGCCTATAGTTCACTGATGATTAGTCGGGTGTATTTCGAACGGGGTTTGGTGGATGAGGCGGTGGCCCTGTGTCAAGCCTCGGCAGCCTCGGCTGATCAAGCTGGAATGTTGATCGGGCAAACCATTGCGCGGTCTGATTTGGCTTGGATGCACGCTGAACTGGGAGAGCTCGATACTGCTCTTACGTTTGCTCGAGATGCCTGCACTAGAGCTGAAAACGTGGCCCCTACCTTCCGGGCGTGGCCTTATGCTACGCTGTCATACATTGAGTTGCTCAATGGAAACATCAGCGAAGCAGGGGCAGCTCTACAAGAGGCTAATAGCTCATTTGATAACCAAGATATCGGCTCACCAGCTTTCATCTGGATGGCTGTGGCCGAGGCTGAATTTGCCCTGGCTCAACAAGACTTTGTGCAGGTGAATGCGTTGCTTGCCAAAACAACCGAGAATTTTATAGAAAATAACCTGTACACCTATTTACCCGATCTCTATCGTATCCGGGCTCGAGCTGCCTTGGCCCAAGGTCTACGTGAGCAAGCGATGGAGGCACTACAGGCGGCTTTGCTCATCGCAAAAAAGACAGGCTCACGCCGCAGCCTCTGGCACGTGTTGAGTTTGCTCTCTACCGTTGACCCTCAGCCAGAGGAAGCGGAGGCTTATCGCCAAAAGGCTAAGATCGAGCTTGAACACTTCCTCTCTAACATTACCTCTGCAGAGTTACAGGAGTCTTTGCAAAGTTTACCGCAAGTGCGGGCTTTACTGTATCCAGTCGGCTAATGCCACGTAATTTACTCGTCACGTTCCCCTTTTTCGTACAACGCCCCTTTACCCAACATATCCAAACAAATTTCGGCAGTCCAGGGGAGCATTAAGGCCCCACAACGGCTGTCTCGATAGATGCGTTCCAGCGGGAGGCTGCGAAGCATTGATTGGCCGCCACACGTGCGGATTGCAAGCTGAGCTAACTCGTTCGCGTTCTCCATCACTGTGTACTGGGCGGTCCAAGCACGCATGAGCTGATCTTTGTCGGGATTAGGGGCGGCCTCGGAGATGACTTGGAACCAAAGGGCCTTGGTCTGCTCCAACATCACTTTCATCTGAGCTACCGCGATTTGTTTGGTCGGATACATGCGCCGCTTGACAGGACCTGCGCCCGGCTGTTCCCCGCGTAGATATCGAACAGTGAAATCATAGGCGGCTTGGGCCAATCCCATATAAGTTGGGGTTAGGGTCAAAAACATATGAGGCCAATGGGTGGCGGCTTGGTAATAGAGTTCGCGAGGCATCAACATTGCATCTTCAGGGATAAACACATTATCAAAATGCAGGGTGCGTGAGACAGTGCCCCGCATCCCCAACGGGTCCCATTCTCCAGTCACACTCACCCCTTCTGCATTGGCTGGCACAGCGAGATAGAGGGTGTTACGACGGCTGGGGCGTTGACCCTCGTGTGCGATTTCGGTACAGAGAATGCCGTAGTAATCGGCAAATCCAGCTAGTGAGGCAAAAATCTTCTTGCCGTTGAGCAGCCAGCCCCCCTCAGTTGGGGTGGCTTGGGTGCTGAAAGCAACGGTTCCGGCAGCTGCAGCCCCACCTTCAGAGAAGGGTTGAGCGTAAATCGCCCCGTTATTCAAGATACGGGCATAATGAATGCCGCGTCGTTCGCGATGAAGCGCTCGGTCTGCCTCGCTCATTTCCAAATCATCGGTCAAAGCGCCAGTCCACAGACAGGAACTGACGTGCATATTCCAGGTTAAGGCCGTAGCGCCACAATAGCGACCAATTTCGGCGGCAACGAGCATGTAGGTTTGATAATCGGCCCCAACACCCCCATACTCTTCAGGGATACAGATGCCAAGCAACCCAGCTTTGTGCATATCATGATAATTTTCAATAGGAAAGGTGGCCTCACGATCATAGTTTGCTGCACGCCCAGCAAAAATGTCCTGACCCAATTGGCGAGCCAGGGCTGTCAGCTTGGCCTGTTTTTTAGTCAGCCGAAATGCTTTTGGCGAAAACATTGGATCGTCAAGTTGTTCTGTCTCTGGGTTTGATTGAGGGATTCCGTTCGTCACAGTGGTTACCATCTTTTTGCTCCATTCATACGCTATTGTACTGTGTCCAGAAAATCTTTGAGAACTTTATTAAACATTGTTGGCTCCTCTAAATGAGCCAAATGCCCTAACCTGGGCAGCATTTCAAATTGAGCGTTCGTTATTTTCGAGGCCATTTTCTCCATCATCGGGGGAGGGGCATTTTTGTCTTCCTCCCCAACCAGTAAAAGACAAGGAATGTTGATTTTGCCTAAATTTTCCCGCTGATCAAAGTCGACAAGACACAAGACTGCCGCTCGGAACGTATCGTTGGAGACGCTTCCGATGTCCTGTTGAGCCAGAGCCACCCCCGCCGCCGCCGCTCCCGACCCAACCAAATTTTTGACCATTTCTGGAGCCAAATCGGCCATTGTATTCCCCGCATCAAGGGGATCAAGGCGGGCCTTGACAAACTTTTTTTGCCAATCACCATCTTTACGACCAAAGGCTGGGCTAGTGCCTGTCAGCACAGCGGCCCGGGTTTGATCAGGGTACATTGCCAAATAGGTTTGAACAATCATTCCCCCAAATGAGGTGCCAATCAAGATGGGGTGTTCCAGATTGTGCGTTGCGATGAATTCGTGTAGCCATTGCGTAAGGTTTGGAAATGTCATCTCAGACAAAATCGTTGATCCCCCATAACCAGGCAGATCTAAAGCAATCGGTCGATAATCAGCGGCGAAAGCATCGACCTGATACTGCCACCCTTTGGCCGTTGCGCCAATGCCGTGTAGAAAGATGAGTGGGGGGCCATCGCCTTTTTCGATGAAGGTTACGTTGTTAGTCATAGAATGCTCCCGGTAAATAGGTATCAGTGAATACCTGATTGTGCGAATTAGCTAGACCGCAGAGGTTTTGTCCTTGATTTCAATACTAAAGATGTTAATATCAACAAGATCAAGTTTGAGTGGTGTCGATTTGGAAACCTCTGGGGTCTTTTTTTGGACATAATCAGTAATTGTAATCAGTGTGAGCGTGATAAATCACCAATTATTCTCATCCAAACACATTCTGCAACTTGCCGTTTTTAATAACCAATGTGTCATCCAAACTAATGTCACAGCCCCGCACGGGGATATCAAAATGGCCTTCGGTAAAGCGGCCTGCGAATTCGTTGGCACCAGTGGAGAAGAGGAAGTTTCCTGCGTAAGCCCGAACTTCGGTGCCGTTGAAATCGCGTTGACCATACATCGATAGGGCCTCATAGCGTGCTTTTGGGTTCATTCCCCAGCCGACATGAGAGGTGGCATAGGCTGTTGGATCGTCCCAGGCCTCAAAGTATCGGCACATTAATTCATAATCTGTGCCGTGCCCCTCAATATTGGTGATGTAATCATTTTCGATGGTCAAGCTAATTTGATCTTGAAGATATCGTTTGAAGGTCAGGTTAACATCGCCGATGTCCAACACCAACTTGCCATTGACACTGTTCGCTTTGGGAAAGCTGACAATGAGACCACCAGGCCAGTGGGCTAGGGTGCCAGGTTTATCGGTATACCCCCAAATGCCGACCGTAGAAGCACCTTCCATCTGAACGGTTAAATCGGTGCCAGTGGCAGAGGTGACCCGCATTTGCTTGCTTTTACGAGCCATTCGACTGGCATTCAAAACCCGACTCTTCAAGGTTTCATCAGGTAAGAGTCGCTCAAGGGCTTCGGGATGCTCGTTGCTGATGAAAAGGACGCGTGCCCCACTTTTAAGAATTTCGGGTAACTCGGGGGCGTGCATTAATCCCTCTAGGGTGCAATCGACGATGATGGGAACGCTGGTCAGGGCAGCGATGACGGGCCGTAGTTGTTGAATTGCTTGCGTTGCGCCGGTTGAGCGGACGGGAACGGGGGCTGTTTGAGTAGGTGTGGGAATAGTGATGTGAAAGGGGCGAGCCCCTACTCGAAAAAGGGCCAATTCAGCGAGATGAACATTCAGTTGACGCGACTGAGTTTCTGATAAAATGGCGATTTCATCCCCAGCCGCGATATTGCACAGTCGAAAAACCCGCTCAAATGCATCAATCCATTTTGCTTCAATGCGATCTGCAAGCATATTACGTCCTTGTGATGTGACTTATAATTTTGTCTGCCGTTACTTTATTGAGTTGAATTTTATTGGCCTTCTATCGAAGAGTCAAATTGAGGCTAGTTTTACAAAACTTCTGAATTGGATTGGGTTATAACCTGAGTGATGATATAATTTTTGAGTAAATCTTTATGTTTTTAAGGAAGATCGATGGCTATCATAACAATTATTTTGTATCTCGTGGCCTTGGCGCTTGTTGGATATATTGGTTACGATATTTATCGAAAAAGAGCATTTTCTGTCAGTGATGCAATTGCGGTGTTGGCCCTGGTTATTACATTAATTTTGGCCATCAATACTGGCGGTAGGTCTGGTGAAACGGTGGCAGTGGCACCAACTGACACCCCAATGCCAGTAGAGCCATCCCAATTACTCCCTGAAAGAGACGAACCTGACTCTAACCCTACCTCGACTTCCGCATCAACGCAGCCTCCTCCAACGCCTGCCATCACTGGAAATCGGCCAATTTTGCTGCAAACCTCTCTGGATGATGCCGAGGCCATTCTTAACCCTGCCATTGGGGTGGGTGATACGGCAAAATTAGCGGACAATGATTTTGTGCCAGGGCAGGTGGGACAAGCGGCTCACTTCGATAGCAAAGGAAAATTTGTGGCCTTTCCGATTGAACAAAATGGCGCACAGATGATCAATCTTGACCAGGGTGAACTTGAATTTTGGTACAAACCCAACTACAGCCCCACAGCAGATGATATCCAGCATCCCCTAATTGTCGTAGGGGAATATTACAATCCGCCCCATCTTATTCTTGAAGAGTCAGACGCACTTACCTTTTCAATGGTTGACAAAGATTACACCTACTACACCGTACGTAGCGAGTATCGTGAGGCGTTGTGGCAGGCAGGCGAGTGGGTTCATATTCGGGCCGTTTGGGATACGACAAATGTCAATGATGCACTGCAACTTTATGTCAATGACCGGCTAATTAGGCGAGCTGGCGAAGGCCCTGTTACAGGTGGGTGGAACTTGAGGACTGATCCAAAAAGTAATGCGATTTTTGTGGGCGCAAGTAATGCCTCCACCGACTTTATTGCCGATGGGGCGATTGATGACCTGATTATTCGAGGTCCGGCAGAGTAGGCCGATTTATTCAGCGAGAACAACCTCATCTAGAAATGGATTGACCATCTTGTCCAACAAGGTGCGATAATCTGCAAATAACTGTCGCGCCTGAAATCCAATCCAGTTTGGCGGTAAGAGTTGGGCTGGCAAATTAGGATCATCCCGCAAGTAGGGAAGAAACTCACAGGTCATCCAGAAGCGTCGGGCAAACCCCTCTTCCTGCGTCAATCCATTGTTTAGCTCCTCCTGACTACGCTTATATATCGGCTGATGGCGTTCGAGGAATTCGGTGTAATTTTCGGCTAGGCTGGGTAAATCCCAACATTGCTTCACCAATTCAGGACCTGTCGCTTGTCCCCAATGTGTGCCTGAGAAAAAGTGCACGTAGGCCTCAATGCCCAATTCGGCCAAAACCCGATTTAGCTCGACATCTCGTTTGTGGGGTGATAACCAAGTGCCCGGTGCAAGCGGACCAAAGCCGAGCCAGGCGAGTTGTTTGCGAAAATGATCGCGAAGTTTCCGTTTGTCTTCAGGTAATGAATAAACCACTAGGTGCCAGACGCCATCCCAATCAGTCATCAGATCCTCATAAATTCGTAAGTCACCTTGTTGTAGAATATTATAGCCTCGTTGCGTAAGGGTATAACGACTACGACGCCCGGTTCGCTCAATGGTGAACCAGCCCTCTTGGGCCATTCGAGAAATTGTTGATCGAGCTGTTCGCTCGCCGACATCAAGAATCGCTAATAAATCTAACAAGTCGCTCAACCAAATTGCCCCACCTCGATGCATAATGTAGTCGCCTAGCAGGGTCATCACGAGAAATTTTGTATTAACTGCGCTGGAATTGCGCTGCTCCATAATTTTGATATTTTCCTAAACAAGATATAATACAACTCAATTTACAAACGAGCGTTTTGTAAATAGGTTAGACCATTATAACCTTGTTTTATTGATTCAGCTACTGCCACATTATGAACTTAACCCAAGGTCTCAAACGTGCTGTACAAATGAATAGTCAAACCATTGCCACGATTGATGGAGAGCGACATCACACCTGGCAGACGGTTGGTGAGCGTGTGGCTAAATTTGCTGGTGCCTTGCAGAAACTTGGTTTGCAAACAGGCGACCGGGTAGCAATACTGGCTGCAAATTCAGATCGCTATTTTGAGAGCTATTTTGCTATTTTATGGGCGGGCGGGGTGATTGTCCCGCTGAATAGCCGTTGGGCTGGGCCAGAAATTGCGTATAGCCTTAATGACAGTGGTGCCCGCTGGCTCATTATAGATGATCTATTTTATGGCACTGTGACTAATATCCGATCTGAACTGTTAACCATTAAACAGCTCATTTTTGCTGGGGATGGTGATACCCCTGATGACATATTAAGTTATGAAGAGATGATCTCCCAGGCCAAAGCAATACCTGATGCTCTACGGGGCGGGGATGATTTGGCTGGGATTTTCTACACCGGGGGGACCACTGGGCTGTCAAAAGGGGTAATGTTGAGCCACACCAACCTGATGAGTAACGCCTTTAGCACCATCGGACAACTTGGCCTCGGAATTGATGATCGCTACTTGCACGCAGCTCCGATGTTTCATTTGGCGGATGGCTTGGCAACTTGGGCCGTGACAATGGTCGCTGGGACTCATATTTTCCCCCGTCGTTTTGTCCCCGCTGACATTTTAGACCATATTCAACACCATCGCGTCACCTTTACCGTGGTTGTGCCGACGATGCTTCAAATGTTGATGAATGAGGTTGAGGCACACGCTTACGATCTTAGCTCAATGCGCACTTTGTATTATGGGGCTTCGGCCATGCCTGAACCTGTTTTGCGACGGGCGATGATGGCTCTTCCCAATTGTCAGTTTTTTGGCTCCTTTGGTATGACCGAACTTGCTCCGATAGCCACTGTACTTTACCCTGCTTACCATAATATTGAACAGGATGCCAGTAAACTTCACTCCGTTGGTCAGGCTACGCTAGGGGTTGAAGTGCGAATCATGGACGAGATGGGGCAAGAGGTCCCCCGAGGGACCGTGGGCGAGATTACTGTGCGGGGTCCAAATGTTATGCAGGGCTACTGGGACAAGCCTAAACAAACAGCGATGGCGCTGCGGGATGGCTGGATGCACAGCGGAGATGCGGCATATATGGATGAAGACGGTTTTGTTTTCATTGTAGATCGCCTCAAGGATATGATCATCACTGGTGGGGAAAATGTGTACTCCACTGAAGTTGAACGGATTTTATATGAGTATCCCGGTGTGGCCCAGGCCGCTGTCATCGGTATTCCCAATGAGCAATGGGGCGAACAGGTTCATGCGGTCATCATACCTAAACCTGATGCTGATTTAGATGCCGAGACCATCATTGCCCACTGCCAAGCCCGGATTGCCCGTTACAAGTGTCCTCGGAGCATCGAATTTCGGGATGAACCGCTGCCGCTTTCAGGGGCAGGTAAGGTGCTCAAAATAGCCCTCCGTGAACCGTATTGGCAAGGGCGAGATAAACAAGTCAATTAAGGATTTGTTAGAGGAAGAACCTATGACCAAACATAATCCACCCTTTAGAGCTGAACACATTGGTAGCTTACTTCGCCCGCGTCCTCTTAAAGATGCGGCCAAGGCACTTCATAAAGGCCATTTGACGAAAGATGCTTATCTTGAGGTTTTGGATCAAGAGATTGCGCGGGTTGTGAAGTTACAAGAAGGGGTTGGGTTACGTTCCATCACCGATGGTGAATTCGGACGTTCCTCCTGGTTTGGTTTTTTCTTTGAACGAATGAGTGGCTTTGAGCTAAAACCCTCTCTCTTTAAATTTCACGATGGACAAGGTAATGATCATGAATGGCCTACTTGTTATACCTGCGATGCGATGCAGCGCCAGGAGCCGATTTGTCTAGATGAATTTGAGCGATTGCAAAGGCTGACCGAAGCGACAGCTAAAGCTAATTTTCCTTCACCTAGCGCCTTTCATTTTTTCCGTGGGGATCAATGTCGGGACGAAGTTGTTTACCCTGATCTTGAGCAGTGGTGGGCTGATTTAATTGCGGTCTATCAGGCTGAGGTTCGGGATTTGGCCGTGGCTGGTTGTCGTTACTTGCAAATTGACGAAGTGCCGATGGCGATGTTGTGTGACGGTGATATTCGGGAACAGGTCCAGCAAATGGGCTATGATCCCAACGCCTTGATCCAAAAATATATTGCTGTGGTCAATGAGGTGCTGTCAGTGCGACCAGACGAGATGACCGTGGGAATGCATTTGTGTCGTGGCAATTTTCGCTCGCGCTGGATGGCGCAGGGTGGATATGAACCTGTCGCAGAAGCTCTGTTTAACGACCTAAATATCGACACCTTCTTCCTTGAGTACGACAGCGAACGGGCCGGAGATTTTGCTCCGCTCCGTCATCTGGCGGCTGACAAGAGTGTGGTATTGGGCATCATTACCAGTAAAACGGCAGAGTTGGAAGATAAGGATTTTCTGAAACGACGGATTGATGAAGCGACCCAATATGTCCCGCTTGATCGGTTGGCCATTAGCCCGCAATGTGGCTTTGCTAGCGTGGCTGGGGGGAATACCCTGACTGAAGATGAGCAGATGCGGAAACTTGGTTTGGTCGTGGAGATGGCTGACGAGGTTTGGGGAGAAAGCTGATTAATTGTAAGTGGTGAATTGTCAGTTGTGAATGGTGAATGAAAGTGATGTTACCGCTTACAATGTAATCAAATTTGGATGATAGTTAATGACGCAAGATATGGAGGCAGTGGCTAAAGCGGTTGGAGAGCATTTGGCTGTTGCAGATCAGAAAATTTTAGAGTTGCTAGGGATTGAAATTGACTCAGTGACACCAGGGCAGGCAGTGTGTCGGATGGTGGTCCGAGATGATATGGTCAATAGCCACGGCTACTGTCATGGTGGCTTGATTTTTACCTTGGCAGATACCGCTTTCGCCTACGCCTGTAGTTCCAACAATCAGGCAGGGGTGACGTTGTCAGCCAATACAATTTTTTCAACAGCTGCCAAATTAGGGGACACCCTAGTGGCCACAGCACGACTGGCCGTTGAAGGTGGTCGTACGGGTAGCTGTGATGTTGAGGTGACCAATCAGACGGGTGAAGTCATCGCCCGCCTGCAAGGGGTTTGGTATCGGGTGAAACGGCAAATTGTTGAGGCCGTTGATCCTGAATAATATATAAAACCCATCAAGGAGGTGAAACCGAAAAAATTTTAACAATAAAGTTTCATTAGTTCAATCAGTAAACTTACAAAAATTATCGGAGGAGATAATAGTGTCGAAGACAATCTTTAAATTTTTAGCTTTACTGTTAGCAATTGGCCTGATTGTTACTGCTTGTGGCGGCGAAGAGCCAGCTCCGGCTGAAGAACCAGCCCCAGCGGCTGAGGAAGCGGTTGAAGAAGAAGCTGCACCAGAAGAAGAAGCCGAAGAAGAAGCAATGGCTGAGGAAGAAGAGGCGATGGAAGAAGAAGCGATGATGGAAGAAGATCCGTTGGGCAATATCGTTGTCGAAGCGGGTGACTCCATCAAGATTGCTTCTGCCCTCGTGATCGCTGGCCCCAACGAAACCCTCGGGGTTGACAGCCAGCGTGGCGTCGAAATCGCCATTGCCGACCGTGGTGAAGTGGCTGGTCACACCGTTGAATTACAAGCTGAGGATGGTGGCTGTTCAGCTGAGGGTGGCCAAACTGCCGCTCAGAAAATCGCCTCTGATGGTAGCATCGTGGCCGTGGTTGGACACAACTGTTCTAGCTCTTGTACCCCAGCTGCCCCCATCTACAATGATGCGGGTCTCTCGATGATTTCACCCTCGTGTACTGCCCCGTCCCTCACGGGTGACAGCACTCACGTGGACAGCTTCTTGCGAACGGCTCACAACGACAACATTCAGGGTCGGGTGATGGCTGAGTTTGTTTACAACGAGTTGGGTCTCCGCTCTGCCGCTACCATCCACGATGGTAGCCCCTACGCTGAGCAGCTCCAGCAAGTTTTCGCTGATGTCTTCGCTGAACTCGGGGGTGAAATCACCGCTCAAGAAGCGATCAATGTGGGTGACACCGATATGCGACCTGTTTTGACCTCAATCGCGACCGGTTCACCTGACATCATTTACTACCCGATCTTCATTGCTGAAGGTGGCTTTGTCACCACCCAATCCAAAGAAATCGCTGGTTTGGAAGACACTGTCTTAGCGGGTGCGGATGGGATGATCTCCCCT
>JANQQF010000006.1 GCA_028285035.1 Phycisphaerae bacterium
CTTTCACACGATCTATTGATGCTTTATTTGTTAAGGTTCAACACAATCTATTGATGCTTTTGTTACTAACTCGCACACGTTCTATTGACGTGTGACAACTAATCACTATCCACTATCTCCAAGGAGTTTTATGCAATTTAAAGAATTAGATTTAAGTCAATCCCTGCAGAAATCAATTGCTGCACTGGGATTTGAAGAAGCCACCCCGATTCAGGCTCAGGCCATCCCCCCCGCTTTAGAGGGCAATGACATTATTGGGTGTGCGCAAACAGGCACTGGAAAAACGGTCGCCTTCTTACTACCCGCTTTACAACAACTCATCCGTAATCAACGCAAAACCAAACACCCTCGGGTGGTTATCTTGGCCCCGACCCGTGAACTCGTCATTCAAGTGACGGATCAAGCGCGTAAATTAGCCAATCGCACCCCATTGCGAATTGCCTCAATTTATGGTGGAGCCAAAATGAAGCCGCAGATTGAGCGGTTACGTCGTGGTGTCGATGTGATTATCGCGACCCCTGGTCGCTTACAAGATCATATGCGCCGTAAAAATGTCACTTTCAAGGAATTGGACACCCTGATTTTGGATGAGGCAGATCGGATGTTGGATATGGGCTTCCTGCCCGACATTCAGGAGATTGTGAGCCGAATGCCAGAGAAACGGCAAACCATGCTCTTCTCAGCCACGATGTCCACCCCAGTGATGAACTTGACCGGACGATTTCTCCGCGATCCCATCACCATTGAGATTGAGCACGCTCGCCCCCCTGAGTTACTCCGCCAAATGCTTTACCCCGTTCATAAACACCTCAAAACCGAGCTTTTGCTGGCTATTCTTGAGCAGATGGATGTGAACAGTATGTTAGTCTTCACCGACACCAAACAGGAGGCAGACATTGTGACCCGCAAGTTAAATGATGCAAAAATCAAGGCGGGCTGTATTCACGGGGATTTCAGGCAACGAGATCGAATTAAGGCGCTCGAAGGCTTTCGCTCCGGAAAGTATCAGGTTCTCGTCGCCACCGACATCGCCGCCCGTGGGCTAGACATCGACGGCGTGTCCCACGTCATCAACTACGACGTGCCGGAGCACCCCGAAGACTACGTCCATCGCATTGGCCGCACCGCCCGCGCTCAAGCTGAAGGCGATGCCATCACCCTGGTTACCCCGGATGATGAAGCTTTCATTCATCGAATTGAGTATCTGTTAGATCGCAAGCTGGAGCGGGCAACGCTCGACGGCTTCGATTACGATGTCCCCATTCCTTCGTGGGCCAAACCCTCCCCAGAGTCGTTGATTCGCAAGAAGAGTGGATCCCAGAGCCTAGGTTCCCGCTGGCGCAGTATGTCCGGGGGCAGCAGTCGACGCCGGGGTGGGTGGTAATTCTCGGATAGAATGAATTCTTGACTGGTGCCAAAACTGAGTTTTGGCACCCATGGGTTACGAAACTGGAGTTTCGTAACCAGAACCCAACAGGCTTCAAGCCTGTTTTTTCTTTTAGCTTCAGAATTCATTCTGTGGTTATTGGGTACCGATGAAAAAGGACAATATCCTCCTTTATCCTTGCAACATTATAGGCTATGTGCGGCTGGCAATGCTGGTCGCCACCATCATTTTGATAGCCATATACAAAAATTTTCATTGGGATATGAGTCTAGCCTTACGATTTGGCATTGCCATTTGGTTGGCGTTATCGCTGCTAGTGCTCGATGTTGTCGATGGCTATCTGGCCCGCAAGTTTGACCACGTCACCACCTTCGGGGCGCTCTTCGAACTCACCATCGACTTACTCAGCCACACCTTCGTCTGGACCCTCTCTGGGCTAACGATTGCCCCACTCTTCATCGCCCTAGAGTGGACGGCGGGGCTGTACGCTGCGGCCTTTACGATGCGCCCTGATGAGTCTTGGAAGAATACCCTCATAGAAAAGGGGCCGTGGCTCATGCGGGTCTACTGGCAGCGCACCAGCAGCATCAACTGGCTCAGTGTTTACAGCAACATCGCCCACTTTCTCTTTCCCATCAGCCTGTTTGTCTTTAGCAGCTTCACCTGGCTCAGCCTTGTCTCGCTACCGGGGTTGATTATTTTTGAGGTGGTGACACTTTATATGGTTTACGTTTTTTTGAGGTTGTTGGTGATTGAGGGACGGGCGGGGTAAGCGAGGCGATTCTGTACAAGCCAGTAGTCAGTGGCGAAATAATTGATGGACTAGGTTATACAGGATCAGGTGGTTCTACAAAGGGAATATTCGCAAATTCTGCCTTATTTTGAAAGTTGATATCACGACTGACCGTTATTACGGGTGATCGTGGTCGAAATCGCATAACCTCAATAATACCAGCCAGCAAACGATCATCATTGTTATCCGAGGCTAACCAGGGTAATGTCTCTTCCATATTTGGTTCAATAGCTAACGCTTGAATTTTACTTTTGTCTCTAACCAAAACAACGCCAGAAGTTAATTTTCCTCGTCGTCTATATTCTTTTATCTTTCGAATCAACTTTTCAGCCTTTTTTCGCACATCTTCATTTCGGTGATTAACCTTTAATGCATCTAGTTCAGAAAGAACAGTAGGAAGTAAAATGACAGTAAATTTAACTGTTTCTGGAAATATCCAAGACTCTAAATCAGGATTATAAAGTAGAGCGTTAGTATCAGGCACATATGTTACTTCGCCATCAGCAGAGTCATATAGCCTCTTTAATAATTGAACCTGATTTCGGAGCAATTGAATAGTACTATCAAATGTTTCTTTAGTATTTCTAGACGAAGTATTATTTTGCTCAATGGTTCTCAATATTCTTGTATTTGCTTGAGATAATTCTCTCAAAGTATCCTTGGGTTGGTCTTTCAGCAATACAGAAAGCAAATAATAAAAATTTCGATATTTGTCTAATAATTGAGCCTGAATCTGCCTTCCTTCTTCACTTAATTTTTTATATGCATAATTACGCGGAGAAATCACAATACTATCTGGTGAATTCCACATATAAATTGATGAGTGATTCAATAGCAAATCTTCTAATAGATTTTGTATCTCATTAGCCATTTCTATAAGATTTTCAGTAACAGTTTGCATTTATCCTTGCCTCTCGTTCAATTATCTAACCGCCCAACAACCCCTTAATCCGTTCGGGCGTAAACGGAATCTGCCGAGGCCGCACCCCAACCGCATCATAAATCGCATTAGCAATTGCCGCTGGTGTTGGATTCTGAGTGGCCTCGCCACTGCCCAAGAAGGGGAAGGTGGGCCGATTGAGCAGGACGGTGTGGATTTCAGGGATACCAGAGAAGCGTAATAGCGGATAGGTGTCCCAGTCCTGGCTTAAGATGCCAGTTTCATCGAAAGCCACTTCCTCGGCCAAGGTCCAACTGGCGGCCTGGATAAAACCGCCTTCAAGCTGATTGCTCAAGCCATCGGGGTTGACGATTTGGCCCGCCTCTGCGGCGATGATGGCTTGCTTCATTTGAATCTCGCCGCTCTCCCGATTGACCTCTAGCTCGACAATGATGGCGGCGTAACATTGGATATTTTTGTATTGAGCAAAGGCAATCCCCCAGCCGTGACCATTCCCCGTCGGGTGGATGCGTGGCTGCCAGTTCGCCTTTTCAGCCGCAGCTTGGATGACGGCTTTGGCTCGCTCATCATCCAAATGTCGCAGGCGAAATTCTACGGGATCAACCCCAGCCGCAAATGCTAGTTCATCCATGAAGGACTCGATCGCAAAGACATTGGCATAGGCCCCTAGCCCTCGCATTGAGGAACTTCGCAGCGGGCCATTCGGCACAAAGTTGGTTACAATACGTTTTTGGGCAAAATTGTACAATGGATCAGCATTGCGGAAACTGCCAAAATGACGCATAAAACGGGTCTTGGCGGGCATTGGGGGAAATGGTTGCTCAAGGTGCCACGCGGCCAAAAGACCAGATTTTGTTCCGCCGGGCCGGGGGCGCGTTGAATGAGGGAAACTCCAAATATCTTTATACCAATTAGTAATCATCCCCGTTTCATCTAAATCTGCCTGAACCTTGACTACCATTGCGGGACCATATGGCTCCCAAGCGTGCTCATCCGAACGCATCCACTTGACCGAAACCGGTCGCTCTGGCATCGCCCAAGCTAAGAGGGCCGCGTCCAAAGCTGCGTCCTCGGCCCCATTATGACCATAACAGCCTGAGCCTTCGGCGTGGGTAATCCGTACATCAGCCACATCCATGCCGAGTACCTCGGCCAGCGTGCTGCGCAGCAAGAAGATAGCCTGCGAATGGCTCCAAACTTGTAGTTTCCCCTCGGTCAGCTGGGCCACCGCCGCTGATGGGCCAAGCGAACCGTGCATATGATAAGGGCGCAAATAGGTGGCACTTAAACGTTTGGTTGTGGCCTGATCCGGCTCCTCTGATATCGGGGGAATAGGGTCGGTGACGATGGTGCCATCCTTCACCCAATATCGTTCAGATGGCTGCTGTTGCAAATAATCGTACACATCGTCGGAATTTGTGGGAAAATGAGGCTGATTTTCCCACACGGCCAACTCAGCCAGTTTCTCGCTGGCCCAGATGGCTTGCTCCTCCCGCTCGGCAATCACCCCCAGGAAGCTGCCATTCTGCACCACTTTGAGCACCCCAGCCATTTGCTCTACAGCCTCAGTCTCAACCGAAACCAGCCGTGCTTGATAATGGGGGGGACGCACCACCCGACCGTGTACCATCTCGGGCAAATCTAAATCGTGAACAAAGCTGGGTTGCCCCGTCACCTTGGCCAGCAAGTCGAGGCGCATCTCTGGCTCTCCGACGATAGCGTGGGTGTCTGGCGTCTTGGGTCGGGACTTGCCACTAATAGGTTGGCTAAATTGCTGGCCCGCAAACAACTCCCAATAGTTGGTTGATTTCCCTGTGGCTGGATCGGTAACCACCCCGTCCGTAATAGATAATTCGGCTGCCGGAGTTTCAGCCTCCAACGCTTCAAAGGCCAAGGCCAGCAGATAGTGTCGGGCTTCAGCCGTGGCCAAACGAATGGCATTTCCCGTGACTTGCAGGGACATACTGCCCGCCGTCAACCCCTCATCAGGTGTCAACGCAGTATCGGCTGTCGTAACCATGATCCGTTCCAACGCGACATCAAGCTCATCCGCCGCAATCTGCGCCACAGCGGTTTTAATCCCCTGACCCAGTTCTACCTTGCCCGAAAAGATAGTCACGGTTTGATCTTCGTTAATTTGAATCCAGCTATCCAAGCTGGGCGACGTTTCCAATGAAGGTGGGAGTTTGGCTTGAGGTGGGTCAGACAATTCAGGGGCATCCACTACCTCGTAAACAGGATCCCAGATTGGGCGGCCAATGCGCATTTTGATGGCTCGGCGGACCCGCTCATAAACCCCACAGCGGCAAATGTTGTCAGACAGGGCCTCACGGATTTGTTCATCGGTCGGATAGCGAACGCGATTGAGCAGACCTTGCGCGGCGATGATCATCCCAGATACGCAATAGCCACATTGAATGGCCTGTTCAGCCATAAAGGCTTCTTGTAAGGGATGCAAATTATCTGCATCCCCAAGGCCTTCTACCGTCGTAATTTCTAGACCTTCTGCTTGTTTGATTGGTAATTCGCACGAGGGCACATCATTTTTATCGATCAACACCTTACACGCGTTGCACTGCTCCAAGCCACAGCCAAATTTGGCCCCCTTTAAATCCAAATCGTTTCGCAGGACATATAACAATGGCGTCTCAGGATCAGCATCGACCTCGATTGTTTGACCGTTCACTTGCAATGAAATGAGTTCAGACATCTTTTGCTCCTGTGTAAATAGCGTCGCAGACCGGGGGGCTTGGGGGGTAGATCCCCCCATTTTCATTCCCCGCTGTCGTCTCGCAGAGACTGTTGGACTCCCTTGAAAAATAGTCGGTAGTGATTGGCGGTAAATTAGGAATAGAACATGAATGGCACGGATTTTGCGGATTGATAAGGATAAAACAGATAAGAGAAGAAATCAGGGTATATCCGTGTGATCCATTCAATCAATGTGCCATTACTGGCCCAATCATAAGTTCATATGAGAATGATTCATATTTTACAAGAATAAATAATAGTTCGTTGTTTTGGAAAATGGAAATCATCGATTTTTGCCTCTGACAATTACCTCAGAGTATGATAGCACCTACGAATTTATTCAAAAAGGATAGTGACAAACGATGCGTAATTTTGCGCTTGAAACTTATTTTTCAAAGTGGGAGTTTTCGGCTCGCTACCATATGACCGCCTCGGATATGGAAAGTATGTCGCTCTCAGACTTACTGACAATGGCCTCGCCCGAAGATCGCGAAGGATTTGAGCAACTATGGTTAGGCTACACCGAGACGTATGGGGCACCTGAATTGCGAGAGGAAATTGCCAAGACGTACGAGACGGCCAAAGCCGAGAATATTCTGTGCTTTGCCGGTGCAGAAGAAGGGGTTTATGTAGCGATGCGGGTGCTGCTTGAAAAATCGGACCACGCCATCGTCATTGTGCCTAATTATCAGGCGGCAGAAACTGTTCCCCTAGACATTTGTGAGGTGTCCGGCGTGCCACTTGATGCCAGTGATGACTGGTCACTTGATATTGACCAAGTTGCCAGTAAAATTCGGCCCAACACAAAACTAATTTCGATCAATTTCCCAAACAACCCTACTGGAGCCATTTTAGAACGAAGTCGTTTTGATCGATTGATTGAGCTTTGTCGGAAAAATGGCACCTACCTGTTTAGTGACGAAGTCTACCGCTTGATTGAGCGTGATCCCGAGATACGCTTGCCACAGGTAGCCGATGTTTACGAACGAGGCTTGTCACTCAATGTGATGTCAAAAGCCTATGGTCTGCCCGGTCTGCGCATTGGCTGGATTATGAGCCAGGATACCGGGTTGCTCCAGAAGATGGAGCGGTACAAACATTACCTCTCCATTTGTAACTCAGCCCCCAGCGAACAACTCGCAATTATCGCCCTCAAAGCCCGTGAAGCTATCCTAAAGCGAAACCGGGCCTTAACCGCAGAAAATTTGGCCAAACTAGATGATTTCTTTACCGAATTTGATAATCTGTTTGAATGGTCTGCACCCGATGGGGGATGTGTCGCCTTTCCACGTTACACGGGCCTCGGTAACACTGATGAATTCTGCGAGGATTTGGTGGAAAAGACGGGGGTTCTACTCCTTCCACCGAAAATTTATCACTCAGAGTTGCTTGATACACCACAAGATCGATTTCGTATTGGGTTTGGTCGCAAGGGCATTGAAGCGGGATTGACTGCCTTTGCTGGTTATCTCAAAGGCCTATGATAAAAGCACGCTTCGATATCAAGAATAAAAATTAGGAATCCGGCAGTGCACTGCCGGATTCCTAGAATTCAAAGCTATTTTCTTGGGAACCCTGTAATAAACAAAAAAGCAGGGTGTCTACATCTTGAACACCCTGCTTCAATCTAGCTAAATTAACCTAGTCGTCGTCATCATCCCCGCTGTCGCCGCCACCGCCACCAGAGCTTCCACCACCACCAGAACCACCTCCGCCGGAACCACCACCGTCGCTATCGTCATCCGAACTCTTATCATCGTCCGATTTGATCAGATCATCGAGGCCGATTGTTGTTGTCGACTCTGTTACAATGATAGTAATTGCTGTAAAGACTCCATCGCCAAGATCAATCCCAACGATCTCAATAAAAGAGCCATCTTCAAACTCATCAGGAACATCGCTACATTCATCAAGAATAACTGTGTCACCTTCAACCAGTAAGGTTTTGTCATCCCCATAGAAGTAAGCGTATCCACTCAAATTTACAACTCGTGTTTCAGTCCGAGCAATGGTCAGGGTTGTGGTAGTAATATCATCATCGCTATTTCGTGACGCTCTGTTTTTGCTCAATTTGGCCTTAACTTCGACATCGATAGAGGTCTCGGTGACAGCACCCCACCACGCAGCGTTCATTTCGACCTCAACCGCTACTTTCACACGGGTGTCATCTGCCGTCTCCAGCAATATATCTGTGGAAATATCTATATCTTCGATAAACTCCTCATCGCTGGCTAAGTCTAAGTCCCAATCAAGATCGATATCATCAAGGCTACCACCACTAATTGTGGCCAATGTTTCAGCGGTATAACCATCGCCACACCGACGAACGGGGCCAAATGTATCTCCCTCAAAGACAATCACAATTGTTTTATCATCCGGCACGATCAAAGCCTCGGGAGTAGAGGTGGGGACAGAGGCATCATCGGTAGTATCATCTGTTGCATCAGGCTCAGGGGTAAGTGAGTCACTCTCAACTGTCCCTTCTGGCGTTTCTGTCACTGCGACTGTTGATGTTTCAGCCTCAGGTGTCTCCGTCATAATATCATCACCGTCGTCATCATCCTCATCTGACACTACCGTTGCGGTCGCTTCAGATGTAGCGGAGGGCACCACGATAGCTATGGGAGCGCCATCAAAAATAAAGACACTTAGACTTAGGGTGACAACAATTCCAAGTGTAATCACTGCAAAAATTCCAGTACAAACTATACCAATGAGCCACATTCGGGATAAGCCAAACATTGAAAAGTCTCCTTTCGCGGGTGTAAGCCAACGCGTTGTTTGTGTCTGAAAAGCCGCTTGGGCGGTGGAGCTGGCTTCAAAGCTAATATCTGCCAAGCCTTGCCCTAACTCAAATAGATCGGGCAAATCCTCCAAGCCTTCATCCACATTTACATTTTCACCTTTTAACATTCGATCAATTTGCTCAGAAAAGAGATCGGCTAATTCTTGTTCACTCATGCGATGGCCTCCTTTTCTAATACTTGGCGTAAGCGTCGCATAGCCCGCAAGAGGACCACACTCACCGTTTTCTCTTTCAAATCCATAATTTCCCCGATTTCTCGGTTACTAAGTTTTCCCACAAACTTCAAACTAATCACCTCTTGATCTCGATCACTCAGTTGCCCCAGCCCTTTAAGCAAATCCAATTTAGCCTCCTTCGCAATCACCAAACTCTCCGGCGAAGCCGTTGCCTCAGCCAGATCTTCTGGGGGTTCGCCGCCTTCTTCCCAAGCAGCCCGCCGCTCACGATCACGGTAGTAATTGGCCATCGTATTGTGAGCGATGCGGAAAAGCCAAGCCGAAAAGGTTCCTTTTTGTGGATCAAATTGCTCCCGTCGACTATAGGCCCGCTCAAACACAGTCCCGACCAAATCTTCTGCATCCTCCAGCGAACTCACCCGATAACGCAGATAGGTATAAATCCGATCGTAATGGCTCTGAAAAAGATAGGCGATATTGCGTGCCGAAATCACCTCTTCAATTGTCTCGATGTCATCCGTTAACTCTGACAAGATTTTTTCTCCTGTTATAACAAGTCACGCGTGTCCTTTCATAAGGTATTACACCACAACCTCGGCTTTACTACACTTTTGCCCAAAAAACTTTGAAAGTTTGCTAAAGTTTGTCAAGTAAACCGGAAGAAGTCTTGAGATAACAAGCTTTTGCAACGGTAAAAATTATGTCTAATAAGGCCGACAAGGCGGTTTACTTAATGATTCGGCAAAATTTAATCGATTTTCTGGCTGTTTAAGCTTAGATCAAAACTTGTATTTTTGATTATTTTTTGCGAATCACTTAAACTTCGCATCCTGTTTGTACAAAATTATCTAATATAGTTGTGGTCAAAAAGGAGCAACTCATGTCAATCACACGAATGGAAACCGGGCAACGCATGAGCCAAATCGTGGTTCATAACGGCACAGTCTACTTAGCAGGGCAGGTCGCAAAAAGCGGCGATGCCGATGTGCAGGAGCAAACGCGCACCACCCTGGAAAAAATCGAAGGATTGCTTGACCAAGCTGGAAGCGACCCCCAACACATTCTCTCGGCCATCATTTATTTGCGAGACATCAAAGATTTTGCAGCGATGAATGAGGTGTGGGATGCCTGGGTGCCTGAAGGGCACGCCCCAGCCCGCGCTTGTGTTGAGGCCCGTTTGGCTCACCCGAATCTTTTGGTTGAAATCTCAATCACCGCTGCGGTCAAATCTTAATCCCGTGAACGCTTCATCACCCATCCAACCATTTCTGGACCAACAAGGGTTCTTTCTCCTTGATGGCGGTCTCGCGACCGAATTGGAACAGCGCGGTCACGATCTCAATCATTCCTTGTGGTCAGCCCACATCTTGCAGAGTCAGCCAGAGGCCATCCGCGAGGTTCATCTGTCCTATCTTGAAGCCGGGGCCAACTGCCTCATCACCGCCAGCTACCAAGCCAGTTTCTCCGGCTTTGCTGCCCACGGTATTTCGCAAGATGAGACGATCGATTTGTTACATCAATCAATCGATCTTGCTTGTGAGGCACGTGATCAATATTTAACCCAAGCCTCAGATACCACCCTGCCGCCGCTTGTGGTCGCGAGTATCGGGCCATACGGGGCCTATTTGGCAAATGGGGCTGAGTATCACGGTAATTACGGTGTCTCCAAGGCTGAACTCAAAGCCTTTCATCAACCACGCTGGCAGGTTTTGGCAGAGACCAAGGCTGATCTATTTGCCTGCGAAACCATTCCTAACGTTCAAGAGGCAGAGGTGTTGCTGGAAATTCTCGAAGAAACCCCCGACATTTTCGCATGGTTTAGTTTTGCCTGTCGAGATGGTCAGCATATCAGCGATGGCACGCCCATTCGAGATTGTGTCAAATTGCTGATCAATCAGCCCCAGATTGTGGCCGTTGGGGTGAATTGCACCGCGCCGGAGTATATTCCTTCGCTCATCGATGAAATTCGGGCAGTATTGCCGGAGAAACCAATTATCGTTTATCCCAATTCGGGCGAAGCGTTTGATGCCATCACTAAAAGTTGGTCTGGCGAAAATGACTCGGCTGAGTTTGGCGAGGCAGCGATTATTTGGCGAGGCCACGGGGCTACTTTGATTGGTGGGTGTTGTCGTACCGGCCCGGATCATATTAGTGCCATGAATTTATCTTTAAGCACGAGCTAGATCTTTAAATCAAGGAGCCTGAATGTCTCAGCCTAACTTTCCCAGCCGCGAAGATTTGGTCGTATGTTTTGGTCACGTTGCCTATCCCTTAGCCGACACATT
Organism: Phycisphaerae bacterium; assembly: GCA_028285035.1. Next base: position 11,100 of record JANQQF010000006.1, read on the forward strand.
TGCCAAACGGCAAACGGGTATTCAACATTTTCAGGCCTGGACCGACGATGAACTCAATACCCGTCTCAAAGAGGCTGATGTGCTGGTCGTTTCAGGCTCCTGGCGCAATGATCTACTGCAGCGGACCGATCGGCTGAAGTTTATCCAGTCGATTGGGGCGGGCTTTAATCAGTTTCCGCAAGATCAACTACGAGAGCGAGGCATTCGGCTGGCCAGTGCCAGCGGGGTCAATAAAAACGCGGTGAGTGAACAGGCGATGGCCCATATTCTCAGCCTAACCCGACACATTCATACGGGACGGGATCACCAACGAAATCACTTTTGGCGCGAGATGATTGGCGAAATCCCCAAACGTGAAGATGAACTAGAGGGGAAGACGATGCTGATTGTTGGCTTTGGCAAAATTGGCTCACGATTGGCCAAGCTGGGCAAAGCTTTTGACATGCACGTGATTGGGACCAAGCGCAACCCAGCCATGGCTGAAGGCCCAGCCGATGAAGTCTACCCCAATGATAAACTCGCTGAGTTACTCCCTCGGGCCGATTTTGTTGTCCTAACATGTCCGCTCACACCCGAGACTAAAAATCTGATCAATCGCAATACCTTGGACCTGATGAAATCCAGTGCCTATCTGATCAACGTGGCTCGGGGGCACGTGGTGAATGAACCAGATTTGATTGCGGCCCTACAACAAGGACGGATTGCTGGGGCTGGACTCGATACCTTTTGGGAAGAGCCATTGCCCAAAACTTCGCCGCTCTGGGACATAGAAAATGTGATGATCACCCCTCATACGGGTGGTGAAACCCAGATGTATGAAGAAAATTTGGTCGATATTTTGATTGATAATCTTGAGCGCTTGCTTAAAGGGCGAGAGCCGTTGCGGAATCAAGTGATTTAGATTTATGTTAGCGCCGCTAAGTTTTCGTCACGACATCAGCGGGGCTCTGTTGATGCGTGATACGTGATGCGTTACACAAGCTTGTTCACGTATTACGCATCACGTATCGTCAACCTAGACAAATCTGTGGCGAAAAACAAATGATACCAACAATTCATAGTTTGGAAAGCATATGACCCACTCCAATCCCCAAACTGTAGCTGAAGTTTTAGTCCAAACCCTCAAAGAGGCCGGAGCTGATATCGTTTTCGGCCTGCCTGGTGGTGAAAATGTCGAGGTGATGGAAGCCTTACGGCAAGAAGATATCCGGTTTGTGCTGGTGCGCAATGAAAGCTCGGCAGTTTATATGGCCGATGTTTACACCCGCCTGACGGGTAAACCCGGAATTTGTCTGACTACACTCGGGCCTGGCGCGACCAATGCCTATGTGGGCATGGCTCACGCCTATCTCGATCGTGCCCCGGTAATGTTGATTACGGCCGAGACCAACCAAAGCTACTTACCAGATCATACTCACCAAGTTTACAATTTACAGACCTTATTTGAACCCGTTACTAAATTAACGGCAAGTCTGACATCCCAGAATGTTCAGCAGGTAACAACTCAGGCACTTCAAACAATGCATAAAGGTCGCCCTGGACCCATTCATTTGAGTGTTAGCCGCGAAATGGCCACGAAATTGGCTGAGTCGAATGAGATGACACAGCCAAGTACACCCTTTGCCAGCAATATTGATTTGAACGCAGCCCGAACTGCACTTACAGAAGCAACCCGTCCCGTAATCATTGTTGGTGTGGGAATGGAGCCAGAACAACCATATGATGTCCTACAAACACTGGCCGAAGCAGCCAATGCACCTGTAATTGTGACGCCCAAGGCCAAAGGCAGCATTTCCGACCGACACCCCTTATCCGCCGGGACGATCGGGTTAACCCGGATAGACCCGGTTTACGAAATTCTGGATGAAGCTGACTGCATTATCGCTGTAGGCTATGATGTGGTGGAGTTGGTCAAGCCGTGGGATCAAACGGCTCCGTTGATCTGGATTGCGCCTTGGGCAAATGAAGACCCGACCATCCCAGCCGTGGCCGAGTTTGTCGGACCAATGCAGCCTGTGATGGAGCAACTGTCAGACTTACCCTACCAGGCCGATCCACAATGGGGGGCAACTCGCGTCGCGACCCTGCGCGATAAATTGGCAACCGAAGTACTTCCTTCACCGCAAACGGGACGAATGTTACCACAATCCGTCCTTAACGTGATTCGCAAACATCTGCCCGATAACACCCTCATTACTACCGATGTTGGCTCCCACAAAATCTGTACAGCCTTGAATTGGCCTGCTTACACGCCCAATCGTTATATGCTCTCCAATGGCTTGTCTGCAATGAGTTTTGGCCTGACGGGAGCCATTGCGGGGGCTATCGCCCTAGAGCAGCCTGTGGTGTGTATCACCGGCGATGCCGGGTTTGGTATGGTGTTGGGCGAATTGAGTTTGCTCACCGAATACAATCTTCCCGTGATCATCATTGTGATGAACGACTCCGCCCTCGATCTCATCCGAGCTGCCCAACATCGAGCGGGTAAGCCGGCTTATGGGACCGAGTTCACCAACCCAGACTTTAGCCAAATTGCCGCAGGCTACGGGCTAAATTTCCATCGTGTGGCCGACGAGACCGCTTGTGATCAGGCGATTCAGACGGCCTATGCCAATGGTCAACCGACGATTATCGAAGCGTTGATTGATCCAATCAGTTATCCGACGACACCAAAAAATTGAGCAAGGACAATGCTATGACCAACACTTTTGTGACCAACACTTTTGTGACCAACACCTTTGATGTAAACCGAGCCAGAGCCGAAACACGGGGTTGTGAAACGCGTATTCATTTGAATAATGCTGGCTCATCGTTGATGGCAATCCCCGTCAGTGATGCGTTACGCCAATATCTCGATCAAGAAGAGCGGATGGGCGGCTATGAAACGGCTGATGACCAAGCCGAGGCTCTCGATAATTTTTATGGGGCTGCCGCTCGATTGCTCAATTGTCACTCAGATGAAATCGCCTATGTGGAAAATGCGACCCGGGCTTGGGATATGGCTTTCTACGCCTTCAGTTTTGAGCCGGGGGATCGTATTCTCACCACAATTTCAGAGTATGGCAGCAATGTGATTGCCTATCAGCAACAGGCCAAACGATATGGGGCGGAAATCGTCTTTGTCCCTGATGACGAGCACGGCCAAATTGATGTCAAGGCACTAGAAAATCTGATCGACGAGCGAGTCAAACTCATCTCCATCAGCCACATTCCCACAGGCGGCGGCTTGGTCAATCCCGCCCAAGCTGTTGGCAAAATTGCTAAAGCCGCAGGTATCCCCTACCTTCTCGACTCCTGCCAAGGCGTGGGACATCTCCCGTTGGATGTAGAGGCTATCGGTTGCGATATTCTATCAGGCACGGGCCGTAAATATTTACGGGGGCCACGCGGAACAGGCTTGTTGTATGTCCGGCGGGAGTTTATCGAAAAGCTGGAGCCGCCTTTGCTTGATCAACACGCCGCTGATCTACTTAGCACCACAGCGTATAAAATTCGGCCTGATGCCAAACGTTTTGAAAATTGGGAACGATTTTTTGCAGGGCAGGTTGCCTTAGGCGTGGCGATGGATTACGCACTGAACTGGGGCCTGGAGAACATCTATGACCGAATTACAATGTTGGCCACTTATTTGCGCGAGAAGTTGGCCAACATCGATGGCGTCACCGTTACGGATGATGGCGTGGAGAAGTGCGGGATCGTAACATTTATGACCGAGCAACTCAAACCATTTCACATCAAGGCCCTGCTCGCTAGAAAAAATATCAATGTTTCCATCTCATCCGGCTCTGGCAACCTCATCTCATTCCAACAGCGGGGGCTAAACGAAGTTGTACGGGCCTCAGTTCACTATTACAACACGACTGAGGAGATTGACCAGATGATTGCTGAGTTGCAGCATATTCTCAAAAATCCTGATTTGGTTAGCCTTATTCAGGATAGCAGTGTACAACGGAAAAAGTAACATCTCGGTCTACAGGGATATTGTAAAGTCGGTTGACAATCAAAGTTTGTCAGGTCATTTCGAGCGAAAAATGAGCGAGAAATCCGCCCAAGTCTAGATTTGCAATCGACCGCTCGGGCGGATTTCTCGACTGACGCCTCGAAATGACCTATTCACTACTCGGTTTAACTTCTGCTCAACTTTGCAACAGTCCTGCCTCAATCTATCAGCCAATTGACAGAAACCGTAACCGTTTTTACAATAGCGCACTATGAGTTTAAACATTGGTTCTCTAAAACGTGGGTCAAATACGGCGGGCCTGATTGCGGATGCGCTTCGTAACGCCATTATGAATGGGTCGCTCAAAAGTAAGCAGCCGCTTCGTCAAGACGAAATCGCGGCGGAGTTTGGGGTGAGCAAAATCCCGGTGCGGGAAGCTCTTTTTCAACTTGAGGCCGAGGGATTGGTCACATTTTATCCCAATCGTGGAGCCATCGTCTCCGAGCTCTCCGCCGCTGAGGCCAGAGAAATCAGCATTATGCGTACTGCCTTGGAGACCGTAGCCCTCCAGGAAGCAATCCCCAAGCTCAAGCCTGTCGATTTTAGCAAAGCTGAAGGTATTCTTAATGCCATTGATCACGAAACCGATTACTTCAAATGGGGTCAACTCAATTTGGAATTCCACACGACCCTTTATCAGCCCTGTGAAATGCCTCGATTGATCAACACCGTCCGCATGCTTCACGTCAATGTGGCGCGTTATTTTATCATCTTTCAGGCCATGGAATATCGAGACAAATCCCAAAAAGAGCATCGTGATATTCTAGCCGCCTGCCGTCAGGGTGATATCGACCTGGCCTGCGCCCACCTCAAAGTACATCTAAAATGGCGAAAGTCATGGCCAAAATCATAATTAACTACTGACTCTCCCGATAACCAAGCTGATAAGCAATCGTAGTCGAAGCCTCTTTTAGTAACGTCACAATCCCTGGAATTTGCCGCTTTGGTAATCGAATTGTAGGACTTCCGATACTGATCGCGGCGACAGCTTCACCGGCGTGGTTAAAAATAGGTACAGCCACCTCTGTCAGCCCGACCTCCAATTCATTAACCGCAACCGCATATCCCTGCAATTTGACCTGATTGAGGATCAGATCAAGCTCGGCTGGATCGATGATTGTTTGTGGGGTCATCTGGGTCAAAGGGGACGATAAACGCTCGGTCAGTACCGCCTTGGGGAGATGAGCGAGCAAGACCTTCCCCGTTGAGGTAGCATGCGCTGGCCACAAATTCCCGATTGAGGTATTAAAACGCCGCTGATTGTGTCCCTTGATCTCATCCAAAATCAAAGTTTTATCCTGCTCCAAAATCTCCAACGAAGCCATCTCGCCGGTTTTTTCAGCCAGATGCTCAAGCACCGGATGAGCCACCGTCCGCAGTGGATTAGCGCGGAGTGCTTTTGCTCCTAACGCAATAATCTCCGGACCAAGCCGATAGCGATCCGTCGTCGGATTGTACGCTACAAAGCCAGCATTCTCCAAAGCCGAGACGATCCGGTAGGTTGTGGTCCGGTTTAAGTCGGTGGCCTCGCCTAGCTCTACCAATGACCATTCAGGCCGATGATCATCAAATGTCATCAGGAGATTGACGGCTCGTGAAATCGCCTGTGTCCCTTGATATACTTTTTTTGACATGCCTCTCCTTCGTTCACAATATGAACACTTTGTTCAAAATTATAGAAAATTATATCAGATTTTGTTATTCTTGAGAAGCAGTCATCTAAAATTCAAAGGAGATAATATTTATGATTACGGTCGGGCCTCAGGCGCAAGCAATCATTGCCCGTGATGAAGCCATTATGTCTACCTCGTTCACGCGGGAATATCCGCTGGTGGTGGATAGAGCAGAGGGTTCAAAGGTGTGGGACGTTGACAATCAACGCTATCTTGATTTTATGGCTGGGATCGGCGTGCTCAATGTCGGGCATCGCCACCCTCGAGTTATGGCGGCAGTTCATCGACAAATCGATCAGTTCTGGCACGTCTGCCTGAGTGATTTCTACTATCCCCAAGCGGTTGAACTGGCTGAAAAGCTCCATCAGACCAGCCCAATGCGCGAAGCCACCCGTTACTACTTTGGGAATTCTGGCACCGAAGCGGTTGAGGCTGCAGTGAAGTTGGCAATACACCACACAGGACGCAACAAGTTTATCGGCTTTTTAGGTGGCTTCCATGGTCGGACCTTGGGATCGCTGGCTTTCACTGCCAGCAAGGCTGTCCAAAGTGGGCGTTATCCTGCTGCGCTGGATGTACATCACGTGCCTTACCCCGATCCTTACCGGCCTCGTTTAGTCCCCTACAATGGCGAAAGCCACGGGCAGACCGTGGTCAGTTATCTTGAGAGTGAACTTTTCCGAGTCAAGGTTGATCCCCAGGATGTTGCCGCCATTTTGGTCGAACCGATCCAAGGTGAGGGTGGCTATATCGTGCCAGATGCCAACTTTCTCCCGGCCTTGCGGACCTTATGTGATCGATACGGCATCTTATTGATTGTGGATGAAATTCAAAGCGGGGTGGGGCGCACGGGTCAATGGTGGGGGATCGAACACGATGCGGTTGAGCCGGACATCATTTGTTTTGCTAAAGGTATCGCCAGCGGCTTACCCTTAGGGGGAATTATGGCCAAGGAGAGTGTGATGAGTTGGGAGCCTGGCTCACATGGCAGCACCTTTGGCGGCAATCCGGTGGCCATGGCTGCGGCCTTAGCCACGCTAGAAGTGATCGAAGAAGAAAATTTGCTCACCAAAGCCACTGAAACCGGCCAATACATGCAAGACGCCTTGAACGAAATGCAGGAGCGGCATTGGAGTATGGGCGAGGTAAGAGGTCGAGGGTTGATGATTGGGGTGGAAATCGTCGAGGATCAGCAAACCAAAAAGCGGGCCAAAGCCCTACGTGATGACATCATCCAGCGGGCCTTTTATCAGGGGCTGTTGATACTACCGTGCGGTGAAAATGCAGTTCGTTTTATCCCGCCGTTAAATACACCCCATACCCTGATAGAGGAAGGGCTTCATCTCTTTGAGGATGCCCTCACTGAAAGCGAAAAAGCTTATCGGTAGGCTAGAACAGGATGTGCAGGATCTACAGATTTTTATCATCCTACGCATCCTATTCTTTTGTTCAGCCATTACAGCAACGGTTTGATCTTACGAAAGCCATCCAGCAACGCTTCCACCAAGACTTCAATCTCTTTTTCAGTCATCACAGTAGACATCGTCGCCGAGCACGAATAAATCATAATAATCCCGTGATCAAACAGGTGATTTAAGAGGATTTTAATGACATTCGACTCCTCGGGTGTCAGATACGCCTCACGATAGGTGGTGGGTGGGTGGGCTTTCAAATGAATACGGAACATTGAACCGCCCCCGGTAATACAAGCCGGAATATCGGCAATTTGAATCGCCTCTGAAATCTGAGTTCGGGCTAAATCAGCTAAGTGATTTACATGTGCCACCGCCGTCTCGTCAAACAGTTCCATACTGATCAAACCTGCGGTCATGGTGACTGGATTGGCCGAAAATGTTCCACTATGAGGGAATAGCACTTTGTCGGCAAGTGGGTCCATCACGCTCATCACATCACGTCGTCCAGCTATGGCCCCCACCGGAAAGCCTCCGCCAATCATTTTGCCCATCGCGGTCAAATCGGGCTGAACGTCATACCACCCCTGAGCACCCCCGTAAGTGGAACGAAATGTAATCACCTCATCACAAACAAACAGAACGTCATTCTCACGAGTCCAATCATAAATTGCTCGAACAAACTCAGGGGAGGCGGGGGCCAAGCCAACACGATGAGGCATTAAATCTAACAAAACGCAGGCTAATTCGTCCCGATGTTGGTTGAGGATTTCAAGGGCACGCTCTGGCTCATTAAACGGGATAATCACCACGTCATTTAAGGCAGATTTGGGCGTACCGTGAGCGACAGGCACACTGGCTGGCTTAGTGATATCTCCCCAATTGCTCGGATTAGCGGTCTGGCTCACCTCAGCGTAGTCATACAAACCGTGATAGGCCCCTTCCACCTTAGCGATCTTTGGGCGTTCGGTGTAAGCGCGGGCCGCTTTGAGACAGCCCATCACTGCTTCTGTGCCGGAGTTGACAAATCGGATATTCTCAAACCCTTCATTTCGGCGGCACATGTGCTCGGCGAACTCAACTTCTACCTCGGTGGCCAATGTAAAGGCCGTTCCCTTTTGGAGTTGGGCGGTCACGGCTTGGGTCACCGTTGGGTGCGCGTGACCGTGAATCAGGGAGGCCATGTTATTGGCAAAATCAACCCGCTTTACCCCCTCAATATCAGTCACATAACAGCCCTCACCACGTTCGGCATACAATGGATGGGGCTTGCGTAAAACTGTGTTCCGGCTACACCCGCCCGGCATCACCTGGCGAGCCCGCTCATACAAGGCGGCACTAGGCGAGGTAGCCATAGTTTGTGTTTGTTTCATACAATCACCTATAGAATTCCAATGATCTATCCCGACTATAAAGCCATCTCGGCTAATTCAGCAACAATCTCAGGTGTATTTTCCTGAACATCCGTAAACAGCCCAGCCTCATCAAAGATAACGCGATCATTGTAGCCACTAAACCAAATCGCCTCAGGGTTACGGCCTAAGATGGCTACTTTACCTCGATCTGGCGCATCTTTCGCCCCTCGATGCAATTTCATGATAACAAAGCCATTTTCAGTGCCAGGTACCCCAGCCATCGGTTCATTTGTGACGGCCACCACTTCGGTTTTACCCTTGTAATGGGTAATCGAGAGCCGAGCGTGAGTCTCCACGCCGGACAAACCTTTTTGCGACTCGTTCAAAATACGCCACGCCTCTTCAATCGGAACATTGAAGGCTTTGTGCCCAATAATGTCTCGCCCACAGAAGAAGTAGTGATTTTCAACCCGGTTGCGCTTTAACTCTCGCTGCATAATCCGCAAGGCATCAGGGTCATTGTTTATACCAGCAATGATCGGAGCTTGGTTGTCGATACTGACCCAGTTACGCTTGCCAAGTTCTTCTACCGCCCGTTTGGTGTCGGGATGCCAGACCCACCCGCCTAGTGGATTTTCGATGTACTCCCCATTGTCATCTTTGGCCAAGAATTCATCAGGGTGATTAAAGTGAATCATCAGGCGAATTTTGGTTTCTGGATAAGCTTCGTGGAATTTGTCCGCCATATCAAAAAAAGTTTCATCAAAGCGTTTGGGATAAAAGGCCAGTTCTTTGGTCCCCAGACGGATCGATTCAATGCCAGCTTCCGATAGGGCAGACCACCACCCGGCAATATTTTTATTGCTCAAGACCATCGGATCGCCACCCGACATCAGAATCTCACGAAGCTTTTCCCGGCCTGTGTCAGGATGCCGTCCGCCATTGGCTACCACAAGTTCATTGTGGTTTTTAATGTACTCGACAATTTCACCGATCTGAGCCAAGCCTTTGGGGGCAACCGTCCCATCGGGGCGCTCAACCTCTTTTTTGGCGATCAGCTCTTCACGATAGCAAAATCGACAGTGGGCCGAACAGGTAGAGGCCACATAAATCAAGCCCAACTCATACTTATGGATCAATCCTTCGACTGGACTGTAATCCATCTGCTTGCCAGGATCGGGTGCCCCATCCAAATCATACGTCTCCTTAGGGCTGGCCTTAACCAAGGTTTGAATAGGCAGACTCTTTTTGGCCAATTCAAAATAGTGCCGCGTTATTTTGACAGGCATCCGGGCCTCAACATCTTGTACGGTCCCTTTTAGCTCGGCTAATGCCTGTAACTCGCCAACCGTGTAGAACGTTTGCATGTCTTCGGGCGCATTCCCATCGATAAATTTCTTTAAGCCAGCGATGATCTCACGGTTGTATTTACCATTACTGACCGAGTCTAAGAAGGCTTGCGCCTTCGCCGAAGGTTGATATTTTGCTACGTTTGACATTTTTCTCACCTTTGAAAACTAATGATGTAATGTTGGATTTGACAAAAATCGTATACGATTATACTTTTATACATAAATACCACAAATCAGATTAGTCTAAATTGAGAACTCTTTCAAAAGGAGGTTACGATGAAATCATTGCTAGATAAGTTACAGATTGAAGCGGTCAACGCTGGGGCTTGTACTGGCCCAGATGGGTGGATCAAAGATGCCAAGGGCACGGCATTGGTCTCCTATAACCCAACCACTGGTGAACCAATCGCTTCCGTGATTCAGGCCACCGAGCAGACATACAACATGGTCGTAACAAAAGCGACCGATACCTTTCGAAACTGGCGACAAGCTCCGGCCCCCAAGCGTGGTGAGCTTATTCGTGATCTGGGAAATGCCGTCCGTGAGTTGCGCGAGCCGCTAGGCGAGTTGGTTACGTTGGAGATGGGCAAAATTCGAGCCGAAGGTATTGGTGAGGTGCAGGAGATGATCGATATCTGCGATTTTGCCACAGGTCTATCACGGCAGTTATACGGCCTGACGATGCATTCCGAGCGCCCCGGCCATCGGATGTATGAGCAGTGGCATCCACTTGGCCCAATTGGCATTATCACCGCCTTCAACTTCCCGGTGGCGGTCTGGTCCTGGAACTCGACGTTGGCAGCGGTCTGTGGCAATACCATGGTCTGGAAACCTTCCCCCACGACCCCGTTAATTTCCGTTGCCATGCAACATATCGCTAATCGAGTAATGGCTGACCACGGGTTGAGTGGGATATTCAATATGGTCATTGGTGACAATCAGGTCATCGGCGAACGCATGATTAATGATGAGCGATTACCGTTGATTAGCTTTACTGGCTCTAGTAAAGTAGGCCGTTATGTCGGCGAGACCGTGGCCAAACGCATGGGCAAGTCGTTGTTGGAATTGGGCGGCAACAACGCGATCATTGTGGCCGAAGATGCTAACCTCGATTTGGCAACACGGGCGATTGTCTTTGGCGCAGTAGGCACAGCAGGGCAACGGTGTACCTCGACGCGACGTATCATTATGCACCAAAGCATTGCCGCTGAACTCACCGAACGATTACAAAAGGCCTATCAGCAAATTCCGATTGGCGATCCATTGGCAGAAAGCACCTTGATGGGGCCATTGGTCAGTGAGGTCGCGGTCAATAACATGACCGCAGCCCTTGAGGCGGCGCAAACTCAGGGTGGTGAACTTCTGTGTGGTGGGGATAAGCTGCCAGATAAAGGCCCCCACTTTGTCACACCAGCCTTGGTCAAAGTGGAAGAGCAAACATCAATGGTCTGTGATGAAACCTTCGCCCCCATCCTTTATTTGATGGAATACGAAACGCTTGAGGAAGCAATGGCCATTCACAATGGCGTCCCTCAAGGTTTATCCAGCGCAATCTTTACCACCAATTTATTGACCGCTGAACAATTTTTGTCAGCGACAGGCTCTGACTGCGGCATTGCCAACGTCAACATTGGCACAAGTGGGGCTGAGATTGGTGGGGCCTTCGGCGGGGAGAAGGAAACTGGGGGAGGCCGGGAGGCTGGCTCTGATGCTTGGCGGGCTTATATGCGTCGCCAGACGAATACGATCAACTGGTCAACCGAGTTGCCGTTGGCTCAAGGTATTTCATTTGGGTAAAAAGGAGTGGGCGCTTATTATGGTCTCGTAGACATCAGGATTTCCAGCCTCGCTATTGTCGGGAAGCACGAGATTGGAAAGGTCGGCTACACCATCCTGTGCAAGAAAATAAGTGATAGCGGGTTCTAAAATGATTGATCAACTATCGATTCCAATTCTGCAAGCACCCATTGGCTCTGTGACCTCTCCCACATTAGCCGCAGCGGTTTCTAATGCCGGGGGAATGGGGTCTCTGGCTCTAACTTGGACAAAACCAAATACCACAAAGAATTTGTTAGAACGGTTAAAAGAAAGTACATCGGCTCCGTTCTTTGTAAATTTTGTACTTGCCTTTCCACCTGTGGCCTTTGAGACAGTGTTAGATGTCGGTGTCCCAGCGATCACATTTTCCTGGGGACAGGCGCCCGCGCTCATGCATCGCGCCCAGCAACAAGGCATTTCTGTCGGGGTGCAGGTTGGAAATTTACAGGGTGCGATCCAAGCCTTGAATGACGGGGCAGATTTTCTTATTTGCCAAGGCGTTGAAGCCGGGGGGCACGTTCAATCAACGACTGGCCTAAATTCGTTACTAACGCAAGTCATAGAACGGGCTGGTGATGTACCAGTCATTGCTACCGGCGGAATATCGAATGGATATGACATTTTCCAGGTGATGCAGGCTGGCGCAGCTGGAGCAATGTTGGGCACTCGATTTGTAGCCACGCAAGAGAGCGAGGCGCATGAAGCCTACAAAGATGCCCTGGTTCAAGCATCGAGTGATGACACCGCCTATTCCCTTTGTTTTGATGGCGGTTGGGCACAAGCAGCTCATCGTGTGCTACGCAATGTAACCTTTACAAATTGGGAGGCAGCAGGATGTCCCCCAAAAGGCAATCGCCCCGGTGAAGGCGATATTGTTGCGACTTTAAGGTCGGGGGATAAAATACTTCGTTACGATGACTCCCCGCCTTTAAAGACGATGCAGGGGGATGTGCTTGACTGTTGTCTTTATGCTGGACAAGGCGTTGATAAAATTACAGACATTCCAAGCGCTCAAGACCTTGTTCGTCAGCTTTGGGAAGACGCATTATCATTCAAAGCCTAAAAGCATAGGTTACAGAGGGGAACTCTGAGAGGACATTTGGAAATTATAAACTTGACAAACACACAATCATATTGACATTTCGCAATATTTAGATACAGTTAGCCTCTGGTTGAGGACCTTCCCTTGACTGAAACGTTGATTAGCTGGACATATTGAAATCTAACTTCTAATAAATTTAAATTTGGAGAAATTATGAAAATTCTAATTGTTGGTGGGAATGGGACCATCGGAAAAAAGGTCAGCGAGCGCTTGGTTCAAAAGCACGAGTTAGTGATTGCTGGTCGTAGCTCTGGCGATGTTCAGGTTGACCTTGCTGATAGCGCATCAATTACAGCCATGTTCGAAAACGTCGGCAAGGTGGATGCGATTGTGTGTATCGCGGGCGAGGCTAAATGGGGGGCGTTCGATAGTCTCACCGAAGATGACTACCATATTGGTTTACGCAGCAAGCTGATGGGGCAAGTCAACCTCGTCCGGATTGGTCGAGCCTACTTAAATGAGAAGGGGTCAATCACCCTATCTACGGGTATTTTGGCCGACTTTCCCGTCGCAATGACTACCAGCGCTGCGATGGTTAACGGTGGAATTCACAGTTTTGTAAAAGCAGCAGCCTTGGAATTAATGGGCGAATGTCGTCTCAACGTTGTATCTTCTGGTCTCGTTGAAGACTCGGTTTATAAGTATGAAGATTACTTCCCCGGTCACAATCCGATCCCAATGCCAAAGATAGTGAATGGTTATGTCAAAAGCATCGAAGGACACGATACGGGGTTGATTATTCGAATGTATGACAATCAATAGGGGATTAATAATTAATTCCTGAATTGATTAATTGTTGAATCGTTAATCCATACAATTTCTCATCAGGGAGCTACTCACTATGAAGGTTGGTTTTTTAGGAACAGGCACGATTGCAGCGGCGATGGTGCAGGGTATCGCCAACGATGGGCATCAAATTTGGATATCTGAACGCAATCAGGTTATTTCAAGCCAACTCAGCCAACAATTTTCGGTAGTTACAGTCGCAGACAATCAAACTGTGGTCGACCAAGCTGACACGGTTATCATCTGTCTGCTCGTCGATACGGCACGCCAGATCCTCCCCACCCTCAACTTTCGACCCGAGCAGCAAATTCTCAGCGTGATGGTGCCTATGGCTCTGGCCGAGGTTTCTGGCCTAGTTGCCCCAGCCTTTGCTGAAGCCATTTTCATCCCCTTTCCCTTTATCCGACAAGGCAATTCGCCCCTGCTCGTCTATCCACAATCGAACACCCTCGAAACACTGTTTGGGCAACGCAATGAGCTGGTTATTTTGTCAAACGAAACAGATTTACAGTCCTACCTGTCTGCTCAAGCCATTCTCTTGCCAACCATCAAACTCCTACACGAAGCCACAGGTTGGTTGCAAGAACGGGTTGGTGAAGATGTATCTGCTGAAACCTTTATTCGTTTGTTGATAGGTGGCTACCTCACGGCAGACCCGCTTGATCAGCCAAACGTACTTGCTCAAGCCCTGATTGATCTTGGCACCGAAGGCGGTTTAAATGCTCAATTACGTGATCATTTTGCAGAGCACGGTGTTTATGAGGCCTTGCGTGAAGGGTTGGATGCGATTGAAAAACGATTGAGCTAGCCCCCTATCGTAAATCGTGCTATGGCGCAAAATCAATAACCGTAATAAAATCAAGGCCATCTCAATTTTATCTTCTCTGGAGGGGCCATGTCCACTATCGCTTTAACCGTCAATGAAATTTATGATCTTGCCTACCAATGTTTGCTAAACAATGGATGTAACGAAGAAAACGCAGCGGCAGCGGCTCGCACCATTAGCGCTGCCGAGCGAGATGGGGCCATCTCCCACGGCCTATTTCGTCTACCAGGGTATCTCAAATCACTAAAGAGCGGCAAAGTTAATGGACACGCCAAACCCAAAGCGGAACATCTCACCCCTGCCGCTATTCGGCTCGATGGGGACAACGGCTTTGCCCCGCTGGCCATCGAATTTGGCACACCGCTTTTGGTTGAGGCAGCCAGCAATCTAGGCATTGCGGTCCTCACCATCCAAAACAGCTTCCACTTTGCCGCCTTATGGCCTGAGGTAGAAGGCATCGCCGAAAAAGGGCTGGTCGGGATGGCCTGTACAGCCCACACCCCAATGGTTGCCCCTTACGGAGCAAAAAAAGCATTCTTTAGCACCAACCCCATTGCCTTCGCCTATCCTCGTCCCGGCCAAAACCCTTATGTTTTTGATATGGCTACGGCTGCTAAAGCCCGAGGCGATATCGGGGTGGCCGCCCGTGATGGGCACGACCTCCCACTTGGTGTGGGCTTGGACTCAGAGGGCAATCCAACCACGGACGCAAAAAAAATTCACGATGGTGGGGTGATCTTACCCTTTGGCGGCTACAAAGGCTCAGCCATCGCCACGATGATTGAGCTCTTATCCGCCGGTCTCGTGGGCGACTACTTCAGCTACGAAGCGGCTGAAAATGATAATCGAGATGGCGGGCCAGCCCGAGGCGGCGAATTCATCCTGGCCATGTCGCCCAAGATTTTGGCTGGAGACAATTGGGCTGAGCATAGCGAGGACTTTTTGACCCGACTGGAAAATATGGAAGGGATTCGCCTGCCCGGTCAGCGTCGCTTTACCAATCGCCAATCGGATACGCCGCGAGACATTAATGCTGAGTTGGTTGCGCAGCTTCGGGCAATGATTTAATCGCAAAAGAGGCTTTTAATTTTCCACAGATAGACACAGATTTTCACAGATATTTTATTATTTTTTATCTGTGGTCATCTGTATCTATCTGTGGACCAATAGACGAGGCTACTCATGAACACAAAAACAGACATCCTCATTATTGGTGGCGGGGTCATTGGGGCGTGTTGTGCGCTGTATCTGACGCGAGCGGGTCGGCAGGTCACGCTGGTCGAAAAAGCTGGTATTTGCGCAGGAGCCTCGCACGGGAACGCCTGCTGGGTGGCAGCGGGCTACGCGCTACCAACGGCTGCGCCTGGGGTGCTAGGCCAAGGCTTAAAATGGATGATGGACTCAGGCAGCCCCTTCTACATTAAACCGCGATTTAGTCTGGATTTAGTGCGCTGGTTGTGGGCCTTTCAGGCGGCTTGCACCCATCAAAAAATGATGGCTGGGACACAACCACTCTTGGCTCTGAACAAACAAAGTTTGCAGATGTTTCGAGATCTAGCTGCCGAACCCAACCTTGATTTTGATTACAATGAAATGGGGTTGCTCCATCTACATTTGTCAGAAAAGTATCGCACGGCTGGGGAAAAAGAGGCTGAACTGGTACGTAGCTTGGGGGTGGAAGCGATTTCACTCGACCGAGATGGCCTCGAAGAACTGGAACCAAAATTACAAGAGGGGATCGAGTCGGGCATCTACTTTCCTCAGCACGCCCATCTTAACCCGACAAAGCTGGTTAAAGCGATTGCCGCTCGAGCCGAAAAAGAAGGGGCCTCTATCCTGACCCACACCGAGGTCATCGGCTTTGAAAAAGAGGGCGCAACGTTGCGTCAGATTGAAACCTCACGAGGCTCGATTATGGCAAATGAAGTGGTGTTAGCCGCCGGGGCGTGGTCGTCGATCTTAGCCAAACAGATCGGAGCGTCGATCTTGATGGAGCCAGCCAAAGGCTACAGCGTCACCGTGAAAAAGCGATCCGCCGAACAGGGACCCTCACGTCCGCTGGCTGTCGATGACTCGAAAGTGGCCATTACCCCGCTCGGCCGCGATCATTTCCGATTTAGCAGCACGCTTGAGTTGGCCGGATTTGATCCATCAATCAATCCAAAACGCCTGCAGGTCAATCGAAAATCGTTACAAAAGGTACTGCCAGATATGGACGCGATTGATGCCGAGGAGCCTTGGTCCGGCTATCGCCCCCTCACCCCAGACGGTCTGCCCTACATTGGTCGCAGTGAGAAAATCAGCAACTTGATCTTTGCCACAGGGCACGGAATGCTGGGTATCACTCACGGGCCAATCACAGGCAAGCTGGTCACAGAGATTGTGGCAGGGCAGACGCCATCAATCGATTTAACCCCATTGCGGCCTGAACGGTATTAGATGCTTGGTTAGCTTTACCCCACAACCTCACGCAGTCGCTCAATATGCGCTGGTCCAATGCCGCAACAGCCGCCAACCACTTGCACCCCTCGGTCAAGCCAACGTTGGGCATTGGCGGCATAGTCATCCGGTGAGATCATATCAATGAAATTCCAATTTGGTGGGGTAAACTCGCCGGAATGGGCATACACGCCAAGGGGACCGGTCCAGTATGACTGAATGACCTCCAGACAGGCATCCACGTCTTCGGTCAGGGTGTGCATCACCAGCAACACATCAACCTTAGCCAAAGATACTCCATCTAGAAATTCAGTCAGGGTATGATCACGATTCCACATCCCAACCGTGCCTGTCTCATCAACTTTACAGCTCAGGCCTAGCCAAATTGGCAAGTCCGTTGACGCTGCTGCTTCTAGAGCCAGTTGGGTTGACCAGATCCCATTCATCATTTCCAAAATCATCAAATCAACCTCCAGTTCGGCAAACAGCTGGGCTTGTTTGGTTAACTGCTGGCGAAAAATATTAGCGGGTGGATATTCCGAACCCAGTCGAGCCGTTGTCAGACTGGCCGCAATTTTCACCTGAGGGGCATTTTGCCGATCTCTCGCCTCTTTGGCTAGCTCGATTGCGCTTGTGTTCAGTGCTTCAAATTTGTCCCCCAAGCCGATCGGGTCTAACACCTGTTGGGCGGTGGAAAATGTGTTGGCAATGATTACCTCAGCCCCCAGACGAATATAATCCTCGTGGATTTGGCGCACAATGTCTGGATGAGTCAGCGCCGCCATCGCGCTCCAGCCTTTTTCAACCATCGGCACCCCGCGCAGTTCGAGTTCGGTGCCCGTGGCTCCGTCGATTAGAATTGTTGCGCCTTGAGCCAGACTTTCTTTGATTTGATCCATTTTTGTTCAGATGCTCCTTGAGATCAATTTAGTAGATTGATTGGGATTAAGAAAATAAATCGGCAATGTAGGGGTATCCTTTGTGGGCACCCGAAACTGGGCACCCACGAGGGATACCCCTACATCGAACCACAATTAGTCAAATAAATTTTTAATATTTATCACTCTGTCGCGTTGCGTCAAGACCTAGCATTGTACGCGGATTGTGGATATTGAGGAATCGGATTGCTGTACATCTTTTGTGCTCCTGTGTTAGAATAAACCCACTTATTCCATAAAAAATTACGAAGCGGAGCGGTACAATGCTATCAAGACGCAACTTTTTGAAAGGGGCAACACTGGTTGCTGGGGGAATGCTAATGGGATGTTCAAGTGATGAATATAGCACGAGTACATACAGCGCAAAGACATACAATGCAAGTACAACTGAGTGGTTTATGCCGGATGAAAATGAGCCACACAAACGAACCTGGATGGCGTTTGGGGCCAGTCGCAATATTTGGGGCGATCGATTACTACCCGAAGTGCAACGAAATTTGGCCACGATTGCCCGCACCATTGCCGAATATGAGCCAGTAACAATGTTGGTTCGAGAAAGAGAGTATGATCTAGCTCAGGAGTTGGTGGGGCCAACGGTCGAGTTGGTTGTATCCCCATTAGACGATTTGTGGATGCGAGACACGGGACCAGTCTTTGTCATAACAGAGGAAGGACAGCAGGCGGCCATCGACTTCAATTTTAATGGCTGGGGCAAGAAGCAAGTCCATCGCTGGGACTCCCAGGTCGCTCAGTTTGTAGCGGAACAAGCTGGGGTAGAGGTGATCAACACTGATTTAGTGTTAGAGGGCGGTTGCATCGAGGTCGATGGACACGGCACGGCCATCATCACAGAAAGTTGTGTCTTAAATGACAACCGCAACCCTGAGGTGAGCAAAGCTGAATTTGAAGATATCCTGATGCCATTGCTGGGCTTGGACAAAATTATCTGGTTGCCGGGCATCAAGGGGATGGACATCACTGATGGGCATACGGACTTCTACGCCCGCTTTGCTGGGCCTGGGGTGGTGCTGGCTGGCTACGAACCCAACCCTGAATATTTCGATCACGAGGTAACCAAACAGCATTTGGAGATACTCCAATCGGCCACAGATGCAGCCAATCGCCCCTTAGAGATCATCGTCCTCGAAGGCCCAACCACCATTCGCGAGGAATACGCAACCGACGAATTCGCGCCGGGTTACATCGGCTTCTATGTTTGTAATGGAGCCGTCGTAATGCAAGAATTTGGCGATAAGCAGGCTGATGAAGCTGCCAAGCAGGGCGTGCAACAGGCCTTTCCCGACCGAGAGGTCATCCAGCTCAATATCGACGGCATTGCAGCAGGTGGAGGCAGCATTCACTGCTCAACGCAGCAGGAGCCGTTAGTGTAGGTAGTTACTGGGGAGTTTGTACAATCAACGTTATGAGTCCTTTTGAATATTTGGACACTTTGGGATTAATGTCTTTACCGATAGAAGCCGCTCATCTCTTACAAAAGTTTGATGCTTCCCCTCGTTTAATTGCTCATCTCATTCTTGTTCACGATGTAGCCCACCAACTCATTGATGAATTACAAAAGGAATGGCCTAATTTCTTATTCGATAAAGATACCATTCTTTTTGGGGCAGCCACCCACGATATTGGAAAAATAATACATCCGAAAGAATTATCAAACTCAGGTTATCTTCATGAACCAAGTGGATATGAGTTACTGATCAAGGAAAATGTACCAGAAAATTTAGCGAGATTTACCAAAACACACGGCTATTATAAGGATAACGAAGATTTAAACGTAGAAGATTTGTTGGTTATGCTGGCTGATAAGTGCTGGAAGGGAAAGCGTGCCGAAACTTTGGAGCATCATCTTGTAAATAAAATAGCTCAAGTGACCAATGAAGAAATGTGGGAAGTGCTGATAATGTTTGATAATATCGTCGAGAGAGTTACGTCACAAGCAGAGCAGCGTCTAGTCTGGCAAGCCCAGTTTTCTGTCAAATAAAAAAGGCGTCGGAACGCGCCGACGCCTTTTTGAAAATCGGCTCTTTATCTTTTAGTGGGCTGACATCAACTAAGAACCGCAGATTAACAGAAAAATACGGATAAACCATCAATAAATCCGCAACATTCTGCCAATCCGTGGTTCTGATACAGATGAGACCATCCCCACTTAAAGGCAAAGACCCATTAATAGTTAACTCGAAGTTAATAACTTTAACAAGCAGGTTAACTCCTTAGTTTTGTATTGATGTCGTAAAACCGTTGGTTGCCTAATCAACTCACAACAATGGCTTGATCATCTCTGACACCTGTTTAGACGGCACAACTGGCACGATTTCAAATTCGACTAAATCGTGCCATTGTAAAATCCAGGCTTGAAACAAGGCAGAATCATCACACTCCATCAGTTGAAAGCAACGATCAAAATTGACTTCGACCCAACTATCGACATATTTCAATCCTTCTGGCAACTGCCGCCCCTGCTCCTGGGCCCGACGATAAATTGCACGGGCATCTTGATTTTTGTATCGCTCAATCACCATAAATAGCATTTGATCCTCCTCATAATGAACTTAATAGGTTGACAACAATGAGTATAGAAATTAGCATCGTAGTTTAATGGTATCAAAACAATGATCCAAGGGGGGCATCTTGACTACAATTAGAGCATTTCAGCCCGAAGATTGGCCTACGGTGCAAGCCATTTATCAACAGGGGATTGATACAAAAAACGCGACCTTTCAGACACAGGCGAAAAGCTGGACAGAGTGGGATGAGTCAATGCTAAAAATTTGTCGCTTGGTCGCAGTGACTGACGGTAAAGTGTCTGGCTGGGCAGCTTTAAGTGGAGTCTCCAGTCGAGCGGTGTATGCCGGTGTGGCTGAAGTAAGTATCTATATCGCTTCTCATCAACAAGGCAAGGGCATTGGTCGATCACTTCTGATAGAGCTAATTTGTCAATCAGAAAGTGAGGGATTTTGGACTCTACAGGCGGGAATCTTCCCCGAAAATGAGGGAAGCATCGTGCTTCATCTCAAATGTGGGTTTGCCAAGGTGGGCGTACGTCAGAAGCTAGGGCAAATGGATGGCCGCTGGCGTGATGTCGTGCTCTTAGAACGAAGAAGTCAAATCGTTGGGGTGTAATACTTAGCGCCGAATGATCAGCGGTAAATATTGAAATTTGTCTGTGTTGGTGTCATCAACAGTTTCTGCGGTTGCTGTTGGTGTATGAGTATGGGTGGCGGTAGCTGTATTCGTTGGCGTGGCCGTAGCTGTATGGGTTGCTGTCGATGTAGGGGTATCGGTCGCTACGGGCGTCCAAGTCCCCGTAGGTGTGTTTGTCGGGGTTTTTGTGGGCGTGTGAGTCGAAGTTGCAGTCGGTGTATTGGTCGCCGTGGCGGTAGGCGTATTCGTCGGGGTGGGTGTTTTAGTTTTTGTTGCTGTCGATGTGTGGGTCGGTGTTGCAGTCTCTGTATTTGTGGCAGTCGGGGTGGCTGTGTTCGTTGCGGTCGCCGTCGATGTACTCGTTGGGGTTGGGGTTGCTGTATTGGTTGCCGTGGCAGTTGATGTGCTGGTTGGGGTTTGTGTAGGGGTAGCAGTGGGTTCATCCGCTTCTTTGATCAAGATAATTAGCCCTGTTGTGTCTTCACTGACAAAAAACTGGCCTGCCTGATTAACAACAACATCCTCAATATTGTAAAAGCCACTACAAAAAACAGATTTACCTCCGCTTGAAGAAACCTTGCGAATTTGCCCGGTGCCATCGCCAGTATCCTCTTCTGCCACATAAAGCGGAAATCCACCATTCGCAGAAAAGCTCAAACCTTCAGGACTAGCGAGATTGGTTGCAAACGTACTACGTGAGCCGTTGTTAGGATTAATCTTGAGAATATGTCCTGATAGCTCATTCGTCACATAAAGCAAGCCATCAGAGCCAATTGTAATACCAGCATAGCTGTATGGGAAGGTGGCGTCATTGACGGTCACAGGTGAATTCGAGGATACGATTGATTTAACCTGACTCCTAACATTAAGAATATTAAAAGGATTCTCGTTCAAATTAAGTGTTTCAAGTGTTGAGGTTGTAAAAAATAGGGTACCATCTGAACGCCAGACCACACCCTCTGGATAAACAAGATTAGTAGCAAGCGTGGTTTGGGTCTCATCCGGGGCAATTTTGATTAAACGTCCATTAGAAGTGTCTTCCACAACGTACAGATTTCCGGCGTTATCAATGGTGAGGCCCTCCGGTCCAGTCAATCCACTCACGACAGTCGTTTTACTTCCATCCGTTCCAATTCGCTGGATTCGACCAGACAAGCGATCTTCAGCCACATATAATCCACTATTCGCCCCTAACACTAGTCCATCGGGGCTACGTAAATTTTCGGCATAAATTTCAGCAGCATACCCAGTTGGACAGACAATTCGTGGTAATGGATCACCGACAGTGGAAGCGGGTCTAAAAAATGTTCGGATTGGTGAAGAAGTATCCGAAATTTCGTCAGCATCGGTCTGAGATACCAGTAACGACAAAGCTATTATTAAGATTGTTATAATAAAAAAAGATTTGTGCTGATATTTTAATTTTTTTGCGACAGTTTTGGGTGAAAAAGGCATATGAGCGTCAAAGTACAAAAATGAGTGTAGATTAGAACAATCTACCCCTCTTTATATCACAACGAGGTTTGAATTTGGTGTGAATTCTTAAATTTTGCAATATTGAGGTACAGTTTGACTAACCTATCATCAGATTAAAATCTCTTCTTTTTTAATTTTCCCTACAAATAAAAAACGACCCAAGCGGATCGTTTATAAGCGTACTTATCAAGTTTGATCAAGTTAGGCTAGGGAGAGACAACCTCAGGGGCCGGTAAAGCTTGATCATTTAATTCAATAGCGTTAGATGGGGCTAAATTTAGAGTGAATGCAAATGTGCTGCCCTGTTGATGCTGACTTTCAACCCAGATTGTCCCACCATGCTTCTCAATAATCGACTTCGAAATCGCTAGCCCCAAGCCTGTCCCGCCAATGCTATGGCGATCATCGCTTTGTACCCGAAAAAATTTATCAAAAATAAAGGGGACATCGGTCGCAGGTATCCCCAGACCATTATCTTCCACCTTAAATAGAATTTGGTTATCGGTGACCTGCATAATTGTTGAGACTTGCCCCTTCTCAGGCGTATATTTAATCGCATTTCCAATCAAATTGGTGATAACCTGGCGTAGGCGAACCTCATCGCCAATGACAAATGCAGAGTTGGATGGGGCTAAATAAACAAGCTCCAAGGGCTTACGCCGAGCTTGCTCTTGCAATTCAGCCACAATATCCATTGTGAGTTCATTAAGATCGACAAGGCTTGTTTCAAGCTCAAAGCCAGCCTCAATTTTGCTCAGATCGAGCAGATTATCAATCAAGGCCAGCATCTTTTCTATGCCGCCGCCCATCCGATCTAGGAAGAGTTGTTGCTTATCAGTCAGGCTCCCAACCATTCCCATCATATCGGCGTACCCTTTCAGAGAAACAAGCGGTGTTCTTAAGTCGTGTGAAACGGTCGAGACAAATTCAGACTTCACCTGATCAAGAGCCTTGAAATGGGTAATGTCCTGCATAATAATAGCCCGACCTACATCAGGTAGCGGGATCAGGGTGACCGCAAAGATATGTTCTTCCTCGGTCGAAATTTCCCCACGCCGCGTACTGCCTTCGGGGGTTGTATCAACCAGATTTATCAAAGCCTCACTATCTATGATCGACTTGAGATGGGTGGCTTCAAATGCTCTAGTATCAAGCTTGAACAGCCGCCGGAATGCGGCGTTAGCCATAAGCATTAAATCATCTTGCTGATCGATTAATACAACAGGTTCTGCAATTTCGTTGAGGAGCGTGGTTAATTTGTTTTGCTCACTTTCAGCTTGGGTAAAGAGCCGCGCATTTTCTAGCGAAATTGCGGCATAATCAGCCAAGGTTGAAAGTAGTCGTAGATCATGGCTTGTAAAATCACGCGCGTGGGTTCGATTATTGACGTTTAATACCCCGCGTACTTCACCTTTTAGCTTTAAGGGGACATACATCAATGAACGGACTAGATAAGCCGTTTTGATTTTTTTAATATCATCCCCGCCATAAATCAACGGCTGACCAGAGGTAATCACTTGACCGGCTAAACTATCCTCAACTTGTAGTCGAAATGAACGAGCAACCCGATCATCAATTCCCCGAGTAGCCACCATGTAAAGCTCATTTGTCTCCGAGTCAACCAAAAGCAATGACCCTTCTTCCGCGTTAGTAAGATACACAGCCGCTTCAACCAAACGCGAGAGAAGACGATCTTGGTTAAGAACCGAGGTCACTGATTTACCAATACCAAACAGCGTGTTTAATTCTCTTATTCGCTGTTCAAGCTGTTGGTTAGAAATCATTAATCGCTCAGTCAATTCATCACGCTCTTTTCGCAACCGGGCTTCAGACAAAGCCCGTTCGATTGCAGCCAGCATATCTTCAACGGAAAAGGGTTTAACAACATAATCTTTAACACCCAATCGAAACACCTGGACTGCTAATGTTTCGGAGCCATGGAAGGTCATAACAATTACCGGGATAGAGACTTCCCGTTCATTCAGCGCTTCTAAAACCGCAATGCCATCCATTTTAGGCATACTCATATCGAGTAAAATCAGGTCTGGCTGCTCCTGAAGTGCTGTCTTTAGCCCTTCTTCACCATCAAATGCGGTAAGAGGCTGGTAGCCATTGGGCTTTAAAACATAGTCAACAACAAATTGATTATTCTCTTCAGAGTCATCAATAACTAAAACACGCTCATTAGCCATAATAATCGCTCAACTTTTTCGTTTGCATTCTGAGTTTATCAACAGGTCAAAGTATTTTGAAGTGGGTCGGATATCAACAAGTTAATTTATGTTTTACAAAAGAGAGTACAAGATTGAAGAATAGGATTGTGTCCAAAAAATAAACATAAGTTATTTCTTGGAAAAGCCTAAAGTCTACCAAATTTTACCACGGCCTACCATCGGGCAAAATAGGAATTTAGTGGTACTAGTATTTCCCTTACCTTAATTTATACCTGTTTTGCTAGACATAAAGCATTCGGACTAATACCCTAATGGATTTATTCATCATCAATTAAGAAAGCTTCTGTACTAATGGCACTGCTTTCTTGAGTGTAACACTTAGGCTATAATATCATAAATCTTTTAACCTCCTGGAAGACCGAGGCCTATGACACAAATTCGATATTCTATTATTGCCCCTTGTTATAATGAAGAAGGTAATTTAAGCGAGCTTTACGAACAAATTAAAAATACGCTAGATCAAACAAATGAAGCTTGGGAGTTAGTCCTGATCAATGATGGCAGCCAAGATCAAACGGGCAGAGTTATACGCGAGTTACATCAACAAGATGGACGAGTTCATTATATTGATTTTGCCCGTAATTTTGGGCACCAGATCGCCGTAACAGCTGGTATGGATCACGCCCAAGGGGATGCCGTCATTTTAATTGATGCAGATTTGCAAGATCCCCCTGAGTTAATCTTAGAAATGATCCAAAAGTGGAAAGAAGGGTTTGAGGTAATTTATGCGGTCCGAACTGATCGAGAAGGAGAGTCCTGGTTCAAACTGGTAACCGCAAAATTATTCTATCGAATTATTTATCGTATTACAGATGTTAACATTCCCCTGGACACTGGCGATTTCCGTCTGATGGATAGAAAAGTGGTTGATACGATGAAAGCGATGAAGGAAAGGCATCGTTTTATTCGAGGAATGACAAGTTGGGTGGGCTTTAAGCAGACTGGGGTTGAATATATTCGGCGAGAACGTTTTGCCGGAGAAACAAAATATCCCATTCGCAAAATGATAAAATTTGCTTGGGATGCGGTGACTGGCTTTAGTTACTTTCCTCTACAGCTTGCTATGTATCTTGGCTTTATCATTGCTTCGCTTAGTAGCATTTTCATCATATTTGTGATCATTGCCCGCTTATCTGGCTATCACGCCTTTGCTGGGCAGGCTACTACGTTGGTGATGGTGCTTTTTCTCGGCGGCATTCAATTAATTTCACTGGGCGTTATTGGCGAGTATCTAGGCCGAATATATGACGAAGTTAAAGCCCGCCCATTGTATGTGGTCAATGAGACAGCTGGCTTTGAACCTAAAACGCAATAGACTGATATAAGGAGTATTTTATGAAGTTGGGATACATTGGATTGGGAACCATGGGAGGGCCGATGGCTGTTAACTTAGTCAAGGCTGGGTTTGATGTAACGGTTTTTGACCTTGACTCGACCAAGGTAGACATATTAGCCCAACAAGGAGCGATAGCCGCCAAATCGGGGGAGGAAGTCGCACAACAGGTTGATATCTTATTTACCTCTCTACCTGGGCCTCGGCAATCGAATGCAGCAATGCCAAGTCTCCTCGATGCATTATCACCAGGAACCATTTGGGTTGATCTGACAACAAATGATCGAGAACTTATTCTGGAATTAGCCAATCAGGCCACCGAAAAAAATATCTCTATTGTTGAATCCCCCGTAACAGGTGCAGTGGATGGGGCACGATTGGGAAAATTAACGCTTTTTGTAGCTGGAGATGAGGCAGTCATTAAGAAGGTACGCCCTTATTTGGAAGTGATGGGACGTATCATTGTCTGTGGACCTTTGGGTACAGGAAATGTAGTCAAATTAATTACCAACCAAATCTGGTTTATCAATGCTGCGGCAATTGGTGAGGGACTGGCTTTAGGCAAGAAATCGGGAGTTGACCTTCTCGTTTTATGGGATGCCCTAAAGAACAGTGTCGGAGATACATTTGTTTGTCGTCATGATGTGCCCTCAATCTTTGCTGGTCATTATGATCCCTCATTTAGCTTAGATTTATGCTGTAAGGATCTCGATTTACTCGCAGACTTAGGCAATAAGACTGAGACAAAAATGGATTTAACGTTACTAGCCCAACAAAAATTTGAAGAAGCTCGGGAAACATTTGGTGGGCAGGCAGGAGAACTCCACGTCTGCAAACTGGTTGAGGATGCGAGTGGAATTGATTTGCGGGTGGAGGGTGACTGGCCTAAACATTGGGAGGCCTAAATATGTTGCGTATGGGCCTGTTGTGCATTTTTCACAAATGCCTCAATTTTTACTAAATCCTTCTTAAAGCCACCTTGAGCAAAAACTTGGTTGGTATGTGTCAGAGAGTCCACCCCCCAAGGCTGTACAACTCGTGCTGCCTCGACTACGTTGTTTGGCGCAAGACCACCAGCCAAAATAACAGGAACATTCACTTGACGAACAATTTCGCGACTAATCGCCCAGTCATGTATTTCGCCTGAGGCTCCTATGCCATTAATATCAGGCGCTTGAGTATCCAAAATAATATACTCAGCAACGTCCTGATAAGCTAAAGCCATTTCAATAGCTTGTGGTCCTGCTACGCTGACCGCTTGCATGATTGGCAATCCAGGTAGATGATCTCGTAGCGTTTGAACATCAGTCGGCGAAACGGTTCCTTCCAAAGCACATAAATGTAATATATCTGGTTGTACTGCTGCAACCATATCTACTATTGGTTTTAACTCTGTTTCTACAGATAAGGCTATACTTTTTACGTGTTTTGGAATTCCATCTACAATAGCACGTGCTGTTGAAAAATCAATCTCCCCAGGTAGTCCGCAATTACTGGGAGTAATGCCTAGGTGATCTACCCCCAATTCAGCCACGGCGATAGCTTCCTCAAGCGTTTGCATTGTATATATTTGAACTTTCAATCACTTGCCCTTTATTTGTTTGATTTCAATATTTATTGCCAATCGCACAACTATTTCAACCTCGTATTAAGCATTTGCGACCCGATATAGTTAGATTATAATAGTAACTGTTCGAATTGATAAATATTAAAGTGAACTTAACTATAAGGGCGACCGCTATGGACGCCCTTAATTTTTGAAATATACCTGTACCAAAATCAGTTAATTGTAAGAGGTTTTCCATGAAAGTTTCTATAGTTATGCCGTGTTATAATGAGGAGAATACAATTGAGCAAATTGTTGACACGGTGTTAAATGTTGCCTTAAATATTGATCGTGAGCTTATTATTGTTGATGATTATTCTAAAGACAAGACGAGAGAATACCTAAAGAATTTAAGTGACCAAGATAATATCAAAGTTGTATTTCATGAAAAAAATCAAGGCAAAGGGGCAGCGTTACGTACCGGATTCGCCCACGCGACAGGGGACATAATTATTATTCAGGATGCCGATTTAGAATATGATCCAGAAGAATATCCAAAGTTATTGAAACCTATATTAGATAATAAAGCAGATGTTGTATATGGCTCTCGGTTTATTGGTGGCGAATCTCATCGTGTTTTGTATTTTTGGCATTCAGTTGGCAACCGATTTCTAACTTTTATGTCAAACATGTTTACGAATCTTAATCTAACTGATATGGAAGTATGCTACAAGGTATTTAAACGTGAGATTCTAGATAACATAGAAATTACCGAAGATCGGTTTGGTTTTGAGCCAGAGTTTACGGCTAAGATTGCTCGTTTAAATTGTAGCATATATGAAGTTGGTATTTCTTATTACGGCCGAACATATGAGGAAGGGAAAAAGATTAATTGGAAAGATGGCGTACGAGCAATTTATGTTATCCTAAAATACGGTTTATTTAGATGATCATTCAAAAATTGGTTGCCGATTCAAACTATCTGTGGTAACATAGTTCTGCTTTTCACGAGTTGAAGATAAGACCATTTTTGGCAAGGAGTAGCCAACTATGCCCTCAACAGCCAGTGAAGTCCCAGATATTGTCATTGGCAGACTACCAATCTATTTGCGAGCCCTCAATTTACTTCATGATGAAGGCCATGAGTTTACATCATCACAAGAATTAGGACAGCGTTTAGGTATTGGTTCCGCTCAGATTCGGAAAGATTTATCCTTTTTTGGTGAATTTGGTAAGCAAGGAACTGGATATGAAATAAAGTATTTGAGGGATCAAATCTCACAAATCCTCAACGTTGATCGGGATTGGGCGGTTGCGTTAATTGGGTATGGTGCCTTAGGTCAAGCGATTGCTAAATATGGTGGATTTGCCAGTAAACGATTTCATATTGAAGCGGTATTTGATAATGATGCCAATAAAATTGGTCAGACAATTGGGGGGAAGTTAGTGCAGGATATTGGTGTCATGAAAGAACAGATCGCTAGACACCAGATGAAAATTGCTGTACTAGCAACCCCGGCCAGTGTTGCCCAAAATGTCAGTGATCAGCTCATTGAAGCGGGTGTTCGAGCAATTCTAAATTATGCTCCTATCACTCTAAATGTTCCAGACTATGTACAGGTTCAATATATTGATCCAGTTATGCACCTACAAAGAATGACCTACTATCTGTAAACTTCTAACTACTGAAGAATTTAAAAGCAAAAAGCAGCCTTTTGCCGGCTGCTTTTTTGATGATAATTCAGAAAACTTAGTAGCTGTAAGTGGGGGAAGCAGCTCGCTCCAGTGCTTCGCGAATATCTAAACCAATGCCAGCGCCTAATGCTACACAGGCTTCAGGATTGTCTGCCACATAACAAGGAACACCAATTTGCTGTGTCAGCATTTGATCCAGGTTACGTAGCAATGCGCCGCCTCCAGTCAAAACTACCCCTCGGTCAATAATGTCCGAGGCCAATTCAGGCGGTGTTTTTTCAAGAACACTTTTCGCAACACCACTTATTGCAGATAGAGGTTCTGACATTGCTTCAGTTACTTCATCAGAGGTAATCGTAATAGGTCGAGGTAAACCAGCCACCTGGTCACGGCCCTTCACTTCCATTGACAATGGTTCCTCTAAACGAACAGCACTGCCAATCTTAAGCTTTACCTCCTCTGCTGTTTGCTCCCCAATGACTAAATTATGCTTACGCCGGATATAGTTGATGATTGACTCGTCCAACTTCATTCCAGCTACACGAACAGAGTCGCTTGTAACAATCCCATTTAAGGAAATCACTGCCGCTTCACTGGTTCCGCCGCCAATATCCACAACCATATTGCCAGTTGGAGTCTCAATCGGCATTCCAGCACCTATGGCAGCAGCCAGGGGTTCAGGGATGGTATGGGCTGGTTTGCGAGCTGCTGTTCGAGCAGCATCCTCAACCGCTCGCCGTTCAACACTAGTAATCCCGACTGGTGTACTAATCATAATTTCGGGAGAAAACAGACGAAACCGACCGACAAGGCGATTGATATAAAATTCAAGCATCTTTTCAGTGACATAATAGTCAGCAATAACACCATTGCGTAAAGGACGTTTAATCTCAATAGCCTCAGGAACACGTCCCAGCATCGATTGTGCTTCTTCGCCAATTGCCACAATTCGATCTTCGTTTTGAGAAATTGCTACAATAGATGGCTCTTGTAGAACAATCCCTCGTCCTTTTATATAAATTAGAATGCTATAAGTTCCTAGGTCAATGCCTATTTTCTTTTCAAACATAAATCATCGATTTACCAAAGCTTTTTAATTTTATGAGATTAGCCTTATAGAATAAGGCTAACTCTGTGATTGTAACCCAAACCCATTATTGTGCAAAACTTTTATGTCTGCACAACAAAAAACCAGAAGTCACAATAGTAACTTCTGGTTTTGACGTTTATCAATTCAAATAGCAGGCTTATTCTGCTGAACTCCGAATGCTAGGACCACCACCACCTCGTTGCTTACGACGACGTCCGACCTTAAGCTGAACCGCTGAACGACGTAAGGCAACTTCAGCCGCAGCGAATTCGATCTCATCATCACGTGGGATAGTTTTCAGCGCTTCCTCAGCTCGCTGACGAGCCGCCTCAGCCGCCTCAAGATCAATCTCATCAACATGATCAGCAGCATCTGCCAGAATAATCACTTGATCGGGGCGAACTTCCATAAAGCCACCACCAATTGCTAAGTATTGATCTTCCTGACCATCACGCTTGATTTTTAATTCACCAAAACCAAGTGCGGTCAGTAGAGGCGTGTGACGAGGCAAAATCCCTAACACACCATCAATACCTGGGGCAACAACCATATTGACATGATCATCAAATATCTTTCGTTCAATGGTCACAATTTCAAGATGTAACGTAGACATCGAAAACCCTAGCCTTTTTGTGCTTGTTCGTGACGTTCAAATACTTCATCAATCCCACCAGCCATGTAGAAGTGTGGCTCTGCAACGTGATCCAACTTACCATCTAGGAGTTGTCTAAAGCCACTGACCGTATCTTTAATTGATACATAGCGACCAGGGCGACCTGTAAACTGCTCCGCAACACTAAAGGGTTGAGAGAAGAAACGCTGGATTTTACGGGCACGAGCAACAATCAGCTTGTCATCCTCAGACAATTCATCAATCCCGAGAATGGCGATGATGTCTTGCAAGTCTTTATATCGCTGCAGTACCTGCTGTACTTCACGAGCAACTTGATAGTGATCTTCACCAACAATCAACGGGTCAAGAATTCGGCTGTTTGAACCCAATGGATCAACCGCTGGGTAAATTCCAAGCTCAGCAATCGAACGCTCCAATGAAATGGTCGCATCCAAGTGAGCAAATGTGGTTACCGGAGCGGGGTCAGTGTAGTCATCCGCTGGTACATAAACGGCCTGCATACTGGTGATTGAACCACGAGTTGTTGAGGTAATACGCTCTTGCAGCTCTCCCATCTCTGTACCCAGAGTTGGCTGATAACCCACCGCACTGGGCATCCGACCTAACAGAGCCGATACCTCAGAACCACTCATAACAAAACGGAAGATGTTGTCGATAAAGAGAAGAACATCTCGACCTTCATCACGGAAGTACTCAGCCATTGTCAAACCAGTTAGTGATACACGCAAGCGTACCCCAGAAGGCTCATTCATCTGACCGAAAACCATACAAATTTTGTCAAGTACACCAGCTTCTTCCATCTCTTGATAAAGCTGAGTACCTTCACGCGTTCGCTCACCCACACCAGCGAATACTGAATAACCACCGTGTTCACGAGCCAGTGAAGCGATAAGCTCGAGAATAATTACTGTTTTACCTACACCAGCACCACCGAAGATACCTGTTTTCCCACCTTTGGTGAAGGGGGCGATCAAATCAATAACCTTAACGCCAGTTTCGAAAACCTCGGCTTTGGTTACCTGATCTTCAAACTTTGGAGCAGGGCGGTGAATTGGATAGGTTTGGTCAGACTCAACCGCACCACGATTATCAACAGGACGACCGAGTACATTGAAAATGCGTCCCAGTGTTGCGGGGCCAACAGGTACACTAATCGGGGCACCAGTAGCAGTGACAACTTGCCCACGACGCAAACCATCTGTACCATCCATCGCTACAGTTCGAACCAAGTTATTACTCAAATGCTGTTGTACTTCCAAAACCAACGTGTCCTCACCTTCACGCTCAATTTCAATCGCGTGATAGATTTCGGGTAGTTGATCTGGAGGGAATTCTACGTCGACAACCGCGCCTAAGATTTGCTCAACACGGCCTTCACTTCCTTTAGCCATTCAATCCTCCTAAAGGGTATCTCGATATAAAATCACTTTAAAAAGTGTTACTTTCAAACTTGACTAGATCTACTTAGATGCTTGAGCCAGTGCTTCTGCACCACCCACAATATCAAGTATCTCCTTGGTAATCGCGTCCTGACGAATTTTGTTGTATGTCAGGGTTAAATCACCAATCAATTCTTTCGCGTTCTCTGTTGCATTACGCATTGCAACCATCCGGGCAGACTCTTCACTAGCTCGAGCTTCTAAAATTGCTTGATAAATCTGCAATTCTGTGAAACTGGGCAATAACGAGTCCAATAAAGCATTAGGATCCGGCTCATAAAGATATTCTGTCGTCCTAACAGCTTCATCCGAGCGTAAATATTCGCTCATAACCTTGCTTTCTACATCGCCAGGTTTAATCGGTAATAATAAACGAACCGTTGGATCCTGGGTTAAGGTGTTAATGAAATCGGTATAGGCTAAGTACACTTCATCAAATTCACCATCCAGAAAACCATCGATTGCCAGACGAGAAATAGGTGTAATATCTCGTGTTGATGGCAGAGCAGGTAGATCAGAAAATTCAGCTACAATTTTACGTTGGAAGCGGGCCATAAAGTCACGCCCCTTACGTCCAACCGTAATCAGATGAGCATCTTCTTGATCGTTATCCCGCATAAATTGGGTAGCTTTACGAATAATATTACTATTGTAAGCACCAGCTAACCCTTTATCAGCAGTAATCAGAATAATGCCAACTGTCTTCACCTCATCCCGTTGCGTTAGAAGTGGGTGCAGTTGCTGAACATTCCCAATTTGGGAAGAAACATGGGTCAACATTTCCCAAGCCTTGGCTGCATAAGGTCGTGAAGCTAAAGCACGTTCCTGAGCTCGGCGCATACGAGAGGCCGCAACCATCTGCATCGCTCGAGTCACCTGGGAAATATTCTTTACACTTTTAATACGTCGTTTAATTTCGCGGATAGAAGCCACGGCCACATCCTACTTAGAATTTTAGTAAATGAGGGATAGGGATAAACAATCTTTCCCTATCCCTTTAATATTTTATTACGCCTCAGGTACACTGTAACCTTTAGACTGATTAAAGTCTGCCAAGGCTACTTGTAAAGAGGAAACAATTTCGTCAGTCAAGACTTTTTGATTAACAATAGCTTGTCCAACACCTGGATGGCTGGATTTCACAAATGCAACAAGTTCTGTCGCATAATTCTGAATTTCAGCCACAGGAACATCTGCCCCATAACCACGGGTCAAAGCGAAGATTGAGATAACTTGATCTTCCAACTCCAACGGTGCATACTGAGGTTGCTTCAAAAGTTCGGTCAAGCGTAATCCACGCTCTAGCTGCTCACGGGTAGACTTGTCCAAGTCAGACCCAAACTGAGCAAATGCCGCAAGTTCACGGAACTGAGCCAATTCCAGACGCATCTGCCCAGCAACTTTCTTCATCGCTTTGGTTTGAGCATCACCACCAACCCGTGATACGGACAAACCAGCATTCACAGCAGGTCGCTGACCAGCGTAGAAGAGGTCACTTTCAAGATAAATCTGACCATCAGTAATCGAAATCACGTTTGTGGGAACGTAAGCACTCACGTCACCAGCCAATGTTTCAATAATCGGCAAGGCTGTGAGTGAACCACCACCATTCTCTTTTGAAAGCTTTGCAGCACGCTCCAGTAAGCGAGAGTGAAGGTAGAACAAGTCTCCTGGATAAGCTTCGCGTCCAGGTGGGCGGCGCAACAAGAGTGAAATCTGGCGGTAAGCCCAAGCGTGTTTACTCAAATCATCATAGATGACCAGCGCTTCCTTACCGTTATCCATAAAGTATTCGCCCATCGCACAGCCAGAGTAGGGGGCGATATACTGCATTGGGGCGGGATCAGAGGCACCAGCGACCACAACAATCGTGTGATCCATTGCGCCATTTTGTTCCAAAGTCGCCACAACCTGGGCAACCTGACCTTGACGCTGGCCAATCGCAACGTAAATACAAATTAAGTCTTTGCCTTTTTGGTTGATAATCGTATCAAGACAAATGGCTGTTTTACCCGTTTGGCGGTCACCAATAACCAACTGGCGTTGACCACGACCAACAGGTGTCATCGCATCAATCGCTTTGATACCTGTTTGAACAGGGGTATCAACATTGTCACGTGCGATTACACCAGGGGCAATCTTTTCAACGGGATAAAATCCGTCGTTTTCAATCGGTCCTTTGCCATCGACAGGCTCACCAATGGCATTGACTACGCGACCAATCATTCCATTTCCAACGGGCACAGAAGCAATACGGCCTGTACTTTTGACCATATCGCCTTCTTCAATGTGCTCGTAATCACCCATAATTACAGCCCCGACAGCATCACTCTCGAGGTTGAGGGCAATCCCGACCACACCACCGGGGAATTCGAGGAGCTCCGTTGCCATAACGTTTGTCAATCCGCTGATGCGAGCAATACCATCACCCACACTCATAACGGTTCCAACGTCGGCAGTTTCAACCGGAGCGTCAAAAGATTCGATTTGTTGACGTATCTGGGCGGTTATGTCATCTAATTTCAGAACCATCTTTGCTCCTAACGCTTAATCCTAAAGTTTAACGCCTAACGCATTCTTCATTGCGTCCATGCGTGTCACTACACTACCATCAATTACTTTGTCGCCAACTTGGACAATTGCCCCACCAAGAATATCGGCTTTAACTTCGAAACGAATTTCCAAGCTGTCACCGTATTGGGCTTGTAACTTCTGGCGGAATTTATCTTTTTCTTCATCAGACAATGCAACAGCCGTCGTAACTTGAGCAGTCTCGATCATAGGGCCACCCTTTGACATCTGACCTAGACTACTGACGATGTCACCGAGAAGGCCAATGTTACCTTCTTTTAATACAGTGTACAGAAAGTTTTTGATGCTATCATCTGCACCAGATGGAATAATCCCATCCAAATCTTTCTGACGATCAGCAAAGGTGAGATC
Organism: Phycisphaerae bacterium; assembly: GCA_028285035.1. The sequence continues at coordinate 46,353 of JANQQF010000006.1, forward strand.
AGCATTTGCTAATTTTTCAGCCAAGCCTGAGTCATTCGCAAGTTTATCTTGAACACCGCCAAGAACCTCTAGCCAATTCTCTAAGGCATAGCTAAAAACAGCTGTTGCATATTTGAGAGAAAGCTCTTGTGCTTTCACTACGCATCTCCTATAAGTTGGTCAAGAACTGATCGACCAGTTTACGTTGTGCCCCTTCATCAATCGCTTCACCCACGATCTTCTGAGTCATCTGTACAGCCAGTTCACCAGCCTGCTTCTGTAGATCAGATGCTACACGCTGCTTTTCTTGCTCAGCCTCATCTCGGGCACGTGCTTTAATATCCTCGGCCTCTTTTTCAGCAGCAGCCAGAATATCTTTTCGCATTTTCTCGGTAGCTTCGGCTACTTTCTTGGCTTCTGCCTGTGATGCTTCACGGGCCTTCGCTAATTCTGCTTGAAATTCAGCCTTTTGTTTGTTGGCTTCCTCTTGCACTTTACTAGCTGCTGCCATCTGGTCCGCAATGTTTGTCTGGCGTTTTGCCAGCATATCCTTTACGGGTTTGTACAGGAGCATCTGTAAGAGAACAACCAAGAGTCCAAAGTTTATGAGATAAGTAATAATCCCAAATAATGAAATACCTAATGCGTCCAAGTGTCTAACCTCCTTTCAATGTGTAAAATATTCGATAGTCAGCTTTAGACCACGAACAGGAGGATAAGCGACACAACCAAAGCGTAAATCGCAACAGCTTCGGTAAAGGCGATACCAATGAACATGTTGGTCTGAATATTACCAGCTTCTTCAGGGTTACGACCGATGGCTTGCAAAGCACCTGCCACCAAAATACCGATACCAATACCTGGGCCGATCGCTCCCAGACCCATTGCCAGACCAGCTGCTAAAAACTTGAAGGTTTGAGCATCCATAGCTAAAACGAATTGCCTCCTTGAGTTCAATTTCTAAAAATAGTTTTTCCGGTTCATCCCGGATGAAATTTAGATACTACTATATTCTAATGTTCTCCGTGACTTTGAGTAGCCATCGAGAAGAACACAAGTGACAAGATAAAGAATACAAATGCTTGAATAAAGCCAACGAAAATCTCAAGACCGAAGAAGACTAAGACAACCCCTAGCGACACGAGAGATGAAATTACAATCAAGACAACCTCACCAGCAAAGATATTACCGAAAAGCCGGAAGGAGAACGAGATAATCTTGGCAAACTCACTGACCAGTTCGAGAATACCGACGAAGAAGTCAATGAAGCCAAGGCCAAGTCCCTTTTTGGAGAAACCATCCAATCGAATGAAATTACCAACGTAGGCAAACCCTCGTGCCCAGAAGCCAAATACCTGGGTCAACACTACAGACATCAGAGCCAAGGCAAACGTTAAGTTCAAATCACTACTTGGGGCACGGAAAATCGGAACAATCAAAGCTTGCTTTTCACCGTGATGTTCATCATCGCCGTGCGCAGCTTCGTCATCGTGATGTTCTTCATCACCGTGAGAATCTTCTTCACTATGAGACTCTTTATCATCACCGTAATGATGTAGTGGAGTCAAATTGTCACCGTCTCCCCGAATAAAGGTGACTTGATCCACAGGAATTCCGCCGTGGTCTGTTGAGTGAACTACGCCAAAACTACCTAACAAAGGAGTTAACAAGCCAAACCAGTTTGCGAAGAGCAAGTAAATAAAGATTGTGGCCAAAATTGGAAAAAAGCGAGGTGCCCATTCTTTAGGAGCAATATTATTAACCAAACCATCTATCGCTTCAATTACGGCTTCCACAAGGTTCTGCAAGCCACCTGGTTGTTCTTTCAAGCCAGATCGAATAACAATAGCCATAATAATGAGGAACGCAGATATAATGAATGAAGTAAGCATGGCATTAGAGACAGGCCCCAAGCCAATAGGTTCTGCCATCACTTCAATCGCAGCGCGGGGAACGGGGAATAAAATATTTCCACCAATAATTACTACAAGTGCAATGACGATACCAATAAGTATTCTAGCCATAGAATTTTCAACCCTTTATCAGTATTTATATCAAAATAGGGGCTTTGAATTTCAAAGCAGTTTACTGCTCTGAGTCATTCACAATGCGATAAATTGAGAAGACGCTATAACCAATACCAACAAGCATTAGTATCAGCATTAACCAAGGTGTGGTACTAAACCTTTGATCTAACCAAATCCCTGCACCCAATGAGCTAAAAGTGCAACAAACTAATGTACCGCTGATTTGTAATGCTAGGGTGTATCCCTGTAACGCATCTTGGTATTTCTTCACTTTTTAACCGCACGGACCGATTATACAACATCTGTCCAAGTATTGACAAATCATTTGTGCAAAATTTCTCAACTCTATTTTGAGTTAAAATTAATGCCTCGTTAAAACCGAGCCGGATATTACACTACTTCCAACTATTTGTCGAATCAATCACAATTATATGCCCTACTTGATTTGCCCCAATTTTATGACCAAGTATTGTGCCAAATCCAGCGAAATCACTGCCAATTGCTGCCATTTCAACAGCCCATAATTCCTATATCAAACTTTAAGGTTCCTTACTCTATCTTTACGGATAAACGATTATATCTACTGTAAAATAGTAGGAGCGTGTAAGGCCATGCCAAGAAAATAAATAACCAAAAACAGCACCTATTGAACAAAGAACTATTTATCAAACAAGTCAGGGCACGGCTTTAAAGCTTTTCTAAAAATAGGTCGGTCAAAAGTCAAGCTGTTGTAAACTCAAAAATCTTGGCCCAATTTATTTCTTGGAAAAGCCGAAATGCTCTTTAACAGCGTCACAGGTGGGTTACATGAGAAACATACTTGTTGTATGTCAAGATGGGCACATTACCCAAGCCTTAAAACCAAGTATCGCTCATTTGGAAAAATCCAGCGATGTAGAAATTGTCATTGATTTAAGTCAAACTCTCGATTTAATGGCCTATCAATCATTTGATTTGACGATTATTGACTTTCCCTCATTTGACATGGAAACGATTGGGTTACTTGAGATCCTTCATTATATAGACGCAAGTATGCCCATCATTTTAATTCTTGACGCTCAAGAACAACCTGAGCTTGATTTAAAGTTTCAATTTCAGGTTCGTACCTTGCGACGACCCTACAAAAGTGTTCAATTTCTTCGGCTGGCTGACCGATTGTTACACCGTCAGCTTAATCGCTATAGACACCTAGCTGAGGAAATCCAAGCAAAATTGTGGGAGTTGCAACGAAGGACAAATGCTAAATGTGCCTTTTTGGTTGAAGAATCGGGACACATACTTCTGTCAACCGACACACTTCCAGTAGAAGCTCTCGCTCAACTCGCGGAACAAATAACCTCTATCCCGACATCAAATGAAACGGCCTCTGACACACTAGATGAACCTAGTCATCGATTATTCACATCAACGGCCCTCAATCATCTACGTCTAGCCCTTCTTACTCAACCCAAATCTACGACAAAACAAAATGTTGTCTGGAAGATTATTGACACTACAGTTTTAGATATTATTGTTGCTTTCAATAATTATCAGCAACAGATCTCGCCTGACGCTGGTCTGAATAATGGAAGCATTCCTCGGCAAACGAAACAATGCATTACTTTGTCAGATGATTTTATTAATTCATTGCCAACTGCTTCTCCCTCTCCTACAGAGGATGTCATTAACTGGCAAATTATTAATCAATCCAGAGCCACCCCAGAGAGCCAAGCTTCATCAGCTAATCAAGTCAACTGGGATTTGATTAGTGACTCTAATTTATTACAACGGCTTGATCATTTTTGTAGTCTAAAATCCTAAACCCCTCTCGTTTTTTCTCCTAAATTTCCGTGCTATACTTCATCATCAAAATAATCAAAGGATTTTGGTGATGAGACATCAACTCAAAATTTCCATTTTGTCAATTGCAACAATCATTATATTGGCGGGTTGTGGGATACTGAACTCAGACGAGCCTGAACCTATAGTAGCCAACACAACTAGCCCAGTAGTCACTATATCAAATCCAAGACCCAACGATCAAATTCCTGTCAATACTGAAATCAAAGTCCAATCGACCTCCACCGATGAAACTGGCATTAGTCGTATTGAGTTGCTTATTGATGGTGAAATATTATGGCGTGATGCTAATCCTGAACCGGAGCCAAACACGCCCTACATCGTTGTACAGCCCTGGCAACCAACTACACCTGGAACCTACAATGTACAAGTTCGAGCCTACAATACAGCCGAACAAATCGGTGAGTCTGCGGCAATTATTGTAAATGTCATCGATCAAGCTGAAGTCGCAGCTAATCCTGAGGCATCTCCCACACTCGAACCAACAGTTCCCAATACCCCCACAATTTCACCAATCGGCGATGCAATTGAAACACCAACCCCACCACCAACGGACACACCTACGCCTGAACCAGGCACAGCAACACCAACGGCTACACCGACCGTAGGTGTTTTTGAACCAACAGGGTTTGAACCTGAAGGTCGTTTTCGAGATTTGTGGAAAGATGCCGAAGCCGATGAAGGACGTTTGGGTTATCCTATAGGCCCAGAAATCACCCGACGCCTCTTTGCCAAACAATATTTTGAACGAGGCGTGATGATTTGGTGGGACAACCCTGATGCTGACAATCTTATTTGGGTGCTTGACTCCCCAGATGAAGATTTCGAAACTGGCCAAACTTGGAATGCATATCCGGATATCTGGGATGAGGCAATCGATGGGGAAATCAGCTGTGGAGAAGCTGATGCCGGGGGGCCAGTTCGGGGCTTTGGTAAGGTATGGTGTGTCCACTCTGAACTACAAACGCGGCTAGGTCAGCCACTTGAGGAAGAAAAAGGGCAGGGCCGTGGCTCAAATGCGGCTATCTTCCAATTCTTTCAGGGCGGATTGATGATCTACAATCCTATCGATACCGAAGTCTACGTTCTATTTGATCAGGGAGATTGGATTCGTGCGGATTGGTAGATTTACTCCTCCACCTCTTTCGCGATGGTCTGACCAGCCCGAATATCATCAGTCGATAAGCCTTCATACATAAAGGCAATCACACCAACAATAACCTCTGGCCCAAATTGGGCGAGATGTAATACGATGCTGGCTGCCCGAACCACAGCATCAAAGTCGGGAAATGTTGAGGCAGTGGGCATTGTCAGATTGAGGGTAAAGACCACGGCTGTGTGAAACAGCCCCACCCCGCCAGGTGGGCCTGGGATAGATAGGGCAATACCTAAGGCTGGCAACATCAATACGTACGCTTGCCAAGGAATTGGGGCACCAAAATCAAAGGCAAGTAGGACAAACAAAAACGAAATAGGCACAACAATCCAAGTCCAGAAATTCCAGAATGTTACCATACGCAATTGTTGTGGGTTTCTAAGCACCTCAATCCCTTTTCCAAAAGAATCAAGTAACTCAAGCACAATTTTTGCCAAATCCTCAGGGGCACGCGCTTTTATTAAATTATCAACCCACTCCCGACGCAAGATAAAGATGACCAGAGCGACCAAGGCCCCGATGTAAAAGGCTGCGCCCAATGCACCAGGAATTTGCAACCGAGGGTCACGGACACCAAAAATAACCACAACCAAAAGAAACAACAAAACGGTCAAGCCATCAAAAATACGCTCAACGACAATGGTCGCAAAAATTCCAGTGCCAGATAGTTTTGTCGAGCGGCTGAGAACATAAGCCCGTAAGAACTCCCCCGCCCGGGCAGGCAAGACCGTATTCCCCGCGATGCCTATCACCAATGCTCGATAGGTCGGCCAAAATGTCACATCACCGAGTGGCTTCATCAACCACTGAGCACGAAGCGTCCGAAAATAGAGGTGAACGAAGACCATAATAACCGCTGGGATGAGCATCCAGTAGTTTGCCTCAACCAGCTCCGTCCAAACCTCAGCCAGATTAATCTCTGCAAAGACAAAATCAAGAAAAACAAGGCTGATCCCTAAGTTGATGGTTAAGCTCTGCCAGCGAGTAGGTAACCAGCCAAAAATACTGCTTCCACTAATCAATGTTAAGCCAGTCAAAAAGACAATGTAAATAGGATGGGAAAACTGCCAAAAGCGATAGCCAAAAAAGATAGCCATCCCCAAAATAAATAAGCCTCGACCAATATTCGCACGATTACTCATAATCTATCTCTCTATTCAGTGGGCTTTTGTGATAAACAAACAACACTACTACCGATTGGAAATGAACCCCCTTGCTTAAGCCAAGCCGCTTCTAGATCTCGAACCCAAATCAGTAAACGATTCAGCCAATTCGGAAACATACCCTGACGTTCGGCATCCTTGAAGAGTTGCAGGCGATCCATCGTTAGTCGCACGAACAGCATAAAGGGCAACAGGAAGAGATTAACGTAAGAGCAAATTTTGAGTTCAAACCCTGTTTTCCCTAATTTTTGTCGCAAAAGATTAAGGGTATAGCGTTGCCTAGCGTAGTAGGTTTGATCATGGGAACTCCAGAGGAAAGGGAGAGCCGAGTCAGTAATGAGAAGCCAGCCAGTGGGGCGAATGACACGAAATAATTCATTCAAAGCTCGTTCATCATTCACAATCCAACGATGATACAAGACATCAAACACGGTGACTAAATCAAAAGTATTATTAGGGTGAGGTAAAGTTAAGCTAGAGCCTTGGAGTAAATGAGTACTGTCCCGATGTTGAGCCAGTTCAAGGGCAATCGGGCTGATATCCAATCCGTAAGTTTTACCAAACGGGATGAGTGCCTGAAAATTCCCCCCGGTTCCACATCCGACATCAAGAATGCGGGCATCTGACCTTAGCTGAACTGTGTCAAGCAAAGCTAAGGCCAGATGACGGCGACCGACAAACCACCAATGTTTGTCCTCCAGGGCATACATTCGCTCGTATTCCGGTCGCTCCATTCAGATTAGCTCGTCGCTTCGATATGAGCTTCTTTGACAACATCAACGATGTACTTGATTTGCATCGGGGTTAATGACGAAGCTGAAGGCAAGTAGAACCCGCGCTCGCACAACATCTCTGCGACTGGATAACGCTCCCCTTTGAAAGCCTCATAATAAATCGGCTGGAGGTGCATTGGAATGAAGAAGGTTCGGGTTTCAATACCACGGGCAGCCAAATATCGACGGATTTCATCTCGAGACATGCCAAACTCATCCTCAACCATAATGGAGTACATCCAGAATACATTTCGTACATTACCCGCTTCAGGAGGTGTCACAATGCCAGGCACTTCACTAAGTAGCTTGGTATAAAGCGCAGCATTCGCTCGCCGATTCTCAATGAAGGTTTCCATCTGCTCAGTTTGGGCCAAGCCAACCGCTGCCTGTAAGTTTGTCATTCGATAGTTAAAGCCCATAAATTTATGCCAGAAATGGCGCTCTGAGGAGAAGGCATGATCTCGTAAGTTTTGGGTCAATTCGGCCAATTTTTTATCGTTTGTTGTAATCATCCCACCTTCACCCGTGGTAATGATTTTGTTAGCGTAAAAGCTAAAACCACCGGCGTGACCAAGGCTACCAGCTCGACGCCCCTTGTACTCTGCGCCGTGCGCCTCCGCCGCATCTTCCATCACAAAGATGCCGTGTTTATCCGCAATTTCCATCAGGGGGTCCATATCGACCGGATGACCGTAGGTATGCACCGGAACAATTGCTTTCGTTTTCGGGGTAATTTTGGCCTCGACCAAATCCACATCCATATTCCAGGTACAGGGTTCAGAGTCCACCAAAACAGGTGTTGCTCCAGTGTAAGCCACTGCGTTAATGGTAGCAATCATCGTAAATGTCGGGATAATCACCTCATCCCCAGGCTCCAAGCCCAACGCGGCCAGCCCAAGGTGAAGGGCAACGGTGCCATTGGCACAGGCCGTCCCATATTTACAGCCACACGCCTCGGCAAAGGCTTCTTCAAAAACAGGAATATATTTCCCTGCGGATGAAATCCAGTTGGAGTCAATACAATCATTAACATATTTCTTTTCGTTGCCGCCTAAGGTTGGCTCACACACGGGAATAATTGCAGCATCCAGTTCGGACACTGGAATACGATTGATTGTGATTGATAATTCGGGGTCTTTTCCCGGAATGATTGGGGCAATATCCTCACCTAAATCTGCGGGGGTTAAATTGTTCGGCTTTAACATCAAACCACTCCTTTTTCTTAGCTCAAAAAAACTACCCTCCCGTAAAGATACGAGAGGGATCTCCATAAATTAATTCGTCTTATGTTCGCCTGTGGATTATAGCCACTTCAAATGATTGTGCAACCTGTCGCAATCTGATGTAATGTGGATAATATAGAACGTGAACAATATTTTTGTCAATAAAACATTTTGTGTGCAGTATTAAGTATGAGCGCATAAAGTGGCATTGATAATTACAACAAATCTTAACACATAATTGAGAAATCAAAATGGACTTATTCCCCATCCACACTGGTCGTCTCACCCTACGACGATTTAAAGAGACAGATCTTGCGGCCTTTGTCGCCTATCGATCTGATCCTGAAGTAGCTCGTTATCAATCTTGGTCATCACTGACAGAGGCTGAGGGGCTAGCCTTCATTCAAGACCAGCAACAAGCGCCATTTTTCGTGCCAGGAGCCTGGTTTCAAGTGGCGATTGCCCATCAACAAACTGATGAGTTGGTGGGGGACATTGGCATGTGTGTCAGCGCAGATAATCCTTCAATCGCTGAACTTGGTTTTACTTTAGCGCAAAAATATCAAGGACAGGGCTTTGCAACCGAAGCTGTTAGAGCAATTTTAGATGTTATATTTCGTGAAACTCATGTAAAATGGATTGAAGCTATCACCGATAGCCGTAATGCAGCAAGTATTGACTTACTTCATCGCCTTGACTTTGTTCAGAACAAAACATCAGAAGCTTGGTTCAAAGGCGAGCTTTGTACCGAATACACATTTTTATTGAACAAACCTATGAACACCACATAAATTATGTGGCCAAATTATTGAGTTTGTAAGCTTTTACCATGACTCCTTTAACATTGGAACAAACGACTACCCTTAAACCTTGGTTTCTACCAGAACGCCCTGGCCCATTGATTGGATTACATGTTATTCAAACTGGCAATGGTAGATGTTTTGTTGACCGCTGGCCTGAGCCTAATGCAGTCCTCATTGAAACAGCCGGGAATTACACCCTATTGGGAAATCCGCAAGCCGTATCACCGATAACGATACGCCCCTATCTCAAGGGCTTCATTGAAGCGTCTCAGGCATTTTTTCCGCTACTCAAAGCTATTGATCCTCATCTCATAATTTGGCCGCGAGTGATATATACCCAGCAGCAGTCTACGCCACCCCACATAAATCATCACACTATTCGTCGTTTGAAACCATCTGATACTAATCATTTACAAACATTTGACCCTAACTCAGCCTGGATTTATAAAACTTGGGGTGGACCACATGGCTTGGCGAGGAGTGGTTTTGCTTGGGGTGCATTTATCGACAATCAGCTAGCCTCTATCGCTTGCACATTCTTCCTCGGTGAAATGTATGAGGAAATTGGAATAGTCACCGCGCCAAAATTTCGAGGGAATGGCTTGAGTACAGCTTGTGCTATGGCACTATGTCACGACATTCAGACCAGAGGACGAGTAGCGAGTTGGACAACCTCACCTGATAATCTGGCCAGTATGCGTGTTGCGGAGAAATTGGGATTTGTCATTCAACGGTATGACCAACTATACATTGTTGGTGTTTCATTACCTGAATAGCTCAGTGAAGAGGTTTACGGAGACAAAAAATGACATCCTGGTTTGAATTAGAAGATGCTTTACGCAGCTATCGACAAAAACTAGTTACACTGAAAGAGGAAGATACTCAGGATGGGGTCACCTTACCTGAAACGCTGTTAAAAATAAAAGCGTTGGAACAGAAAATAGAAATTTTAGAACAGAAACGACGAGACATCATACTTAAGCTTGAAAGGGTCTTACAGCAATCCCAAAAGGAAGGTGTAGACTCGGCTGTGCTCCTTAATGATTTAACCTTACCAACTATTCACTTTGATGACATTGACTTGCCTCTGCCGGAGCCAGTAGAATTAGACGATACACCAGAACCATCTCCAACAACACAAGAACAAGCCAAGGATACTTTTATCATCCGATTCGTGCTGGGCGACACATTGACTCCTCGGATTTTAACAAGACAAGTTATTCCATACTTATCGGCCCTGGCTGACTTAAAAAGCATTCTCGAGGATATCAAGGGGGCTGAGCGATCACAAATTCAAATCCAAGCAATTCAACCCGGTTCGATCATACTCGCCTCATCGGGAATGCAGGATCTGATAAACATCTTAAGCCAAATTGTTATGCCTTGGCGCAAAGAGTATGGTAAAAATCGAGCCGATGTAAAATTTGGCAAAATCCAAGTAGCTTTGGATATCTTAGCGCAAACTGAGCCCAATTTGCCCGAACTCAGAAAAATCGCACTTGTAATAGGCCTTGCGCCCACGCTTGAAACATTGTTAACAAGCGACCTGGAACCAGAAATAAAATATTGATCGTTTCAATCCAATCACAAATCTAAAATTGTAATCCACTAATGATAAAGGACCCGTGACAAATGACTCCCCTATCCACCCCCTCCCGACGAATTCCTTTCTCAATGTACTTACGAATTTTATTAGGCAACATCTCCACCCAAATTGGCTTTTTGGTTAGTGGTATTGGGTTGATGGTGTTTCTGTTGGTCGGGGGGTTTGGGGCCATGATAGCCCCCTTGTATTTTAGCCTTGGGTCAATTGAAACCACCCAAGGTTTTGTGAGCAATGTATCACAATTAAACATGTCGGTGAATGATAGACCAGTCTATGCCTACGATTACAGCTATCGTGTAGAGCGACTAGAAACAAATCTCAGGGGCACGGCCTATACAACAGGGGCACGCTTTAGAGTTGAAGAGACGGTAACAGTTGAATATCTCGCCAATTGGCCGAGCCGCTCCCGCATCCAAAATACACGAACTTACGCGTCCCCCTCTTGGCTTAGCGTCTTTATGATGATCTTTCCACTAGCTGGATTGATCACATTGGCCATTGGTTTGAGGGCTGGTCTAAAAAATAATCGGCTATTGCATCGCGGGATACTTACGGTCGGTGAGCTAGTTGACAAGGCAAGTACAGGCAGCACGGTCAACGACCAACCTGTCTACAAATTGACCTTCAATTTCACTGCCGATGATGGCCAAACCTACCAAGCTTTCGCCAGAAACCACGTCACCCACCCTCTTGAAGATCAAGCCCGAGAGCAAATTCTGTACAATCCCTACCAGCCTAAAGATGCTGTGCTGATTGACAATATGCCTGGTCAGCCCAGCATCAATGAGTTTGGGGATATTTACTTTGAGAAGAAGGCCAATGTAGTGTGGGTGCTGATTCTTCCAGCATTGGCGCTTTTAGGCAGTGTGATTGTGCTTTCATTGCGATCAATGTTTTAACCAACCGCCTCGTAAATCGCCTTCGCAATCTGAATATCTTGCACAGCCACCCCCGTCAAATCAGCAATAGTGAGTTGATCATCGGACGTACGGCCAGCCGCTTCACCTAAAATCACTTGCCCCAGCTCAACTAAGCGATCCCGTGTAATCGCACTTGCCTCGATGGCTTGATAAATTTCACCTCGGACCAAACATTGGGGGATACTATCGGCGACGATGAGGTCGGCTTGTTGTAAGATTGTCAGCTCAAGCTCCTGCTTGTGCGGTGCATCGGCTCCTACGGCAGTAATGTGAGTACCGGGTTGAACATGTTCAGCCAGCAAGAGTGGCTTTGAGGCTGGGGTTGTGGTCACAATCAGATTGCAAGCCGCGCCAAGCTCGGCCATATCGAGTGTTGTTTTGATTGAAAAGCCGTGCGGAGCCATCTCAGCGTGATACGCATCTAACTTGTCTTGGCTACGCCCCCACACGACAACCTGGCGACAATCGGTCACTTGGGCTAAAAATTGTAACTGTAACCGAGCTTGAATACCTGTTCCGACGATCCCGATGCCACGTACCGATTTGGGAGCCAAATATTTAGCTGCAATCGCTCCGGCCACAGCCGTCCGCAAATCGGTCAGATGGCCTTCATCCAGCAAAATACTCTGCAACTCACCCGTTTTCTGACTAAACAACAACATCAAGCCATTACTCGACGGCAAATTGAGCTTGGGATTATCATAAAAGCCGGAGGCGATTTTAATCACGTAGTAATCATCACCGCTTAAATACCCATATTTGATATGCACATCCCCCGGCGGCTCCTCCATAATTAGTTCCCCAACGGGTGGCACTACCGCTCGGCCTTGTGAATACGCCGCAAAGCCTGCTTCAATCGACTCGATCAGATTAATCGAGGGTAATGCTTGTTTGATTTGGTCAAGGGTGATGAGTTTCATAAGACTTATCCTTTTTGCAAAATTTTCTTCAGTTCGATTACCGTTCGTTCGATATCGTTGCTGCTGTTGTAGAGATGGGGTGAAAAACGAACAAAATCTCGGCGAGGAGAGACGACGATGTTGGCCTCACCTAAGGCTTTCACGATATCGCGCGAAACCTTGCCTGGAAACCGAGCACTGACAATCGAGGTCCGTTCTGCGGCATTTTGTGGCGAGATGATTTCCGCCCCCACCTCATTCAAGGTTGCTAATAGACCATCGGCCAACTGAAGGTTGTGGGCGAAGATGTTATCAATGCCGATGTCGACAAGATAATCGATAGCTTTGGCTAGACCAATCGCACAACCATACGCCATCGTGCTAAACTCAAAGCGGCTGGCATTATCGGCAAAATCCATATAATCCGCTTCAAATCGCCAGATGTCCTTGTTGCTACGAAAGCCAACCAAGCCCGGATCAAGCTTGGTTTGCCAACGCGGGGCCAGATACATCACCGCTGCCCCAAAGGGGCCACACAGCCACTTATAACCACCACACACCAAAGCATCCACCCCAGAGGCCATCACGTCGATGGGAACAGCCCCAGCCGATTGCGTGGCATCAACCACGAGAAGGGCATCGTGCTCGTGAGCCACCGCAGCCAGTTGCGCCAAATCATATTGCTGCCCGCTGCCATATTCAACGTGGGAAACACAAATGACAGCGGTGTTTTCATCAATCAACTCAATCAAGGCAGATTGATCAGCCCGGTCCTGCCCATCTTTCAAAAAGCGGACTTCTGCCCCTGTGTGGCGGGCCACGCGTGCCCAAGGATAAATAGTACTGGGAAAGACGATGTCGGTACTGACGATATTACTCCCAGCAGGCGGAGCGATAGCCCAAGCCAGGGAGGCCAACAGCTCAGTAGCACTGGAGGCGACGGCAATATCGGTCGGCTGGGCACCGACTAAGCGAGCAAAAGCCACGTGTAAATTCTCAAAGACATCCTGCTCGGCCTGCTCATCAAAATTGATGGTTCCATTCTCCGCCAAATCCTTTTGCCACGCGGTAATGGCCGCCTCCGCCGGGGCATACATCAAGGCCACAGAGGCCGTGTTCAAATAAGTCGATTTATTGGCTGCTGGAAAATCAGCCAATGTTCCCAAGGCATTCATTTATGTTCTCCTATCAAAATAGTTGTTAGTGATGAGTGGGTAATGATTGGTAAAACAAAAAATCCTTATCTGTGTTCCCCATGTACAGTAGGTGCCTGGGATGGTTGTTGCTCGCCCAGTGCGTTGGGTAATCTACCCTACCTGTTCATTCTCGCTATTGTCTCACTTAAAACGACTGGATAGCTTGCAGATTCGCAACCTGTGTTACATTTTTTATTGCCAACCTCGAAAGCCCCATATAAAGAAAAGCAGGGCTACACTCGTTAAAGTTGCCGAGATGATGGCGATGAGCGGCAATCCCCCGTAGAGCCAAGCGAGCCCCCCGATAAGCGCCCCTATCATTCGGCCCACTCCAGCCATTGCCACACTACTGGACATCATCGTAGCCCGAGCTTGGGGGAGCACTTCGGTGTAGATTGACATCCCTGTGACGATGGCAAACTCGAAAAACAGAAAAACCAGAAAGATACCGACTAACGCCCACGTCAGGTTGAGATTGAGGAATGGCAATGCCAAATAAGCAACAATCGTTAGGGCCATCCCAACGATGATAGACCGTTTTAGACCAAAGCGGTCTGAAAATGAGGCGGTCAGAATTTCGCCAATTAACTCAGCCACCCCGATCACCGATGCAGCTAAGCCAAGGGCGGTCAGACTCAGTCCGAAGGACTCCAAAAAAAAGCCGAGGGTAATAAATAAATTGTCATTTGCCATGGTCAAGAAAAATGTGGAAAACATTCCACCCACCGCTGGACGACTCTGCCGGAGTTGAGACCAAGCGGCCATAAAATTTGGTCGGGGTCGGGTTACATCAGAGTGAGGCTTGCTGGACGGAATAAGAATAGCCAACCCAATGGCACTGGCGATTGTTAATCCACCAAGCACCAGAAACGGGGCCTGCCAGCCGAGACGTTCAATCAGCCAACCAACAACAGGAATCCCAATCAAGGAGCTGCCCGCCCAAGCCAACTCACCCAACCCGACGACCAATCCTCGGCGATTGTAGGGCACATGTTCGCCCAGGTAGGCTTGCCAAGCAGGGCCAAAGGTGCTTTTACATAAACCTGCAAAAAGCAAGGCGATTAAGATCGCCCCATAAAAAGGAAATATCCCCGCCCCAATCATCCCGACTGATAGCAAGCCCAAACCGATGAGCATCATCGCTCGATACCCCCATCGATCACTAAGCGGGCCAAACAGGGGACTCAGGATGCCAGTGGCTTGGTTGACCGCAATTAGCGAAGTAATCGCTGATACAGGCACACCAAGCCCACGACTCAAGGCTGGAGCGAAAACATAAACAAAACGACTGGCTGTACTCATAAAGAGTCGGCCCAGGGTTGAGACAACAACTTGTAAGGCCAATTGTCGCGGAGGTAGCCCCTGTTTGAGCGGTAACGATAGTTCAGACATCTTAATCAGTCACACCTACATAAATTTTTTCACCACCAGGACCATTCAACGCCCGAGCAATCGATTGTGGAAAAAATGTAACATTGAGTAGCTCGCCAATCGGCATCCACATCCACCCTGATTGTAATGTATCAGGGTTCGTGGCCGTCTGAGGTTCACCTTTCAGTTGGCACCTAAAAATAACTTCAACTTGATGAAACGGTGGAAATCCTGGCTTCACGTCATCGTGGTTAATGTACTCTCGTACATACACAATATCCCCTATCTCAACCTCTGCCCCAACCTCTTCCAGCATCTCACGGATCAACGTTGTATGTAAATCCTCAAATGGTTCCTGGCCACCCCCTGGCAGTAGATAATACAAACCGTCCTGATCTTGGTTTACAGTCACTAAAACCGTATCTTCCTGTCGAATCAAAGCACGTGGAGAGATACGTGGGCCGTTGGTTTTCATAAATGTTTCTCCAAAAATAAGGTTGTGGGGTAGCAAAGTAACAGGGGATCAAGGCACCAAAGAGGCAAGTTTTTGCTATTTGCTCTCTTGCTACTTTGCTACAACTTACACAATCTTGGCTGTCTTTAAAACCGCAATCTCTGCCGCGTCATACCCTAACTCGCCTAAAATGATGTCAGTTTGTTCGCCAACATCAGGAATCGCATCCATCACTGGGTTGACACCAGACATCGTAACAGGGGGGATGAGGGCGTGTAAGGGGCCAGCGGGCGAACCAATCTCACGCCAACGGTCACGGGCTTGTAATTGAGGATGCTCCCAAAACTCTTCCATCGAGCGCATTTGAGCATAGGCGATGCGAGCGGTTTCAAATCGCTCAACAACAGCATCAAGAGAGAGTTGAGTCAAAACTTGTTCGACGATCTGCCGCAGGGTCGCTTTGTGCTCGGTGCGGGCGGAGTTGGTATCAAACCGTGGGTCAGTCGAAAGTTCGGGTTGACCCAAAACCATTTCACAAAATCGTTCCCACTCCTGCTCATTTTGGATACCAAAGAAGATGGTTTTGCCATCACCTGTCGGAAAAAGACCGTAAGGGGTAATGGCGGTGTGGCTACTCCCCGTCCGCTTCAGGACAGCGCCACCATAGTTTGCGTAATAGGCAGCGTACCCCATCCACTCGCCCAAGGCTTCCAGCATCGACACCTCGAAGATGGTGCCTTCACCAGTTCGCTGCCGAGTGAACAGGGCCGTCAAAACCCCAGTGTAGGTGTACATACCCGCCGCAATGTCAGCGATGGAGATACCCGCTTTGGAGGGCTCATCTGGCGTGCCTGTAATTGAGACAAAGCCGGACTCGGCCTGGATCAACAAATCATACGCCTTTTTGTGGGTGTAGGGCCCCGTTGAGCCATAGCCAGACACACTACCCATAATCAGTTGCGGCCATCTTTCGCGCACGGTCTCTGGGTCAAAGCCCAATCGTTCCACCGCCCCCGGCGCTAAGTTTTGGATAAACACATCAGCTTGCCCCAGCAACTTTTCGAGAATTTGTTTACCCCCTGGCGCTTTCACATCCAACGTCAGCGACTCTTTGCTGCGATTGAGCCAGACAAAATGGCTGGACAGCCCCTTAGTGGTGGTATCATACCGTCGGGCAAAATCACCCACGCCAGGTCGTTCAATCTTGATGACCCGCGCCCCCAAATCGGCCAGTTGCCGCGTGGCAAAGGGAGCTGCCACGGCCTGCTCTAATGAGATCACGGTTATTCCCGCTAAAGGTTGCATTGGCGTGCCTCGTTGAACTGCAATTTTTATCAGTCGATTATACGAATCAGGTAGATTTGTGTTTCGAGATGTCATGCCCGAATGTTTTTGTCGGGCATCCACTGGGTTGTAAGCAATGGATTCTGGTTATGGAAACATAGCACAAAAACACAGGGGAATGACATAAACCAACACTTTTCTTGGAACACACATAATCGGTCTATCAATCAAATAAAGCTGGATTGTAGTTTTTTAAGGGGAATTCACAAATTGATTAAGCTTGAAGTGGTATCAAAATATAAAGCGCTTGGTAGTCGAAATCTTCAACTCCCAAGCGCTTGATCTTACGCAATCAGGGTACTTAAGATGATTTCACAATAATCGGCACATAAATTGTGCCATCTATAACTGTAGTTACATCAGTCGCCGTTTGGAACATCAAGGTGGTATTACTGGAGGTTGCGGTGACAGTTGTCGTCTCGACTGTTCCAGCCGTGATATTACTCGGGATCGTTACGGAAATAACAATACTCTGACTGCCTCCAGCCCCAAGCGTAACGGTTGGATTGGACAGGTTTGTAGTCACGGTCCACCCCTGGCTTGAACTCGTCGTAACTGTGAAGGTATCACTGTTAATCATGCTAGGATTACTCAACGTATGATTATAGGTCACCGTTTGATTCGCCAAACTATTACTCGAATTATCAGGCGTTAGGAAATCATCCACAACGATAAATTGGCCCATCATTCCAGCGTCTTCATGCTCCAGAAGGTGACAATGGAACATGTAGGGCAAGTCAGGGTCTGAGAAATCTTCGAAGTGTTTCAGCAAGAGAACCGTTTCCCCCGGACTCACCAAAACCGTGTCTTTCCAGCCCATTTCATTGGCAGGTGGGTCCACCCCATCCCGGCTTAAAACCTGGAAGTATTCATCATGCACGTGGAAATTATGTGATCCCCCGTGACTAACGGTAACCTCCCAGAGTTCGATATCCCCTAAAGTAATCACTTGGTCGATCCGATTGATATCCATTGAAACGCCGTTGATGGTAGAGGTGCTGTCCAGGTCAAACTTACGGGGGCTACTTTGGTTCACCGCTTGATCGGCGGTAAAGCGGGTGATGGTGGCTAAGGAAGAGGGCA
Organism: Phycisphaerae bacterium; assembly: GCA_028285035.1. The sequence goes on from JANQQF010000006.1 coordinate 64,189, forward strand.
ACGATGTAACTGGTGTAGGTGACGTTGTGGGCGCTCCCACCAAAATATTAAACAGACTAAAATCGGAGCTATCAAATGCATCACGGTTGCTGTGCGAAATCTCTGAATTGTAGGCCATAAATTGCAAAGCTTTGCCCTGATCACTGCTAAAATCGACTACAATTTCAGCCCGCTCGCCTGGAGAAAGCACCAGGCGGGTTAGCGGGACGCTCGATGTTAAAAAGCCGCCATCAGAAGCGATTTGCTGGAAAGTGCGGTTATCACTAAAGCCGTAGTTATAAATGCGATGGTTAGAGCCGTTTAAGATGCGGAAACGAATCATTTGAGCATGGGTATCAAGCACCGGGTTAATCGCCCCATTGACTAAAAAGGTATCGCCAAATCCTCTATTGGTTGCCGTTGCATATTCCAAAGAGCCGTCACCCGCAAACTCACGGTCTTGAATAATCAAGGGGATATCATCCGTACCATAGGTTTTGGGAATGGCCAGCGCTTCACTTGCTGTGTCATTGACATACATCAATCCGGCCAGACCATAATAGACATGTTCACCTGTGATCCCCTTCAAGTGAGGATGGAACCAGTTGGTACTGGCGTGATTGTCCACCGTAAAGTAGGCTTGCCAAGTGTCGCCATCAGCGATTTGCTGATGGGGGCCACCATCCATCTCCGCCGGGACGTGCATCCCGTGCCAGTGAGTCGTGCTTGTCTCACCGAGTTTGTTTTCCACGTTAATGGTGATATTTTCGGTTTGGGTGAGCACCAAGACTGGTCCCAAGAAGGTGCCGTTGTACCCCTTTGTTTCGGTATCTACTCCATCATTAAATTGGGTTGTCCCCGTCATCATCGTGAGGTTGTAGACCCGCCAGCCATCACTGCCCATCGTACCTAAAACTTGATCGGGAATAGGTAAGGGGGTGAAGGTGTAGGAGACAGTGAGGGTGGCTGGGGCATTATTTGGTATAGCTGGACTATCTTCTTCAATCGAGCCAAACAATCGAGCCGTTTTTGGGGTTGTCTCATTATCGCTCTTCAAGACCCACCCATAGTTGGTTGAAGCCGAGTCAAGCCAACTTTGTACATCAGCGATCATCGGAGGCGTCGAATTCCAGGTATAATTCCCCAAGAGTTGTGTTATCAGAGTTGAGCTACTAGCCATAGCGTTAAAATCGCCACCAGGGGTCGTCCAGGCCGTTGTGGCGTGTTTAGCCGAATTCCAGGTTACCTCTCCCGTGGTTGCCGTATTACCACTATTACCTGTTTTGGTACCTTCAGTCCAGTCTGTAGTAACACGATGCAAACTAAATGTAGAATTAACGCCATTTGTTGGGGATAAGATCACTGGAATCGTCATAGAGGCCTCTACAATCGTAGCACCAGCCGGAATGCTACCCACAACATCAAATGCTATCAACGCTCGTCTCGTATCAGGAACATTTGTACGTCCAGCGGCTAAACCACCTTCTGCTCCTGCATTATCATCAGCACCTGTATCACTGATGATAAACGCATCCTTACTAGCGGTAATGACCACCGTTGTGGTCACTGTCTCCACTGCAAGCGGGCGATAAGTTTGCTCTATCGTCGAGTTGACCGTCTCAATTGGTGCGGCATCCGCCACTGTGGGTTGGCTTTGCGACCACCACAAAACAGGTGTCAGGCCAATAATGAGGGCAATAAAAAGTTTTCTGAGTATCATGAAACACTCCTTGTTGAATAGTGGGCTAAAATGAATGTTAATAAAATGAAATAAAAATTTTTGGGGATAATTGAGAAAGGATATGACCGATCTAAAAAAGTTAACAATCCAAAAAAATGTATCGGATATTAAAGATAAGGGCAATCCTGTGTTTGAGCAATTTTTAGGTCAGTTTAATTTACGTTTACGAAATGGCTGGGAGCCGCTATAATTATTTTTGCAAACTCAAAACCCCGACCCAAGTAGACACCTGAGTCAAAACATTTCATGGAAGCACTATCTCCCAACGAGTGCCTCATTTGTGCCAAACATCAAGGGCAAATGACCGTTGCAGGCGGTTCAATTTATGAAGACACATTGATTTACATCTCGCATGCTCAATTGTGGGGCAATAAAGCTGATCATTATTTAGGCCATCTAGTTATTGAGCCTAAACGTCATGTTGCTGAATTAGCGAATCTCACCGATCAAGAGGCGCGGTCAATCGGTCTCTTTACAAAACGAGCGGCGCAAGCCTTGATGGCTACCGAAAAGATTGAACATGTCTATTCCTTCGTGTTTGGCGATGGAGTGCCGCACGTGCATATTCACGTTATCGGTCGTTATGTAGGAGCTCCCCGTAAATATTGGGGCGTACAGGTTGATGAGTGGCCTGAGGCACCCCGCGGTGATGAGACCCAGATTGAAAAAATAAGCCAGCGAATTAGACAATACTTTCAAAATAAGTTCTCCTAATGAACCTACAATTTCAACCCTATCTTTCCCAAAAAGAAGATTGGCCAGCCTCGGGCAGACACATTATGGCCCAATACGATGAACAGACCATCGTCGTCTATCAGGCCTACAATCCAGCCATCAGCACATTCGCGGCAAAAAACGGCTACTTTGGCGGTGAGTTCAGTTATAGCCGAATGAGTTGGATCAAGCCCAATTTTTTCTGGATGACGTATCGCTCGGGTTGGGGGACCAAGCCCAATCAGGAAATCATCTTGGCCGTCCGCCTATATCGTGAGTTCTTTGATACCATCCTGGCTCAAGCAGTCCCCTCGTCCTTTGACCCCGAGCAATATCAAAATCGTGAAGCATGGCAGGCAGCCGTTCAGGGTTCAGCGGTCCGTCTCCAATGGGACCCTGACCACGGCCCAAAGGGTGAACGCCTCGAACGACGCGCTATTCAACTCGGCCTACGTGGCTCAATGCTCAAGACCTACGGGCGGGAGGCCATTTCTGAGATCATCGATCTCTCGACTTTTGTAAACGAGCAACGTCAGTTTATCGAAGCAAAAGACTACGATAAGCTGATCAGTCCAGCAGAACAAACGTATTTACCAATTGATGAAAAGGTCTGCTTGAGATTGAAGCTTGATAGGTAATGGGTGTGTAATCTAAACATTATATTCATCAGATTTTCACCTTACACCCATAAAATTCATTGTGTAGCAATCCACGACAGCGTTTGGACTTTGTACACGAAAGGGAAGAGATAATGATTACAAAAAATCAGATGTCTCATCAACTTGAATATGAATTCAGCGGGGTCAACCTGATGAGTAAGGTCTTGAAATTCCTTAACTCGCAAGGGTATCGTGATGGTGAGGGATACAACTACTTAATGGATGGTGCTGCTGGGTGGGCTGATTGGCATTACTGGCTCTATGTGGCCGAAGACCCCAATCGCCCTGTAAAAGATAAACTCGATGAAATGATCGGGTAAAGTACCTACATCAATTTACGATTTGGGATTTACAATAAATCTAAAATTGCAAGTCGTAAATCAAACATCTTGCCCCAGCTACTCCTAGCTTTCAAGATTGACAAAAAGTTGTCGATCATTTTCTCTGCCCAAAGCTCAGTTAAATTTCCCGATTTTTGCATTTCTAACAAATTATAATTAAATTTGACCGATCAGGACTCCTAACTATAATTGTCAGGATTCCTGACATTATTTTTAATCGTACGGGTTAATAATGAAATCAGTCTTTGATCCAACCTTCCAAAATAATGACTCATCTAGCCGAATTGTCTATGCCTTGGAGCGGCTATCCCAGCTCTTTCGGGTGAATTTGTGGCAGGAAAACAAAAAAAATAGTTTAAGCCCGCTGCAAATTCAAATTCTGTTACACCTCAAGTTTCAGCCGATCGAGCGGCGTACCGTCTCAGCCTTAGCTCAAGAGTTCAACATGGCCCGGGCCACGATTAGTGATGCGGTCAAAACGCTAGACAAGAAGGGGTATGTGGTCAAGGAAGAAAACCCGTATGACGCCCGTAGCTTTATTCTCGATCTTACGGAAGAGGGATCAACAGCGGCCCAAGACTCCTCAATGTTTGCCAATGTGCTACGACAACACGTTTTTGATTTACCCGATCATGAGCGCGAGGTGATGCTCAAAGTTTTGCTTGACTTGCTCTATCAATTGCAATTGAGCGGTCATATCTCAACCCAGCGGATGTGCTATGCTTGTCAGCACTTCCAGAAGCAACCCGATAAAGATTCGCCACATTATTGTAATTTATTGGAGAAGCCCCTAATGACCGAGGACTTACGGGTAAATTGTTTGCAGAGCGAACCAACGATGTAATTATTTTCACCAAAAATAGTTAGGAGTCCTACCTAAATATCATTAGAAAGAGTTTATCAAAGCTATTCTTAAAGGAAGATCTTATGAAAGTAACAAAAATATCGTCAGTAGAAAGGAGCTAGTCTCATGCGTGTTATGCTTGTTAATCCAAGATTTCATCTCCCCATTGATACCCGTACCTCACCCCATTTGGGATTGGCCTATTTAGCTGCCGTCTCTGAAGAGCGAGGCGATGAGGTGTTACTCTTTGATGCTGATGTCGAAACCCAATCTATCACCAAAGTCGTCAAACGGTATCAGCCCGATATCGTCGGCATCACGGCCAATACCCCACAAGTGAAATCGGCCTGGCGAACGGCCGCCGCAGTAAAATCGGTCAAGGATATTCCAGTGGTGTTGGGAGGGCCGCACGTTTCAGTTTTACCGGCTGAGAGCATCGCCCATCCGCAGGTCGATATTGTGGTGCGGGGTGAGGGTGAGGCAGTTTGGATCAAGCTGTGTGGCTTGATTGAAGCGGCCCAACGGCATCAACCCGACCTAACCGCTCAAGACTTGTTGGACCCTAATCAAGATCATTTGGAAGGGGTAATGGGCATCAGTTATCAAACCACCCAAGGCGAAGCGCGACACAATCCCGATCACCCTGTCATTGCGGATCTTGACACTCTACCCTTCCCAGCCTATCACGTTTTCAAGATGGAACACTACACCAATCTTCAGCCCGCCACCGATGCTGTCGATGGCTCAAAATCCTTCTCAGTGATGACCTCACGGGGCTGCCCCTACCGCTGCACCTTTTGCTCACAAAGCATTATGCCCATCAAGTGGCGGGCTCGTAGTCCAGAAAGTGTCCTCGCTGAATGGCAACATCTGGTTCATAACCTTGGCGCAGAGGAAATCGGTATTTTGGATGATTCGGCCAATATTCAGGTGGATCGGCTGGAAAAGATAGCCGATCTGCTTATTGAGCATAAGGTTAACCACGTGCCCTGGATCTTTGTCAATGGTATTCGGGCTAATCTGGCCACCGAAGCGGTATTACGTAAGCTCAAACAGGCTGGCTTAAAGCGGGTGGCGTTTGGGGTAGAAAGTGGTGATCCTGATGTCTTGCTTTCTATTGACAAGAAAATCGATCACGACACCATTCGACGTGGCTTCAAAAACGCCAAACGTGTTGGGCTGGAAACGATGGGGTTCTTTATCATTGGGCTACCCGGCGAAAATGAAGAGTCGATGGAACGAACCATTCAATTTGCTTGTGAGGTTGACCCAATGGTAGCTAATTTCTCAATGATGACACCTTATCCTGGCACAAAAGTCTATGAGATTGCCAAGCGACAGGGACAGTTACTGCTGGAAGATTGGGAAGATTATGTCTTTTTTGATGGTCGCGCCCGGTATGAGTTGGGGGATATGACGGCAGAGTTGGTGCAACGAAAGTGGAAGGAGGCCTATCGCCGCTTCTATTTACGCCCCCATCGCATCCTGCAAACCCTAACCCGTAAAGATTTCTGGCTCAACTGGCGACGCACCTTCAAAGTCGCTATCAAAACAATCTTCCCCAAACAAGAGAAAGCGGAGTTACGGCAAGCCATTGAGTCTGGGGAGATGATCTGATGCCTCGCCAGCTACCATTTCTTATTGCCCTGAGTTATATCTGGTTTGGAATGGTCCTAGCCATCTCGTTTCTTGAAGCACCACTCAAATTTCAAGCGGAGGGTGTAACCTTGCCCATCGGCTTGGGCATTGGGCGTTTGGTGTTTAGGGCGCTCAATCATATTGAATTAGTCTTTGCGGTTCTAACTTTGGGCCTCGTCACCATCGGTTACATCCCAAAACGAATCACCTTGCTCTTAAATGGAGTCTGGTTGATGCTCGGATTACAAACAGTCTGGCTGCGGCCCATTCTCAACGAGCGAGGATTGCTGGTGTTACAAGGTCAAACCCCACCCCCAGCCCATTATCATCTGTCCTACATTGGGCTGGAGGTCGTTAAGCTGCTGGGGTTGCTAGCAGTCGGTGTGCTTGGTCTCAGGGCTTTGTCTCGCAGCTATCAGGAGATCGAATGAGTTTCACTATTGACGGAAACACCCGCCTTAACAAGGTGCTTGATTTAGACCCGAAAGTTGTCGATTATGTCGTCTCACTCCGGCCGCACGACTTTCATCGGCTCCGAAATCCAATGATGCGCCGGCTGATGTCGCCTCGGATTAGCCTAACTCGTGTCGCAGCGATGGCCGAGGTTCCGTTAGCTGAATTACTCCAGCATATTGCTGCGTTAGGGCAAGTTACAGTGGGTGATACCGTAGTTCAGGCCTTACCCCAATCAAGCTCAATTCGCCCAGATTGGATTCCTACAAATGAGGCTAATATTGAGCAAGAGGTCGATCTCTTACCGATCGATGAAACATTGGACACCGATCCGATGCGCCTCGTCGCCCCAGCTATCAAAGCTTTACCCCCAAATGACATCTTACGCGTCCGCCACAAATGGGAGCCACAGCCCTTCTACGATGTTTGGAGCAAGATGGGCAACATCGTCTGGTTTGCCGAGCAAAAATCAGATGACGAGTGGTGGATTTGGGTTCGAAAGGAATGAGTATCTTAGAATCACTCATCACTTCCCACTTATCATTTTATTTTTCCCAAGGAGGAAACTATCATGGCCCGTATTTTATGGGTAGAAAAACAAATTGATTATGAACCACAGGGCATTATGTCTATGTCTGCCACGCTCAAAGAGGCGGGACACGAAGTAGGCCTAACGATTGCCACTCAAGAAGACCCTGTCCAAGCTGCCAAAGAATTCCAGCCAGATATCATCGGCTACAGTATGATGACTGGGATGCAGAAGTATTACTTCCCGCTCAATCATCGCATCCGGGAAAGCCTTGGGAACAAAAAAGTCTTATCTGTCTTTGGCGGCCCCCACCCCACCTTTTTTCCCGATATCATTCACGAAAATGGCGTTGATGGCGTCTGTGTTGGTGAAGGTGAAGGGCCATTGGTCGATCTGGCGAATGCCCTAGACAATGGCGGCTTTCAGCCGGACATCCCCAATTGGTGGTTTGATGTCGAAGGTGAAATCGTCAAAAATCCGGTCCGGCCACTCATCCGTACACTAGGCGATCTGCCGATGCCAGATCGGGAGTTGATCTACGGCAAGCACGCTCCCACCCGTAACAGTCCTATCAAACATTTTATGGCCAGCCGAGGGTGTCCTTATCACTGCACTTACTGTTTCAATCATGCTTGGTATAAGCTCTACACTCGCGAGAAACGAGGCTACCAGCGCAGCGTTGACTCGGTCATTGAGGAGGTCAATTGGATTAGAGAACGGTATCCACTGGAGCAAGTTGTTTTCTTAGATGATTTATTCATCATCTATCTGGACTGGCTTGAAGAGTTTGCCGCCAAATATCCAAAAGAAGTGGGATTACCCTTCTTCTGTAATGTTCGTTCCAATCTGCTCACCCCGGAAAAAGTGGCCTTGCTCAAAAAAGCGGGCGCGAACACGGTCAGTATGGGGATCGAGGCGGGCAATGATCGCCTGCGAAATGATCTGCTGAAACGGAAAATGTCTCGCGAAACCATCATCGAGAGCGGACGAATGCTACACGAAGCAGGCATCAACTTGACTGCAACAAATATTCTGGCCTTGCCCAGCGGCACGCTTGAAGATGATTTTGATACGATGCGTCTCAATGCCGAAACGAAGGTCAAGTACGCCCACGCCTTTCTATTCCAACCCTATCCCGCCACTGAATTGGGTGAATTTGCCGAGCAGAACGGGCATATGGCGGGCAGTTTTGAAGATATTGGGGCCATCGCTTGGGATAGCTCAATCTTGGTTCGGGATGAAAAAGAGAAGAACCAGATGGAAAACCTACAACGGTGGTTCGCCTTGGGTGTCGAGTTTCCTTGGTTGGAGCCAATTATTCGCATCCTGATCAAAGCCCCCCGTAACCGACTCTTTGATCTGACCTATTGGTGGGTCCACAAACTATGGAAGGGTTGGGCCATCACCCAGCGGGTTCACCCTATCAAAATCACTCCCAAAGTCATTTGGGAAAATGCTAAACACTTTATGCAAATGGATGCCTAACGATGGAATTACGAAAAATCATTTTAATTCACCCCGGCCGAGAGGGCCGTATTTTTGGCAAAGCCCCAGCCGTCCCCTACACCTTGATGCGTCTAGCTTCGCTAGTACCTGATGAGATTGAGGTTGAGATTTGGGACGAGGATTGGGAATTTCTGGACCATAAAATTCAGACGTTGGGGCCACATGACTTGGTTGGTATCACCGCCAAGACGTTAGCCATTGAAACCGCTGAACGATATGCTAATTTAGCCCATGCCGCAGGGGTACAAACCGTGGTCGTCGGTGGCTCACATGCCACCCTCCTGCCAGAAGACGTCGCCCGCTGGGCTGATGTGGTGGTCACAGGAGAGGCGTATCGCACCTGGCCCAAAATCATCGAAGATTTTCAGAATGACCGACTGCAACCCCGTTACAACGATACCGAGTGGGCCGATTTAACAGGTGTTGCTCCCCTGACTGATCGGGTAATCGCTCAGGTCAATGAAAGCCACCGCTACTGGAGTCCGATGCTTGAGATTACGCGGGGCTGCCCACGAAACTGCTCATTCTGCACTGCTATTCGGGTTAGCGGACAAAAGATGCGTTTTCGTCCTGTGGAGGAGATTGTTGAGGAAATTGAGCGGCGCAAAATTGATCGCTTCTTTTTAACCGATGATAATTTTGGGCTGGCTTTTGCCATCGACCCCGAATATTGCGAAAAGTTGTTCTTGGCCCTGGAGAAGTTACCGTTGCGGGGCTGGACCACCCAGGCTGAAATGATGGTAGCCCAATATCCCGAACTCCTCAAATTGGCCCGGCGGGCGCATCTAGACAAATTCTTTATCGGCTTCGAGTCGATCAACCCCGACAATCGCCGGGAGTTGGGCGGAAAAAGTAAAGGGCTAACCAGCCAATATCAAGAAGCGATTAAAGCCATTCATCAGCAGGGCATCGGCGTGGTCGGGTTGTTCGTCTTTGGCTTTGATGAGGACACGCCGCAGGTGATGTGGGACACCTGGGAATTTGGCAAACGGTCAGGCTTGGATAGTATGAGTACAACCATTTTAACGCCCTATCCCGGCACCCCATTTCGAGCCCAACTCATCAAGGAAAATCGACTTATCCCAGAGAAAAGTTGGCGACATTACGATACGTCCCATGTCGTCTACTATCCCAAGCGGATGTCCGTCGCGGAGTTTGAGCGTGAGTATGATCGCGTCTGTCGCACCATATACTCTCCCTATCGTATCGCCCAGCGTGGTTTCCGGGCTTTACGCCGTCATCCCCTACGCCGAATGCCCGCCAAAGCCTTTGGCAGTTTTAGCACCGATTACGGCTATCGGCGGTTGTTCGCTTGGCGACACGCGTTTGCAACTTAAGGTATTTTGTTCATACTTACAGACAATTCAGAAGGGGTATTTATCAGCAGCCAATTATGCTAATCGCCCATCTTGTTCCTGGATATTTTGCAGCGAATTATATCCACAACCGCCAATCTAAAGGCTGGACCAATCTACAAAAAATAGGGATGTGGGGCGTGGCTTTAGGGAGTACGTCTGCTCCAGACGTGGATGTGATTTACAACGCGCTATTTCGCGGTTTTATCAATCATAGTACACTCTGGACCCATAGTGCGTTGCCCTACTTGGGACTTGGTTTGATATGGCTGGGATTATATTGGTTTACACCGTGGCGATATGCCCAGATTTTGCTGGGGCTGGCTGTCATCGGGGGATTATCCCATTTGGTACTCGATGTCATCGCCCATGGAACCCCGCTACTTTATCCCTTATCGCTAACGATGTTTGGACACCCGCCTCATCGGGTGGTTGAAGGAGGCCTTTTAGCCTATCTCACTGATCCCATTTTTCTGTTAGAACCAATTGCAGTCACACTTATGAGTAGCCATTGGGTGATGCACCAAAGGCAGGTGAATTTTAGCGTTCGCACGGGGTTTATCGTTATTTTGTTTTCCCTACTTGTTATCTTCTCAATCGCATTCTTGATATTACTACCAAATATACGACAATTTGTTGGGCAAGGGGGCTAAGATTTTGGGCTATTCTAACCGGTGCCAAAACTGAGTTTTGGCACCAGTTAGTTACTTGTCAATCCTTCTAAAACTACCGGGTCCGATCTTGAATATCCGTAGACCACGGCATTAACATTTTGCCGAGCCGCTCCAATCCAGTGGTGAACAGCACGCCCAAAAAGGCAATTACCACCAAGCCAACATACATTTTACCCACCGAGAGCGTGGACCAGGAAATCCAGATCAGATAGCCAATGCCCCGATTGGCGGCGACGAACTCGGCAGCGACAATGATCAGGAGGGAGACGCCGAGCGAGAGGCGTAAGCCCGTAAAGATCGAGGGGAGCGCCGCCGGGAAGATGACTTTGGCAAAGAGCTGCCAGCCTTTGGCCCCGTAGTTTTGGGCGGCTTGGACTAACACTGGCTCAATGTGGGTCACCCCGTGGGCGGTGGAGATGAGCACCAGGAAGAAACCAGCGATCACGACGGTTACCACTTTGCTCGCCTCGCCAAGCCCAAAGATGACGAGCAACAAAGGCAGCAATGAAATTTTGGGAATGGGATAGGTGGCGGCAATAATTGGGTCCATGAAGGCGCGAATACCCTTTGACCAGCCAATTAGAAGGCCCAAGGGAATGCCCAAAGCCGCACTAATCAAAAAGCCCAAAACGATCCGTTGCAAAGAAATTCCCAAATGTTCCCAAAGCTCGCCAGACAGAAGCATCTGCCATAGGACCACAGCCACCCGAGTGGGGGGTGGGAAAAAGCGCCGATCCAACAGACCGACTTGGACGACAACTTCCCATAACAACAAGACGACAAACGGGGACAAAATCGAGATGATTCTATACATCTGGTCATTGCGAACCTCAACACCAACCCCTGTCCGTCGATAAATTCGCTCATCTCCAGATGTTTCAACCTTAACGTTACTCTCTGATAAAGCCATAATCAATCACCTCTTTCCAAGGCTTGGGCCTTATTAACCTCTTCAACCAAGTCGAGCCAAATGGCTTGGGCAAATTCATTAAATTCAGGCGTCGTCCGAATAGACATCTCTCGGGGGCGGGACAAGGTTATGTCATAGCTACTCTTGATATGGCCCGGATTGGCCGCCATCAAAACAACTCGATCCCCTAAAATGACCGCTTCCTCAATCGAGTGAGTGACATAGACGACGGTCTTGCGATCTTCCTCCCAAATTCTCAGCAACTCTTCCTGCATAATCGCCCGCGTCTGGGCATCCAACGCGCCAAACGGCTCATCCATTAGCAAAATTTCAGGATCATTGGCCAAGGCTCTGGCGATCGAAACGCGCTGCTTCATCCCCCCAGATAACTGGTGGGGATAGTTGTCAACGAAGCGAGATAGCCCCACTTTATCCAGATATTTTCGGGCAATATCCAGCCGTTCTTTTTTGGAAATCCCACGCATTTCCAGACCAAACGCCACATTTTCTAGCGTCGTTCGCCAAGGAAAGACCGCGTATTCCTGAAACACGACCGAATTAAGAGGGCGATTATTTGTGGCTGAACCACGAATAATTACTTCACCAGAACTCGCATCATACAGTCCGGCTAAAATACGCAAGAGGGTCGATTTACCACAGCCGGAAGGACCAATCAGCGAGACGAACTCGCCATCTTGAACCGAGAGGTTGACGTCCTTCAGCGCCTCGACCGTCCCCTGCCGACTGCTGTAGATTTTGCCGACATCCTTGACTTCTATTTTTGGATTCATCAATGTCCTTTGAGTTTTTGCTTATAGCCCTGGTGCTATAGACACCAGAGCCATAAGTTGATAATCGTCCATTCATCTTATTGTGGTGGATCGATAACAGGTACGGCTCGACCAAGACGAGCCAAGGCTTCTTCAAGGTAGGTATCAAGGATGACCTGATCTAAAGGCAGCGGCGCACTCAATTCGGTGTAGCCTCGATCAAAGTGATATTGTTGAAAATCAGCGGTGCTGTCTCGATGGAGATAACCATTGGTATCAAAATAGTAGGCGACCCCATTTCTAATCGCTGGCTCAGGCACGTTGGTTGTTGCATTAATTGCGAGTACATTTTCATCCGCACGCCATCCTTCACCGTGCAAATCACGCGCGGCTTGCAAGTAAGCCACCATGAAACGAACACCAATCTCACGATTTTCTGGATCAAGCATCCGTTGCCCAAAGTAGATCACCCCATTCTGCGGCCAGAAGGTGACTTCATCCCCATTTAACAGGACTGTAGCCGCCCCCTCACCAAGCGCACGAGCGGCCAGGGGGTGTGGCAATAAGGCCGCATCGACAGCCCCATTCGCTAGGGCTGCAGGCATTTCCGGGAAGGGAATTGCAACCAGTTCAACATCATCAACGGTTAATCCACCCTGTTCCAACCCTTTGGCCACCAAATACTCAGCCGTACCACGGACAATATTGACCGCTACTTTTCGGCCAGCTAAGTCTGCTGGCTCCGTAACTTCGCCAGACTCAAACAAATCTGTGCGAACCAAAAGCGGCGCGGCACCAAATCCAGGCGGCTGAGCGGCCATCCCACTCACCACTCTGATGTCCAATTCTTGATCAATGGCATTGAATAGGCCAGGACCAGTCTCACCACCACCAACGTCTAACTCACCAACACTCAGGGGAGCAATCATCGGACCACCAGAGCGGAAGGCCTGTAATTCGACCTCCAACCCCTGCTCAGCAAAGTACCCTTTTTGCTCGGCCACAAAGAAGGGGGCAAAGGCAAAAATTGGAATATAACCAATTTGAATTGTACCGATATCAGGCAATTCTTCAACACCCGCCGTCACTGAAGCATCAGGGTTATTGATTAAGGCCTCTGCCTCTGCAGCTGTCACGATACAAAGCTTCCAGCCGGGTTCAATTAAATCTACATTATCGATTGTAGCAAAACTATCATCACTTGCAGCCGCAGTGTTGGTCGCGGCAGCGATGGCCGGGAAGGATAACGGGTCTCCATAAAACTTCTCGGCAATCTTTGAGAGCCAGTCGTCGGCCTGAACGACCACTTCTGAGTCACAAGTCACATCCTGGGCGTGGCTAGGGCTGGGCGCAACCACAAAAACCAACCCTAAGCACAAGAATAATAACGTAATTACATGAATAGCCTTCCTCATAATGTTCTCCTTATTTTATAAAAAATTAACGAATTAAAACACAAGAGCGGATACAATCCTGGTCAGCTTGTATCCGCTCTTTTTTAGGGCTTGTCACAACAATAACACTCCTTGTTATCTATAGGCTCCACTACTTAAAATAATATGTCGTTTTTTTGGAAAATCAGATGCGTTTTATCTCAGAATCTTAACATATGGTTGGAATAATAGTATATGTCTGAACAGATTTTGTCAAGACTTTTTGTGGCTACCCAAAGAAACAATTATTCAAAAAACATTCTAGTAGTCTTACTGGCTCTTAGCCGTAATATGCATTACTATACGGGAAATTAATTCATACCCTATTTAGGAGCACTATGACATTCCAACAATCTCTTGATACTCATTTTCCTGGGGCAATGCGAGAAAGTGATTTTGTCCAACAAGCGTATGACACTCTAGCCCAACAAGGCTTTACCTCAGATAATACAATTGCCTGTGTTGGTGTTTGCCGTGATGAACTAACTCGTAGTTTGATTACCTCCATTGAAGACAATTGGGGGAATGTATTCACATTTTCCAGCTTAGCCGGCATGTTATTTGCCGGGAAAACAGGCTTTGGCGCGGCCCACGCCCACTCACCCATCGTTGATGGTCGGGAAAGCTATCTCTATGTTGTCATGCCTCATATTGCGATTGATGGGCAGGGGAAAATTGGTCTTTGTCAGCGTCAGGGCCGAGCAAAGCCGTCCGGCGCCTGTGGCGCATTGATGGCCTTTCGCCAGGAGCTCCTGGCGGGGCCAGTCGACCTCACCCTTAACTCCGATGACATCGAACAGAGCCTGTTGAAACAACGACTCTCCCGTGAAATCGATGTGGGGATGGTGCCAAATTTAGTCGAATTAACTAAGATCACACATCGAGCGATTTTAGCCGATTTGCAGCGGATGATTGGGCTAACCGTCAATTTGGATCAAAATGATTACGCGGTTCTCAGCGGTATTCAAATTCATGGCCCTGATGAAACACAGTATATTTGGCCTCAAGAACTATATATGATAAAGCACTCTCAGGAAAGTATATTAAATTTGCAGAATGGTCAAACTTAAATAGATATTCTATTAGACCTTATAGTCCATTCTCACAAGTATAAACTGACGGAGGGGTAGATGTCTCGGGCTATTTTACTTAAATTTGTTTTTTTAATGATTATATTACTGATATTTACCATTATTAGTTACCCTATATTAACCTACGCCTCGAACCAAGCTTCATCGCCTGGGGATCTAGACACGTTATTTGGTACCAATGGAATTATTACTACAACACTTGCCAGCCGGGGCACAGATTTAGCTCTCGATTCTAAAGGTCGCATTCTTGTGGTTGGTGATAATACATCCGTTCTTCGCTTTACTGATAACGGAACTCTGGATACAACATTTGGGATTACAGGCGTCATCACTTCAGCAATAACGATGAACGATATCGTGGTACAGTCAGATCAAAAAATTGTGATGGCTGGTTATTACACAAATGACAAAGGACAAAAAAGCTTTGCTTTGACTCGTTTATTAGAAGATGGCGCTCTAGATCTAACTTTTGGTAATAACGGTGTAGTAACGACCACTATAAATCAAACATCAACTGGGACCAGTCTCATCTTACAAACAGATGGCAAATTGGTTGTAGGTGGAAGCACCAAACCAGCCTCTCATCTTACCGGTTTTGCACTTGCTCGATACAATAATGATGGCTCGCTTGATACAACATTTGGCTCTAACGGTATCATCACTGATTTACCTAGCACACATATAGGCGGTATCGCTGCCCTAGCTCAACAATCTGATGGCAAATTGGTTGCAGCGGGCACACATGATCAGAACTTTACGCTGGCCCGCTACACAATATCGGGCGCGATTGATACGACATTTGGCAGTACCGGGGTCATCACCACAAGCTGTGGCAGCAACTGTTTTGGGATAGTTACCGATCTAGAAATCGATACGAATGGAAAAATTAGTGTTAGTGGGTGGTTTGGGGTAAATGGTATTCTGAATGGTGAAGGACTCCGTTACAATCCAGATGGTTCATTTGATCAATATTTGACGGACTTAGGTAGAAATGAGTTATATTATCGAGCAATTACATTGGATGATGAAGATAGACTTTATGGAACAGGTTCTTGGCTAAGCTCGGGTGCAACACCCTATTACTATTTTGCCCGATTTATTGATGGAGTCTATGACTCTTCATTTGAACAGGTTCTTGGCTTGTATGTACCCATTTGGGGAATGACTGGCCAGGATCTACTCATTCAATCAGATAAAAAAATTGTAACAACAGGTACCAAAAATAGAACTTTATTTTTAGCTCGTTACTTGGGAGAAGCTGAGGTAAAGGCATTTGAATTTAAGGTTTATATCCCTACCATTATCCAAAATAAATAAGCGACCTTGAGAAATCTCAAGGTCGCTTAAAGTTATACAAAATAGTTACTCATTTACCGCCAGCTTATCACACGCTCATCAACAAAGTTGTAGGTAATGTTAAGTTCGGCGTTAACCTCATCCGAGAACATCGGGCGCTGATTTGAACCATCAATGTTCATCAACCAAATCTCCCACAGGCCATTACGATCGGTTAAGAAGGCGATTTGTTGACCATCAGGCGACCAGGTTGGGGCCACATTGTTCCATTGCACACCCTCGGTTTCAGGCTGGAGTGGCACCCAGAATGGGGTTTCTGTCAATCGGGCACGGCCTGAGCCATCCGCATTCATCCGGAAAATCTCAAAGCCTTGGTTACTTCCCGGCTTACCAGAGGTTAAGATAAGATATTGTCCATCTGGTGAGAAGACAGGCGAACTATCGTTACTTTCGACTGACAGGGTCTCTCTAAATTCGGGTCGATTGACATCGACGGCCAACAACCCTCGGCCACCCTCAGAGACAACACGCCAGGTATTAGCGGGGTCCCAAGCCGGTCGGAAGGCATAGGTGCCACCATCGATATCGATAAAGCTCCCATCCGCCAGGGTGACTAAGCGAAGGGTCCAGTGGGGATCAGGCAGCAAGGTGAAACAAACCCGCGGTTCATCATTATCTGGGCCGGGCGGAATAAATCGCAGGTCAATGGCTCCATTTGGAATATTCCGATCAGCATCCTGACATTTTTCACTTTCCTCTGGGCGGCCACCTTGTTGATAATTGAAGACAATTTGTGAACCGTCAGGCGACCATTCTGGACCTTTGGCCTTAACTAAATTCTCGGCAATCACTTGTTCATTGCTACCATCAATATCAACCACATAAAGGTTGCCGGTATCACCGGTCCAGCGGGTGAAGGCCACTCGTTGTCCATCGGGTGAGAGGGCCGGATCAATCCCGGTAGTTAACTCTCGCAATCCTGTGCCATCGCTGTTGATAACGAGAACATCTTGCCCACTGGAGCGTTGAAGAACAAGCTGCCCCGTGAGAGGTACCCCAGTTGAGGCGACCGGTAATGGTGCATTGCCACCTGCCGCCGCAATTGTGGGTGGCGTAAAGGCCGGAACGTTAGACAAATCGCCCGTCACATCAAGCTGAATACGGGGGATCCAGCCCTGACCACCAGCCAATGTTTCAATAAAAATCCAATCTTGATTGCCATTGAGGGCCAAAATGGATACAAAGTCATTGATAGAAACCGGACCAACTACGTCATAGACGATTCCAGGCCCTGTCCGCAAGACCAAACCATTATTTACAATCCAGCCGCTGACAACTGGCACCGCACCACCAAACGAGCCAACCGAGTCAAGCGTACTTAGGGGAACCCAGCCGACGCCACCCGAGTCTTCAGCTTGAACCAACACCCAATCACGAGCATCGTTCACACCACGTACAGCGACAAAATCACCAACCGTTAATTCATCGACTGTGCCAAAAGATTCGCCTGGCCCTCGTCGTAGTTCAACTTTGATATTCGCACTGCCGCTCGATTTTACACCCAAGGTATTACCCACTACTTCAGGGGTGAAATCAACCCCTGAGATGGCCACAGCTTCTCCGGCTGGTTGCCCGCCCGCCACACTAGGTTGCGGACTTCCACTGGTGCTGGCAACGGCTGAGGCAGTGGTTGCGCCACCTGAACCTGATAGTGAAACAATGGGGGCAGCCGCATCATCCTCAACTGGATCAAGTGTCCGTACTTGCGGGGCATCCGCCAGCGAGCCTGTTATATCCAGAAAGTCTACTGAGACCCAACCAAATTCGCCTGTTTCTGCTGAAATCAAAGCCCACTCTCGGTCTCGATTGACAGCCAAAACAGATAGCGTATCACCGCTAGACAATGAGCCAATTTGATTGTAGACGGCACCCGGCCGTTGTCGGATTGGCAACAGGCTACTGGTCACCAACGCTTCAGCCACTGGATCAAAGTTAGCTGTTTCCAGAGGCTGAGGGGCTGAAGCACTCGCCTGAGTGACCTGTCCCGTACTTCCCGTGCGTTGGGCATTGATCAAGGCCGCAGCTTGAGGGCCTAGCGCTTGCTCTAGCACAAAGTTAATGGGATCGGGCGGCAAAACAGGGGCCTCATCCAAGGTGTCCAAAGCATAGACATCACTATAAGGAATCCAGCCAAAGGAACGTGATGCGGTTAGGACGTAGATCCATTGCCCACTGGGATCTCGACCATAGACGCCAGCTAAATCACCTTGTAACAGGGTTTCATTTTGGCCATAGTTTAGAGCGGGTCCAGCCCGAACAATCGTCTCAGGCACTTTGATCGCCGCGACACTTACAACTGGAAATTCGGTCACAATTCGTTTCAGAATTTCAGACTCAGTTGGGAGTGAAAATACACCGTCAGCTTCATTTGAGTCAGGTGACAAAGCGACCTCAACCTCCGCTACTTCAGGGGTAGCGGTTGGCAAATCAATCCTGACAAACTCGCGGGTCGGTGTGGGAGAGGGTTCAACTTCAGGCGCGGGCCAAGACTCCACCTCAATCGCCTCAAACTCCTGCTCCCGAATTTCGCCTCCAGCGGATAAGCCCGAACATGCTGTAAGGCTAATGAATAGCAGGCCGTATATTATTTGTAAAACTCGTTTTGTTATTATTTGTCTCATATTTGTGTCTTCCGTTTTAAGGAGGTTAGAGATTGGGAGACTGGAGATTACATAAGCTTAACGGCATAATCTCCAATCTCTAAAATCTCTGAGTATTAGTCTCCTACGTTACGCTGCATCTGGTTCAGGGTTGACCGACATGCTTGAGCTAGGCTGAGGTTGTGGGGCAGGCATCGGATTACCTGTTGAAACGGTTGTATCATCATCTTCCGATTTACTAGTGCCAATAATCCAGCCAAAGAAGCGACTGATACCACTTCCACCCGCATCAAACCAGGTATAGACCACCGGGATCAAGATTAGGGTGAGCAGGTTTGATGAAATCGCGCCTCCCATCACTACAGCGGCCAAAGATTTTCGGTTTTCAGCCCCCGCCCCAACAGCCAACAACATCGGCATCAAGGCGAATACCAGCGTGAACGAGGTCATCAAAATCGCTCGTAAACGCCGACGCCCCGCTTCAATCAAGGCATCCTTACGGCTTGCTCCTTCGGCACGGGCCTGGTTGGTAAAGTCAACCAACAGGATCGCGTTTTTGGTAATAATCCCAATCAAGAGGATGATCCCCAAAAGTGACAGAATGTTGACTGTATTATTGGTCAGTGCTAACCCACCAAAAGCGCCAACAATCGCCACCGGCAACGAAATCATAATCGCTAACGGCTGGAGCCAGCTCTGATAAAGGGCAACCATTAAGATGTAGATCAAGGCAATGGCCAGAATGATAGCTTGGATAAACTGACCAAAAATTTCCTGTTGTGCTTCTGACCCACCAGATAACTGGAAGCCATAACCAACAGGGAACACCACCTGGTCGTCGATAGCAGCAACAACGTCATTGGTCACGTCACCGGCAGCCCGACCTTGTACCCCACTCGCTACCTCTAAGATCTGACGGCGATTGGTACGGTTGATGGTAGCTGGAGCTAATGTCTCCTCCACAGAAGCGAAACGCTCCAGACGTACAGGTTGTCCATTGGAAAAGCCCAATGGAAGCTGTAATACCTGTTGTAAGTCCTCTCGTGATACTTCATCCAGACGTAGAGTCACATCAATTTCAGTGTTTGCCCCAGTTTCAAAGTTAGCGACAGTCTCACCTGACAAGGCTGTTCGCAATGTTCCAGCCACATCCGAAGGACGCAAACCTTGATCGATTGCCAAATCACGGTTGATGATAACTTCGGTTTCTGGTGAACGAGAAGCACCTGTATTTTTGATGTCTACAACCCCGTCGACTGAAGCCATGACATCCTCAACTTGGTTCGCCAACTCAATCAGCGTATCAGCATCAGGGCCAAATACCTCCATACTCACTGGGCTACTTCCTCCAGGCCCATTAGCATTCAACCCAGCGGTAATCAGGGCTTCTGGTAAACTCTGCAGGAATGGACGTAAATCATCGATAATCTCAGTTGTACTTCGCTCGCGATCAAGTGCATCAATCAAGCGACCGTTGATCCGAGCTTGATTCGAGGCTACGGTAGAGGGTCCACCCCCTGGCCCGCCTCCACCACCGCTGCTGGTTCCAACAACGGTTAGGAGCGCGGCAGTTTCAGGAACTTCTTGGAGAATGATCAACTCAACCTGTCGAACAATTTGATCGGTTGCCTCTAGATTGGTACCTGGGGGCATCTCGATTTCGACCCGGAATTGCCCATCATCCGTTTGTGGGAAAATCTCTAGCCCAACAAAGCCACCAACAACGAGATAAATGCCTGCGGCAAAGGCTCCAATTCCGATTAAGATAACGACCAACTGGGTAAAAAAGTTTGCCAAAGCCAGCCGAATAACACCTGCATAGAAATTCGACAAAAAGGCAAACGTTGCATCCCAGGCTCGGGTGAACAAGCTCCACAGCCAAGTAATCGGGAAGAAAATCTTTTCAAGAAGCCACAATAGCCCAGTTCGTTTTGGCTTAGGTGCGTCTTTGGCTTTCATCCACTTAGAGGCCAGCATCGGCGTTAGGGTAAACCCGACAAAGAGCGATACTACAGTGGCCGACACAATGGTGATCCCGTATGGGAAGAAAAACTGACCAGGGATACCGCTCATAAAGGCAACCGGCAGGTAAACCACCAAGTCAGTTGAGGCGATGACCAATGAGGGCAGCAAGATCTCCTGCCGCGCATCGATCGAGGCCTGGGCGGGCGTTTTGCCCAGGCCTAAGTGGTACTCGGTATTTTCGAGCACCACAATCGAGTCATCCACTAGGTTCCCGATAATCAACGTCATTGCCAACAGAGTGATTTGATTCAGGGTAAAGCCCATTGCCCACATCACAATCAACGTTGAGATCAACGAGGTCGGAATAGCGAAAAGAACAATAAATGTGGTGGGTAAGCGATGCAAGAAGGCCAACATCACGATCCCCGTAATCAAAATCGCCAGGATCAAATCCTGTTGTACCCCATTGACCGAGGCCCGAATGTCTGAAGAGGCATCTGTGACCAAGACCAGTTCAGCTTCAGCCGGAAGGTCATTTTGTACATCATCCAAAATCTCATACAGATTATCGGCAACATCAACCGTATTTCCGTCCGTGGTCTTGGTCACACTGATGCTAACGGCATCACTTCCGTTGTAGCGAATAAATTGATCCTTATCCTCAAAACCTTGCTCAATGGTAGCTACATTTCGGAGGAACACTTTGCCACCTACACCATCGCGGACGACGATATTTTCAATATCGGAGATATTGTTGAAGTCACCGACAGAGCGGATGGTACTTTTCTGACGACCTTGTTCAATAGTCCCTACCGGGAAGGTTTCACTACTATCTTGAATAGCCTTTTTGATATCATCAAGCGACAATTTATAGGCCGAAAGTTGTTCCATGTCCACATCAACATGAATTTCCTGATCACGGCCTCCAGAAATGTTAACCGAGGCTACCCCTGGAATGGCCTGGAAGCGATCAACCAGGAATTCATCAGCAAAATCAAACAAGTTGTCTTGTGTTTGCGGCCCTCGTAACACCAAGTTCATAATTGGAATGGCCCCAATATCGGCCTTGATGATAGACGGCTCTTCCGCGTCTTCAGGCAATTGTCCGCCAATCCCTGACACACGACGCTCTACCTCAATGGCGGCCACGTTACCATCAACCCCATCCTCAAACTCAATGGTGACAGTCCCTACCCCCTCATTCGCGGAGGACAGGATTTTGTCAATCCCAGAAATACCCGCAACGGCTTCCTCAATTGGCTCTACGACCAAATCAGACACATCCTGAGGCGAGGCATTTGGAAAGACTGTTACAACACTGACAACAGGGAAATCGATACTGGGGAAGTTGTCAATCTGCAACAAAAAGTAAGAGCGAATGCCCATAATAAACAAAATGATGAAAACCATCAACGTCGTTAATGGTCGACGAATTGCTACTCGAATTAAACCCATTGACTATAACTCCTTTTGCTCCTACCTGTCTTAGAACCCGCTAACAACCTCAACTTTTACACCATCAGCCAAGTTGGGTTGACCCGCAACCACAACGATTTCGCCGGGTTCAACCCCTTCCAGGATTTCAACCTGATCATTGTTCTCTAAACCAGTGGTCACATCTCGTTGTTCAACCGTTTCATCATCCAACACAACATAGACAGTTGGCTGACTATTAAGAGTCACGATAGCGGCCTGCGGCACTAATGGCACGTCGTTTCGTTCTTCTGACAAAATCGACAGATCAGCATACATTCCGCTTTTGAGTACCCCTTCTTCGTCAACGGGCACAATCGTGACCGGGAAGGTGCGGCTGCTTGAGTCACCGACTGGATCGATGCTAGTGACAACACCTGGGAAATCCGTTCCAGGATAGGCCTGGACATTTAGTTTCGCACTCTGTCCTTTTGAGATCAGTCCAACCCGGCTTTCCTCGGCATTAACCAACACTTCAACTTCTTCGGAAATCAGGGTCGAAATCGGAGCTTGACCACTGACGATGCTGCCTTCCTCAACGGAAAGTTCACTAATGACACCAGCAAAGGGGGCTGTAATATCAGTTTTTGTCATGTTGAATTTGGCCAGCTTCAAACCCGCTTCAGCCTGAGCAATGGCTGCTTCAGCCGCCGCGAAGTCAAAGTCACGATAGGGGGTTAAGACCAACTCCAGACTCAGTTCAGCCCGCGCTAGATTTTCCATCAAAGGGGCTACTGCTGAATCACGAGGTGTAACACCAATATTGTAATTGGCCAAGGCTGTTTCGTAGGCAATGGTGGCCTGTTCCAAATCAACCGCTTCTTGACGAGTACCAATGTCACCGGCCCAAGCAATTTTGTCATATGCTTCTTGGGCTCGCTTCAACTCAGCCCGAGCATTCGCCAGTGAAGTTGAAGCTTGAATACGCTCATCATCATCGATGGTCAGAATTTCATTGAGTTGAGCTTTGGCTGATTGAACCAGCGCCTGAGCCGCAGCAATTTCACCAGGGCGTGAGCCAGCCTCTAAACGGTCTAACCCTGCCTGAGCGCTCGCAACAGAGGCCTCAGCCTGCTCAATAGCGATAAGATAGCTCTCTTGCTCTAGCCGGGCAATAAGATCGCCCTTGGCCACGCTATCTCCAATATCTACATTCAATTCTACAATTTTGCCACCAACTTCAGGAACGATGTTAACCTGCTTTTGCGGCTGTAAGTCACCGGCATAATTGAAGAATTGAGAGATATCACCTGTCTCAACTTCAGCAACCTCGACCGAAACAAACGACTCAACCGTTGGAGTCGGTTCGTCAGCCTGAGCCGCCTCAGCCTCTTCACCCCCCGCACCGGGGCGGCCACTACAAGCGGCCAGGATGAGGCTGATCAGTATCAAACCTACGTAAAAATATTTTGTCCGTTTCATCTATGGAAACTCTCCTTTTTCACATTCTTGGTTGTTATAACCAGTATCTTTCACTAGAAAAAAACTAGATCGTTATTACTATGACAATCACAATATATTAAAAACTAACGTCGGCATACTCAGCCCGCATCAAACAGTCAAGGATATTTGATAGATTTGGCTCAATTCGTGTAATTGATAATAACGGCAAGCCCAAATCACGCATTCCGATGATGATGCTATGCAAGGCGGCTTGATCCGTAACATGTCCAATCATTGTTGTTACCCCATCCTCTTGGCTCTTGATAAACAAATTATCAAAACGTTGTTGCCATTGGGGGCTGAGATGACCTTTGACCTGTATTTGATAAAACTCTTTGAAAAAGCCAGACATCTCGTGAATAGGCTGGCTCTTAATCAAGCGGCCCCTGTTTAGAACCGCGACATGATCACACAGCCCTTTAATAACCTCAGGGTAGCGGGTGGCCAATACAATGGTTTTATATTTGGCCTGCTTTCGAAGCCACATTTTAACCACCTGCCCCATATTTTCATCTAGTCCGACCAACGGCTCATCCAGCAGCAAGATTGAAGCTTTACTCAAGATTGTTTTTGCCAGAAGAAATCGTCGCTGTGCCCCAAATGATAGGGCTGAAGGGGGCAGATTACGTTGATCCCATAGATCTAGCTCACCTAACAATTGCTTCGCTTTTGCCTCATCAGCCTCATCCTCTGAGCCTGGCACATTCACCAAAATCTGTTGGATGGGGATATCTGAACCCGATGGACTGTCTGTTTCAAAAAGGGCTTGTACTTGCTCAAGGGCTTTATGATGCGTGGGTTGGGCGATTAATTCATAGCCATTGAGCGAAATCTGCCCCTCGGTTGGTGTTATATCTCCAGCCAATAACCGCAGGAGAGTTGTCTTCCCAGCCCCATTTGAGCCTAAAATACCAAAGATAGAAGATTGGCTCACGGTTAAGCTAACTCCGTCAATGGCTGCGGGTAAATTAGGTAGATACTGTTTATGAAGCTCTTTTGAATGAATAGAAAATGTCATGGTTTTTTCTATTTTTTCCACGTACCCCTCTACAAGTACGCATTTAGATCAGATTTGCATTGATTTGTACAATATTTTATCAATATATTGACAATATTTTGTCCATATATCCTATCAGAGATTATAAGTATAGGCAAAAATAATAAAAATACATCCACCAAAAGGGGGATATTTAGGGGTGAGGAGGGGGAGAAACGGAGAATTATGACAAAATATTGAGCTCTTTTGCCTTGGCTAACGCTTGCACTCGGCTGTTAACACCCAATTTGCCATAAATATTCTTAGCATGTGTTTTGAGGGTACTCTCAGCCACAACCAATTTCTCAGCAATTTTACGATTTGAGAGACCTTCAGCAATTAATTGCAAAACTTCCAGCTCTCGTTTTGTCAACAATTCCAAAGAGGGAGCTACATCGATCGATTCTTCAGATGAGGCAACAGGCAGCAATGACAACACCTGTTCGGTGTAGGCGAGGATGTGAGGTTGGTAGGTCGATTGTTGTTGATAACAGCTTACAAAATGGGATAATAGCGGAACCATTGCCTCACTATCATTGATAAAGCACTGCAGATATCCTTCTGGTTCGGCAAACAACATCGCTTTTTCAATGACAGATATCGATAGGTTTAATTCATTCTGGGCGTTGAGAATTACCGCTTGCAAAATCAAGGCCTCAACCACATATTGACATTGTTCTAGGGTTTGGGCTAGCTCAATCAGGCGATCAAGTAAGGACTGGGCTTGGTCATTTTGCTGTTGAGTGATTAAAAGACGGGCCAGTGTTAGATACTCAAATACCATTTGACCATCAAATTGATCATCAGCGGCCATCGATTTAACATTGGCCCAGTGCGTGGCCTCAGCCAACTTATTTTGGGCCAGCCATAAGCAGGCTTGCCAACTTTCGACCCAATTCATCATTGATTTGATGTTTGAGTCTTGAGAGTGCTGCACCGCTTGCTTCATAAATGCATCGGCTTGATCAGGCTTTTCAAGCACTTGGTGGATTCTGGCCAGCATAACCAAGCTTGTAATCATCACGCGACGATCAGATGTTTCTCTCGCCAATTCGAGCGCCGACGTCGCATACCTGTGAGCCGTCTCTATCTGGTTTTGTTCAAAAAATACTTCGCTCAGTCTGATTTGAGCATTCATTTTGAAGCCAATAAAGTGAGGGGTGGTTTGCTCTTGTAACAAGCTGAGAATCTGTTGATTGATGACAATCGACTGTTGAAGTCGGCCATGAAATTGGTGCTGCTCAGACACAAAGAGCATTTGAACAACAGCGGTAAATTCGTCATCAACGGGCAGCGCCTCTGTAGTTGAGAACAATTGATTTGATCGTTGCACTTCTCCATTGAGACGATAGGCTTTGGCTAGATTTAAGCGCGTAAAGTAGCGGAATTCGACCTCGCCTGCCGGGAAATTGGCCAAGGCTTGCTGATAAAGCTCAATGGCCTCGCTCGTTCGTCCGTTGGCCAAGGCTAATTCCGCCTGCAAGACCTTGACCTGAGCCACCAAATCGGGCGGTAAACCAAGCCCATCATTCACCAAAATCGTATGCTCAACCTGACGTAATTTACGTTCAGCCGCTCTCAAATCTCCCGTAATAAAATGAGTCCAGGCCCAAACCATATGAAGCCGAGGCGTTTTCTCAAGCAATGGGGCAGGAATACTCTGAAACCAGTTGAGCAGGAGATTTGTTTTGCGCTGGGAAAACATTTCCCGAAAATTTTGATCAATGATTTCCAAAACAAACGCAAAATCGCCCGCCGCTTGCGCGTGATAAACGGCTTCCTCAATCAAATCTGAGTTATTGTACCAACTCGCCGCTCGTTGATGTAAGGTTTTAACGCCAGTTTCTTTTATTTCTTCGATTAGGGCTGGATGGAAGGCAGTCGGTGCCTGTTTAATGTAATGGCGAAGTAAATCGACAAAAAGTTGATGATAGCGAAACCAATGGCGATGATCATCCAGAGAAATAATAAAAATGTTGGCCCGCGCTAAATACTCCAGCATTACCTGACTATCATCACGTTCGGTCACAGCATCACACAATTCTGCATTGAAGCGATTAAGAATAGCTGTTTGCAGCAGAAATTGTTGAACTTCTGTGGGCTGTTGATCAATCACTTCTTCAGCCAGGTAATCCAAGATGAATTGATGACTGCCTGTAAATGCATCAATAAATTGCCCAACATCCGTCCGCCCCTGCAATGAAATGGCCGCCAATTGTAACCCAGCAATCCAGCCTTCAGTCCGCGCCTCTAACGCTTCAACATCACGGGCCGACAAATTAAGCCGCATCACCTGATTAAGTAGGTCTGTCACCTCTGCCACGGTAAAGCGAAGATCATTTTCGCGAATTTCTACAAGGTGACGGCGGGCGCGTAATCGACCAAGCGACAAGGGAGGATCAGCTCGGCTGGTGATAATTAATCGTAGTTGTGGCGGCATGTTATCTAGCAAAAACATGACTGCCTCATGGATTAAGCCTGTGGTAATGACGTGATAATCATCCAAGATCAGAATATATTTCGCTTGATTCGTCTCAGCATTTTTGTCAGGGCAACACTGTACAATTTCATTGATTAGAGTCGTCAATAACAGAGGGATATTGGGCTGCGTTCCAGACTGAAGCGCCTCCATTGTATTGCGCCCAAGCTGCGGTTCAATTTGTTGTAGAGCTGCCACTAAATAGGTGAGGAAGCGGGATAGATCATTGTCACCATCATCTAACACCAACCAAGCGGGTTTGGGCTTCAAAGCCACATTCGCTCCCTCTGGTAAATTAGCCACCCAGTCGCTCGCTAGGGTCGTTTTTCCAAATCCAGCGGGGGCTGAAATAATTGTCAATTTTTGATCCAATCCTTGATTGAGCAGATCAAGCAAGCGAGGGCGGGACAAAAATTCTGCCGGACGTTGGGGGATATAGAGTTTTGTTGTCAGCAGCGGTGTAGGCACGACATATACCAAACAAAATTAATTACTGTTTTTTTAACCTATAAATTATGACTACCTTTGCACATTGTAGAAATAGACAGGGTTGACAAGATTTACAGAATGAAAAATGTAAATAACCTTGATAATCTTGTCAATCCTGTCCAAATTTTTCTTCCATCTGGTGATTCTTGAAAAGTGCAAACATAGTGAATTATAGAACCCGACATAAAGAAATCAAAAAATAAGGTAGGAATAGAAAATATTTCCAAGATTTATACTTGTCTGGGAAACTTCTTGTATCATTACCATCAACTAATATATCCCCCTGACGGGTTATTGATTAGTTGTCAACCCTTTTAGAGAATGTTACACTATTGAAGTAAAACATTATATGTAAAGGACAATAATAGCTTGGCCGAAAATTTTCTTGTAGGTATTGGTAGTATCTTTGTTTTAGGAATTGCCGCCCAGTGGCTTGCTTGGCGCATACACTTACCCTCGATTCTCGTTCTCCTCATCACTGGTTTTATAGCCGGACCCGTCACAGGCTTTCTTAACCCCGATGTCTTGTTAGGTGAAACCCTCTTTCCCTTTGTGTCTTTATCAGTCGCGCTCATTTTATTTGAGGGTGGCCTGAGTTTGAAATACTCCGAAGTCCGCCAAACCGGGCAAATCGTGATAAATTTGGTGACGATAGGCGCGCTAGTGACCTGGGCATTAGCCACAGTTGGGGCCTATTATATTTTAGCGATGGAACTACCCATCGCTTTGTTATTTGGGGCTATTTTAGTGGTAACGGGTCCCACCGTCATCATCCCCCTGTTGCAACACGTTCGGGCCGTTGGTCGGATGAGTGCGATTATCAAATGGGAAGGGATCGTCAACGATCCGATTGGGGCAGTGCTGGCAGTTTTAGTATTTGAGGCGATTGCCGTCACCGGGGGCATTCAAAACACCGTTCAGACGGTTGCTACCAGTCTCATTGAAACATTACTGATTGGTTTTATTTTAGGTGGTTTAGGCGCTTGGTTGCTCATCTTCGCCTCCAAACGTTTCTGGATTCCAGATCGGTTACAAAATGGCGTAACTCTGATGGTTGTCCTGGCCACATTCGTGATCTCAAACACTATTCAGGATGAGTCGGGTCTATTTACCGTAACCCTGATCGGCATTATTCTGGCCAATCAGAAAAGCTTTGACATTCGGCCGATTGTGACCTTCAAAGAAAATCTTGTGGTGCTTCTTCTGTCCAGCCTGTTCATCATACTAGCGGCTCGTCTCCAATTGAGTGATTTGACCTCATTAGGTATCCCCAGCGTTATTTTTCTCTTACTTTTGATCCTTGTAGTTAGACCGGCTGCTGTCTTTGCCTCAACCATTGGCTCAACCTTGGGCTGGCGAGAGAAAGTGTTCATTTCATGGATGGCTCCACGTGGGATTGTAGCGGCCTCTGTCACGGCGATCTTTGCCTTAGAGCTAACCGAACACGGCGGACATCACGACGCCAGCGTCATGGTCCCTGAAATGTTCTTCATCATTGTCGGGACCGTGCTGACTTACGGCGTGACCGCCGGACCTTTAGGACGGTGGTTGGATGTGGCCCGCCCCAATCCCCAAGGTGTTCTCATTGCGGGCGCGCATGGTTGGGCCAGAGATATCGGCCTTGAGTTACAAAAGGCAGGTTATAATGTCCTGTTGGTCGATATGAATCCCGAAAATATTCATACCGCCCGGGTGATGGGACTCCCTACCTTGTATGAGAATGTTCTATCCGAGACCTTAGTTGACGAAATTGAAGCGGGGCAAATTGGGCAATTTCTGGGATTGACCGCCAATGATGCGGTGAATGCACTGGGGGCCTTGCACTTTACTGAACTCTTTGGCCAAGCCAAGGTCTATCAACTCCCCCCACACGACCACGAGGAAGAAGGAGGGCCTGTTCCCTTTCACGGTCGCTACCTCTTTGCCTCCAATGCCTATTTTGAGCACATCGACCGTCATTTTGAAACCGGCGGCATTGTCAAAGCCACGCAGCTCACTGATGACTTCACCTATCAACAATTCCTCAACCATTACGATAACAAAGTGATCCCCTTCTTCATCATCGGTCAACAGGGCGAGTTATCGGTGATCACCTCCGATTACCAACCTAATCCAACCGCTGGACAGACGGTCATTGCCTTGGTACAGGGGGATGAAGAATAAATAGGGCTTACGCAGTTGCTTGTTTAAATATCATTTCGAACCAGGAACGAGTTACGTTCGTAACGAACGCCAAAATCCGCCCAGACAGTCGATTGCAAACAACTGTCTGGGCGGATTTTCCGGCAAAAAATGCCTCCTGAGAAACTAGCGGTTTGTGTCATACCCGAATGAAGTTGTCGGGTATCCACTAACTGGAAGGCAGCGAATGATGGACTCCCGCCAAAAGCACGCGGGAGTGACAAAGTCCAGAGTTGCTTGCCTTTTGCAAAAGACCCGCAGGCTTCTCATTTTCTCGAAATGGCCTGTCCTTGTGTCAAGTTGATGAAACGGATTCAGTGGACAACGCCATTCGGCTTTCTCGCAACGCTTTATTGCTGAACGCGTACATCGCCGTCAATAAATACATCACCCCACCACTCAGGTAGATCATACGAATGGGCATAAATTCGGTGAGCCAAGCAAAAAAGAGGCCAGATAGCATAAAAACGACATTACGCAACATCTCACGGGTGGCATAGACCCGACCAAGTTGATCGGCCTCAACCGTTCCCTGAAGCAAGGCATCTTGGGCCACATCACGCACCGCAAAGGGGGGACCGAAAATGAAGGCCATCACGACGGCAAATAGCACCGTTGGACTCAGAGCATAACCAAACGTGAAGAGTCCCGCCAAAAACGCATTGACGATGATGATCCACCCCGGAAATCGACTTAACCAGTTACTCATCCCCATCGCCGCTACGGAGCCAATGATCATTCCACTGAAATAGCTGGTGGATTGATAACCAAAATCGGTGGCGTCTCCCTGCAAAACCAACTTGGTAAAGGTCAGCATAAGCGCCCCGGTCCATATGCCATGCGGCACATGCTCAACGGTTTCCATTATGGTTAAAGGCCGAGCGATGGGGTGTTGACGGAGGTAATGCCAGCCGGAAATCAGGGCCGCAAAAAGTGGCTCATCTGGTGCTGTATCATCCGTCGCTTTACGTTGTGGGACAACAATCAGCAGGGCGACCAGAATGGCTAGGCCAAACATCACGATGATGCTGACGGCGATCTGACTGAGGGAGAAGCTCAAAATGAGCCAGCCGCCGATTGAGTAGGAAATCGCCATTGCAATTTGGCTTGACACCAGGATAAAACTGTTCGCTTTGACCAGCTCAGTCTGTGAAACAAGCGAGGGGATAAGAGCAATCCGAGCCGGACGATGAAAGACATCAGCGGCAGATAGCCCGGTCAAGATCAGATACATGGCGATGATGGGCAGGTTTTCGCTACTTTGCAGCAACCCAATTGAGAGACCAACCAGCCCTACTCGAATGAGGTCCATGCTGACGAGCACGTTTTTGCGCCGGAAGCGATCCACCAGCACACCCGCAATCGGCCCCAAAAGAAAGGCGGGCAGGGTGCGGGCGATGAGTGCCCCTGCGGCTTGCAACGTTGATTCGGTCTGCTCAAAAATGGCCACCAGGATCGTGATGGTAAATAGCTCAATGGCCAGGGTCGTAATAATTGTGACAAACCATAGAAAGATAAAATGGTGCTTTCGAAACATTAATCTAATCTGCCTTTATTCCACCTGTTGACCGACGAAATAACTGGTGTGACGCCCTACGTCACCCCTTTTGGACCAATGGTCCAAGTTCCCAAGATGTCCGTCAGGACTCCACATCCAATATCGCGTTATCGCCCCAATATTACATCGCCATACCGACCAGTCTGGGGCCTGTCCCTTAGATCAGTTTTGGTTTTGTATGATAACATTTATCCGAAATCTTGGTTGACCAGATTGAGGCAGGGCAAATTGGACGCTTCCCAAGATTGACCACAAATGACGCAATGAATGCGTCAGGGAGGATACATTTGACGGAGTTGTTTGGGCAAGTCCAAGCGCAGTGATGACTTCACTTATTGAGTAAAAGACGATCAAGTAAACTGTGGGCAGACCACATCCAGGGTTATTGCAAAGTCGGTGGAGAACAGTGCCATCGATGTGTATTATAGTAGGGGCGATGGCAATCGGAACAGATTTCCACAGACCAACGGCATTTTTGTTCCGATTGCCTCGCCCACGTGGGTAACGAGCCCCCTTGCGGTCCTACCATTCGTTGGCATCGACCACGGGTGAGGCAAATCCAGTGGATATTCGGGGTTCAACGCCTTCATTTTTGGATTTGCCGTCACCCCTCCCATAATTTTGCGAGACTCCGCCCCGTAACTTAATCACGGGGCTATGAAGCTGCACCCCATCAATGGGGTTTTGGCCAAAAAACTTTGGCTAGAAAAATCGGATTAATCTGGTGCCGCTTGCTAGCCTGGATCATTCCTGTTCGGCAGCATTGACCCAAAAATCACCCTGTTTCTCAACCCGATGTCCAGCCAGATTCTGCTCAATTAAACATCTATCCGAAGTTTGTCGAAGACCAGACAATTCCGTAAAATTAAGATAACCCAATTCTCCAGCGAAATTTAAACCAAAAAGGCAAAAACGATGGCACGTAACGAAGCATACCGAGAAGCAGAACAAAAAATCGAAGAAGCGCGACGCACAGGAACGACAATACTTAACTTGAGCAACATGAAACTTACCAAACTGCCCGACTCACTGTGGGAACTCACGGCATTACAGGAGTTGAATCTCTCCTACAATCAACTGACGGCCCTACCAGAGGCCATCAGCAAACTCATATCGTTGCAATTGCTGAAGCTTTCCGACAACAAACTGACGGCGTTACCAGAGGCCATCGGCAAACTCGCGGCGTTGAATTATTTGACTCTACAGAGCAACCAATTGACGGCGTTGCCGGAAAGCATCGGCCAACTCACAAAACTAGAGGTTTTTGTAATTTGGACCAATCAGATTACTATGTTGCCAGATTCATTGAGAAATCTTGAACATCTGAAAGAATTTCGTATTGGTGATAATCCACTTATTTTATTACCAGATTGGATAGGTAGACTTACTCGATTAAAAATTTTGGACATCGGTGTACTTAAACTAACAAATGTGCCTCACTGGCTAAATCAATTACAAGAGCTAACACAGATTGATCTTGATAAAAATAAACTTACCGACCTCCCCCTCTCCCTTGCCCAACTTGAGCATTTGGAACAAATCGACCTCAATGACAATCCCCTCAACCCCGAACTGGCCGCAGCCTACGAGCAGGGGCTGGATGCGGTTATGGCCTATTTACGTGCCAAAGCAGAGGGCGGCGAAATCGTGCTCAACGAGGCCAAGCTAATTCTGGTCGGGGAGGGTGGGGTAGGTAAAACCAGCTTGCTATCCGCTCTGCGTGGCGATCAATGGATAGAAAATCGTGAGTCCACTGAAGGGGTGGACGTTGATATCAGGTCGCTGACGGTACAGACTCCGGACAACGGCCCTGAGATCACCCTCAATGGCTGGGACTTTGGTGGGCAGAATATCTACCGCCACACCCACCAACTTTTCTTCACCGCCCCCGCCGTCTATCTCGTCGTCTGGAAGCCTCGGGAGGGACCGCAGCAGGGTTTTGTCAAGGAGTGGATCAAGCTGGTCAAACATCGTGAACCGGAGGCGAAAGTGCTGGTCATCGCCACCCACGGCGGTCCCCAACAGCGTCAACCCGACATCGACCGCCAGGAGCTGTGGGATTTATTTGGCAAAGACACAGTCCTTGATTTCTTCTTTGTCGATAGCAAGCCGGATGAAATCGGCCAGCGGCGTGGTATTAAGAAACTCCGACAGGCCATCGCCCGGATTGCCGCCACCTTACCCGAAATGGGGCGCTCTGTCCCTGAAAGTTTTCAGAAAGCGCGTGAAGCTCTGATTCAAACCGATGCTGCCTACTTGCCGCTGACGCAGGTATACGATATTTGTCGTGAGAATGGAATGGAAGACTATATTGCTCGCCTTTTTGTCGCCATTTCGCACCGCCTTGGTCATCTCATTCATTATGAGCACGACGCTGCCTTGCGTGACATTGTGATCCTCAAACCAGATTGGCTGGCGACTGCCATCAGCTTTGTGTTGGACGATGAAGCCACCCGAAACGCACAAGGGTTGGTGTCCTTTGCTCGCCTCAGCGATTTGTGGGACGATCCCAGCCGTGACGCAGAGGATCGTTATCCGGCAGAACTGCACCGCATCTTTTTACGGCTGATGGAACGTTACGATCTTTCCTACTGAGTGGCGGGTCTCCCCTCACCCAATGACACCGACCCCACTAGCCTCATCGCCCAACTCGTGGCCGACAATCGCCCCGACAATCTGACAACCGTCTGGCCATCGGAGGCGGGCGCAGGGGATCGGCAACAGATGCAAATCTGCCGGATCGTCGATGAAACCAGACAGTCGGCCACCGCCGAGGGGCTGTTTTACCAGTTGATTGTCCGTCTCCACAAATATTCGCTGGGGCGGGGCCATTACGACGACAGCGTCCACTGGCAACGCGGTCTGGTGCTCGACAATGACTACAACGGTCGCGCCCTGCTCGAACACAAGGGTAACGATGTGCATATCACCGTCCGAGCGGCCTACCCGCAGGGTTTTCTGACGATGCTCACCGAGGAAGTCAAATATCTGGTCGAGAGCTTCTGGGAAGGGCTACGCTGTGATGTTATGGTACGTTGTTTGAATTCTGATCCTTGCCAAGGTTTATTTGAGGTTAGCAAACTGATCGAGAATGCCAGACGCGGTCGTCCCGAACAACCCTGCCCCATCTGCAACGAGTGGCAAACTATTGATACATTGCTCCGAAATGCACCTGCAGCCCAGCCCTTACCGGCGAATGTCATTGACAACCGGGCGATTCTGGCAGAGGTGCGTCAACTACATGGCCGATTTGATCAATTAGATAAGGGGCAGGCCACGATACTGAGCCAAGCCGACGCTTATTTCTATCGGCTCATCAGGGTATTTACCGATGAGGCAAAAGAAGGGCCGCGCTTATTTAGTCTCGTCCCCATTGATCGCACCAATTTCAACCCCCGCGAATGGGCTACGGCTAAATTCCGTTTGACATTATGGTGTGAACATTCGCGCACCCCCCTCCCCGCTCTAAATGGAGCCGAAAGTCAGCAGGGGGTTTATGAAATCGAACTCACCCGGACCTGGTTCAAAAAAGCTGCCCCCGTTCTAAAAGCGATCAACGTCACTTTGAGTTTGGTATTACCTGTCGCCACATCTGGCTTCAAATTAGAGGTTGATGATGACACATTTGCTGACATTGAAGAGCAACTTGATTTCGGCACAGACATTATCGACGCCTCAATGAGTGGTGGTGAGGCGGTTGGCGGTTGGCTACGCGGTAGCGATACTGCCTTGCCGGATGAATACGGTGAAGAAATCCGAGCGCACGGGGCAACGTTGCGTCAACTTCACAGCCTACTAAAAGAAAAAGACCCCAGCTTCGGTGGCCTGGTTAGGGTGCGCAATAAACGGCAGGAGTTTTTGTGGGTTCATGAGCAGTTTGAGGGGGAGTATTAGATTTTGGCGCAATATAGATACCAAGAAGGTCGCTAGATTGGTCGAATGGCCCTCCCCCACCCGCTTCGCGGGCACCCCTCCCAAGTTGGGAGGGGGAACGCTGCAAACTAGACAAGTCTCC
The DNA here is from genome assembly GCA_028285035.1 of Phycisphaerae bacterium. The sequence continues at coordinate 99,421 of JANQQF010000006.1, forward strand.
AAATCACCCTTCTAAAAATACTCATTCGCAACGTCATCTCCGGTTTCTTATCAGCCGATCTAAATCTCTTTACTTCAACAATATGGGCAAATACACCTGTGGTATGCCAACCACTTTCTCTCTGGCCTCGCTCATCGTCATTCCGATATAATGATCCAGCGGCCCCAATCGATCCAATTCTTCGGTAATAACCTGTTGCAGCGTAGGGCTACCCGCCAAATAGAGGCTGGTCAGAAAGCTGCTCATGGCTGAGATTTGTTGGCTGGTGATAACAGTGGTTTCACCCTGACCGTCGAGAAGGGCTTGTAGATTGGGCTGCCACTGCTCTAACACATAGAGACCCTCATTGAGTAAGGCATTGTCATTGAGGATGAGACTTTGCAATTCGGCATCATGAGTGTAGTACAAATCGTGATAATGCCGCCCATTTGCGGTGGGTTTGAGCACGTCATCTCTGATTTGATAATAGAGTGGAATATGGGGAACGGTTTGCAAGGTCTGACCAACCATAGATATCATTCTCGAATTATGTAATGGCCCTTTGCATAAGGCCTTTTCAAGAAAACAGTCAGCCAGACCACAGTTGTAAATATAGGTCGTCCATTCAGCCGTGTTGTTTTCTAAGTTGGGGTCAAACTCATTGGCATTGACACTAATTCTATCAGTTTGTTCAAATAGATATTGGTTTGGTAGGTCTACTATACCCTCATACTTAAGCTTAAGCTGCTTCGTAGTACCGCTTGGAATAACTGGTAAGCAGGGGAGTTCCGTGGGAATGAGGGAACAAGTCAAAGGGGACCAAGATCCGCCTGATCGTGTTTTAATAATCGGGACCAGTTCTACATTAGTGGCATCAGTTTGACCTTGAGCTGAGATATCAACATTGAGTGTTGCTCTAGCTCCATGAATATCAGTAAAAGCAACGCCCGGTCCTGTAATGGTAATGGATACATCTGTACCATTAATGATTGTTTGATTAATCCAGATTTTTTTCGGACCTTCTATCGTGGCGAATAGCAGATCCGGGGAGATGTCACCATCAAGATCACCGGCAGCCACGCTAACACTACGATTGTCAGTCAAAATCTGGCCCTGGCTAAAAGTGCCCCCATCATTGAGCCACAGCTGATCACCACTGTTGCCATATTCCTGCACCGCAACCACCGCATCCAAATCACCATCGGTATCGACATCGCTCAAGATCACATCTTGTGTCATCCCAATGGGCAGGGACTGCGTTGGATTAAAGCTATTCGAGCCGTTGTTTAGCCCAATCAGGTCGTTACCGACAGGCGTGGCAATGTATATATCCAGCAGATCGTCGTCATTTATCTTCCCGACTGCCAAATCACCAGCAATGGTTCCTGATTCAAAGGGAAGCGTGGCCCAAGGGAGGAAGACGCCGCCGTTGTTAACCCAAATCTGGATGGCCTGATTGAAATTGGTCAGCACAATAGCGTCCAAATCGGTATCGTTGTCCAGATCGGCCAAAACCACATCAGCTCCGGCAGCGGTTCCCAGCGTTTGGCCTGGCTGAAATTGTCCAACCGTCCCTCCCTGAAATCCGCCTTGATTAATCCACAAATGGCTGTTTTGGCTGGTAGCAATCAGGGCATCTAAATCGCCGTCTAAGTCTACATCGCCTAAATCTACGGCATAGGTAGCATAAGCATCGCTCCCTGGTACGGATTGAACCGCACTCATCCAGCCAGTTCCATCATTCATTTCAAGAAGATCGGTCTCACCATTGGCATTGCCGACAAAAGCATCAACCGTCCCGTTGTTGTCGAGATCACCTAAAGCGACGGCGAATGTGGTTCGTTCGGTCCATACCTGCCCTCGATCAGTAAAAGAGCCATTGTTGTTGATATAAATTTTGTTGGTGCTACTATCCTTTCGACCTAGATAGGCATCCAAATCGCCATCTCCATCCATATCGGCTAAGGTGACAACGTTGGCCCCAAATCCGGCTGAGTCCAGGGCGACATCAAAGGCAAAGATATCCGCCACCCCTTGAGCCCAGATAGTCAGCGGTCCAGAAAATAGAAGGGTCAAGAGACTGAGTAAGGTCAGGGTTATTAAAAATGAACGATTGATTTTTGTTGGTCGAATTTCCATAAGGATCTCCTCTCTGAAAATAGGCATTGGGGATTAGGGGTTAGGGGTTAGGCAAAACCCACTCCAAAATCCTGCCGCCTAATCCCTAACCTTTACCATTCTGCTGACCACCCTCAATTGGTCCCTCAATTTCCTTCCAGCCTTTCAAACCACCGCTCATATGAGCCACTGGCTCCAGCCCCATCTCCTGTACGCGCTGCGCAGCAAAGGCCGAGCGACCACCACTGGCACAGTAGAACAAAATCTTCTTACCAGAGGCGAAAATTGGATTGTGATAGGGGCTTTCCGGGTCAACCAAAAACTCAAGCATCCCTCGTGAAGCGTGGATTGCGCCCGGGATCTTACCGTCTCGGGCTAACTCTGTAGCATCACGGGTATCGACAAAAACAACATCATCGTCATTTAGATAAGCCATCGCTTCGATAGGCGTGTAGGTCACCACAGCCTCATTCGCTTCTGCTAATAATTGTTTGAATCCTTTTTTCATTTTGCACCTCATCTTTCACAGAATATAATAGTTAATGTTTGTTACGGTTATTAAAACAAATATCCACAGAGTGCGGGTATTCTTTAGGGATACACAAAGGGATACAGCGCAAATAATATTGGGACAGGGCTTACGCAGAATACAGGGAAAATGTCGGTTGAGCTTGTCAAAACCAGACCTTTTATATCGCAAAACGCTATTTTCGACAGGCTCAATCAACGTTTTGCGTCAGTTCTGTGGGAAACATTCAATGAATGAAATCACTTCATTTGGTGATTGGGTGCGACGACGACGAAAAGCACTTGATTTGACTCAAGCAGCTTTGGCAAGGCAGGTCGGGTGTGCCGTTGTGACCATCAAGAAGATTGAGCAAGAAGAGCGACGCCCTTCCCGCGAGATGGCCGAACTACTCGCTGATAGCCTGACTATTCCCGAAACAGATCGAGACAAATTTATTCAAATGGCTCGAGGGCAATTTGTGCCAGCTCTGCCGACCCAAACGGTATTGCTTCCGCCTGATTTTTTGCACCAACGACCTGACCCTAATCCACCCAATAGGCCACAGGTATTTGGTCATGAGCGAGAGCTAAATCAACTTGAGGGTTATCTCAACACAGCCCTGACCGGAAATGGGCAGATTGTTTTTCTTATCGGTGAAGCAGGACGCGGGAAAACGACGCTTCTCAATGAGTTTGCCCGCCGTGTTCACCAGACTCATCCTGATCTTTTGACAGTACAGGGAAGTTGTAATGCCCAAGCTGGGGTGGGTGATCCTTATTTGCCTTTCCGGGATATGTTGGGCCAACTCACTGGAGATTTAGCCGCCCGTTGGGCAACAGGGCATATTTCACGAACCCAAGTTTTACGATTGTGGGAGGCCGTGCCTCATACGATTCAAACCCTGATTGAATATGGCCCTAGCTTAATCGATAGTCTCATACCTGGTCCCCCTCTGCTTCGCCGACTGTCAGCTCATACTTCGCCAAACAGCGGCTGGCTTGCTCAGCTCGAAAAGTTGATTACCCCCCAATCCGATAGCAGCAAAGTTTTAGAGCAAAGTCAACTGCTAAACCAAGTTGCCCTGATTCTAAAACAAGTGGCGGCGCAACACCCTCTTCTGTTATTACTGGATGATTTGCAGTGGGTTGATGATGCATCTGCAAGTTTACTGTTTCATCTAGGGCGTCGACTCACGGGTAGCCGAATTCTACTAATAGGTGCTTATCGGCCCAGCGAAGTAGCCGTGGGGCGCATCATCGACGGCTCCGATAAAATGGCTCAACACCCCTTGCAACCGATTGTCAACGAATTTAAGCTTACTTATGGGGATATTCAGCTTGATTTGGGACAATTCATCCCGGCGGAGCGGCGAGCCTTTATCGACTCAATACTAGACAGTGAGCCTAATCATCTGGATACCTCATTTCGAGAACGACTTTTGTGGCATACAAAAGGGCATCCTCTTTTTACTGTTGAGCTATTGAGAGATATGCAGGAACGGGGGCAACTGATTCAAGATGAGACAGGGCATTGGGTTGAGGGAGAGACAGAGATCGATGATCGGCTGCCGGCGCGAGTGGAGGCGGTCATTGAACAACGCATTCGTCGCCTGGATGAACCACTTCAAGAGATGTTGCTTGTGGCTGGGGTTGAGGGTGAGATTTTTACCGTTCAGGTGCTGGCTCACGTTCTAGGCCTGACAGAGCACAAAGTGCTGCGAACGCTCACCCGCCAGTTAGAACAAATTCATCGTCTCACCCATGAACATAGTGAAATAAAGGCAGGCGACCATCATCTCAATCGCTATCAATTTAGACATGCCCTCTTTCAGCAGTACCTTTATGAGCAATTGAGCCAGGGTGAGCGACGGCTGTATCACCGACAGGTGGCCGAAGCTTTAGTGGCGCTGTATGCCGACAATTTATCTGAAATTGTGCCGCAATTGGCCCATCACTACAGACTGGCTGGCGATGATGCACAGGCCGCCACCTATTTGGTCCAAGCTGGAGATCAAGCTCGACGGTTAGGGGCCATCGTCGAAGCTATTCGCGACTATCGGGCCGCTTTAGCCCGCTGGCCTACTACTGATCACGTTGGACAAGTCAAGATCCAGTGTAATTTGGGGGAGTGCTTGCTCATTACCGGCCAAACGACCACAGCACTGGCTATTCTTGAAGAAGCCTATCAACTTTCTGGCACACTAGGCAATACCGTTGAGGCCGGAACGATTCAACGAATTATGGGCCGAGCCTATTGGGAGCAGGGTCAACGTGAAATTTCACTACAACATTATCATCAAGCCCTGACCCTCCTCGAACAGAGGCCGGAAACTATTGAGCTGGCAATGGTTCTTAGCTCAATTTCCCAAATGCACATGCTTGCCTCTGAAAGCCAACAAGCCGTACTCTGGGGAGAACGAGCCCTAGCCATCGCTGAGCGGCTGCAGGCAGAGACAGTAGCTATCCACGCGCTCAACAATATTGGTACAGCCCTAACCCTCAATGAGGCAGCGGATGTAGAACGAGGGTTGAAATTATTGCAGGACAGTTTGGATCGGGCCTTGGCTTTGAACTTGCCTCATGATACTTGTCGGGCCTATGTTAACTTGGCTGAAGGTCTGATGTGGCGGGGCCGTTATAGCGACTCATATGCCTTATTTAAAAGGTTGTTAGATTATGCCAAGCAAATGAATACAGCCATGTTTGAGGGTGTAGCTCTGGCTCGATTGACAAAACTAGATTGGGTAGTTGGGCAGTGGGACCGGGCCTTAGAGAGACGACAGCAAATTCTGGCCTGGCGCGAGGCATTTTTACCAGATACGGTGCCAAAGGTGTGGGCCAGCACCTTGTTAGGCCAGATGTACAGCGATCTTAATCAACCGCAAATGAGTCAACAAGAATTAGAAACAGAGCTCACCACGGCTCGTAACCTTAATGAAGTTCAAACCACTGTCCCCCATTTGGGGCAATTGGCTAGGGCATTAGCTACTGAAGAGACAGTTGAAGCATCTCACGACCTAATTCAAGAATTTCTAAACCTCATTGAACACGCCCCTTCCAGTCATGTCGGTAGCATCCCGTCGTTATTGTTTGCTTGTGAATGGTTGTCTAGCCAAACAACGGCAAGGGCCGTGGCCTTAAAACAATGCAGCCTAGCTCAACTGGAACAGATCGACGCCCAGTTTCAAACAACCGAAACCGCTGCTGCCATTAGTGAAGGCCGAGCAGCCCTCGCATTAGCCCAGGGTGATGTTCAAACCGCCACTGAACAGTTCGAGCAAGCAGCCGAACTATGGCAAACTTTGAGTCGGCCATATGACCAAGCACGTGCTTTGAATGGATTAGGTCAAGCTCTGACCGAAATGGATGAGATACAGCGAGCCAAACCAATTTTTCAAAAAGGATGGGCTATCGTTGAGGATTTAGCTCAGCAACTACAGGACCCAGATCTGCAAAACACTTTTCTTTACTCACCCTTGGCTCAGAAAATTCGAAACGCTGTAAATTTACTTTTATAACATTCGTCTTTATTACCCGTCCTCCCTATTTCATCTCTAATTACCCCTAAAAATCATCTCTAAGTGTACGAGATACACCCCAACCAAGTCAGGTTTGCCCCAACAAGGACAGTTTAGTACAATCTGTCGTCGACATATGGGGTATCACGAAACGATACCTAGCAAAATTTTAATGTAATTAGAGAGAAGGGTCATGACGTTAGATTTTGATACCAAAGTTTTTGAAAAAGAAAAAATCGTCCTGGGCGATACTGAGGAGTACATTGTTCGCGGGGGACGTCATCTTTTTCCGCTTTTACCAAAAGCATTTGAAGGCATTAAGCAGATTGGGGTGATTGGTTGGGCCTCGCAGGGGCCAGCTCAAGCCCAGAACTTGCGCGATTCGTTAGAAGGCACGGATATTAAAGTTAAGGTTGGCTTGCGTGAAGGCTCGAAATCTGTGCCCTCAGCCGAGGCGGTGGGCTTTACTCGTGAGAATGGCACCTTGGGTGAAATGTATGAGGTCATTGCCGAGTCGGATATGGTGCTGTTGTTGATTGCCGATGGGGCCCAGGCCAAGACCTACAAAAAGGTCTTCGAAGCCTTGAAGCCAGGGGCAACGCTCGGCCTGTCGCACGGTTTTCTCATCGGCTATCTCGATAGCATTGGGGAATCGGTGCCAGACAACATCAACGTGGTTGGGGTTTGCCCGAAAGGGATGGGGCCATCAGTGCGCCGTCTATATGTGCAAGGGAAAGAGGTCAATGGAGCCGGAATCAACGCCAGTTTTGCCATCCACCAGGATATCGATGGCAAAGCGACCGATCAGGCCATCGGTTGGTCTGTCGCTTTAGGGTCACCCTTTACGTTCGCCACCACTCTCGTGTCTGAATACAAATCTGACATCTTTGGCGAACGCGCTATTTTGCTCGGTGCGGTCCACGGTATTGTGGAAAGCCTTTACGATTGGTTTGTCCGCCACGGCGCAAGCAAAGAACAAGCCTTCATCAACTCCGTTGAGTCCATCACTGGGCCGATTAGTAAGCTCATTTCCAAGAAGGGGATGAAAGCGGTTTATGAGGCATTGGATGCGAAAGACCAAGAAACGTTCCGTTTAGCTTACTCTGCCGCCTATCATCCTGCTTATGACATTATGAGCGAGATTTACTATGAAGTCTCTTCTGGTAATGAAATCAACAGCGTGATTGCCGCGAATGAGCGATTTGATAAATACCCAATGGGCAAAATTGATGGCACCGAGATGTGGAAAATTGGGACAGACGTTCGTGCCAAGCGTGATCCTGACAATATTCCACTCCATCCAGTAACGGCTGGGGTCTACGTGGCTGCGATGACAGCTCAAGTTGATTTGCTCAAAGCCAATGGCCACCCCTTCTCCGAAATCGCCAACGAATCGATCATCGAAGCGGTTGACTCGCTCAATCCATACATGGATTTCAAAGGTGTGGCTCACATGGTGGATAACTGCTCAACGACAGCTCGACTTGGCTCTCGAAAATGGGCCCCACGTTTTGATTACATCATACGTCAGCAAACATTCACCGTATTAGATGAAGGCGTTCAAGTGGATGAGGCGTTGTTTGACAATTTTATGGACAATGACATCCATCAGGTGTTGGCTGTTTGTGCCGAGCTTCGCCCCTCGGTCGATATTTCAGTAATGGAGTAAACCTCCTTGACACAACAAACCGAACCCGTCTGGAAAAAATATCTGACGGATTGGAATGAAGGGTTAGGGGTCGTCTATGAGCGGTTTGTATTAAATGATTATCTGGACGAATTGGTCGACCAGTATCAAATACAAACCGTTCTGGAGGCCCCTTTATATGGTATGGCTGGGGTGAGCGGGATCAACTCCGTTCGGTTAGCTGAACGCGGCTGCAAGGTCACCCTCGTTGATAGTAATGCCGAACGGTTGGAGGGTGTGGCCAATATTTGGCAAGCCCTCAACCTCCCGGCCACCTTTATCCGTCACTATGATTTTACGCAATTACCCTTTGCCGATAATACCTTTGACCTGGCCTGGGAATGGGCTGGGTTGTGGTATTTGCCCAATGCAGAGGCACTCTTAAAAGAACTTGTTCGCGTCTCACGCAAGCTGGTCTTTGTAGCGATGCCCAACAACATTCAGGTCGGCTACCTCTTAAGAAAATACGTCATCGATCGTGATTTCTTCCCGACGATTGATGAAAAGTGGGTGCAAATGGGCCGGATCAAGCAGACCTTACGCAACAACGGTCTTCAATTTGTCGATGAAGGGGTTTTGGACGTTCCCCCGTGGCCAGATACAGTAATGCCTGCGGCTGAGGTGCTAAAACGGCTGGGCATTAAGAGCGAGAAGTTGGACTCCCAATTCACCGGCGATAATTGGACCTGGAGCACCATGGCCTATTATTTGGGGCAAGAACCTGACCTACGCGACCGGGTGATGCGTTATGCCTGGCTTGATCACGCGCCAGTCCCGTGGCAATTGAAGACAATCTGGGCACATCATCGATATGTCGTCGGCACCGTTTCAAAATAGGCGAAACAAATCCCTTAATTTTACATTCTGGAGAGAGATGGGTACATTGGTAGTGGTAAGTTGACACATCCAAACTATTTCCGAAGGAGTCCAACATGACAGTCCTGGTAACTGGAGCCGCAGGTTTTATCGGGAGCCATCTAACCGAAACCCTCTTGAAGCAAGGCAAACAGGTTGTAGCCATCGATAATTTCAACGATTACTACGATCCCGCCCGTAAACGAGCCAATGTGCTCAGTTTCAAAGCACATCCGAACCTCTCTTTGTATGAAGTTGACATCCGTGATGACGCGACCATCGATCAAATTTTTGCCGATCACAAACCCGAGTCCGTCGCTCACCTAGGGGCATACGGGGGGGTTCGATACTCGATTGGTCGAGCAAAACTCTACACCGAAGTCAACATCATGGGCACGGTTAATCTTCTGGAAGCGGCCCGTGCTGTAGGAACCGATATCTTTGTTTTTGCCTCAACCTCTTCCGTCTACGGGCACACCAAACAACTTCCCTTTACCGAAGAAGACCCGTGTAACTATAGTCTCGCCCCTTATCCCGCCAGTAAAAAAGCCTGTGAAATTATGGGATACACCTACCATAATTTGCATCAGATGAACTTTACCGCCCTTCGCTTCTTCAGCGTTTATGGGCCAAAAGGCCGTCCTGATATGATGCCGTTTATGGTGACTGATCGGATTGTAAAGGGAGAAGAAATCAAGCTATTTGATGCTGGGCAGATGAAACGGGATTGGACCTATGTGGAAGATATTGTCAGTGGGATTATCGCTGCATTAGAACGCCCCTTAGGCTATCAGCTGATCAATTTAGGGCGAGGCGAGCCGATTTTGATGGCCGATTTTGTCAATATCATTGAAGAGTTGGCTGGAAAAGATGCTGTCCTTTCTACCCCACCTGCTCCGGCGAGTGAACCCAAAATCACCTTTGCCAATATCGACAAAGCTCGCAAGCTGCTTGACTATGAGCCAAAAACAGCCGTTGTCGATGGCTTGACCAATCTGTGGCATTGGTATCAAGCCGATGTCATGCCCAAATAGAAAATGAAAAAGTTCCGCCGCCTCCTCATTTTACTCGTCCTAACCGTTCTCACGATTTTTGCCTTGCTGTATCTAGCAGGTATCGATGACATTAGCGCTGAATTGGAGCGAGTAAATTGGGGGTGGATGGCATTTGTAGTCGTAATCTTCTACTCGACCATCATTGTGCGGGGCACCCGCTGGCATCGCATTCTCAAAACAATGGGTTGGTCCCCTTCTTTAATCTACACCTCCTCGCTGATGATTGCAGGCCTTTTTGTGAGTGCCATTCTGCCCGCCCGATTGGGTGATGTGGGCCGGGTTGCCTTTCTACGACAAGATCACAAAGTCCCCATCGCCCAAGGGGTGGCCTCAATCGCTACTGAGCGGGCCCTTGATGTGTGTTCAATTTTGGTGCTCACCATTTTAGGTAGTTATTGGGCCTTGCAAGGGCGTATCCCGGCAGACTATCTTCAATTGATATGGATTACCAGTGGCCTGCTACTAATTGGTTTGCTCGCCTTATTCACCATCCCCACAATAGAAAAATGGTTACGGCATCCCCTATTTTGGTCCGCCGAAAATTCTGATGGATTAGCTTCGTCGGGAGTATTTGGCAGAGTCTGGGCAATTTACCATAAGATACTAGACTTTGGTTTTTCGATGATCAATGCGGTTCGGGCTTTAGGAAAACACCCCGCGACTTTGATGATCGTATTCCTGGAAAGCCTCTATATCTGGCTAGGCGACGCCTTGCTCCTCCATTTTTCCTTGGTCAGTATCGCCAGCGCCATTCCCCTTGGTGTGAGTATTTTTAGCATGATGGTGGCTGATTTGATCTCAGCCGTACCCATCACACCGGGTGCAATAGGTCAATTTGAGGTGGCGGTCGCTGCAATCCTGGCGGGGCTTGGTATTAATCGTGGAGATGCTGCTTTAGCTGCGGTCTTACTACGCTTGGTCAGTATGTGGACGCTGATCCCAATGAGCGCTTTAGTGACGTATCTCTTTGGATTTGCTCGGATGATTGAACTTAATCAAACTGATTTAGGGAAAGAAATGATCGACTCTCCCCCAGTTTCTTCAGCAACTGCTGTTGAAGGATAGTTAGCTTTTAGCATGGATCAAGAGGCCGAAATGATATTTCGGCCTCTTGATATTTAGATTGAATGTATCATGATTAATCGAATTCAAAATATCTATCAAAAACACACGGACTTTTTTCTACTCTTAATTTTGTTTGTTGTGTTTCGAATTTTGACCCTAGCCGCCTTTCGCCCAGGGGGCCTCGTCCTCGATTTCTCCGATTTTTATTGGTATCGTGGGCTAGCCGAGCTAACCCGACAAGGCTACTACCCCTACGACAATTTGTGGACAACCTACCCACCGCTTTTTCCCGTGGTGATGATCGCGTTCTATCAACTGAGTGTACTAATCCCCCCTTGGGAGCATGCCAATCTATGGTTCACCTTACTCCTCGGCGGGTTCTTCCTGTTATTTGAAATCGGCAACTTTATTTTGCTCTATCTCTTTGGCCTGAAACTATTTGATGATGACTCAGACACCAACGCTGATGTTAATCAGCCCAATGAGCCAATCTCACTATCCAGCCGTGCGCTGCGTCCCTGTTGGATTTATGCGGGGTTATTTGTGCCCGTTTATACGTTAACGGGTTGGTTTGAGAGTTATCCGCTCTTTTTCTTTCTGTTGAGCCTCTATCTCCTGTTGCAAAAACGCCCCTATTTAAGCGCGCTATTTACAGGCATCGGCTTTATGATCAAGCTCATACCTCTGATCTTAACGCCAATTGCCATTCAATTGTTGTCACAACGACGCTATGCCCTTTCTTTTTCACAAGGAAAATTCTCGTTATCCCAGTCAGATAAACCGCTGATCACGTTTCCATTCGATCTACTTCGGAGTATTCTCTATTTTGCTATCTTTGTCGGAACTGTAATTGTCATCGCGCTCCCCTTCTACCAAATGAACCCTGATCTGATCTTTGGTCCTCAACTGATCACCGGGGCGCGCCAGCCTTGGGAAACGGTATGGGCCTTGATTGATAACAATTATGAGTATGGTATCATCCCCCTTGATATGCGGGATCTTAGCTGGACTCCCGGCGATGCTCCGCCAACTCAGATTCCTTGGTTGCTGGTGACTGGATTGTTCGCTCTAGTCTATGCCTTCTTCTACTCCCGCAAGTTAGATTGGCATCGTCCTCGCAACACTGTAGCATTTGCAGGGTTTACGCTTTGTTTATTTTTGATTTGGTCTAAGGGGTATAGTCCCCAATGGCTCGGCTGGCCTCTATTTTTCACGGCCTTATTATTACCCAACCTGCGTGGCGTGATTTATGCGATGATTTTAAGCTTGGGCAACATTATTGAGGCCAATTTCTTCTTCATTATCTTTCCTGAGGATCGGTGGCTTTTAGCTACAGTCGTTATTATTCGCACCTTTCTATTCCTCGTGTTAGCCATTGAGTTCTTACTCTTAATCTGGCCACAATTGGTCACGCCGCAAGTTGAACGAGCACGGTCTTGGGGGATTACGATTTTTGTCGCCCTTTTGCTAATTGGGGCAATTCCGGCGGGGCAACAGTTGGGCCAGAGCTACTTCACACAGCGAAAAAATCAAAGCCCTTATGCGGCAACGATTGAGCGCCTACAGGGTGAAACCGTCACTGGCGCACTTCTACTCAATGACCACAGTGTTTATGATTGGTTTTACCCGTACTTACGTCAGACCTATTCGTTGTCGATGTTGGACGATTACGACCCACCTGATTCTTCAGTGGAAGAACGAACGATGGTTCAACTGAACAATATTCGCAGCCAAACGGACGTCCTCTGGGTTTACGATGCCAACGCAGCTGTAACTTCACCCTCAGAAGAGGTATTGATGCAATGGTTGAACAATACATCACCAGCCCATTTACAAGATATTGATGGCGGAAGATTATATTTATTCATTCTTCAATGATTGACCAAGTGATGTAAAATCGCAAATCATTCACTATTGACATCACTTTAGATATATGTTAAGATTCCAGCTATAGTAGTGCGGAGGTGATGTCATGCATCGATTACAAATTTCATTAACCCAAACACAATATGAATTTCTGAAATCAGAGGCCTTTAGTCGAGAAAAAAGCATGTCAGCTGTGCTCAGGTTGCTGCTTGATGAAATTATTCAAGATAGACAGCAGGTGATACTAAACGAGGACCCAATCTGGCAGGCTATTGGGGTTGGGCACGAAATAAATGGCCCCACGGATGTTAGTGTGAATGTGGATAAATATCTTTATGGAGAGCGCGTCGAGCCAGCTAGCAAACCCGCATTGCAGCTAAAAGTGGCCGAGGAGTCGGATGAGTACAATATTGATTGATACCAGTGCCTTGCACGCGCTTAATTATGTGAGAGATGACCATCACCTTCAGGCGGTGAGTTACTTCAAATCAGTCGCTGGCCGAGTAAAGCCAATTTTAACAGAGTATGTCTTTATCGAGACGATGAACTTAACCAAAGCTCGCTTGGGACCTACTTATGCGATTTCCTTTGGACAACATTTGAGGGCGAGTAAAGCGTTCTATCCGGTGATGATGACAGACCAGGATAAACGAGACACTTGGGAAATTTTCGAGCGGTACGATGATAAAGCGTGGAGTTATGTCGATTGTTCCTTATTTGCGTTGGCCCAAAGGTTAAAGCTCAAACGAATTTTTACATTTGACCGCCATTTTCAACAGATGGGCCTGGAAATTGTCCCCTAGACTAAGGTTTCCAAAAGAAAGCAAAAAGGGCGTAGATCAGTTGATCTACGCCCTTTTTGCTTTACACTACAGTTTTTATAAATCTAGCGGCTTGGCAATCGCTTCTTTGATTGCGGGAATCATATTTCGCGCTGACTCTTCCCCTAACTTAACAATATCTTGAACCTGACTAAAATCGAGGGTGTGCTCAGCCGAGACTTTATGATGAATCAAGATGTCAACGAAGGGGAGCTGTTTGCTAACAACTTCAGCCTCCATTGAACTAAAGATATTGAAGACAATTTGGAAAATACTTGGCGTTTTATCGCGGCGTCCGCTAAAAGAGTCGCGCAAGGGTTGGATGACACTGGATGCGATCACGATATCTGCCCCTTGGTGACGTAAAATGTTAGCAGGTAAGGGATTGACGATCCCGCCATCAACAAAGTATCGATTGCGATAGTGCCAGGGTTCAACCATCACTGGGATACTTAAACTGGCTCGAATGGCTTGAGCTAGTGATCCCGTATTAAAGATTACCTCATCCCCTGTAAGAATATCAGCAGCAATAATATAAAGAGGTAGGTCTAGTTCCTCAAAATTTTTATCATCAACCCAGCGCTCAATAATTTTCAGTGCTTTACGCCCCTTTAAAATGCCTGTTCTGGGCGGGATATTAAAATCCCAGTTTGGAAAACGATTAGCGGACTGCATATCAACAACTAATTCTTCATATCGTTTCCAAGGCCAACTTGCAGCAAAGAAACTACCAAACAGGCCGCCTGCACTGGTGCCCGCCACCATATCAATCGGAATGTTTTCCTCCATCAAGACCTTAAACACACCCAGGTGAGCCAAGCCCCGTGAACCACCACTTGATAAAGCCAAACCAATGGTTCGGTTCGTTAATCGACGGGCAATTCGCCCAGGTTCATCAAGATCCACCCCTTTGGTCGTCCACACATCCTGCTTTTGAGTACAAGTGCCCAGCCAGCGGCTCGGTTGCCCAATCACAACAACTGTATCAGACAAAGACACCGCTTTTTTATTGAGTTCTTCGGCTCGATCAGGTACCAGGAGAATGACGTGTTTATATTTTTCAACTTGATGGCTTAAGATGCGAGGGAGATAGGCCTCATCTAAATGGTCATTGTCCAGCACCATGATGCCTTTATCAGCCACGGTTTTGGGAGGATGTGCTGTCCCTGGCAAGGGAAGAATACCGATATCATTATTAAAATAATCATGCAGTGCTTCAGCCAACTCAAAGCCACCCCAGGCAGCCGTTTCTTCGAGGTCACGATTGGTAACAAGCGCTGTGATTTGCCGCTTGACGTGACGACGGGTACCGCGAGTCGTTGACACCAATCGTTGGCTCAACTCCTTCATCATTTCCAAGCCAATGGCTGGACGGGTTGACAACAATTCCTCAAAGTCGTTCTTCTTTAATGCCCATAGTTCAGCATCAATCATCACCTGGAGGCTGGCTGTACGAGGTTGAGCCAAGAGCAATGAGATTTCACCGACAAAACTACCCGGCCCCAAATGAGCAATATCACCGGCATCCCGCCCAACAACGCCAACTTGGCCTGACTCAACCAGATACATTGTATCGCCGACCTCATCTTCTCTAAAGATGAAATCCCCTTTTTTGTAACTGACCTTGGTTAGGCGATTGGCAATGTGACGTAGATCTTCATTGCTCAAATTTTTAAAGAGGGGAATACTTCGCAAAATATAAATTGGTGCCAACTGTATTGTTCTCCCAAAGAAACATATCCGCCCTCATTATAAGCGGATTGCGTAACAAGGTCAATGTATCTTTTTTTGCTAAATATCAAGCGTTTGAAGATATGACTTTAGGCCTAAAAATAGTAGGAAGGTGTTCCCAATTATTTTACCTATTGTTCAGGGAATGGTACAATTTATTTGATGATGCGGCAAAAAATCGGACGTTACGAAATAAAATCAGAACTAGGTCGTGGGGGCATGGCTACCGTTTACCTCGCCCATGATCCCACCTTTCAACGCGATGTTGCTATCAAGATTTTGCCTCGAGAATTTTTACACGATCCAACGTTTCGGGCACGGTTTCAGCGAGAAGCCCGAACAGTGGGGCAGCTTGAGCATCCAGCGATTGTCCCTGTCTATGATGTTGGAGAAGAAGATAGCCAGCCCTACTTAGTTATGCGCTATTTGGGGGGTGGCTCTCTTACTGAACGCTTGACTGACGAGCCAATGCCGCTCAAAGAGGTCATCTCCATTATCAATCGGATTGGCCCAGCTCTCGACGAAGCCCACCGTCAAGGAGTCATTCATCGTGATTTAAAGCCAGATAACCTCCTTTTTGATCATCGAGGGGATGTATTTATAACCGATTTTGGTATCGCCAAAATTTCACAAGGGGCAAGTACTAAATTAACGAGTGGTGGGGTGGTCATTGGCACGCCCGCTTATCTAAGCCCCGAACAGGCGAATGGCGACACGCTTGATGGACGCAGTGATATTTATGCTTTAGGTGTCCTTCTCTTTCAAATGTTAACAGGACGTTTGCCTTATCAAGCCGATAACGCCATTGGCTATATTCTTAAGCATATTACGGAACCTGTGCCTAATATTCTGGTCCTCAATCCAAACTTACCTAGACGATGTCATCAAGTGATGGTACAAGCGATGGCAAAATCACCTGATGATCGTTATGCAACGGCTGGCACATTCACAAATGCCTTTATTCAGGCAGTTGACCCTACTGCTTGGCCGGATATGGACATAGCATTGGGGGAGACGCCAGAACAAAAATCTCAGGCCGCCGTTTCCGAGCCGGTGCAGGATGCTGTAACACCACCCATCAAAAAATTATCAACGGCCCCGCTCTCTGATAAACCTGATATGAAAATCACCTGCCCAAAATGTCGGGCGGTGAATTCACGAGATAAACGCTTCTGCCGCATTTGTGGCACCCGTCTCAAAATTGATTGCATTCGGTGTCATACCGAAAATACGATTGAGTCAACCCACTGTGATAATTGTGGGGCACCGTTCAAACAATTGCACGCGTCACGCCAAAAATCGACGCAGGCCAGACAACAAGCCGTTGTACAACGAACCGATGATGTTCGGATATCACAAGCTCGTCAATTGCGTGATACATTGCGAATTTTAGTTGGGGATTTAGATAATCGACGAAAACGGGAAAATGCTTTACGTCAGCTAAATATGCTGAATAAGAAAGCATTTGATATTTTGTGGGAGATTTTATTAAATGATCGGGATATCGAGTCGCGCCTAGAAACGGCTAAAGTTTTAGGGATGATTTGTAAACGCAGTGATCTAAAGCAGAATATTCGTAAACAGGCAGTGGAAGCCTTGGTTGATGTCTTAAATGATCCAGAACCTCGGATGCGACAACAAGTTCAAGCTGATTTGCAAGAGATGGGGGAAGATCGATCACGAGAAGTGTCAGATATTTTTAATGGTATTTTGGGATGGTTGAAGGGGAATGAATAGAGATACTTTCTACACTTTGATTTACAAACTACAAATTGATAAAACAAAAATGCGCTCGGAAATTTCTGAGCGCATTTTTTATCATTAAGTATTTGGTAGAAAGTTTTAGGAAGTAAAGGATTACTCAAAAATCGAAACTCGCTTCAATATCACCAATTTCGCACCAAATTTGGAAAGTAAACGGCAAAATTTGCTCAATTTCAGGCTGTTTAAACCCAACTCTAAAATCTTATTTCCCAGAACTTCTTGCCGTTTACTTAACCGTTGAGCGCGTCCTCAACAGCCGCCGCCAAACGCTCAACCCCATCATTAATTTGGTCAGGCGTTAAGGCACAATATGGCAATCGAAGGAAACGTTCTCCACCCCCATCAGGGAAGAAGGCTTGCCCACTGGCTAGATTAAGATTGTGGGCCTTTGCTTTCTCCATCACTTGGGTCGTTGTCGTACCTTCAGGCAACGTCAACGACAAGAAAAAGCCACCATCGGGACGGGTGGGATTAGAGTCAGGCAAGTGCGCATCCAAGGCATCTAAACACGCCTGTAGACGTGGTGCATAGAGTTTCTTCAGGCTTTCAATTTGTCCCGGTAATTCCCCAGCATTGCAGAATTCATAAACAATGCCATGGGCCAGCAGACTTGGGGTAATGTAAGTATCTTCAGCGATTTTAGCCACCTTTTGCAACAACTCCGCATCTCCATAAACCATTCCAACCCGAGGGCCAGGTCCGATCAACTTGCTAAAAGAAAGCATTTGCAACGTACAATTCGGATTTAGGTCAAATAGGGCTGGTTGTTCTTCACCACGATAGCGTAGCGGTCGATAGGGTGCATCCTCTAACAGATAGAAGCCGTGCTTCTCGGCTAACTCAACCAATTTCTGGCGTTTTTCCAAAGAACAGGTTGCCCCCGATGGATTCTGAAAATCTGGGATCACATAGAAGAATTTGGGGGTATGCTCTTTGAGGGCCGCTTCAAGCGCCTCAATATTTGGACCGTCGGCCTCAAGTGGGATCCCCACAATCTTAGCCTGATGCCGACGCAACAGAGTCAAGGTACGGTCGTAAGATGGAATTTCCGTGAAGACGACATCTCCCGGCTTGATCATATGATACAAGAGGAACTCAACAATTTGGAGAGACCCGTTTGCCGTTAAGACTTGATCGACCGACACACCACGCCATTCAGCCAACCATTCTCGTAACGGCACAAACCCTAATGATTTACCATATTGCAAGATGGTTGTGCCATCTTTACCAAGCGCCGTTTCAGAGGCCGCTTGCATCTTACTGACAGGAAAAGATTCAGTCGCGGGAACACCACGTGTAAAATTAATAACAGGTTTATCAGACATATTTTCCTCGTTTTTCATCGGGCGCTCAGGCCCTGCTCGATTTTAAAATTGCGGGCAGGATAGCATAGAAGAGGGTGAAAGTCAACCAAATTTTACGGCGGGAGGTATTTCTTTTCGTTTGACACATCACTCTATGTGAGATACACTCAATGAGCAACCATAACCCCCATTTCTTCACAATTTAGCACAAAAAATGAGGTGAAAATTTGGACCGCGCCACCATCAGTCAGGCAATGGAAGACTATCTCAAAGCGATTTACAAGCTCCAGGACAAAGGTAAACAGGTTCCGACGTCGATGTTGGCTGAATATTTAAATATTTCTCCCGCCTCAGTAACCAATATGTGCAAAAAATTGGCCGAGCTAAATATGGTCAATTACGAGCCCTATCAAGGGGTTAAATTTACCCCAACCGGAAAAAAGTTGGCCCTCGAAATTGTCCGACATCATCGATTAATCGAATTATATTTGGCTGAAGCCTTGGGCGTTCCCTGGGACCGCGTGCACGAGGAAGCCGAAAAACTCGAACACGTCATTAGTGAGGATTTAGAAGAACGAATGGCTGCAGCCTTAGGCGATCCTCAATTTGACCCGCACGGTGCCCCCATTCCATCTCGCAATGGCGATGTTATTCGACACAACAGCGGCAACCTCGTGGATATGGAGGTTGGTGATCAGGTCCGAATCGTGGAGGTCGATGACACCGATCCAGAGCTTCTGCGTTATCTAGGCAATTTAGGGCTGTACCCTGGTACGGAATTGACTTTGACTGAGGTTGCCCCCTTTAATGGTCCATTGACCTTTAATGTTGATAATAAGCCCTATAATTTAGGTTATCAAGCAGCTCGTTCTATCTTTGTTGTATTGCAAGAGGATCCTGATGAAGCAGAAAATTGAGGTCATTTATCATATCATTTCGGGATCAGAGGCAGTGCGTCACGTTCCAGAGCTCATCACTGGCCTCAGGCAGTTTGATCTCCCAATTTATACATTGATGACCGAAAACGCCCAGCGTGTAATCAGCCATTTTCATCTCAAAAAGCAGCCGGGGCACACCTTAATTGACAGTTATTTTGACCCCGCCTTATTTCCAAATCGAGCGCCCGGCTTAACCTTAGTTGCCCCAGCCACATTTAATACGATGAACAAAATGAGCCAGGGCATTGCTGATACACTGGCTCATTCATTGATTGCTGAAGCGATTGGCGCAGAGTGGCCGTTGGTGATAGCCCCCGCCCTAAATACCCCGCTTGCTAATCATCCCCAATTTAAACAAAGTGTAAATACATTAACAGAATGGGGGGCTTGTGTATTGCCTTTGGCAACAATGGATGTCCATCAAAAAATGGCCTCAGTTCCTGAGATTATTGCTGCAGTTCAATCGTTTATTGAGCAGGAACAATAGCTTGGGCTGAGCTGTCATACCTGAGACTGTAACCACACACAATTTAAAGAAGGATTTAATGATGAGCCAATTACCAATTGTGCATATGACTCTTTATAAACACGGCGTTGGCTATTTCCGGCGACGTGGCGTTTTATCGGGTGAAGCTGTCAAATTGACGTTTAGACGCGAGGAGATGGATGACCTGCTCAAAAGTCTGACCGTTATTGACTATGGTGCCGGACAGGTGCGAGGCGTTGATTATGACACCCCACAAAGTCAGGCTGAACGATTGGCTGGCTCGTCAGTTATTCTTGATGATGAACGCAGTATGCGTGATTTATTGGTCGCTTTACGAGGACGTTCGGTACAACTGATGATCGCCGATGGTAGCAATGAAACCGGGACATTGGTTGGTTTAGACGAAGATGAAGAGGCGCCATTAAAAGACTCGTTGGTATCAATCTTGAGACAAGACTCTGAAGCTGTGATCACAATTCCAATTAGTCGGGTTGAAGGGGTGGAATTACAGGATGAAACGGCTGCCGGTGATCTTCGCTTCTTTCTACAAACAGCCTTGGGACAGGAAACACATCGGTCAATCACTATTCGGCTGAGTGAAGGTGAACACGATTTAGAGGTGAGCTATATCGCCCCCGCCCCAACTTGGCGCGTGAGCTATCGCTTTGTGACAGATGATCCAACCATTGATGACCCCAAGGCCCTGTTGCAAGGGTGGGGCATTTTTGATAATCGGCTTGAAGAAGATTTGACCGACATCTCCTTATCTTTAACCGCCGGAATGCCTATTTCATTTGTTTATGATCTCTATACGCCCTACACCCCCAGCCGCCCTGTGGTTGAAGAAGAAGACCGGACGGCTGCGGCTCCGGTTATGTTTGGAGCCGTCGTCGAAGAGGAAGAAAGTTTTGCAATGATGGATGCTATGGAGATGGAGCCCATGACCCGGGCGGCACCTGCCCCAAAAATGGCCCGAGGGGGCCACACACGATCAGCTTCAACAGGGGAAATGAGTGAGTCTGTACAAAGTACCGCAACGGGCGAAGCAATGGGGGAATTGTTCCAATATAATGTCAGCGTCCCGGTCACAGTCGGACGTGGACAATCTGCGATGGTCCCGATTGTGAGCAGTACGCTTGGCTTCAAAAAAGATTTGATTTATAACGGAAGCAAAATGCCCACCCATCCGGTAGCAACGATTCGTTTTGAAAATAGCACCAGCTTAACCTTGGAGCGTGGGCCTGTCACGGTATTGGAGCGTGGTGAATATGTGGGCGAGGCAGTGTTGCCATTCACCGCCAGCCAAGCCGAAGCTGTCATTTCCTATGCCGTTGAATTAGGCATCCATATCAAAGAAAATCTCAAGACTAGCTCAGAATTACACGCCTTACGGGTCAACAATGGCTATTTATTACGCGATACCTACGAAATCCGTCAGACAACCTACGCCGTAGATAATCGTACGCCTGATGAAAAATCAGTCTTGATCGAACATCCGATTTATGGGTCATACACTGTCTTTGATACCCCTGAACCTGCTGAAAAAACTTTGGAGACCTATCGCTACCAAGTCCAAGTCTCCGCCGGAAAAATGTCTGAGTTTGTGGTCCAAGAACGATACTTGCGAACTCGCCAAGAATCGCTGCGAAATTTATCATACAAAAATTTACAAAATTATTTAGCTAACAAATTTTTGGATCAACGTACTCATAATGAACTAAAGTCACTACTCGATGCCTGGGCTGAAGTTGGCCGCCTAGAAGGTGTCATCAAGGGGCAGGAAAGTCGACGCGCCAAGATTTACCAGAGCCAGGAGCAAGCCCAGAAAAATATGCAGGTGTTGTCAAATAGTGGAGAAGAGGGCCGTCTGCGGGGGCGATACGTTAAGCAACTCACTGAAAGTGAAGAAGAGTTGACCAGAATCGATCAAAAAATCAATCAAACACAGGTCGAAATTGAGCAGAAGCAGGCTACAATCGAAAAAATGATTGCAGCCTTAGGAAAGTAGTCAATGAAAAAGAATGATATTGTTCGATTAAGTAAACTGATGAGTGTGGCCCTACGACACGATCCAGCAGCCTTTCAATTGACTTTAGATGAAAACGGTTGGGTTCCACTCACAGATTTGATAGAAGGAATCACTAAACGACAAAAATGGGCCTGGATTGGAGAGACCGAAGTTCAACATATCGTCGAAACCTCAGACAAACAACGCTTTGAAGTTGAGGGCGAGTTAATCCGTGCCCGTTATGGACACAGCCAAGCGGCTCGACCTAACTACCCTCCCGTTATCCCTCCCGAAATTTTATATCATGGCACCCCTCGCCGCGCCCTGGAAGCCATTCGGCGGGATGGTCTAAAATCAATGTCACGGCAATACGTCCACCTAGCCGCTGAGCCTGATATGGCTGTCAAAGTGGGACAACGTCGTGATGACCAGCCCGTCGTTCTGCAAATTCGGGCTAAAGCGGCTTACGAGGCTGGCGTTGTCTTTGGCACCCCCTCGGGCGGTGAGGACAACGTCTATTTGGTTGATGTTTTGCCGTCAAAGTTTATTGAGTTTCCGTAATTTAGGAGATGACAGAATGAATTCTGTTGCTAGGATAGAAAATAAGCTTGTTGAAAGTTAATGAAATAGTCAACATACCTATAGCCCCTCCCCAAATTTTGGGAGAGGGGCTAAGCTTCCCCCTCTCAAAGTTGGGAGGGGGTGCCCGCGAAGCGGGTGGGGGAGGGCCATTGCCTCAACTGACCTGATGATCTAGGGGTAGATTCTGTCAGAGCTACGTGCCAATTATTTTGTTAATCCTCAAAGAAGCTTATTTGATTCTTTAGCATAGGTTTCAATCTACATTATCAACACATTCTCTTACAACTTCGCCTTATTCAGCTCATCCTGCAGCGCCCGCAAATGCCGATTTTCCTGCCGAATGACACCAATATAGTCCTGCCAAATTGATAGCTTTTGCTCATCTTTATAAATCTGACGAACTCGTTTCAAATATTGGGCGGCATCACGATAATTATCTCGTCCTCTGGCCTCGATGAGTTCATCAATGCGCTGACTGTAAATTTGAACCGCTGCCCCAGGATAACTTTTCTCCGCTGCCCGTGCCACCCGCAGACCATAATCTCGACTAAACCAACCTTTCACCTTGGGTAACAAATCCAACGCTGATCCGACATCATGCTCATCCAGAAAAATATCGATCAAAATATGCCAAAGCGCCTGTTCAGCCAGCTCATCCAAAAGTGTGAGACGTGTTGGTTCCCATTGGTCCATCTGTTGGGCTATATCTCGGATTTTTTGATAGGTTTGGAAGGTAGGATTTTGACTCAGGCTTTTTCGCCACCAGCCGAGAGCATCAGCCAATTTACCTTTCTTCTGGGCCTGTTCAGCCAGCCAATCCAAATAACTTATCTCTTTACGGCTACTTGGTAAGCTAGTCATAAAGTTGATAGCCGTCTCATCCGCCCCAGCCGCCACCAACGCATTAGCAAATTCGATGACTAAACCGGGGTAGGGCGCAAAATGTGTTCGGGCGATCTCCAGAGCCTCGTCAAAACGCTCTCGCTCCACTAGCAGAAAGACCCGTTGGCGTGGGGTGCCTGTCTCCAAAATCAGATCATTCATTTTATCAGTTTGACCAGTTAGTTCTAGTCGTTGGGCCAAAATACCGATCAAAGCTTCTTTCCCCCAATCGGAGTAAGGGTTATTGAACGATACAATCGCTTTTTGGATACGAGCCTCGATCCAAGCCCACTCCGTCTCATTCGCCCGCGCCACCAACACATCGGCGGCGGGGTAGGCGAGATCAATGCCGCCCATTTGGATATCTTTAAACTCAGCCTCTAGCAGTACGTTAAGCCAATGACGGCGGGTCGACTCATCCAGCGAACTAGCTCCATCAAAACAGTGCTGTAGCCCTTCGGCACAGTTTTGCAAGATAATGGCTACATCGCCATCATTATCATAAAGCTCCTCATATTGCGGCACGATTTCTGCCAACATCAGGGCGTACAAATTCCCTGCATTGGGCCAATCACCGCCCTCCTGAAATTGGTCAGCCATCTCTACCACCGTTTCTAATTCCTTGGCGACAGTCCGGCTACTGTAGTAATCATCGTAATCATTTTGACGCACAGCATAATTAATCTGGCGGCGAAACGCTTCAAGGTCGAGTGGGGTGTTGCGATCAGGTTGTAGGGGTAACTCTAATAGCCGCATCAAGTCAGGCTCCCGTTTAAGCATCTGCTTGATAATCAGGATCAATTCCTCTTGGCTACGCTCGGTCAACATCTCATCCAATGGTGCGATGGCCTGAAAAGTATCGGATTTGTAAACCCAGGTGAGTAATAATGCGACAAGATGCTTACAAATACCACCCCAGTCATAGGGACAGGTACAATGACAATTGACAACACCTGTACTTCCCAACTCAGCCGAGACGCGATATGGCTCGTAACTACTGCCCTCGCAATATCCTCGAATTTCCGAGCCTTGTCTAACAGGATCAAACAGTGCTCCGCTAAGGTAGTAGCTACGCCCCCGTTTAAAGCTCTTTTCAGTAGTCATCTGCTCAATATCAGCTTCGGTAATTTTGGGAGGCTTACTGGTCATAAACCCTTACCTCTCTTTCCCGTGCTTTTATGCGAGGATTTTAGGTGAGGTTAATATTGATGTCAAGCGCCCTTGAAATCTCAAAACTTTTTGGCATCCTCATTGAATTCCGTATAATGGGCTTGGCTTCAGTGATTTTACCGATTGATCAAAGTTCCCCAAGACCAGCCTATGAACACACAACAAAGTCATCTACCAAACCCATCAACAACTTTTGTCGGTAGATCTGTCGAGCTTTCGCAAACCACAAAACTACTCCTCGACTCGGCCTGTCGTCTCCTGACCATCGTCGGGCCTGGGGGAATCGGCAAGACACGGTTATCGATACAGATTGCGACGTCTTTAACCGATAGGTTTAAACAAGGTGTCTACTTTGCCCCCCTACAAGGCATCTATGATCGAGAATTCTTGGTTTCCGCCATTGCTGAGGCTGTGGATTTCTCTCTCAGCGGTCATCAAGACCCCTTGGCCCAAGTGCTGAACTACCTGAGCGATAAAAACATCCTATTGGTGCTCGACAACTTTGAGCAGTTGATTGAGCAATATGGTCCGGCTGTCCTGCTAGATATTTTGGCAACAGCCCCTCATCTTAAATTGCTGGTCACCTCACGTGAGGTGCTCAATTTACAAGAAGAGTGGCTCTATTCATTACAGGGACTTCCTGTTCTTTCCGAGGCACACAATCCTAATAGTGCTGTTCAACTCTTTACCTCACGCGCCCGCCAAGTTCGGCCCAATTTTTCGCTTGATAATCAGGCCGAGGATGTTTTACAAATTTGCCGTCTGGTGGAAGGTATCCCTTTGGCAGTCGAATTGGCTGCCTCATGGACTAAAACACTCAGTTGCCAAGCCATCGCTACCGAAATTCAACGTAGCCTCGATTTTTTGGTTACACCCCTGCGCAATGTTCCAGAACGCCATCGCAGTATGGCAGCTGTTTTCGATACCTCTTGGCAATTGCTCAGTGAACGAGAACAGACCGTTTTCAAACGGTTATCCGTCTTTCGCGGAGGCTTCCAACGAAAGGCAGCAGAACAAGTGGCTGGGGCAACTTTGGCAGATCTGGCCATCCTTGTCGACAAATCACTGTTACGGCGTGAAGCGAATGATCGGTATCAAATTCATGAACTATTGCGGCAATATGGACAAGAGCAGTTACAGGCTGATGCTGACAGTATCAAAAGTGCATATCAAGCACATTGTGACTATTATGCCGAGTTTCTCTATCAGCTTGCCCACCCTCTCGAAAGCGGTGATCAGCGTGGAGCTCTGCGCGAAATTGAAGCTGAGTTGGAAAATGTACGGGCGGCTTGGCAGTGGACCATACAACACGGTCAGGTGTCAGCTATCCAAAAGTTGACCCAAACCTTTATGGTTTTTTGTTACTATCAAAGCCGTTATCTGGAGGCGGCCAACACCTTTGCGCAAGCCAAAGAGGTTCTGATGGCACAATCACCGACCAAGCAGACAGAGTTGGTTCTGGCTAATGTGTTGGTAAGAATAGGCTGGATGAACATCCCAATGGGCAACTTCGAGGCCGCTCAGGCAGCGTTGATCCAGAGTCAGGCATTGCTTGACCGCTGGGAAGCCGTGCCGCTGAACCATTCGGGAACAGACCCGCTGCCACCGCTGTCTATTCTGGCCACGATCCGAGGTGATTTTGACAAGGCGATCAGACTGGGGGAAGCATCGCAACAGGCAAATGAAGCCCGCAATCATCAGCAAAACCTGGCCTTTGCTCACTATGTCTTGACCAGTGCGTGGCTGGCTCAGGGTGACTATGCGGCGGCGCGACAACACGCCCAACAAGCGAGCGAAGTGTCTGAACGGGTGGGGAATCGTTGGTTCTTAGCCTATTGTCTCAATGAGTGGGGCAACGTCGCCCGAGCAATGGGCGATTATGCCGAAGCAGAGCAACATTTTCAAGAGAGTTATCAAATCCGGGCGGCATTTGACGACCCGGTGGGGATGGCCGTGGCCCTCAATCTTTTGGGCGAAATGGCGATCCGACAGGGGAATTTTCTGGAAGCTCAACAACGATACCAGCAGAGTCTGCCAATTTTTCAAGAGAACAATGACCGTGGGGGTGCCGCCACCGCGCTCAATGGGCTGGGGCAAACAGCCTGCGCATTAGAAGATTACCCAACAGCTATCGAACATTTTCAACAGGCTTTAACCATCGCCAGGAATATCCAATTCTTGCCCCTCATTTATTCTATGTTCATCAGCATTAACGAATTTCTCCTTAAAGTAGGTCTATCGGAAACAGCTCTGGAATTTTTGTTGTTTATTCGTGACTACCCGGCCAGCGATCAGGAAACCAAAGATCGTGCGGTTCAAATGCTCAGCCAATATCAGTCAGAGGCGATTTCCGAGGCATCGTCTGAGAAACCCGAGGCTGATTTTGAGTTAACACTGACAAAAATGGAACAGAGCCTCGCTGTGATTCCCAGCCAATCTCCTCCTGCAAAGTCACCCCCAGCTCACCCCCTGCTCGATCCCCTCACCGAGCGGGAATTAGAAGTGCTTCAACTGATGGCTGCTGGGCGATCTAATCGGCAAATTAGCGAAGACTTAGTCTTGGCCATCGGCTCGGTCAAATGGTATGCCAGCCAAATTTACAGCAAGCTTCAGGTAAAAAATCGAACGGAAGCCGCCGCTAAAGCCAGAGCACTGCAGTTGTTACCATAGTTAAGTCATTACATAGTCGCCCAAAGGAGATAAAATGACCGACTATGTAACAAAACCCATTCCTGCCCAAAAGCCATCGGTTCAATTTGTTGAGCGTCCGTGGGGTCGTTTAAGCAGTATGCAAACAATGAAGAGGTGACGTTATCGATGGCTATTGATTTAGAAATGAATCTTGTAAATTTGGATCATCGATTTGAGCGGCCAGCATTTCAACTAACCCTTGGGCCTGTTCCAAGATGTCCTCTGATTTTTGCCCCTCACCTGCCTGTTGCAAGGTTTGGGCCAGAAAACGTAGCGCCCGGAGTTGATCATAGGGACGATTTAGACTGTGCCAACCAGCCGCCGCCTGCTCAAAACAGAACAGGGCTTTGTCAATGTCTTGGGCGTGTAGGGCGGCGGTCCCTTGGGCTTCACGCAAAATAGTGTTGGTGAGCGGAATCTCGGTCATTTGATCAAACCGTTCCAGATAGCCTTGAATTTTATCTGCTAAACGTTGACCATTACCATTCGATTGATTGAGAAGCCAATGATGGGGGATGAGTAGTAAATCGCTCAACTCGCCCGTCGGGGTCCGATCCACAAGATTGATCACCTCCTTAATCAACCCAACTGTTTCTTGAGGACGTCCTAAGGCTGCGGTGGCGCGGGCCATCTGGCTCAAAATTGGCAAGGTTAAGAGCAACTCATCGATATCTCTGGCCCGCTCAAGCTCCTGAGCTAATATTTGATAAGCTCGCTCAGGTTGATTCAAATCATTATAAATCAGGCCGCTGAGCGCATCTGCCGACAGTTTTACGACGGGGACAAGGGGGTAATCTTTATCCCAGGCCTGTAGCTCTTGATGATGTTGTAGAGCCTGACGCCATTGACCAATGTGCCAGGCATTTTCACTCAACAAGGTTAAGGCGGTGCCGATATAGTGTCTGGCATGAATTTCGTGAGCATAGCTCAGAAATTCATTGAGCAAGGCCGGACGTTCATCATACTGTCCACGTGTGACCAACATCGAGTCCAGGTTTACATAGCCACAACACACTTCATAGTTCAACTTGAGGGCCTTCGCCTGTTTAATATTTTGACGGAGTAAGGCCAGCCCTTGATTGACCTGACTCAAAAGGACCAATGATGGCCCCAAGGCGTTGTTGGCGTGAACGACCACAGACTCAGCCCCTAAACGCTCTGCCAAATCTATGGCCCGCTGACACCACTGTACAGCTTGTTCATTCTCTGAGGCGAGCATGTGCATTCGGCCCATCGCACTCATCGTTTCGGCCAACTCCACGCTTTCTGGGCAGGTTTCCAGCAAGGTTAAGGCTCTCTGGTAATAGTCTAACCCGGTTTTTCCCTCACCAAGTTCCCAATACAATCGTCCGGTCAGCCGGAGCGTTTCACCTGTTCGAAGGGGGTTATCCAAGTTAGTGAATAGCCGATTGGCTTCATTGAGCAACGGGAGAGCATCTACTTGTCTCCCCACGGTGCGCAGGCAGTCAGCCAACTTACAAAGCACATCCGCTCGGCCCGCCAGATCATCAGGAGGCCAACCCGTTAGCGCCGTTTCATAGTGAGTCATTGCTTCGGATAAGGCGCTGGCTAACCGAGATTGATCGCCCGCGATTTGATGATATTTCGCCATATTGCTTGTATCATCGGCCTCGCCGTAGTGGTAGGCCAGCGTTACGGCAAACTGTTCAAGTTGACGACCTACCAGTTGCTCAAGATGCTGGGCGGTCGCGTGATGCAGCAACCGACGCTCACCCTGCCCCAAGCTGTTATATAGATATTGTGGAAAAAGCGCGTGACGAAATTGATAACGGCTCACATATCGCTGATCCACCCGTTCATAATTGTACTCTTGCACAATCCCATGCTGTTGAGCGAGATGAGTTAGTTGACTCAAGAGAGTTCGTTCGTCAATATCCAACGTTGCAGCCACCACCTGGGCTGTAAATTGCTCCCCTTCCACCGAGGCTACACGCAGGATTTCCTGCAACTTCGGCTCAAGTTGATGAATACGTTGGCTAATCACAGCATCGATTCGCGCGGGTAGGGTTTCAAACTGAATTGGCTGCTTTTGAACCCAAGTGCCCTGCTCATCACGGACAAGATACCTCTTATTTTGTAAATGACGTAACAATTCAACCGTGAATAGGGGGTGGCCATCGGTCAAATCAAAGAGTTGGGCTCTAAAGTCATCATCTAATTGCGGAGCTTCCTGATCAACCAAAGCCTCAAAAAAGAGGCGGTCTTGTTGAACGTCATTGCCTTCTAAATCTAGCTCAATATCACCAAAACGACGGATCAACTCAGTCAGGGTCGTGCGTAAGGGGTGGGTATCGGTGATCTCATTACCACGATAAGTCCCGACAATCATCACCCGCTGGCCCATCAGCCGACGACTTAGATGGAACAGTAGGGCTAAAGAGGTTTCATCGATCCATTGCAGATCATCCAACAACAGTAGGAGGGGTTTAGCACGAGAGAGTATGGCAAACACCCGTGTAATCTGCTCAAACAACTGAGCCTGAGTTTGATCCAAACGGGGGGGTGATGGCTGTTGGCTAATCTGTCGCAAACGATCAAGCCCCCGGAAATGGGTTGAGCTATAAGTGTTGAGACGATTATAGAGGGCATTTGGGGAGATAAGAATACCAAATAGGTCTTCCCCCTCATCAAGTAACGTCTGCGCCACCGCTGGCATAAACCGCCATAAGCGACGGGCTTGATCAAGAGCCAGGGTTTGGGCCTGCCAATGAGCCTCAACATCACCGGTGAGCAGATCAAATAGGTCGCGAATAGGCAAAAACGGATCACCTTGTCCCACGTGAGCTGAACACATGCCTCCCGCCACAATTAGGTCTGGGTTGGCGATTTGGGCTTGCTGGGCAAAGGCTTGCATCAAGGAGGTTTTGCCTCGGCCCGCCTCACCCCGAATAAAACAGAGTTGAACTTGCCCAGTCAACGCCTGTTGTAATTGATTTTGTAGGTGATCCAGCTCCGCAGAGCGGGGCACAAAGCGAGCGACGGGTCGTTCCGGATTTTGTAAAAATGGGGGCAGGGCGATTGTTTTGACGGCAGGGCTGGCCTCAAGCATCTGTCCCCGAGCCATTGCTAAAAATTTGGGGCGATCTGTAGAGGAAATGGCCAAATGATCGGCCAGAAGCTCAGCCATTTCCGCCGAGGGTCGACGGAGTTCCTGCTCGATCTTTTTGATCGTGACTACCGCACAGCCGACCTGCTCGGCTAAAGCCGCCTGAGTTAATTTCAGGGCTTTACGTTGCTGTCGAATCCAATCGCCAAATGAGGTTACAGCTGCCATAGTGTCCTTTATGCTCAAGAGTATCCCCCGCTGTATCCCAACACGGATACCCAGTATCCCACCAAATCTGGTTTAATCATTCTAAGTCAGCTCAAATTATAGTCAAACCAAAGATAAGCTAAAAATGTTACTTAATGTTGAAACAACAAAGAAGATGAACTCAACCCTATCATTCCCAAAACCCATCCCCCAACCCTATCATTTGGCGGGTGCCCATCTTAGTCTGGTTTGATATGATCGAGATACATACTTGAGTTCATTCTTGTAAACTAAATCAATTAATCAATAGAGAATCCATTTACAAAGGAGATTAAACCAAATGACAATCGCAACACAAAATGCAACAAATGAAATTGAAAATGAGGCTGAGACAATGAGCGACAGCGACCGAGGGCAGGTCAATACCAGCGCAGCTGAAATTTATGAAGACTTCTTTGTGCCGGCCTTGTTTCAAGAATGGGCAGACCGGGTGGCTGATGCTGCTAATTTGCACCCTGGGCAGCGGGTGCTTGATGTTGCCTGTGGCACAGGCGTGTTAACTCGAACAGTCGCTGACCGGGTTGGTTTAGGGGGACAGGCGGTTGGTTTGGACATCAACGAGGGGATGTTGGCCGTGGCCGAGCAGAAAGCACCACACATCACTTGGCGGCACGGTCCAGCGGAAAATCTACCATTTGAGGACAACAGTTTTGACACTGTCGTCAGTCAATTTGGCCTGATGTTCTTTGAAAATCGACAGGCTGCTCTCCAAGAGATGCTACGCGTCCTGAAACCGGGTGGGAAATTGGCTGTAGCAGTCTGGGATAGCATTGAAAATACCCCAGGCTATGCAGCGATGGTTGAGTTACTACAACGGCTCTTTGGCGATGAAGCGGCCAACGGGTTACGGGCACCCTACAATTTAGGTGATACCCAACTGCTGCAGCAAGTTTTCACTGAAGCTGGCATTCCCCAAGCTGAGATCGCTTCTGTCGACGGTTTGGCCCAATTTGCCTCGATCCAAGCTTGGGTCTTCACTGATATCAAAGGCTGGACGCTGGCCGATATGATTGATGACGGGCAATTTAAGCAATTGCTTGAGGAAGCAGAGCAAGCCTTACAGCCATTCGTGGCCGTTGATGGCTCTGTCTCATTTAAGCACTCGGCTCATATTGTGACAGCAATGGCGTAACCTTTACAAGGCAGTAACTAGGGTCGATACACAACCCTCACCTCGGCTCAATGTATGACATTGGCCTGAGGTGAGGGTTATTTTGAGAGGAGTGTACAATGTTTCATCGGAAACGACTTCGAAGATGGGGCTGGCTCGTTTTAACTAGCCTATGGCTGTGGACCTCGTTATCAGGACAGCCAGCCGAAATACGGGCACAAGCCACAGATATATTTAGATTGTATGGGGGCATTAATGGCCCAGGAGCCAATGCCTTGGCGTTGGGTGATTTTAATAATGATGGCCGTCAGGACCTTTATGTGGGGTTGGCTGGGAGTCATAACAAGGTCCATTTTGGCTTAAGCAACACGTCAATTGACGCCGAACTGATTAATTCGATCACATTTGATGTAACTGTGGGTGATATGGACAATGATGGTTATTTGGACGTGGTCACGGCCAATGAACAAGGTGATTATGACACGATTAACTACAACACAGGCCTAGGAAATTTTGTAATTATGGCCCTACCTGATAGCCAGTTGGATAGAACAGTCGGGGTTGAGTTGGGCGATCTCGACAATGATGGTGATCTAGATATTCTTTTTGTCACTGACCAAAAAACTTACATTCGGGTCAATCAGGGCGGGGCACAAGGGGGCCAAGTTGGAATATTTTTAACCGGGCAAACGCTGGCAACGACGGGCGGCACGGCGGCGACGTTGGCCGATTTTGATCAGGATAATGATCTGGATGTAGCCACGATAATAAACGGAGGGCAGGCAATCCAACTATGGATAAATGAGGGGGGCACCTTTCAGGTCGGTGTGACCCTGCCCTTTGAACCGGGTGTGGTCGTGACCGATTTGGTAGCTGGGCTGCTTGATGGCGACTCTTTGCCTGATCTCTACATTGCTACCGCCGGGGAGGATTTAATCGGCCTCAATAATGGCTTCAACAGCTTTAATCCAGGCCAAACGATTTCGACGGGCAATACCCAAGAGGTTGTGCTGAATGATGTAGACCTTGATGGTGATCTGGATGTTATCATTGCGGTCTGGGATTATGGAAACAACGGCGATCAGGTGTGGTTGAATGAGGGTGGTACCTTCAGTTTGGCCCAAATCCTGCAAAGTTCACGCAGCTTTGCCGTGGCTGTGGGCGATGTTGATGACGATAAATTGCCAGACATTGTTCTGGCAAATTTGGAGGGGCCACGTACGATTTGGTTGAATCAACTTGACCGCCCTGGGGTTGGGTTATCCGTACAGATTACTGGAGAAAATCCTTTTATCGTGCCAAAAATCGATGAACCCCAACAATATGTGGACTTTAAGGTCACGGTGACAAATCATACCGATGAAGTGGCAACTAATGTTTGGGTCGAGGTGTCGGATATAAGTGACCTCCCTCTCGAAAACTTAACTTTGTTTCCCATCTGTACGACTGCAACATCTTGCCATTTAGGGGCATTGCCCCCTGGTGAAAGTCAGACATTTTCTGTCGGTGGATGGGCAAACACGACAGAGTATATGACCCTTTTTCAGCTTGAAGCTCAGGTTAGGGGTGATGAGATTGACCCAGATTTACGAGATAATCAAGATCGGGGCAGAATATACTATCATGTCTGTATTCGAGCCAATTGTTTTGTAGAAGAATTACTTTGTTCTGCATTAAGCACGACAACCCTATTACGGCAGGCTGCTAATTTCATTCTGGATGTCCCCACCTATTATCGTCTCCGCGATGAGATTATGGACACAACAGCCAGTGGTCAACATTACATTGATTTATACTATACCCACGATGCCGAATTGCAAACGTTAATTTTGGAAGACAATGCTCTCTTCGATCAGGGGTTGGGTGTGTTTGAACTGTGGCAGCCTCATCTACAAGCGCTGGTCGATGGACAAGGAGACAGTGCTGTGATTACTACCGAACAAGTCGCGGCCGCAAGCGGATTTCTGTTTAACCTCTCACAAGTGGCCAGCCCCGAACTACAACAGATCATTGATGCAGAATTGGCCCGCTTAGGGCCGCTCAGCAGTTACGTCGGTCTAACAATGGATGAGGCTTCATTGATTGTACTTGGCTATACAGCTCCAAATCAGACAAAAATTTATTTACCCTTAGTGATTAAGTAATGTACCTTGGCAACTTAACATTTGAGACATCGATTAGAACCGGTTGCCTTAATGCTAGAAAAGGAGAAATAGGATCAATTACGAAGGAGTATATGAGGAGGGTATGGGAAAGATTGGATGCAGGTGGGGCAGAAACATCAGTCATCTTTGCTGGTGAGGCTGCTTGATACCTCAATTTGGGCTGATACTTTTGAAGATCGCCTGCCCTTTAAGAAGCCGGTTTCATCCATAGAATGAGGCTTAAGATGACGATTACAGCAAGACCGTAATCGTCATCTATCTCAAACATACAATCTTCTTTATTCTAGCAACCAACAGTGTTTATGATTTTATCTAGATTTATTCAGATTTAGTAATCCTAATAAATCCAGGCACATTTCTAGTTGGACGGGTTAGGAGTCCCGTACGATTACTGGCATTGCCTTCGGCAGTTTGAATGGTAACACTACCAGGGGTATGTCCTAATGCAATTCCAATATGATCTAAGGCAGCGTCACCATCATACCATTCAAACACGATAATATCACCCCGTTTCAATAATGTAGAGCCAAAGGGATGCCAATACCCTTCCTGAACGGCCCAATGCTTCCACGACTCAACTAAAGCCATCGTCGCCCAAAATCCAGCGGGTTTCTCAGGGATGGTGAAGCCAACCTGTTCGGCACACCAAAATACAAAAGCTGCACACCATTCATAACGGCCTCTTGGAAATCCTAAGGCAGGCCGTAACCGAGCCAGATACTTCTCGGCCTCACCATGAACGGAATAGACGAGACGTTTAGCTCCTTCCTGTTCGGCTAAATCGGCTAATTGCTGACGACGGATGGTAGCAGCATCGCCAACTACAACTGTAGAACAATCCTGATTCTCCCGGATATTAGCTGAAACTGTCCCGCCTAAAGCCTGCCAGGTTTCAGGACCCACCACACCATCAACTGTAATATTGGCTTTACGTTGAAACTTTTCAACAGCTTCCTTAGTCTTTGGCCCAAAATTACCGCTGACACTTCCTTGAAAAAAGTCTTGTGCTTTGAGCACCCTCTGTAACGCTTTTACATACTCTCCATCATCACCTTCTCGTAAGAGACAAACAAGTTTAGGTAAGAGATTAGTCATGCTCGTGCTCATATCCATTAAGGGTATACCTTGATAGGCTAAGGCGCACCATTTATCTGAGGCTGAAGCCACCCACACATCAGATCCGCTAATGTCAGAAACCCCGATAATATTGCCTTGTTGCAATTTACCAACCGCTGTGTAATTAATGCCTGGCCCGCTACGAATATTAAGTTCCGGAACTGTAACCTTGAAATATACCCCCTCTCTCCCTTCAACAGTCGTTTTGGTCATATACTGTACACCCTCGTAGACCAAAGCAGACCATTCACCCGGTTTAGATTCAAGCCAAACATTTTTACCTGCGATATCAACAATCGAGATTTCCTGACCTAGCTGTAAGGTTCCTACGGATGAATAATTAACACTAGGCCCAGAACGACTATTTAGATTAGAAACGAGGGATCGAGCTTCTAGGGATTTCGGTCCGTGATTAACAACTTCCGCCTCATTGATCGGGGGCGGCGGATCGATGATAACTATAGGTGAGGCAGCATATTGTTTCAAAGCCTCGAAGTCACCATCAAATACATTCAAGTCAGTTGTATTTGTATTAATCCCTGGCACATTCCCTGATTCTGAATATTGCCAAAAACGCCAGGATTTGTTTTGCCAAGGCGGAGGTAATACTGGTGATCCTGTTGGTTGCCCACTGTTCCGATAATTGGCCACCCAAAGGTCATACTCTGACAAGGCATTATTAGGTAGACCAAACTCACTCCAGACCCAACGAGCCGTATAGATAATGGGTTTCCGTCCCGTCTTCGCTTCAATCTCTTGTGCACAACTTTTAACATTGGCCGCAATTTGAGCCCCATGTTGCCCATCTCTTCGCTCAACATCCAAAGCAATGGGCAAATCAAGTTGTCGGTTGCCTAACACCGAAAATAGCCGAGCTATTTGTGAGTCGGCAGGTTGATTAGGCTTTACAACATGGTAAACTGAAACAAGAAATCCATTTGCTTTAGCCCCTTCATAGTTTGTATAAAATAAAGAATCTGTACCATTATTACCCAAAGTCGCCCGAATAAAAGCAAATTCAGTAGATCACGAAAGTTGACAGAAAGGGCAACTTCGGTAAAAAGGTAGTTGCGAAACAAACCCAAAACCGAAGGAGCCCAAGCGAATGATACAA